>NZ_JAGOPN010000003.1 GCF_017991995.1 Pseudacidovorax sp. | reverse complement strand
TTCTAAAAGCGCAACTTCTTTTTTTACTCAGAAGCCGCCGCCACTCTCTCAAACCCCTCACCAGCCAAACTCAGCAACCAAAGGCTACGTATCAGTCAGCGAGCCCGCCAGTATACGAGGGTTTTCGCCGGGGAATCAAGCTGCCGACAAATTCTTTGTCCTGCCTGACAGGGTGCCCAACTGAGTGGCGCCCCAGCGTCGACAACTCACTGGAGAGACTTATGCGTGGAGTCACGTTGCTCGGCAACTGCGACTCGCACGCAGGTTCTCATGTGAGATACGAAGGATGCTGCCGAAGCGGCCCCACCATTCGTCCGCGCCGCGGCCTTCCCGAAGCACCGAGCAGCTATCGCCGCTTGCGGCTCCGGAATGCGATCACCTCCCCCATGATCCCGCGTCGGAAGGCGAGGACGCAAACCATAAAGATCAGCCCGGTCACGATCGTCACGGATTCCCCGAGGGTGCTGAACCAGTCAACCTTCGTCACCGACGCAAGAAGATTACCCAACTCACCGATCTTGTTCTCCAGCGCCACGACCACCGTGGCGCCAACCAGCGGACCCGACAACGTGCCCAGGCCACCCAGCAGCGTCATCAAAATGACGGAGCCCGACGAGGACCAGTGCACATCCGTCAGCGTGGCAAAGCCGAGGACAACCGTCTTGAGTGCACCGGCCAGACCCGAAAGCGCGGCGGAGATCACGAAGGCCACCAGCTTCACACGGCCGACGTCATAGCCAAGGGAAAGCGCCCTGGCCTCGTTCTCCTTGATCCCCTTGAGCAGTTGCCCGAATGGCGAGTGCACCGTGCGCACGATCAGCGCGAACGCCAGGGCCACGACAACGAGCGCCACGTAATACATCGTCAGGTCGCTCTGCAGACTGAGGACGCCGAACAGCTTTCCGCGCGGCACGCCCTGCAGACCATCCTCGCCGCCGGTGAACGGGGCTTGCAGCGCGAAGAAGTAGACCATCTGCGCCAGCGCCAGCGTGATCATTGCGAAGTAGATCCCCTGTCGACGGATCGCCAGCATGCCGAAGACCCAGCCGAGCGCCGCGCCCACCGCTGTCCCGAGGAACAGCCCCAGTTCGGGGGTAAGCCCCCAGACCTTGATCGCATGACCGGCCACGTAGGCAGAGCCGCCAAGAAAGGCAGCGTGCCCGAACGACAGCAGGCCCGTATACCCCAGCAAGAGATTGAACGCCGCGGCAAACAGCGCGAAGCACATGAGCTTCATCACGAAGACCGGGTAGGCGCCCAGCCACGGTGCGGCCACCAAAGCCGCCAGCAACAGACCATAGCCCAAGGTGGATCTGGAGTTCATTGCGAGTGACACCTTTGCTACTTTTCCTTGCCGAACAGGCCTGCGGGACGCAGCAGCAGCACCACGACCATGATCACGAACACCACAGTTGAGGATGCCTCGGGGTAAAAGACCTTTGTCAGACCTTCGATCACCCCGAGTCCTAGCCCGGTGAGGATTGCACCCATGATCGAGCCCATCCCGCCGATGACCACCACGGCAAACACCACGATGATGAGGTTCTGCCCCATCAGCGGAGACACCTGTATGACGGGAGCCGCCAGGACACCCGCGAACGCGGCCAGCGCGACACCAAAGCCGTAGGTGAGCGTGACCATCAACGGCACGTTGACGCCAAAGGCCTCGACCAACCTCGGGTTCTCGGTACCCGCCCGTAGGTAGGCGCCCAGACGGGTCTTCTCGATCACGAACCAGGTGGCCAGGCACACCAGGAGCGAAGCCACGACGACCCAGGCCCGATAGTTGGGCAGGATCATGAAGCCCAGGTTGGTGGCACCGGACAGCTGATCCGGCGCGTCGTACTGCAGACCGGAGACGCCGTAGAAGGACCGAACGACACCTTCCACCAGCAGCGTGAGTCCCAAAGTCAGCAGCAATCCATAGAGATGGTCGAGCTTGTAGATCCAGCGCAGCAGCAGCCGCTCGATGACGACGCCCAGCAGCCCGACGATCAACGGCGCCAGGATCAGCATCCACCAGTAGCCGATGCCGAAGTAGTTCATCGCCGCCCAACTCAGGACGGCGCCGAGCATGAACAGCGCGCCATGGGCGAAGTTGATGACGTTGAGCAACCCGAAGATCACGGCAAGGCCGAGGCTCAGGATCGCATAGAACGATCCGTTGACAAGCCCCAGCAACAGCTGGCTCAGCAAGGCAGGAAGGGAAACGGTCATGTCATGGCGCTGGAAGAGACTGCCGACCGGGGGCCCGCACGCGAGACCCGGCACAAGAAACCGGCGGGACGAGCTATTGCTTCAGCCGCCCGCGTCCATTACTTCCAGAGAGCGCACTTGCTCTCGGCCTTGGTGGTGAAGACCTGATCGCCCGGCAGCGTCTTGACGACCTTCAAGTAGTCCCAAGGCCGCTTAGATTCCGAGGGCTTCTTGGCCTCGACCAGGTACATGTCATGCACGAAACGGCCATCGGCGCGGATCTGACCCTTGGCGTAGAAGTCGCTGATGGTCATCTTCTTGAGTTGCTCCATCACCTTGTCCGAGTCGGTGGTCTTGGCAGCCTCGACAGCCTTGAGGTACGTCATCGTCGCCGAATAGTCGGCCGCCTGAATGTCCGTGGGCATGCGCTTGGTCTTGTCGAAGAAGCGCTGCGCCCACTTGCGGGAGTCGTCATTCATGTCCCAGTACCAGCTGGTGGTGTGCAGCAGGCCCTCGGTGTTCTTGAGGCCCAGGCTGTGGATGTCGGACAGGAAGACGAGCAGCCCCGCCGTCTTCATCGTCTTGTCGATGCCGAACTCCTTGGCGGCCTTGATGGAGTTGATGGTGTCGCCTCCCGCGTTGGCCAGGCCCAGGATCTGCGCCTTGGAGTTCTGCGCCTGCAGCAGGAAGGACGAGAAGTCGCTGGCGTTGAGCGGCGTGCGCACGGAGCCGACCACGGTACCGCCCTTCTCCTTGATGACCTTGGTGGTGTCCGCCTCGAGCGCGTGGCCGAATGCATAGTCGGCCGTCAGGAAGAACCAGCTCTTGCCACCCTGGTCAACGACCGCTGCACCAGTGCCCTTGGCCAGCGCGACCGTGTCGTAGGCATAGTGCACCGTGTAGGGCGTGCATTGCTCGTTGGTGAGGGCGGACGTCGCCGCGCCGTTGTTGAAGTACACCCGCTTCTTCTCGGCCGCCACCTTGGCCGTGGCGAGGGCCGTGCCCGAGTTGGTGCCACCGAAGACCATCGTCACACCCGCGGTGTCGATCCACTCGCGCGCCTTGGATGCGGCGATGTCCGCCTTGTTCTGGTGATCCGCAGTCAGCAGCTCGATAGGCTGGCCAAGTGCCTTGCCGCCGAAATCGTCGATGGCCATCTGGATCGCCGTCGCTCCGCCCTTGCCTTCCACATCCGAGTAAAGGCTCGACATGTCGGTGACGAGGCCGATCTTGACCTTTTCCTGCGCGAGCACCGGTGCAGCGAGGCCCAGCGCCAGGACAGCCGTCGCAACACGGGTAAGGGTGATCTTCATGGTGTGTCTCCTAGGGGTGAAATCGGAACGGGTGTGGGGTGCATCACACGCCGAGCAGCTCGTTGAGCAGCGGCATCTTGGCGTCGAGCTGGGCCGCATCGAAAGACTCGACGACGACGCCATGCTCCATGACATAGAAGCGGTCAGCCAGCGGCGCCGCGAAGCGGAAGTTCTGTTCGACCATGAGCACCGTATAACCCTTGGCGCGCAGCGTGGTGATCATGCGTGCGAGGGCCTGCACGATGACTGGGGCGAGGCCTTCAGAGATCTCGTCAAGCAGCAACAGCCGGGCCCCCGTGCGCAGGATGCGCGCGACGGCCAACATCTGCTGCTCGCCGCCAGACAGGCGCGTCCCCTGGCTATGGCGTCGCTCCGCCAGGTTGGGGAACATGGCGTAGATCTCGTCCACCGACATGCCGGCGCCCACCCCTTTGAGTGGGGGCGGCAGCAGGAGGTTTTCCTCCGCCGACAGGCTGGCAAAGATGCCCCGCTCCTCGGGGCAGTAGCCGATACCATGATGGGCGATTCGGTGAGTGGGCAGCCCGATCGTCTCCTGTCCGCCGACCCGGATGCTGCCCTTGCGGGCGCCCGTCAGGCCCATGATGGCGCGCAGCGTAGACGTGCGGCCGGCGCCGTTGCGGCCCAGCAAGGTGACGACCTCGCCAGGGTTCACATGAAGGTCCACGCCATGCAGCACATGCGACTCGCCATACCAGGCATGCAGGCCTTCGATGGCCAATGCGGGCGTGGTCATGAACGCTCCTTCGTGGCTGCGCAGGCTGCAGCCGGATCACGTACCCAACCCGCGTCGGGCAACGAGGACTCGCGCATTCAGTGGGCTCCTTGCAGCTGGCCGTCGGTGGTGCCCATGTAGGCTTCCATGACCTGGGGATTGCGCGACACGGCGGAATAAGGTCCTTCGGCCAGGACGGCACCGCGCTGAAGCACGGTGATGGTGTCGGCGATGGTCGAGACCACGCTCATGTTGTGCTCGACCATCAGGATGGTGCGCCCGGCGGAAACGCGCTTGATCAGCTCGGCCACGCGGTGCACATCTTCGTGGCCCATGCCCTGCGTGGGTTCGTCCAGCAGCATCAGTTCAGGCTCCATGGCCAGCGTGGTCGCGATCTCGAGGGCGCGCTTGCGCCCATAAGGGAGGTTCACCGCCAGGTCGTCGACCATGGCCTCGAGGCCGACCTCCGCCAAAAGCTCGCGTGCCCGAGCATTCAGTGGGACGAGCGTGCGATCGCTCTTCCAGAAGTGGAAGGAGGTCCCGAGCGCCCGTTGCAGGGCGAGCCGCACGTTCTCCAGCACGGTCAGGTGCGGGAAGACCGCCGAGATCTGGAAGGAGCGGATGATGCCTCGGCGTGCGATCTGTGCGGGCCGCTCGCGAGTGATGTCGAGCCCGTTGAACAGGATCGTGCCCGACGTCGGCTCCAGGAACTTGGTGAGCAGGTTGAAGCAGGTGGTCTTGCCGGCACCGTTGGGACCGATCAGTGCATGGATCGCGCCACGCTGCACCCGGAGGTCGACCTTGCTGACCGCGGTGAAGCCCTTGAACTCCTTCGTGAGCTGCCGTGTCTCGAGAATGATGTCGCTCATCCGCGGGCCTCCTGCCGCTGCGCATCGAATCTTGGGGTCATGCGTTTCCGTCGTTGTCGTACCAGGGGAGCCTGCATCGCAAGCCTCGAACGTTGGCGCATTGTTGGCAGCGGCTCTCTCGGCTGCTACTGGGGCAAATGCGGATGCTGCAGTGCAATGCGCGAAAAGCGCCGCAGCGCGGGCCCAGACCATTGCTTGGGAGCCACGGCCCCGCCGACGGGTGAGCAGTTACACGCCGCGCATGCGACAACGCCCGCCGGCGTGTCTGCCGGCGGGCGTTGTCTTGTTCGTTTCGCGGAACGCGGCGCGGCCGACAGGCCCGCCTCGTTTTCAGTGGGCGCCTGCCGCCGCGTCGCTTCCTGCTGCGCCCCTGGCGGGCCGCGCGATCCAGATGATCGGGATCAGCAGGATGAAGAGCACCGCCGACGCATAGAACAGGTCCGCCGTGGCCAGCATGAAGGACTGTTGGTCCGCGAGCCGGTTGATCTGCGCCAGCGCCTGCTCGGCGCTGAAACCGGCATTGCCGAACATCGACAGGGTTGCACTCGCGGCAGGGCTGCTCGGATTGACGGCTTCGGCCAGTTGCGCATGGTGCAGCGCCGCGCGGTTCTCCCACAGCGTGGTCGAGATCGAGGTGCCCATCGCGCCTGCCGTGATGCGCGCAAAGTTCGACAGCCCCGACGCCGCCGGAATGCGCTCTGGAGGCAATCCGGACAGCGTGATGGTCACCAGCGGGATGAAGAAGAAGGCCATCGCGATGCCCTGGATGAGCGTCGGGATCATGATCGTCTCGAAGTCCGTCTGCGTGGTGAAGTGCGAGCGCATCCACACCACCAGCGCGAACACGATGAAGGACATGGTCGCGTAGTAACGCGGATCGACCTTGCCCACCGTGAGCCCCACCATGGGCGACAGCACGATGGCGAACAGGCCGACCGGGGCCAGCACCATGCCCGCGCTCGTCGCCGTGTAGCCCATGTACTGCTGCAGCCACAGCGGCAGGATCACCACGTTCCCAAAGAACAGGCCGTAACCCACCGACGTGGCGAGCGCCCCCGACCAGAAGTTGCGGCGCTTGAAGAGCGACAGATCGACCACCGGGTGCTTTTCGGTCAGCTCCCATACCAGGAAGAACGCAAAGCCCACGACCGCCACCACTGCCAGCGCGATGATCTCGCCGGAATGGAACCAGTCGAGCTCCTTGCCCTTGTCCAGCATCAGCTGCAGCGCGCCTACCCAGGCGACCAGCAGGCCCAGGCCGATGGCGTCGATGGGCACGTGCCGCGTGGGCGTCTCGCGCTTGCGGTAGATGCTCCAGGTGACCGACGCCGCCAACAGGCCGACCGGCACGTTGATGAAGAAGATCCAGGGCCACGAGATGTTGTCGGTGATCCAGCCCCCCAGCAGCGGCCCCATGACCGGCGCCACCAGCGTGGTGATGGACCACATCGCCATGGCCAGGCCCGCCTTGGCGCGCGGATAACTCGACAGCAACAGCGTCTGCGACAGCGGGATCATCGGCCCCGCCACGAAGCCCTGCAGCGCCCGGAAGGCGATCAGCATCGTCATGTTGGGGGCCATGCCGCACAACCACGAGCTCAGCACGAACAGCAGCACACTGGCCATGAACAGGCGGACCTGCCCGAAGCGCTGTGTCAGGAAGCCGGTGAGCGGCACGGCAATGGCATTGGCCACGCCGAAACTGGTGATGACCCAGGTGCCCTGCGTCGGGCTGACGCCCAGGTCACCCGAGATGGCGGGCAGCGACACGTTCGCGATGGATGTGTCCAGCACATTCATGAAGGTGGCGGCCGACAGGGCAATGGTGCCCAGCACGCGCGCCGAGCCTTCCAGTGGCGCAATGGCGGCCGCGGCCGCCTTTGGCTCAGAAGCAGCCATGGATGAAATTCCTCGCGGCGATCAGAGCGGGCGCGGGGCGGCCGAAGCCTGCAGCGCGTGGCGGGCGCCGCCCTCGGCAGCCTGACTCGACGGCGAGGCCACGGCCGGCTTGGCACCAGCCGGCGCGGGGCCGGCCGAAGCCGGCACCGGCCGCCCGAGGTTGGCCGCGATGATCCGCTGCACGGCCTTCTCGGCACCATCGTCCTGCCCGTTGTAGACCTGGGTCGATGCGAAGTCGGACGCGCGCGGCGCATCGGCCAGCATCTTGCCGTTGCTGTTGGCCACATCGACTTCCGCGTCCATCGACAGGCCGACGCGCAGCGGATTAGCCTTCAGTTCATTGACGTCCAGGCTGATGCGCACCGGCACGCGTTGCACCACCTTGATCCAGTTGCCGGTCGCGTTCTGCGCCGGCAGCAGCGCAAAGGCCGCACCCGTGCCAACGCCAAGGCCGGCGACCTTGCCGTGGTAGACCACCTTCTTGCCGTACACGTCGGCCGTCAGCGTCACGGGCTGGTCGATGCGGATGCTGCGCAGTTGGCTTTCCTTGAAGTTGGCGTCGACCCACAGTTGTCCCAGCGGCACGATGGACATGAGGGGCGCGCCCGGCGCCACACGCTGGCCCAGTTGGACCGTGCGCTTGGCCACATAGCCATCGACCGGCGCAGGCAGCGCGACGCGCTGAGTCGCCAGCCAGGCTTCGCGCACCTTCGCAGCGGCGGCCTGGACGCTGGGGTGTTCCTCGACCGTGGTGCCTTCGGTCAGCGACCGGTTGCTGGCCAGTTGCTCGCGGGCCGCCGCAACGCCCGCCTGTGCAGCCGCCAGCGCGCTTCGGGCGTTGGCGACCGCCGTCTCGGCATGGCTCAGCTCTTCCTTCGAAACCGCCCCATTGCCGGTGAGGGAGCGCCGACGCTGCAGGTCGTCCTGCGCGCGAGCAACGTCGGCCTGGGCCTTCACCACGTCGGCCTGGCGCAGGTTGACCTGCGCGGCCAGCGAGCCGTTGTTGACGTAGAGCGTGCGCGCCTGCCGCACGGCCTGGCCCAGTGCGGCTTCCGCCTGCGAGAGCGCCACCTGGGCGTCGGCCGGGTCCAACTGCACCAGTGGCTGGCCCTGCTTGACGTAGTCGGTCTCGTCGGCTGCGATGCTCATCACCGTGCCAGCCACCTGCGGCGTGATCTGGATGATGTTGCCCTGGACATAGGCGTTGTCGGTGGATTCGTAATGACTCGCGACCAGCCACTCGTAGGCAGCCCAGCCGGCGCCGGCCACCACCACCACCGCGGCCAGGGTCGTCAGCGCCTTGCGGCGACGGGTGTTGGGCGCCTTCTCGTCGGCGGCCTGGGAAGAAGAAGCAATGTTGTCGTTCATGGTCTGGCTCCTTGCGGACGTGCGGGCGCTGCGTCTCAGCGCGCCGCGGCGGATTCGTTGAGGGCGGCCGTCTGCGCGGCCGCGGGAGCATCGCCGGCCCAGCCGCCACCCAGGGCGCGAGCAAGCGAGGCCTGGGTATCGAGCGCCCGGGCAGCGAGGTCCACCGCCTGGCGGCGCTGGGTGAGCACCGCCGTCTCGGCGGTGAGCACATTCAGGTACGTGCCCAGCCCCGCCTGATAGCGCTGCAGCGCGATGTGGTAGGCGTCCTCGGCGGCGCGTTGCGCATTGCCTTGCTCAACCTGCTGCCGGCCGATTGACCGCGCGCTGGCGACCTGGTCGGCCACCTCGTGCACGGCATCGATCACGGCCCCGTTGTAGCTTTCGATGGCCGCGTCGTGGTCGGCCGCCTTGCCGCCCAGGTTGGCCCGCAGGCGCCCGCCCTCGAAGATGGGCAGGTGCAGCGCGGGCCCCACGCCCCATTGCAGGCTACCCGACTTGAGCAGCTTGTCGAATCCAATGGACTGCGTCCCGACGAAGGCGGTCAGATTGATGTTCGGATAGAACTGGGCGCGGGCGCTCTCCTCGTCGCTCGCCGCCGCCTCGACGCGCCAGCGGGCAGCCGCCACGTCAGGGCGGCGGGCGAGCAGGTCGGCGGGAATCTGCGTGGCGAGCGGCACCGCTTGCAGCGACGCCAGCGCGGGCGGCCTGAGACCACGCGTGGCGTCGGGCACGGCCACCAGCGCATCGAGTGCATGCCGGGCGTTCTCGATCTGCTCGTTCAGCACCTCGATCTGCTGCCGTGCCTCGGGCAGCCCGCCTTCGCTCTGTCGTTGCTCTAGTTGGGTGTCCAGGCCGGCCGACACGCGATCCCGCACCAGGCGCAGCGTCTCCTCGCGCTGGGCCAGCGTGCGGCGGGCGACATCGCGCTGCGCCTCCAGCCGCGCCCACTGGATGTAGCTGCGCGCCACATTGGTGGTCAGCAGGATGCGCGCCGCCTGGGCATCGGCCTGCGCGGCGCGTGCACTGCCCACCGCAGCCTGGATGGCCGCGCGGTTGCGGCCGAAGAAGTCGAGCTCCCAACTGCCATTGAGCTGCAGCGTGCCGTTTTCCTGCACCGTGCCGCCGAGCGCGCCATAGATGTAGTTCTCGCTGTAGCGCTGTCGCAGCAGCTGTGCGTCGCCGCTGAGCTGCGGTCGCCCTGTCGCTTCGGCCACGCCAGTCGCCGCGAGCGCCTTGGCGACGCGGGCCTGGGCCACCTGCAGGCTGGGGCTGGCCGCCAGGGCCTGCTGCTCGAGCGTGTCGAGTTGGGCATCGCCGAAGGCATGCCACCACTGCGCGTCGACCTGCGCGAAATCGTTGGCCGGCTGCGCGTTCGCCGGCACGCCCGCCTGCACCGCATCCCGCATGCGGGCGTGGGAGGCGATGCCTGCGGTGTCGGCACAGCCCGCGGCCAGCAACGCAACCGCCAGGCCCACCGCCATCAGCGCCGGACGGCCCTCGCGGCCCTGGGTCGAAGAAAAAGTCATCGCGAAACTCCTTGGCCCGATGCCCGATGGCATGCGGCCTGCTTTCTCTGGGCGTTCCCCAGGATGCGGTTCAGGTAATCCTTGAGCTGCTCCCACTCCACCTTCGTGAAGCCGGCGAGCATCTCGTTGTGGACCCGGCTGAGCACGGCCGGCACCTTCTGGGCAGCACTCAGGCCCTCAGGCGTCAATTCGAGGTTGACGACCCGCCGGTCCTCCTGCGAGCGCACCCGACGCACCAGCCCCTTGGCTTCGAGCCGATCCAGCAGGCGCGTCATGGCGCCGGTGTCCAGTTGGCACTCACGGGCCAGTTCGGCCACCGTGCCAGCGCTACCCATGTGCAGCTTGTGCAGTGGCACCCACTGTGGATAGGTCGGGCCGCCGGGCTCGACCAGTTCGTTTTCGACGGCCTGCGACACGCAGGTCAGGATGCGCTTCATCGCGTAGCCCAGGCTTTCCTCGGCGGTGTAGCTCTCGGCCCGGTAGAAATCCACGGGCGGCGGCCCGGCGGTGCCGCCGGGCGGAGTCGTCTCTGATTTGGACATGGGGAGATATTATTTGCCTCGTCAAATATTGTCAAGGCTGATTCTGGGGTGGCAAGGTCTCGTTAGAATCCGCGCGGCCCGGCCACTGCGCCGCGATTGCCCCGCACTCCTGTGAAGAACGCCAAAAGCTCCCCCCGCTCGCTCGCCGGCCTGGCGCCCTTTCTTGGCCCCTACCGCCTCCAGATCGCGATGGCGGCTCTGTTCCTGGTCATGGCGGCGGTCACGACCCTGGTGTTTCCCATCGCGCTTCGCGGCCTGATCGACGCCGGCCTGGCCCCCACGGCACCCGGCGATCAGGTGATGGCACTGCGCGAACACTTCCTGGCCCTGTTCGGCGTGGCGATCGCGCTGGGGCTGTTCTCTGCCGCGCGCTTCTACACGGTGAGCTGGCTGGGCGAGCGCATCACGGCCGACGTGCGCACCGCCGTGTACGGCCGCGTGCTGCACCAGAGCCCGCAGTTCTTCGAGACCACGCAGACCGGCGAGGTGCTGTCGCGCCTCACGGGCGACACGACGCTGGTCCAGACCGTAGTGGGCTCCTCTCTCAGCATGGGCTTGCGCAATGCGGTCATGGGCGTCGGCGCGCTGGCCATGCTGATCTGGACCAATCCCTGGCTGATGGCCCAGGTGGCGCTGGTGCTCGTGCTCGTCGTGCTGCCGGCCATGGCCTTCGGCCGCCGCGTCCGGCGGCTCTCCCGCGCCAGCCAGGACCGCGTGGCCGACGCCAGCGCCATCGCGGCCGAGGTGCTCAATGCCATTCCGGTGGTGCAAAGCTATACGGCCGAGACCCGCGAGGCCGAGCGCTTTGCCGGCTCCACCCAGGCAGCCTTCGAGACGGCCGTGCGGCGCACCAAGGCGCGGGCCGTGTTGGTCGCCTTCATCATCATTGCCACCTCGGCCGCCTTGCTCTGGGGCCTTTACGCCGGCACGCAGGCCGTGCTGCGGGGTGAGATCAGTCCCGGTCACATGGGCCAGACGGTGGTCTATGTGGTCATCCTGGCGAGCGCGCTGGCGGTGCTGGGCGAGGTCTACGGCGACCTGCTGCGCGCGGCAGGCGCCACGGAACGGTTGATGGAACTGCTGCACGCGCCCATCGCCATTTCGTCGCCAGAGGCCGTGCAGGCCGCACCACCCGCCTCCGCAGGCGCCCAGGTGATGCTGGAGGATGTCGGCTTCCATTACCCGTCACGCCCGGGCACGGCGGCCCTGCGACACTTCTCGCTCGACGTGGCGCCTGGCGAAACCGTGGCCCTGGTGGGCGAGAGCGGCGCGGGCAAGAGCACTGTGTTCCAGTTGCTGCTGCGCTTTTTCGATCCGCAGACCGGCGACATCCGGCTGGACGGTCAGTCGCTGCGTCGATTTGCGCTGGATGACCTTCGCGGACGCATCGGCTTGGTGCCGCAGGACGCCGTGATCTTCTCGACCACGGCGCTCGAGAACATTCGCTATGGCCGGCCCGACGCGACGGAGGCCGAAGTCCGGCATGCGGCCCGCCTTGCGCACGCCGAGGGCTTCATCGACGCCCTGCCCGACGGCTTCCACACCTTCCTGGGGGAACGCGGCGTGCGCCTGTCGGGGGGGCAGAAGCAGCGGCTCTCGATTGCACGCGCCATCCTGAAGGCACCACCGCTGCTGCTGCTGGACGAGGCCACCTCGGCGCTCGATGCGGAAAGCGAACGGGTCGTTCAGGCCGCCCTCGAATCGGCAATGGAAGGTCGTACCACGCTGGTCATTGCCCACCGCCTTGCGACGGTGCAAAGGGCCGACCGCATCGTGGTGCTGGACCACGGCGCCATCGTCGAACAAGGCACCCATGCCGAATTGATCGCCCGCGGCGGCAGCTACGCCAAGCTGGCGGCGCTGCAGTTCACGGCCTGAGCCTGCCGCACCCCCTTTCGGGAATCCCGGCGCTTCGCGCCAGTGCAGCTTCGCCCAGACACAACAAAGCCCGCACACGGCGGGCTGAGTCATCGGTGGCGAGCGCGGTGCAACAGCCTGGTCGGGCGACCGCGCGTCGATCCACAACCCTACTGCAAGGGTTCCTTGAGTGCAGGCGGCAGCGGCAGCGGCAGCACCGCAATGCCTTCCTCCAGCAAAGCGGCGGTCTCCTCGGGCGTGGCCTGGCCACGGATTCCGCGCTCTTCCACCTCGCCGTGATGCATGCGCCGCGCTTCCTGCGCAAACCGGTCGCCCACGTCTTCGGTCCTGGCAAGCACCTCCCGGACGGCGCGCATCCAGCGGGCTTCCGGGTTCTGCTGCTGCGGCGGTTGAAGCTGAGCTTCAGACGGCAACGCCTCGCGCCCGGCGCTGAGGTTGAGACGCGGTGCGCTCAGGCCTTTGACAATGGCCTTGTCACCACAGAGCGGGCATTCGATCTGGCCACCGTCGCGCTGGGTCTCGAACTCCGACTCGGAGCCGAACCAGCCCTCGAAACCGTGGCCATGGGCACAACGCAGATTCAGGACCTTCATGGCGCGGAATTATCCGCAGCCCGCCATTCCAGTGCCCAGTTGCCGGAAAGCACGTTCTGCATCCAGACCGAGCAGGCCAGCGTCTTCGCATCCGTCACCGTGCCATCACGGCACCAGCTCAGCAGATCCGCGGGCGCTGCTGTGAACACGTCGAGGAACTCGCCCTGGTCAAGCTTGCGATCGCCAGCACTCAGGCCGCGCGCGAAGTAGATGTGGATGACCTCCGTCGAGTAGGCCACGGCCAAGTGCATCACCCCGGCCTTGGCCCACTCGCGGGCGCGGTAGCCGGTTTCTTCCAGCAGTTCGCGCTGCCCGCAGACTAGCGCATCCTCGCCGGCGTCGAGCTTGCCGGCCGGGAACTCCACCATGACCTGGCCCACCGGGTATCGGAACTGGCGCTCAAGCACGATGCGCCCATCGTCCAGCAGCGGAATGACCACCACCGCGCCCGGGTGGATGACGTACTCGCGCGTCGCGGTCCCGCCATCGGGCAGCGCGACCGTGTCACGGTACGCGCGCAGAAACCGACCCTCGAACAGCCGCTCCGACGCGACCTTCTTTTCTTCCAGGTGGGCGATGTCAGCGGTCACGGTTCAGTACCCTTTGCGTTTGAGAAGGTAGCGCCAGATGAAGCCCGGAAAGGCGAGCACCAGGAAGAAGGCGGCCGTCACCGCATAGAACTCCCAGCCCTGCGCCGCCACCATGCCCTGCTTGCCCTCGAAGAGCCGGCCGACCATGCCGGCCAGCAGATAGCACAGCACCAGCTCCCCCAGACGCACCGCGAGCGGCTTGACCGCCGTGCGCCAGGGCAGCACGGCGAGCAGCCGCTCGTTCAGGAAAGGCAGGTTGGCCAGGACCAGCGCAACGCCGAGGACGACCCAGGCCGATGCGTTGCTGCCCACGACGCGATCAGTTGCCCAGCGTGGCCACGATGGCCCGGGCACACAGGGTCATCAAGCCGCCGGGCAGGATGCCCAGGATCAGGATCAGGGCGCCATTGACCGACAGCACGGCCCGCACGTCGCGCGGCGCCGCCACGGTCGTGGCCGTCAGCGGTGCGTCGAAGTACATCACCTTCACCACGCGCAGGTAGTAGAAGGCGCCAATCAGCGACATGATGACGGCGAACACCGCCAGGCCGATATACACGCCCTGCCCCGAAGCCAGCAGCGCCTGCAGCACCGCCAGCTTGGCATAGAAGCCGACCAGCGGCGGAATGCCGGCCAGCGAGAACATCGCAATGGCCATCACGCCGGCATACAGCGGGCTACGCTGGTTGAGGCCGGCAAGGTCGGAGATCTCTTCGCTCTCGAAGCCTTCGCGGGCCAGCAGCAGGATGATGCCGAAGCTCGCCAGCGTGGTCAGCACATAGGTCACGATGTAGAACATCGACGCGCTGTACGCATACTGGGCGTTGAGCGTGTTGCCGTCGATCACGCCAGCCACCAGGCCCAGCAGCACGAAGCCCATCTGCGCGATGGTCGAGTAGGCCAGCATGCGCTTGAGGTTGGTCTGCGCGACGGCGGCCAGGTTGCCCACCAGCAGCGACGCCACGGCCAGCACGGCCAGCATCTGCTGCCAGTCGAAGGCCAACGGCAGCATGCCTTCCACCAGCAGACGGATGACGATGGCGAAGGCCGCCAGCTCGGGCGCGGCGCCGATCAGCAGCGTCACGGCCGTGGGGGCGCCGTGGTAGACGTCCGGCAGCCACATGTGGAAGGGCGCGGCACCCAGCTTGAAGGCAAGACCAGCGACGATGAACACCAGGCCGAACACCAGCACCTGGTGGTTCACCTTGCTGCTGGCGATGCTCTTGAAGACCTCGTTGACGTCAAGCGAGCCGGTGGCGCCGTACATCATCGACATGCCATAGAGCAGGAAGCCGCTGGCCATGGCGCCGAGCACGAAATACTTCATGGCGGCTTCGCTGGCCGTCGCATGGTCGCGGCGCAGTGCCACCAGGGCATAGCTGGACAGCGTGAGCAGTTCCAGGCCCAGGTAGATCATCAGGAAGTTGCTGCCCGAAATCATCACGAACATGCCGAGCAGCGAGAACAGGCTGAGCGTGAACATCTCACCGCCGCGCAGCATCTGGCGGTCGGCCGCATAGGGACGGCCATAGACCAGCGTGACCATCAGCGCCACGGCCGAGAAGCATTTGAGCCAGTTGCCCATCGGGTCGCTTACCACCATGCCGCCGAAGCCGTGGAAGGTGTGGCCGGCGACGGCGTTCATGCCGGTCAGCAGCGCCGTCGCGGCCAGCGTGAGCATCGTGAGCCAATGGGTGGCGGTGCGGTGCGCGCTGCTGACACGCAGGTCGAACAGCGTGATGACGCAGGCCATCACCAGCAGCAGGATCTCGGGGTAGACAGCCACCCAGCTGAGTTTGTCGATCATCTTGTTCTCTTGTCTGCGTGGACTCTGGTCAAGGCAGCTTGGAGGCGGCCACGTGGCGCAGCAGCTCGGCCACGGAAGCGTCCATCACGTCGGTGAAGGGCTTGGGATCCAGGCCCATCCACAGCACGGCCACGGCCAGCACGGCGAGCATGAAGAACTCGCGGCCGTTGATGTCCGTCAGTTCCTTCACATGGTCGTTGCCGATGGGGCCGAGATACACGCGCTTGTACATCCACAGGGTGTAGGCGGCGCCGAAGATCAGCGCGGTGGCAGCCATCAGGCCGATCCAGAAGTTAGCCTTCACGGCACCCAGGATCACCATCCATTCGCCCACGAAGCCGGCGGTGGCAGGCAGGCCGCAGTTGGCCATGGCGAACAGCAGCGCGAACGCGGCGAACTTGGGCATGACGTTGACCACGCCGCCGTAGTCGGCGATCTGGCGCGAGTGCATGCGGTCGTACAGCACGCCGATGGACAGGAACATCGCGCCCGACACGAAACCGTGGGCGATCATCTGCACGATGCCGCCAGCCACGCCGAGCGGATTGAAGATGAAGAAGCCCAGCGTCACGAAGCCCATGTGGGCGACCGACGAATAGGCCACCAGCTTCTTCATATCGCGCTGGACCATGGCCACCAGGCCCACGTAGATCACCGCCACGATCGACAGCGCGATCATCAGCCACGCCCATTCACGGGCAGCATCGGGCGCGATCGGCATGGAGAAGCGCAGGAAGCCGTAGGCGCCCAACTTCAGCATGATGGCGGCCAGCACGGCGGAGCCGCCGGTGGGCGCCTCGACGTGCACGTCGGGCAGCCAGGTGTGCACCGGCCACATCGGCACCTTCACGGCGAAGGCCGCGAAGAAGGCGAAGAAGATCAGCGTCTGCGCCGTCGAGCCCAGGGGCGTCCGATGCCAGGTGGCGATGTCGAAGCTGCCGCCCGAGGCGCGGTACAGGTACACCAGGGCCACCAGCATCAGCAGCGAGCCGAGCAGCGTGTACAGGAAGAACTTGAAGGCCGCGTAGATCCGGTTCGGACCGCCCCAGATGCCGATGATCAGATACATCGGGATCAGCGTGGCCTCGAAGAACACGTAGAACAGCATGCCGTCCAGCGCGGCGAACACGCCGATCATCAGGCCCGACAGGATCAGGAACGCGCCCATGTACTGGTTGACGCGCTCGGTGATCACCTCCCAGGCCGAGATCACGACGATCACCGTGATGAAGGCCGTGAGCAGCACGAACCACATCGACAGGCCATCGACGCCCAGGTGGTAGTTGATGTTGAAGCGCTCGATCCACGGCGCACGCTCGACGAACTGCATCGCGGCGGTGCCGGTCTGGAAGCGCGTGTACACCGGAATGGTGACAAGGAAGCTCGCCACCGACCCGACGAGTGCCGCCCAGCGCACGAAGCGCGCCTGGTCGTCCCGCCCGAACGCCAGCAGCAAGGCGCCGATCACGATCGGCAGCCAGATGGCAAGGCTCAGCAAACCCATTTTTCTTGTTCTCCAGCCCGCGTCAGCGCTTGAACCAGACGAAATACGTCATGAGAAGGAACACCCCCAGCAGCATCGCGAAGGCGTAGTGATAGATGTAGCCAGACTGCATCCAGCGGATGGCCGCCGAGATGCGGCCCACCAGCTTCCACGAGCCATTGACCAGCGCGCCGTCGATGATGGCCTGGTCGCCGCCCTTCCAGAGGCCGGTGCCCAGCGCACGGGCGCCACGGGCCAGGATGTTCTCGTTGATCCAGTCGAGGTAGTACTTGTTCTCGAGCAGGTTGTAGATCGGCATGCAGGCACGCTTGATGGCAGCCGGCAGTGCCGGGTTGACCATGTACATGTAGTACGACAGCGCGACGCCGGCGATGGCCAGCCACAGTGGCAGGCTGGTCAGCGAATGCAGGGCCATGGCAACCGGACCGTGGATGTCCTCACGCAGCTCGGCCATCGCATGGTGGCGGGCCGTGTCGACGAAGATCACGCCGTCGAAGAAGCTGTTCAGCATCGGCATCAGCGTGAAAAAGCCGATCACCACCGACGGGATCATCAACAGAAGCAGCGGCACGGTCACCACACCGGGCGACTCGTGAGGCTTGTGGTGACCATGGCCGTGATGGTCGCCATGGCCATGACCGTGGGCGTCGTCGTGGTGCGCGTCCGGGTTCTGGTCGTAGCGCTCCTTGCCATGGAACACCAGGAAGTACAGGCGGAACGAGTAGAAGGCCGTGACGAACACGCCTGCAACCACCGAGAAATAGGCGAAGCCCGCGGCCGGCAGGTGGCTGGCGTGCACGGCCTCGATGATGGCGTCCTTCGAATAGAAGCCCGAGAAGAAGGGCGTGCCGATCAGGGCCAGCGACGCCAGCAGGAAGGTGATCCAGGTGATGGGCATGTACTTGCGCACGCCGCCCATCCAGCGGATGTCCTGGTTGTGGTGCATGCCCATGATCACCGAGCCGGCGCCGAGGAACAGCAGCGCCTTGAAGAATGCGTGCGTCATCAGGTGGAACACGGCGACCGGATAGGCCGACACGCCCAGCGCAACGGTCATGTAGCCCAGCTGCGACAGCGTCGAGTACGCCACCACGCGCTTGATGTCGTTCTGGATGATCCCCAGGAAGCCCATGAACAAGGCCGTGATCGAACCGATCACCAGGATGAAGTTCAGGGCCGTGTCCGACAGCTCGAACAGCGGCGACATGCGCGACACCATGAAGATACCGGCGGTCACCATCGTCGCGGCGTGGATCAGCGCGGAGATGGGCGTCGGGCCTTCCATCGAGTCCGGCAGCCAGACGTGCAGCGGGAACTGCGCGCTCTTGCCCATCGCGCCGATGAACAGGCAGATGCAGATCACGGTGATCAGCATCCAGTCGGTGCCCGGGAAGCCCATCTTGCCCAGCTCGCCCGACTTGGCAAAGATCTCGGTGTAGTTGAGCGTGCCGGTGTACGCGGCAATCAGGCCGATGCCGAGGATGAAGCCGAAGTCACCCACGCGGTTGACCAGGAAGGCCTTCATGTTGGCGAAGATGGCCGTCGGCTTGTTGTACCAGAAGCCGATCAGCAGGTACGACACCAGGCCCACCGCTTCCCAGCCGAAGAACAGCTGCAGCAGGTTGTTGCTCATCACCAGCATCAGCATGGAGAAGGTGAAGAGCGAGATGTAGGCGAAGAAGCGGTTGTAGCCCTCGTCCTCTTCCATGTAGCCGATGGTGTAGATGTGCACCATCAGCGACACGAAGGTGACGACGCACATCATCATGGCCGTCAGGCTGTCGATCATGAAGCCGACTTCCATCTTCAGGCCGCCCACGACCATCCATTCGTAGATGGTGGCGTTGAAGCGGGCGCCGTCGACGGCCACGCTGTAGAGCGTCCAAGCCGACAGCACGAAGGCGACGAACACGCCCAGGATGGTCAGCGTGTGCGAGGCGGCTCGGCCGATGCGGTTGCCGCCGAATTGCGTCCCCAGGATACCGGCGAGCACGCAGCCGACGAGCGGCGCCAGCGGCACCGCCAGCAGGGTGGATGCAGACAAGGTCGTGGCCATCGTTATCCCTTCAGCGTGTCGAGTTCATCGACGTTGATGGTCGACTTGTTGCGGAACAGCAGCACCAGCAGTGCCAGGCCGATGGCCGATTCGGCCGCTGCCACGGTGAGGATGAAGAACACGAAGATCTGTCCGTGCAGGTCGCCGAGGTAGGAGGAGAAGGCGACGAAGTTCATGTTGACCGCCAACAGCATCAGTTCGATGCACATCAGCAGCACGATGAGGTTCTTGCGGTTGAGGAAGATGCCGATGACGGCCAGCGCAAACAGGATGGCGCCGAGCGACAGATAGTGGCCAAGGGTCAATGTCATCACTTGCTCTCCCCTTCCGCGGCAGGCGCGGCGGGCTGCGGGGCCTGGGTGGGCGACACCTTGATCACCTGCAGGCGGTCGCTGGCCCTCACATGGATCTGGTCCTTCACGTCCACGTAGCGCGTGTCCTTGCGGCGGCGCAGCGTGAGGGCGATGGCGGCGATCATGGCGACGACCAGGATCACGGCCGCGACCTGCACCGGGTACACGTACTCGCTGTAGAGCAGAAGGCCCAGGGCCTTGGTGTTGGACACCTGATTCGCGGCCGCCACGGTGTCGGCCGCGGAGGTCTGCAGGCGGAAGCCGCCCATCAGCACATAGGCCATCTCGAGCGCGATCACCACGCCGACGAGAGCGGCCAGCGGGAAGTGCTTCCAGAAGTTCTGGCGCAGATGGTCGACGTTGAGGTCAAGCATCATCACCACGAAGAGGAAGAGCACCATCACCGCGCCGAGGTACACCAGCACGAGCACGATGGCCAGGAACTCGGCCTTGAGCAGCAGCCACACAGCGGCGGCCTGCGAGAAGGCGAGCATCAGGTACAGCACCGCATGCACAGGATTGCGGGCGGTCACAACCCGGAAGGCTGCAAACAGCAGCACGACCGAGAACAGGTAGAAGAAGCCGGTCTTGGCGTCCATGGGTTTTTCTTTTCGCTTCGCCGGTTCAGCGGTACTTGGCGTCGGCCGCCTTGCTGGCCGCGATCTCTTGCTCGTAGCGGTCGCCCACCGCCAGCAGCATGTCCTTGGTGAAGTACAGGTCACCGCGCTTCTCGCCGTGGTACTCCAGGATGTGCGTCTCGACAATCGAGTCGACCGGGCAGCTCTCTTCGCAGAAGCCGCAGAAGATGCACTTGGTCAGGTCGATGTCGTAGCGGGTGGTGCGGCGGGTGCCATCGTCGCGCACGGCGGACTCGATGGTGATGGCCACGGCGGGGCACACGGCTTCGCAGAGCTTGCAGGCGATGCAGCGCTCCTCGCCGTTCTCGTAGCGGCGCAGGGCATGCAGGCCGCGGAAGCGCGGCGACAGGGGGGTCTTTTCTTCCGGGAACTGGACGGTCACCTTGCGGCGCAGCGCATAGCGCCCCGTCAGGGCCATGCCCTTGAACAGTTCCACGAGCATGAAGCTCTTGAAGAAGTCCTTGATCGAAAAAGGAGAAGCAGCGACGGCAGTCATTCGTGGTCCACCTTATTTCCAGATGTTCCAGGGCGTCTGCATCCAGCCGCCGACGATCAGCAGCCAGACCAGCGTGACGGGGATGAAGATCTTCCAGCCCAGGCGCATGATCTGGTCGTAGCGGAAGCGCGGGAACGTGCCGCGGATCCAGATGAACAGCGACAGCACGAAGAAGGTCTTCAGGCCCAGCCAGATCCAGCCGGGGATGAAGGCCAGGAAGCCCACCGGGGGCAGCCAGCCGCCCAGGAACATGAGCACGGCCAGGATCGACACGAGCCACATGCTGGCGTACTCGGCCAGGAAGAAGATCGCGAAGCCCATGCCCGAGTATTCGACCATGTGGCCGGCCACGATCTCGGCCTCGCCTTCCACCACATCGAAGGGGTGACGGTTGGTTTCGGCCACGCCCGAGATCAGGTAGACGATGAAGATGGGCAGCAGCGGCAGCCAGTTCCAGGACAGGAAGGACAGCCCCATGTCGGCAAAGGTGCCCTTGCCCTGCACGGCGACGATGTCGCCCAGGCTCAGGCTGCCCGACACCATGATCACCACGACGAAGCAGAAGCCCATCGCGATCTCGTAGCTCACCATCTGGGCCGAGGCGCGCAGCGCGCCCAGAAAGGCGTACTTCGAGTTCGAGGCCCAGCCGGCGATGATCACGCCGTACACCTCGATGGAGGTGATGGCCATGATCAGCAGGAGGCCGGCGTTGACGTTGGCGATGACTGCGTCAGGGCCGAAGGGAATGGCCACCCAGGCCGCCAGGGCCGGCATGATGGCCATGACCGGGCCGAGGCGGAACAGGCCGGAGCTGGCCGCCGTCGGGTTGATCAGTTCCTTGGTCAGCAGTTTGACCGCGTCGGCGATCGGCTGCAGCAGGCCGAAGGGGCCGACCCGGTTGGGTCCGTGGCGGACCTGGATCCAGCCGAGGAACTTGCGCTCCCACAGCGTGGCGTAGGCCACGGCGCCCAGCACGGGCAGCAGCACCGCAATGATCTTGAGCAGCGCCCAGATGACGGGCCAGCCGCCGGCCGTCCACCAGTGGGCGCCGATGAGGCCGTAGCCGGCGTTGTACAGCGCGTCGATCATGCCGACACCTCCTGTGCGGCGGCGGCGCGGCGGCCGTCGGTCGTCAGTTGCAGCGACGGTGCGCGGCGCACCAGCGAGTCCAGTTGGTAGATGGCGGCGGTGACCGGTGCGGCCTGTCCGGCGGCCGGGGCAGAAGCCAAGTCGACGGCCGGGGCGTCGTTGCTCAGGCGCTCCGCGGCGACGAAGTCTGCAGCGGACGAACCACGCACCTTGGCCATCACGTCCTGCGTCGACTCGAAGTCGAAACCCGACAGCCCCAGCAGGTTGCCCAGCACGCGTAGCACCTTCCACGCGGGACGTGCCTCGCCCAGGGGGCGCACCACGGCATGGAAGCTCTGGATGCGGCCTTCGGCATTGACGAAGGTGCCCGGCGTCTCGCTGAACGGCGCGATGGGCAGCAGCACGTCGCTGAATTCGAGGTTGGCCTTGAAGGGGCTCAGGGTGACCACCATCTGCGCCTGACCGAGTGCGTCCGCGGCACGCGCACCGGCGGCCGAATCGAACACCGGCTCGGTGTTGAGCAGTAGCGCCGCCTTGAGGCCGCCTGCCAGCATCTGGCCGGCGTTCAGGCCCTTGGCGCCGGGCTGGGCGTTGACCCACTGCGCGCCGACGGTGTTGGCCGCTTCCGTCAGGTAGCCGACGCTGGCGCCGGTCTGGGCGCCGATCCACTGGGCCAGTGCCAACAGCCGCGAAGCCTCGGCATGGTGCGCGGCGCCGTTGCCCAGCAGGATGGCCTTGCGCTCGCCGCCCACCAGAGCCTGCGCCACACCGCGCGCGGCATCGGTCACATCAGCCTGGGCGGGTGCGGCGACGCCCTTCTCTGCCGCCACGGCAGCGGCGATCCGGGCCAGAGCGCCGTACCAGTCGGCCGCGTCGACCTGCTGGAAGCCGGCCAGCGGAATGGCCCACGAGGCGTCGGCCGCCAGTTGCTCGGCTGATGCGATGGCAAACAGCTTGCCGCCCTTGCGCACCGACTGGCGGATGCGCTGCGCGAACAGCGGATGGTCCTTGCGCAGGTTGCTGCCGACAACCAGCACACGCTGCAGGTTCGACAGCGAGGCGATGGGGGTGCCCAGCCAGCGGATGCCACTGCCCACGTTGCCGAAATCGGCATGGCGCAGGCGGTGGTCGATGTTCTCGCTGCCGAGGCCACGCACCAGCGCGCCGGCCAGGGCCAGTTCTTCCACGGTGCTGTGCGGACTCACCAGCGCGCCGATGGCAGCGGCGCCGTGATCGCCCTTGATCTGCTTGAGGCCGTTGGCGACGTACTCGAGGGCCGTCTGCCAGTCCACGGCCTGCCACTGGCCGCCCTGCTTCAGCATGGGCTGCGTCAGGCGTTGTTCGCTGCCGAGGGCTTCATAGGAGAAGCGGTCGCGGTCGGCGATCCAGCACTCGTTGACGTCCTCGTTCTCCATCGGCAGAACGCGCATCACACGGTTGTTCTTGACCTGGACGATCAGGTTGGCGCCGGTGGAATCGTGCGGGCTCACCGACTTGCGGCGCGACAGTTCCCAAGTGCGGGCGCTGTAGCGGAAGGGCTTGCTCGTGAGCGCACCGACCGGGCAGATGTCGATCATGTTGCCCGACAGCTCGGAGTCGACGGTGTCGCCGACCACGGTGGTGATCTCGGAGTGCTCGCCCCGGTTCACCATGCCCAGTTCCATGATGCCGGCCACTTCCTGGCCAAAACGCACACAGCGGGTGCAGTGGATGCAGCGGCTCATCTCCTCCATGGAGATCAGCGGGCCGACGTCCTTGTGGAACACCACGCGCTTTTCTTCCTGGTAGCGCGAGGCGCCACCGCCGTAGCCCACCGCCAGATCTTGCAGCTGGCATTCGCCGCCCTGGTCGCAGATGGGGCAGTCCAGCGGATGGTTGATCAGCAGGAACTCCATGACCGACTTCTGGGCCTTGACGGCCTTGTCGGACTGGGTGCGCACGATCATGCCCTGCGTCACGGGCGTGGCGCAGGCCGGCATCGGCTTGGGCGCCTTCTCCACGTCCACCAGGCACATGCGGCAGTTGGCGGCGATGGAGAGCTTCTTGTGGTAGCAGAAATGCGGGATGTAGGTCCCGGCCTTGTCGGCCGCATGCATGACCATGCTGCCTTCGGCCACTTCGACCTTCTTGCCGTCGAGTTCGATTTCGATCATGTGAGGTTCTCGCTCCCCGCTCAGGCCTGGGCCGGCGTCTTCGGCACGTAGCCGGGCACCATGGCCTCGAACTCGTGACGGAAGTGCTTCAGCATGGCGCGCACGGGCATGGCCGCGGCATCGCCCAGCGCACAGATCGTGCGGCCCTGGATGTTGTCGGCCACGGAATTCAGCAGGTCCATGTCGGAGGCCCGGCCTTCGCCATGGTGGATGCGGTCGACCACGCGCCACAGCCAGCCCGTGCCTTCGCGGCAGGGCGTGCACTGGCCGCAGGACTCGTGCATGTAGAAGTACGACAGGCGCTTGAGCGACTCGACCATGCAGCGGCTGTCGTCCATCACGATGACAGCGCCCGAGCCCAGCATGGAGCCGGCCTTGGCGATGGAGTCGTAGTCCATCGTGCACGACATCATGATGTCGGCCGGCAGCACCGGGGCGGACGAGCCGCCCGGGATCACCGCCTTGAGCTTGCGGCCCTTGCGCACGCCGCCCGCCAGCTCCAGCAGCTTGGAGAAGGGCGTGCCCATCGGCACTTCATAGTTGCCGGGCAGCTCGACGTCGCCCGAGACCGAGTAGATCTTGGTGCCGCCGTTGTTGGGCTTGCCGCACTCCAGGTAGGCCTGGCCGCCATTGCGGATGATCCAGGGCACCGCCGCGAAGGTCTCGGTGTTGTTGATGGTGGTCGGCTTGCCGTACAGGCCGAAGCTGGCCGGGAAAGGCGGCTTGAAGCGCGGCTGGCCCTTCTTGCCTTCCAGCGACTCGAGCAGCGCCGTCTCTTCACCGCAGATGTAGGCGCCGAAGCCATGGTGCGCATGCAGCTGGAAGCTGAAGTTGCTGCCCATGATGTTGCCGCCCAGGTAGCCGGCGGCACGCGCTTCCTCCAGGGCCGCCTCGAAGCGTTCGTACACCTCGAAGATCTCGCCGTGGATGTAGTTGTAGCCCACGCTGATGCCCATGGCATACGCCGCGATCGCCATGCCTTCGATGACGATATGCGGGTTGAACATGAGGATGTCGCGGTCCTTGCAGGTGCCGGGCTCGCCTTCGTCCGAGTTGCAGACCAGGTACTTCTGGCCCGGGAACTGGCGGGGCATGAAGCTCCACTTCAGACCCGTCGGAAAGCCGGCGCCGCCGCGGCCGCGCAGGCCGGAGGTCTTGACCTCGGCGATCACTTGGTCCTGCGTCAGGCCCTCGGTGAGGATCTTGCGCAGCGCCTGGTAGCCGCCGCGCGCCTCATAGTCGGCGATGCTCCAGTTGGTGCCGTCCAGGCCGGCATAGATCTGCGGATCGATGTGGCGGCCGTGGAAGCAGGTCTGCACGCCGGTGGCGCGGAACTGCGATAGGACTTGGTCGGGGGTCATCAGCGCGTCTCCCCTTTGGGCTCGGCGGCACGCAGGCCGTCGACCAGTTGATCGAGCTTCTCGTTGCTCATGAAGCTGCACATGGTGCGGTCGTTCACCAGCATCACCGGGGAATCGGCGCAGGCGCCCAGGCATTCGCTCTGCTGCAGCGTGAACATGCCGTCGGCGGTGGTCTCGCCCATCTTGATGCCCAGCTTGGCTTCGAGGTGGTGCAGGGCCTTGTAGCCGTCGCGCAGCTGGCACGGCAGGTTGGTGCAGACGTTCAGCTTGAACTTGCCGACCGGGTGCTGGTTGTACATGTTGTAGAACGTGGTCACCTCGCGCGCCGCGATCTGGGGCATGCCCAGGTAGGCGGCCACGGCGGCCTCGTTCTCGTCGCTCACCCAGCCATAGACCTGCTGCACGATGGACAGGCAGGCCATCACGGCAGACTGGCGACCAGCGTCGCTGTCGGGGTACTTGGCCACTTCGCGGGCGAAGCGGTCCAGCACGTCCTGCGGCAGAGCCGCAGGGGCGATGGGAGGATTGTTGAGGGAGTCGCTCATCGATCGATCTCTCCGAAGACGATGTCCAGCGTGCCGATGATGGCCACGGTGTCGGCCAGCATGTGGCCGCGCGCCATCTCGTCGAGCGCGGCCAGGTGCACGAAGCCCGGCGGCCGGATCTTCAGGCGATAAGGCTTGTTGGCACCGTCGCTGACCAGGTAGATGCCGAACTCGCCCTTGGGATGCTCGACGGCGGCATAGGCCTCGCCCTCGGGCACGCGGAAGCCCTCGGTGAAGAGCTTGAAGTGGTGGATCAGCTCTTCCATGTTGGCCTTCATGGCCTCGCGCTTGGGAGCCGCCACCTTGTGGTTGTCGGTGATCACCGGGCCGGGGTTGGCCTTGAGCCACTTCACGCACTGGGCAATGATGCGGTTCGACTGGTGGAGCTCCTCCATGCGCACGAGGTAGCGGTCGTAGCAGTCGCCGGTCTTGCCCACCGGGATGTCGAAGTCAAGCTGGTCGTAGACATCGTAGGGCTGGGTCTTGCGCAGGTCCCAGGCGATGCCCGAGCCGCGCAGCATCGGGCCGGTCAGGCCCAGGTTGAGCGCACGATCGGCGTCCATGACGCCGATGCCCACGGTCCGCTGCTTCCAGATGCGGTTGTCGGTCAGCAGCGTGTGGTACTCGGCCAGGTAGGTATCGAAGCGCTTGGTGAAGTCTTCGAGGAAGTCCAGCAGCGAACCCTGGCGGTTCTCGTTCATGCGAGCGAGGGCCTTGGCGTTCTTGATCTTGCTGTGCTTGTACTGCGGCATGGTGTCCGGCAGGTCGCGGTACACGCCGCCCGGACGGAAGTAGGCCGCGTGCATCCGCGCGCCAGAGACGGCCTCGTAGGCGTCGAACAGGTCTTCGCGCTCGCGGAAGGCGTAGATCAGGATCGTGGAGCTGCCGCAGTCGTTGCCGTGCGAGCCCAGCCACATCAGGTGGTTGAGCATGCGCGTGATCTCCGAGAACATCACGCGGATGTACTGGGCGCGGATCGGCACTTCCAGGCCGAGCAGCTTCTCGATGGCCAGGCAGTAGGCATGCTCGTTGCACATCATGGACACGTAATCGAGACGGTCCATGTAGGGCAGCGACTGGATGAAGGTCTTGTGCTCGGCCAGCTTCTCGGTGGCGCGGTGCAGCAGGCCGATGTGCGGGTCGGCGCGTTGCACCACTTCGCCATCGAGCTCCAGCACCAGCCGCAGCACACCGTGCGCGGCCGGGTGCTGCGGCCCGAAATTGAGCGTGTAGTTCTTGATTTCAGCCATGGGTCGGTCGGGGGTTCAGTGCAGGCCGCCGTAGTGCTCTTCGCGGATCACGCGCGGCGTGATCTCGCGCGGCTCGATGGTCACCGGCTGATAGACCACGCGCTGCATCTGCTCGTCGTAGCGCATCTCGACATGGCCCGACAGCGGGAAGTCTTTGCGGAACGGGTGGCCGATGAAGCCGTAGTCGGTCAGGATTCGGCGCAGGTCCGGGTGGCCGTCGAAGACGATGCCATACAGGTCGAAGGCCTCGCGCTCGAACCAGTTGGCCGCGGCCCACAGTTCGTTGACGGAGGCGATCACAGGCAGGTCGTCGTCGGGGCAGAAGGCGCGCACGCGCACGCGCTGGTTGAGACTCACCGACAGCAGGTGCGCCACCACGGCGAAGCGCGGGCCTTCCCACACCTCGTCGCGCCAGGCGGAATAGTCCAGCCCGCACAGGTCGATGAGCTGCTCGAACTGCATGCCGGCGGTGTCGCGCAGCGTCTTCATCACGTCCAGGTAATTGGCGGCGCTGACGATGATCGTCACCTCGCCCAACGCGAGGCTGACCTCGCGCACCTTGTCGCCCAGGGCGAGTGCAAGCTGGTCCTTCAGGACCTGCGGATCAATGGCAATCGATGTCATGGGAGGGGCGCGCTCAGGCACGCGCGATGGTGTTGGTGCGGCGCACCTTCTGCTGCAGCTGGATGATCCCGTAGATCAGCGCCTCGGCCGTCGGCGGGCAGCCGGGCACGTAGACGTCGACCGGCACGATGCGATCGCAGCCGCGCACCACCGAATAGCTGTAGTGGTAGTAGCCGCCGCCGTTGGCGCAGGAACCCATGGAGAGCACCCAGCGCGGCTCGGCCATCTGGTCATACACCTTGCGCAGGGCAGGCGCCATCTTGTTGCACAGCGTGCCGGCCACGATCATCAGATCGGATTGGCGCGGACTGGCCCGGAACACTTCGGCGCCGAAGCGGCCGATGTCGTAGCGGGCCGCGGCCGCGTGCATCATCTCGACCGCGCAGCACGCAAGACCGAAGGTCATGGGCCACAGAGAGCCCGTCTTCGCCCAGTTCACCACTGCGTCATAGGACGTGGTGATGAAGCCTTCCTTGAATACACCTTCAATGGCCATGGCCAGCTTTTCCTCTCGGGTTGCTTCGCCTCATTCCCAGTCCAGCGCGCCCTTTTTCCACTCGTAGGCAAAGCCCACGACGAGGATGGCCAGGAACACCACCGCCGCCCAGAAGCCCAGCGGACCCACTTCCTTGAAGGCGACGGCCCACGGGAAGAGGAAGGCGATTTCCAGGTCGAAGAGGATGAAGAGAATGGCGACGAGGTAGTAGCGGACGTCGAACTGCATGCGGGCGTTCTCGAACGCCTCGAAGCCGCACTCGTAAGGGGAATTCTTGGCCGCGTCGGGCCGGTTCGGGCCCAGAACGAAACCCAGAACTTGCGGGAGTATGCCTACCGCCACCCCCACCAGAATGAACAACAGAACGGGAAGGTAGGTCGCGAGGTTCATCGGGGGGCTCTATCACCGCTTGCCACCGACTGATGCCCTGACCCGTTGCGGGCGGCGCATCAGCCGGTGCAGATTGGTGCCGTCGGCGAGACTCGAACTCGCACAGCTTTCGCCACTACCCCCTCAAGATAGCGTGTCTACCAATTTCACCACGACGGCGGTTTACGCTTGCCCCGGATGGCATGAGGAACCAAGAAGGTTATTGGCTTTCCGGGGCAGCCTTGGAGTTTACCCTGAAATGCCCCGATTTGGACAGGACTGCATCACAAAGTGATGCCCGGGGCATGCCTGTATCACTTGGCCGGGATCTGGGCCGCGTCCGAAGCGGGCGCAGCAGGTGCGGGCACGGCATTGCCGGCCGGGATCTGAGAAGCCGGCGCCGTGAGGGGTGCCCGCTCGAGCAGGCTGTCGCCGCCGGCCGCCCGCGGCGTGCCGAAATAGGCCAGCAGCAGCGTGCAGGCGAAGAACAGGGCGGCCAGCACGGCCGTGGTCCGCGACAGGAAGTTGGCACTGCCGCTGGCACCGAACAGGCTGCCGGCGCTGCCGCTGCCGAACGCGGCGCCCATGTCGGCGCCCTTGCCGTGCTGCAGGAGGATCAGGCCCACCATGGCGATGGCGGCCAGGATCTGCACGGCGATGAGGATGTTGTGGACGATGGTCATGTGTGGAGAACTCCTTGAAGGGTGCGATCGCGTCAGCGCGCGGCCGCGATGATCTGGAGGAAGTCGGGTGCCTTGAGCGAAGCACCGCCGATGAGGCCGCCGTCGATGTCCGGCTGCGCCAGCAACGACGCGGCATTGGCGGCGTTCATACTGCCACCGTAGAGGATGCGGATCCGTGCGGCAGCATCGCCGGCCGCATGCTGCAGTTGCGCGCGCAGCACGGCGTGCACAGCCTGCGCCTCTTCCGGCGTGGCGGTCTTGCCCGTACCGATGGCCCAGACGGGCTCGTAGGCGACGACGATCTCGCTGATGCAGTGGCCGTTGGCATGGATCACGGCAGCCAGTTGGCGCCGAACCACGTCTTCCGTCTGGCCGGCTTCGCGCTCGGCCAAGGTCTCGCCCACGCACACGATGGGCGTGATGCCGCCGGCCAGCGCGGCGGCGGCCTTGGCGGCCACCACTTCGTCGGTCTCGCCGTGGTACTGGCGGCGCTCTGAATGGCCGACGATGGCATAGCCCACGCCGAAGTCCTTCAGCATGGACACGGACTGCTCGCCCGTGTAGGCGCCCTGCACATGGGCCGACACGTCCTGCGCGCCGAGCGCGATGGGCGAGCCCTGCGTCAGCACCTGCACCTGCGCCAGATAGGGCGCGGGCACGCACACCGCGACATCGCACACCGGCTGGCCCACTCCCTGACGAAGCGCACCGACGAGCGCCTCGTTGGCGGCCAGGCCGCCATTCATCTTCCAGTTGCCAGCAATGAGTTGTTTTTTCTTGCTCATGGTTCTTGATGGATAACCTGCTTGCCCCTCACCAGGTCAGCACGATCTTGCCGATGTGCTGATTGGACTGCATCAGCGCATGGGCCTTGGCCGCATCCGCGGCCTCGAATGTGGAATGGATCACCGGCTGCACGCCTTTGCGCGTAGCCAGCAGCGGCCAGACCTTCTCGCGCAGGCTGCGCGCGATGGCCGCCTTGAAGGCGACCGGACGCGGGCGCAGCGTGGAGCCCGTGATCGTCAGCCGACGGCGCAGCACCAGCCCGGCGTTGAAACCGCTCTCGATGCCGCCCTGCACGGCAATGATCACCAGCCGGCCGTCCTCGGCCAGGCAGCCCACTTCGCGCGCCACGTAGTCGCCAGCGACCATGTCGAGGATCACGTCCGCGCCGCGGCCGCCGGTGATGCGTTTGACCTCTTCGGCGAAGTCCTGCTCGCGGTAGTTGATCGCATGATCGGCACCCAGGGACAGGCAGGCCTTGCACTTGTCGGCACTGCCCGCCGTGGCGATCACGGTCGCGCCGAATGCCTTGGCCAGCTGAATGGCCGTCACGCCGATGCCGCTCGTACCACCCTGCACCAGGAAGGTCTCGCCCTGCTGCAGTCGACCGCGGTCGAAGACGTTGCTCCAGACGGTGAAGAAGGTCTCCGGCAGCGCTGCCGCCTCGACGTCCGACCAGCCCTCAGGCACGGGCAGGCATTGGCCGATGGGCGCGACGCACAGCTGCGCATAGCCGCCGCCAGCGACCAGCGCGCACACGCGGTCACCCAGCTTGAAGCCGGCCTGCGCCAGCTCGGCCGCATCGCCGCCGACGATCTCGCCGGCGACTTCCAGGCCCGGCAGGTCCGACGCACCCGGCGGCACCGGGTATTGGCCCATGCGCTGCAGCACATCGGGCCGGTTCACACCGCTGGCCGCGACGCGGATCAGCAGCTCGCCGGCGCCCGGCTGCGGATCGTCGCGCGTGCACAGGCGCAGCACCTCGGGGGCGCCATGGCTGCTGATCTCGACGGCTTTCATGCGATCTCCTGTTCAGGGCAGTGATGGACGAAAGCCGGCAGGCCACGCGAGGTGGTCTGCCGGCCTCCGATCAAGGCCGATCAGCCTTGCTGATCGGGCGCCAGGGCGCCGCCTTGGGCGCCCTGCGGTGCGGCCTGCTGCTGTTGTGCCGCCGCTGCGGCCGCCGCGTCAGCCGTGGGCTCCTGGCTGTTGCCGGGCTCCACACGCGGCTGGCGCTCTTCGCGCGGCGGACGGTCACGGCGATCACCACGGTCGCCGCGATCACCACGCTCGCGACGATCGCCACGGTCTTCGCGCGGCGGGCGGTCGCCGAACTCGGGCATGCCGGCCGGACGCTCGGCCAGCGCCTTCATCGACAGCTTGACGCGGCCCTTGTCGTCGGTCTCGAGCACCTTGACCTTCACGATCTGGCCTTCGCTGAGGTAGTCGGTGACCTTCTCGACACGCTCGTGGGCGATCTGGCTGATGTGCAGCAGGCCGTCCTTGCCGGGCAGCAGGTTGATCAGCGCGCCGAAGTCCAGGATCTTGGTGACCGGGCCTTCGTAGATCTTGCCGATCTCGACTTCGGCCGTGATCTGCTCGATGCGCTGCTTGGCCACGTCGGCCTTGGCGGCGTCGGTCGCCGCGATGGTGATGGTGCCGTCTTCCTCGATGTTGATCTGGCAACCGGTCTCTTCGGTCAGCGCGCGGATGGTGGCGCCGCCCTTGCCGATCACGTCGCGGATCTTCTCGGGGTTGATCTTCATCGTGTAGAGCTTGGGCGCGAAGGACGAGATCTCGGCCTTGGCCTCGCCCATGGCGTCCTGCATCTTGCCCAGGATGTGCATGCGCGCTTCCTTGGCCTGGGCCAGGGCGACCTGCATGATTTCCTTGGTGATGCCCTGGATCTTGATGTCCATCTGCAGGGCGGTGATGCCGTTGGTCGTGCCGGCCACCTTGAAGTCCATGTCGCCCAGGTGATCTTCATCGCCCAGGATGTCGGTCAGCACGGCGAACTTGTTGCCGTCCTTGATCAGGCCCATGGCGATGCCGGCCACGTGCGCCTTCAGCGGCACGCCGGCGTCCATCATCGACAGGCAGCCGCCGCACACCGAGGCCATCGACGAGGAGCCGTTGGATTCGGTGATCTCGCTGACCACGCGGATGGTGTAGGGGAACTCGTCCTTCTGCGGCAGCACGGCCACCAGGGCACGCTTGGCCAGACGGCCGTGGCCCACTTCGCGGCGCTTGGTGGAGCCCATGCGGCCCACTTCGCCGGTGGCGAAGGGAGGCATGTTGTAGTGAAACAGGAAGCGGTCCTCGAACTCGCCGGCCAGCGCGTCGATGCGCTGCGCGTCGCGCTCGGTGCCCAGGGTGGTCACGACCAGCGCCTGCGTCTCGCCGCGGGTGAACAGGGCCGAGCCGTGGGTGCGGGGCAGCACGCTGTTGCGGATCTCGATGGGGCGCACGGTGCGCGTGTCGCGGCCGTCGATGCGGGGCTCGCCCTGCAGGATCTGGCTGCGCACGATGTTGGCCTCGATGGCGAACAGCAGGTCGCTGACCTTGCCGGCGTCGAACTCGGCGCCTTCGGCCTTCAGTGCCTCGAAGACGCTGGCATTGGCTTCGCGCAGGGCCTGCGTGCGGGCCTGCTTGCTGCGGATCTGGTAGACGGCACGCAGCTTCTCTTCAGCCAGGCCCTTGATCTTGGATTCGAAGGCCTCGTCCTTGGCTTCGGGCGCCCAGGTGCCGTTCTCGGTCCACAGCGGCTTGCCGGCTTCACGGGTCAGCTGGTGGATGGCCTCGATGGCGATCTTGCCCTGCTCGTGGCCGAAGACCACGGCGCCCAGCATGATCTCTTCGGACAGTTGCAGCGCTTCGGATTCGACCATCAGCACGGCGGCTTCGGTACCGGCGACCACCAGATCCATCTGCGAGTCGGCACGGGCGGTCTTGCCCGGGTTCAGCACGTACTGGCCGTTGATGTAGCCCACGCGCGCGGCACCGATCGGGCCGCTGAACGGAATGCCCGAGACCGACAGGGCGGCGCTCACGGCGATCATGGCGGCGATGTCGGCGTCGACTTCGGGGTTGAGCGACAGCGTGTGGATCACCACGTGCACTTCGTTCAGGAAGCCTTCGGGGAACAGCGGGCGGATCGGGCGGTCGATCAGGCGGCTGGTCAGCGTCTCGAGTTCGCTGGGCTTGGCTTCGCGCTTGAAGAAGCTGCCGGGGATCTTGCCGGCGGCGTAGGTCTTCTCGATGTAGTCGACGGTCAGCGGGAAGAAGTCCTGGCCCGGCTTGGCCGACTTGGAGGCGACGACGGTGGCCAGCACCACGGTGCCGTCGATGTCCACCAGCACGGCGCCGGTGGCCTGGCGGGCGATCTCGCCGGTTTCCATGACGACGGTCTTGTCGCCCCACTGGAAGCTCTTGGTGACTTTGTTGAAGAGGCTCATGCTCTGCTCCTTGGGTGGTGCGGAGCCGGCGTCGAGGCCGGTCCGCGGGTGGCGGAGCGCAGGGGCGGAACACGATGCCATTCCAGCGAAGCCCTCGCGCGAGGGGCCCGTTGGAATGACACAGCTTCGATCCGTTCTGCGGTCTCCGAAGTTAAAAACGCCTGAGCTAGCGGGCTAACTCAGGCGTTCGTGCGATGCGAAGCGGCTTACTTGCGCAGGCCCAGCTTGGCGATCAGGGCGGTGTAGCGTTCGGCGTCCTTGGACTTCAGGTAGTCCAGCAGCTTGCGGCGGCGGCTCACCATGCGCAGCAGGCCGCGGCGACCGTGATGGTCCTTGGCATGCTGCTTGAAGTGGGGGGTCAGCTCGTTGATGCGAGCCGTGAGCAGGGCAACCTGCACTTCGGGACTACCGGTGTCGTTGGCAGCGCGGGCATTGGCCTTGACGACCTCGGCCTTCTTTTCGAAAGAAATCATGATGATGTGTCCTGTGATTCCCGACCTGAGGCGGCCTGCGGGGTTGAGACGCATGGCCGTGGGCGCGGGGTTGTTGACTTGCGGCACTCCCTGGAACCGGGGGTGCCGTGGAGCTTTGCAACGCGCAAAGCCTTGAAATTCTAGCAGTTTCTGGTCAGCCAACCCGAAAGCCGCTCCACGCCCTGCACCAGCCGGCCGGTGTCCCGCGAGGCGAAACACCAGCGCAGCCAGCCCTGCGCCTCCGGCGCGAAGGCATTGCCGGGCGCCAGGCCAAGGCCGGCTTCGGTCACCAGGCGCTTGGCCAGCGCCAGCGAATCGGCCGCGCCCTCGACCTGGAAGAAGGCGTACATGCCGCCCTTGGCGGCCGACACCTTCAGGCCCCGCAGGCGCTGCAGCAGCGGCACCAGCGTGTCGCGGCAGGATTGCAGGTGCGCCACCACCCGCGGGGTGATTTCGGCCTCGTGTGCCAGGGCGGCGATGCCGGCGCGCTGGCTGAACACGCTGGCGCAGGAGGTGTTGAACTCGATCAGCTTGCCGACGTTGTCCAACAGCGCCGGCGGCACCACCAGCCAGCCCAGCCGCCAGCCGGTCATCAGGAAGCTCTTGGAAAAGCTGTGCGCCACCACCAGCCGGTCGTCGGCGGTGGCGATGTCCAGGAAGCTGGGCGCGCAGCCGTTGGCGGTGTCGCCGGCGTAATAGAGCCGCTCGTAGACCTCGTCCGCCAGGATCCAGGTGCCGGTGGCGCGGCAGTGCTCCAGGATGGCCTGCTGCTCGGCCCGCGTGAGCGTCCAGCCGGTCGGGTTGTTGGGCGCGTTCAGGATCAGCAGGCGCGTGGCGGGCGTTACGGCGGCGCGCAGGGCCGCCAGGTCCAGCGTCCAGGTGCCGTCGACCGGCGCCAGTGGCAGGCAGCGCACCGTGGCGCCCAGGATGGCCGGCTGCGCCGTCAGGTTGGGCCAGACCGGCGTCACCGCCACCACCTCGTCGCCCGGGTCCACCAGCGCCTGCACGGCGATCATGAGCGCGCTGACGCCGCCGGAGGTGACGGCGATGCGTTCCATGCCCACGGCCGGGTGCAGCCGCGAGGCATAGCGCGCGATGGCTTCGCGCAGCTCGGGCAGGCCCAGGTTGTGGGCGTAGAAGGTCTCGCCGCGCTCGATGGAGTCGATGGCGGCCCGGCGCACCGGCTCGGGCGTGACTTCGTCGCTCTCGCCGAACCAGAAGGCCAGCACGTCGCTGCGGCCCATGCCGGCGTTGGCGACTTCGCGGATCTTGGAGGCTTCGAGGTTGTCGATGGCTTGGCGCATGGGTGTCCTCGGGATCAGGGCCGCTGCATGCGGCAGGTTGTCGGGAGCTCGGCCACTTCAGGCGCGATGTCCTTGATGACGCGGAAGCCGTAGCCCGAGCCTTCGACGTCGAAGGTCACGCCCGGCGTGCCCTGACGGTCCATCAGGCCCACGACCAGCGGCTGCTGGAACTGGTGGTCCGCCGCCCGCATGCGCCCGCTGCGCCCGGCGAGCGACACTTTGGCGTTCTCCAGTCGGGCCGCGACGGCGGCCGCTTCGGTGCTGCCGGCTTGGGCGATGGACTGCGCCAGCGCCTCGATCATCAGTTGCATGCGCATGTGCACATAGTCGTCCGCCGGGTTCGGGAAGCGCGCGCGGAAGCTCTTGTAGAAGGCCGCCGACTCCGGCGTCGGCACATTGGGCAGCCAGTCCGCCACGGCGATCACCTTGCCCACGCCGGCGTCGCCCAGCGCCGCCGGCGCGCCCAGCGCATTGCCGTAGAAGGTGTAGAACTTGCCCTCGAAGCCGACCTCGCGCGCCGCCTTGACCAGCAGCGTCAGGTCGTTGCCCCAGTTGCCGGTGAACACGGCCTGGGCGCCGCTCGCCTTGATCTTCACGGCGTAGGGCGCGAAGTCCTTCACCTTGCCCATGGGGTGCAGTTCCTCGCCCACGATGCGCACGTCCGGCCGCAGCTCGGCGATGCGGCGCCGGCTTTCGCGCAGCACGGCCTGGCCGAAGCTGTAGTCCTGGCCAATCAGGTAGGCGCTGCCGACGGCGCGGTCTTCCTTGAACACGGCCATCAGCGCCGCCACCCGCATGTCGGCATGGGCGTCGAAGCGGAAGTGCCAGAAGCTGCAGCGCTCGTTGGTGAGGATCGGGTCCACCGCCGAGTAGTTGAGGAAGAGCAGCCGCCGGCGCGCGTCCCGCTCGTTGTGCTTGTCCACCGCATCCAGGATGGCTGCGGCGGTGGCCGAGGAGTTGCCCTGCAGCACCGCCTGCGCGCCGTTGTCGATGGCAGCACGCAGGGCCGACAGCGCCTCTTCGGTCTGGCCCTTGCTGTCATAGCGGTCCAGTTGCAGCGGACGCGCACCGCCCGGCAGCGGGACGCCGCCGCGGGCGTTGACGCGCTCCACGGCCCACAGCAGGTTGCGGAAGACGGCCTCGCCCGTGTTGGCGAAGGGGCCGCTCAGGCTCTCGACCAGGGCCAGCCGGATGGGCGCCCCGCCCTGCGCGCGGGCCAGGCCGCCGAGGGTCGATGCACATAGCGCCGCCGCGCCGCTTTTCAAGACGCGACGACGAGAAATATAGGTCTGGGACATGCTCTTGAAAGCCGCTGGGAGGGTGCCTAGATAGGTCTCAAGCGGCACTCACGACTGAAAGGCCGCGCAGTGTAAGGGGCGCATCCTGCGCCCCTGGATCGACCCTCTTTCAGACTGGAGAAACACATGCTGTTCGCACCCGCCATCCGTTCCGCCGCCCTCGCCTCGCCCCGCAGCTTCGACCGCGGCTTCGAGCGCTTCGTCAACGACGCCTTCTTCCCGACCGCCCGCGGCGTGCAGGTCGAAAGCACCGAGCAGGGCTGGACCCTGAGCCTGGACGTGCCCGGCATCGCCCGTGAAGACCTGGGCGTGGGCATCGAAGGCCAGGTGGTGCGCATCGAGACCCGCGCCGAAGCCAAGCGCCAGTACAAGGCCGCCTACGAGCTGCCGCAGGAGATTGACACCGCCGCCAGCGAAGCCAAGCTGGAAAACGGCGTTCTGACCCTGAAGCTGGCCCGCCTGGCGCCGGTGAGCAAGGTCACGCAGCTGACCATCGCCTGAGCCTCGAGACGAAGGCGAGCGCTTCGGGCGCCCAATGAAGAAACGGCCTCCCTCGGAGGCCGTTTCTTCGTCCCCGGCACGTGCGGGCAATGCCGTCGTTCAGCCGGCCCGCGCAAAGGCGGCCGCCTCGGCCACCCGCGCCGCATCGGGCCGCACGCCGGTATAGAGCGCAAACTGCTCCACCGCCTGCAGCACCATCACCTCCTCGCCCGTGATCACGGGCCGGCCCAGCCGGCGTGTGGCGCGCACCAGCGGCGTCTCGGAGGGCAGCGCCACCACGTCGAACACCCAGGCCGCCTCGGCAATCAGTGCATCGGGGAAGGCCTGCGCCTCGGACTCCGGCGCGCCCGCCATGCCCAGCGGCGTGGCGTTGACCAGCACCGCGCCCGGTGCCTCCGCCGGCAACTCGGGCTGCCACTTCAGGCCATGCAGATTGGCCACGGCCCGGCCGCTGTCGGCGTTGCGCGCCACCAGCATGCCGGGGCCCAGGCCATGGTCCACCAGGGCCGCGGCCACCGCCCGGCCCATGCCGCCGCTGCCGCGCAGCACGAAGGGCGTGCCCGGCGGCACGCCGTGCGACTTCAGCAGCGCCGCCACGGCGATGTAGTCGGTGTTGTAGGCCACCAGCCGCCCGTCCGTGTTGACGATGGTGTTGACCGACTGCAGCCGCGCGGCCGAGGGTGTCAGCTCGTCCAGCAACGGAATGCAGGCCTCCTTGAAGGGCATGGACACCGCGCAGCCCCGCACGCCCAGGGCGCGCACGCCGCCGATGGCGGCCGGCAGGTCGGTGGTGGTGAAGGCCTTGTAGACATAGTCCAGGCCCAGCGCCTGGTACAGGTGGTTGTGCAGCCGGGTGCCGAAGTTGCTCGGCCGGCCCGACAGCGACATGCACAGTCTGGTGTCGCGGCTGAGGGTCAGGCGCATGTCCTTCGCAGCACTCATGGATGGCTCTCCTTGGAAATCAGGCGGCGCAGCTTAACGCGCCAAAAAAAGGCGGCGGGCCTGCGCATGCACAGGCCCGCCGCTGGCGGAAGGCGGTGTGCGCTGAATCAGGCCGCCACCACCACCTTCTTCTTGAACGCACCCAGCGCCAGCGCCGTCACCACACTGCCGATCAGGATGGCCAGCGCATACAGGACGACATGGTTGACCGCATTGGGAATGGCCAGCACGAACACGCCACCATGCGGCGCCTGCAGGGCGATGCCCCACATCATCGACAGCGCGCCGGCGGTGGCCGAGCCCAGCACACAGGCCGGAATCACGCGCAGCGGATCGCGCGCCACATAGGGAATCGCGCCCTCGGTGATGAAGGCCAGGCCCAGCACCGCGGCGGCCTTGCTGGCCTCGCGCTCGTCGGGCGTGAAGCGGCTGGCGAAGAGGCGGCAGGCCAGCGCGATGCCCAACGGCGGCACCATGCCGGCAGCCATGGCGGCGGCCATCGGCGTGGCCACGCCCGAGGCGATCAGCGTGGTGGAGAACACATAGGCCGCCTTGTTGATCGGCCCGCCCATGTCGGCCGCCATCATGGCGCCCAGCGTGATGCCCAGCAGCACGGCGCTGCTGGTCTGCATGCCCTTGAGCCAGTCGGTCAGCGCCGCCATGATGGCCGCCACCGGCTGGCCGATCACGAGCATCATGGCCACGCCCGTGATGGCCGCACCCAGCAGTGGCAGCAGCAGCACCGGCTTGAGGCCCTCCAATCCGCGTGGCAGGCGGATCCAGCGGTTGAGCGCGTTGACCGAGTAGCCGGCGATGAAGCCCGCGGCGATGCCGCCCAGGAAGCCGGCGCCGACGGTACCCGCCAGCAGGCCGCCGATCATGCCGGGCGCGATCCCGGGCCGGTCGGCGATGGAGAAGGCGATGTAGCCGGCCAGCGCCGGCACCATCAGCGCGAAGCCGCCCTTGGCGCCGATCTGGAACAGCGTCCAGCCCAGCGTGCCCTTGTGCGCGTCGTCGTAGACATAGATGCCGCCCAGCGCGAAGGCGAGCGCGATCAGCAGGCCGCCCGCCACCACGAAGGGCAGCATGAAGGAGACGCCGGTCATCAGGTGCTTGTAGGGGCCGGTGGCCGCGACCTTGCCCGCCGGCTTGGCGCCGGCTGCGGCGGTGGATGCGGCAGCCGCGGCGCCCTCCCCGCCCCAGACGGCCGCCTCGGCCTGTGCCTTGGCGATCAGGCCCTGCGCGTCGTGGATGGCAGCCTTGGTGCCCGAGGAATGCAGGCGCTTGCCGGCGAAGCGGCTGCGGTCCACCTGGGTGTCGGCGGCGATCAACACCAGGTCGGCCTCGTCGATGGCCTGGGCGCCCAGCGTGTTCTGCGCGCCCACCGAGCCCTGCGTCTCCACCTGGATCTGGTGGCCCAGCGCGCGGGCGCCCTGCTCCAGCGCCTCGGCGGCCATGAAGGTGTGGGCCACGCCGGTGGGGCAGGAGGTGATGGCGACGATCTTCAGTGGCCTGGCTGCTGCGGCTGCCACGGGCGCAGCGGAAACAGGCGCAGAAGCCGGCGCACCGGCCAGGGCCAGCGCCTGGCGCAGCACGGCGCCGGCATCGCGGAACACGGCGTCGGGCGCTACGTCCAGCACGCGGCCGGCGGGCAGCGCGCTGCGGTCCACGGCGGCACCGGCGTCGGCCGCCACGATGACGGCCGAAGCCTGGGCGAGTTCCGCGGCCGAGAGCTGGCCCTGGGTGCCGAGCGAGCTCTGCACCTGCAGCTTCAGGTCGTGCCCGAGCTGGCGGGCGGCGTCGGCCAGCACCTCGCCCAGCATGAAGCTGTGCGCGGGTCCGGCCTGGCTGGCGGCAATGGCGATGAGTGAGGCCATGGTGTCTCCTGGCGGGGTCTTGGTGGGGTGAGTGACAGAAGGGATAACGGAATCTTGAATGGGGCGTCGGCGGCTTCGATGCCGGTCAGACCGGCTGCAGCGCGATGCGCGCGGCCAGGGCCTCGATCTCGACCCGCGGCGGCAGCCCGGGCGCGATGCGCTGGATGCGGGCAGCGGCGCAGGCCATGCCGAAGACCACGGCTTCGGGGTAGTCGCGACCTTCGACCAGCGCCACCAGCGTGCCGGCCACCAGCGCATCGCCGGCGCCAACGGTGGTGGCCACCGGCACGCGTGGCGGCAGGGCCAGCCAGCAGCCGCCCTCGCCCGCGATGACGGCGCCGTCGCCGCCCAGCGAGACGACCACCAGCCCCACGCCGTGCGCACGCAGCGCCAGCGCCGCGCGTGCCACGTCGGCCGCAGCGGGCAGCGGCTGCCCGACCAGCTCTTCCAGCTCGGCGCGGTTGGGCTTGAGGAAGTCGGGCGCGGCCGGCAGCCGGTCGAGCAGCTCGCCCAGCACCTTGCCGCCGGTGTCCACCATCAGGCGGGCGCCGCGGGCGCGCAGCGCCTCGGCCAGGCGCAGCAGGCTCTCGACGCCCACGCCGGGCGGCAGGCTGCCGGCCAGGGTGCACCAGGTGCCCTCGCCCACCAGCGGCGCCAGGCGCGCCAGCAGCGCGGCTTCGGCCTGCGCGGTAGCTTGGGCGTCGAAGGCGATGCCGGCCAGGTTGATGTCGGTGCTGTCGCCGCGTTCGGCGTCGGCCAGCTTGATGTTGGTGCGGGTGCGGCCCGGCACGCGCACCATGGCGTCGGCGATGCCGCGCTCGGCGAAGGCGCGTTCGAACAGCTGCGGGTTCTGGTCCCCCAGCCAGCCCGAGGCCGCCGTGCGCAGGCCCAGCGCAGCAGCGACCGCCGCCACGCCAATGCCCTTGCCGCCGGCCTCGAACTGCTCGGCGCGAGCGCGGTGCACGGCGCCGGGCTCCAGCCGGTCGAGCGAGACGGTGTGGTCGATCGCCGGGTTGGGCGTGACCGTGATCAGCTGCATCGCCGTGGACGTCATGCCGCCACCTCGTCGCCAGCCGGCGCGGTGTCGCGCAACTGGGCGGCCAGAGCGCGCACGGCGTCGCCGTCGTCCATGTCCAGGGCGGCCTTCGCCAGCGCCTGCAGCTCGGCCAGGCTGTGGCGGCGCAGCAGGGCCTTGACGCCGGCGATGTCGCCCACGCTCATGCTTAATTCCTGCACGCCCAGGCCGGCCAGCAAGGCCGCGCCCAGCGGCTCGCCGGCCAGGCCGCCGCAAACGCCGACCCAGCGGCCGTGGCGGCGGGCGCCTTCCACGGTTTGCGCAACGAGGCGCAGCACGGCCGGATGCAGGCTGTCGGCCATGGTGGCCAGTTGCGGATGCTGGCGGTCCACCGCCAGCGCGTACTGCGTCAGGTCGTTGGTGCCGATGGAGAAGAAGTCCACATGCGGCGAAAGACGGTCGGCCATCATGGCGGCGGAAGGCACCTCGATCATGATGCCCACCGGAATGCGCCGGCCGCCCTGCTCGGGCGCCAGGCCCAGCGACTGCTGCACCTCGGCCAGGCGCTCGCGCAGGCGACGCACTTCGTCGAGGGTGCTGATCATGGGGAACATCAGCGACAGCGGCCCCTCCTGCGCGGCGCGCACCAGAGCGCGCAGCTGGGGCAGCATGAGGTCGTCGCGGACCAGGCACAGGCGGGCGCCGCGCAGGCCGAGGAAGGGGTTCTCCTCCACCGGCAGATCGAGGTGCGGCACCTGCTTGTCGCCGCCGATGTCCAGCGTACGCACGATCAGCGGACGGCCGCCCAGGGCGCGCACCATGTCGCGGTAGACCGCGTACTGCTCCTCTTCACCGGGCACATGGTCGCGCTCCAGGAAGAGGAATTCGGTGCGCATCAGGCCCACGCTCTCGGCGCCATGGTCCAGCGCCTTGGCCACCTGCTCGGGCTTGTTGATGTTGGCGGCGATCTCCAGGCCGTGGCCGTCCAGCGTGGTCACCGGCTGCAGACGGCTGCGGGCCTCTTCCGCCTGGCGACGGGCCAGGCGGTCGATCATGGCCTGGGCCTGGGCCAGCGCTTCGTCGCTGGGGCCGATGTGCAGCTGGCCACGGTAGCCGTCGAGGATGGCGCGCTCGCCGCTGCGGGCCGCGAGCACGCCGGGACCGGCGGCCACCACGGCCGGCAGGCCCAGGGCGCGCGCCAGGATGGCGGTGTGGGCGGTCGGGCCGCCGCGGGCGGTGCAGAAGCCCTTGACGCGTTGCACGTCGATCTGCGCCGTGACCGAGGGCGACAGGTCGTCGGCCAGCAGCAGGCTGTCGGCGGGCCAGCGCGACGGGTCCTGCGCGGCGGCGCCGGCCTCGCCCACCAGGGCGCGCAGCACGCGGTCGCCCACGTCCTGCAGGTCGGCGGCGCGGGCAGCCAGCACCGGGTCGGCGACGGCGCGCTGGGCCGCCACATGGCCGGCCAGCGCATGGCGCCAGGACCAGGCGGCACCGTGGCCCTGCACGACCAGCCGGGTGGCGTCGCGCAGCAGTTCCGGGTGGGCCAGGATCTGGCGGTGCGCCTCGAAGATGCCGGCCTGCTCGGCGGCGTTCTTGCGGCGGGCGCCTTCGGCCAGCTCGATCAGCTCGGCCTCGGCGGCGGCCAGCGCCGCATCGAGCGCGGCGGCAGCGGCGGCCACGCCCTGGCCGGGCTGGTCGGCCACCTCCAGCGCGGGCGCGTCAGCCATCACCAGCGTGCCGATCACCAGGCCTGGGCTGGCGGCGATGCCGCCGATGTGCTGGCGTGCCTCGGGTTGCCAGCCGGCCAGTTCGCGGCCCAGGCCGTGGGCCTGCTTCTCGCGGGCGGCGGCCTGCTCGGCCTGGCGTTTTTCGTCCTGCGCCAGACGGACGATCACGTCCTTGAGGGCGGCCAGCGCCTGCGCGGCGTCCGGGCCGGCGGCCGAGATGCGCAGGCGCGCGCCGCGGCCTGCGCCCAGGCCCAGCAGCGCGGGCATGCTGCGCGCGTCGGCTACGGTGTCGCCATGGCGCACGCGCAGCTCGGCCAGAAAGCGCGAGGCCACCTGCGCCCACTGCGTGGCAGGGCGGGCATGCAGGCCGTTCGGGTAGTCGAGCACCACGTCCTGCGCCATCGGCAGGTCTTCGGGCACGGCGGTGGCGACGGGGGCGGCGCCGTCGCGGGTGAGCGCGGCCACGATCTCTTCCGCATTGCCGGTGGCGGCCAGGGCTTCGAGGCGCTGGCCATCGGCCATCAGCCGGGTCAGGCGGCGCAGCACGGCGATGTGCTGGTCGGAAGCTGCGGCCACCGCCACCACGAGCTGCACGCGGTGGTCGGGCGCATCCCAGGCGACGCCGCCCGGCACCTGCACGACAGCCAGGCCGGTGCGGCGCACCAGGCCCTTGTCTTCCACCATGCCGTGCGGCACGGCCAGGCCGCGGCCCATGTAGGTGGTGGCGACCTGCTCGCGACGCAGCAGGCTGTCGGCATAGGCGGGGTCGCAGAAGCCGGCCTGGACCAGCAGGGCGCCGGCGGCGCGGATGGCAGCCTCACGGTCGGCGACCGCGGCGGCGAGTTGGACTTGCACGGGAAGATCCATACCGTCTCCTGAAAGTTTTGGAATCGATACCAATGACGGAATTATCGAAACGGGCGCTCGGCTGTCCACTGAAACCCGCTGATATGTCTCAAAAATCAGGGTAAACACCGAGATTCAGGCGATAGAACCTTCATCGCCTCGCCGCCCTCGGAATGCAGAATCCTGGTATCGATTTCAGCTTTCACCCATGACGCAGCCCTTGCCGCATCGCCAGAGCGCCAGCATCAAGGACGTCGCCGAACGCGCCGGCGCCTCCACCACCACCGTCTCGCGGGTGCTGAGCCACCCCGAGGCGGTGCGACCCGACCTGCGCCAGCGCGTGCAGCAGGCCATCGACGAGCTGGGCTACCGGCCCAACCTGGCCGCGCGACGGCTGCGGCAGCAGCGGGCCTCGCTCATCGGGTTGATCGTCTCGGACATCCGCAACCCCTTCTTCACCGAGATCAGCCGCGCGGTGGAAGACATCGCCTACCAGCACGGTCTGCGCCTGATCCTGTGCAACAGCGACGAGGACCCGGCCAAGGAACAGTCCTATCTGGAGCTGATGGCGGACGAGCAGGCCAGCGGCGTGATCCTCTCGCCCACGCTGGAGCTGACGCGGCGATTCCGTGCCGGCCAGCATCCCTTTCCGGTGGTGATGGTCGACCGGGCGCCCGAGGGCAGCACGCCCGCCGACCTGGTGCTGCTGGACAACGCCCCCGCCGCTCGCCGCCTGACCGAGCACCTGATCGCCCAGGGCTGCCGCCGCATCGCGCTGCTGGCCGGCTCGCGCAGCAGCACCGGTCGCGAACGGCAGGCGGGCTACGAGGCCGCCATGCGCGAGGCCGGCCTGGCGCCCCAGGTGGTGGCCCTGCGCCCGCTGGCGGCCGAGGGCCAGGCGGCGGCCTCCACGCTGCTGGCCCGGGCCGAGCGCCCGGATGCCTTGCTTGCAACCAACGGTCTTCTTCTATTGGGGGCCTGGAAGGCGGTGCGCGAGGCGGGCCTGGCCATGCCCGAAGACATCGCCATCGCCGGCTTCGACAACAACGACTGGACCACCCTGCCCGAGCCCGCCGTCACCGTGATGGCCCAGCCCACGGCCGACATCGGCCGCACGGCCGCCGAGCTGCTGCTGCAGCGCATGACCGAGCCCGGCCGGCCGCCGCGGCGCATCGTGCTCGAAGGCGAGCTGCTGGTGCGGGGGTCGAGTGTGCTCAGGCCGTCGGCGACGGCAGCGGCGTCCCGGCCAGCGCATCCAGCGGCCAGCGCGGCTTGACGTCGAAGGCATAGCGCGCCTCCGGCTGCGACAGGCCGGACTGGATGCGCATGGCCGCCGCCAGGGCGATCATGGCGCCGTTGTCGGTGCACAACGACAGCTCCGGGTAGTGCACCCGCACCTTGCGCCTAGCGCAGGCGGCATTCAGCTGCTCGCGCAGCAGCTTGTTGGCGCCTACGCCGCCAGCCACCACCAGCCGAGTGAGGCCGGTGCGCTGCAGCGCCGCGAGCGACTTACGCACGAGCACCTCGACGATGGCCGCCTGGGTCGAGGCGGCCAGGTCGGCCTTGCGGGCTTCCAGTTCGGCACCCAGCTTCTTGGTCTGCGTGAGCACCGCCGTCTTGAGGCCGGCGAAGGAAAAATCCAGGTCGCCGCTGTGCAGCAGCGGCCGTGGCAGCTTGAAGGCCTGCGCATCGCCGCCCTCGGCCAGCTTCGACAGCCAGGGCCCGCCGGGATAGGGCAGGCCCATCAGCTTGGCGCTCTTGTCGAAGGCCTCGCCCGCGGCGTCGTCGATGGTCTCGCCCAGCAGCTCGTAGCGCCCGACGCCTTCCACCCGCATCAGCTGCGTGTGGCCGCCGGACACCAGCAGCGCGACGAAGGGAAACTGCGGCGGATCGACGCTGAGGAAGGGCGAGAGCAGATGCCCTTCGAGGTGATGCACGCCCAGCACCGGCCGGCCCAGGGCCGCGCCCAGCGCACAGGCCACGCCCGCGCCCACCAGCAGCGCGCCGGCCAGGCCGGGGCCACGGGTGAAGGCGACGACGTCGATGTCGGCCCGCGTGCAGCCGGCCTCGGCCAGTACCGTCTCGGTCAGGGGCAGCACGCGGCGGATGTGATCGCGGCTGGCCAGCTCGGGCACCACGCCGCCGTAGGCCTGGTGCATGGAGATCTGGCTGTGCAGCGCGTGAGCGGCCAGGCGCGGCACACCGCCGTCGGCCAGGGTCTCGACGAGGGCCACGCCCGTTTCGTCGCAGGAGGATTCGATGCCCAGAATGCGCATCGCGGCAGTGTAGGCGGCGGCCTGCGGCCGGGCAGGCGGTGCTGGGCTTGCCCTTGCGGGCCGTCGGCGGCCGGTGCGTTCGTGACAGGCAAGAAAACGTGCCACCTCCGGCCGAGGGGCATGGAATTTGCGGCATGCTCTCGCCCCCTTGCGCGTGCCACACATTCCGACTGCCCCTGCCCATGACGACCAGCCTTGGCTTCCTGATCGCTGCCCGCCATTGCGAGATCGACGAGCTCGACCAGCTCGCCCGCACCAGCGAAATGGTGGGCACGCTCGGCCTGCTGGTGCATGCACTGCAGCGCGAACGCGGCATCACCAACGTCTTCCTGGGGTCCGGCGGCCAGCGCTTCGCCGCCGAGCGGTCCGCACAGGTGGCCGACTGCCTGGCGAAGGAGCAGCAGGTGCGTGCCGCCCTGGATCCCCTGGTGGACGATCCCCGGCGCCTGGCCGGCGGCGCCCGGCTGTTTCCCCGCGTGGCCTATGTGCTGCAGGGGCTGGACGCCCTGCCTACCCTGCGCGCGCGCGTCGAAGCGCTGGCGCTGGGGCCCGACCTGGCCACCGCCGCCTTCGTGAAGCTGATCGCCGGCCTGCTGGCCGTGGTCTTCGAAGCAGCCGATGGCGCCACCGACCCGGACATCTCCCGCTGGCTGGTCGCCATGTTCAATTTCATGCAGGGCAAGGAATTCGCCGGCCAGGAGCGTGCCTTCGGCGCCGCCGCCTTCCTGCGCGGCGGCAACGACGATGCCCAGCGCCAACAGTGGCTGCACCTCATCGAATCGCAGGAGCGCTGCTTCGGCCTGTTCTGCGAGTTCGGCGACGAGGCGCTGCGTGCCCAATGGCAGGCCAGCCAGGCGCCGGCCCACCTGGCCGAACTGGAGCGGCTGCGCCGCATCGGCTGCACCTCGCCCGCCGGCACGGTGCTCGACGCCAACCTGAGCCCACAGTGGTTCGAGGGCTGCACCCGCCGCATCGACGCCATGCAGGCCATCGAGGACGGGCTGGCCCGCGGACTGCGCGCCCTCTGCGGCCGCAAGATCGAACAAGCCCGCGCCGAACTGCAACGCTACGAGGCGCTGCAAGCCGAGGCGGTGACACCGGGCGACTTCTTCGCCGACGCCGCCGGCGAGACCGCCGAGGCGCCCGCAGCCGGCTACGGCCGCAACCTCGAGCGTTCGGTGCTGCAGATGGTGCAGGAGCAGTCGCGCCGCCTGCAGGCCATGAACGACGAACTGCAGACCGTGCGCGCCTCGCTCAACGAGCGCAAGGTGGTCGAGCGCGCCAAGGGCCTGCTGATGGCCCACCGCCAGCTCAGCGAGGAAGAGGCGCACAAGATGCTGCGCCAGACCGCCATGAACCAGAACCGCCGCCTGGTGGATGTGGCGGAGTCGGTGCTGGCCATGGCCGACTTCCTGCCGCTGGGCGGCAGCGCCCCGCGCTGAGCCGGGCCCCTGCGCAGCCGCGCCCCAGGTTGACACAGAACCGGCGCTGACGCCCGCACCACAGCTGCTTTTGGTGCACAGCAGCAATCCGCGGCGCACGTCCGTGGCGCATGACGGTCGCCCGGGGACGCCTGCAGCAGTGGGCTCGGCAAGCCCTGTCCGGCCCTTCTCCCTCTGACGAAGCCACCTTGGACCGCCCATCAGCCCATCCTGGCACACCGCTTGCATAGTCCTGACCACAGACCGGAAACGGTCGTCCGGCAGGCGGCGCCCAAAGGCGGGCAAGGCAGGCCGGACACAGGACAAAGGCGTCCTCTCCCGCTGGCTCCATGGCATGCACCGCATGCGATGGGCCCGGCGCGGCGAGGACGCCTTTTTGTTTTTCCCCTTCGCTGCCCTTCTTGCCCCGGAGTCTGCCCATGACCGACGCCAACCGCCCCGCCCCGCTGAGCCGCCGCCGCGTGCTGCAGGCCGCCGCTGCCAGCGCCCTGACCATCGATCCTGCCCTGCGCGCCTGCGTCTGGGCCCAGGGCTCTGACAAACCCGAGAAGGAGGAGGTCAAGATCGGCTTCATCCCGCTGACCGATTGCGCGAGCGTCGTCATGGCCTCGGTGCTGGGCATCGACAAGAAGTACGGCGTGAAGATCGTCCCCAGCAAGGAAGCCAGTTGGGCCGGCGTGCGCGACAAGCTGGTCAATGGCGATCTGGACTTCGCCCACGTGCTCTACGGCCTGATCTACGGCGTGCACCTCGGCATCGGCGGCCCCAAGAAGGACATGGCCGTGCTCATGACCCTCAACAACAACGGCCAGGCCATCACGCTGTCGAAAAAGCTGGCCGACAAGGGCGCGGTGGACGGCGCTTCGCTCGCCAAGCTGATGGCCACCGACAAGCGCGAATACACCTTCGCCCAGACCTTCCCCACCGGCACCCATGCCATGTGGCTGTACTACTGGCTGGCGGCCAACGGCATCAACCCGATGAAGGACGCCAAGTCCATCGTGGTGCCGCCGCCGCAGATGGTGGCCAACATGCGCGTGGGCAACATGGACGGCTTCTGTGTGGGCGAGCCCTGGGGCCACCGGGCCATCATGGACGGCATCGGCATCACCGCCGTGACCACGCAGGACATCTGGAAGGACCACCCCGAGAAGGTGCTGGGCACCTCGGCCGACTTCGTCAAGAAGTACCCCAACACGGCCCGCGCCGTGACGGCCGCCATCCTGGAGGCCGGCAAGTGGATCGACGGCGGCCTCTCGAACAAGAACAAGATGGCCGAGACCATCGCCGAGAAGAGCTACGTCAACACCAGCGTGGACGCCATCAACCAGCGCATCCTGGGCCGCTACCAGAACGGCCTGGGCAAGACCTGGGACGACCCGAACTACATGAAGTTCTACAACGACGGCGCGGTGAACTTCCCCTACCTGTCCGACGGCATGTGGTTCCTCACCCAGCACAAGCGCTGGGGCCTGCTCAAGGAGCATCCGGACTACCTGAAGGTGGCCACCGAGATCAACCGCATCGACATCTACAAGCAGGCCGCCGCCGCCACCAAGACGCCGGTGCCCGCCAGCCCGATGCGCAGCAGCAAGCTCATCGACGGCGTGGTGTGGGACGGCAAGGAGCCGGCCAAGTACGCCGATTCGTTCAAGGTCCGCGCCTGAGGCCGCACCCTCCATCCACCAGGAGCCCATCACCATGGTTGCCGCCGTCTTCCATCTTCCGCGCGAGGCCGACATCGCGGCCCCGTCCCCGTCCGTGCATGTGCCGGCCAAGCCGCTGACCGTGGTGTCTGCGCCCGATGTGCCGGCGGCGCCCGCCCAGCCGGCCAAGGCGGCGCGTGCCTCGCGCGACTTCAGCGGCTTGTGGCTGCGCATCGTCCCGCCGCTGCTGGGCTTTGGCCTGCTGCTGCTGGTGTGGGAGCTGGTGGCCGCGCGCAGCGGCGGCAGCTTTCCGGGCCCGGCCGAGACCTGGAAGCAGGCGGTGCAGGTCTTCGCCGACCCCTTCTACAGCAACGGCCCCAACGACCAGGGCGTGGGCTGGAACGTGCTGGCTTCGCTGCAGCGCGTGGCGGTGGGCTTCGGCCTGGCGGCGCTGGTCGGCATTCCGGCGGGCTTCGCCGTCGGCCGCTCGGTGTTCCTGGCGCGCATGTTCAACCCGCTGATCAGCCTGCTGCGCCCGGTGTCGCCGCTGGCCTGGCTGCCCATCGGCCTGCTGGTCTTCAAGGGCGCCAACCCGGCCGCCATCTGGACCATCTTCATCTGCTCGATCTGGCCGATGGTCATCAACACCGCCGTGGGCGTGCAGCGCGTGCCGCAGGACTACATGAACGTGGCCCGCGTGCTGGACCTGTCGGAATGGAAGATCCTCACCCGCATCCTCTTCCCCGCCGTGCTGCCCTACATGCTCACCGGCGTGCGCCTGGCCGTGGGCACCGCCTGGCTGGTGATCGTGGCGGCCGAGATGCTGACGGGCGGCGTGGGCATCGGCTTCTGGGTCTGGGACGAGTGGAACAACCTCAACGTCAAGAACATCATCATCGCCATCTTCGTGATCGGCATCGTGGGCCTGCTGCTGGAGATGGCCCTGGTCAAGCTCGCCACCGCATTCACCTTCGAAGAGGTCAAGTCGTGAACACCGCCGTTTCCACCTCCGCTGCCGATGCCAGGTTCATCCAGATCCAGGGCGTCGAGCAGGCCTTCAAGACGCCCAAGGGCCGCTTCGTCGCGCTGCAGAACATCGACCTCACGGTGGCCAAGGGCGAGTTCGTGGCGCTGATCGGCCACTCCGGCTGCGGCAAGAGCACGCTGCTGAACCTCATCGCCGGCCTCACCCGGCCCACGCAGGGCGCGCTGCTGTGCGCCAACAAGGAGATCGCCGGCCCCGGCCCCGAGCGCGCGGTGGTGTTCCAGAACCATTCGCTGCTGCCCTGGCTGACCTGCTTCGAGAACATCCACCTGGGCGTGGAGCGTGTCTTCGGCGGCACCGAGTCCAAGGCCCAGCTGCGCCAGCGCACCACCGATGCCCTCGCGCTGGTGGGCCTGACGGCGGCCACGCACAAGCGGCCCGGCGAGATCTCCGGCGGCATGAAGCAACGCGTGGGCATCGCCCGCGCCCTGGCCATGGAACCCAAGGTGCTGCTGATGGACGAGCCCTTCGGCGCGCTCGACGCCCTGACGCGCGCCAAGCTGCAGGACGAGCTGCTGGCCATCGTGCAGAAGACGCACAGCACCGTGGTGATGGTCACGCACGACGTGGACGAAGCCGTGCTGCTGTCCGACAAGATCGTGATGATGACCAACGGCCCGGCCGCCACCATCGGCGAGGCGCTGGCGGTGGACCTGCCCCGCCCGCGCAATCGCGTGGAACTGGCCGAGGACCGCGACTACGTGCACTACCGCAAGGCGGTGATCGACTTCCTCTACACCCGGCAAGGCCACGTGGAGAAGCAGGCCGCCTGAGGGCGGCCACGCGGGAACACGGCACGCAGGAGACAAGGATGCGGCAGAAACTGGTGGTGATCGGCAACGGCATGGCTGGCATGCGCACGGTGCAGGAGCTGCTGGCCATCGCGCCGGGGCTCTACGACATCACGGTGTTCGGTGCCGAGCCGCATCCGCACTACAACCGCATCCTGCTGTCGCCGGTGCTGGCCGGCGAGCGCAGCCTGCAGGACATCGTGCTGAACGACTGGGACTGGTACCGCGAGCAGGGCATCACCCTGCATGCGGGCCGCACCGTCACGCAGGTGGACCGCGCCCGCCGCATCGTGCGCGCCGACGACGGCACCGAGGCAGCCTACGACCGGCTGCTGCTGGCCACCGGCTCGCAGCCCGTGGTGCTGCCGGTGCCGGGCGCCGGCCTGCGCGGCGTGCTCGCCCACCGCGACATCGCCGACACCGAGGCCATGATCGAGGCCGCCCGCACGCACCGCCATGCCGTGGTCGTCGGCGGCGGCGTGCTAGGCCTGGAAGCCGCCAGCGGCCTGGCCCGTCGCGGCATGGCCGTCACTGTGGTGCACCGCAACGAGTGGCTGATGGAGCGCCAGCTCGACGCCGAGGCCGCCACGCTGCTGCGCCAGACGCTGGAAACACAACAAGGCCTGAACTTCCGCCTGGGCGCGCAGACCGAGGCGCTGCTGGACGACGGCCAGGGCCGCGTGCGCGCGGTGCGCCTCACGGACGGCAGCGAGCTGCCCGCGGACCTGGTGGTGATGGCCATCGGCATCCGGCCGCACATCGCGCTGGCGCAGCAGATGCGGCTGTATTGCGAGCGCGGCATCGTGGTCAGCGACACGCTGCAGACCGGGACCGACGGCCGCATCTACGCCGTGGGCGAATGCGCCCAGCACCGCGGCGTGGCCTACGGCCTGGTTGCGCCGCTGTTCGAGCAGGGCCGCGTGGCGGCCAACCACCTGGCGCAGATGGGCATCGGCCGCTACGAGGGCAGCACCGTCTCGGCCAAGCTCAAAGTGACGGGTGTCGAACTGCTGTCGGCCGGCGACTTCATGGGCGGCGAAGGCACTGAGATGCTGGTGCTGCGCGACCCCGAAGGCGGTGTCTACCGCAAGCTGGTGCTCAAGGACGAGCGGCTGGTCGGCGCCTGCCTCTACGGCGATGCCGAGGGCGGCGGCTGGTACCTGGACCTGCTGCGCGAAGGCCGCAGCGTGGCGGAGTTGCGCGAGCAGTTGATCTTCGGGGAGCCGGCGCATGGCTGAGGAAACGCGCTCCACCTGTCCGTACTGCGGCGTGGGCTGTGGTGTGCTCATCCAGACCGAAGGCGACCGCATCACCGGCGTGCGCGGCGACCCGTCCCACCCTGCCAACTTCGGCCGCCTGTGCACCAAGGGCAGCACGCTGCACCTGACGGCCTCGCCCGCCATCGCGCAGCAGACGCGGCTGCTGGCACCGGCGCTGCGACCCGCGCGCGGCAAAGCGCCCCACGCCATCGGCTGGAACGAGGCGCTGGACCTCGCCGCCGATCGCTTCGCGCGCGTGATCGCCGAGGACGGCCCGGATGCCGTCGGCTTCTACCTGTCGGGCCAGCTGCTCACCGAGGACTACTACGTCTTCAACAAGCTGGCCAAGGGCCTCATCGGCACCAACAACCTCGACACCAACTCGCGCCTGTGCATGAGCAGCGCCGTGGCCGGCTACAAGAGGACACTGGGCGCCGACGCTCCGCCTGCCTGCTACGACGACGTGAAGGACGCCGGCTGCCTGTTCATCGCCGGCAGCAACACGGCATGGGCGCATCCCATCTTCTTCCGCCGCATCGAAGAAGCGAAGCGCGCCAACCCGGCCATGAAGATCGTGGTGGTCGACCCGCGCCGCACCGACACCTGCGAGATCGCCGACCTGCACCTGGCGCTGCAACCGGGCAGCGACGTCATGCTCTTCCACGGCCTGCTGCATGTGATGCTGCGCGAAGGCTGGACCGACGCCGCCTTCATCGACGCCCACACCCATGGCTTAGAGGCGCTGCGCGCAACGGTGCAGGACTGCACCCCCGAGCGCGTGAGCGAGATCTGTGGCCTGCCCATTGCCGACATCGTGGAAGCCGCGCGCCTGTTCGCCACCGGCGGCACCGGCGATGCGGCGCGCCGTGCGCCCACGCTCAGCCTGTATTGCATGGGACTGAACCAGTCCTCGCACGGCACGGACAAGAACGCGGCGCTCATCAATCTGCACCTTGCCACGGGCCAGATCGGCCAACCGGGTGCCGGCCCCTTCTCGCTGACCGGCCAGCCCAATGCCATGGGCGGCCGCGAGGTGGGCGGCCTGTCGAACCTGCTGCCCGCGCACCGCGACATGGCCAACGCCGATCACCGGGCCGAGGTGGCCGCCTTCTGGGGCGTTCCGACCATCCCGGCCACGCCGGGCCTGAGCGCCATCGAGATGTTCCGTGCCGCCGCCGAAGGCCGGGTGCGCGCGCTGTTGATCGCCTGCACCAACCCCGCCCAGTCCATGCCCGACCAGGCGCTGGTGCGTCGGGCGCTGGAGCGCTGCGAATTCGTCGTGCTGCAGGAAGCCTTCGCCACCACCGCCACGGTTGCCTTCGCCGACCTGCTGCTGCCCGCCACCACCTGGGGCGAGAAGGACGGCACGGTCACCAACAGCGAGCGGCGCATCTCGCGCGTGCGGCCCGCCGTCGCGGCGCCCGGCGAGGCGCGCCACGACTGGGCCATCGCGGCCGACTTCGGCCGGCGGCTGCAGTCGCGGCTGGCCCTGCAGGCACTGGCACCCGCCACGCACGCCCTCACCGCCTACGACACGCCCGAGCAGGTCTGGAACGAGCACCGCGCCACCACCCGTGGCCGCGACCTGGACATCACCGGCCTTTCCTACGCCCTGCTGGACGAACTCGGCCCGCAGCAGTGGCCCATGCCGGAAGGGCAAGCGGCCGGCACGGCGCGCCTGTACCAGGACGGCGTCTTCGCCACGCCCGACGGCCGCGCCCGCTTCAGCCCCGAGCCCTGGCGCCCGCTGGCCGAGGCACGCGACGCCGACTGGCCCTATGCACTCAACACCGGCCGCCTGCGCGACCAGTGGCACGGCATGAGCCGCACCGGCACGCTCGGCCGGCTGTTCGGCCATGTGGCCGAGCCGGCGCTGCAGATGGCCCCGCAGGACATGGCCCGCGAAGGCCTGGCGGCCGGCGACCTGGTCGAGGTCAGCTCCCGCCGCGGCAGCGCGGTGCTGCCGGTGCAGCCCGATGCCACGCTGGCGCCGGCGCAGACCTTCCTCGCGATGCACTGGGGCGAGGAGTTCCTCGGCGGCCGGGACCCGCAGGGCCGGGAGATGACCGGCGTCAACGGCCTGACGACGCCCACCTTCTGCCCCACCTCCAAGCAGCCCGAACTCAAGCACGCGGCCGTGCGCATCCGCCGCGCGGCCCTGCCCTGGACGCTGCTGGGCATCGCCTGGCTGCCCGCCGACCGGGCGCTGGCCGTGCGGCAGGCGCTGCGCGAGGCGGCGCGCGACCTGCGCTTTGTCAGCTGCGTGCCCTTCGGCGACGAAGGTGCCGGTGGCGGCGAAGGCGGCGTGCTGCTGCGCGTCGCAGCCGACAGGCCACCGCCCGCCGCGCTGGTCGACCGCATCGAGGCCCTGCTCGGCCTGGGCGACGGTCAGGCCCTGCGCTACGCCGACCCGGCCCGCGGCCACCGCCGCGCCGTGCGGCTGCAGCGCGACGGTGAAATCGCCCATGTGCGCGCCGTGCTGCTGGCTGGCGACACCCGCGCCGAGGGCTGGCTCAAGACGCTGATCCAGGACCGGCTGCCGGCTCAGGCCTTCGGCCGTCGCCTGCTGTCGTACCAGGCGACGGCGCCGGTAGCGGTGGTGTCGCGCGGCAAGACCGTGTGCAACTGCTTCGGCGTGGCGGCGCAGACCATCGGCGAGCACCTGGCGGCCTGCGACGGCAGCGAGGGCGAGCGCCTGGCCAGCCTGCAACAGGCGCTGCGCTGCGGCACCCACTGCGGCTCCTGCGTGCCCGAACTGCGCCGCATGGTGCGCGAGACGCCGGTGCGCCTGCATCGCCAGGCGGCATAAGCGCCCTCGCATTCCGGCATAAGCGCTGCGGGACAATCCGGCCACCCATGGGAAGCATTGCGCACTACATCAAGGAAATCGGCCGCGGCGCGCGCGGCGCGAAGCCCCTCGCCCGCGAGCAGGCGGCCGACCTCTTCGGCCAGGTGCTGGACGGCAGCGTCACCGACCTGGAGATCGGTGCGTTCTGCCTGGCCATGCGCGTCAAGGGCGAGACCACGCAGGAGATGGCCGGCTTCCTCGACGCCACCCATGCGCGGCTGGCCTGCGTGCAGAGCCTGGCCGGTCCGGTGGTCGTGCTACCCAGCTACAACGGCGCGCGCCGTTTGCCGGTGCTCACGCCCCTGCTGGCGCTGCTGCTGGCCCGCGAAGGCCTGCCGGTGCTGGTGCACGGCAGCCGCACCGAAAGCAGCCGGGTCACGGCCGCCGAGGTGCTGGCCGAACTGGGCCATGCCGAAGCGACGACGCTGACGCCGCTGGACACCGGCCAGATCGCCGTGGTCGACACCGGCCTGCTGCACGGCGGCCTCAAGCGCCTGCTGGAAGTGCGCCGCGTGGTCGGCCTGCGCAACGCGGGCCACAGCGTGGTCAAGCTGATGCAGCCGGTGGCCGGCCCGGCGGTGGTGGTGGGCAGCTACACCCATCCCGCCTTCGGCACGGTGATGACCGAGCTGTTCGAGTTGCTGGGCATGACAGCCATGCTCTCGCGCGGCCTCGAAGGCGAGGTGGTGGTGGATCCGCGCCGCACCCTGCACGTCGAAGGTTTCGTGCGCGGCCAGCGCCAGGCGCTGCAGACGCAGCAGCCCGGCACACTGGCCGAGATCCCCGGCCTGCCGGCCGAACTCGACGCCGTCGCCACCGCCGCCTACACCCGCCGCGTGCTGGCGGGCGAATTGCCCCTTCCCGATGCGATCGCCGCCCAGGTCGCGCACATCCGCCAGCTGGCCGCCCACGCATGAACACGCCCACGAACGCCTCCCGCCCCCTTGGCCGCTGCACCCTCGTCGGTGCTGGCCCGGGCGATCCGGAACTGCTCACCCTCAAGGCCGTGAAGGCCATCCAGGCCGCGACCGTGCTGCTGGTGGACGACCTGGTCAACGACGAGATCCTGCAGTGGGCCCGGCCCGACGCGCGCATCGTGCACGTCGGCAAGCGCGGCGGCTGCAAGAGCACGCCGCAGTCCTTCATCGAGAAGCTGATGATCACCGCCGTGCAGGAAGGCGAGACCGTGGTGCGCCTCAAGGGCGGCGATCCCTTCGTCTTCGGCCGCGGCGGCGAAGAGGTTGAGCACCTGCGCGAGGCCGGCATCGCCTGCGAGGTGGTCAACGGCATCACCGCCGGCCTGGCCGCGGTGACGGCACTGGGCGTGCCGCTGACCCACCGCGACCATGCGGCGGGCGTGGTGTTCGTCACCGGCCATGCCAAGACCGGCGCGGCCGACAGCGCGCGCCACGACAGTACCGACTGGGCCGCCCTGGCCGCCACGGCCCGCGACGCGCGGCTGACGCTGGTCATCTACATGGGCGTGGCCGGCGCGGCCCACATCCAGCAGCAGTTACTGGCCGGCGGCCTGCCGGCCGCCACGCCGGTGGCGGTAGTGCAGCATGCCAGCCTGCCGCGGCAACGGCAGATCGTCGCCACCCTGGGCACGCTGGTCGCCGATCTGGCGCACAGTGGCCTGGGCAGCCCGTCGATCATCGTGGTGGGGGATGTGCTGCGCGGCATGGCGGCGGTCGGCGACACGGCCTCGTCACGCTTCGGGACCTGAACCGAAGCGTTCCGCGCCGCCCTGGTAGAGGTCAGCCTCGGCCGGCATCGATGAGGACCTGCGCGGCCGACTTCGCGCCGGGCGACGCCGACCTCAGCAACTTGCAGCCCGGCCGGGCAACGGATACTGCGCGCCCCATGTCCTCCAACTTCGACGCCATCGTCATCGGCGCCGGTGCCGCCGGCCTCTTCTGCGCGGCGCAGGCCGGCCAGCGCGGCCTGCGCGTGCTGCTCATCGACCATGCCGAGCGCGTGGCCGAGAAGATCCGCGTCTCCGGCGGTGGCCGCTGCAACTTCACCAACCGCGAACTCGACCCGCGCGCGCCGCAGCGCCATTACCTGGGCGAGAACCCGCATTTCTGCCGCTCGGCCCTGGCCCGCTACACGCCCGCCGACTTCATCGCGCTGGTGGACCGCCACGGCATCGCCTGGCACGAGAAGCACAAGGGCCAGCTCTTCTGCGACGGGCCCTCGCAGCAGATCATCGATCTGCTGCTGGCCGAATGCGCCGACGGCCGGGTCGAACGCTGGCAGCCCTGCGCCGTGCAGTCGGTCGCCTTCGACGCCGGGGCTGGCCGCTACTGGCTGCAGACCGCACGGGGGCCGGTGGAGGCGCCACAACTGGTCATCGCCACGGGCGGCTTGGCCATCCCGCAGATCGGCGCCACCGACTTCGGCTGGCGCATCGCGGCGCAGTTCGGCCTGCGGACCATCGCCCCGCGGCCCGCGCTGGTGCCGCTGACCTTCGGCGGCCAGGCCTGGGCGCCCTATGCGCAACTCGCCGGCCTGGCGCTGCCGGTCGCCATCAGCACCGGCAGCGGCAAGGCGCGGATGCGCTTCGACGAGGACCTGCTGTTCACCCACCGCGGGCTTTCGGGGCCGGCCATCCTGCAGATCTCCAGCTACTGGCAGCCCGGCACGCCGCTGACGCTGGACTTCGCACCGGGCACCGACGTGCAGGCCCGCCTGACCGAGGCGAAGCGCGATTCGCGCAAGCGGGTGGCGAACGAACTGGCGACGCTGGTGCCCTCGCGACTGGCCGATGCCTGGACCGGCGAGGACCCGGGCCTGCAGCGGCCCATCAACGAGGCGGCCGACAAGTCACTGGCCCGCTTGGCCGAGCGCATCAGCCGCTGGTCGCTGGTGCCCGACGGCACCGAGGGCTACAAGAAGGCCGAGGTCACGGCCGGCGGCGTGGACACGCGCGAGCTGTCCTCGCAGACCCTGGAAGCCGCGCGCCAGGCCGGCCTCTTCTTCATCGGCGAGACGGTGGACGTGACCGGCTGGCTGGGCGGCTACAACTTCCAGTGGGCCTGGGCCAGCGCACACGCCTGCGCGCAGGCGCTGCAGGCCGGCTGAGCGCGCCGGGCCACCGCTGGCGCAGCACGACGACGCGGGTTGCCGGGGATACGGCGCCTCAGCCCCATCGTCTCCGGCGTCGCGCCAGGCACGCGCCGCCAAGCACCCGAGGCAGCTTGAGCGGCGCTCCTAAATCTGCTACATTAGCCGGCTAACTTTGGCCTACCCCTCAGCGGGCCGCAAATCTTTCGAGTTGAGGACCACCGGCCGGGGGCCTCGATCTTCCCTGGTCACATTCAACATCTCTTTGAATCAATGACCACCATCCGCGTTAAAGAAAACGAGCCCTTCGACGTCGCGCTGCGCCGCTTCAAGCGCACCATCGAAAAGCTCGGCCTGCTGACCGACCTGCGCGCCCGCGAGTTCTACGAAAAGCCGACCGCCGAGCGCAAGCGCAAGAAGGCCGCGGCCGTCAAGCGCCACTACAAGCGCGTGCGCAGCATGCAGCTGCCCAAGAAGCTGTACTGATCGATCTGCAGGCAACACCGGCACGTCCTCGACGCCGCCGGTCGCGCACCAAGCAAGCCGCGCCGGGGAAACCTGCCGCGGCTTTCGTCTTTTTCCCACTCCCTCTTCTTCACCCAGCAAGGACGCACCATGAGCCTCAAGGCCCGCATCACCGAAGACATGAAGACCGCCATGCGCGCCAAGGAAGCCGAGCGCCTGGGCACCATCCGCCTGCTGCTGGCCGCGATGAAGCAGAAGGAAGTGGACGAGCGCATCGAGCTGGATGACGCCGCCGTCGTGGCCGTGATCGACAAGATGATCAAGCAGCGCAAGGACTCCATCACCGCCTTCACCCAGGCCGGCCGCACCGAACTGGCCGACAAGGAAGCCGCCGAGGTCGCCGTGCTCGAGGCCTACCTGCCCCAGCGCCTGGGCGCCGACGAAATCGACGCCGAGGTCAAGGCCATCGTGGCCGAGCTGGGCGCCAGCGGGCCCGGCGACATGGGCAAGGTGATGGGCGCCGCCAAGCAGCGCCTGGCGGGCAAGGCCGAGATGGGCCAGGTCAGTGCCGCGGTCAAGGCCGCACTCGCCGGCTGATTGCATGGACACGCCGGCCGTCGCCCCCATCGGCAAGGCCTGCGCCTGCGTGGTGGACGCGCGCGGCCGGCTGCTGGTCTTCCACCATCCGGGGGACCGCGGCATGCAACTGGTCAAGGGCACCATCGAGCCCGGCGAGTCACCCGAAGAAGCAGTCCGCCGCGAACTGCTGGAGGAATCCGGCCTGCGCTTCGACGGCCCGCTCCAGCCTCTGGGCACGCTGCTGCGCCATTGCGCCGCAGGCCACGAGGGCAACGACCACACGCACGAGCAGCTGTGGCATCTGTTCCTGCTGCGCATCGACGCGCCGCTGCCCGAGCGCTTCGAACACACCGCCCACGGAAGCCCGGAAGAGGACGGTCTGGTGTTCGACTTCCGCTGGCTCACGCCGCAGGAGCCGCTGGACGGCTTTACCCTGCCCTACCGGCAGGCCATCGAGCGGGTCTGGCAGGCGCTGCGGGCCTGAACGCGCGCCGCCGTTCGGGGCCTGCGCCCAGTCCGCATCCGCTCAGACTGCCCCGCGCAGCACCATCCATCCGCCCAGCAGCGCGAGCCCGGCGAAGAAGCAGCGCCGGAACACCGGCAACGGCAGGCGCGCCTGCAGACGCCGCCCCAGCGCCATGCCGAGCCAGGCCGGCACCAGCAAGGCCAGCGAAGGCCACCACGACGCGGCCGGCACGCCGTCCGAATTGCCCGCCAGCCCGATGCCCAGCGCCAGTGTGCAGGTGCTGAAAGACAGGCCCATCGCCCGCATCAACGCGGCCCGCGGCAGCCCCAGGCCCTGCAGATAGGGCACCACGGGCAACACGAACACGCCGGTGAGCGCTGTCAGAACGCCGGTGAACAAGCCGGCCGCCGGCCCCATCCAGCGCGCCTGCGCAGGCGTCAAGCTCGCCGCACGGCCGGCGAGGCCCCAGGCGGCATAGGCCATCAGCGCCAGCCCCAGCAGCAGCACGCCGCTGCGACCCGAAGGCGGGCCCCAAACCGCCAGTCCGCCCAGCGTGCCTGCAGCCATGCCGACCTGCAGACCCATCGTGCAGCGCAGCAGCGCCAAGGCCTCGCGCCAGGGTCCGGCCTGCCAGAGATTGGTCACCAGCGACGGCAGCACCAGCAGCGCCGCCGCCTGGGCCGGCGGCATCCAGAGCGCGAGCAGGGCCATCGACAGCGTGGGCAGGCCCAGGCCGAGCAGCCCCTTCACGGCCCCGGCGAGCACGAAGACGCCGGCGGTCAGCGCCCAGAATGGGCCCGAGGACAGCTCAGCCGACATGGCGCACGTGGCCGGTCGATGCAGCAGTCGGCGGGTGGCAAGGACGGGCCATGGCGTGAGGGTCGGCAAGGGCGACGCAGTGGGTGAAGGCCCGAAGTCTGGCCGCCCCGGCCGCTCCCCGCCAATGCGGAAGAAACGCAGCCCCCTATGGCCATGCCTGAGGGCGGCCGCCGGCCACCCCCGCGGCCGCCCTCGCGTGCTAACTTGTGCCCCATGCGATTCGACCTGACCGACCTGCGCCTCTTCGTCCACGTGGTCGAGGCCGGCAGCCTCACCCGCGGCGCCGACCGAGCCCCCATGACGCTGGCCTCCGCCAGCCAGCGGGTGCGCGGCATGGAGCAGGCGCTGGGCGGCCCGCTGCTGCATCGCCATGCGGCGGGCGTGACACCCACCGAGGCGGGCCGCACGTTGCTGCACCATGCCCGCACAGTGCTGGCGCAGATGCAGTGCCTGTATGGCGAGATGGCCGAGCACGGCCAGGGCCTGCGCAGCCGCGTGCGCCTGCTGGCCAACACCGCCGCGCTGATGGAGCACCTGCCGGGTCCCCTGGCCGACTTCCTGGCGGCGCATCCGCAGGTCTCGGTGGACCTGGACGAACGCGCCAGCGCCGATGTAGCGGATGCGGTGCGCGCCGGCCTGGCGGACATCGGCATTGCCTCGCAGCTCGCCGACTTCGGCGGCCTGGAAGACCACGCCTTCCGCCGCGACGACCTGGTGCTGGTGCTGCCGCGCGGCCATGCGCTGGCCCGTCGGCGCCGCGCAGCGCTCTCCGAGCTGGGCGATGCGGAATGGGTGGGATTGGCCGCCGGCAATCCGCTGCAGGAACACATCAGCCGCCAGATCCGTGCAGCCGGGCTGCCGTCGCGCTACCGGGCGCGGGTGCGCAGTTTCGACGCGGTGTGCCGCATGGCCGCGCAGGGCATCGGCGCCGGGGTGGTGCCGCACACGGCGGCAGCGCGGTGCGCGCGCACCATGGCACTGGCGCGGGTGCCCTTGGCAGATGAATGGGCAGGCCGCCAACTGCGGGCCTGCGTGCGCGACGAGGCGACGCTGTCGCCTCAGGCGCGCACGCTGCTCGCGCACCTCACGGCCCTGCCGGAGGCGGCGCGCAGCGCCTGAACCCTCAGGCCCCGGCCACCTTCATGCGGTCGATCAGCATCGACCCGACCGTCTTGGCGCCGTAGTTGTAGGCGTCGGCCCCCACGGCCTGGATGCCCATCAGCATCGACTTGAGGTTGCCGGCGATGGTGATCTCCTGCACCGGGAACGCGATCTGCCCGTTCTCGACCCAGAAGCCGCTCGCGCCGCGCGAATAGTCGCCGGTGACGTAGTTGACGCCCTGGCCCATCAGCTCGATGACGAACAGGCCGGTGCCCAGCTTGCGCAGCATGGCGTCCAGGTCGTCGGCCGGGTCGGTCAGGCGCGAGCGCAGCGTCAGGTTGTGCGAGCCACCGGCATTGCCCGTGGTCTTCATGCCCAGCTTGCGGGCCGAATAGGTCGACAGGAAGTAGCCCTCCAGCCGTCCGGCGTCGACCACGGTGCGCGCGCGGGTGATCACACCCTCGTCATCGAAGGGCGCGCTGCCCTTGCCGCGGCGGATGTGGGGGTCTTCCGTCACGTCGATGTGCGAGGGCAGCACATCCTTGCCCAGCGAGTCGAGCAGGAAGGTGCTGCGCCGGTACAGCGATCCGCCACTGACGGCCTGCACCAGCCCACCCAGCAGGCCGGCAGCCAGCGGCGACTCGAACAGCACGGGACATTCGGTGGTCTTGATCTTGCGCGACTTCAGCCGGCTCAGCGCCCGCTCGGCCGCATAGCGGCCCACGGCCTGCGGCGAGGCCAGCTCATCCGCAGAGCGCATGGAGCTGTACCACGCGTCGCGCTGCATGTCGTCGCCGCGGCCGGCAATGGGCGCGACCGAGATCGAATGGCGCGAGCTGGCATAGCCGCCGCGGAAGCCATGCGTGTGCGCACTGAAGAAATGGCTCTGCTGAGCCGACACGCCCGCGCCTTCGCTGTTGGTGATGCGGCGGTCGGTGCTCAAGGCTGCGGCCTCACATTCCAGCGCGAGCTTGGCAGCACCTTCGCTGTCGATGGCCCAGGGATGGAAGAGGTCCAGTTCCGGATGGTCCTTGGCGATGTCCGCCTCGTCGGGCAGGCCGCCGACCGGGTCCTCGGCCGTGAAGCGGGCGATGTCGTACGCCGCCTGCACCGTCTGGCGGATGGCCGCTTCCGAGAAGTCGGAGGTGCTGGCATTGCCACGCCGGTTGCCCACGTAGACGGTGACGCCCAGCGACTTGTCGCGGTTGCGCTCCACGTTCTCGAGCTGACCCTTGCGCACCGAGACGCTCAGTCCGCAGCCTTCGGACGCCTCGGCGCCGGCATCGGTGGCACCCAGCTTCTTGGCATGGGCCAGGGCGGTGTCGACCAGGTTCTCGAAGTAATCTCGGCTGTAGGCGAAGCCGCTTTCCGCGCGCGAAGTGGTGGTGCTCATGTGAGGGACAATGATAGCGACGCGCCCCCGATGGCCGGGCGGCGCACCCAATTCCCCCGCCATGCCCCGCAAACCCAAAAAAGGCTACTTCGTCCGTGGCCAGTTCGTCGCCGAAGGCAGCGAACTCGACATCGAATACAAGCGCGAGCTCAAGGGCGGCATCGAGACCAGCAAGACCGACCTCAAGCGCGAAAGCGCCGAAGTGCAGGCGCTGGGCGAGGCCCTGCTCACGCTGCGCGGCGAAGCCCGCGAGCGCCTGCGACTGCCCGATCGGCTCATCGAAGCCCTCAAGGAACTCGGCCGCATCACCAACTTCGAAGGCCGCCGGCGGCAGTCGCAGTTCGTAGGCAAGCTGATGCGCAAGCTGGACCCCGAGACGCTGGAGGCCGTGCGCACCGCCCTCGACGAGCAGGCCCGCGGCCCCGCCCATGCCACCGCCATGCTGCACGAGGCCGAGCAATGGCGCGAGCGCCTGCTGGCCGACGACGATGCCCTGGGCGCCTGGATCGAGACGCACCCGGGCACGGACGCCCAGCAGATGCGGGCCCTGGTGCGCCAAGCCCGCAAGGACCACCAGGCCGGCAAGCCCGGCGAGGCGCCCCGCCAGGGCAAGGCCTTCCGCGAGCTGTTCCAGCGCATCCGCGAGCAACTGTCGGTGCATGGGGACGACGACCATGCCGACCAGGCCGCGGCCCAGTCGCGCGAGGAAGACGCCTGATGGACGGCGCCGATTTCGCGCCGGTCAGGATCGGCATCGTCTCGGTCAGCGACCGCGCCAGCAGCGGCGTCTACGAGGACAAGGGCCTGCCCGCGCTGCAGGACTGGCTGACGCGGGCGCTCAAGAACCCCATCGCCTTCGAGCCGCGGCTGATTCCTGACGAGGCCGAGCGCATCAGCGCCGCGCTGGTCGAGCTGGTGGATGCCGGCTGCAGCCTGGTGCTGACCACTGGCGGCACCGGCCCCGCCCTGCGCGACGTCACGCCCGAGGCCACGCTGGCCGTCGCGCACAAGGAGATGCCCGGATTCGGCGAACAGATGCGGCAGATCGGCCTGCGTTTCGTGCCCACGGCGATCCTGTCGCGCCAGGTGGCGGTGATCCGCGATCGCAGCCTGATCATCAACCTGCCCGGCCAGCCCAAGTCCATCGCCGAGACGCTGGAGGGCCTCAAGGCGGCCGATGGCAGCCAGATCGTGCCCGGCATCTTCGCGGCCGTGCCCTACTGCATCGACCTGATCGGCGGGCCCTACCTCGAAACGCACGACGACGTCTGTAAGGCATTCCGGCCCAAGTCGGCGATTCGGCCGGCCCGCGACTGAGCACTTTTCTTCCCTGCCCGCCTGGCCACGCCAGGCGCCGGCACGCGCTCAGAACTCCGCGTCGAGCTCGTCGATCTCTTCGGGCTCCTGCAGGGCCGCGGCCATCCATTCGCGCATGGCCGGCAGTTCCAGCACCTGCTGGCTGTAGGACGCGCACAGGTCGTCCAGCGCCACGCCGTAGCTGCGAAAGCGCGTCACCACCGGCGCATACATCGCATCGGCCAGGCCCGGCCGATCGCCGAAGAGGAAGGGGCCGCCATAGGTCGACAGGCATTCGCGCCAGATCGCCACGATGCGGTCGATGTCGGCCTGTGCGCGCGACCACACCTTGAAGTCCTTGAAGCGGGCCTTGATGTTCATGGGCAAGGCGCCGCGCAGGGCTGAGAAGCCCGAATGCATCTCGCCGCAGATCGCCCGGCAGTGGGCGCGGGCGGCTGCATCGGTTGGCAGCAGGCCGGCCTTGGGGAAGTTCTCGTGCAGGTACTCGCCGATGGCCATGGTGTCCCACACCCGGATGCCCCGATGCTCCAACGAGGGCACGAGCATGGACGAGGACAGCAACAGCATCTCCGCCTTCATGGCCGGATCGTCGGGCGGGATGACCTTCTCGACGAAATCCAGACCCGCCAGCCTGCACATCAGCCACCCGCGGAGGGCCCACGCGCCGTAGTTCTTGCTGCTGATGGTGAGAACGGCCTTGGCCATGTCGAATGCTCCAGTCGGTGACTCCACCGGCAGCAGTGCAAAGCCTGTGCCAGAACAGTGCATGGGCCGCAGCCGGCCTGTGCACCGGCTTGGCCCGCAACTTGCCTTGACCGGGGCATGCTGTACCAGGCCTATCAAATGCAGGCCGACCTGCTGTCGCCGCTGCGGCAGCTGTCGCACTTCTTCGGACATGCCCTCTTTGCCGCGGGCAACGAGCGCACCATTCCCCGGCGCCTGTCGGCGGCGATGGACGTCTTCGACCGGCTCAAGCTCACCCACCAGCGTCCCGACTACGGCATCCGCGAGGTGACGACCAACGGCGAGGCCGTGCCCGTGGTCGAGGAAAAGGCCCTCCAGGCCCCTTTCGGCACATTGCTGCGCTTTCGCAAATTGCGGCCGGCCGATGCACCAGCGGAGCCCCCCGTGCTGCTGGCCGCACCGTTGTCGGGCCATTTCGCCACCCTGCTGCGCGAAACGGTGCGCACCCTGCTGCGCGACCACGACGTCTACATCACCGACTGGCACAACGCGCGCGATGTGTCGCTGGCCCATGGCCGCTTCGGCCTGGACGAGTACACGCTGCAGCTGATGGACTTCCTGCGCGCGGTCGGGCCTGGCGTGCACCTGGTGGCGGTGTGCCAACCTTGCGTGGCCGCCCTGGCCGCCACCGCACTGATGGCCGAGGACGACGACCCCGCCGCCCCGCGCAGCCTGACGCTGATGGCCGGGCCGGTGGATTGCCGCATCAACCCGACCCAGGTCAACCGGCTGGCCACCGAGCGGCCCATCGACTGGTTCGAGCGCAACCTGATCAGCCATGTGCCGCTGCCGCATGCCGGCTTCATGCGCCGGGTTTACCCGGGCTTCGTGCAGCTGTCGGCGTTCATGAGCATGAACATGGAGCGGCACAAGGAGCAGTTCCGCCGCCTCTATGCCCATCTTGTCGAGGGCGAAATGGACAAGGCCCAGGCGATCCGCACCTTCTATGAGGAGTACTTCGCCGTCAACGACCTGCCGGCCGAGTTCTACCTGGAGACGGTGGAGCGGGTCTTCCAGACCTACGACCTGCCGCGCGGCGAACTCACCGTCGCCGGCCGCCGCGTCGACCCGCGGGCCATCCGACGCACCGCCCTGCTCACCGTGGAGGGCGAGCGCGACGACATCTGCGCCGTGGGCCAGACGGTAGCGGCGCAAGACCTGTGCAGCAGCATCCGGCCCTACCTCAAGGCGCACCACCTGCAGGCGGGCGTGGGCCACTACGGCGTGTTCAGCGGCAGCAAGTGGAATGCGCAGATCTATCCGCAGGTGCGCGAAACAATCCATCAAGCCGCTGAACTGGGGTGACGTCCTTCTGTCGCCTCCACACGGCCGCAAAAAAGCCGCGTACCCGAGCAGGCGACGCGGCTTGTCTTGACGCGGCCTCGCCTCAGAGCGAGGGCTGGTTCTGCGCGTTCTCTTCTTCCGCAGGCCAGTCGCGGATGTAGGCCTTGAGCATCTTGTTCTCGAAGTTCTGGCTGTCCACCACGGCCTTCGCCACGTCGTAGAAGCTGATCACGCCCATCAGCATCCGCTTGTCCATCACCGGCATGTAGCGGGCATGGCGCTCCAGCATCATGCGGCGGACCTCGTCGAGGTCGGTCCCGTTGGTGCAGGTCAGCGGCGCATCGTCCATGGCCGTACGCACCCGGGTGTCGCCGATGGCGCCGCCGTTGCGCTGGAGCTGCAGGATGACCTCGCGGAAGGTGAGCATGCCGACGAGGTCGCCATGGGACATGACCACCAGCGAGCCGATGTCCTTGTCCGCCATGATGCCCACCGCCTCGGCCAGCGGATCGTCGGGGCCGATCGTGTAGAGCGTGTTGCCCTTCACGCGCAGGATGTCGCTGACTTTCATCGGGATGCTCCTCAAGAAACCGTCCTGAAAATATAGCCCACAATCCCTTGCGACTGGCGCCCGGCCTCGACACTTTTCTCAGGGCCAGCCCGCAGGTACTGACAAGGAGACACGCTTGATACCTCGCCTTTGCGCACGCCCCATGCTCGGAGCCCAGCCATGAGCGGCTATTCCGACCCCGGCTTCGACACCCTGGCGCTGCATGCCGGCGCGGCGCCCGACCCGGCCACCGGCGCCCGCGCGGTGCCCATCCACCTGACGACCTCCTTCGTCTTCGAGTCCAGCGACCATGCGGCGGCGCTGTTCAACCTGGAGCGCGCGGGCCACGTCTACAGCCGCATCAGCAACCCGACCAATGCGGTGCTGGAGCAACGGGTGGCGGCGCTCGAAGGCGGCATCGGCGCCATCGCGACCGCCAGCGGCCAGGCCGCACTGCACCTGGCCGTGGCCACGCTGATGGGCGCGGGCTCGCACATCGTGGCCAGCACGGCGCTCTATGGCGGCTCGCAGAACCTTCTGCACTACACGATGCGGCGCTTCGGCATCGAGACCACCTTCGTCAAGCCCGGCGACATCAACGGCTGGCGCGCCGCCATCCGCCCCGAGACGAAGCTGCTCTTCGGCGAGACCGTCGGCAATCCCGGCCTGGATGTGCTGGACATTCCCACCATCGCCCAGATCGCGCGCGAGGCCAAGGTGCCGCTGCTGGTCGATTCGACGCTCACCTCGCCCTACCTCATCAAGCCCTTCGACTGGGGCGCGGACCTGGTCTACCACTCCGCCACCAAGTTCCTGTCGGGCCACGGCACGGTGATCGGCGGCGTGCTGGTCGACGGCGGCAGCTTCGACTGGGAGGCCTCCGGCCGCTTTCCCGAGCTGACGCAAGGCTACGACGGCTTCCACGGCATGGTGTTCAGCGAGGAGAGCACCGTGGGCGCCTTCCTGCTGCGCGCGCGCCGCGAAGGCCTGCGGGACTTCGGCGCGGCCATGAGCCCGCACACGGCATGGCTGATCCTGCAGGGCATCGAGACGCTGCCGCTGCGCATGGAGCGCCACGTGGCCAACACCGAGCGCGTCGTGCAGTTCCTGGCCAGCCACCCCTTCGTCTCGCGCGTGGGGCATCCGCTGCTGGAATCGCACCCCAGCCATGCACTGGCCGGTCGCCTGCTGCGCGGCGGCGCGCGCGGCGCGGGGGCGGTGTTCAGCTTCGACATCAAGGGCAGCCGGGCGCAGGGCAAGGCCTTCATCGAGGCGCTGCGGCTGTTCAGCCACCTGGCCAACGTGGGCGACTGCCGCTCGCTGGTGATCCATCCGGCCAGCACCACGCACTTCCGCATGAGCGACGAGGCGCTGGCAGGCGCCGGCATCGGCCAGGGGACGATCCGCCTGTCGATCGGTCTGGAGGATGCGGACGACCTGATCGACGACCTCAAGCGCGCCCTCAAGGCTGCCGAGAAAGCGGGAGCCTGAGATGGAATTGCAGGTCAACGGCCACCGCGCCTATGCCTATACCGGCGGCAAGCCCTTCGACGCCGCCAGGCCCACCGTCGTCTTCATCCACGGTGTGCTCAACGACCACAGCGTGTGGATCCTGCAGAGCCGCTGGTTCGCGCACCACGGCTGGAACGTGCTGGCGGTGGACCTTCCCGGCCACTGCCGGAGTGAGGGCGCGCCGCCCGCCTCGGTGGAGGCGGCGGCCGACTTCGTGCTCGCGCTGCTCGATGCCGCTGGCGTGGGGCGCGCCGCGCTGGTGGGCCACAGCTTCGGCTCGCTGATCGCCCTGGAGGCGGCGGCGCGGGCGCCGGATCGCATCACGCATCTGGCACTGGTGGGCACGGCCTATCCGATGGTGGTGTCGCCAGCGCTGCTGGAGAGTTCGCTGAACGCGCCGCAGAAGGCCATCGACATGGTCAACGTGTTCTCGCATTCCATGTTGGCGCCGCCGCCCTCCTCGCTCGGACCGGGCACCTGGCTGATGGGCGGATCGCGGGCGCTGATGCGGCGGGTGCTGGCGAGCAACACGGCCGTCAACGTCTTCCACACCGGCTTCAAGGCCTGCAACGACTATGCGGGCGGGGAGGCGGCGATGGAGAAGGTACGCTGCCCGGTACTCTTCCTGCTGGGCGGCGCCGACCAGATGACACCGCCGCGCGCCACCAAGGCGCTGCGCGACAAGGCGCCGGGGGCCCGCGTGGTGACGGTGAAGGCCGGCCATGCCCTGATGAGCGAGGCGCCCGACGCGGTGCTGTTCGCGCTGCGCGACTTCCTCAGTTGAGGACGATCAGGCGCTCGACCTCCACCTCGGTGGTGCGCAGGCCCTTCTCGAATTCGCCGTGCAGTTCCACGCGCTGCTCGGCGCCCAGCGTGCGGCCGGCCGGGAAGTGCTGTGGCTCGATTTCCACGCGGATGCGGCCGGTGTCGTCGGCGAAGGTGTAGTTCTCGCCACCATCGTGCGACACGATGCGGCCCTGCAGCCGCACCTGCTGGTCGTCACGGCCGCTGTCGAGCAACTGGCGCACGGTGCTGACGGGCACGGTGCTGGGGCCGCTGTAGCCGCCGGTCGCTGCGGCCACCAGGGTCGGCGCGGCGCTCTGTGCGGAGGCGGCACTGCCTGCGGCGCCGGCCGTACCGGCGGCCAGCAGCGAGAGGGCGAGGGTCGAGGCGAGGATGGAAGAACGCATGGTGCAAGGCTCCTGAAGAGGGTGGGACGAAGCCGGTTCGGCTGGACGAATCCGACGGGACGAAGGCTGTGCCCGGAATCCCGGGCCAGTGAAGCCATTGGGCGGCCCGAAGATGAAGGCCAACTGATGGCCTCGGTGCGTGTCAGCGTGGCGGGAAGTCCACGATGGCCGAGAGCCCCTGCCCGTCCAACCCTTCCTCGAAATGCAGCCGCGCCCCGTGCAGCGCCGCGATGCGCGCCACGATGGACAGGCCCAGCCCGTTGCCCGGCTGGCCGCTGCCCAGCACGCGGAAGAAGCGCTCGCCCAGCCGCCGGCGCTGCGCAGGCGGCACGCCGGGCCCGTCGTCGCGCACGGCCAGGCGCGCGCCGCCGCCAGGCAAGGCGGTGCTTTCCACGCGGATGCGCGTGTCGGGGCCGCCGTAGCGGCGGGCGTTGTCGATCAGGTTGCGCACCAGCGTGGCCAGCAGCGCTGGATGGCCGACGATGACCGGAACCGACAGTGCCGTCCCGACGCGCACAGTGTCGGCAGGCGCCGCGCCGGGGCCGCCACGGCCCGGCCCGGCGCCGGCCAGCGCCTCGTCCACCAGGGGCGCCAGCGACACCGGCTCGACCGCCTCCAACGTCTTCACCGGGTCCAGCCGCGCCAGCGCCAGCAGGCTTTCGACCAGCTGCGTGCTGCGGTCCACGTCGGCCCGCAACTGCTGCGCTTCCTCCGCCGGCAGGTGGCCTTGGCGGGCGAGCAGTTGCACGCGGTTGCGCAGGGCGGCCAGCGGCGTGCGCAGCTCGTGCGCGGCGTCACTGGTGAAGCGGCGCTCGTTTTCCATCGCCATCCCCAGGCGGGCCAGCAGGCCGTCCAGCGCGCCGAGGATGGGACGCAGCTCCTGCGGCATGCCTTGCGCGTCGACGGGCGTCAGGTCCTGCGGCGACTTGGCGGCGATGCCGGCGGCGGCCGTCTCCAGCGGCCGCAGAAACCGGCGGATGGCGAACCAGCACACGGCCACCAGCAGCAGCAGCAGGCCCAACGCCGGCCAGGCCAGTCGCTCGGCGATGTCCTCCAGCAGGTCCAGTCGCTCCTCCCAGGGCTGGCCGACCTGGGCCTGCAGACCGGTGGCGGGGTCGCGCCGCACATGCACGCGCCAGTAGTGGCCGTCCACCCGCACGTTGTAGTGCTCGTCGTCACCCGCGAGTTGTGCGACGAAGGGCGTCGCCGGCGCGTCCTTGCCACGCTGCAGCACGCGGCCGTCGGGCGACACCAGCTGGTAGTAGATGCGCAGGCGCAACCCATCGCTGCGCGCGCCGGCCGCCGCCGTGGCGGGCTCGCGGCCCAGGCGCAGCACGAGCTGGGCGCTTTCCTCCAGCGCCTCGTCGAAGGTCTCGCTCACGCCATGCCAGGCCACCTGGATGACGATGGCCAGACTGACCAGCCAGACCACCACGCTGGCGGCCACGACGGTGGCCAGCAGGCGGCGGCGCAGGGACCAGGGGCGGTCCGCCCTCATGCGGGCGCCAGGCCGTAGCCCTGGTTGCGCACCGTCGTGATGAAGCCGCTGCCCAGCTTGCGCCGCAGGTTGTAGATGTGGACCTCGATGGCGTTGCTTTCCACCTCTTCGCCCCAGCCGTAGAGCGCCTCCTCGATCTGCGCGCGGCTGAGGATGTGGGTGGGTCGGCGCATCAGCGCTTCGAGCACGGCGAACTCGCGCGCCGTCAGCGACACGGGGGCGCCGTCCCGCGTCGCGCGCTTGGCGACCGGGTCGAGCGTGACGCCCCCATGCTGCAGCACTGGCGTGGGCTGCCGGGCTTCGCGCCGCAGCGCCGCGCGCACACGGGCGGAAAGTTCTTCGAGGTCGAAGGGCTTGACCAGGTAGTCGTCGGCGCCCAGGTCCAGGCCTTCGACGCGGTCGGCCAGGGTGTCGCGAGCGGTGATGAGCAGGACGGGCAATGTGGCGCCACGGGCGCGCAGGGCCTGCAGCACGCCGTCGCCATCGAGCCCGGGCAGGCCCCGGTCGAGCAGCACGCACTGGTAGTCGTGCGTGGCCAGCGCCGTCACGGCCTGGTCGCCGCGCAGCAGCCAGTCCACCGCGTGGCCATCCATCTGCAGCCACGACTGCACGGTGGCGCCCAGCGAGGCATCGTCTTCGACCAGCAGGATCCGCATGGAGGCAGCCTAGGGTCCGAGGATGAAGTGAATCTGAGGCCCGTCACGCCCCGTCGACGGCGAAGGCATCGTCCTGCCGCGCCGCCAGCGCCTGCAGCAGCGCGGTGACCGCGGCATCGGCGGGCCGGGCCGCGGGCGGCGACTCCAGCATGCGCGCCAGGGTGCCGGCGTGCGGCAGCATCGGGCCCAGGAAGTGCACGCCCTGCGGCCCCGCCAGCAGCAGCGTGGGAAAGGTCTCGACGTCGAATTCGTCGGCCAGGTCGGCATGGTCCTCCACGTCGACCCAGGCGAAGCGCAGCTGCGGATGCGTGCGCTGGGCCTCGGCGAACAGGGGGCGGTAGTCACGGCAGGTGCCGCACCATTCGGCGCACAGGCACACGGCCCAGGTGGAATCGGCTGCGGGGGCGTCGGTCACGGTGCGGGCGTCAGGGTCTTGGGAAGGGGCTTTGGCCACGGAAAAGGCCGTCGCTATTATGGGCAACGCCCTCCGAGGCGACAGGAGACTGCGATGAATCCCTCCCCCGCCGCCACGCGCACGCCGGCCGGTGCCGCCGTCGATCCGCGCCAGTTCTCGAGCTTTGCCGAGTTCTACCCCTTCTACCTGAGCGAGCATGCAGACCGCACCTGCCGGCGCCTGCATTTCATCGGCTCCACGCTTGCGCTGGCCAGCCTGGCGGTGCTGGTGGTCACGGCCAACCCGTGGTGGCTGCTGGGCGCGCTCTTCGCGGGCTATGGCTTCGCCTGGGTCGGCCACTTCGCCTTCGAGAAGAACAAGCCGGCCTCCTTCAAGCGGCCGCTCTACAGCTTCATGGGCGACTGGGTGATGTACCGGGACATCTGGGCGGGGCGCGTCAAGCTCTGATCGGGACAGCGCAGGGAAGCCGCCCGAACGCGGCCGCGGACACTCAGGTGCCCACACCACCCGCCAGCGGGATGCCTTCGGCAGAGCCCGGCGAGCGCTCCGACGCCAGCGCGTCGGCCAGCGTCAGGCGCGCCAGCGGGGCCCGCTCCCACATCGGCTCCAGCACCGGCTTGCGAGGCAGGAGCAGCGCCTCGACCATCGGCGCCAGCGGCGTGACGGACGGGTCGACCAGCAGCACGTAGCGCGGATCGCCGCTCGCCGGCTCCTCGGCCAGCGGCGCCACCCAGTCGAGCGATACCAGCGCCTCGATGACCGGGGCCAGCTGCAGCACGTCGGCCCGCAGACGCTTGGCCATCTCCTGCACCCCCATCCCGCGCGCGGGCCCCTTGCGGGCCTGGGCCAGCAGGCGAAGCGCCTCGATGCCGAGCTGCATGGGCCAGCCCGGCCGACCACCGCGCCGGGCCACGCCAGACAGCAGGATCGGCAAATAGGCCGCGATCACCGCACCCAGCAGCACGATCACCCAGGCGGTGTAGATCCAGATCAGCAGGATGGGCGCGGTGGCGAAGGCGCCATAGAGCACCGAGTACGTGGGCACGAAGCTCAGATACCAGGCCAGCACCCGCTTGGCCACCTCGATGGCCGCCGCGACGAACAGGCCACCCGCCCAGGCATGGGCCCAGCGCACCTGTGTGTTCGGCACATAGTGGTAGAGCGAGGCCATGCCCAGCGCCAGCAGCAGGAACTCCGCCCCATCGAACAGCCAGCGCAGGTTCAGCCCAGACTCGCCGATCAGCCCGCGCGAGGCACTGAACACGTAGGCCGTGGTCGACAGGCTCACCGCCAGCAGCAGCGGGCCCAGCGTGATCGAGGCCCAGTAGATCAGCACCCGCTGCGCCAGGGGCCGCGGCCGCTGCACCCGCCAGATGCCATTGAGCGTCTTGTCGATGGTCAGGATCAGCGCGATGGCCGTGATCAGCAGCACCCCGAGGCCCACGATGCCCAGCCCGCTGGCCGCACCGGCGAACTGCGTCAGGTAGCCCAGCACCTGGCGCGCGATGTTCTCGGGGATGAGGCTTTGCACCAGCCAGCGCTGCAGCCGGTCCTGCAGCGTGGCGAAGATGGGGAAGACGGTAAACAACGCCAGTGCCACCGTGAAGAAGGGCACCAGGGCGATGGTGGTGGTGAAGGTGAGGCTGCCGGCCGTCAGGGCCAGCCGATCGTCGCGGAACCGCTCGCCCAGCACCGCCGCGGTGCTGCGCCACGGAAAGCGCGTGAGATCCCTCCAGAGCCGATGGCGAATCATGCTGGGTATCATGCCACCGCCTTTCGACACCCCCGCCGCGCCCGTCTGCCGCGGCCTCTTTTCCTCCCCCCGGTTTGAACACGTCCTCCGCCCCTCCCTCGGCCTCCGTCGTCGCCACGCGCGTGCTGGCGGTGGGCTGCCTGCTGGGGCTCATCGGGCTGGGCCTGGCCTGGGAGCTCTGGCTGGCGCCGCTGCGCCCCGGCGGCAGCTGGCTGGCGCTCAAGGTGCTGCCCCTGCTGGTTCCGCTGGCGGGGCTGCTCAAGTGGCGCCTGTACACCTATCGCTGGCTGAGCCTGATGATCTGGCTCTATTTCACCGAAGGCGTGGTGCGCGCCTGGAGCGACACGCTGCCGACGAGCCGCGCCCTCGCGGGCATCGAGATCGCGCTGTGCCTGCTGCTCTTCGTGGCCTGCGCCTGGCATGTGCGCCTGCGGCTGCGGGCCGGCCAGCGGATGCGCGCTGCCGATCCATCGACTTCCTGAAACCATGACAACCCCTGCCCTGATCGAATCGCTGCGCGCCATCGTCGGCGCCGCCCATGTGCTGACCGACGGCGACCTCACCGCCTACGAACAGGACTGGCGCAAGCGGGCCCGCGGCAAGGCGTTGGCCGTCGTGCGCCCCGGCAGCACCGCCGAGGTGGCGGCCGTGGTCAAGGCCTGCGCCGCCGCCGGCACGGCCATCGTGCCCCAAGGCGGCAACACCGGCCTGGCGGTGGGCTCCATCCCCGACGAGAGCGGCAGCCAGGTGGTGCTGAGCCTGGCGCGCATGGCCGGCGTGCGCGAGATCGACGCGGCCAACCTCACCATCACCGTGGAGGCCGGCTGCGTGCTGCAGGTGCTGCAGGAAACGGCGGCCAAGGCCGGCTTCCTGTTCCCGCTGAGCCTGGCCGCCGAAGGCAGCTGCACCATCGGCGGCAACCTGGCGACCAACGCGGGCGGCACCCAGGTGCTGCGCTATGGCAATGCCCGCGAGCTGTGCCTCGGCCTGGAGGTGGTGACGGCCCAGGGCGAGGTGTGGGACGGCAGCAGCGGGCTACGCAAGGACAACACCGGCTACGACCTGCGCGACCTGATGGTCGGCAGCGAAGGCACGCTGGGCATCATCACGGCCGCCACGCTCAAACTCTTTCCGCAGCCGGCGGCGCGGCTCACGGCCTGGGCGGCGGTGGGCTCCTTCGAGGACGCCGTGCAGCTGCTGGGCCAGGCCCAGCGGCACCTGGGCGCAGGCCTGACGGGCTTCGAGGTGATGGGCCGCTTCGCCCTCAGCCTGGTGCGCCGGCACATGCCGCAGCTGCGCGTGCCCTTCGCCGACGAGGCGGGCGACGGCCATCCCTACTTCGTGCTGCTGGAGAACTCCGACAGCGAATCCGAGGAACACGCCCGCGCCCGCTTCGAATCGCTGCTCGAATCGGCCTTCGAATCCGGCTCCGTGGCCGATGCCGTGGTGGCCGAGAACCTGTCGCAGGCGCACGAGCTCTGGCACATCCGCGAGAGCATTCCGCTGGCCCAGGCCGAGGAGGGGCTCAACATCAAGCACGACATCTCATTGCCGGTGTCGCGCATCCCGGCCTTCTGCGCCGAGACCGACGCCCTGCTGGCGCGCGAGATTCCGGGTGTGCGGCTGGTCAACTTCGGCCACCTGGGGGATGGCAACCTGCACTACAACGTCCAGGCGCCCGCCGAAGGCGATGCCAAGGCTTTCCTGCGCGAACAGGAGAAGCGGGTGAACGAAATGGTCTACGCCCAGGTGCAGAAGTTCGGCGGCTCCTTCTCGGCCGAGCACGGCATCGGCAGCCTGAAGGTCCAGACGCTCGAACAGCACAAGTCGCCGGTGGCGCTGGGCATGATGCGTGCCATCAAGTCGGCGCTGGACCCACAGGGCCTGCTCAATCCGGGCCGGGTCCTGGCCGCCTGAACGCCTGCGCGACCCGGAGCCTGGGACACTCCTGCATGCCCCATGCCGTCGCCCGCCTGCGTGCGGACCGTCTCGCGCGCAGCACCAAGCCCTTCATGGCGCGCGGCGGCTTCAAGCGCGAGCGTTGTCCGGCCTGCCGCCTGGTGCCCAGCCACTGCATGTGCGCCCTGCGGCCGGCGCTGGCCGTGCGCGCGGGCGTGTGCCTGCTCATGGCCGACATCGAGCCGCTCAAGCCCACCAACACAGGCTGGCTGGTGGCCGACGTGGTGCCCGACACCTTCGCCTTCGGCTGGACGCGGACGCAGCCCGACCCGGGCCTGCTGGCGCTGCTGCGCGACCCGCAATGGCAGCCGCTGGTGGTGTTTCCCGGCCAGTACGCCGCGCCCGAGCGTGTGGTCGAAGCCGTGCCTCCGGCTGCGGCGGCGAACGGTGAGGACGGTCGGCGCCCGCTCTTCGTGCTGCTGGACGCCACATGGACCGAGGCGCGCAAGATGTTCAGACGCAGCCCGTACCTCGATGCCTTCCCGGTGCTGAGCCTGTCGCCGACCAAGTCGTCCCAGTACCGCCTGCGCCAGACCTGCCACGAGCACCACCTCTGCACCAGCGAGGTCGCAGCGCTGTGCCTCGAACTCGCCGACGAGCCGCTGGCGGCCTGCGTGCTCGACGCCTACCTGGACGTCTTCACCCATCACTACTTGCAGGCGAAGAACCAGCAACCGGTCGACCCGGACGGCAGCGCCCGGCAACGGCTGCGCGCACTGTCATCAGCGCCGACCACTGATCCCGGCGCGGGCGACGCGCGCCCGGAGGGCGCCTTCTAGAATCCGGCCTGCTTTTGCGACCGCCCCATGACCCGCGCCGACACCCACCCCATCCGCTCCCAGTACGAAGACTTCATGCGCCATGTGGACACGCATGGCGTCTTCAAGAGCGACCGCACCGGCACCGGCACCAAGAGCGTGTTCGGCCACCAGATGCGCTTCGACCTGCGCGAAGGCTTCCCGCTGGTGACCACCAAGAAGGTTCACCTCAAGTCCATCATCCACGAGCTGCTGTGGTTCCTGGCCGGTTCGTCCGACAACAACTGGCTGCGCGAGCGCGGCGTGACCATCTGGGACGAATGGGCGCGCGAGGACGGCGACCTCGGCCCGGTGTACGGCGTGCAGTGGCGCAGCTGGCCCACGCCCGATGGCGGTCACATCGACCAGATCGCCCAGGTGGTCGAACAGCTCAAGACCAACCCCGACTCGCGCCGCATCATCGTCAGTGCCTGGAACGTGGCCGAGCTCTCGAAGATGGCGCTGATGCCCTGCCACGCCTTCTTCCAGTTCTATGTGGCCGAGGGGCGCCTGTCGTGCCAGCTCTACCAGCGCAGCGCCGACATCTTCCTTGGCGTGCCCTTCAACATCGCCAGCTATGCGCTGCTGACCCACATGCTGGCGCAGCAGTGCGACCTGGAAGTCGGCGACTTCATCTGGACCGGCGGCGACTGTCACATCTACAGCAACCATGCCGAGCAGGTGGCGCTGCAGCTCTCGCGCGAGCCGCGGCCCTACCCGACGCTGCGCATCAAGCGCCGGCCGGCCAGCATCTTCGACTACCAGTTCGAGGACTTCGAATTCGAGGGCTACGACCCGCACCCGGCCATCAAGGCGCCGGTGGCGGTCTGATCCAGGCGCTGCCATGTCGAAGGGCCGCCTGAACCTGATCTACGCCCGCGCCGCCAACGGCGTCATCGGCCGGAACAACGCCCTGCCCTGGCACCTGCCCGAGGACATGGCGCACTTCCGCACGCAGACCCGCGGCTGCCCGGTCATCATGGGCCGCCGTACCTGGGATTCGCTGCCGCCGCGCTTCCGGCCGCTGCCGGGCCGCACCAACATCGTCGTCACGCGGCAGGCGGCCTGGCAGGCCGAGGGCGCCGTGCGCGCACACAGCCTGGCCGAGGCCATCGCCGCCGCCGGCGATGCGCCGGAACTGTGGGTGATCGGCGGGGCCCAGCTCTACGCCGAGGCCGCGCCCATGGCCCGGCGCGCCGTCGTCACGGAAATCGACCGCGACTACGAGGGCGACGCCTTCGCGCCGGTGCTCGATGCCGGCTGGAGCGAAACGGCGCGTGAATCACACGTCAGCTCCGCGCTCGAGGGGTTGCGCTTTGCCTTCGTGACCTACGAGCGGGGCTGAGCGGCCGCCCGGCGTCCGCTGCGTCCGCCGATGAAACTCAAGCACCTCGAGGTCTTCCACGCCGTCATGCTGACGGGCAGCGTGAGCGCCGCCGCGCGGCTGCTGCATGTGACGCAGCCAGCTGCCACGCAGACGCTGCAGCATGCCGAGCTCCAGCTGGGCTATGCCCTCTTCACGCGGCAACGCAACCGGCTGGTGCCGACGGCCGAGGCGCAGGCACTGTATGCGGAGGTGCAGCCGCTGATGGCACAGCTGGAGCGGGTGCGCCGCGTCGCGCTGGCGCTCGGACGCGACCAAGGTACGCCGCTACGGGTGCTGATCGTGCCCTCGCTCGCGGTGCGGGCGCTGCCCGATGCGCTGGCCGTCTTCAAGCGCCGCCATCCCGAGATGCCGGTCACCATCCGCACCCTGCATTCGCGCGAGATCGCGCAGGCCATGGCGCTGCACGAGGGCGACGTGGGCATCGTCTACGGCAGCGCGCCGCATCCGGCACTGCACGAGGAGGCCATCGCGAGCGGCCGGCTGGTGTGCGTCTCGCGGGTGGACCATGCCGGGGCCGACACCCGCGCCACCGTGGCGCTGGACGAGGTGCTGCGCAGCCCCATCATCCGCATCGACGAGCGCGACCCCATCGGCACCATGCTGGCCGAACAATGGTCGCGGCTGGGCGTGGCGCCCACGGGCGGCATCACGGTGCAGACGCACCACATCGCGCTGGTGCTGGCCGAACAGGGTTTCGGTCCGGCCATCGTCGACTCCTTCACCGCCCAGGCCCGGCGTGACGAGGCCCTGCATGTGCGCACGCTGCTGCCGGAGATCGCGGTGGAGGTGCGGGCGCTGCTGCCGCAAGGCGTGCGCTCGCCGCGGCCGGTGGCCGACTTCCTGAAGGCGCTGCGGGCCGTCACCGCCGAGCCTCGCTGAGCGGTCGGCTGTACCCACGCAGGGCCGGAAGGCCGGCAGGACCGGGCAGCGGCGGGCTCGTCGACGCGGGCGGGATCAGGCCGACGCCTTCTGCCGCACCGGTTCACCTGCGCGTTGTGCCAGCGCCCAGGCCACCGTGGCCCGCGCCAGGGCGGCCGTTGCATCGATGACCGGCAACCCGGCACGAGCGGCATCGAGCACCAGCGGAATCTCGGTGCAGCCCAGCACCAGGATGCGCGCGCCGCGGTCGGCCAGGGCCTGGGCGGCCTGACGCAGGCAGGTTTCGCCCTGTGCCAGATCGCCGGCCTTGATGGCCTGGATGCCTGGCACCACCCACCGTGCCAGTTCGTCCGGCGTCGGCATCTGCCAGTGGACGGAGGCGCCGGCGCGCCGGACGTACAGGCCCGACGCCAGCGTGGCCGGCGTGGCCAGCAGACCGAGCGCGGCCCCGGGCGGGGCCTGCCGCACAGCCTCGTCCAACGCGACATCCACCAGGTGGAGCATCGGCAGGCCGAGCGCGGCCTGCAGCGGCTCGAACCACAGGTGCGCCGTGTTGCACGGCATGACCAGCAGCCGAACGCCCGCATCCGCCAGCCGCCTGGCGCTGTCCACGAGCGCAGGCAGCGGCGACACGCCCTCGCCCAGGAAGGCGGCGGTCCGGTCGGGAATCTGGGGGATGGAGCTGACCAGCAGCGGCAGGTGATCCTGGTCGCAGCGGGCGGGCGTCGCGGCCAGCACCTTGTGCATGAAGTCCAGGGTCGCGAGCGGCCCCATGCCGCCCAGGATGCCGATGGGGGCCAGCGAGGGCGTGTCGCCGCCAGCCTCGGGCGCGGTCATCGTCGGCAAGGAGGCGGCAACAGGCATGGACCGATGCTAGGTGGCCGCCCGAGGCCGCGGCCATCGCGTCTGCGGCGGCAGCCATCAGCACGGCTTATGGTCTTCGTCATCCCCAAACGCACGTCGGACCGCGAAAATGCGCGCGATGAATGCAGACCCCCTGCGCCCGCGTGTCTACCTGGCGGGCCCGGACATCTTCCGGCCCGACCATCCGGCCGTGTTCCGCGAACTCAAGCGGCTGTGCAGCGCCTGCGGCCTGGAAGGCGTGGCGCCTTCCGATGCCCACATCGACCTGGCCGGTGCCGTGGGCGACGACGAGCAGGCCCGCCGCATCTACCAGGGCAACATCGACCTGATCCACAGCTGCAGCGGCGTGATCGCAAACCTGCAGTGCTTCCGCGGGCTGGAGCCCGATTCGGGCACGGTCTTCGAGGTCGGTTTCGCCATCGCGCTGGACAAGCCGGTGGTCGCCTACGGCGTGCCGGCGGGCAGCTATGCCGACCGGGTCCAGGCCGCACGGCCCTGCGGCACCGACAGCCACGGCGTGCTGCGCGAGCAGGCGGACGGCACCGAGGTCGAGGGCCGGGAACAGCGGCTGAACCTGATGCTCACGGGCGCCACGCCCTTGGCCGAGGACGCCGCCAGCGCGATCCGGATGCTCGCCCGTCTGCTGGGGGCCGGCGCCCCATGAGGCCCGGCGCCGCGGCAGGCGCACGCCACTGGCGCAGGCTGTGCCTCGGCGCGCTGCTGTGGCTGGGCCTGGCGGCCTGGGCCGTGGCGCAGGGCATCGTCCCCTCGCCGTCCGAGCGACTGGCGCCCGCGGCCATCGGCCGCCAGGCCGGCGGTCTGCCCCTGGCCTGGCACCTGCAGGTGCTGGACGACACCAGCCGCACGCTCACGCTCGACGAGGTGCGCCGGCCCGAGTGGCAGTCGCGTTTCATGTTGCCGGAGGATCCGCTGCGGGGCCGCGAGGCCGATCGGGTGCTGTGGTTCAAGTTCCAGCTGCGGCTGGCCGATCCGGCCGACGCGCCGCAGGAATGGCTGCTGCTGGTCCCTTCGGTCTCCACGCACGAGATGCGGTTCTACGGCCCCTTCGCGCCCGACGGCCATGCGCTGGCCGAGCCCGTGGTGACGGGCATGCGGCATCCCTGGCGCACGCGCCAGGCCTCGTCCGAACAGATGGCCTGGCGCTTCCACCTGCCCGACGCGCAGCCCTATACGGTCTATGTGCGGGCGGAATCCACCTTCGCCCGCGTCTACGACATGCGCGTCTGGCGCACCGCCGATTACCTGGAATCCACCCAGGACAAGCGCATGTTCGACGGCATCAGCTACGGCATCCTCATCGGCCTGCTGGTGTACGGCCTGGTGCTGCTGCTGGTCTTCGGCGAGGCCATCTACGTCTACTACCTGCTGTCCTGCCTGTGCGCGCTCGGTGCCATCGCCGGCTTCAACGGGCACCTGCTGCGCTACCCCTTCGCCAACTGGCCGGCAGCGGCGGGCGTCTCCTACACGCTCATGCCGGCGTTGTGGGCGATCTGCAAGCTGCAGTTCGGGCGACGGCTGCTCAACCTGCGGCAGTTTGCGCCGTGGCTCGACCGGCTGGTGGTCGCCCTGCTGGCTGCGCTGGGCGTGGCCGCCGTGTACGGCCTCTTCGGGCCGCATCCGCTGCTGACCTTCAACCTGGTGCAGGCGTCGGTGGTGCTCGCCTCGGCCGTCCTGCTCGCCGGCGCGATCGTGGCGGGGCGGCGCCGCTACTGGCCCGCAGTGCTGTACTGCGTGGGCGTGGCCCTGCTGCTGCTGACCGTGGGGGCCATCGTCTTCGCCAGCTGGGGATTGATCGACTGGAAGCCCGGTCACATGAACCTCACGCAAGGTGCGCTGGTGCTCGAACTGGTCGTGTTCGCCGTGGCAGCCGCTTCGCGCCTGCGGCTGGTGCTGCGCTCGGAACAGGCGCTGGCCGCCCACAACCTGGAGCTGGTGGACGCCTTGCGGACCGACTCGCTCACGGGCGTGGCCAGCCGTGCCGGCCTGGAGGTGCAGGCCGATCGGTGGCTGCGCGAGGGGCGCCCCTTCGCCGTGCTGCTGCTGGATCTGGACGGTTTCAAGGCAGTGAATGACCGCCACGGCCATGCGGCCGGCGACGCCGTGCTCGCGGCGCTGGCCGGCCGCCTGCGCGAGTCGGTGCGCGACTCGGACCTGGTGGCCCGCCTAGGCGGCGACGAATTCGCCTTGCTGGTCGCGGGCGATCCCCATCGCGATGCGCTTGCCGCCCTGGCGCAGCGCCTGCTCGGCCAGGCCGCCCTGCCCGTGGACTGGGAAGGCCAGGGCCTGCGCGTCGGCATGAGCATCGGCATTGCCTGCCGCCCGCAGGACGGCGACAGCCTGGACGCACTGCTGCGCGCCGCCGACCGCGCGATGTACCACAGCAAGCAGCAGTCGCACGCGCCCGGATTCAGCTTCGCGGGCGACATGTCCGCGCCCTGAAAGCACAAGGCCCGGACATGCCGGGCCTTGTGGGAGGGTGGCGCCGCCGGCCTTGGGGCCAGCGGCGGCGCCGGGGTTCAGCGCTCGATGGTCAGCGCCACGCCCATGCCGCCGCCGATGCACAGCGAAGCGATGCCCTTCTTGGCATCGCGGCGGGCCATCTCATGCAGCAGCGTCACCAGGATGCGGCAGCCGGAGGCGCCGATCGGGTGGCCCAGCGCGATGGCGCCGCCATTGACGTTGACCTTGCTGGTGTCCCAGCCCATTTCCTTGTGCACGGCGCAGGCCTGGGCGGCGAAGGCTTCGTTGATCTCCAGCAGGTCCAGGTCGGCGGCCTTCCAGCCGGCGCGCTCCAGCGCCTTCTTCGAGGCCGGCACCGGGCCCATGCCCATGATGGCCGGGTCGAGGCCAGAGGTGGCGAAGCTGGCGATGCGGCCCAATGGCGTCAGGCCCAGGGCGGCAGCCTTCTTGGCGCTCATCACCACCACGGCGGCGGCGCCGTCGTTCAGGCCCGAGGCATTGCCCGCCGTGACGCCACCGGCCTTGTCGAAGGCGGGACGCAGGCCGGCCAGGCCGTCGGCGCTGGTCTTGCGGTTGATGAACTCGTCGGCGTTGAAGACCACCGGGTCACCCTTCTTCTGCGGGATGTTGACGGCGGTGATCTCGTCCTTGAACTTGCCCGCGTCCTGGGCGGCCGCCGCCTTCTGCTGGCTGGCCAGGGCCAGTTCGTCCTGGGCAGCGCGGCTGATGTCGTACTGCTTGGCCACGTTCTCGGCCGTGATGCCCATGTGGTACTGGTTGTACACGTCCCACAGGCCGTCCACGATCATGGTGTCGACCAGCTTCCAGTCCCCCATGCGCTGGCCGTTGCGGGAGTTGGGCAGCACGTGCGGCGCCAGGCTCATGCTTTCCTGGCCGCCGGCCACCACGATCTCGCTGTCGCCGGCGTTGATGGCCTGGGCGGCCAGCATCACGGCCTTCAGGCCCGAGCCGCAGACGGCATTGATGGTCAGGGCCGGCGTCTCCTTGGCGCCGCCGCTCTTGAGCCAGGCCTGGCGGGCCGGGTTCTGGCCGGCACCGGCGGCCAGAACCTGGCCCATGATCGCCTCACCCACCTGGCCGGCCTCGACCTTGGCACGGGCCAGGGCTTCCTTGATGACGATGGCGCCCAGCTCGGTGGCCGGGATGCCGGCCAGCGAACCGCCGAACTTGCCGATGGCGGTGCGGGTGGCCGAGACGATGACGATGTCTTCCATGGTGCTCTCTCTTCAGTGAAATCGTTGGGAAGGAAAAGGGATCAGGCCTTGGCCTTGACGTAGCGGCCCGGCGCCGGCTCGATGGCCTTGTAGGCCGCGCCGTTGCCATAGGCCTTGGGTGCGGGGACCTGCTTGCCGGCATGGCGCTTGAGCCAAGCGTCCCAATCGGTCCACCAGCTGCCCGGGTATTCGGTGGCGCCTTCCAGCCACTCGGCATGCGTGGGCGGAAAGCTGTCGTCCTCACGCAGCCAGTGGCTGCGCTTCTTCTTGGCGGGCGGATTGATCACGCCGGCGATGTGTCCCGAGGCGCCCATCACGAAGCGCATCGGCCCCGACAGCAATTGCGTGGTGGCATAGGCGCCGCCGATGGGCACGATGTGGTCCTCGCGCGAGCCGTAGATGTAGGCCGGGATGTCGATGCGGCCCAGGTCCACCTTCTCGCCGCAGACCGTGACCGCGTCCTTGTCGGCAAGCTTGTCTTCGAGGTAGGTGTTGCGCAGGTACCAGGCGTACATGGGGCCCGGGAGGTTGGTGGCGTCGCTGTTCCAGTACAGCAGGTCGAAGGGCGGCGGCGATTCGCCCTTGAGGTAGTTGCCCACCACGTAGTTCCAGACCAGGTCGTTGGGCCGCAGGAAGCTGAAGGTGGCCGCCAGGTCGGCGCCGGGCATCAGGCCACCCTGGCCCATCTGCATCTCGCGGAAGCGCACGAAAGCCTCGTCGATGAAGACGTCAAGGATGCCGGTGTCCTCGAAGCGCAGCAGCGTGGTCAGGAAGGTGACCGAGGCCGCCGGCTTCTGGCCGCGCGCCGCGAGCACGGCCAGCGCCGTGCCCAGGATGGTGCCGCCCACGCAGAAGCCCAGCACGTTGATCTTGCCGCCGCGCTTGTCCTGGCCGCTGATGGCCTGTACGGCGCCGATGGCGGTGATGGCGCCCTTCTCGATGTAGTCGTCCCAGGTGGTGTGGGCCAGCGACTCGTCGGGATTGCGCCAGCTGACGACGAAGGTGCGGTGGCCCTGCTCGACGGCATGGCGCACCAGGGAGTTGTCGGGCTGCAGGTCGAGGATGTAGAACTTGTTGATGCACGGCGGCACCAGCAGCAGCGGACGCTCGTGCACCTTGTCGCCCAGCGGCTTGTATTCGATGAGCTGGAACAGCTCGTTCTCGAACACCACGGCACCTTCGGTGGTGGCCACGTTGCGGCCCACCTCGAAGGCGCTCTCGTCCGTCATGCTGACATGGCCCTGGCGCATGTCGTGCATGAGGTTCTGCATGCCGCGGGCGATGCTCTCACCTTGGGTCTTGAGGGCTTTCTGCTGCGCCTCGGCATTGAAGGCCAGGAAGTTGCTGGGCGCTGAAGCCGCCATCCACTGCTCGACCGCGAAGCGCAGCCGGGCCTGGGTCTTGGCGTCGGCCTCGACCGCCTCGGTCATGGCCAGCAGGGTGCGGGCATTGAGCAGGTAGGCCGCGGCCGAAAAGGCGGCCATGGGATTGGCGGCCCAGCCTTCGCCCGCGAAGCGCTTGTCGCCCGGCGGCGGCACCGACAGGCCCTGGCGCCACAGGGCACCGGCCTCTTCCACATACTGCTGCTGGATGGCCTGCAGGCGACCCGGGTCGAAGGAGAAGCGCGGCAACTCGGGCTGCGCGGCGCCGCCGAAGCTGCCGCCATTGCCGAGCTGGCCGAAGGCGCTCATCGCCTTGCCCCAACCATCGGTCAATGCCTGCTGAAACGGCCCGAACATGGCGTTCATCTGGGCCTTCGCGTCTTGCTGGTTCATGGAGTCTCCGGTGCCTCACCTGACGGATGGTCCGGCGGAGTATCCTGCATTTTCGAGACCCCTCTTCCCCCGGAAAGCCTACCTCTAAAGCCGACCCGTGTTCCTCCATCTCGTCGTGATCGCCTGGCTCTACGTGGCCGTGATGATGGCCGTGGCCGAGGCCACGGCCACCAACGGCAGCCTGCTCGGCGCCATCGTCACCTTCGTGCTGTACGGGCTGCTGCCCATGGGGATCGTGGGCTACATCCTCGCCACGCCGGCGCGGCGTCGGGCCCGGCGCGCGCGGGAGGCCGCGGCAGAGGGGGCGAACGCGCGGCCCGTGCAGCCGGGCGCTTCAATCCCGCCAGATGAGGGCCGCGAAACGGCCACTGACGCGCCCATCGCGCCGGTACGAAAAGAAGACTGAGGGATTGCCGACGGTGCACCAGGCGGCGCTGCCGTCGTTGCCATGCACGTCCCGCACGCCCAACGCGGCCAGGCGGCGTCGCGCCAAGGCCGGCAGGTTCGCCAGCCATTTGCCCTCGGCGGCACCCGGCACGAAGCAGGCGTGAGCGCCTTCGTCGCGCGCCAGGAAGGCCACGCGGACCTCGGGCCCCACCTCAAAGGCGGTCGGACCGATGCAGGGCCCGAGCCAGGCCAGCAATTCGCTGCCAGCTTCGAAAGCAGCGCAGGCACTGTCGAGCACGCCTGCGGCCAGGCCGCGCCAGCCGCAATGGGCGGCGGCCACCCGCCGGCCCATCGCATCGGTCAGCAGCACCGGCAGGCAGTCGGCCACCATGATCGTGCAGGCGATGCCGGGCTCGGCGGTCGTGCAGGCGTCCGCCTCCAGGCCGTCCGGGCTGGCTGCGTCCAGCGGCGCGCAGGCCGTGCCATGCACCTGCTGCAGGTAGACGGGGCGCACGCCGGCGGCCTCAGCCAGCCGGGCGCGGTTCTCGGCCACCGCCGCCGGGTCGTCACCCACATGCGTGCCCAGGTTCAGGCCCGCCCAGCCGCCACCCTGCGCGCTGCCGGACACGCCGCCGTCGCGCGTGGTGCACAGGGCGCGCACGCCAGGCGGCGCCGGCCAGTCGGGGCAGATCAGTTGCATGCCCGCGCTACGGCCGTCGATCCGAGGCTCATTCCGCGTCCGGACACTGCGACGGCTGCGCAGCCTGGAAGGTCGGCAGTTCCATGCAGGCGTCGTACGCCGCCATGGTGCGCGGCAGGCCCGACAGGTCGCTGTCGAAACGGCGGGCATTGAAGATCTGCGGCACCAGGCAGCAATCGGCCAGCGTGGGCGTGTCGCCCCAGCAGAAGCGGCCAGCGGGCGAGGCGGCCAGCTGGCGCTCGAAGGCCACCAGTCCGTCGCGTACCCAATGGCGGTACCAGTCGTTCTTGGTGTCTTCGCTCAGCTTGAGCTCGCGCACCAGGTACTTGAGCACGCGCAGGTTGTTCAGCGGATGGATCTCGCAGGCGATGGACTGGGCCAGCGCACGCACATGGGCGCGGGCGGCCACATCGCGCGGCAGCAGGGCCGGCTCGGGGTGCAGCTCGTCCAGGTACTCGATGATCGCCATGGACTGCGAGAAACGCTGGCCGTCGTCCGTCTCCAGCAGCGGCACCAGCTGGTCGGCCGAGATCTGCGCATACGGCGCGGTCTTGTGGTCGCCACGGGCGATGTGCACCGGCACGTAGTCATACGGCAGGCCCTTGAGCTGCAGGGCGATGCGCACGCGAAAGGAGGCCGAGGAGCGAAAGTAGTTGTGCAGCTTGATCATGGTCGGCGAGCATACGACGGCGCCGCCTCTGGCACACTGCGCCCTTCCCCTCCTCCAACCTCCCAAGAGCAGTCTCCATGGCTTCCCAGGATTTCGTCTTTGCGCCGGCACCGGTGGTGTCGGTTCCCGTGGCGGGCAGCGCCGCGCGCTTCCCGATCCATCGCATCTACTGCGTCGGCCGCAACTACGAGGAGCATGCCAAGGAGATGGGCTTCACCGGCCGCGAGCCACCCTTCTTCTTCATGAAGCCGGCCGATGCGGCCGTGGTGGTCGACGCCGGCACCACCGGCACCGCGGCTTACCCCACCCTGACCAAGAACCTGCACCACGAGATCGAACTCGTGGTGGCCATCGGCACCGGCGGCAAGAACATCGCCGCGGCCGATGCCCACAAGCACATCTTCGGCTACGCCGTGGGTCTGGACATGACCCGCCGCGACCTGCAGAACGACATGAAAAAGCAGGGCCGTCCCTGGGACATCGGCAAGAGCTTCGAGCAGAGCGCGCCCATCGGCCCGATCGTGCCCAAGGCCGAGGCCGGCGATATCGAGAAGGCCGCCATCTCGCTGCAGGTCAATGGCGCCGACCGCCAGCGCAGCAACGTGAGCCAGCTGATCTGGAACATCGCCGAGACCATCGAGCACCTGTCGGCCGCCTGGGAGCTGCAGCCCGGCGACCTGATCTATACCGGCACGCCCGAGGGCGTGGCCGCGGTCGTGCAGGGCGACCTGCTGGAGGGCGAGGTGGCCGGCCTGCCGCGCCTGTCGGTCCGCATCGCCTGATCGGCCACCGAGGAGCCGGCGCCCCATGTTCGAACGCCCCCGTATCCGGCACTGCAAGGCCTGCGGCACCGCGGTGGTCTACCGCGTGCCCGACGACGGCGACACGCGCGAGCGCGCCGTCTGTCCGGCCTGCGGCACCATCCACTACGAGAACCCGCTGAACGTGGTGGGCACGGTGCCGGTGCTGGGCGCGCGCGTGCTGCTGTGCAAGCGCAACATCGAGCCGCGCTGGGGCAAGTGGACACTGCCGGCGGGCTTCATGGAGCTGGGCGAGACCACCGCCGACGGCGCCGCCCGCGAGACGGTCGAAGAGGCCGGGGCGCAGTTCAAGATGGGCGAGCTCTTCGCCCTCATGAACGTGATGCGCGTCGGCCAGGTGCACCTGTTCTACCTGGCCGAGCTGCAGAGCGATCGCTTCGACCCTGGCCACGAGACCATCGAAGCCCGCCTGTTCGAAGAGGACGAAATCCCCTGGGACGAGATCGCCTTTCGCACCGTGCGCGAGGCGCTGCGCTGCTTCTTCGAGGACCGGCGCGCCGGCCGCTTCCAGTTCCACACCCTGGACATCCAGTGATGCGCGCACCGTTGCTCCTGCCCCTGCTGCTGTTGGCCGGTGCCGGCCTGGCCCACGCCCAGAACACCAAGGTCGGCGAAGTCAGCACCGCCTTCAAGCTCATCGGCCCGGACCACAAGGTGGTGGTCGAGGCCTATGACGATCCGAAGGTCACGGGCGTGACCTGCTATGTCTCGCGGGCGAAGACCGGCGGCCTGTCGGGCGCCGTGGGCCTGGCCGAGGACAAGGCCGAGGCCTCGATCGCCTGCCGACAAGTCGGGCCCATCGCCATCGCCAATCCCCTGCCGCAGCAGGAAGAGGTCTACAGCGAGCGGCAGTCGATCCTGTTCAAGCGACTGCGCGTGGTGCGCATGGTCGACGCCAAGCGCAACACGCTGGTCTACCTCACCTATTCCGACAAGCTGATCGACGGCTCGCCCACCAATGCGGTCACCGCCGTGCCGGTGGACCGGGGCACGCCCATCCCGCTGAAGTAAGGCCCCGCGGCGATGGCGACGTCGTCCCCCGCCCGCGCCGTCCGCGAGCTCTACCAGGCGCTATGGCGTCATGCCGCGGGCGTGCGCACGCACCTGGTGGGCGCGACGACACTCATCTCGGCCTCGCAGCTCATCCGCCTGACCCTGCCATGGCTCGCCGGTCGCGCCATCGACACGCTGCAGCGCGGCGACATCGCCGGCTCGGGCCGCTGGATCCTGCTGCTGCTGGCCATCTACCTCGTCTCGTGGATGCTGCACGGCCCCGGCCGCGTGCTGGAGCGCAACGTGGGCCTGCGCGTGCGCGAGCGAGTGGCCGACCAGCTCTATGCCCGCATCGCCGCCGCGCCGCTGGTGTGGCGCGATGGCCACCATTCCGGCGAACTGCAGCACCGCGTGCACCAGGCCAGCCGCGCGCTGTCGGACTTCACCCAGAACCAGTTCGTCTACGTGCAGAACGCCTTCAGCTTCATCGGTCCGCTGGTGGCCCTGGCGCTGCTGGCGCCGGCCAGCGGGCTGATCGCGCTGGCGGGCTTCGTCGCCATCGCGGTCGTCATCGTGCGTTTCGACCGCACGCTGATGCAGCTGGCCCGCGCCGAGAACGATGCCGACCGGCGCTATGCCGCCGCGCTGTTCGATTTCATCGGCAATGCCGGCACGGTGATCGGCCTGCGGCTGCAGGCGGCCTCGCGCCGGCTGCTCGGCCGGCGCATGGGCGCGGTGTCGGCGCCGCTCAAGCGGGCCGTGGTGGTCAACGAGGGCAAGTGGTTCACCGTCGACCTGCTGGGCCTGGGCCTGACCTGGGCGCTGGTCATGGAGTACGTGTGGCAGAACCGCGTGCCCGGCCAGCCGGTGATGCTGGGCACCGTGTTCATGATCTACCAGTACGCGCAGCAGGCCGCGTCCGTCGTGGGCTCCATGGCGGCCAACTTCCAGAGCTTCGCGCGCATGCACACCGACTGGGGCAGTGCGGCCCCCATCTGGGCTGCGCCGGGCGATCCATCGCAACCCGTGCCGCCGGTGGACGGGCAAGCCGCCTGGGCGACGCTTTCGCTGGAGGCGATGCAATGGCGCTATGCCGATGGCAGCCGCGGCCATGGCCTGCAGGGCATCGACCTGCAGTTGCGGCGCGGCAGCCGGGTGGCGCTGGTGGGCCCGAGCGGCGGCGGTAAGAGCACGCTGCTGCGCGTGCTGGCCGGACTGTATGCGCCCCAGGCCGGCACGCTGTTGCGGGACGGCCGCCCGGCCGATTGGGCCAGCCTGCGCCAGATGGCCACCCTGATTCCGCAGGAGGCCGAGGTCTTCGAGGCCAGCGTGCGCGAGAACCTGGACTTCGGCGACGCCCGGCCCGACGCCGAGCTGCAGGCCGCCGCCGCGGCCAGCGCCTTCGATGAAGTGCTGGCTCGCCTGCCGCAGGGCCTGGACAGCCCGCTCACCGAGCGCGGCTTCAACCTTTCCGGCGGCCAGCGTCAGCGCCTCGCCCTGGCGCGCGGCGCGCTGGCTGCGGCCGGCAGCTCCCTGCTGCTGCTGGACGAGCCCACCAGCGCCCTCGACGCCGCCACCGAGGCCCAGGTGCTCGACCGCCTCTCGGCGGCATTCCCGCACGCCTGCGTGGTCGCCTCCATCCACCGGCTGGCCCTGCTCGGCCGCTTCGACACCGTCGTGCTGATGGAGGCCGGGCGGGTGGCCGACGCCGGTCCGCGCGAGGCCGTGCTGGCCCGCCACCCGGCGCTCGCGGCGCAGGTCGCCGGTGCCTCGGCCTGAGAACATCCCGGCATGCGTCACGCACGCTCCCGAACCGCGCGACGCTGAACCCTCGGCCCGCCAATCGCTCCAAGCGCCCCATGTTCAATCCCATTTCATTGCTGCGCCCCCGCCCGCGGCCGCCGCGCCCGCTGTCGGCGGGCTGGGCCGCCCTGCTGGGCGGCAGCCTGATGCTCGCGGCCAGCCTCGCCATGGCCGCCCCGGCCAGTCACACGCCGGCCAAATCCTCGAAACCCGCCGCGTCCAAGCCGGCCGCCTCCAAGTCCAGGCAGGCCGCGCCGGCACGCAGCGCCGGGCGGGCCAAAACCGCGCAGGCCACCCGCGGGACCAGCGCGCGCGGCCGTCCAGCCCCCGGCAAGAAGGGCCGTTCGGTCGCCCGCCGCGCCGCCCCGGCCGCGGCCGGCGCTGCCGCCCTGAGTGCCACGCCCGGCGAGATGCCGCGCTTTGCCGCGCCAGCACCCGGCGCCGTGCTCCAGGCCTTCGATGGCGAGCAGAACAAGGGCGTCGACATCGCCGGCCATGCCGGCGATCCGGTGGCCGTGGCCGCCGACGGCAAGGTGGCGTTCGTAGGCACCGAGCTGGCGGGCTACGGCCGCACGGTGATCGTGGAGCACGGCGGCCAGGTGATCAGCGCCTATGCCCATGTGCGCAACATCCGCGTGCGCGAGCAGCAGATGGTCCGCCAGGGCGAGGTGATCGCCGAGATCGACGACGGCGATGCGGGCGAAGAAAGCCGCCTGCACTTCGAGATCCGACGCCAGGGTGTGGCGGTCGATCCGCAGCTGTACATGTCGCGCTGACACGTCCCTCGGGCGCCCGGCGGTGCAACCGGGCGTCGGCGATGCACCAGCATGGGGCAAGACCGCGGCACGCAATTTGCAAGAAATTGTGTCCAAAGCATCCCTCATGTTGAACTTTCTTTCGCGCCGCCTCGGACGGCTCAGCGTCGGCCGTAAGCTCCTGGTGATCTACCTGCTGGACCTCACGGCGGTGATCTTCATCAGCGGCATCCTGATCAACGAGAAGTTCATCGCCATCGATTTCGGCCGGAAGGAAGCCGCGGGCACGGCCTACATCGACGGCGTGCGGCCCACCCTCATGGCACTGGCCGGCTGGCAGGGCGCGCGGGCGGCGGACGACGCCACGCTGGCGCGCGTCGAGCGGCACTGGGGCGAAGGCATGCAAAGCGCCGAGGCCAGCCGCCACTTCCGCCAGGACGCGCAGGCCTGGAGGCGAGCGCCGCAACCCGAGCGCGATGCCACGGCCCGGCAGGCGCTGGAGAGCGGCCGGGCGCTGGTCACGCGCGTGGGCAACCAGTCCAACCTGATCCTCGATCCGGACCTGGACAGCTACTACACCATGTCGCTGCTGCTGCTGCGCTTTCCGGAGCTGATGGAGCTGGGCGCGGCCATGCGCAGCCAGCTCGTCGCCCATCGCCAGACCCGCACGCCCCTGGAGCGGACGGAATCGAACACGCGCTTCTTCATCCTGGAGGGCCGACTCGACACCGTGGCCGCCGCCATCCGCAGCGACTACGGCGAGGCCTTCGCCGCCGCGCGGGGTCCGCTGGCCGGCGCGCTGGATGCTTCCCGCGGCCGGCTGCTGGCCGCCATCGAGGACTTCCGCCGCGCCGCCCGCGCGGCCCAGGAGCAGGACAGCGCACCGCTGGCCGCCTTCGACCCCGCCCAGCAGGCGCTGTTCGCCCGGCTGGACGAGGCCTGGAGCGCCACCAGCCGCGAGATGAGCACGCTGCTCGCCGTGCGCGAACACGGCTTCTTCACCCGCATGTGGCTGCACCTGGGCACGGCGCTGTTCCTGCTGCTCTTGATCCTGAGCGCGGTGTTCTATGTGGCGCGGCAGATCTCCAGGCCGCTGCGCCGCCTGTCGGATGTGGTGGACACCGTGCGCCGCACCGGCGACCACACGCTGCGCGCCAGCTGGCACAGCAACGACGAGATCGGCCGCCTGGTCCTGGGCTTCAACGACATGCTGGCCCAGCTCGACCGCGAACGGCGCATCCAGCAGGAGCTGGCGGCCTCGGCGCGGGCGGCGGATGCCCAGCGCGAGCTGGTCGAATCGATCCCGATCCCGCTGATGGTCACGGCCATCCCGGGCCACGAGGTGCTCAACGCCAATGCGCCGGCGCAGGCCTGGCTGGGCGGCCGCTCGCAGGATCCGTGGGCCCAGGGGCTGGAGCCGGGCGTGCGCGCCCGCTTCTTCCAGCAGCTGGCCGACCGCCGCGCCGTCGACGAATTCGAGGTGCGCTGGCAGGGCGGCGGCGCACCGGGCTGGGCGGTGCTGTCGGCCCGGCTGATCCACTACCAGGGCCAGGAGGCGATGCTCACCGCCTTCACGCCGATCAACCAGCTCAAGCACATGGAACAGCGGCTCAAGCTGTGGGCCAAGGTGTTCGAGGCCTCCTCCGAAGGCATCCTGATCATCAATGCCGAGCACGACATCATCACCGTGAACAACGCGCTGTGCCGCGGCACCGGGCACGACCTTGCCGACCTGGTCGGCCAGAGCCCAGCCCTGCTGCTGGCCGACGACGGCGCCCACCTGCGCACGCTGTGGCCGGCGCTGGACAAGCGCGGCGCCTGGCAGGGCGAGGTGCTGATGCGCCGCAGGGACGGCCATGCCTACCCGGCCTGGATCGTGGCCAGCGTGGTGCGCGACGGGCCGGACCGCATCTCGCACTACATCTTCACCTCCATCGACATCAGCGACCGCAAGCGCAGCGAGGAACGCATCCGCTACCTGGCACTGCACGACGTGCTCACCGGCCTGCCCAACCGCTCCCTGTGCGCCGAGCGGCTGCGCGAGGCCATCGACCGGGCGCAGTCCGCCGGCCGCCGCGTCGGCGTGCTCTTCATCGACCTGGACCGCTTCAAGAACATCAACGACTCGCTGGGCCACCATGTGGGCGATGCGCTGCTGCGCTCGGTGGCGCAGCGCTTCGCCGACTCGGTGCGGCCCGTGGACACCGTCAGCCGCCTGGGCGGCGACGAGTTCATGGTCATCCTGGACGGCGTGCGCGGCAGCGACGACCTGGCTGCGGTGGTGGAGCAGCGCATCCTGCCCGCCGTGCGCGAGCCGCACGAGGTGCACGGCTCGCGCCTGTACGTCTCGTGCAGCGTGGGCATGGCCATGTACCCGGAAGACGGTGCCGACATCGACACGCTGATGCGGCATGCCGACATGGCGATGTACGACAGCAAGTCCAGCGGCCGCGACACCGCCCGCTTCTTCACGCCGGCCATGAACGCCCGTGCGCAACAGCGCCAGCAGGTCGAGTCCTGCCTGCGCCACGCCATCGAGCGAGGCGAGCTGTGGCTGGCCTACCAGCCGCGCATCGAGGCCGGCTCGGGCCGCACCATCGGTGTGGAGGCGTTGCTGCGCTGGCACAGCCCCGAGCTGGGCGCCGTGCCGCCGGCCGAGTTCATTCCCATCGCGGAGGAAAGCGGCCAGATCGTGGCGCTCGGCGACTGGGTGATCCAGCAGGCCTGCGCCCAGCACGATGCCTGGCGCCGCTCGGGGCTGGGCGAGCTGACCGTCTCGCTCAACATGTCGGCGGTACAGCTGCGCACCAGCGGCGTGCCCGAGGTGCTGCGCACGGCACTGGCCCGCCACCAGGTCAACCCCGCCCACCTGGAGGTGGAACTGACCGAGTCCACGCTGATGGAGACGGCCGAGGAGACCATGGCCCAGCTGCACGCCCTCAAGGCGCTGGGGCTGACGCTGTCCATCGACGACTTCGGCACCGGCTACTCGAACCTCAACTACCTCAACCGCTTCCCCATCGACAAGCTCAAGATCGACCGCTCCTTCGTCCAGCAGATGCTGGAGGACCCGGCACAACTGGCCATCGCGCGGGCCATCATCGGCCTGGGCCACACGCTGGGCCTGCGGGTGGTGGCCGAAGGCGTGGAGCGACTTGAGCATGCGCAGATGCTGCATGCCGCGCGCTGCGACGAGCTGCAGGGCTTCCACTTCGGCCGGCCGATGCCGCCGGCCGAACTGGAGCGCTGGCTGCGCAGCCAGCGGCCGGCGGAGCTGGCGGCGGCCTGATCGCCTGGCGCGCCGCGGGGTGTGATCGGCGCGCTCAGGCGCCGGACGCGGCGCACTCGGGTGCCACGCGGTCCAGCGCCTTCGCCAGCTGCGCCGTCAGCCGCTCGGCATAGCGCGGCCCCGGGTGCACGCCGTCGGCCATGTCGGCCGGATCGAAGCGCACCGCGCCCCAGTCGGCGAACACGCTGCCGGTCTCGGCAGCGATGCGGCGGGCGATGGCGTCGTTCTCGTCGCGGCCCGCCATTGCGCCGATCACCTGCGACAGCCCGGTGATGAGCGGCGTGCGCCCCTGGGCCTTCACATGCGCCACCATCGCCCGGAATGAGGGCTCGTAGGGATAGTGGTGGCCGGCGTCGTTGATGCCGTACTGCAGCACCACGATGCGGGCCCGCAGCGTGAGCCGTTCGAACTGCGGCTGGCGCGCGTAGGCGCTGTCGCCGGGCACCGAGTTGTCCTCCACGGCATAGAGCGGCCGCAGCCGCCGCAGGATGGAGGCCGGCGGCTCGGCCAGCCGATGGGCGCCGTTGTGGGCGCCATGCAGGATGGAATCTCCCCACAAGGCGACGCTGCAGTCGGGCTGCTGCTGCAGCTTCTGCTGGCGGCGCCATTGCTCCTCGTCCTGCGGCGATGCATTGCGCCACGCGATGCGACTGGGTGCGCAGCCTGCAAGGGTGAGCGCCAGCATCAGCCACGGCAACACCCTCGCCGTCGCGCCGGCATTTCGTTCATTCATTGCCCTACTCCCTGATGAATCTCGCCGCCGCGGGGCTGCAGCAGCGGGCCCGGTCAAATGCCGGGCGGCAGGAATGTTAGGCCGATTCTCGAAAGCAACCTTGAGGTGAACTGGGAGAACTCAGGCCACGCAGCGGTGCAGCGCGCAACCGTCTGCTCATGGCGAGCCTCAGTTCCGGCTCAACGCGTGGCCCCAGGGAGTGCGGACGGCGCGGCTACCGGCGTGCGCAACCAGTCGGCCTCCCACCCACCCCCGAGCGCCTGGATGAGCGCCACCGCCGAGGCCTGCCGCGACAGCTGGGCATTGAGCAGGCTGCGCCGCGCGCTCAGGGCCGAGGCCTGGGCCGTCACCACGTCGGTGTAGTTCACCTGGCCAGCGCGGTAGCGGTTGAGGATCTGCTGCTCCGTCAGGTCCGCGGCTTCAGAGGCCTGGCGCAGCAGCACGGCCTGCTCGGCCTGCGCAGCGGCATTGCTCAACTGGTCCTCCACCGCCTGGAAGGCAGTCAGTACGGTCTGCCGGTAGCTGGCCACCGCGCCCTGGTAGGTGGCGCCGGCCGCATCCACCTGGGCCGCGATGGCGCCGCCATCGAACACCGTCTGCGCGGCCGAGAGGCCCAGCGCCCACAGCAGGTTCGAGGCATTGAAGAGGTCGCCCACCCGGCTCGCGCTGCCGGTGACCGAGGCCGTGAGATTGAGGCTGGGAAAGTAGGCGCTGCGGGCGATGCCGATCTGCGCATTGGCCCGCGCCATCGCGCGTTCGGCCGCCGCGATGTCGGGCCGGCGCTGCAGCAGTTCGGCCGGCAGGCTGAGCGGCACCGCGGGCACCACCGGCAGCCAGTCGGCCTGCGGTGCGATGCGGAAGTCGGCCGGCGCCACGCCCACCAGCACGGCGATCGCATGCTCCAGCACGGCCCGGTCGCGCACCAGGCCCGCACGGTCCGAACGCGCGCTGACCAGTTGGGTCTGCGCCTGCAGCACGTCGGTCTGCGCCGCGATGCCCGCCTGGTAGCGGTTGCGTGTGATGGTCAGCGAGCGCTCGTAGCCTTCGAGCGTGCGATCCAGCAGCGCGATCTCGGCATCCGTCGCGCGCAGCTGCAGGTAGTTGGTGGCCAGCGCGCCCGTGGCCGACAGCCGGGCCGCCGCCAGGTCGGCCTGACTGGCCTGCGCGCTGGCACTGGCGCTTTCCACCGACAGGCGCAGGCGGCCCCAGAGGTCGGCGTCCCAGCTCGCCGTGAGCCCGGCCGAGAAGCTGCTGGACGGCGACGTGCCGCTGTTGCTCCGGACAGGCCCGCTGCGGCGGCCGCTGCCGCTGGCCGTGAGCGACGGCAGCAGCGAGGCGCGCTGCTCGCGCACCAGCGCCTGGGCCTGGCTGTAGGCGGCCACGGCAACGGCGATGTTCTGGTTGTTCAACTGCACGCGCTCGGCCAGCGCATCGAGCTGGGCATCGTCGAAGCGCTTCCACCACGGCCCCTTGTCCAGCGTGTCGCCCGGCGTGGCGGGCAACCAGCCGGCCACGGCCGGCGCCTCCTTGAAGGCCATGGGGGCGGCATCGGCCGGCGGCACATAGCGCGGCCCCACGGCGCAGCCGGCCAGCAGGACGGCTGCCGGCGCCGCCAGCAGCAGCTGCCGGCGCGCGGGGAAGGCGGAAGGAGCGAGGCGGGTCTTCATCGGGTGGGAGCGTGTTCGTGGATGGCGATGGGCGGCACGCGGCCGCCGCCGGGACGCAGGCGGTCCATCAGCACATAGATGACGGGCACGGTGAGCAGCGTGAGCAACTGGCTCGCGACGAGGCCGCCGATGATGGTCACGCCCAGGGGCTGGCGCAGCTCCGAGCCCACGCCGAAGCCGATGGCCAGCGGCAGCGCGCCCAGCATGGCGGCCAGCGTGGTCATGAGGATGGGCCGCAGCCGCAGCAGGCTGGCCTCGCGCACCGCCTCGGTGGCCGTGAGGCCCCGCCGGCGCTGCGCCTCCAGCGCGAAGTCGATGATCATGATGGCGTTCTTCTTGACGATGCCGATCAGCAGGAAGAGCCCGATCAGCGCCATGATCGACAGGTCCATGCGCAGCATCAGCAGCGCCAGCACCGCACCCACGCCCGCCGAGGGCAGCGTGGTGAGCACCGTCACCGGATGGATCAGGCTCTCGTACAGGATGCCCAGGACGATGTAGATGACCACGATGGCCCCGACGATCAGCAGCGCCTGCTGGTTGCCGCTCTGCTGCGCCGCGCGCGCCGTGCCGCCGAAGCTGCCGCGCACGTTGATGGGCAGGGCCACGTCGTTCTCGGCCTGTTTGATGGCCGCCTGTGCCTCCTGCAGCGTCACGCCGTCGGGCAGGTTGAAGGAGATGGTGCTCGACAGCTCGGTGTCCTCGTGGCTGATGGCGCTGGGCACCGCCCGCTCCTTGAGCGTGGCGAAGGCCGACAGCGGGACCAGGGTGGTCGTGCTGGTGGCCAGCGCCTGGCCGGTGGAAGCGCCGCGCTGCCCCGGGTTGGCCGAGGTGGTGGTCGAGGTGCCGGTGCTGGTGTCGGTGTTCGCCTGCAGCGAGGTGCTGCCCGTGCTGCCGTCCGCGTTGGTCGTGCTGCTGAGCGTGGAGGGCACGTACAGGTCCTTCAGCGCCAGCGGCGAGGTCTGGAAGCGCGGCGCCCACTCCATGATGACCGAGTACTGGTTGAGGTCGTTGTAGATGGTCGCCACCGAGCGCTGCCCGTAGGCGTTGTAGAGCGCACTGTTGAGTGCGGTGGTGTTGACGCCCAGCCGCGCGGCCGCGTCGCGATCCACCGACAGGAAGGTCTCGACGCCGTTGTCGTTGGAGCTCTCGCCGTCGACGTCGGCCAGCTGCGGCAGCTCTGCCATGCGCGCGGCCAGCTTGGCCGAGGCGGCCCGCAGGTCGGTGATGTTGTCGGCGCGCAGCGTGTACTGGTAGGTGGAATTGCTGGAGCGCCCGCCCATGCGCAGCTCCTGCACCGGCCCCAGGAAGACCCGCAGGCCCGTGAGCTGGTTGAGCTGCGGCCGCAGCCGGTCGATCACCACCTGCGTCTTCACGCCCCGTTCGGCCAGCGGCTTCAGGTTGACGAACATGAAGCCGCCGCCCGCGCGCGTGCCGCCGGTGAAGCCCACCACCGTGTCCACCGCCGGGTCGGCCTTGATGATGTCCACCGCCTGCTTGAGCTTGGCCGACAGCGCGACGGACGAGATGCTCTGGTCGGCCCGCAGGCCGGCGTTGATCTGCCCGTTGTCCTGCTGCGGGAAGTAGCCCTTGGGCACATGGACGAACAGGTAGACGTTCAGGCCGATCACCGCCAGCAGCGAGATCACCACGATGGTCTTGCTGGCCAGCGCCCAGTCCAGGCTGCGGGCATAGCCACGAAGGATGCCGCCCCACAGACGGTCGCCCTGGCGGCCCAGCCAGGCGCTGACCGGGGCCCAGCGGCGGCCCAGCGGCCCGGGCGGGCGGCGCTGGTACCAGCCCTCCGCCCGCAGCAGGGCCGCGCACATCATGGGCGTGGTGGTGAGCGAGATCACCAGCGAGATCAGCACCGCCACCGACAGCGTCACCGCGAACTCATGGAACAGACGGCCCACCTGACCGCCCATGAACAGCAGCGGAATGAACACCGCCACCAGCGACAGGCTGATGGACAGCACGGTGAAGCCGACCTCGCGCGCACCCTGCAGCGCCGCCTGCAGCCGGCCCATGCCGTTCTCGATGTGCCGCTGCGTGTTCTCCAGCACCACGATGGCGTCGTCCACCACGAAGCCGGTGGCCACCGTCAGGGCCATCAGGCTCAGGTTGTTGAGCGAGAAGCCCAGCAGGTACATCACGCCGAAGGTGCCCAGTAGCGATACCACCGTGGCCACGGTCGGGATGATGGTCGCCCGTGCACGCCGCAGGAACAGCCCCACCACCAGCACCACCAGCGCGACCGAGATCATCAGCGTGAACTCGACCTCGTGCAGGGCCGAGCGGATGGAGGCCGTCCGGTCCGAGGCTACCTGCACGTCGATGTCCTGCGGCAGCTGCGCCTTGAGTTCGGGGATCAGCGCGCGCACCGCGTCCACCGTCTCGATCACGTTGGCGTCGGCCTGGGCGCGCAGCAGCACCACGATGGCCGGCTGGCCGTTGAACAGGCCCAGGGTGCGCGTGTTCTCGACGCTGTCGATGACCTCGGCCACGTCCTTCAGGCGCACCGCCGCGTTGTTGCGCCAGGCGATCACCAGATCGCGGTAGTCGGCCGCGCGCAGGCCCGGGGACGGCGTGTAGATCTGCAGCCGCCGGTCCTCGCTCTCGATCACGCCCTTGGGCCGGTTGGCGTTGTTGGCCTGGATGGCCGCGCGCACGTCCTCGGTGCTGATGCCCAGGCGGTTGAGGCTGAAGGGCTCCAGTTCCACCCGCACGGCGGGCAGCGAGCCGCCGCCGATCTCCACGTCGCCCACGCCTTCGACCTGCGAAAGGCGCTGGCTCACGATGTTGGAGACCGTGTCGTAGATCTGCCCGGGCGTGCGCGTCTTGGACGTGAGCGCGATGATCATCACCGGCGCCGCGGCCGGGTTGGCCTTGCGGTAGGTCGGGTTGCTGCGCAGCGTGGCGGGCAGGTCGACGCGGGCCGCATTGATGGCGGCCTGCACCTCGCGCGCGGCCGAATCGATGTCGCGGTCCAGGTCGAACTGCAGCGTGATGCGGGTGGAGCCCACCGAGCTGGTGGAGGTCAGCTCATTCACCCCCGGAATCACGCCCAGCCGCCGCTCCAGCGGCGTGGCCACGCTGCTGGCCATGGTGTCGGGACTGGCGCCGGCGATGCTGGCACTGACGCTGATGACCGGGAAGTCCACCTTGGGCAGTGGCGACACCGGCAGCTTGAAGAAGGCCAGGATGCCCGCCAGCGCAATGCCCAGCGTCAGCAGCACCGTGGCCACCGGCCGCAACACGAAGGGGCGCGACAGGTTCACGCGCGGGCCTCCGGCGCAGGGACCGTGGCGCCACCGTCGCCGTCATCCTCGTCACGGCGTCGGCGCGAGAAGCGCCGGCCCAGCCGGTCGAAGGCGAGGTAGATCACCGGCGTGGTGAACAGCGTGAGCAGTTGCGACAGCACCAGCCCGCCGAAGATCGACAGGCCCAGCGGCCGGCGCAGTTCCGCGCCCTCGCCCAGGCCCAGCATCAGCGGCACCGCGGCGAACAGCGCCGCCAGCGTCGTCATCAGGATGGGCCGGAAGCGCAGCAGCGCGGCCTGGCGGATGGCGTCTTCCGGCGGCTTGCCCTCGTTGCGTTCCGCGTCGATGGCGAAGTCGATCATCATGATCGCGTTCTTCTTGACGATGCCGATCAGCAGGATGATGCCGATGATGCCGATCACGCCCAGGTCGTTGCCGCTGAGCATCAGCGCCAGCAGCGCGCCCACGCCGGCCGAGGGCAGCGTCGAGAGGATGGTCATCGGGTGCACATAGCTCTCGTACAGCACGCCGAGCACGATGTACACGCACACCACCGCCGCCAGGATCAGCCACAGCTGGCTGGTGAGCGAGTTCTCGTAGGCCCCGGCCGCCCCCAGGAAGCGCAGGTTGATGCCGACAGGCAGGCCGATCTCATTGGCTGCGGCGCGGATGGCCGACACCGACTTGCCCAGCGCCACACCCGGCGCGGTGTCGAAGCCGACCGTGGCCGCGGGGTACTGCGCCACCCGTGTGATCTGCAGCGGCGCGGGCTGCTCGCGCACGGTGGCGAAGGCCGACAGCGGCGTGGCCGTGCCGCCGCCGGTGCGCAGTTGCAGACTGCCCAGGCCCTGGGGCGAATCGAGCCCCTCACGCTGCGCCTCCAGGATCACGCGGTACTGGTTGGTCTCAGTGAAGATGGTGGAGACGATGCGCTGGCCGAAGGCGCTGTAGAGGGCATCGTCCACCGAGCTGGCCGTGACCGACAGACGCGAGGCCGTGTTGCGATCGATGTCCACATAGGCAGCCAGGCCCTGCGCGCCGGCGTCGGTGGTGGCATTGCGCACCAGCGGCTCATTGCCCAGACGCGCGACGAGCTTCTTCGCCCAGTCGTTGACGGTGGCGGTGTCCGAACCTTCCAGCGCCACGCGGAATTCGGTGGGGCCGGATTCGGCATCGATGGTCAGGTCCTGCGTGGGCTGCAGGTAGAGCTTGACGCCCGCCACCTGCGCCCGCACCGCCTGCGTCAGCCGGTTCATCACCACGTCCTGCGCATCGCGGCTGCGGCGCAGGTTGATGAGCATGCTGCCGGTGTTCAGGGCCATGTTGCTGGCGCCGTCCACGCCGACCACCGAGCTCACGCTCTGCACATCGGCATCGGCCAGCACGACGGCGGCCGCGCGCTCCTGCAGCTGGGCCATGCGCTCGTACGACACATCCTGCGAGGCCTCGATGCGGGCCTTGAGCTGGCCGGTGTCCTGCGTGGGGAACAGGCCCTTGGGAATGACCACGTACATCAGGGCCGTGAGTGCCAGCGTGGCCACGGCCACCACCAGCGTCAGGCCCTGGTGGCGCAGCACCCATCCCAGGCCCACGTCGTAGCGGGCGATCACGCGGTCGAAGAAGCGCTGCACTGTGCGGCCGAGCCGGCCGCCGCTCTTCGATTCGGGCTCCAGCCAGCGCGCGGCCATCATGGGCACGAGCGTGAGCGAGACCACGGCCGAGATCAGGATGGTGATGGCCAGCGTGACCGCGAATTCGCGGAACAGCCGGCCCACCACGTCCTGCATGAACAGCAGCGGGATCAGCACCGCGATCAGCGACACCGTCAGCGAGATGATGGTGAAGCCGATCTGCGAGGCGCCGTCGAGCGCGGCCTTGAAGGGCGGCTCGCCCTCCTCCAGCTTGCGGGCGATGTTCTCGATCATCACGATGGCATCGTCCACCACGAAGCCGGTGGCGATGGTCATGGCCATCAGGCTCAGGTTGTTGAGCGAGTAGCCCAGCAGGTACATCACGCCGGCCGTGCCGATGAGCGAGATGGGCACCGCGATGCTGGCGATGATCGTGGCACGCAGGCTGTGCAGGAACAGGAAGATGACCAGCACCACCAGCACCACGGCCAGCACCAGTTCCATCTGCACATGCCCGACCGAGGCGCGGATGCCGGAGGTGCGGTCCGACAGAACCTCCACCCGCACATTGGCCGGCATGGCGGCCTGCAGCTCGGGCAGGCGGGCGCGGATGGCATCCACGGTGGAGATCACGTTGGCGCCCGGCTGGCGCTGCACGTTGACGATGATCGACTGGCGCAGCGAGCCGTCGCCGGCCCCGTTGGCCTGGGGCTGGTCGTCCTTGAGGCCGGCCCAGGCGCCCAGCTGCGCGTTCTCGGCGCCGTCGACCACGCGGGCCACGTCCGCCAGGCGCACCGGGGCGTTGTTCTTCCAGGCGACGATCAGCTTTTTGTAGTCGGCCGCGGTGAGCAGCGCGTCATTGGCGTTGATGGTGTAGGCCCGCTGCGGCCCGTCGAAGCTGCCCTTGGCGCCGTTGGCATTGGCCGCGGCGATGGCGTTGCGCAGCGTGTCCAGCCCGATGCCGGCCGAAGCCAGGGCCTGCGTGTTGGCCTGGATGCGCACGGCCGGCCGCTGGCCGCCCGCGAGCGTGACCAGGCCCACGCCGCTGACCTGGCTGATCTTCTGCGCCAGCCGGGTGTTGACGATGTTCTGCACCTCGGTCAGCGGCAGGGTGTCGGCCGTGACCGCCAGCGTCATGATGGGCGCATCGGCCGGGTTGACCTTGGCATAGACCGGCGGCGCCGGCAGGTCGGTGGGCAGGAAGGAACCGCCCGCGTTGATCGCGGCCTGCACCTGCTGCTCGGCGACGTCCAGCGTCTGGTCCAGGTCGAACTGCAGCGTGACGATGGACACGCCCGCCGCGCTGGTCGAGCTCATGCGGTTGAGGCCGGCCATCTGGCCGAATTGGCGCTCCAGCGGCGCACTGACGGTGCGGCTCATGACCTCGGGACTGGCGCCGGGATACAGCGTCTGCACCTGGATGGTCGGGTAGTCCACCTGCGGCAACGCCGCCAGCGGCAGGAAGCGCAGGCCCACCAGGCCGGCCAGCACGATGGCCAGCATCAGCAGCCCGGTGGCGACCGGCCGCTCGATGAAGGGACGCGAGGGATTCATCGGCCTTCACCGCTGCCGCCACCACCGCCGCCTTCGCGCCGACGCTGTTGCAGGCGCTGCCAGCGCTCGATGGCCTCGGGATCGCCCTTGTCCAGGCCGTCGAGCATCGCCTGGATGCGGGCCAGCCGTTCGGGGTTGTCGCGGGCACTGTCGAGCATGCGCTGGCGCTGCTCGGGCGTGGGCAGTGCGGGCGCAGGCGAGGCGGCAGCGGACGCAGGCGCGCCGGCAGCGGGCGCCGAGACCCCGGCTTGCGGCGCCGACGCACCGGCGGCGGGCGCGCCCGTACCCTCGGCCCCGCGGCGGCGCTGCCCGCCCTGGCGTGGGCCGGTGGCCGGGCGCTCACCCTGCAGTTGAACGCGTGAGCCGTCGTTGAGCCGGTCGCCGCCTTCGGTCACCACCTTCTCGCCGGCTTGCAGGCCCGAGGTGATGGCGATCACCTCCGGCGTGGACTCGCCGCGCTTGACGGGCCGCACCTCCACCGTACGGTCGTCGCGGATCACATAGACATAGGGGCCGGTGGGCCCGGTGCGCACCGCGGTCCCCGGCACCACCAGCGCATCGACCGTGCGCAGCGTGAGCCGCAGGTTCACGAACTGGCTGGGAAAGAGCTTGGCCTGCGTGTTGTCGAAGCGGGCCTTGGCCTTGACGGTGCCGGTGCCCACGTCGACCACGTTGTCGAGCGTGGAGAACACGCCCTGATCGAGCACGTCGCTGCGGGTTCGATCCAGCGCCGTGGCCTGCAGCCTGGATCCGGTGGCCTGCTGCGCCTGGATGTCCGGCACACGGTCCTGCGGCACCGAGAACTGCACGTCGATCGGGTTCATCTGCGTGATGACGGCGACGCCCGTGGTCGCATTGGCCGCCACGTAGTTGCCTGGGTCCACGGCACGCAGGCCGATGCGGCCTGCCACCGGGGCGGTGATGCGGGTGAAGTCGAGGTTGAGCTGCGCACTGGCCTCGGCGGCCTTGTCGCTGACCACCGTGCCTTCGAGCTGGCGCACCAGCGCGGCCTGCGTGTCCACGTCCTGGCGGGCGATGGAGTCCTGCGAGAGCAGCGTGCGGTAGCGCTCCAGCGTGACGCGGGCAGCGGCGAGCTGTGCCTCGTCGCGCAGCCGCGTCCCGCGCGCCTGGTCCAGCGCCTGCTGGTAGGGGCGTGGGTCGATGCGGGCCAGCAGCTGGCCCTTGCGCACCGTCTGGCCCTCGGTGAACAGCACCTCGGTCAGCACGCCGCCGACCTGCGGCTTGAGCGTGACGGTCGCCAGCGGCGTGACCGTGCCGAGTGCGTCGAGCGTGATCGGCAACTGCATGCTGCGCACCACGGCATTGCCCACGGTGACGCTGCCGAAGCCGCCGCCCGCGCCACCTGGCCCTCCCGGACCGCCGGGCCCCCCGGGGCCTCCAGGCCCGCCGCGGCCCGGTGGCCCGCCGACGCCGGCGCTGCCTTCGGCCGCCGGACGGTGGACCAGGTACCAGCCCAGTCCCACCAGGCCGGCCACCAGCACGAGCACCGCCGAGCCCCCCAGCCAGCGGCTGCGCCGCCCCGGAGGCCGCGCGGGCGGCACCACCGGCTCTGCGGCGTTCGAAGTCTCGGAAGGGGGAGTGTGGCGAGGGTCCATGGATGCGTGGCAAGCGAGCGGCTGGGCGTGCCGCGAGTAGAGCGGGAAATCGTAGCTGCGATGTGGGAGCGACCGTAAAGCGGTGGTAAAGCCTCGCGGCTGTCGGTCGGCGCCCCGTCGGGCGACTTCAGGAGGGTCGGTGTGCGGCGCAGCCGGCTGCCGTTGGCGCCGCCATCCGGCCGTTCGCGCCGCGCTGGCGCCGTTCATCGCAGGCTGGTGGCGGCGGGCCCGGGCAGCCGGCACAGTCCCATCCCATCGCAGCCTGCCTGCCGGCGGCCCTCATCCACCTGACCTCACTCAAGGAGTTTCCATGCTCACCGATTCCATGCTCTTCCAGATCGTCGCCCACACCCCCACCTGGGTGTTCGCCGTCTTCGCGCTGCTGGCCTGGCGCGGCGCGCGCCAGTTGGTGACGCGCGAGGTCAGCCTGGCCGGCGTCACCGTGCTGCCGCTGGCGCTGGTCGGCTTCGCGCTCTATGGCGTGGCCTCGGCCTTCGGCCATTCGCAGGCTGGCCTGCTGGCCCTGGTGGCCTGGGTGGTCGCTGCCGCCGCCAGCGGCTTCTGGATGCAGGCGCGGCCGCTGTCGCCGCGCACCCAGTACGACCCCGAACTGCGCGAGTTCCTGCTGCCCGGCAGCCCCTGGCCGCTGGTGCGGATGATGGGCATCTTCCTGACCAAGTACGTCGTCGGCGTGACGCTGGTCTTCCATCCCGGCCTGGCGCAGGACAGCGGCTTCGCCCTGGGCATCAGCGCCCTGTACGGCCTGTTCAGCGGCATCTTCGCAGGCGGCGCCCTGCGCCTGTGGCGCCTGGCGATCAGCGCCGACCGCACGGCATCGCTGGCCTGATCGCCGTCCACACGATTGAAGCGGATCCATCATGCGCCCCGAACCGTCTTCCGCCTCCCTGGATGCCCTGGCGCATCGCCGTGCCCGGGCCAAGCTCGGCTGGTTCGCCCACGCCGCCGTCTATGCGCTCGTCAACCTCGGACTGATCGTGCTGTCGCTGGCGCAGGGCCGGCACTGGGCGGTCTTTCCGCTGCTGGGCTGGGGCCTGGGCCTGTTCTTCCACGGCCTGGGCGTGTGGGTCTTCGCGCCCGGCAACCCGGTGATGGCACACATGGTGCAACGCGAGCGGGAGCGGCTGGCCCGCACCGGCCGCTGACGCCCCATCCCCGCATGCTTTCTGAGGCAACATCGCGCCCCATGATCACCGTTCACCACCTCGAAAATTCCCGCTCCCAACGTGTGCTGTGGCTGCTGGAAGAGCTCCAGCTTCCCTACGAGATCGTGCAGTACAAGCGCGACCCGGCCACCATGCTGGCGCCGCCCGAGCTCAAGCGGGTGCATCCCCTGGGCAAGGCGCCGGTCGTCACGCTCGACGACGGCAGCGTGCTCGCCGAATCCGGCGCCATCCTGGAGACGCTGGCCGAGCGCTACCCCGCGGGCGCCCTGCTGCCCGAGGCCGGCAGCCCCGAGGCCCTGCGCTGCCGCTACTGGCTGCACTACGGCGAGGGTTCGGCCATGCCGCCGCTGCTGCTCACGCTGGTGTTCAACCGCATCAAGGGCGCGAAGATGCCCTTCTTCGTCAAGCCCATCGCCCGCGGCATCGCCGACAAGGCCATGGCCAGCTTCGTGCAGCCGCAACTGCGCCAGCATCTGGACTTCATGGAGTCGGAACTGGCCCAGCGCGACTGGTTCGCCGGCCCGTACTTCAGCGTGGCCGACATCCAGATGAGCTTCCCGGTCGAAGCTGCCCGCGCCCGGGCCGGCCTGGACGGCAGCCGGCCGAAGCTGATGGCGTGGCTCGAACGCATCCACGCACGGCCGGCCTATCAGCGCGCGCTGCAGCGTGGCGGCCCCTACGCCCTGATGGATTGAGCGCAGCGCCGGCGGCCTTTCCCCAACACCTCGTCCGGAGCGCGCCACCATGCCCGTTCTTCTGCTCATCCTGAAGTTCGCCGTCGTGACGGTGCTGGTCGCTTCGCTGCTGGAGGCCGCGGTACTGTCGTGGCGCCACACCCGCGGGCTGGGGCCGGCCTACGACTGGAAGTCCGCCGGGCTGTCGGTGGTCGACTTCCTGGTGCGCGAGTACCCGCTGCGCTGGCTGCTGCCGCTGGCCTTCTGGGTGGGCTGGATGGACTGGCTCTATGCGCACCGGCTGTTCACCCTGCCGCTGGATCACTGGACGGGCTGGGTCGCCGCCTTCCTGCTGCAGGAGTTCTGCTACTACTGGTACCACCGCGCGGCGCACCGGGTGCGCTGGTTCTGGTGCACGCATTCCATCCACCATTCGCCCAACGACCTGAACCTATCGGCGGCCTACCGCTTCGGCTGGACGGGCAAGCTCACCGGCGTCCTGGCTTTCTTCCTGCTCGCCCCGCTGCTGGGCGCGCCGCCGCGGCTGATCCTGCTGATGTTCACGCTCAACCTGCTCTACCAGTTCTGGATCCATGCCACCTGGATCCCGCGCCTGGGCCCGCTGGAATGGGTGCTGAACACACCCTCGGCGCACCGCGTGCACCATGCGTCGAACCTCGAATACCTGGACGGCAACTACGGCGGCGTGCTGATCGTGTTCGACCGCCTGTTCGGCACCTACATCGCCGAACGCCAGGACGTGAAGCCGCGCTACGGCCTGGTGAAGCCGCAGACCTCGTACAACCTGCTGGCCATCGAACTCGACGGCTGGCGCGCACTGTGGCGTGACCTGCGCGGGGCGAAGTCGGTGGGCGAGGCGCTGGGCTACCTGTGGCGCCCGCCGGGATGGCGGCCCGGGGGCGGCGAGACGACGGAAGAGCTGCGTCGCAATGCAAGGCTGGCCACACCGGCCATGCCCGCGGCCCCCCCGCCGAGCGGCCCCGCGACTGACGTCGCGATCGTGCCACCACCGCCGGCGCCATGACCGAGCCCGCGGATGCAGCACCTGGAGGCCGGCCGCCGGGCCACGGCGCCTCGCCGATGACCGTCCTGCTGCGCAGCCTCCTGCGCCATTACCTGCATGTGCTGGCCCTGTGCTGCGTGGTGACGGTGTTCACCACGCTGATGTGGCCCACGCGCAGCTATCTGATCCAGCTCGTCTATTCGGTGTGCATCGGCACGATCTGCTGGGCCACGATGGAAGCCGGCCGTTATCTGGTCGATCCGCGCCACTGCCATGGCAACCCCGAGGGCGGCCGTGGCTGGCCCAAGGGCTGGCGCGGCATGGTCCTCACCGTGAGCGGCATCCTGGTGGGCTTCTACGTGGGCGACGAGGTGGCCTACTGGCTGATCGGCCCCGGCGACAGCGACGCCGGGCCTGCCAACAAGAACATCATCGGCCTGTACATCACGGTGGCGGCCGGCGCCATCGGCTCCTTCTACTTCCACGCCAAAGGCAAGTCGGCGGCCATGGCCGCCGAGATTGCCGCGGCGGCCCGCGATGCCAGCGAGGCGCGGCTCAAGCTGCTGGAGACCCAGCTGGAGCCGCACATGCTCTTCAACACCCTGGCCAACCTGCGCGTGCTGATCGCCACCGACCCCGAGCGCGCCGTCGCCATGCTGGACCGCCTGAACGATTATTTGCGCGCCACGCTGGGCGGCTCGCGCAGCACGCTGCATCCGCTGTCGCAGGAGTTCGACCGCCTGGCCGACTACCTGGCGCTGATGGCCGTGCGGATGGGGCCGCGCCTGCGCTGCACCCTCGACCTGCCGCCCGAGCTGCGCGAGGTGCCAGTGCCCCCGCTTCTGCTGCAGCCGCTGGTCGAGAACGCCATCCGGCACGGGCTGGAGCCGCAGGTCGAAGGCGGCGAGATCCGGGTGCTGGCCCGGCGCGAAGGGGACGACCTGGTCATCGACGTCATCGACACGGGTGCCGGCCTGGCCGCGACACCAGACGGCGGGCTCGCCGAGGGCGCAGGCTCGCCGCCCTCCGACACTGGCGCGACCTCCAAGGGCGGCTTTGGTCTCACCCAGGTGCGCGAGCGCCTGCGCACCCTGCATGGCGAGCGCGGCACGCTCACGCTGGCCGCGCCGCCCGGTGGCGGCACCCGCGCCACCGTCACCCTGCCCCTTCCTGCTTCCGCCTGACCACGCCCTGCCGATGCCCACAGCCCTGATCGCCGAAGACGAACCGCTGCTCGCCCAGTCCCTGCAGGTCGAACTGGCCCGCGCCTGGCCCGCCCTGCAGGTGACGGCCGTTGTCGGCGATGGCCTGAGCGCCGCCCGCGAGGCGCTGCGGCTGCGCCCCGACGTGCTGTTCATGGACATCCGCATGCCCGGTCAGGACGGACTGGCCGCCGTCGAGGAGGTCGCCGAACGCTGGCCTTCGGACGAGGCGCCGATGCCGCAACTGGTCTTCGTCACCGCCTACGACGAATACGCCGCGCGCGCCTTCGAGGCGCAGGCGCTGGACTACCTGATGAAGCCGGTGCAGCCGCAGCGGCTCGCCCGCACCGTCGCCAGGCTGCAGGAGCGCCTGGCCGCGCCCGCGGCCCTGCCGCAGCAGGCACTGGCGCAGTGGCGCGACCTGCTGGGCGCCGCCTCCCCGCCGCGCGGCGAATCGGCGCCGCTCAAATTCATCGCGGCCAGCAATGCCGGCGGGTCGACCGTGCGCATGGTGCCGGTGGACGAGGTCCTGTATTTCGAGGCGGCCGACAAATACGTGCGCGTGTTGACGGCCGATGCCGAGCACCTGATCCGCACGCCGCTCAAGCAATTGCTGCCGCAGCTCGATCCGCAGCGCTTCTGGCAGATCCACCGCGCGGTGGTCGTGCGTGCCGACGCCGTCGACGCCGTTCATCGCGACGAGGCGGGGCGAATGCAGCTGACGCTGCGCGGCCGGCCGAATGAGCCGCTGCCGGTGAGCCGGCTCTATGCGCCGCTGTTCCGGGCAATGTAGCGAACAGGCCCGAAGGGTACGCAGCGCCCACGAAAAAGCCGCCTTCCGGCAGGCGGAAGGCGGCTCGATTCGCGGCATGGACCGGCCGTGAAGCCGATCCACTGCCCTCAGCGCCAGTGGTGATGGTGGCGGTAGTAGTAAGGCCCCGGGCCGTAGTAGACCGGCGCCGGCTCGTACACCACCGCCGGCGGGGGCGGACGGTAGTACACCGGCGGCGGCGGCCGGTAATACACCGGTGCGGGCGGGGCCACGTAATAGGCCGGCGGCGGGCCGTAGTACGCGGGCGGCGGCGCCGCCACTCCCACGGCCACGCCCGGCACCGACACGCCCAGCGACCAGCTCACCTGCGCGCTGGCCGACGATGCGGCAAACAGGGCACCCGCTGCAACGGCGGCAGCCGCCGCCCACTTGAAGAAGCCCGTGCGAGAGACATTCATCTCGATCTCCTGGAAAAACTGGGGAAGGAGGGCATTCGCAAAACTGCCGTCCACCTGACCCATAGAACGGCCGATGCCCCGGAAAGGTTCACCCGTGAACGTGACGTTGGTTGCCAGACGTAACCCCTCCGGCATCGTGGAGGCCACTTGCGCTGCAGCGCGGCGAAACCATCGACGCCGGGCCACCCATAAAATTCCCCGATGACTTCTCCCACTGCCCCGCACGGCGACAACAAGAACAACGGCGGCAAGCAGGCTGCCGCGTCCGCGGCCCCGGCCGCCCCGAGCAACTTCCTGCGCCACGTCATCGAAGCCGACCTGGAACAGGGCACCTATGACTCGCGCCGCTGGGGCGGTGGCCCGGGCGACGGGCCCTACCACCAGGCCGGCATGCCCGATCCGGCGAAGATCCGCACCCGCTTCCCCCCCGAACCCAACGGCTACCTGCACATCGGCCATGCCAAGAGCATCTGGCTGAACTTCGAGCTGGCCAAGGAATACGGCGGCGTGTGCCACCTGCGCTTCGACGACACCAACCCCGAGAAGGAAGAGCAGGAGTACGTCGACTCCATCCGCGAGGCGATCCGGTGGATGGGCTACTCCACCGCCCTGGCCGACATGCCCGCGCAGCCCGGCACCGCGCAGGACCACATCTACTACGCCAGCAACTACTTCGACTTCATGTACGGCGCGGCCGAGCACCTGGTGACGGCCGGCCACGCCTACGTGGACGAGCAGACGCCCGAGCAGATGCGCGCCAACCGCGGCGACTTCGGAACGCCCGGCACCGACAGCCCCTTCCGCAGCCGCACCCCGGAAGAGAACCTCGCCCGCCTGCGCCAGATGAAGAACGGCGAGCTGCCCGACGGCGCCGCCGTGCTGCGCGCCAAGATCGACATGGCGAGCCCCAACATCAACCTGCGCGACCCCACGCTCTACCGCATCCGCCGCGCCACGCACCACAACACGGGCGACCAGTGGTGCATCTACCCGATGTACACCTTCGCGCACCCCATCGAGGACGCGCTGGAGCAGATCACCCACAGCATCTGCACGCTGGAGTTCGAGGACCAGCGCCCCTTCTACGACTGGCTGATGGCCCGCCTGATCGAAGGCGGCCTGCTCACCGCCCCGCCGCCGCGGCAGTACGAATTCGCGCGGCTCAACGTCACCCACGTCATCACCAGCAAGCGCAAGCTGCGCCAGCTGGTCGAGGAAGGCCATGTGGACGGATGGGACGACCCGCGCATGCCCACGCTGGCCGGCCTGCGCCGCCGCGGCTACACGCCCGAGGCGCTCAAGCTCTTCTGCGAGCGCAGCGGCACCACCAAGTCCGGTGGCGCCTGGACCGAGTACGCCGCGCTCGAAGCCGCGCTGCGCGATGCGCTCGACCCTGTGGCGCCGCGCGCCATGGCCGTGCTCGATCCCCTCAAGCTCGTGATCACCAACTGGGACAGCGCCATGGGCGCCGGCCATCTGGAGCCCTGCACCGCCCCGGTCAATCCGCATGACGAGGCTGCGGGCCACCGGCATTTCCGCTTCGGCCGCGAGCTGTGGATCGAGCGCGAGGACTTCATGGCCGTGCCCGAGAAGGGCTACCGCCGCCTCTTCCCGCCGCACACCAACGCCGCCGGCCAGCCGGTCGAAGGCAACAAGGTGCGCCTGAAGTACGGCTACGTGGTGCAGTGCACTGGCTTCGAGCAAGACGCCGACGGCCGCGTGACCCAGGTGCTGGCCGAGGTCCTGCCCGACACCAAGAGCGGCACGCCCGGTGCCGACAGCGTGAAGGTCAAGGGCGTGATCGGCTGGGTGGGTGCCCATGACGCCGTGCCGGCCCAGATCCGCCTCTACGAGCGCCTCTTCAAGACCGAGCAGCCCGGCAGCGCCGACAACATCGCCGACGAACTGAACGACGCCAGCCTGAGCACCGTGCAGGGTTACGTCGAAGCCGGTCTGGCCGGCGCCGCGCCGGAGACGAACTACCAGTTCGAGCGCCTGGGCTATTTCGTGGTCGACGCCAAGGCCTCGGCCGAGGGGCGGCTGGTGTTCAACCGCACGAGCGGGTTGAAAGACAGCTGGGGGAAATGAGCGAAGAGCCGGTCCCTGGCAAGTCGGTGGCACATGCAGCCTCTGCGCAAGGCTTGGACCGTGCGCCGCCGACGCGGGAGTCGCTGCTTGAATTCATGCAGCGCTCACCGTTTGCTGGTGAAGACGGTTTGCCGGCAGCGCGGGACACGAGTGCCACGCGCGACGTGTCGTCATTCCTGGCCGACGACGCGGCACTATGCGCGATGCCGCATCCCTCGCCCGCTGATTCTTGATCCGTGACGATGACGGACGCGACGCTATCGCCGGCCCAACACGCCAGCTTCCGGCAGTTGGCTGAAGACTTACCGGGTATCGACCGCGAGGCCTACGAATCGGCCGGCCGGGACTGGCGCGATCCGGTCATCGGCCTGGGGCCGCGGGATGCGGCGCTGTGCATCTTCGGCCGCGACCCGGGGCGCACCGAGGCGCAGCACGGGCAGCCCTTCCTCGGCAAGGGCGGGCAACTGGTGCGCGCGGCGCTCCATCGGCAGCGGCACGGAGCCAACGCGCCGGCGCCGGACTTCGATGCGTCCATCCGCGCCGGCTCAGGCGTGTTCTGGCTCAACACGGCGCCCTACAAGCCCGTGGGCAACAAGGCCTGGTCGATGGCGGTCAAGCGGCGCTTCCAGCCGCTGATGGCGGAGCTGCTCATCGACCTGTGGCAAGGCCGCGATGGCCGGCGCACCGTGATCGCCCTGGGTCGCGAGGCCTTCTTCTGGTTCGGCATCGGGCAGCCTGCAGCGGTGGATACGGCCCTCGACGACTTCTGGGCGCTGGGCGACGCGCGCTACACCCGCACGCTGGAGGTCGGCTACGCGCACGGCGGCGTCACGCATCCCGTCACGCTCGCGCCGCTGCCACATCCGTCGCCAGCCAATGCGGTGTGGTTCTCGCGCTTCTCGGCGCTGATGGATGCACGCCTGCGGGACTTGAGCTGACGCCCCGGCGCCTCAAGGCGCTTCGCCGCGAGGATGGCTGCGGACGATTGCGCCATGGCGACGACCGGACTTGAAGGCGGGGCTATGCTCGCCGCCGTCCATGACTGCGCCGTCCCCCCGCCTCATCCGCTTCCACAAACCCTACGGCGTGCTCAGCCAGTTCACGCCAGAGGGACGCTGGCGCGGACTCAAGGAGTTCATCGACCTGCCCGGCGTGCATGCGGCCGGCCGGCTCGACGCCGACAGCGAGGGGCTGCTCCTGTTGACGAGCGATGGCCCGCTGCAGGCGCGCATCGCCGATCCGCGGCACAAGATGGAGAAGACCTACTGGGTGCAGGTGGAGGGAATCTGCACCGACGAGGCGCTGGCGCAGCTGCGAAGCGGTGTGGTCCTCAACGACGGGCCAACGCTGCCGGCGCGCGCGCGCCGGCTCGACCCGCCGCCGGAGCTGCCGCCACGCGAGCCCCCCATCCGCGAGCGCAAGAACATTCCCACCGACTGGATCGAGCTGGCCATCCGCGAGGGCCGCAACCGGCAGGTGCGGCGCATGACGGCGGCGGTGGGCCTGCCGACGCTGCGGCTGATCCGCGTCGCCATCGGCCCCTTCGTGCTCGACGGACTGGCGGCCGGCACCTGGGAGGCGTTGGAGGTGCCGCCGCTGCTCGATGCGCCGGTGCCCCGACCGCCCCGGACTTCTGCACCCGCGCGCCGCAACCCGGTACCCCGCCGCCGCCCATGACCCTGCGCACCAAGATCATCGCCCTGGCCGTGCTGCCGCTGCTCGCGGCCCTGGGCCTGGTCGCCTTCGGCCTGCAGCACCAGTCGCGCGACCTGCACCGCCGCGAGCGCCTGCTGATCGAGCAGAGCCACATGGCCCAGCGCCGCGGCGAGCTGCGCAGCTACGTGGACCTGGGCCTGAGCGTGATCCGCCCGCTCTACGAGCGCGGCGACGACGCAGCCACACAGCATGAGGCGCTGCGCCTGCTGGGCACGCTGGACTATGGCAACGACGGCTACTTCTTCGTCTACGACCTGCAGGGCCACGTGCTGATGCATTCGCGCCAGCCCGAGCTGGTGGGCCAGTCGCTGTGGGACCTGCGCGATTCGCAGGGCCGCTACACCATCCGCGACCTGATCGGCCGCGCGCGGGCCGGCGGCGGCTACGTCGAATACGAATGGCGCAAGCCCTCGGCAGGCGGTCTGGCGCCCAAGCTGGGCTATGTGCAGGCGCTGGACCGATGGCAATGGATGGTGGGCACGGGCCTGTACCTGGACGACATCCAGGCCACGCTCGACGCGCTGGACCAGCAGACCAGCGGCAACGTCAGCGGCACCCTGCTGTGGATCGCCGCCATCGCCATGCTCTCGCTCGCGGCCGTGAGTGCCGGGGGGCTGCTGCTTAACCTCAGCGAGCACCGCGTGGCCGAGGCCAAGCTGCGCCAGCTGGCGCGGCGCGTGGTGCAGTCGCAGGAGGAAGAGCGCGCCCACCTCGCCCGCGAGCTGCACGACGGCACCAGCCAGACGCTGGTGTCGGCCAAGCTGCTGGTCGAATCGGCGGTGGATGGTCTGCAGCGCGAGGGCCGACCCGTCCCGCCGCTGCTAACGCGAGCGCTGCAGCGCCTGGGCGAAGCGCTGTTGGAAGTGCGCCACATCTCGCACCGCCTGCGGCCCGCGCTGCTCGACACCCTGGGCCTTCCCGCCGCGCTGGAGCGCCTGGTGGACGAAGCCGGCGGCGCAGGTCCCACGGTCGCGCTGCAGGTCACCGGCGAAGCCGGCGAGCTGCCGGCGGAGGCCAAGACCGCCCTCTTTCGCATCGCGCAGGAGGCGCTGACCAACGTCCAGAAGCACGCTGGCGCGGCCCACGCCGACCTGCGCCTGCACTTCAGCCCCGACCGCGTGTGCCTGACGGTCGAGGACGACGGCCTGGGCTTCGACGTCGAGGCCGCGCAGGCCGACCCGCACCGCGGCCTGGGCCTGCGCCACATGCGCGAGCGCATGGAAGCCGTCGGCGGACGGCTGCGCCTGCAGTCCGCCCCCGGGCACACCACCGTCACGGCCGAGCTGCCGCGCACCTTCAAGGAAATCTCCGCATGAACCCCGAGACGCCCGTGCGCCTGTTCCTGGTCGACGACCATCCGCTGGTGCGCGATGGCCTGCGCGCCCGGCTGGAGGCGCTGCCCGGCCTGCGCATCGTCGGCGAAGCCGGCAGCGCGGCCGAGGCCCTGGCCCAGGTCGATGCCGCGCGGCCGGACCTGATGCTGGTCGACGTCGGCATGAAGGACCTGAACGGCATCGAGCTGGCCGTCCTGCTGCTCGCCCGGCCCACGCCGCCGCACGTCGTCATGCTCAGCATGTACGACAACCCCGAGTACGTGCAGCGCGCGCTGCAGGCCGGCGCGCAGGGCTACGTGCTCAAGGATGCGCCGGCCTCGGAAATCGTCGCCGCCATCGAGGCCGTGGCGGCCGGCGGCACCTTCCTGAGCCCGGCGGTGTCGAAAAAGCTGTTCCGCAACCAGGCGCCACGGCCGCTGCTCACCCCGCGCGAGAGCGAGATCCTCTCGGCCATCGGCCGCGGCGAATCCAGCAAGCAGATCGCCCGCGAGCTGGGCCTGTCGGTGCGCACGGTGGACGCGCACCGACAGAGCATCAAGCGCCGACTGGGGATCGAGGGGCAGGCGGAGCTGATCCGCTATGCGGTGGAGCACACGCGGCAGTTCGGCCCGGACGGCCGCTGAAGGCCTCGCACAGCGCACCAGGGTTGTCCCTTAGGCAATCCCTCGCGGACTTCCCACGCACTGCAACGGATGCGCCGCCCGGCGCCGCTTCCGACACTCGATGGGTTTTCACCCTCGAGAGACAACGCACATGCAAAGCCTCCGCCGCCACCTCGTGTGGCTCGTGGTGGCGGTCGTCGGCGCCTTCGCGCTGGCCACCGTCGCCCTCACGCGCGGCGAAAGCGTCAACGCCCTGTGGGTCGTGACCGCCGCCGTCTGCACTTACCTGATCGCCTACCGCTACTACAGCCTCTTCATCGCCGACAAGGTGCTGGGGCTAGACGGCTCGCGCAAGACGCCTGCGCACCGGCACAACGACGGGCTCGACTACGTGCCCACCGACAAGAACGTGCTGTTCGGCCACCACTTCGCGGCCATCGCGGGCGCCGGCCCGCTGGTGGGCCCGGTGCTGGCGGCGCAGATGGGCTACCTGCCCGGGCTGCTGTGGGTGCTGGCGGGCGTGGTGTTCGCCGGCGCGGTGCAGGACTTCATCGTGCTGTTCATCTCAACCCGCCGCGACGGCCGCTCGCTGGGCGACCTGGTCAAGCAGGAGATGGGCGCGGTGCCCGGCATGATCGCCCTCTTCGGCACCTTCATGATCATGATCATCATCCTGGCGGTGCTGGCCCTGATCGTGGTGAAGGCGCTGGCCGAATCGCCCTGGGGCACCTTCACGGTCGCGGCCACGGTGCCGGTGGCGGTGTTCATGGGCCTGTACCTGCGCTACATCCGCCCGGGCCGCATCGGCGAGGTGTCGGTCATCGGCTTCGTGCTGCTGATGGCCGCCATCTTTGGCGGCCAGGCGGTGAGCGAGAACGCGGCCTGGGCCGCGATGTTCACCTTCGACGGCAAGGCGCTGACGTGGATGCTGATCGGCTACGGCTTCGTGGCCGCCAGCCTGCCGGTGTGGCTGCTGCTGGCGCCGCGCGACTACCTGTCGACCTTCCTCAAGATCGGCACCATCGTGGCGCTGGCCATCGGCATCGTGATCGTGATGCCGCAGCTGCAGATGCCGGCACTCACGCAGTTCGCCAATGGCAACGGCCCGGTGTGGTCGGGCTCCATGTTCCCCTTCCTGTTCATCACCATCGCCTGCGGCGCGGTGTCGGGCTTCCATGCGCTGATCTCCTCGGGCACCACGCCCAAGATGCTGGACAACGAGCGCCATGCGCGCTTCATCGGCTACGGCGGCATGCTGGCCGAGTCCTTCGTCGCGGTGATGGCGCTGGTGGCGGCCTCGTGCATCGAGCCGGGCATCTACTTCGCCATGAACAGCCCCGCCGCACTGGTGGGCAGCACCGCCCAGCAAGCGGCGGCCACCATCTCCGGCTGGGGCTTCATGGTCACGCCCGACATGCTGGCGCAGACCGCCCGGGACGTGGGCGAGCACACCATCCTGGGCCGTGCCGGCGGCGCGCCCACGCTGGCCGTGGGCATGGCGCACATCCTGCACCAGGTGATCGGCGGCCAGGCCATGATGGCCTTCTGGTACCACTTCGCGATCCTCTTCGAGGCGCTGTTCATCCTGACGGCGGTGGACGCCGGCACGCGCGCCGGCCGCTTCATGCTGCAGGACCTGCTGGGCAGCTTCGTGCCCGCGCTCAAGCGCACCGACTCGCTGCCGGCCAACCTGCTGGCGACGGCGCTGACGGTGGCGGCCTGGGGCTACTTCCTGTACCAGGGCGTGGTCGATCCGCTGGGCGGCATCAACACCCTGTGGCCGCTGTTCGGCATCTCCAACCAGATGCTTGCCGCCGTGGCGCTGATGCTGGGCGTGGTCGTGCTGTTCCGCATGAAGCGCGAGCGCTATGCCTGGGTGGCGGCGGCGCCGGCCGTGTGGCTGCTGGCCTGCACACTGACGGCGGGCTGGCAGAAGATCTTCTCGTCCGACCCCAAGGTCGGCTTCCTGGCCCATGCCGCGAAGTACACCGAGGGCATCGCCAACGGCGTGCTGGTGGCGCCGGCCAAGACGCCCGAGGCCATGGCGCGCATCGTGTTCAACGACCGGCTCGATGCCGGGCTGTGCGCGCTCTTCATGTTCGTGGTGCTGAGCGTGCTGGTCTACACCGTGCGCGCCTGCCTGTCGGCCCGGGCCGCCAACCGGCCCACGGTGCACGAGACGCCCTACGAGCCGATGGCCGCGGGCGCGCGTGCGGCCGGCGCCCATTGACCGGCACGTGCGCGCCATGGTGAGCCTCGCCACCCTGCCCGAGACCGGGCGCTATATCGCCCGCTCGGTGCGCCAGTCGCTGCGGCTGATGGTGGGCCTGCCCGACTACGACACCTACCTGTCGCACATGGCGCAGACCCATCCGGACCGCGCGCCGATGAGCTACGAGGAGTTCTTCCGCGAACGGCTGGAGGCGCGCTACGGCGGGGGCAAGGGGCGCTGCTGCTGATCGGCGGCGCCCTGGCCAGCGCTCACCGGCAGGCGAAGCTGGCCGCCTTGTCCACATCGCCGCCCAGGTACTGCGCGACTTGCGGAAAGGCGCACACCGGCCGGCTGCGCTCGCTGCCGTCGGTTCGGCGCTGGGTGGCCAGCAGCGCGGCCGGCGCGCGGCCCGTCTCGGTCCAGTCGATCACGGCAGTGACGGCATCGAGCACGTTCGGGGCGTCACCGCCGCCGCAGTGCTGCATGCCGGGCACCATGAACACGCGGTAGCTGTCGTCCAGCTTGGGGGTGGCGCGCGCAGCCTCCTCGTGGTAGCCCACGCTCATCATCGGATTGAGGGCCGGATCGGCCCAGCCGTGGTAAGTGATCATCTTGCCGCCGCGGGCCGCAAAGGCGCTCAGGTCAGGGTTGCGCGCATCGACCAGCGTGCTGATGAACCCGGTGGACCGGAAGCCCTGGTCCAGGTCGAAGCTGCGCCAGTCGGCATCGGGCCGGCTCGCGGGCTGGTCGGCAAAGTAGCGCAGGAAGGTCTGGGCATAGGCGCTCTGGCGGGTCTCGCCAGGCGGCAGGGCCTGCGCGCCCGAGGTCGCGGCCGGGGCCTGCGGCATGGAGACGAACCATTCCGCCCAGCCGCTGGTGCCTCTGGCGTCGGGCGCCTCCGAGCCCCAGGGCCAAGCCGGGAACACGTTCTGGCCCTTGTGCTGCATGTCCCGGTGCACCGCCTCCAGCGCGGCGACCTGCGCCTCGCTCAGGCCCGGGAAGTCCGCCCTCGGGTCGATGACGCAGCGGCGCGGATCGGTGATCACGCCATCCTTCAGGCCGTCCACCGCATCGCACTTGGCCACGATGGCGCGGCCGATCTGCGACAGCTGCGCGCCGGTGAAGCCGGCCTTGGCGATCAGCGGCGCGTACGACACGTAGTCGTACATCGTGCCGGTGAAGTTGAGCACCGGCGCACCCGCGGCGATGCCGTCGAAGTCGGCCGGATAGCGCTGCGCCGACATCAGGCCCTGCCGCCCGCCGGTGGAGCAGCCGTCGAAGTACGACTTGGCGGGCTTGCGTCCGTAGAAGGCGGCGGCCAGGTCCTTGGACGCCTGCGCCGTCAGGTGCACGGCGCGAAAGCTGTAGTCGACCAGCTTGGCCAGGTCGTTCTGCGCGAAGCTGCCCAGCGGCTGCGCGATGGCATCGTGGCCGGTGTTGGTCTGCGCGGCGACGAAGCCGCGCTTGAGCGCCTCGTCGCGCAGGGCCACGCGGCTGGGTGCATCGATGCGCTCGCCGGCATAGCCGCCGTTGCCGCGCATGTAGAGCCGCCCGTTCCAGCGCAGGGGCAGCGCCACCTCGACCAGCACCTCAGGGTCGAGCATGGCGACGATGCGGCAGAAGTCCGGCACGCCCTGCGCGGCCGGCGTGACGGTGGCGCTGAGCACGGTCAGCCGCGTGCCCTCGACCGAGGTCACCTGCTGGCCGAGCCGCGCACAGTCGCCGGTGGCGGCGAGGCTGGCCTCGGCGTAGCGCGAAGCCGACTGGGCGGAATCGCGGAAGCTGCCGGCGTTCTGCGCCTGGGCGGCGCCACCCAGCGCCGCGAGGCAAAGGGCAGACATTCGAAGGGAGGAAGGGAGGGTCATACGTGTCTCCTGGTTGTTGGCGTTCCGCCGCCGGAAGGCCGTGCCCGGCGAGCGGCGGGCTTTCATGCCGAAGCCCGCGCCCAGTGTGCCCGCCCGGCGGACGAGCCGTCGTCGCCTGCGCTACGCGGCGCAGCCGGTGCGCCTGCCGCGAACCGGATCAGCTGCCCAGCACCAGCCGGCTGATGACCGCCCCGCCCACCACCAGCCAGAGGGCCAGCACGGCGGCGAGCAGCAGCGGCCGGGGGCCAGCCTGGCGGATGGCGCCGAGGCGCGTGGTGAAGCCCAGGGCGCCCATCGCCATCGCAAGCAGCAGGTTGTCCAGCGCGTTGGCCGCCTGCACGGCCCCGGCAGGCAGCCAGTGCAGCGAGTTGAAGAGCACCACCGCCACGAAGCCGAAGGCGAACCAGGGCACGGCCAGGCGTGCGGCGGGGGCCGTGCAGTCGCCGGGCTTCGCGCCGTGTCCCGCATGGCGGGTTTCGCGCCGCCGGCCCAGCCAGGCGGCCAGCATCAGCAGGAAGGGCGCCAGCATCATCACGCGCACCATCTTCGCGATGACCGCCGTGTCGGCCGCCTCGGGGCCGATGCCGCGCGCGGCGGCCACCACCTGCGCCACCTCGTGGATGGTGGCGCCGGCATAGAGCCCGAAGCCGTGCTGGCCCCCGGGCACCAGTGCCCAGTGCTGGTTGAGCGCATACAGCGCCGGGTACGTGAAGATGGCCAGCGTGCCGAAGACCACCACCGTGGCCACGGCCACCGTCACCTGCGCCGGGCGGCCGCGCACCACCGGCTCCGTCGCCATCACGGCGGCAGCGCCGCAGATCGCGCTGCCGGCGCCGATCAGCATCACCGTCTCGCGCTCCATGCGCAGCCAGCGCAGGCCCACCCAGCAGGCGATGCCGAAGGTGGAAGCCAGCATCAGCGCGTCGACCAGCACGCCCGCCAGGCCGACGTGGCCGATGTCCTGCACCGTCAGGCGCAGGCCGTAGAGCACCACGCCCAGCCGCAGCAACTGCTGCTTGGCCATGCCGATGCCCGGCCCGGGCCGGGCATGCCAGTGCGCCGGCACCCCGTTGCCGGCGACCATGCCCAGCACGATGGCCAGCGTGAGCGCGCTCAGACCGCTGTGCGCCAGCGCCGGGATCTGCCCCAGCACCATGCCCCCGGCGGCCAGCAGTCCGGCCAGGGCCAGACCGGGCAGATGGCGCGCGCCCCAGGACACCGGCGCTGCGGCCGGCAAGGCGTATGCAGGATGGGGATGGACCTCGGTGTTCATGGCAAGCCGCTGTGTCAGTGGGAATGGCATCGACTCTAGGCACCGGCCTTCGACCCGTCCAACGGGTAATCTGGCTAGGATCGAGCGACTGGATCGCTCGATGGAGATCCCCGCCCATGGACATGCCCCACCTCACCCTGCGTCAGATGCGCGTCTTTGCCGCCGTTGCCCAGGCGGGCAGCACCGCAGCGGCGGCCCAGGCCATCGCGCTGTCGCAGTCGGCCACCAGCTCGGCCCTGAACGAGCTGGAACGCCTGCTGGGGCTGCGCCTGTTCGACCGCAACGGCAAGCGCCTGGTGCTCAACGACGATGGCCGCCGCGTGCTGCCGCGCGCCCTGGCGCTGCTGGACGCCGCGGCCGACATCGAGCGCCTGGCCCACGACGGCGGCGACGCCGACGCGCTGGCGCTGCGCATCGGCGCCAGCACCACGCTGGGCAACCATGTTCTGCCGGCGCTGCTGCGCGACTTTCTGGGGGCGCAGCTGCAGGCCGCGCCGGCCGGCTGGCAGGCGCGCGTGCGCATCGGCAACACCGAGGCCATCTGCGAAGCGGTGGCCGCCTTCGAGCTGGACGTGGGCCTGATCGAAGGTCCCAACCGCCTGCCCGCCCTGGCCAGCACGCCCTGGCTTCAGGACGAGATGGTGCTGGTCGCCGCGCCCGGCATCTTCGGCACCGCGAACAATGCAGCGCGCGTGCCCATGCGCCGCCTGCGCGAGTCGCTGTGGCTGCTGCGCGAGCCCGGCTCCGGCACCCGCGAGGTGACCGACCAGCTACTGCTGCCGCACCTGGGCGCCCATGCCCGCAGCCTGGAGCTGGGCAGCTCCGAGGCGATCCAGCAGGCGGCGGTGGAAGGGCTGGGCGTGGCCTGCCTCTCGCGCTGGGTGGTGCAGGAGGCGCTGGCCGCCGGCCGGCTCGTGGCGCTGCAGACCGCGCTGCCGCCGCTGCGGCGGCAATGTCACCTGGTGCTGCACCGGCACAAGCAGCCGACGCGGGCGCTGTCGCGCTTCTGGGCCATGGCCCTGGCGCGGGCCGCGGCGGACCGCGACGGGGCGCGCTGAGCGCGGCCAGGGACCGGGAGCGGCGACGCACCACCGCAGGCACAGCGGTCCATCCAACGCCGCGCAACGGTCCGGCCGGCTCAATGCAGAGTGCCGCCGCCCTGCACGATGTCCGTGTCGACGTGCAGTGCGGTGCGCAGCATCAGGCGCACGCCCTCGACCTGCTCACCCAGCGCCAGGGCCGGCTCGCCGGCGTGCTCGGCCAGTTGCGCAGGCAACCAGGGCAGATGCACGAAACCACCACGCACGCCCGCCAACGCCAGGCGCGTGGCGAGCCGGTGCATCAAAGCAAAGAACAGGTGGTTGCAGACGAAGGTGCCCGCGGTGTTCGACACCGCGGCGGGAAGGCCCGCGGCCTGCAGCGCCCGCACCATGGCCTTGATCGGCAGGGTCGAGAAGTGGGCGGCCGGGGCGCCAGGCACCACGGGCCAGTCCACCGGCTGGCGTCCCGCGTTGTCGGCAATGCGGGCGTCGTCGATGTTGATGGCGACGCGCTCCAGCGTGATGCCCGCCCGCCCGCCGGCCAGGCCCAGCGCGACGACCAACAGCGGCGGGGCGCCTGCGGCCAGGTGCTCGTCCAGGCGGGCAACTGCGTCGTCGAAGACGCAGGGCAGGCAGACGGATTCGACCACCACGCCGGGCGCCAGCACCTCGCGGTCGAGCGCGCGGGCCACTTCCCACGAAGGATTGAGGGCATCGCCCCCGAAGGGCTCGAAGCCCGTCAGCAGAACCCGGCGAAGTGGCGTGGACATGGACACAGGAAGGAACGCAGGCGCCCGCAAGGGTATCGCAGACAGGTAGGCTCCATGCCTGCCAGGCCGCCAGGCCGCTCGCCTGTCCATCCCGCCCATGACCCAAGACTTTCGATTCCCGAACCGCCGCCGCACGCTGCTGGGCCTGTGTGCCCTGCCTCTGTTCACTCCCTTTGCGACGCACGCCGCGCGGCCTGTATCGGCCGGTCCTGAGCCGGGAGTGTGGCCGCATGCATCGCAGGTGCGGGGCGGGGTGGCGCGCCTGCCTCTAGGCCCTGCCAACCAGCGCCCCCGCGTGACGACGGAAGCGGGCCTGCCGGTGCTGGTGGTGGGCGACGCCATCGCCTGGACCGCCATCGTCGGCATTCCGCTGGCCGCGCAGCCCGGCGAGGCCCACGTGCGGGTCGGCGAGGCGGGCGGCAGCCGCCGCATCCCCTATGCCATCGCGCCCAAGCGCTATGCCGAGCAGCGCCTCACCGTGGCGCCGAAGACCGTCGACCTCTCCGCCGCGGACCAGGCCCGCTACGAGCGCGAGCGCGACCACCAGGCCGGCGTCATGGCCACCTTCAGCGAACCGATGCCCGCCGAGCTGGCCATGGCGGTGCCGGTGCCCGGCCGCCGTTCCAGCTCCTTCGGCCTGCGCCGCGTCTTCAACGGCCAGGCCCGCAATCCGCACAGCGGCATGGACATCGCCGCCGGCACCGGCACGCCGGTGCGCGCACCGCTGCCCGGCCGGGTGATCGACACGGGCGACTACTTCTTCAACGGCGGCACCGTCTGGCTGGACCATGGCGGCGGACTGCTGAGCATGTACTGCCACCTCAGCCGCATCGACGCCAAGGTGGGCGACCGCCTGGCCACGGGCGACGCCTTCTGCGCCGTCGGCGCCACCGGCCGCGTGACGGGGCCGCACCTGCACTGGGGCGTGATGCTCAACCGGACGATGGTCGATCCGGCGCTGTTCATCGAGGCCTGATCCGGCGGCCGCTGCACGCGTCGGCGGCCTGAAACACATCAACGAATTCGCCTCTGCCGCGCTGCAGCATGCGCCACCGTCCGACACGGCCGCCCGCCCCGGCCCTGATGCAATCCGCGGCGAGACGGGTCGCAGTGGAAGGCCCGCCCGAACCATCGTCCGAGGAGAAACGAATGCCCCAATTTGCCACCATCCATGGCCATGTCACCTTCACGCCCGGCGACGGCGCGCCCATCGAGATCCCGGAAGGCCGGGTCGAGATCCTGGAAGCCGACGACAGCGTCACTCTGTCGTGGGAAGCCGAGCCCGGCACCGTCGGCACCACCGCCATGCCGCGCCTGCAGTACGACCAGTACGTGGAGGCCGGAAAGATCCGCCCCGAGGCAGGCGATCAGGCCGCCGCCTGACGCGATGCAGGACGCCTACCCCAGCACGCCCACCGGCATGAGGTAGGCGTCCTGCCCCAGCAGGTCGATCCCACACTGCAGGGATTCGGCCCAGTCCAGGAAGGCGCCAATGGCCGGCCCGGCAAGCGGCGCCCCGTGCTGCGGCACCAGCAGCGCGATGTCCAGTTGGCGCGCCATGCGCACCCACAGCCGCATCACCTTGTTGGACACCATGTAGCGGCGGTGGAAGGCCTCCATGTGCGGGCGGATACGGGCAAAGTCGGTGACCGGCGCCTGCGCTTCGGCACCGCCCACCATCGAGGCGCCCAGATCACCGGAGAACAGGATGCGGCTGACCGGGTCGTAGAACTGGAAGTTGCCCTCGGAATGGAGAAAGTGCGCGGGCAGCAGCCACAGTTCGCTGCCGCCGAGCTTCAGCCGGCCGCCCTCGTCGGGCACGGGCAGGACCCTGTCCGCCGTCTTCCCACTCTTGGCGAAATGCGGCGCGAAGCGTGCCCAGATTCGCGAGATGACCAACTGCGCCGAGGTGGTCGTCAGCCAGCGGTCGAGCGAGGCGATGATGTCGGGATCGGCATGCGAGGCGATCAGGTAGCTCAGTCGGCTCGGCTGGAAGTGCCGCGTCATGCCCAGGAAGAGCTCATTGAAGGCGATGTTGCCGCCCGGGTCGATGATCGCGCCCACGCCCTGGTCGATCAGCAGGAACTGGTTGCACTGCACCGCCTCGCCGCCGTCGCGGACCAGGTCGGTGAACATCAGGCAGGCATGCTGCGCGTCGCGGTAGAGCTCGATGGGCACGGGGCCGGCGCCGGGGCGCGGAAGACGAGGAACGGCGGATTCTTGACCTGAGTCCACCGCATGTCGATGCGGCGCCCGCTGCTTTCGCCGCCTGTTTGAGTTGGATCAACCGGAGGCCGAGTCGCCAGCCTTCGCGGCGCGCGCCGGCGCTTCGCACCAAGCCGTACGCAGGTGCGACAGGAAGCGCTGCGCCAGCGGCGACGGCGTGGCACCCGCCAGCGTCAGCACCCCCATGCGCCGGGTCAAGGGCACGTCCGCCAGGTGCAGTCCCTTGAGCCTGGGATCGCGCACGGGCAGGGCCAGCTCGGGCACCAGGCCCACGCCAAGGCCGGCCTCCACCATTGCAAGCAGCGCGCTCACATGGCCAACTTCCAGCCAGGCCGGCGGAGGACGCTGGTCGGCACCCAGGCCGGCATCGAGCAGGCGCCGGTTACCGCTGGTGCGCGCCACCGCCACCCATCGCTCGCCCGAGAACATCGCCAGGTTGGGCGAGCGCTTGCGCGCGAGCGGATGGTCGCGGCGCACGGCCAACACGTAGCGCTCTTCCAGCAGGGGCTCGAAGTTCAGCGCGGGGTCGGTCACGCCGCTGAAGCCCAGGCCGAAATCGGCCTCGCCGGTGCGCACGGCGGCCGCCACTTCGTCCATGCCGCCGTCCATCAGCCGCACCCTCACCTGCGGCAGCCGGCGGCTGAAGCCCTCGATCAGCTGCGGCATGCGCGCCGTCGCCACGGTGGGCACGCAGGCGATGGAGATCCGGCCCGCATGGCGCGCGGCGATCTCGTGCACGCCGAGCACGGCGGCTTCCAGGTCGTCGAGTGCCAGGCGTGCCCGCGACAGGAAGGATTCGCCCACCCGAGTCAAACGCACGTCGCGCGTGGTGCGCTCGAAGAGACGTGCGCCGAGCAGCTGCTCCAGCCGGTCCACGCGGCGGCTGAGCGCGGCGGGCGAGAGGTGAAGGTCTTCTGCTGCTGCCCGAAAGCCGCTTCGGTCGGCGACCGCCACGAAGGCCTGCAGCTGCTGGAGATCGAAATTGATGCGTGGCACGCAACAAGTGTATTGAACGTTGCACTTGTCGTAACAACGCGGGACGCCGACGATGCCGGCCGGTTTCAACCCATCCTCCAAGAACATGACCGAGACAAGCCTGAAGCGAAGCTTCGCCTGCGCCGCCCTCTTCCTCGCCTTCACCGGCACGGCCCTGGCCGAACCCCTGACCGTCGTCTCCTCCGGCGGCTTCGCGGCGGCCTACAAGAAGCTGGTGGCCGAGTGGCAGAAGCAGCCCGACCACGCGGTCGACTCGCAGTGGGGCCCGTCGATGGGCGCCACCAAGAACGCCATTCCCCAGCGCCTGGACCGCAAGGAACCCATCGACGTCGTCATCATGGTCGGCGATGCGCTCGACAAGCTGATGGCCACCGGCCAGCTGGTGCCGGGCTCCAAGGTCGTGCTGGCCGATTCCACCATCGCCTGCGCCGTGCCCCAGGGCGCACCGCGCCCCGACATCGGCACCGTCGACAAGCTGCGCCAGACGTTGCTCAACGCCCGCTCGGTGGCCTGGTCCGACAGTGCCAGCGGCGAATACATCGAGCGCGAGATGCTGCCCAAGCTGGGCATCGCCGAGCAAATGCGCGGCAAGGGCCGCAAGATCCCCGCCACGCCGGTGGGCGAGATCATCGCGTCCAAGGAGGCCGATTTCGGCTGCCAGCAGCGCAGCGAACTGCTGCCGGTGCATGGCATCGACATCGTGGGTGACCTGCCCGCCGACGTGCAGTACGTGACCGAGTTCTCCGCCGCCATCGTCGCCAGCAGCCCGCGCCGCGAGGAGGCCACGCGCTTCCTGCGCTTCCTCGCCACGCCCGAGAACGCCGAGGTCATCCGCTCCACCGGTCTGGTGCCGATGACCAAGGGCGGCGCGCGCTGAGCATCCCCAGGCTCGGCCGCCGCACGCGGTGGCCCGGCCCGCACCGTGCGTGTCTGCGCCGGCGCTTTTCCTTCTCTCTCCCTCTCTCTCCTTTCCGGACCCGCCGACCATGCGATCGATCTCCCGCCGCGCCGTGCTGAGCGCCCTGGCCTTTTCCACCCTGACCGGCGCTGCCGGCATTGCCGCGGCGGCCGACTGGCCCTCCAAGCCGATCACCCTCATCGTGCCCTTCGCGGCCGGCGGTACCAACGACATCCTGGCACGCATCGTGGGCCAGAAACTGTCGACGCAACTGGGCGTGCCGGTGGTGGTGGACAACCGCGGCGGTGCCGGCGGCACCCTGGGCGCCGGCATCGCCGCCCGCGCCACGCCGGACGGCAACACCTTCCTGATGGCCGCCATCGCCCACGCTGTGGCACCGGCGCTGTACAAGAGCCTGCCCTACGACTTCGGCCGCGACTTCGACCCCATCGGCCTGATCGGCACCACGCCGAACGTGCTGATCGTCAACCCGTCGGTGCCGGCCAAGACCGTGCCGGAACTGATCGCCTATGCCAAGGCGAACCCGGGCAAGCTCAACTACGGCTCGGCCGGCCCCGGCAGCACCGAGCACCTGGCCGGCGAACTGTTCCGTGCCATCACCAAGACCGACATCACGCATGTGCCCTACAAGGGCGGCGCGCCCATGATGGCCGACCTGCTGGCCGGCAACATCCAGATGGCGCTGGAGACCAGCCCCTCGGCCTCGCCCCACATCAAGGCCGACAAGGTGCGTGCCCTGGCCGTGACCTCGGCCGCCCGCTCGCCCATCTTCCCCAACCTGCCGCCCCTGGCCGAAGCCGGCGTGCCGGGCTACGAGATGACGACGTGGTTCGCGCTCATGGCCCCGCACAACACGCCAGCCGCCGTGCAGGAACGCATGCAGAAGGAACTGCGCACCGTGCTGGCCAACCCCGAGGTCAAGACCCGCTTTGCAGAACAGGGCGTGACGGCCGGCAACATGACGCCGGCTGAAGTCCGCAGCTTCGTGCAGCGCGAGACCCAGCGCTGGGGCGACAGCCTGCGCAGCGCGGGCGTCAAGCCCGAATAAGGGACGGCGCGGGCCCGTCCCGCACGGCTGAGCAAGCCGGCCCGCGTGGCCGGCTTTTTCATTGGGGCGAGCCCGCCGCCGCGTGCGCCTCCTGCAGGCATTGCGCGAAGAGCGCGGTGGCCCGCGCCGGCTGCGGCGAGCGGCGCCACACGCCGACGAAGCGGCAGTCGTAGACGAGACGCTGCGGCGCCAGGGCCCGCAGCCGGCCCTCGCGCTCGAAGCCGGCCGCATAGTGGTCCGGCAAAAAACCCAGGTAGCGCCCCGACAGCAGCAGCAGCGCGATCGCCTCTTGGTCGTAGCCCGTGGCCCGGCGCGTCAGGCGCGCGCGGTGGCTCAGCTCCATGTTGGGCGAGTGGTAGCCCAGGCCGGCGAAGGCATGGCGGCGCAGGTCGGACCAGTCCAGTGCATCGGTGTCGGCCTCGAAGAGCGGGTGGCCGAGGCCGGCGTAGAGCTGCATCGTCTCGCCGAACAGGTCGGCATAGGCCAGGCTCTGCGAGGCCCGGTGCGCCGGCACCACCCCCACATGGAAGCGGCCGTCGATCACGCCGCGCTCGATGGCGTTGAGCGAAGCCACGTGCACGTTCAGCGACACGCTGGGCGCGCGTTCCGCAAAGAGTGCCATCGCCTCGCCGATGCGAGCCTGCGGGTTGCTGGCCGTCTTGTCGAACAGCGCCACCTCCAGCTCGCCGCCCATGCGGCCGTGGATCTCGTCGATGCCGCCGCGGAAGGTGTCCACCGCCGCCAGCAGGCCCAGCGTCTGCTCGTAGACCTTCTGCCCTTCGGGCGTCAGCGCGAAGCCGGTGCGCCCGCGCCGGCACAGCGTCAGGCCCAGGCGCGTCTCCAGGTCCTTGACGTGGCGGCTGACGGTGGAGGTGCCGATGTTCAGTTCCAGCTCGGCCGCCGTCATGCCGCCGCAGTCGACCACCGCCTTGAACACGCGCAGCAGGCGCAGATCCATGTCGCTGACCTGGCCGAGCACGGCCCGGCCGCGCGGCCGGGCCTCGTCGGCGGCGGCAGCAGCCGGCGCGGCTGTCGGCCTCGGCTTGACCTTGCTCACGGGCGGCGGCGATGCAGCGGGAGCGGCGGCACGCGACTTTCTTGCTTGCATGGATCGTCAAGTGAACAGTGATGAATGTCCATTTTCGCCAGTATCGGCATCGCCACAATCACGCCCATCCCCGAACTTTTCCCACCGCCACCATGAGCTCCACCCTCGCCTCTCCCGCCCCGGCCCCCGCCGTACGCACCGACGCCGCCTGGCTCGAAGCCCACTGGATGCCCTTCACCGGCAACCGCCAGTTCAAGGCCGACCCGCGCATCATCGTGAGCGGCAAGGGCGCGTACTTCACCGACGCCGACGGCCGCAGGATCTTCGACGGCCTGTCGGGCCTGTGGTGCACGGGCCTGGGCCACTGCCGCAACGAGATCAGCGAGGCCGTGGCCCGCCAGGTGGCCACGCTGGACTACTCGCCGGCCTTCCAGTTCGGGCATCCGCTGTCCTTCGAGCTGGCCAACAAGGTCAAGGACCTGATGCCGAAGGGCCTGGACTACGTCTTCTTCACCGATTCGGGCTCCGAGTCGGCCGACACCTCGCTCAAGCTGGCCCGGGCCTACTGGCGCGCCAAGGGCCAGGGCACCAAGACCCGCCTGATCGGCCGCGAGAAGGGCTACCACGGCGTCAACTTCGGCGGCATTTCCGTCGGCGGCATCGGCGGCAACCGCAAGACCTTCGGCCAGGGCGTCGAGGCCGACCACCTGCCCCACACCCAGCCCGCCATGGGCACCTTCGCCAAGGGCATGCCCGAGGTGGGCGGCGTGGAGCTGGCCAACCGCCTGCTGGACGTGATCGCCCTGCACGACGCGTCGAACATCGCTGCCGTGATCGTCGAGCCCTTCTCCGGCTCGGCCGGCGTCGTGATCCCGCCGGTGGGCTACCTTCAGCGCCTGCGCGAGATCTGCACGCAGAACAACATCCTGCTGATCTTCGACGAGGTCATCACCGGCTTCGGCCGTGCCGGCGCCATGACCGGTGCCGAGGCCTTCGGCGTGACGCCCGACATCCTGAACTTCGCCAAGCAGGTGACCAACGGCGTGCAGCCGCTGGGCGGCGTGGTGGCCACCAAGGAGATCTACGACACCTTCATGGCGGCCGGCGGCCCCGACTACCTGGTGGAGTTCCCGCATGGCTACACCTACTCGGCCCACCCGGTGGCCTGCGCCGCCGGCATCGCCGCGCTGGACCTGCTGATCGCCGAGGACGGCCCCGGCCGCGTGAAGGCACTGGCACCCTATTTCGAGACCGCGGTGCACAGCCTTAAGGGCGCAAAGCATGTGGCCGATATCCGCAACTTCGGTCTGGCCGCGGGCATCACCATCGCGCCGGTGCCCGGTGAGCCGGCCAAGCGGCCCTATGAAATCGCCATGGCCTGCTGGAAGAAGGGCTTCTACGTGCGCTACGGCGCCGACACCATCCAGCTGGCGCCGCCCTTCATCACCGAGCGTGCAGAGATCGACCGCCTGATCAACGCCGTGGGCGAGGCGCTACAGGAAGTCGCCTGACGTTCAGCCGCTCGTGCTTCAATACGGGGATGGACGCCCGAAGCACCGCCGCCACCACCCGCCCCGCCGTGATGATGCAGGTCCTCGTGCCCGACGGCACGCTGGCCCAGCACAGCACGGCGTTGGAGGCCGCACATGACGTCTTTCGTGTGACACGGGTGGCGCCGCAGTTCGCCTGGCAGGCCATGGAAAAGCTGGCCGACTGGGAGCAGTCGGGCGCCACCGGCGACTGCCCGCTCAGCGAGGCCGAGGACCTGGCCATCGACGTCCTGCTCTGCGCGCAGGAGGCCGCCAACCAGTCGCTGGGCGTGCGGCCCGGCGAGCCGGCTGTCGAACTGCAGTTCATCGAGGCCTCCGCCGCGCCTTCGCGCTGAACGGGCCGGACGGGCCGGGCCACCACCGCCCTCGCCGCCCGGCCGCTCAATCGTCCTTGCCGCCCGTCTCGGTCTTGCGCAGGCCGCGCACGTTCATCACGGCCAGGCACAGCTGGAGCGCGATGAGGGCCCAGGCCTGCGTGTGCAGGCCCCAGGCTGCCCACATCACGTTGCTGGCCAGGAAGATCCAGAAGCCGGTGTTGCGCCGACGCTTGTCGTTCGAAGCCACGAGCCAGGCCGAGATCACCGAGGCCGCGAACGCGGGCCATTGAAGCAGACCGATCCAATCCATCCGAGTGTTTCCTTGCGGTCCGCAGCAAAGGCGGCCAGGACACCCATACTGCGTGCGCAGGCACGCGCACCGCGTCGGCGCGCAACAGCCGCCCTTGTCGGCCGCGCGCCGCAGGTGCCGCGCGGCTCAGGTGCCGGGGCACAGCCGCCGCAGCGCCGCCACGAGTTCGTCCAGGTCCAGCGGCTTGACCAGGTGGGCATCGAAGCCCGCGCGGCGCGTGCGCTCCACATCGTCGGGCTGCCCCCATCCCGTAGCGGCGATCAGCCGCACGTCCTGCGCGTCGGGCATGGCCTTGACCGCCCGCGCCACCTCGTAGCCGTCGGGCGAGGGCATGCCGATGTCCAGCACCAGCACGTCCGGCGGCGCATGGACCACCTGGGTCAGCGCCTCGCCGCCCGACAGCGCGACGTGCGCGTCGAAGCCCCGCAGCCCCAGCAGCCGCGCGATGGGCCAGACCGCGTCGGCGTTGTCGTCCACCAGCAGGACCCGCGGCAGGCGCGCCGCGGCGGCGGCGTCCGCGAGACTCGCGGGCGGTTGCGGATCGGGCCGCACCTCGCCGGGCAGCCCGTCGATGGGCACGGCCACGGTGAAGCGCGAGCCCTGGCCCGGGCCCGTGCTGTCGCCGTTGACGCGGCCGCCGTGCAGCTCCACGATGCTGCGCACCAGCGCAAGGCCGATGCCCAGCCCGCCGGCGCCGGGCCGCAGCTCCGAGGGCCGCTGCGCGAACATCTCGAACATCGACTCGACCACGCCGGCCTCCATGCCGATGCCGTTGTCGCTGACGCAGAAGACGAGCTCCCCACCGTGCCGCGCGACGTCGAGCGCGATGCGTCCGCCGTCGGGCGTGTACTTGACGGCATTGGTCAGCAGGTTCGACAGCACCTGGCTCATGCGCACGGGGTCGACGAAGAGCTGCAGCTCCGGCTCGGGAACCGACACCGCCAGCGCATGGGCCGCATCGTCCAGCCCGTGGCGCGTCGACTCCACCGCGGCCTCCACCAGCACGCGCACCGGCACCCAGCGCTTGCGCAGGTTCATACGGCCCAGGCGCAGGCTGGAGACATCCAGCAGGTCGTCGAGCAGCACCTTCATGGTCTGTGCCTGGCGCCGCACGATGTCGGTGGCACGGCCGCGCTCCGGAGCGGGCAGGTCCGGCTCGGCCAGTGCCGTGCCCGCCGCATGGATGGAGGCGAGCGGATTGCGCAGCTCGTGCGACAGCACCGCCAGGAAGCGGTCCTTGCTGCGGTTGGCCGCCTCCAGGGCCTGCTGCGCGGCGCGCTGCTGGCTCTGGTCGCGCAGGATCTTGACGAAACCCACCAGGCCATCGGGCCCGCGCATGGGCATGAGCGCGCCGCTGGCCCAGAAGCGCGAGCCGTCCTTGCGCACATGCCAGCGGTCGTCCATGGCATGGCCCTCGCGCACCGCGGCCTGCAGCTCCAGCCGCGGTGCGCCCGAGGCGCGGTCCTCCTCGGTGAAGACCAGGTCGGCGAAGCGACCCGCGACCTCGGGCTCCGAATAGCCCAGCAGACGCTCGGCGCCGGTGTTCCAGCCGGTGATGCGGCCCTGCAGGTCGGTGGAGAAGATGGCGTATTCGACCGCGTTCTCCACGATCAGGCGCAGCCGTTCCTCGCTGGCGCGCAAGGCGTCCTCGGCACGGCGGCGCTCGCCGATGTCGGTGCTGACGACCACCAGCGAGGGCGTGGCGTCGCCCTGGGCGTCAAGCAGGCCCACGCTGTTGTGCATCCACAGCACCGAGCCGTCCTTGCGCAGGCAGCGCTTCTCGATCTGGAAGGGCTGGTGGTCGCGCAGCAGCCGCTCGGTGCGCTCCATGCTGGCGGCACGGTCCTCGGGGTGGATCAGCTCCATCAGCAGGGTGCCGACGAGTTCGCCCTCGTCGTAGCCCAGCATGCGCGCGTAGTGGCGGTTGACGAAGAAGATGCGGCCCGCCTCGTCGGCCTGCAGCACGCCCACCGAGGCCTGGTTGACGATGGCGCCGAAACGCGCCTCGGACTCGCGCAGGGCCCGCTGCGCCAGCCGCAGCTCGCTGATGTCCACGAAGGTCAGCACCACGCCGGCCACCTGGCCCTCGCCGGTGCGGTGCGGCAGCACACGGGCCAGGTACCAGATGCCGGCGCCGGCCTCCACCTCGCGCTCCACGGGCGTCAGGTGCCGCAGCACGCGGCCGGCGTCGGCCATCAGGCCGGCATAGCGCAGCGGCGTGGCCAGGTCGGACAGCGGCCGGCCCAGGTCGCCGGGAATGAAGCGGAACAGGGCGCAGGCCGCCGGGGTGTAGCGCACCACGCGCAGCTCGCGGTCGAGGAAGACGGTCGCGATGGCGGTGGCGTCGAGCAGGTTGAGCAGTTCGCCATGGCTCTGCTGCAGGGCCTCGATCTCGCGCTCCAGCTCGCGCACGCGCTGGCCGGCCGCGGCCGCATCGGCTGAACCGGTGGCAGCGGGCGGGCCAGGAGGGCCGGGCGGAGGGGCGTGGGAGCGGGCAGGTTCGTCCATGCTGTTCCTCTCGGTGGATGGTGGGGCGGGCCCGCCAAGCCTGCCGCCATGCCGGCTCAGAGGCTGTAAGCCTTGAGGCGGTTGTAGAGCGTCTTCAGGCTGATCCCGAGGACCGCCGCCGCGCGCTCCTTGTGGCGGTCGCAATGCAGGTAGGTGGCCACGATGGCCTGGCGCTCGATCTCGGCCAGCGATGTGCCCACGGGCACGGATATCCAGCCCGGTGCAGCTGCCACCTGCACCTGCGCCTGGGCCTGCAGCGGCTCCAGCGGCATGGGCGCCGAGGCCGCCGCCAGCTCGGCCGACGAGTCGGCCGCGCCGGGTGGCATCCATTCGTCGGACAGCCAGCCGTCCACGCTCATCACCCAGGCGCGCTGCACGGCATTTCGCAGCTGGCGCACGTTGCCGGGCCAGTGGTAGGCGCGCAGCTTGCGCAGGGCCTCGGGGGTGAAGCGACGGCCCAGGCCCTCCTGCACGCGCAGTTGCTGCGCAAAGTGCAGGGCCAGCAGTTCCACATCGTCGCCGCGGGCACGCAGTGGCGGCAGGATGATGGGAAAGACATTGAGGCGGTAGAGCAGGTCCTCGCGCAGCACGCCGGCGCGCACGGCCGCATGCGGGTCGCGGTTGGTGGCCGCGATGATGCGCACGTCGGTCTGCTGCAGCTCGGTGGAGCCCACGCGCATGAAGGTGCCCGACTCCAGCACGCGCAGCAGCTTGACCTGCAGCTCGGCCGGCATCTCGGTCACTTCGTCGAGGAAGAGCGTGCCGCCGTGCGCCCGCTCGAAGAAGCCGCGGTGCTGGCGCTCGGCCCCGGTGAAGGCGCCGCGCTCGTGGCCGAAGATCTCGCTCTCGATCAGGTGGGGCGACAGCGCGCCGCAATTGACGGCCAGAAAGGGCTGCTCGCGGCGGCGGCTCAGGTCATGCACCGCGCGGGCCACCAGTTCCTTGCCGGTGCCGCTTTCGCCCTGGATGAACACCGTCGCCGCCGAGCCCGCGACACGCGCGATCTGCAGGTAGACGCTCTGCATGGGCTCGGAACGTCCGATCAGGGCGCCGAAGCGGCCGGTCTCTCGCCAGGTCTCGGTCAGTTCTGCCACCTCGGCCCGCAGCCGCGAGGGCCGCATCAGGCGCGACAGCAGGTGCCGCAGCTGCTGCGCCTGAACAGGCTTGACCAGGTAGTCGGCCGCACCCAGGCGCAGCGCCCGGATCGAGGTCTCCAGGCTGGCCTGCCCGGTGATCAGCACCACCTCGATGTCGTGCGTGCTGGCCTGGGCCGCTTCGAGCAACTCGAAGCCGCTGCCGTCGGGCAGGTGCACGTCCAGCAGCATGAGGTCGGGCGGCGAGACCACCAGCGCACGCCGCGCATCGGCGAGGGTGCCGCAGGTGGAGACGCGATGACCCTCGCGCGCCACCAGGGCGGCCAGCATGCGTGCCACGTCCTCATCGTCCTCGACGATCAGTGCTCGTCCCATTCCACTCCTCGGATGTGCTTTTCTGGCGGCGGCCCGCGGTCGGGCGCGGGCGATGCGACGCGGACTCCTGCGTGCAGGCCCGGACGCTATCGCAGCCCGCGTCCTCCCGCTGTCGGACGGATGCAGAAATTGCGGCAAGGACTGCCGATTCACCCCAAGAATCCCGCAGAAATTAACACTTATTTATTAAATAAGCGCCATTCAAGCGTGGCACATCCGTTGCGCTGTCTTGGGGGTGAGACTTTCCAGAACCACCGATTTCGGCACACCCCTTCCACCCTCTGCCTTTTCGCCCGGCACCCCCTGCGCACCTGCGCGGTGGCCGCGCCGCGCGGGAGCACCCACGTGATCCGGGTCGGCATCGCCGACGACCATCCGGTGGTGCGCTCGGGGTTGCGGGCCCTGCTCTCGTCCTGCGACGACATGAGCGTGGTGGGCGAGGCGAGCGATGGCCGCGAGACGCGCGCGCTGGCGCTGGACGTGCGCCCCCACGTGCTGATCATGGACCTGATGATGCCGGGCTACAGTGCGCTGGACCTCATGACCATCCTGCGCGAACGCGCCTCGGGGGTGGCCGTGATGGTCTACACCGGCTACCCGGCCGAGCACTACGGCCCCGCGCTGCTGCGCGACGGCGCCCGGGCCTACCTGGGCAAGGACTGCGACCCCTCCGAGGTGCTGGCCGCCATCCGCGCGCTATACGCCGGCCGGCGCTACATCACCTCGGACATGGCGGGCGTGCTGGCCCAGCGCTCCAGCATCCAGACCAGCGAGGCGGCGCCCCACCACGCGCTCACGCCGCGCGAGTTCCAGATCTTCCTGAAGCTCGCGCAGGGCGACAGCCCGGCCCACATCGCCGACGCCCTGTGCGTGTCGGCCAAGACGATCAGCACCCACAAGGCCCGCATCATGGCCAAGATGGACCTCCATTCGAACAGCGAGTTGACCTACTACGCGACCAAGCGTCGGCTGCTCAGGTGAGGACACCCGCCATGCCGCTTCAATGCTCGGGGCGGCCGCCGGAGGCGGCTGCTCTTCGGGCACCGTCCAAGCCTGCACTGGCAGGCTTGGAGCCGCGGCCCTCAGCCCCTCTCTGGTGCCTTCGGCTTGGAGGGGGCGCACCCAGAGGCCTGGCGAAGCCAGTTCCTCGGATGCCCTGGCTTGGCCCGCTCCGCGGCCGTCCAATTTGTGTCGCCGCGCCAATTTCATGCGAGGCGGGTGGCGCACAGCGCCATGGAAGACTGACATGACCACTCGCTCCCCGCCGTCCACCCCACCTGCACCGCCGGAGTCGCCGCAGCAGGCGCTGCTGCGCGAGTTCGACCACGACGCGCGTTCACCGCTGAGCGCCATGGCCGCCGCCACCGAACTGCTCGGGGCCACCGACGACCCGGTGCTGCAGGAAGAGGCCCGAGGCGTGATCGCGCGGCAGGTGCGCAAGCTCAACGAGCTGTTCGCGGCCTTCCGGGCCCGGCTGGCCGCCCTGGCCTCGGGACGCAACGATCCGCCCATCTGACTCGCCAGCGGCGCGCACGGCCCGGTGAAGCACGGCCGAGCGGCGCCGTTCTCACTCCATCAGCTGGTGGCGGATGGCATAGAGCGTCATCTCGCCGTTGGAGCGCAGGCCCAGCTTCTCCAGGACGCGGGTCCGGTAGCCGCCCACCGTCTTGACCGACAGGCACAGCGACGAAGCAGCCTGCTGCAGGTCGCAGCCCTGAGCCAGCTTGAGCAGCACCTGCAGCTCGCGGCGGGTGAGCGGCTCCTCGTGGCGGCCCTCGGCGGGCACACAGTGCTCCAGCAGCAGGTTGGCCATGGTGGGCGACATGTGGCGCTCGCCGCGCGCGACGGCACGCACGGCCCGCAGCAGTTCGTGCGGATCGCTTTCCTTGTCGACCAGGGCCCGCACGCCCTCGCGCACCAGCGTGCAGGCGTACTGCTCCGCCGCAAACCCGGTATACACCACCAGGCCCACATCGGGCGCCTGCATGCGCAAGCGGACGACCTCGTCGAGCACGTTCGAACCCGGGATCACCAGGTCGAGCACCAGCACATCGAGCTGCTGCGCGATCAGCTCGCGGGCCAGCCCGCGGGCCCGGTCACATTCCCACACCATCTGCAGGTCGTCCTCGGCGCCGAACAGCGCCTTGAGGCCGGTGCGCACGACCGGGTGGTCGTCGACCACGCCGACACGAATCGGCTGCAAGGCGCGCGGGAGGCGGGAAGACAGCGAAAAGGCGGAAGTGGGCGCGGAGGCCGCATGAAGGGTGCTCTGCATGACGGTGTACTGGCAACTCCCATGCCGCGCCATCCGCTTGAGGATGAAAGAAGAAGCTGCGTGTTGGCGACATGTAGGCCGGCTGGCTGGGCCCGCAGCCGACCGGGCCTCATCGCTTGCAGCAAGTGTTGCCGCAAGCCTTGCAGCCGCAAGGCGAAGCTCGCCCCGGCCCGCTGACGATGGGCCCGTCCTTGTCCGACATGGGGCCGTTGGCAGCTCCATAAGCTGAACGGACCCGCCCCCAGCCGCCGAGGTCGGCGGCGCCCGAGCCCCGGACGGCGGGCCCACGACCCAAGGAGCATTTCCATGTCGAATTCACAGAACGGACGTCCCGGCCACACCGAGCACAACGCCACTGGCAAGCAGCGCCCCACGCCGCGCAACGAAGGCCGGCGTACGCCCGAGAGCCGCCATGACCGCGAGGACCATGCAGGCAGTGGCAACCAGAAACAGCAGCGCCAGGGCGGTGGTCATGGCGTGCATTGAACGCTGGGCCGCAGCGGCAGTTGCGATGGGGGCGCTGGCGGCCGGCCTGCCAGCGGCGGCGCAGAGCTCCGGCAACCCGCGCGGCAATCCCCAGGGCAGCGCCACGCCGGGTTCGACGGGCCGCGCCGTGCCTCCGCCGGCCAGTCGCCCCCCGCAAAGCGCAGCGCCGACGAGCGGGACTGAAGGCCGGCGGACCAACCCGGATCAACCCGAGGCGAGCAGCGGCCATGGCCGTGAGATCGGGGTGGGACAGCCGGGTGGACTCGGCGGCCAGCGTGCGGCCGAATCGCGCAATCGCACCACCGAGACGAATCAGGCGCCGAAGCCGGCCCAGACGCGATGAAGCCCGCGTGACGGGAAGGCCTTTTGGGATGCTCACCGCCGCGACTTCGACAAGCTCAGCCCGAACGGAAGAGGTGTGACGCTCAGGCGTCCGGTACCCCGCTGACCTGACGCAGATCCTCGGCATGGCGATGTGCCCCGTCGCCGCGGTCGCCAGCGGGCGATGTGTCCTGGTCCAGCTGCGTGGTGGGCGGGTGCCGTGCGTCGCCAACGACCGGCGCAACCGGCATGGGGATCTGCTCTGGCGGCGTCTGTTCGTCGGGGCGCTTATGGCCGTCCAGCGTGCGGACGGGATCCTCACCCACACCCTGGGGCGGAGCACGGCGGCGGTCTTCGTTGGGATTCATGGCGTTGTCCTTGAACGGTGCGGGCCCGCTCCAGCGTCTGCCCGGCGTGAAGACGGGATGACGAGCGAAGCGGAGAGCCATGCAGGTTGTGCCACCCGGTCGACCCAGGCGGTAGGAATCGCCGCAAAGCGGTGTGCGCTCCAGGGTTGTGGTGTCCAGGCGCACGGCAGGCTCCTCCCGCGCCTACACGCCCGGAGGAGGCTGCGGGCCAACCTGAAGCTTCCTCAGGGCGCCGGATCTCCGAACGGTCAGGCGCTGCACATGCGCAGCGCTTCGCCTTCGCTGAGTCCTGCGCGCATTCACACCAGGAGCCTGCGACCATGAGTACCACACGCATCACCGACAACGGCGAGGGCACCCGACCGACCACCGACGGCGCCGCGGGCAATCTGGGCCCCGCCAAAGGCTATCCGGATGGAGACACCGTCAAGCCGGGACCGCATGAGCGCATGATGGACAAGCGTCAGGACGCCGAGGCCGCGGAACAAGACGGCTCAGCACCCTGGGGCGTGCGCGAATCCATGCGGCCCAATCCCAACACCGAACCACCGCCGTGGCCTGGCAAGACACGCAAGGGTCGCCAGGCGCCACCCGCGCGCTGAGCTGCTCCTCACACGGTGCGCTCCCGTGAACGCGCGCTGCGGCTGTGGACCTGGCCCACGCCACGACTGCCGGATTCACCGCTTGTCGTCGCCGCCGGCATTCTTCGACAGCGCAAGGAACTCCTGCGTGAGTACGCCCGAGGTGCTCGGCCAGCCATCCGGAAGTCGCTTCCTCCTGGCGCAGAATTTCCTCGCACACGTGACGGGTCTGGGGGTCCTGCGCCATCTCGGCCACGGCCACCATCACACGGTACGTGGCCACCTCGTAGTGCTCGAAGGCATAGCAGGTCATCGCCACGTTGATCACCTCGTCGCTGGCCGGCCGGGCACTCAGGCTCTGCACCATTGCACTCATCCTGCCTGCCACCTCCTTGCCCCCGGAAGTGCTGCCGCCGCGACGGTGGATGCACTCGCTCAGCATTCGCGCCTGCTCCCGGGTCTGCTGATGATGGGCCTGCAACCTGGCCTTGAGCACGGGGTGACTGCCCAGGCGGTCGCACGCCGTCTGGAGCAGCAGCTCTGCCTGCTCCTCCATGGCATGGGCATCTCGCAACCAGTCCATCAGGTGCTCGGCGGCATAGGTCATGGACAGGTTCATGGGTGCAGGCGAAGAAGGTGCGTGCGTCGCACTGCCGTCCGCAGCGAAGCCGTCGAGGGAGGCACCCGGGTCCTCCTCGCCGGCCGCTGATTCGCGTGACAAGTCCACGCCAGGAGCCTTGCCAGATTCGGGGTTCATAAGAGCGCGTCCTTGCGGGATGTTGATGCCACCACTCTGGGCGCCAGGGGCCCTGGCGATGTAGGAAGAGTTCGGGCTGCCCCCGCGCCGAACTCGCGAGATGCCCCGCAAGCCCGCCCCGACGCGTACGCCTTCCAGGCCCGGCTGTGCGCTCCCACCCCGAGCTGAGCCTCCACCTACACGGTCCTGGAGGCAGCACGCGAACGCTGTGCGCTGGAGCCCCTGCATCAGCGGGCCCCTTTCAAACCCATCCCCCCACAGGAGTCCTCTTCATGTTCTCGCACAACAAACGTCTGCAATACACCGTGCACGTCAGCATGCCCAACCCCGGCCTCGCCAACCTCATGCTGGAGCAGTTTGGCGGCCCACAGGGCGAGCTGGCTGCGGCCTGCCGCTACTTCACCCAGGCCGTGGCCGAAGACGATCCCGGACGCAAGGACATGCTGTTCGACATCGCCACCGAAGAGCTGAGCCACCTGGAGGTGATCGGCAACATCGTGTGCATGCTCAACAAGGGCGCCAAGGGCCGACTGGCCGAGGGCATCGACGAGCAGGGCGAGATGTATCGCTCGATCACCGGCGCCGGCAATGACAGCCATCTCACGCAGGTGCTCTATGGTGGCGGCGCGCCGCTGGTCAACTCCGCGGGCGTGCCCTGGACGGCGGCCTATGTCGACACCATCGGCGAGCCCACGGCCGATCTGCGCTCCAACATCGCGGCCGAGGCCCGCGCCAAGATCGTCTACGAGCGGCTCATCAACCTCACCGACGACCCCGGCGTGAAGGACGCCCTCACCTTCCTGATGACGCGCGAGGTGGCGCACCAGAAGTCCTTCGAGAAGGCGCTCTACAGCATCGAGCCCAACTTCCCGCCGGGCAAGCTGCCGGGCGACCCGCGCTTCACCAGCGTGTACTTCCGCATGTCCAAGGGCGAGGCCGATGTCAGGGGTCCGTGGAACGAAGGGCCGGACTGGGACTTCGTGCCGATGACGCAGGACTCGGGACCGGTCGACGGCCGCACCGGCTGGGCCTCGGTCGAACTGCCCGAGGGCGATGCGGAGCTGGTGCGTGCCATGGCCACGCGCACGCAGTCGCGCACCGACATCGATCCCACCACCGGTGCCGAGTTGGGCGCCGGCGTCACCCCGCCACCGGCGGCCAAGAAGAAGTGAGCAAGGGCCGCGACGCGGATGCGCCGGCGCCGGGCGGCCTGGCGCTGGTCATCATCGACATGATCAGTGGCTGGGACTTTCCGGACGCCGAGCACCTGTTGCCGCATGCCCAGCGCGTGGCCACCGAGATCGCGGCGCTGGCCCAGGCCTGCCGCGACCGCGGTGTGCCCGTCATCTATGCCAACGACAACCGCGGGCGCTGGCGGTCGGACTTCCGCTCGCTGATCGATGCGGCCCTGGCCCAGGACGGGCCGGGCGCGGAGATCACGCGACTGATGCGCCCGCACGAGCACGACTACTTCGTGCTCAAGCCCAAGCATTCGATCTTCCATGGCACGCCCATGCCGTTCCTGCTGCAGCACCTGAAGGTTCAACGGCTGGTGCTCGCCGGTGTCTCCAGCGACCAGTGCGTGCTCATGTCCGTGTCGGACGCGCGCATGCGCGAGCTGGACCCGATCGTGCCCGCGGACTGCTCGGCCTCGCAGGGCGAGGAACGGCACAAGGTGCTGCTGCAGCAGCTGCGCGAGACGTGGAAGGTCGAGGCGCCGGACACCTGGCGCGTGCTCTTCGAGGGCGCGCCGCCTTCTCCTTCCCCTTCCCCACCGCCCCGCCAGGACCCTTCCAATGACTGAACCCACGCCCCAGGCCTCCACGCCGCCCCAGCAGCCGCCCGGCCTCGAATCGCGCATGACGCCGCAGCCCGACTTCGGCGCCGACAGCTACCGCGGCAGCGCCAAGCTGCAGGGCAAGGTGGCGCTGATCACCGGCGGCGACAGCGGCATCGGCCGTGCCGTCGCCCTGGCCTTCGCGCGCGAAGGCGCGGACGTGCTGATCTCCTTCCTGGAGGAAGAGGAAAGCGATGCCCGCGTCACCCGCGAGTGGGTGCAGAAAGAAGGCCGTCAATGCCTGGCCATCGCCGGCGACATCCGCAGCGAGGCGCATTGCCGCTCGCTGGTGGATGCGGCCGTGCAGCAGTTCGGGCGGTTGGACGTGCTGGTCAACAACGCCGCCTTCCAGATGAGCCACAAGTCGCTCGACGAGTTGACCGAAGAGGAGATCGACCGCACCTTCCGCACCAACGTCTTCGCCATGTTCTTCCTGGCCAAGGCCGCGGTGCCGCACATGAAGCCGGGCGCGTCGATCATCAACACCGCGTCGATCAATGCCGACAAGCCCAATGCCACGCTGGTGGCCTATGCCGCGACCAAGGGCGCGATCCAGAACCTCACCGGCGGGCTGGCCCAGTTGCTGGCCGAGAAGGGCATCCGCGTGAACTGCGTGGCGCCGGGCCCGGTGTGGACGCCGCTCATTTCTTCGACGATGTCGCCCGAGCAGGTGGCCAAATTCGGGCAACAGACGCCGATGAAGCGCCCCGCGCAGCCCAAGGAACTGCAAGCGGCCTACGTGATGCTGGCCTCGGACGAGGCCAGCTACATCTCGGGCGCCACGATTGCCGTCACTGGCGGCGTGCCGATGATCTAGCGATGACGCGGCAAGGAAGTTTGCCTACAGCGCCACCCAGCCCGGCGTGCGCGCGAGTGCGCCAAACAGCGCCGCCGCGTGATCGGAAGGCGTGGCGTAGAGGTCCAGCGGATGGGGCATGCCGTGCAGCAGGAACACCGCGCGGATGCGCTCGTCCCAATCCAGCAGGGCCATCGACCAGTCGGCGAACACCCGCGCCGGGGCCGGGCCGCGATCGAGCAACTTGACCTGCTGGTGCCGGTCGTCGGCCAGGATGATGCTGTAGAGGCGCTCCACCGCGGCCTGCGGGCCTTCCAGGTACTGCATGTACACGCCATCCAGCAGGCACAGCGCACCGGTGATCGAGGCCGCGGCATTGTTGTCGCGCGACTGCCGCAGGATGCCCGCCACATCGTCCGAGCGGAAGGCCCGGGCGCGGCTGGCATAGATGAGTCGGTAGATCACGCGGCCATCCTAGCCGCCGTGCCGGGACCGGAGAAGTCGGCTCAACTGCAGACGGCGGCCGGCGCATGGTCACTTGGACTCGGGCTGCCTCAGGGCAAACCCTGAACACAATCTCTGAAACCGGTTTCATAATTTCCGTCATCGGAGACACACCGGCGCACCCACGCGCCCCACGCCCGTGAATTACCAGTTCCAGTTCGATGCCGTGCTCGCCGCCTGGCCCCTGCTGCTCAAGGGCACATGGATCACGGTGCAGCTCTCCCTCACCGCCACCCTGCTGGGTCTTGCCGTGGCCGTGGTGTGCGCCTGGGGCAAGACCAGCGGCCCGGCGCCGCTGCGCTTCCTGATCAACGCCTACATCGAGGTGATCCGGAACACGCCCTTCCTGGTGCAGCTGTTCTTCTTTTTCTTCGCGTTGCCGGTCATCGGCGTGCGCTGGTCGCCGTACATGGCGGCGCTGACGGCCATGGTGGTCAACCTGGGCGCCTACGCCACCGAGATCATCCGCGCCGGCATCGAGTCCATTCCCAAGGGGCAGATCGAGGCGGGCCGCGCCCTCAACCTCAAGGGCTGGGAGATCTTCCGCTTCATCATCATCAAGCCCGCGCTCAAGGCCATCTATCCGGCGCTGACCAGCCAGTTCATCCTGCTGATGCTGAGCTCTGCCGTGGTGTCGGTGATCTCGGCCGACGACCTCACCTCGGTGGCCGCCACGCTGCAGTCGCAGACCTTCCGCAGCTTCGAGATCTACATCGTCGTGGCCGCCATCTACCTGGGCCTGGCCCTGCTCTTCTCGCTGCTGTTCAAGCTGATCTACCAGCGCGTGCTGCACTACCCCGACCGCCGCTGAAGGCAGCACCAGGAGACGACCACCATGCGTACCTTCGGCTTTCCCGAATTCCTCTTCATCCTCGAAGCGGCCCAATGGACGCTGGCCCTGTCGGCCATCGCCTTCGTGGGCGGCGCCATCCTGGGGCTCATCGTCGCGCTGGCCCGCACCAGCGAGAACCGCGCGGCGCTCTTCGCCTCGGGCGTGTTCATCCAGGTCTTCCAGGGCACGCCGCTGCTGCTGCAGTTGTTTTTGATCTTCTTCGGCGCGCCGGTGCTGGGGCTGGACATCAACCCGTGGATCGCCGCGGGCGCGGCGCTCATCCTCAACAGTGCCGCCTTCCTGGGCGAGATCTGGCGCGGCTGCATCCAGGCCATTCCGCGCGGCCAGTGGGAAGCGGCCATGGCACTCAACCTGTCGTACACCGCCCGGCTGCGCGACGTGGTGCTGCCCCAGGCCTTCAAGATCGCGCTGCCTCCCACGGTGGGCTACGTGGTGCAGATCATCAAGGGCACGTCGCTCGCGGCCATCATCGGCTTCACCGAGATCACCCGCGCCGGCCAGATCATCAACAACGCCACCTTCCAGCCGCTGGAGGTGTTCAGCACCGTGGCCGCGCTGTACTTCGTCATCTGCTGGCCGCTGTCGCTGCTGGCCGCGCACATGGAGCGCCGCCGCGCGCGGGCGCTCGCCCGCTGACTGCGCCCCCTCTCTTCACCCCCGTCACGCTCAACCCAAGGAGACCTCCATGAACCTCAGCCTGCACCGCCGCGCCGCCCTGGCACTGGGCCTGGCCGCCTGCGCCACCGCCTTCGCTCCCCTGGCCTCGGCCCAGTCCGTGGCCGACATCAAGAAGAAGGGCGAGATCACCATCGGCATGCTGGTGGACTTTCCACCCTACGGCACCACCGACGCCAAGAACCAGCCCGACGGCTACGACGCCGACGTGGCCAAGCTGCTGGCCAAGGACCTGGGCGTGAAGGCCAACATCGTGCCCGTCACCGGTCCCAACCGCATTCCCTTCCTGCTGACCAACAAGGTCGACCTGCTGATCGCATCGCTGGCCGTCACGCCCGAGCGCGCCAAGCAGGTGGACTTCTCGGTGCCCTACGCCGCCGCCACCATCGTGCTGTACGGCAGCAGCAAGGTCGAGATGAAGTCGCCCGCCGACCTCAAGGGCAAGCGCGTGGGCGTGGCCCGCGCCAGCACGCAGGACGTGTCGCTGACGGCCGTGGCGCCCGAGGGCACCGAGATCCGCCGCTTCGACGATGACGCCTCGGCCATGCAGGCACTGATGTCGGGCCAGGTCGATGCCATCGGCTGCTCCACCACCGTGGCGGCGCAGATCGCCAAGCGCGCCGGCAGCAACTTCGAGAACAAGTTCAACCTGCGCCAGCAGGTCATGGGCATCGCCATGCGCCCGGGCCAGCCCGAGCTGAAGAAGACGCTGGACGAGTTCGTCGAGCGCAACAGGAAGAACGGCGAGCTGAACAAGCTCTACCAGAAGTGGCTGGGCACCGACTTCCCGGCCCTGCCCAACTCCTGATTGGTTTTTCCCTCTTCCGAACGCACAAGGCAGCCGAACGATGAACAGCAGCGTGGCCGCGCCCCATGAACTGGGCGACCCCATCATCCGCATGGAAGGGGTGAGCAAGTGGTATGGCGAGTTCCAGGTGCTCACCGATGTGGACCTGTCGGTGCGCACCGGCGAGCGCATCGTCATCTGCGGGCCCTCGGGCTCGGGCAAGTCCACGCTGATCCGCTGCATCAACCGGCTGGAGACGGTGCAGAAGGGCCGCATCACGGTCGACGGCATCGAGCTGACGGCCGGCGGCAAGAACGTGGATGCCGTGCGCGCGGAAGTGGGCATGGTGTTCCAGCAGTTCAACCTGTTCCCGCACCTCACGATCCTGCAGAACTGCACACTGGCACCGATGCGCTCGCGCGGCATGTCGCGCGAAGAGGCCGAGGCCGTGGCCATGAAGTACCTGACGCGGGTGCGCATTCCCGAGCAGGCCAACAAGTACCCCAGCCAGCTCTCCGGCGGCCAGCAGCAGCGCGTGGCCATCGCCCGGGCGCTGTGCATGGCGCCCAAGATCATGCTGTTCGACGAGCCGACCTCGGCGCTCGATCCGGAGATGGTCAAGGAAGTGCTGGACACCATGATCGGCCTGGCCGACGACGGCATGACCATGCTGTGCGTCACCCACGAGATGGGCTTTGCCCGCAGCGTGGCCGACCGCGTGATCTTCATGGCCAGCGGCCAGATCCTCGAACAGGGTACGCCAGAGGCCTTCTTCGGCAATCCGCAGCACGAGAAAACGCGGCAGTTCCTGGGCCAGATCCTGACGTCCGGTCACTGACACGATGCTCTCCGTCCTGATCTCTCTTTCCTCCTTCGGCGCGGCCGAGGTGGGCCGCCATGGCCAGGCCTGGGCCACGGGCCTGGCCTACGAAGCCGGCGTGGACAGCGTCGAGGTGCGCGGCGAGCTGCTGCGCAATCCCGCGTCGGAACTGGCGGCGCTCAAGGGCCATGCCGCGGTCTACTCCAGCCCCGAAGGCCTCTGGACCGCCGACGGGCAGCTCGACACGACCGCGCTCCAGACCGGTCTGGCCCGCGCGGTGGCCCTGGACGCGCCACGCCTCAAGATGGCCATCGGCGGCTTCCACGCCACGCGCAGCCGCGACTCCCTCGACGCACTGCGCGAGGCCCTGGCCCGCACGCCGGTGGAGCTGGTGATCGAGAACGACCAGACGCCCACCGCCGGCACACTCGACGCGCTGCTCGCCTTCTTCGACGCCCAGCAGGCCGCCGGCCTGGACCTGGGCATGACCTTCGACATGGGCAACTGGCACTGGCTGGGCGAATGCCCGCTGGAGGCCGCCCGCGCCCTGGCCCACCGCGTGTGCTACGTGCATGCCAAGGGCGTGCAGCGCCGGCCCGACAAGTGGGTCGCGGTGCCGCTGGCCGAATCGGCCGCACCCTGGCGCGCCGTGCTGCGCGCCCTGCCGGCCGATGTGCCGCATGCCATCGAATACCCGCTGATCGGCGACGACCTGACGGCCGTCACCCGCGCCGAGATCGCTGCCCTGCGCCAGCTGCGCACCGCCGCTTGAACACCCCAGCCCGAGCCTTCGCTGAACCGTCCCGCATGACCACCGCCCCCACCTTCGACGTCGCCACCTTCGGCGAGGCCATGCTGCTGCTGGTGGCCGACGAGCCCGGCCCCATCGAGCAGGCCACGCTCTTCCACAAGCGCAGCGCCGGCGCCGAGACCAACGTGGCCATCGGCCTGGCGCGCCTGGGCCTGAAGGTGGGCTGGGCCAGCCGGCTGGGCACCGACTCCATGGGCCGCGCGCTGCTGGCCACTATGCAGGCCGAAGGCATCGACTGCTCGCATGTGGTGTGCGACGCCACGCAGCGCACCGGCTTCCAGTTCAAGGGCCGCGTCACCGACGGCAGCGATCCGCCCATCGAATACCACCGCAAGGGCTCGGCCGCCAGCCAGATGCGGCCCGAGGACATCGACGAGGCCTGGCTCTGCGCCGCGCGGCACCTGCATGCCACCGGCGTGTTCGCCGCCGTCTCCGAGACCACGCTGCCCACCGCCCACCGCACGCTGGACCTGATGCGCGCCGCCGGCCGCAGCATCTCCTTCGACCCCAATCTGCGGCCCACGCTGTGGGGCAGCACCGAGCGCATGCGCACGTGCATCAATGCGCTGGCCGCCAAGGCCGACTGGGTGCTGCCCGGCCTGGAGGAAGGCCGGCTGCTCACCGGCGAGGCCACGCCCGAGGGCATCGCGCGCTCCTACCGTGAGGCTGGCGCCTCGCTGGTCGTTGTCAAGCTCGGCCCCGACGGTGCCTACTACGACAGTGCCACGGCGGGCAGCGCGTATGTGCCGGGCTTTCCGGTCGACCAAGTGATCGACACCGTGGGCGCCGGCGACGGCTTCGCGGCCGGCGTGGTCAGCGCCCTGCTCGAAGGCCGCAGCGTGCCCGAGGCGGTGCGCCGCGGCGCCTGGATCGGCGCCCGCGCGGTGCAGGTGCTGGGCGACACCGAAGGCCTGCCCACGCGGGCCCAATTGCAGGAGGCCGGCCTGTGAGCGACGCACGCAAGAAGGTCCTGGTCTTCCGCGCGCTGCCGCCCGACCAGATGGCGCGCCTGCAGGCGGCGCACGACGTCAGCTTCGCCGACCCCAAGAAGGACCGTGCCGCCTTCGATGCCGCCCTGCCCGAGGCGCAAGGCCTGATCGGCTCCAGCTTTCCCATCGACGCCGCCGTGATCGCTGCCGCGCCGAAATTGGAGGTGGTCTCCAGCGTGTCGGTGGGCGTGGACAACTACGACCTGGCCGCCCTTCACGCCCGCAACATCGTGCTGGCCCACACGCCCGGCGTGCTGGACGAGACCGTGGCCGACACCGTGTTCGCCCTGCTGATGGCCACCAGCCGCCGCGTGGTCGAACTCGCCACGCTGGTGCGCGAAGGCCGCTGGGACAGGAACATCGGCGAAGACCTCTTCGGCTTCGACGTGCATGGCAAGACGCTGGGTCTGCTGGGCTTCGGCCGCATCGGGCAGGCCATCGCACGCCGTGCCGCGCTGGGCTTCGGCATGCCGGTGCTCTATCACGCCCGCCGCCCGATCGACCTGGCCACGCAGGCGCCCGAGCTGCAGGGCCGCGCGCATCACACGCCGCTGCCCCAGCTGCTGGACCGCGCCGACTTCGTGGTCGCCATGCTGCCGCTCACGCCCCAGACCCGCGGCATGGTCGATGCCGCCCTGCTCGCACAGATGAAGCCCGGCGCCATCTTCATCAATGGCGGCCGCGGCGCCACCGTGGACGAGCCGGCCCTGCTGGCGGCGCTGGACAGCGGCCACCTGCGCGCCGCCGGCCTGGACGTGTTCGCGCGCGAGCCGCTGCCGCTCGATTCGCCGCTGCGCACCCACCCCAAGGTGACACCGCTGCCGCACATCGGCTCGGCCACCCACGAGACGCGCCATGGCATGGCCGAACTCGCGGTGAGCAACCTGCTCGATGCGCTGGCGGGTCGCCGCCCCGCCGCGGTGTACGACACTGCGGCTTCATGAACACACCGCCGCCGGCCGTGCGGCCGGGCCGCCCCACCATCTCGGACGTCGCGCGCGTGGCGGGCGTGTCCAAGGCCACGGTGTCGCGCTTCTTCAACCACCGCGAACGCCTGCTCAGCCCCGACATCGCGGCCCGCGTCGAGGCCGCCATCGCCGAACTGGGCTATGTGCCCAGCCCGATGGCGCAGGCGCTCAGCCATGGCCGCTCGCGGCTCATCGGGCTGATCGTGGCCGACATCACCAACCCCTTCTCGGTGGCCGTGCTGCGCGGCGCCGAGAAGGCCTGCAAGGACGCGGGCTACCTGGTGATGCTGTTCAACATCGGCAACGAGGCGGGCCGCGAGCGCGAAGCCATCGACGCCCTGGCCGGCTACCAGGTGGATGGCTTCATCCTCAACACCCTGGGCCGCGGCGCGGGCGTGGTCGAGGCCATCGCCGCCCACGGCAAGCCGGCCGTCCTGGTGGACCGCCGGCACGACGGGCTGGAGGCCGACTTCGTCTCCATCGACAACCGCGCCGCCATGGCCGAGGCCTGCGCCCACCTGGTCGGCAGCGGCTGGCGCGAACTGCTGTACGTGACCGAGCCGCAGCAGGGCGTGAGCACCCGGCGCGAGCGCACGGCCGCCTTCCGAGACTGCCTCGAGGCGCATGCGCAGGCCTCGCCGCGGGTGCATGGGGAGGTGTTCGAGATGGCCGAGGGTGGCGACGAAGCCCTGCGCGATGCGCTGCGTGCCCTGCGCAAGCGGGCCCGCACGCCGCGCCGCGCCGCCGTGGTGGCGGGCAATTCGGTGGTCACGTTGCGCGTGGCGCAGGCCGTTCGGCAACTGGGATGGGAGTTCGGCGCCGAATTGGGCTTCGTCGGCTTCGACGAGCCGGAGTGGGCCTCGCTGGTGGGCCCGGGCCTCAGCACGCTGGCGCAGCCCACCGACGAACTCGGCCGCGCCGCGGCCGCCTGCCTGATCGAGCGCATGCAGGGCCTGGAAGGCCCGGCGCGCGAACTGCTGCTGCCGGGCACGCTCGTGGTGCGGGGCTCCTCGGCACCCTGAACGGCCGAGCACCGGCCGCCCAACGCGCGCGGCCGGCGTGTAGATTCGAGTCGATGCGCGACCTCACCGTCTTCGTCCTCGGCAGCGCCGCCATCGCCTGGGTGTCGCGCGGCGCGCTGCGGCATCCGCACTCGCACGGCTTCTACCGGTTTTTCGCCTGGGAATGCACGCTGGTCGTGGCGCTGCTCAACCGCGCGGTGTTGGCCGTGGACCCGTTCTCGCCGCGGCAGCTGCTGTCGTGGGTGCTGCTGTTCGGCTCCATCGTCCTGCCGCTGGCCGCCTGGCGGCAGCTGCGCCGCGAGGGTGCGCCCACCGAGGCACGGCGAGACGAGCACCTGCTGGGCTTCGAGAAGACCTCGCGCCTGGTGACCACCGGCCTGTTCCGCCACATCCGGCACCCCATGTACACCGCGCTGATCATGCTGGCCTGGGGCGCGACGCTGAAGCACCTCACGCCGCTGACCGTGGGCCTGGGCCTGGCGGCCACCGCGTTGCTGATCGTCACTGCGCTGCGCGACGAGCAGGAATGTCTGGCCTATTTCGGCGAGCCCTACCGCGCGTACATGAAGCGCACCCGGCGCTTCATTCCCGGGCTGCTGTAGCGCCGCCGCCGTCGTCCGGCAGCACGGTCAGGCTGCGTGCGCGCTGCATCGAATCGCTCTCCGCCGTCATCGCACCCACCGTGCGCGCCAGCTGGCGGCTGGTGCTGACATAGGCATGCCCGATGCGGCTGTCGAAGTAGAGCGAGTCGCCCTTGACCAGGCTCACCGTCTGTCCGGTCTCGAAGTACACGTCTACCGAGCCGCTGAGCACATAGACGAACTCCTCTCCCGGATGCCGCGCGAAGTCCTCCGGTCCGTTGAAGCGGCGCGCGCACACGGTGCCGAGCACGGGGATCATCTTCTTGCCGACGGCGCTGGAGTTGAGGAATTCGTAGACGAAGCTCTCGCCCCGATAGGCCACCCCCTCCCCGGCCCGCGTGACCAGAGGTCCGCTGAACTGCGCCGCCTTGGTGTGGGCGCTGGAGAACATCTCGCCCATGTCCATCTGCAGCGCTTCGCTCAGCGCGGCGAAATTCTCGTAGCCCAGCGCGAGCTGCCCCCGCTCTGCACGCGAGATGGTGGGGATCGATACCCCCGAGCGCTCGGCCAGCTGGGCCAGCGTCCAGCCGAGCTGCTTGCGCGCGGCGCGCAGGCGGCGGCCGAAGGTTTCGCGATCGAGGGTGTTGGCGGCAGGACGTGGTGCCGGGGTGCGAGGGCGCGGCTCTTTCATGGGCAAGGCGGGTTGCCGCGGATTGTGACAGCAAGCCGGCTCACCCTTGGCCCGCAATTTGCGTAAGCGCAAATCAGAGATCAGGGTCTGCACCAATTTCTTGGGAACGGCGCCAGAATCTTTTTGCGTATACGCAAATTTGTTCCTAGACTTCAGCGATGCCGTCCGACACCTCACCCTCCACCGCCGCCTGCTCGACGGCCGACTTCATCGTGGTCGGGGCCGGCATTGCAGGCGCGTCGGTGGCCTACTGGCTCGCGCCGCATGGCCGGGTGCTGTTGCTGGAGGCCGAGTCGCAGCCCGGCTACCACGCGACCGGGCGGTCGGCTGCGCTTTTCATGGAGAGCTACGGCACTCATCAGGTGCGCACGCTCACGCGGGCCAGCCGTCCCTTCTTCGATGCGCCGCCCGCCGGTTTCGCCGAGCACCCCTTGCTCACGCCGCGCGGCGCCATGGTGCTGGGCACCCATGGCGACGAAGCCGCGCTGGAGGAATGGTGGGACGTGCTGCGCGCCACCAACCCGCATGCACGCAGGCTCGATGCCAGCGAGGCCTGTGCGCTGGTGCCCGTGCTGCGGCCGGAGCAAGTCATCGGCGCCGTCCTCGAACCCGACGCCGCCGACATGGACGTGCATGCCATCCACCAGGGCTATCTGCGCGGCGCGCGGCGCCAGGGCGCGCAGCTGCTCTGCGATGCCCCGGTGCGGCACATCGAGCGCACGGGCGACGGCTGGCATGTCCAGGCGGGCAGCCACCGGTGCAGCGCGCCCGTGCTGGTCAATGCGGCCGGTGCCTGGGCCGACGAGGTGGCGGCGCTTGCCGGGCTGCCGGGCCTGGGCCTGCAGCCGCGGCGCCGGACCGCCTTCACCTTCGCACCGCCCGAGGGCGTGACCGTGCACGACTGGCCCATGACCATCGCCGCATCGGAGACCTGGTACATCAAGCCCGATGCGGGCGTGCTGCTGGGCTCGCCCGCCAATGCCGATCCGGTGCTTCCGCACGACGTGCAGCCCGAAGAGCTGGACGTGGCCCTGGCCATCGACGCCATCGAGCGCATGACCACGCTGCACATCCGGCGGCCCAGCCGAACCTGGGCCGGGCTGCGCTCCTTCGTGCCCGATGGCGACCTCGTGGGTGGCTTCGACGCCGAGGCGCCGGACTTCTTCTGGCTTGCAGCCCAGGGCGGCTACGGCATCCAGACCTCGGCCGCCATGGGCGAGGCCTGTGCCGCCCTCCTGCGCGGCCTGCCCATTCCGGCCCACCTGGCGGCCTTCGGCCTGACGGCCGACATGCTCTCTCCCCGGCGCCTGCGCCTCGCGTCCACTGCCTGAAAGCCCACTGCCATGACCCCTCTGCGCGTCTTCAGCGCCTGCCTGGCGACCGAGACCAACACCTTCGCCCCCATGCCCACGGGCATGGCGTCGTTCCGTGACCGCGGCTACTTCAAGGCCGGCGAGCACCCGGACACCATGGTGTTCTTCGCCGGCCCGCTGTGGGCCGCGCGGCTGCGCGGCAAGGAGGCCGGCTGGATCCTGAAGGAAGGCATGGTGGCCGCAGCCCAGCCCAGCGGCACCACCACGCGCCAGGCCTACGAAAGCCTCCGCGATGAGCTGCTGGCCGATCTCCAGGCGGCGCTCCCGGTGGACATGGTCGTGCTGGGCCTGCACGGCGCCATGGTCGCCGACGGCTACGACGACTGCGAGGGCGACCTGCTGGCGCGCGTTCGGGCCATCGTCGGCCCCGGCGTGGTGGTCGGCGCGGAGCTGGACCCGCACAACCATCTCACCGCAGCCATGGTCGACAACGCCGACCTGCTGATCGCCTACAAGGAATATCCCCACACCGACGTGCTCGATCGCGCCTTCGAGCTGGTGGACCTGTGCGCCGCCCAGGTGCAGGGCCGCGTCCGGCCCGTGGCCGCGGTGGTGGACTGCGACATGATCGTCACCATGCACACCTCGCGGCAGCCGGCGCGCGGCTTCGTGGACCGCATCCAGGCGCTGGAGGGCAGGGACGGCATCCTGTCCATCTCGGTGTCGCACGGCTTTGCCTGGGGCGACGTGCCGGACATGGGCACCAAGCTGCTGGTCTATGCCGATGGGGACGCCGCCAAGGCCCAGGCATTGGCACGCCAGCTGGCGGACGAGTTGATCGGCCTGCGCGAGGCGCTCGCCGTGTCCTATCCGGCCATCGACGCCGCGCTGGACGAGGCCCTGGCCTTCGACGGCGGGCCGGTGATCATTGCCGATGGCGCCGACAACCCGGGCGGCGGCGCGGCCGGCGATTCCACCTTCATCCTGCGGCGGATGCTCGAACGCGGCATCGGCAACGCGGCCATCGGCCCGATGTGGGACCCCATCGCCGCGCGCATCGCCTTCGAGGCGGGCGCCGGCGCGCGGCTGGCCCTTCGCATCGGCGGCAAGATCGGCCCGCTGTCCGGCGACCCGCTGGACCTCGACTGCACGGTCAAGGCCGTGATGCCCGAGATGGTGATGACCGGCCTGGGCGGCGCGCCCTTTCCGGTCGGAGACAGCGCGCTGGTCGAGACCGCGGGCATCGAGATCCTGCTGATCACGCTGCGCAACCAGGCCATGGGCACCGATGCCTTCACCCAGCTCGGCTGCGACCTGGCCGCCAAGAAGATCGTGGTGGTCAAGTCGTCGCAGCACTTCCAGGCCTCCTTCTCGAAGGTGGGCCGGCATGTGATCTACGCGGCCGCGCCCGGCGCCGTGACGCTCGATCTGCGCACCCTGCCCTACCGCAAGGTGCGCCGGCCCAAGTGGCCACTCGACTGACGCGCCCGTCCCTCCTTCCTGTCCGCATTCCCCCGTCCTCCCCGCCTTCCGGAGTCCCCACGATGAAACGACGACTGCTTGCCTCTCTCGCCGCCCTGAGCCTGGGTGCCGCCGCCAGCCTGTGCAGCCTGCCCGCACTGGCCCAGACCAAGACGCTGAAGGTCGTGGCCCATGCCGACGTGAAGATCCTGGACCCGACCTTCACCACGGCCTACATCACCCGCAACTTCGGCTACATGGTCTACGACATGCTCTTCGGCCTGGACGACAAGGGCGTGCCGAAGCCGCAGATGGTGGACAAGTACAGCACCTCGAAGGATGGCCGGCTCTGGACCTTCACCCTGCGGCCCGGCCTCAAGTTCTCGGACGGCAGCCCCGTGACCGCCGCCGACGCGGTGGCCTCCATGCAGCGCTGGACCGGGCGCGACAGCATCGGCCGCGCGATGACGGCGATCTCCTCGCCCGAGTGGAAGGCGGTGGACGCCACGACCTTCACGCTCACGCTCAAGGAACCCTTCGGCCTGGTGCTGGAAGGGCTCTCCAAGCCTTCGGGCTTCCCGCCGGTCGTCATGCCGGAGCGGCTGGCCAAGCTGCCCACCACCTCGCCGATCTCCGAGGTGCTGGGCTCGGGCCCGTATGTGTTCAAGCGCGATGAATGGGTACCGGGCAACAAGGCGGTGTTCGTGCGCAACCCGCACTACGTGCCACGCACCGAGGCCGCCAGCAACCTCGCGGGCAGCAAGAAGTCGGCCTTCGACCGCGTCGAGTGGCTGTACCTGCCCGACGCCAACAGCGCCATCTCGGCACTGCAGAAGGGCGAGGTCGACCTCATCGAGCAGGTGCCGCCCGACTACATCCTGCCGCTGCGTGCGGACGCCAACGTCAAGGTGCAGGCCTCGGGCTCCTGGCAGGGCTGGATGGTCATGAACCAGCTGCATCCGCCCTTCAACAATCCCAAGGTGCGCCAGGCGGTGGCCAAGGCGGTGAACCAGGAACGCTTCATGGCGGCGATGGGCTACCCGCGCGACATGCGCCTGACCAGCTGCGTGAGCTTCTTCCTCTGCGGCGGGCCCAACGAGAGCTTCGCCGGTGCCGAGCCCTTCCGCACGCCCGACCTGGCCCAGGCCAAGAAGATGCTCGCCGACGCAGGCTACAAGGGCGAGAAGGTGGTGCTGCTGCTGCCCAGCGACGTCACCTACCTCAATGCCGAAGGCCTGATGGCCGTCCAGACGCTGCGCAGCCTGGGCATGAACGTCGACGTGCAGACCTCCGACTGGGCCACCATCGGCGCCCGGCGTGCCAAGCGCGAGGCACCGGACGCCGGCGGCTGGAGCATGTACGTGACCGTGGCCGGCGGCTTCGACGCCGATTCGCCGATCACCAACGCCTACCTCAGTGCCGCCTGCGGCAACAGCCTGCCCGGCTGGCCCTGCGATCAGAAGCTGGACGAACTGCGCATGGCCTGGTTGAAGGCCACCGACCCGGCCCGGCGCAAGGAGGCGCTCGACGCCTTCCACGCCCGCGCCTGGGAGGCCCTGCCCTACGTGAACGTGGGCCAGTACTCGCCCGCCATCGCGGCCCGCAAGGAGCTCAAGGGTGTCGAGAAGCTCAGCGGCGGTCTGCCGCTGGTCTGGCAGCTCGACAAGTGACGCACGGGGACTGATACGGCATGGGCTACATCCTGCGGCGCCTGGCGGCCACCGTGCCCGTGATGGCGGTGGTGGCGGTGGTCGTCTTCCTGCTAATCCACCTGTCGCCGGGCGATCCTGCGGCCCTGATCGCCGGCGACCTGGCCACGGCGGACGACATCGCCCGCCTGCGCGCCGCGCTCGGCCTGGACCAGCCGCTGTGGCGGCAGTTCGCGCTGTGGCTGGGCCGCCTGGCCACGGGCGACCTGGGCACCTCCATCTTCACGCAGGTGCCGGTCACGCAGCTGCTGGCCCAGCGGCTGGAGCCCACGCTGTCGATCGCGCTGCTCACGATCACCCTCACGCTGCTGCTGGCCGTGCCGCTGGGCACGCTGGCCGCCTGGAAGGCGGGTGCCTTCATCGACCGGCTGGTGATGGTGTTCGCGGTGCTGTCCTTCTCCGTTCCGGCCTTCCTCGTCGGCTACCTGCTCATCTATGGCCTGGCGGTGCGGCTGGACTGGTTTCCGGTGCAGGGCTATGTGCCCCTCTCCGAGGGCGTCCTTCCCTGGCTGCGCTCGCTCGCGCTGCCCTGCCTGAACCTGGCGCTGGTGTACATCGCCCTCATCACGCGCATGACCCGGGCCACCGTGCTCGAAGTGCTGCAGGAGGACTACATCCGCACCGCCCGCGCCAAGGGCCTGGGCGTGCTGCCGGTGCTGGGGCATGCGCTGCGCAATGCGGCCGTGCCCATCGCGACCACGGTCGGCATGGGCATCGCGCTGCTCATCGGCGGCGTGGTGGTCACCGAGACCGTGTTCGCACTGCCCGGCGTGGGCCGGCTCGTGGTCGATTCGGTGCAGCGGCACGACTACCCGGTCATCCAGAGCGTGTTGCTGCTGTCGGCCGGGGTGTATGTGCTGATCAACCTGCTGATCGATCTGAGCTATCGGCTCTTCGATCCTCGCATCAGGTATTGAGATGAGACACCCCCCATGCCGCTTCGCGGCTCCCCCCTCTCTTGCGCCTTCGGCTTGGAGGGGGGCGCGCCCAGAGGCCTGGCAAAGCCAGTTCCTCGGGCGCCCTGGCTTGGCCTGCTCCGCGGCCATTCGAGGGATGTTCGCGTGCCGGCTTCATGCGAAGCACTCAGGAGAAATGAAATGAGCTCCACGGCTTCCGCCGCGGGCGTGTCGCCACCGAACGCAGGTGCCGACGTTCCCTTCAAGGTGCCGCGCTTTCGCTGGGCGCGCAAGCACCCGACGCTGATCCTGGGGGCGCTGTTGCTGGTGGCCATGGTGATGCTCGCGTTCGCGGCGCCATGGCTCGCCACCTACGACCCACAGGACATCGATCCGCTGGCGCGGCTGCAGGCGCCGTCGGCCGAGCACTGGTTCGGCACCGATGCCCTGGGCCGGGATGTCTACAGCCGGGCGGTGTGGGGCGCGCGCGTCTCCCTGCTCGTCGGGCTGTCGGTGGCCGTGCTGGCGACGGTGGCCGGCGTGTTCCTGGGCCTGGTGGCGGGCTTCGTGCGCTGGGCCGAGGGGCCGGTGATGCGCGTCATGGACGGGCTGATGGCGATCCCGGGCATCCTGCTGGCCATTGCGCTCATGGCCATCACGCGCGCCAGCCTGACGACGGTGATCGTCGCCATCACCGTTCCGGAGATTCCGCGCGTGGTCCGGCTGGTGCGATCGCTGGCACTCACGCTGCGCGAGCAGCTGTTCGTCGAGGCCGCCCATGCCGTGGGCACACGGCTGCCCACCATCCTGGTGCGGCATGTGCTGCCCAACATGATCGCGCCCGTGGTCGTCCAGGCCACCTTCGTCGCAGCCTCGGCCGTGCTCATCGAGGCCTCACTGTCCTTCCTGGGCGTGGGCGTGCCCTCTACCACGCCGAGCTGGGGCAACATGATGGCCGAGGGCCGCAACTTCGTGGCCGTCGCCTTCCACATCATCCTGTATCCCGGGCTGCTGCTGGCGGCCACGGTCCTGGCCATCAACCTGCTGGGCGACGGCCTGCGCGACGCGCTGGACCCCCGCCTGGCCCGCCAGCTATGACAGCCGCTTCCCCCCAGCCCCGCCTGCCGGTGGGCGAGACCCTGCTGGAAGTGCAGGACCTGCACACCCATTTCGACACACTCACCGGCCCCGCACGGTCCGTCGACGGCGTGAGCTACACCGTGCGCGCCGGCCAGACCCTGGGCGTGGTGGGCGAGTCGGGCTGCGGCAAGAGCGTGACGGCCCTGTCCATCATGCGGCTGCTGGCCACGCCGCCTGCCCGCATCCGCGGCCAGGTGCGTCTGCGCGGCACCGACCTGCTGACCCTGAGCGAGAAGCAGATGCGCGCCATCCGCGGCAACCGCATCTCGATGATCTTCCAGGAGCCGATGACCTCGCTCAACCCGGTGCTCACGGTGGGCCGGCAGATCGCCGAGACGGTGCAGCTGCACCAGGGCGCAGGCCGCGCGCAGGCCCTGGCGCGCGCCGTGGAGATGCTGCGGCTGGTCCAGATTCCCGAGCCCGAACGCCGCGTGCACGAATACCCGCACCAGCTGTCGGGCGGCATGCGCCAGCGGGTGATGATCGCGCTGGCCCTGGCCTGCAACCCCGAGGTGCTGATCGCCGACGAGCCCACCACGGCGCTGGACGTGACGATCCAGGCCCAGATCCTCGACCTCATCCGCCGCTTGCAACAGGAGCTCGGCATGGGCGTGGTGATGATCACGCACGACCTGGGCGTCGTGGCCGAGAGCTGCCACCGCGTGGTCGTGATGTATGCCGGCCGCACCGTCGAAGAGGCCGACGTGGTCGATCTCTTCGACCGGCCGCTGCATCCCTACACGCGTGCGCTCATGGCATCGATGCCCGCGATGAACACGCACAGCGCACGTCTGACCGAGATCCCCGGGCTGGTTCCTTCGCCGCAGGCGCCCAGGCGCGGCTGCGCCTTCGCGGAGCGCTGTCCGTGGGCCGCCGACCGCTGCCGCAACGAGGTGCCGCCCCTGATGCGCGAAGGCGGCGATCACGCCGTCGCCTGCTTTGCCGTGCAGGAGGCACGCCTGCCGACCCATGCCCTGGAGCCCGCCGCATGACTGCCACCGCCACGAGCGCGATTCCGAACGCCGGCGCAGCGCCTCTTCTGTCGGTGCATGCCCTGCGCAAGCACTATGTGTCGCCGCGGCGCTGGCTGGCGCGCCCCAGACCGCCCGTGCAGGCGGTGGACGAGGTCTCGTTCGACATCGCACGCGGCGAGACGCTGTCGCTGGTGGGTGAATCGGGCTGCGGCAAGACCACCACCGCCAAGTCGGTGATGCGCCTGATCGAGCCCACCTCGGGGTCGGTGCGGCTGGACGGCGAGGATCTGCTCGCCCTGTCGCCCGAGCAGATGCGCCTGCGGCGGCGGGACGTGCAGATCATCTTCCAGGACCCCTATGCCTCGCTGAGCCCGCGCCTGCGCGCCGGCGAGATCGTGGCCGAACCGCTGCGCAACTTCGGCATGTCCTCCGCGGCCGCACGCCAGGAGCGGGTGCGCTGGCTGTTCGAGAAGGTGGGCCTGCGTCCGGAGGCCACGTCCAAGTACCCGCACGAGTTCTCCGGCGGGCAGCGCCAGCGGTTGGGCATCGCCCGCGCGCTGGCCCTCAACCCCAAGCTCATCGTCTGCGACGAGCCCGTCTCGGCACTGGACGTGTCGGTGCAGGCGCAGGTGGTCAACCTGCTGATGGACCTGCAGGCGGAATTCGGCATCGCCTACCTGTTCGTCGCGCACGACCTGGCCGTGGTGCGCCACATCAGCCACCGCGTGGCGGTGATGTACCTCGGCCGCATCGTCGAGATCGGCCCGCGCGATGCCGTCTTCTCCCAGCCGCGACATCCCTACACCGAGATCCTGCTGTCAGCCGTGCCCGTGCCCAACCCGCGCACGCCGGCACGGCGCATCCTGCTGCAGGGCGATCCACCGAGCCCGGCCCATCCACCGCCGGGCTGTCGCTTCCACACGCGCTGTCCACTGGCCCAGCCGCTGTGTGCCGAGCAGGCGCCCGCCCTCACGTCCCGTGGCGACGGCCATCAGGCGGCCTGCCACTTCCGCTGACCCTCCGCCATCACTGCCCCACACCATGACCGACAGCACCCGTGACCACGACCTGATCATCCGCGGCGGCACCGTCATCGACGGCCGCCGGACGCCCCGCTTTCGCGCGGACGTGGCGGTGCGCGACGGCCGCCTGCGCGCCATCGGCGATCTGGCCGGCCATCGGGCCGCCCAGGAGATCGATGCGACGGGGCGCATCGTGGCGCCCGGCTTCATCGACTCGCACACGCACGACGACCAGGCGGTGCTGTCGCAGCCGCAGATCCCGTTTAAGGTGTCGCAAGGCGTCACCACCGTGATCGCCGGCAACTGCGGCATCAGCGCCGCGCCGCTGCGGCGGGACATGGACCTGCCCATGCCGCTCAACCTGATCGACGTGCCCGCCGGGGAGCGCTTCACCCGCTTCGCCGATTACCTGGATGCGCTGCGCGCCCGCCCCTCGTCGGTCAACGTGGCCGCGATGGTCGGCCACTCCACCCTGCGCGCCGTCACCATGCCGGCACTGGACCGCGAAGCGAACGGCGAGGAGATCGCACGCATGCGCGCGCTGGTGCAGGAAGCGATGGACGCAGGCGCCATCGGCGTCTCCACCGGCACCTTCTATCCGCCCGCGGTGAAGGCCACCACGGAGGAGATCATCGAAGTCTGCCGGCCGCTCACCGCCGCCGGGGGCCTGTACGTCACCCACATGCGCGACGAGTCCGACCAGGTGATGAGCTCGCTGGAAGAGACCTTCCGCATCGGCCGCGAACTCGACGTGCCGGTGGTCGTCTCCCACCACAAGGTGCAGAACACGCCCAACTTCGGCAAGTCGCAGGTCACGCTGCCCTTCATCCGCGAGGCCATGCAGCGCCAGCGCGTGTGCCTCGACTGCTATCCCTACACGGCGGGCTCGACCATGATCCGCGCGGACCGAGGCATGCTCGAAGGCCGCGTGCTGATCGCCGAGAGCCTGCCGCATCCGGAATGCGCCGGCCGCGACCTGGACGACATCGCCCGCGACTGGGGCGTGGACCGCGTGGAGGCCGCGCGCCGGCTGCAGCCGGGCAGCGCCATCTACTTCCTGATGGACGAGGGCGATGTGCAGCGCATCCTGGCCTTCGACGACACCATGATCGGCTCGGACGGCATCCCCGTCGGCAGCAAGCCGCATCCGCGGCTGTGGGGCACCTTCCCACGCGTGCTGGGCCATTACAGCCGCGACGTCGGCCTGTTTCCGCTGGAGACCGCCGTCTGGAAGATGACCGGGCTCACGGCCCGCAACTTCGGGCTTCACGGCCGGGGCACGCTGGAAGCCGGCCAGGCCGCCGATATCGTGGTCTTCGATGCCGGCACCGTGCGCGACGCGGCTGACTATGCCGAGCCCACGCGGCCCGCGGAAGGCATCGAGGCGGTCATCGTCAATGGCGCCATCACCTGGCAGGGCGGCCGGCACACGGGCGCGCGCCAGGGTCAGGTCATCCGCCGCCAGGCGGCCCCGTCCCACTGAGGCACTGCGCAACCACGATGCCCATCGAACGCTTTCCCACCCCGCTGCCGGTGCCCTTCTCGAAGGCGGTGCGCGCCGGCGGCTTCCTGTTCGTCTCGGGCGTGCTGCCCATGGATGCCCAGGGCCGCATCATCGAAGGCGACATCCAGGCGCAGACGCGCGCCGTGCTCGAGCGCGTGGCCCAGAACCTGGCCGACTGCGGTGCCCGCATGGCCGATGTGGTGCGCGCCACCATCTGGCTGGCCGACCTCGGCGACTTCGCCGCGTTCAACCAGGAATACGCCCGGCACTTCACACAAGGGCTGCCTGCGCGCTCGTGCGTGCAGGCAGCCCTCTACCAGGGCGCGCGGGTCGAGATCGAGGTCCAGGCCTGGGTCGGCGGCTGAGGCGCGACCCAGAGCGACCCGACCCACTCAGTTCAACACGATGTGGGCCTTGGTGGCCACGTCACCGAACTTGCGCAGGCTGTCCTGCACGAACTTCTCCGCCTCGGCGGGCGACATGTGGCCCGGCAACTGGCCGCCGGCTTCCAGGGCCGCCTTCACCTGGGGGTTCTCGGCCGCCTTGGCGATGGCGGCATTGAGCCGCGCCACCACCGGCTCGGGCACACCCTTGGCTGCAGCGACGGCGAAGTACTGCGTGGCCTCATAGCCCTTGAGCCCGGCCTCGCTCATGGTCGGCACGCTGGGCAGGCTGGGGATGCGGTAGGGCGTGGTCACCGCATAGGCACGCAGTTGGCCGGCCTTGATCTGGGCCAGCACGGGTGTGACGCCCAGCATGCCCAGCTTGACCTGGCCGCCGACGATGTCCACCACCGCCTGGCCGCCGCCCTTGTACGGCACATGCAGCATCTGCGTGCCGGCCATCTGGTTGAACAGCTCGCCGGCCAGGTGCTGGCCGGTGCCGATGCCCGAGCTGGCGTAGTCCCACTGCTGCGGGTTCTTCTTCATCGCGGCGATCAGCGACGTCAGGTCCGTCGGCGCCAGCCCCGCACCGCCCACCAGCACGATGGGGCCCTGCGACAGCAGGCCCACCGCCTGCAGCTCGCGGCCCACCTCGGGCTGCTTCTGGCCGAAGAGCACGGGCCCCGGCACGGTCACCAGCGTGTAGCCGTCGCCCTTGGCGCGCGCCGCCTGCTTGAGCGCCAGCGCGCCCGAGGCACCCGGCACGTTGTCGACCACGATGGACTGGCCGATCTGGTCGGACACGGCCTTGGCGAAGGCGCGCGTGAGCACGTCCACCGAGCCGCCGGGCACGAAGCCCACGATCCAGGTGATGGGCTTCGCTTCGGGCCAGGGCGCTTCGGCATGGGCGCCGAGGGCCATGGCGGAGAGTGCGAGCGCCGAAAGGCGCAGCAGATGGCGGCGGGTGGTGGTGGAGTTCATGGGGCTTGATTCCGGGAGTTGTTCGAGGGGCGGCGCTCAGCGGTCGAGCTGGCCGGGCGGCGTGTGCGGATGCGCGGCCGCACTGGCGTTGAAGTCGCGGATCATGCGCAGCACCGGGCCCATGACCCAGGTGTTGAAGACCAGCACATCGGTCTCTTCCTTGGGGTCGCGCGTGATGTTGAACAGGTAGGGCGACTCCAGCTTGCCCTGGCCCTGGTTGACCTCGGGCTCCCAGTAGAAGTGCAGCTTCCAGTCGCGCCACTTGGCCGCGCGCAACTCCTGCTTGATGTAGAAGAGAAAGCCCTCGCGCGCCGACTTCGGCTGTTCGCCGAAGAGGAAGGCCCGCTGGTCCACGCCGTCGATGGGCCGGTCCTGCGGCAATGGGGCACCGGCCACGGCGGCCAGGGTGGTGAAGAGGTCGGTCACGTGCACGATCTCGTTGCTCACGCGGCCCGGCTCGATGCGACCCGGCCAGCGCGCGATGAAGGGCACGCGCAGGCTGCCTTCCATGGCCGTGTGATACGTGCCGCGCCAGGGGCCGGCCGTTCCGCGGTAGGGCGCGCGGAACTCCGGGCCGTTGTCGCTGCAGAAGATGAACAGCGTGTTGTCGGCAATGCCCAGGCGCTCCACCTCGTCGACGATCTGGCCCACGCGGTGGTCCATCTCCGCCATCGAGTCGGCGAAGTCGCCGTTGCCGGTGCGCCCGGCAAAGTCCGGATGCGGCAGCGTCGGAAAGTGCAGGTGCACCAGCGGCAGGTACAGAAAGAACGGCCGCTTCGCCGCCACATGCCGCTGCATGAAGGCGCAGGAGCGGTCCACCAGGTCGGCGTCGATGCCGCGGCGTGCCTCCAGGTCGTAGACCTTCACCTCGCGCGAGGGCTCGCCGGCACGGCCTTCCATGATGTAGGGCAGGTCGACCACGCTGGGGTCGAAGCCCACGGAGGACGTGAACTGGCTCTCGTCCGTGGTGCGCGGAATGCCATACCACTCGTCGAAGCCGCGGTCCGACGGAAAGCGACCCGCCACATCGCCCAGGTGCCACTTTCCGAAATGGGCGGTGGCATAGCCGACCTGCGACAGCAGCTGCGGCAGCGTCACCTCCCAGCGCGTGAGGCCCTGCGGCAGGCCCGGCGGCACGGACTGCAGGCAGCCGGTGCGGATCGGATGCCGGCCGGACATGAGCGCCGAGCGCGTGGGCACGCAGTCGCTCTCGACGTTGAAGTTCTGCAGCAGCAGGCCCTGGCGGGCCAGCGCGTCGATGCGCGGCGTGGGTGCGCCACGCAGGGCGCCGCCGCCGTAGCAGCCGAGTTCGCCCCAGCCAAGGTTGTCGGCCACGATGAGGACGATGTGGGGAGAAGCGTGGGAGGCCATCGAAAGCAAAAGGGATTGGATGGCCTGCAATCTATGACAGCGCGGCGTCTTCTAGCATTCCCGTTCCACCGCCTTGCCATGAATGCCAGGAATGAATCTCTCGATCCAGGACATCCGCTACTTCCTCGCCGTGGCCCGTGACGGCCAGCTCTCGGCCGCCGCGGACGAACAGGGCGTGACCCAGTCGGCGCTGACCAAGGCGATGCAGCGGGTGGAGCGCGAGTTCGGGCTGCAGCTCTTCGAGCGCAGCGTGCGCGGCGTGCGGCTGACCTCGGCCGGCCTGCGGGTGGCCGAGCAGATGCGCCGCCTACAGGCCGAATATGCCGACACGGTGCTGCTGGCCGACGAGATGCGCGCCCGTCAGGCCGGCCTGCTGCGCCTGGGCGTGACCGACACCACCGGCGGCAACCGCATGGCCGCGGTGCTCGGACCCATGCTGGCCATGCGGCCCGGCCTGCGCGTGAAGATGCGGGTGGACCGCTCCGACGCCCTCGCCGCCCAGGTGCAGGACGGCACGCTGGACCTGGCCCTGGTGCCGGCGTACGAGGGCCTGCCGCTGCCGGCCGAGCGCACCAAGGTCGACAGCGATCCGCTGCTGCCGCTGGTGCGCGTGGGTCATCCGCTCACGCGGCTCGCGCGGCCGATGCTGAAGGACGTCGCGGCCTACGGCTGGATGCTCGGGCCCGAGCATTCCTTCGCCTACCGCACCGTGGAGGCCGTCTACGCGCGGCAGGGGCTGCCCGCGCCGCAGATCGTGGTCGAGGTGCCCTTCTCGTCGGAGATGAACCTGACGGTGCTGGCCGCCACCGACCTGGTGACGCTGCTGCCGCGCTCGCTGATGCAGCTGGCGCCGGCCGAGCGCTTCACGCAGTTGCCGGTGGCGGCTCTGCGCATCCCGCGGGCGGTGGTGCTGCTGTCGCGGCCGGGGTCGGCGTGGTCGCCGTTGATGGAGACGCTGCGGGGTTTACTGCTGGAACGGAGCAAGGCCAGGGACTGAGTGCCTCACAGCGTCCGACTCCACCGTCAGTTCTCGCGCTCGGCCATCTCATGCTCTGCGGCCGCAGCCAGGAACGCCGAGCGCGAGATGCGGCGCTGGCTCGCGTACTGGTCGATGCGCTGCAGCAGCGCTTCGGACATGCTCACGTTCACACGCACGGCCTTGTCGCGCACCTTGGTGAGGTCGATGTCCACCAGCATCCAGAAGCCGCCCTTGAAGGCCTTGCTGCCTGCCCACTGATCGACGCCCGTGGGCGCGGGAATGGGGTCAGCGTCGCTGCCGTAGTGGGCCTCCACGGCCTCCTGCGCTGCACTGGGAATGTCGGCGGACTCGTCTGCGGCGGCGAAGCAGCCTGGAAGATCGGGGAAGGTCAGGCCAAAGGCACTGTCCTTGTCCTTGTGGACGTAGACGGGATAAAGCATCGTCGTTCCTTCGATAGTCCCAGGACTCAAAGTCCAGCCTGTTTCAATATGCTTTTGACGGTACCGATCGGCAGGTCCTTCTTAGGGTGCGGGACCGTGACCTTGCCCGGCTTCGTCGGATGCTTGTATTGGCGATGCGATCCGACCGTGTTAACCAGATACCAACCATCGGCCGTGAGCTGTTTGATGACCGCGTCGCTTGACATCGCGCAACTCTACACAACATTGCGCAAGTTTGCGCAAATGCGCACACAGCGGCGGCCTTCCCATCGGTTTCGCATTCACCTGGAAGCCGCATTCGAACCGGCGACCAACGGATTAAAAGTCCGCTGAGCCGCGCGCATACCGGAGCGCCCGTCAGTCCGCCAACCGCCCCTGCACCAGCCGCAGCACGCGATCGCAGCGTGCGGCCAGCGTCTCGTCGTGCGTCACCATCACGAACGCCGTGCCGCGCTCGCGGGCCAGCTGCAGCATCAGCGCGAACACGGTGTCGGCCGTGCTGCGGTCCAGGTTGCCGGTGGGCTCGTCGGCCAGCACGCAGGCGGGCTGGGTGACCAGCGCACGGGCGATGGCCACGCGCTGGCGCTCGCCGCCGGACAGTTCCGCCGGCCGGTGCGACAGGCGCTGACCCAGGCCCACGGCGGCCAGCGTGGCGCGGGCGGCCTCGGCGGCCTTCTCGGGCGCTTCGCGGCGGATCTTCAGCGGCATGGCCACGTTGTCCAGCGCGCTGAACTCGGGCAGCAGGTGGTGGAACTGGTAGACGAAGCCCAGGTACTGGTTGCGAAGCCGGCCCTGGGCCGCAGCGTCCAGCCGGCCCATGGGCTGGCCCTTGAGCTCCACCGTGCCGCTGCTGGGCGAATCGAGCCCGCCCAGCAGGTGCAGCAGCGTGCTCTTGCCGGAGCCGGAGGCGCCGACGATGGCCATGGTCTCGCCGGCGCGCACGTCCAGGTCCACGCCATGCAGCACGGTGAGGTCGATGCGGCCTTCGTGGAAGCGCTTGGTCAGGCCGCGGGCCTTGAGCACGACGGCGGGGTGCCCGTCGCCGGGCCGCCCCAAGGCGGGCAGCGCCCCCTCGGGGGGCAGCGCACCATGCGAAGCAGGAAGCGTGGGGGCCTTATTCATAGCGCAGGGCCTCCGCCGGGTTCACGCGGCTGGCGCGCCAGCTGGGGTAGAGCGTGGCCACGAAGGCCAGCACCAGGGAGATGATGGCGATGGGCATGATGTCGCTGCGCTGCGGGTCGCTGGGCATGCGGCTGATGAGGTAGATGTCCTGCGGCAAAAAGTGCGTGTGCAGCAGCCGCTCGATGGCCGGCACGATGATGTCGATGTTGTAGGCCACCAGCAGGCCCAGCCCCAGGCCGGCGAAGGTGCCGATCACGCCCACCATGGCGCCCTGCACCACGAAGATGCCCATGATGCTCTTCGGGCTCGCGCCCAGCGTGCGCAGGATGGCGATGTCGGCGCGCTTGTCGGTCACCGTCATCACCAGCGTGCTCACCAGGTTGAAGGCGGCCACGGCCACGATCAGCGTGAGGATGATGAACATCATGCGTTTCTCGACCTGCACGGCCGAGAACCAGGTCTTGTTCTGGCGCGTCCAGTCACGGATGAGGAACTGCCCCGGCAGCGTCTTGGCCAGCTCGTCGGCCACCTCGCGGGCCTGGTTCAGGTCCTTGAGCTTCAGGCGGATGCCGGTGGGCCCTTCGAGGCGGAAGACCTTGGCCGCGTCCTGCTCGTGGATCATGGCCAGGGCCGAGTCGTACTCGTAGTGGCCCGAATCGAAGGTGCCGACCACGGTGAACTGCTTGAGGCGCGGCACCACGCCGGCCGGCGTGACCTGACCTCCCGGCGCGATCAGCGTCACCTGGTCGCCGTCGCGCACATAGAGCTGGCGCGCCAGCTCGGCGCCCAGCACGATGCCGAACTGGCCCGGCACCAACCGGTCGAGCGCGCCCTTCTGCGCGGTGCTCGAAAAGTCGGTGACCTCGGGTTCGAGCCTGGGCTCGATGCCGCGCACCAGCGCGCCCTTCATGTCTTCGCCGCGGGCGACCAGCGCCTGGCTGGCGATGAAGGGCGCAGCGCCGATGACCTGCGGATTCTTGCGGGCCGCGTCCATGATGGGCTGCAGATCCTGCAGCGCCTGGCCGTCGCGCGAGAAGATCTCGATGTGCGAAACCACGCCCAGCATGCGGTCGCGCACCTCCTTCTGAAAGCCGTTCATCACCGACAGCACGATGATGAGCGCGGCCACGCCCAGCGCGATGCCCGCCATCGAAACGCCCGAGATGAAGGAGATGAAGCCGTTGCGGCGGGTGGCCCGGCCAGCGCGTGTGTAGCGCCAGCCCAGCTGCAGTTCGTAGGGAAGAGCCATGGATGCGAAGACAGCGCCGCATGGCGCCGGAAGCCCCCGGGAAGCCGGGCCGGGCATTGTGGCATTGGCCCGCGAGCCCCCGCGTCGGACGCGACAATACGGCGCATGTCGCCTTCCGCCGACGCGCATCCCGCTTCCTCCTCCCCCTTGCACCTGATCGTCCCCTTCGCCGGGCGCAGCACGCCTGCCTGCCAGGCCGCCCTGCCCGGCCTGAAGCTGCCCAACCTGGCCGCCCTGCTCGCCCGCCTGCCCGAGGCCGCGGCCGATGTGCAGGAAGAGCAGAGCCTCACCCCGCCGCACGAGCGCGCCCGCGCCGCCGCGCTGGGCCTGCCGCCCGCCGCCGACGGCACCCTGCCCTGGGCCGCGCAGGCGGCCCGCCGCGCCGGCCTGCCCGGCGCCACCGACCAGGCCTGGGCCTGGGTCACGCTGTGCCACTGGCAGGCCGGCATGAGCGAGGTGGTGCTGATCGATCCCTCGCACCTGGGCGTGCAGCCGACCGAATCGCAGGCCCTGCTGGCCGCCGTGCGGCCTTTCTTCGAAGAGGACGACATCCATCTCTTCGCCACCGACGCGCCCGGCACCTGGCTGGCCAGCGGACCGGTGTTCGACCAGCTGCCCACGGCCTCGCTCGACCGCGCCATCGGCCAGCCGCTGGAGGCCTGGCTGCCCATGGCCGACGGCGCCCGCACGCTGCGGCGGCTGCAGAACGAGATGCAGATGCTGCTCTACAACCACCCGGTCAACGACGCGCGTGGCGAACGCCGCCAGTTGCTGGTCAATTCGCTGTGGTTCAGCGGCACCGGCCGCGCGGCGGTCGTGCATCCGCCGGCCGCCGAGCCCGCCGTGGACGAGCGCCTGCGGCCCGCTGCGCTGGACGACCATGGCGAGGCCTGGGCCGCCGCCTGGGCCGCGCTCGACGCCGGCCCCATCGCGCAATGGCTGGCCCGCAGCCGGGCCGGCGAGCCCGTGACGCTGACCCTGTGCGGCGACCGCACGGCCCGCCGCTACCAGGGCCAGCGCGGCCTGCTGCAGCGCTGGCTGCAGCGCACGCCCGACGTCGCCACCGTGCTGGAGTCGCTGTGAAGATCATTCCCCGCGATGTGCCGCCGCGCACCGCCTGGGCGCTGGAACAGGCCGGCCTGCATCCGCTGCTGGCCCGCCTGTATGCCGCGCGCGGCGTGGCCTCGGCCGACGAGCTGGACGACGGCCTGGCCCGCCTGCTGCCACCCGCCGGCCTGCGCGGCGCCGATGCCGCTGCCCGCCTGCTGGCCGACGCCATCGCCGCCGACCGCCGCATCTGCGTGGTGGCCGATTACGACTGCGACGGCGCCACCGCCTGCGCCGTGGCCATGCGCGGCCTGCGCCTGCTGGGCGCGCGCCATGTGCAGTACCTGGTGCCCGACCGTGTGACCGACGGCTATGGCCTGACGCCACCCATCGCCGAGCGCGTGGCGGCCACCGGCGCCGAGCTGCTGCTGACCGTGGACAACGGCATCGCCAGCGTGGAGGGCGTGGCCCGTGCGCGCGCGCTGGGCCTCGCGGTGCTGGTGACCGACCACCATCTGCCCGGCGCCGAGCTGCCGGCGGCGGACGTGCTGGTCAATCCCAACCAGCCGGGCTGCGACTTCGCCAGCAAGAGCATCGCCGGCGTGGGCGTCATGTTCTATGTGCTGCTGGCGCTGCGCGCCGAGTTGCGTGCGCGCGGCGCCTGGAACGTTCCGGGTGTCCAACAGCCGAAGCTGGATGCTCTGCTGCCGCTGGTGGCCCTGGGCACCGTCGCCGACGTCGTGCGGCTCGACGCCAACAACCGCCGCCTGGTGGCCCAGGGCCTGCGCCGCATCCGCGCCGGTGCCATGCCGCCGGGTGTGGCCGCCCTCTTCCGCGCCGCCGGCCGGCGGCCCGAGGTGGCCACGACCTTCGACTTCGGCTTTGCCCTGGGCCCGCGCATCAACGCCGCCGGCCGGCTGGCCGACATGACGCTGGGCATCGAATGCCTGCTGACCGACGACCCCGGCCGCGCCGAAGAACTGGCCAGGCTGCTCGACGGCATCAACCGCGAGCGCCGCGACATCGAGGGCGGCATGCGCGAGCAGGCCATCCGGCTGGCCGAGTCGCTGTTCGGCATGCAGCAGGCCGTGGAGGGCCAGGACAAGGCCCAGGCCGGCATGCCCGCCGCCATCAGCGTGTTCGACCCCGAGTTCCATGAAGGCGTGGTGGGCATCGTGGCCTCGCGCCTGAAGGACCGGCACCACCGGCCGGTGTTCGTCTTCGCGGCCAGCGGCGCCGAGGGCAAGTCGCACGAACTCAAGGGCTCGGGCCGCTCGATTCCCGGCTTTCACCTGCGCGATGCGCTGGACCTGGTGGCCAAGCGCCACCCCGGCGTGCTGCTGCGCTTCGGCGGCCATGCCATGGCGGCCGGCTGCACCATCGCGCGCGAGCAGTTCCCGGTGTTCGAGCGGGCGCTGGCCCAGGTCGCGGCCGAATGGCTGGATGCCGCCACGCTCACGCGCCGGCTGGAGACCGATGGCCCCATCGACCGCGAGTACCTGCGCGTGGAACTGGTCGACACGCTGCACCGCGAGGTCTGGGGCCAGGGCTTTGCGCCGCCCACCTTCAGCGACGAGGTCGAGGTCGTCTCGCAGCGGCTGGTGGGCGAGAAGCACCTGTCGCTCAAGCTGCGCCTGGCCGGCCAGCCCGTGGACGGCATCTGGTTCGGCCAGACCGAGCCACTGCCGCCCCGCGTGCGCCTGGCCTTCCGGCTCGACGCCGACGAATGGCAGGGCGTGCGCCGGCTGCGGTTGATGGTCGAAGGCGCCGAGCTGCCACGATGAGCGAGACCCTGCCCTGGCGCTGCCTGCTCGTCGAGGACGACGAGGCCAACGCCCGCTACATCGCCGACGGCCTGCGCCGCATGGGCCACACCGTCGCCATCAGCCGCGACGGCGCCGATGCGCTGGCGCGCGCCACGGGCGAGGCCTGGGACCTGGTCATCCTCGACCGCATGCTGCCCAACAACATCGACGGGCTGGCCATCCTGGGCACGCTGCGCAACCTGGGCTTGCGCACGCCGGTGCTGGTGCTCAGTGCCCTGAGCGCGCTCGACGAGCGGGTGCGCGGCCTCAAGGCCGGCGGCGACGACTACCTGGCCAAGCCCTTCGCCTTCTCCGAGCTGGCGGCGCGCGCCGAGGCGCTGGTGCGCCGCGCCCGGCCAGGCCCGGAGCAGCGCGTGCTGCAGGTGGCCGACCTGCGGCTGGACCTGGGCACGCGCAAGGCCGAGCGCGGCGGCAAGCCGGTGGCACTGCAGCCGCGCGAGTTCCGCCTGCTCGCCTGCCTGATGCTCAACGCGGGCCAGGTCATGACCCGCACCATGCTGCTCGAAGCCGTGTGGGACTACCAGTTCGATCCGCAGACCAATGTGATCGACGTGCAGATCAGCCGTCTGCGCACCAAGCTCGACGGCGCCGGCGGCCCGCCGTTGATCCATACCGAGCGCGGCGTGGGCTATCGGCTGGCTGCGCCAGAGCCCGGGGAGTCTTCCGCCTGATGGGCGCCTGGCGCCGCCTGTGGGCTTCGGTGGGCTTCCGGCTCGCCTTCCAGTACGCCGTGCTCGTGGCCATCACCATGATGGCGGCGCTGGCCATCGTGTACCTGCAGACGGTGGGCGTGCTGCACCAGCGCATTGCGCGACAGGTGGGCACCACCACCACGCAGATGCTGGCACGCGCCGAGCAGGAGGGCCTGGACGCCGTCGTTGCCGCCATCGGCCGCGCGCTGGCCGATGGCCGGCAGTCCGACACCGAGCTCTACGGCCTGTGGCAGCCCGACGGCACGCGCCTGGCCGGCAACCTGGATGCGCCGCCCGCCGATGCCGCCAGCAACCGCGACGGCCAGCAGCGCGCCCTGCGCGGCGGCAGCGCCATCACGGGCTATCTGGCGGTCCGTCGCCTGCCGGGCGATGCGCTGCTGGTGGTCGGCCACGACCTGGGCGACCAGGAGGCGCTTGAATCGCTGGTGGTCAGCGCCAGTGCCGCCGCGGGCCTGATCGCGCTGCTGCTGCTGGTGGGCGGCGTGTTCGTGTTCCGCCAGGAACTGGAGCAGGCCGTGGGCCGGGTACGCCTCACGGCCGGGCGCATCGCCGAGGAAGGCCGGCTGGCCGAGCGAGTGGACATGGCATCGGGCGACGACGAGTTCGCGCGCCTGGGCCAGGACATCAACGCCATGCTCGACCGCATCGAGTCACTGATGGAGGGCGTGCGCCATGTCTCCAACACCATCGCGCACGAGTTGCGCACGCCGCTCACGCGCGCCCTGCTGGGTCTGCAGGCGGCGCAGGCGCCAGGCACCGGCGACGACGCGCGGCGCGAGGCCATCGACCGCGCCGTGCACGAATTGCAGGAGCTGGGCACCGTCTTCCAGAAGCTGCTGCAGATCGCCGAGGCCGAGGCCGGCGCCCGCCGCCGCGCCTTCGCGCCCGTGGCCCTGCACACCATCGCCGACGACGTCGCGGAGCTGTACGAGGCCGTCGCCGACAGCCAGGGCGCACGGCTGCTGCGCCAACCGGCGCAGGAGGTGTGGGTGGACGGCGACCGCGACCTGCTGGCCGGTGCCATCGCCAACCTGGTCGACAACGCGCTGAAGTACGGCGGCCCCGGCTGCACCGTGCGCCTCGGCACATCGATGGCCGCCGGCCAGGCCGTGGTCGAGGTGCAGGACGACGGCCCCGGCGTGCCCGAGGCCGACCTGGCCCGCATCGGCGAGCGCTTCACCCGCCTGCAACCCGAGCTGCCCGGCCACGGCCTGGGCCTGGCCAACGTGCGCGCCGTCGCCGCGCTGCACGGCGGGCGTCTGGTGGCCGAGGGCGCGCAGCCGGGGTTGCGGATGCGGCTGGTGTTGCCGGTCCAGCCGCTGCACCACGAATGATCGGCGCTTGTAGAGCGCCAAACGGCAATTTAGACTAAGGTTAGCTAACCAGGAACCCACCCTATGCAGCCCGTCAACATGTTCGAAGCCAAATCGTCGCTGTCGCGGCTGGTCGAGGCCATCGAGGCCGGCGCGGAAAGCGAGATCGTCATCGCTCGCCATGGGCGGCCGGTCGCCAAGCTCGTTCCCGTGGACCAGCCCATCGTGCAAAAGCGCATCGGTGTCGCGAAGGGCAAGTTCGAGGTGCCGGACTCGATCGATGCGCACAACGCCGAAGTGGCCGCTTTGTTCGCTGGCGAGACCAAGCTTTGAACCTGCTGTTGGACACCCACATTGCGTTGTGGGCCATCGCCGACAGCCCGCGCCTTTCTCCCGCTGCGCGCGAGCGAATCGTGTCACCCCGCGCCACCGTCTGGGTGAGCGTTGCATCGCTGTGGGAGATCGCAATCAAGCATTCGCTCGGCCGAGGCGACATGCCGGTCAGCAGCGAGGAGGCATGGGCCTACTTCCGTGACGCGGGCTATCAGCTCCTGCCGATCAAGCCCGAGCACATCATCGAGGTGGAGACGCTGCCCTCTCACCACAAAGACCCGTTCGACCGACTGCTGGTGGCTCAGGCCCTGGTCGAACCCATGCACCTGCTGACGCACGACCCGCTCGTGGCGCTCTACAGCGACCGCATCCTGCACGTCTGAAGCCCAGACGGCTCAGCCAGCGGCCCTTCCCCCGCGCCCACATTGCCAAATGGCAATGTGTCGGTAACCCACGGCGCACGCCCCCTTTCCTACGATCGCCCGCGCTTTCCCGCCCGGCTGTGGCGGGCCCTCCGCCGTGCGCGGATTGCTCATCAACGATCAAGGAGACCTGCAGGGTGAAGATCAAGAGTCAGAGAGATTTCTTTTCGGGCGCGCTGTTCTGCGCCTTCGGCGTGGCGTTCGCCTGGGGCGCCACCTCGTACACGGTGGGCGACGGCGCCCGCATGGGCCCGGGCTACTTTCCGCTCATCGTCGGCGTGCTCATCGCCATCATGGGCACGCTGATCACGCTCAAGGCGATGACGGTGGACACCGAGGACGGCGAGCCCATCGGCCGCATCGCCTGGCGGCCGCTCGTCTTCATCATCGGCGCCAACCTGGCCTTCGGCGTGCTGCTGGGCGGCCTGCCCAGCATCGGCCTGCCGCCCATGGGGCTGATCGTGGCCATCTATGCGCTCACCTTCATCGCCAACCTGGCGGGGGACCATTTCAGCGTGAAGTCCTCGCTGGTGCTGGCCACCATCCTGGCGGTGGGCAGCTACCTCGCCTTCGTCGTCGCGCTCAAGCTGCAGTTCCCGGTCTGGCCCACGTTCATCGCCTGATCCCCTTTCTCCAGAGACATACAAGAACACGGGCCTCATGGACCTCTTCAACAACCTGGCGATCGGCTTCGGCGTCGCCTTCACCTTCCAGAACCTCGTCTACGCCTTCGTCGGCTGCCTGCTGGGCACGCTGATCGGGGTTCTGCCGGGCATCGGCCCCGTCGCCACCATCGCCATGCTGCTGCCGGCCACCTATGCGCTGCCACCGGTGTCGGCGCTGATCATGCTGGCGGGCATCTACTACGGGGCGCAGTACGGCGGCTCGACCACGGCCATCCTGGTCAACCTGCCGGGCGAATCGTCGTCCGTGGTCACGGTGATCGACGGCTACCAGATGGCCAGGCAGGGACGGGCCGGGCCGGCACTGGCGGCCGCGGGCCTGGGCTCCTTCTTCGCGGGCTGCGTGGGCACCATCATCCTGGCCGCCTTCGCGCCGCCGCTGACCGAGCTGGCCTTCAAGTTTGGCCCGGCCGAATACTTCAGCCTGATGATCCTGGGCCTGATCGGTGCCGTGGTGCTGGCCTCCGGTTCCCTGCTCAAGGCCATCACCATGATCCTGCTGGGCCTGGCCCTGGGCCTGGTGGGTACCGACGTCAACTCGGGCGTGGCCCGCTACAGCTTCGACATTCCGGAATTGACCGACGGCATCGGCTTCATCGCCATCGCCATGGGCGTGTTCGGCTATGGCGAGATCATCGGCAACCTGTCGCAGCCGGCCGAGCAGCGCGAGGTGTTCACGGCCAAGGTCAAGGGCCTGTGGCCCACGGCGGCCGACTTCAAGCGCATGACGCCCGCCGTGCTGCGCGGCACCGCGCTGGGCTCGGCGCTGGGCATCCTGCCGGGCGGCGGCGCGCTGCTGTCCTCCTTCGCGTCGTACACGCTGGAGAAGAAGATGCGCCGCGCCCCGGGCGAGGTGGCCTTCGGCAAGGGCAACATCCGCGGCGTGGCCGGCCCTGAGTCGGCCAACAACGCCGGTGCGCAGACCTCCTTCATCCCACTGCTGACGCTGGGCATCCCGCCCAACCCGGTGATGGCGCTGATGGTGGGCGCCATGACCATCCACAACATCCAGCCCGGCCCGCAGGTGATGACCAGCAACCCGGAACTGTTCTGGGGCCTGATCGCCTCGATGTGGATCGGCAACCTGATGCTGATCATCCTGAACCTGCCGCTGATCGGCGTGTGGATCAAGCTGCTGACCATTCCCTACAAGTGGCTCTTCCCGGCCATCGTGCTGTTCTGCGCGGTGGGCGTGTACTCGGAGAACAACAACACCTTCGACGTCTGGATGGTGGCGGTGTTCGGCGTGGTGGGCTATGCCTTCCTCAAGCTCAAGTGCGAGCCGGCGCCACTGCTGCTGGGCTTCATCCTGGGGCCGATGATGGAAGAGAACCTGCGCCGCGCCCTGCTGCTGTCGCGCGGTGATTGGGGCGTGCTGGTGAGCCGGCCCATCTCGGCCGGGCTGCTGATCGCTGCGGCCCTGCTGCTGGTGATCGTGCTGCTGCCGGCGGTGAAGGCCAAGCGCGAAGAGGCCTTCGTCGAGGAATAGACCTCCCCGACAGGCATCCGCTGCCCTTGCGGCAGCGGACCCACGGCCCCGCGGTCAGACGCCGCGGGGCTTTTTCGTTTCGAGCGCCGGGTGGAAGCCCTCAGTTGGCCACGAAGACGCCGGTCTTCGCCAGGGCCTCCACGCGGCCCGCATCCTGCTCGATCAACTGGCGCAGGTGCTGCGGCCCGCGCTCCTGGGCCGTGGGGGCCTGCGCACCCAGGCTTTCCAGGCGGGCACGCAGTTCGGGCTCGGCCACCGCGTCGGACAGTGCCTGCTCGATGCGCCGCAGCGTCGGGGCCGGCGTGCCCTTGGGCGCCACCACGCCGTTCCAGATCGCCAGATCGAAGGCGGGCAGGCCCGCCTCGGCAAAGGTGGGCACGTCGGGCGCCTGCGGTACCCGCGCCGCGGCCGAGACCGCCAGGGCGCGCACGCGACCGTCCTTGTGCAGCGGCAGCATCGTCACGGTCTGGTCGATCACGGCATGGATGGTGCCGGCCATCAGGTCGGTCAGCGCAGGCCCGGTGCCGCGGTACTGCACCAGTTGGCCCTGCACGCCCGCCTGCTGCAGGAACAACGCCTCCGCGAAGTGCGCCGTGGTGCCCGGCCCGCCCGACCCGAAGTTGAGCGTGCCGGGCGCACTCTTCATCTTGCCGATCAGGCTGGGCAGATCCTGGATGCCGCTGGCATTGCTGACCGACAGCACCATCGGCACCTTGGCCACGATGCCGACCGGCGCCACGTCGGCGACGGCCGAGTAGCCGGCCTGCTTGTACAGGTGCGGCAGGATGGTGAGCGACTGGTTGATGAACAGCAGCGTGCTGCCGTCGGGCCTGGCCTTGAGGAAGCGCTGCATGCCGACCAGTCCGCCCGCGCCCGTGACGTTCTCGACGACCACGGACTGCTTGAGCCGGTTGCCCAGCGCGGTCGCGGCCAGCCGCGCCAACGCGTCGGACGAGCCGCCGGGCGGCACGGTCACGATCATGGTGATGGGCGCGCCCTCCGCGCGCGCCGGTGCGCTCGCCAGGCAGGTCAGGGCCGCGGCCAGGAAAAGGATGGGGGTCTTGCGCATGAAAGGTCTCCGTTCTTGTTCTGACAGTGAAAGGCGATGGCTCAGTCGAGCGCCCGCGCCATGCGGCGCAGCACGGCCTCGGTCACCTCGGTACAGCTTGCGGTGCCGCCCAGGTCGCGCGGCACCGCGTCGCCATGGGCCAGCACCTCGCCGACGGCCGTCTCGATGCGGCGAGCTGCGACGGCCAGCCGCTCGTCGCCATGGCGCTCCGAGAGCCAGTGCAGCATCAGCGTGCCCGAGAGGATGGTGGCCAGCGGACTGGCCAGGTTCTGCCCCGCGATGTCGGGTGCCGAGCCGTGGGCACCCTGGAATAGGCCATGGTGCTCGCCCAGCTCGGCGGAGGGCGACAGCCCCATGCCGCCGATGGTGGCGGCCCCCAGATCCGAGATGATGTCGCCGAACATGTTCTCGGCCACGATCACGTCGTAGAAGTCGGGCCGCTTGACCAGGTGGACCGTCATCGCGTCGGCATAGGCGTAATCGATCTCGACGTCCTCATGCTCGCGAGCCACCTCCTCGCACACCGCGCGGAAGAAGGCATAGCTGCGCAGGATGTTGGCCTTGTCGCAGACCGTCACCCGCCGCTTGCCGTCGCGCGGCGCGCCCTGGCGCTTGCGGCTCAGGCCGAAGCTGAAGCGGGCCACGCGCTCCACGCCCTTGCGGGTGACCACGATGGTGTCGGTGGCCACCTCCCCGCGCAGGTTGATGCCGCCGCCGCGGCTGGCGTACAGGCCCTCGGTGTTCTCGCGCACGATCACGTAGTCGATCTGCCCGGCCTGCCAGCCGGCCAGCGGCGACTTCACGCCCTGCCAGAGCCGAACGGGCCGCACGTTGGCATACAGGTCGAGCCGGAAGCGCAGCTGCAGGTGCAGGTCGTTGCCGACCTCGGTGCCGTCGGGATAGGTCACACCGGGCAGCCCTGCAGCGCCATGCAGGATGGCCGCGGAATCGCGGCACAGCGCGAAGGTGTCGTCGGGCAGCACCTGGCCGGTGCGTGCGTAATGAGCCGCGCCACCGTCGCAGCGCACGAAGTCCAGCAGTGCACTGCCGCAGGCTTCCGAAAGAATGCGGGTGGCCGACTGGCACACCTCGGGGCCGATGCCGTCGCCGTCGATGGTGGCGATCCGATAGGGGGACATGGGTTCTCGTTCTCCTTTGAAGTCAGGTCGATTCGCGCTTGGCCAGCACGGCCACCAGTTCGGGCAGCAGCCGCTCACCGCCGGCATGCGCCACGGCCGCCTCCAGCGTCTGCCGCACGCCTTCGGCAATCGTTCCGGCAGCGCCGCTGTCGCGGGCCATGGTGGCGTAGTAGCCCAGGTCCTTGAAGGCGTTGGCCATGCTGAAGCGCAGCCCGCTCGGGTCTTGCGACAACAGAAAGGGGCGCAGCCGCTCCAGCGCCGTGCCGCCACCGCCGCCTTTGGCCAGCACGTCGATGAACACCTCGGCCGCCACACCCGCGCGTTGCGCGCAGGCCGCTGCCTCGGCGATCAGCGCCACCGAGCCCAGCGAGACATAGTTGTGCAGCAGCTTCATGCGGTGGCCGGACCCGACCGGCCCGCAGTGCGTGATGTTCTCGGCGAAGCAGGCCAGCAGCGGGCGGCATTCGTCGAACAGTGCGGTCTCCGCGCCCACCAGCAGGTTGAGCCGGCCTTCCGCAGCCTCCTTGGGCGTGCGGGTCATGGCGGCGTCCATGAAGCGCCCGCCGGCTTCGGCCACCACGCCGGCCAGACGCTCGGTGGACGACGGGATGGCGGTGGAGCAGTCGATGACGATGCCGCCGGGCCGCAGCCCCTGCAGCACGCCGCCATCGCCGAGCAGCACGGCCTCCACCTGCGGTGAACCGGTCACGCACAGCAGCAGCACGTCGACCTCGGCAGCGAGTGCCCGTGCGCTGCCGAAGGTGCGCACACCCGCCGCCTTCAGGGCATCCAGCGGCTGGTTGCCCGCGTGCTCCAGCACGGCCAGCGAATGGCCATGACGCACGATGTTGGTGGCGATGCCGTGGCCCATCAGGCCCACGCCGATCAGGCCGATCTTCCTGTCGCTCATTGGATGTCTCCTTGGTTGTCGATGCGATGTGGAGCCATGCTCAGCGCGGCAGCGGCCGGCCCAAGCCGCCGGCGCACACGTACTTGATCTCGACGTAGTCGTCCACGCCGTACTTGGAGCCTTCGCGGCCCACGCCCGACTCCTTGATGCCGCCGAAGGGCGCCAGCTCGGTGGAGATCAGGCCTTCGTTGAGGCCCACGATGCCCACCTCCAGCGCCTCGGCCACGCGCCAGGCGCGGGCGTAGTCCCGCGTGTAGAAGTAGGCCGCGAGGCCGAAGGGCGTGTCGTTGGCCATGGCCACGGCTTCTTCGTCGGTCTCGAAGCGGATCAGCGGTGCCACCGGGCCGAAGGTCTCTTCCTGCATCAGCCGGGATTTCGGCGACACCTCGGCCAGGATGGTGGGCGTGAAGAAGCGCCCACCGAGCGGGTGCGCCGTGCCGCCCGTCACGATGCTCGCGCCCAGGGCCACGGCATCGTCGATGTGCTCGCGCACCTTGGCCACGGCCGCGTCGTCGATCAGCGGGCCCAGCTGAACGCCGGGCGTCAGGCCGTTGCCGACCACCTGCGCTTCCACCGTCTTGCGCAGCAGGGCGGTGAAGCGCTCGTAGATGCCCGACTGCACGAAGATGCGGTTGGCACACACGCAGGTCTGGCCCGCATTGCGGAACTTGGAGGCCATGACGCCAGCGACCGCGGCGTCCAGGTCGGCGTCGTCGAAGACGATGAAGGGCGCATTGCCGCCCAGCTCCATCGACACCTTCTTGACCGTGCCCGCGCACTGCGCCATCAGGGTCTTGCCGACTTCGGTGGAGCCAGTGAAGGAGAGCTTGCGCACCACCGGGTTGGCCGTCAGCTCGCCGCCCACGGTCGAGGCCGAGCCGGTCACCACGTTGAGCACGCCCGGCGGAATGCCCGCCTCCATGGCCAGTTGCGCCAGGGCCAGCGCCGAATAGGGCGTGGCCGACGCGGGCTTGATGACGATGGTGCAGCCCGCCGCCAGCGCGGCGCCCGCCTTGCGCGTGATCATCGCGTTGGGAAAGTTCCACGGCGTGATGGCCGCCACCACGCCCACCGGCTGCTTGAGCACCACGATGCGCCGGTCCATGCTGGCGGCCGGGATCACGTCGCCGTAGACGCGCTTGGCCTCTTCGGCAAACCATTCGATGAAGCTGGCGCCGTAGGCGATCTCGCCCTTGGCCTCGGCCAGCGGCTTGCCCTGCTCCAGCGTGAGGATCATGGCCAGGTCGTCCTGGTGCGCCATGCACAGGTCGAACCAGCGCCGCATCAGGCGCGAGCGCTCCTTGGCGCTGGTCTCGCGCCAGGCCGGCAGCGCCTGGTTGGCCGCATCGATGGCCGCACGAACGTCGGCGGTGCCGAGTCGCGGGACCGTGCCGAGCACGCTGTCGTCCGCGGGATTGGTGACCGTCAGCGTGGCGCCGTCGGTGGCGTCGACCCAGCGGCCGCCGACGAGGCATTGCTGGCGGAAGAGTTGAGTGTGTTGGAGCTTCATGGGGCGTGCTTGGAATGAAAGGGATCAGCGCAGAAGGTTGTCGGGCGTGCGGCCGGCGCGCAGCGCCTCGATGCCGTCGATGAGCAGCCAGCCCATGGCGTCGCGCGTCTCGTGGGTCGCGCTGCCGATGTGCGGCGAGAGGAAGACGTTGTCGAGCCCGCGGTAGCCGGGATGCACGTGGGGCTCGTTGGCGAACACGTCGAGCCCCGCGCCGCGAATGTGGCCACGGCGCAGCGCATCGATCAGCGCCTCGTCATCGACCAGATCGCCGCGGGAGATGTTGACCACCACCGCGCCCGCCGGCAGACGCGCCAGGCGCTCCGCATCGAGGACGCCCTTGAGCGCCGGCGAACCCGGCGCCGCGATCATGAGGATGTCGATGTCCGGAAGCATGGCTTCCAGCGTCTGGTGGTAGGTGGCACCCGCCTCCAGGTCGGGCACGAGACGCGAGCGGTTGTGATAGTGGATGGTCAGGCCGAAGGCCCGCGCGCGTTCGGCGATGGCGCGGCCGATGCGGCCCATGCCGAAGATGCCCAGGCGCCGCCCGACCAGCCCCATGCCCAGCAGCTGGGTGGGTGCCCAGCCCTGCCAGGCGCCGCTGCGCACCAGCCGGTCGGCCTCGAAGCCGCGGCGGCAAGCATTGAGCAGCAGCATCAGCGCGATCTCGGCGCAGGCATCGCTGAGCACGTCGGGCGTGTGCAGCACCTGCACGCCTTGGGCGCGGGCGGCGACCAGGTCGATGTGGTCGTGGCCCACCGACAGCGTGGCCACCACGGCCAGCGTGAGCGACAACGCGGCCATGACCTCCGCCGTCACCGGCTCGGTGGCCGTCACGAAGAGCAGGTGGCAGCCCTGCGCACGCGCTGAGATCTGTTCGGCAGAAAGAATCGAATCGTCCTCGTTGACGACGAGCTCGAAGCGCTCGGCCAGGGCGGCCTCGACGGCGGGGGTGAAGCGTCGGCAGAGGAAGGCCCGCGGCCGGTCGGGAAGGTTCATGACTGTCTCTCTTTGTCCTGCGATGCGCTGGCCATCGCCGTTTCGCGCACAAGTTGTATTACAAATACGTCACACCACTTCTGTCAAGCACGAAGCGCCGGTGCTATTCTTCGGGCCCCGACCTGCCTGCCCTCATCATGGCCTTCTCGATCCAAGACGATGCGACCTCCCGCGCTGCCGAAGGCACGCTGGCCGACCGGGTGACCGGCCTGATCGCGGCGGACATCCGCGCCCGTGTCTATCCCGTCAACACCCGCCTGCCCACCGAACTGGCCATGACCCAGCAGTACGGTGTGAGCCGCACCGTGATCCGCGAAGCCATCTCGCGCCTCAAGTCCGAGGGGCTGGTGGAAACGCGCCAGGGCAGCGGCACCGTGGTGCGCGACCCCAAGGCCGCGGACGCCTTCCGCCTGGGCCAGGGCAGCGCCAACGACGCCGAGTCGCCCGCGCACGGCGTGCTGCGCATCCTGGAACTGCGCCGCGGCATCGAGGCGGAGATGGCCGCGCTGGCCGCCGAGCGGCGCACCGGCGCCGAGATGACGCAGATCCAGCAGGCGCTGCGCGCCATCGCCCGTGCCGAGAAGGAAGGCCGCGACGGCGTGGAGGAAGACCTGGCCTTCCACATCGCCATCTCGCATGCCGCCCACAACGCCCACTACACCGAACTGCTGGGCATGCTCACACGTGCCCTGCACGACGCGATCCGCCTCACCCGCTCCAACGAGGCGCGGCGCACCGATCTGGCTGCGCAGGTGCAGGCCGAGCACGAGGCCATCTGCGCCGCCATCAAGGCACGCGATGCCGCGGCGGCCCGCACCGCCGCCTTCATGCACATGCACAACACCGCAGGGCGCATCGAGCAGGCGGGCCAGGACTTCTGGACCGGCGACAGCCGGGCCGCCGCACGCCGCGTGGCCCGCGCCAAGCTGGGCACGACATCGCCCACGCCGGTCAAGGCGGGCAAGCCCTCCGCCCCAAGGTAAACACGGGGTTCGCGCGCAAAGTTGTCTGATAGATTCATCACACAACTTTGGCATAAGTTTGGCGAGCGACTCCGCACGGACACCGCCGCCGCCCACCCTGCAGGCACCTTCTCGGTGCTGCAGGCCCCGCACCCGCCAACGGCCTCCGCCATGAGCCCACCTCGCGTCCTGCTGACCGATCCGCTGCATCCCGATGCCTTCGCACGGCTCACCCAATGGGCCGAGGCCGAGCAGATTCCCGACGGCGTGGTGCGTGAGGCCAGCGATGCCTGGCTGCGCGAGGCCATCGGCCGCTTCGACGGCATCGTGGTGCGGCGGCTGCTGCCGGCCGACCTGTTCGACCGCCCTCACCGTCTGCGCTGCGTGATGCGCCAGGGCGTGGGGCTGGACTTCATTCCGGTCGAGCGCGCAACCGCGCGTGGCATTCCCGTGGGCAACACGCCGGCCGTCAATGCCAATGCCGTGGCCGAGTACGTGTTCGCGGCATTGCTGGCCCACGCCCGGCAGCTGGCCGACTTCGACGCCAGCGTGCGCACAGGCGACTGGGCGGCGCGGGCCCAGGCCGGCGCCCGCACCTTCGAACTGCGGGGCCGCACGCTGGGCCTGATCGGCTTCGGCGCCATCGGCCAGCGCATCGCCGCCATCGCGCAGCAGGGCTTCGGCATGGGCGTGGCGGTGTGCACCGGCACGCCTGCCAAGGTGCCTGCAGGCATGGCCGCCTTGCAACTGCCGGCGCTGTTTGCGGCCAGCGACTTCGTGGTCGTCGCCTGCCCACTCACGCCGCAGACACGCGGCATGGTCGATGCCGAAGTGCTGTCGCACGCCAGGCTCGGCGCCGTGCTGGTCAACGTGGGGCGCGGGCCCGTGGTGCGGGAAGAGGACCTGGTGCAGGCCCTCGCCCAGGGTCCGCTCGGCGGCGCCGTGCTCGACGTCTTCGAGACCCAGCCGCTGCCTGCCGACAGCGGCCTGCGCCAGCACCCGCGTGTGCTGCTCACGCCGCACTTGGCCGGCATCACGCAGGAGGCCGAGCGGGCCATGGGCCTCATGGCCGTGGACACGCTGGCCGCCGTGCTGCTGCGCGGCGAGCGGCCGCCCAACATCGTCAACCCCGAGGTCTTCGGCGCCCTGCCTCCGCCCGGCCGCTGAAGACCTTCACCCCACCCTCAAGAACAGGAGACACGCCATGAAGATCACCCGCATCACCGCCATCCCGCTGTCGTACCGGCTGCCCGAGGGCAAGACGGTCACGATGGGCATCGGCAGCACGCTCAAGCGCGACTGCATCATCGTGCGCGTGGAGACCTCGGAAGGCATCACTGGCTATGGCGAGGCGCATCCGGGCCGCAGCCCCGGTGCCATCGTGAGCCTGATCCACAACACGCTGCAGCCGTTGCTGGTGGGCATGAACGCCACCGACGTGGTGGGCGCCTGGCAGCGCGTGCACCGCATGCAGCTGTCCAGCCACGGGCTGGGCGCCGGCACCTGCCTGGCGCTGTCGGGCATCGACATGGCGCTGTGGGACATCCGCGGCAAGGCCGCCAAGATGCCGCTGTACGAGCTGCTCGGCGGCTCGCACCGCCGCATTCCCGCCTACGCGGGCGGCATCGCGCTGGGCTACCAGAGCCCCGAGTCGCTGGCCGAAGAAGCCCAGTCCTATGTGGCGCAGGGCTACAAGGCCGTCAAGCTGCGCATCGGCGACACCGTCAAGAACGACGTCGCGCGCCTGCGCAAGGTGCGCGCGGTGCTCGACGACGACATCGACATCCTCACCGATGCCAACACCGCCTACACCATCGCCGACGTGCGTCGCGTGATGCCCGTACTGGCCGAGATCCAGGCCGGCTGGCTGGAAGAGCCCTTCGCCTGCAACGACTTCGCCTCGTACCGCGAGGCCGCCAAGATCTCGCCGCTGGTGCCCATTGCGGCCGGCGAGAACCACTTCACCCGCTTCGAGTTCGGCCAGATGCTGGACGCGCGCGCCGTGCAGGTCTGGCAACCCGACCTGTCGAAGAGCGGCGGCATCACCGAGGGCGTGCGCATCGCGGCGATGGCCTCGGCCTACCGCATTCCGCTGCATGCGCACAGTTCGGCCACGGGGCTCAACCATGCGGCCACGCTGCACTTTCTGGCGGCCACCGAGAACGCCGGCTACTTCGAGGCCTGCGTGTCGCACTTCAACCCCTTCCGCGACATGTTCGGCAGCACCTTCCAGATCGGCGACGACGGCTGCGTCGAGCCGCCGCGCGGACACGGCATCGGCATCGAGGTGGACGAGTCGATCTTCGACAAGTACCCCATGGTCGATGGCCCGGGCTATGTCGTGAAGTTCTGACCCACCCCGCAGCCGCCACCCCGCCCGCCGGTGCGCAACCGGCAGCACGACAACGACGACGAACAACGGAGACAAGCCATGCAATTCGACAAGCGCCAACTGCTGCGGGCCATGGCCGCAGCCCCCCTGACCCTGGCCGTGGGCCATGCCTGGGCCAACGACGACTACCCGAGCAAGCCCACGCGGATCATCGTGCCCTACACGCCGGGCGGCTTCAACGACACGCTCGCGCGCACGGTGAGCGACCGCCTCAACCGCACGTGGAAGCAGTCGGTGGTGGTGGACAACCGGCCAGGCGGCAACACGGTGCTGGGCAACAACCTGGCGGCCAAGTCGCCGGCCGACGGCTACACCATCCTCATCACGCCCCTGCCCTTCTCGGCCCTGCCCGCGCTGTACGGCAACAAGCTGCCCTACAACGCCACGGCCGACTTCCAGCCGCTGGTGTGGGCCGGCTACACGCAGAACGCGCTGGTCGTACGGCCCGACCTGCAGGGCGTGACCAACGTGCGCGAACTCATCGCCTACGCCAAGAAGAACCCCGGCAAGCTCAACTACGGCTCCACCGGCTCGGGCTCGTCCAACCATCTGTCGATGGAGCTCTTCATGAGCATGACGGGCACCAGGATGACCCACGTGCCCTACAAGGGCAGCGCGCCGGCCGTGATGGCCATGCTGGGCGGCGAGATCGACGTGCTGTTCGACAACGTGCCCAACCTCATGCAGCAGATCAAGGCCGGCAAGCTCAAGCCCATCGGCGTGACCGGCGCCAGCCGTGCCGCGCTGCTGCCCGAGGTGCCCACGGTGCAGGAGGCCGGCGTGCCGGGCTACGAGGTGATCGTGTGGTTCGGCATGCAGATGCCGGCGGGCGTGCCCAAGCCCATCGTCGAGCGCGCCAACCGCGACATCGTGGCCGTGCTGAAGGACCCGGAGGTGGTCAAGCTGTTCCGCGACCAGGGCGTCGAGGTGGTCGCCAGCACGCCCGAGGCCTTCGGCGAGCTGCTGGCCAAGGAGATCCCCAAGTGGACGAAGGTGGTGAACGACGCTGGCGTCAAGCTGGAGTGAGCACACGGGCGGGCGCGCACGAAACGTGCTGGCGGTCAGCCAGCCCGTCGCACAATCCAACGCCATGCCCGCCAGCCTCAGCCCGCTGCCTCCGGCGCCTGCCGGTCAACCCTTCACCCGCGAGAGCCTGTTCGACGGCTCCGTGATGGCCGCCCTGAAGGCCTGCGCACCGCCCGACGTGCGGCTGCGCACCCAGGAAGAGCTGGACGCCTGCCTGGACGCCACCCTGGCGAGCCACGACGCGGCCGACGACCTCTACCTCTTCGGCTACGGCTCGCTGATGTGGAACCCCGCCATCCACCACATCGACGCCGCGCCCGCCCTGGTGCGCGGCTGGGGCCGCCGCTTCTGCCTGTGGCTGTACATGGCCCGCGGCTCCGTCGAACACCCCGGCCTGATGCTGGCCCTGGACCGCGGCGGCGCCTGCCGCGGCATCGCCCTGCGCATCGCCGCCGAGCAGGTGCGCAGCGAGCTGCAGCTGGTGTGGCGGCGGGAGATGCTGTCGGGGGCCTATGCGGCGCGGTGGGTGACGGCGGAATGCCAGGGGGAGCGGCGGCGGATGCTGACCTTTGTGGCGAACCGTGAGCATCCGCGATATGCGGGGCGGATGGAGCCGGGGGAGGTGGCGCGATATATCGCGGATGGGCGGGGGGCGCTGGGGAGCTGCAGGGACTACTTTCAGCACACGGTGGATGCTTTGGCCGGTCTGGGCGTACGTGATCCGGAGATCCAGCGACTCGTGCACGCCTTGAGCACCACTGCGCAAACTTTTACGTTGTCGGGTTAGACGTAGCGACGTGAATGGGGGATCCCAAATGAAGACTTGGACATTTCGGACCTCTTGCTCTTTGCCCATTCGTCTACATTTACGACACCGCATTATCTTAAGCGCAGTCAATGAAGCAACAACATAGTGCTCCGTAGTGCTCCGCCAACAAACAGATATGCTGCCAGCCAAGTCTGACAAACTGAGTCCGAACTCGCGAAACAAAGCCTTAGGTTTTCTTCCCCTCAACGGATACCAGTTCGCAAAGCCCCATATCGAGATCTGCCATGAGAAATTTGTATTTTCCTCGAACGAGCCGCTCTCCGTAGCGCACAACGACGATCATATTGCGGCCTATCTTTCGCGCCTCCCTTCGACCCAATCCCTCGCTCATACTCGCAAGATCGGCCAAAAGCTCTGAAGCAAATGATTTGTGAATATTGCTAGAGAAAAAAGGAAGATCGAAATTCCTGAAATTCTGAAGGTTTGCGATTACGGCCCTTGCCCGAGACAAGAAGGCGGAATCTTTCCCGCGTCTCAATTCACGCTTAGAACTAACAAACTCCCTTAAAAGGGTCAACGAAGCTCGCATCGTGTTTGACAAATCGGCCTCGTCAGCAAGCTGCGTAAAAATCAAATCTCCCGCGACTGCACTAGATTTCACCACCTGGCGATTCGGCCCTCCCAAGAAAACCGAGAGCAATGCGAAAAGGTTATGTGAGCTTGGCACACCTATTTCGCTGCCATCAAACAGTTCTACAAGCTCATCACCATATTTGGCGATCATCGACGGATCAAGGCTTAGCAGTAAGCCAAGCAAGTCTCGCCGTTGAGCAGATGGTGCGTCTTCTGGAGACGCAGACACCATCCCCTCTAAAATTCCACTTGCAAGCCTTAAATTTCCTGAAGTATTCGCCAAACCGGATAGATGCGAGAACACGTCCATGAACTCGCCCTCTTCGACATGCGCTACAAGATGAGCAATCACTTTCGTGAATAGGTCCATCATTTGAGCTTTTTCAAGCTCAAATAGCATCTTATAGACAATCTCCGCGCTACAGACGACCGAAGACTCCATATCAGCAAGCGAAAACTTCTTAACCTCCGCAAGCACCGCAACTGCCTTATTTAAAATAAACTTGCGCTGAATTATGTTCTTGGTGGATTCTAATTGAGCAGCGAATACCTTGAGTTTAACCGCGCCGCTCGATAAACGTTCAGCGTATTCAAGTTCAGCTCTGGCGGCATCATTTTGTTCTCGCGCTTTTGCCAACTCCGCCAAGACGATATGCGCTTCAACGAGCGTCGACGCCGCGCTCTTGAATAAGGTACTCGAGTTCAAAACTCTGTCTTGGGCCGCCACGACGCTTTTGCAAATACCCTCGATAACCGATTTCGGCTTGCTACCCGTTTTCAAAATACAACGAGCAAGATCCACCCGAACTTCATAACCACCCGGTTTATCTACAGAAATCAGCTCTGCTGCCCGTTCAAGAGACGTTTCTGCTTTGCGAAACAAGCCTGCCCTGAACAGTGCTGTCCCTAAGAAAAATTGCTTTTGTATTTCACCGGAGTCGTCAAGCGCGCGGGAAGCTTCTAGGGCTTCTGCCGCCTCCTCATATCTGCCTAATGAAATAAGCGATCGTGCCGTCCACAGATGAATGAACCATAATTTTTCCGAATCGGGAGATGATTCGCGAAGCGCCTCTAATTCGAACAACGAACGTTGATGCTCTCCTGTCATATACAGCTTAGCAATAAGCTCAACTTTTGAGTCAAAACTGTCCGGTAGGGCATTTTGCAAAAACTCTTCGGAGAGCGCTTCCTCGAAGATCTTGTTTTTGAAATTGGGAGCCCTTCCGTTCGCCCCAGAAAGGCTTATGCCCGCAAGGTAAAGCTTTGTCTTGATGCTGTCTGCGACTGTTGATCCACGGTTGTAATGCATGGAGATGAGAGCATCCCTCACCTCTCGACTCTCGATTGCTGCCCGTTTGATCTGATCCACTGGCGGTAGCTCGATATCTCCGAAATAAAGGCGGCCTACAATTTCATCTACGGTTGCAGGCTTAGGCGTAGAATTCGCGAGCTGGACATCTTCCAGAGCGGAACAGATATCCCAAGTCATTCGCGGGTGACCGCTCGTCCAAAAAAAGAGTCGATCGACGACTTCTGTTGAGAACTGCAACCCGGCGCGCCTTAAGAAGGTTTCAACCTCGTCCCGCTCGAAATCTTCCAAAAAAATTTTTGCGCCAATATTGAAAGGAGAGACGTCCTTGTTCTTAATAATGTCGCTGGGCTCCGCGACACCAGACAGCAAATAGGTTATACGCCCAAACTCTTCAAAATTGGCTCTACCCGAGAAATAAACGCTTCGTATAAAGGAGAAAACTTGATCAGAGTAATTTGAGCCAATCAATGCATCGATCTCGTCAAGACAAATCACCAACTTTCCGGGTATGTGCTTTACCAAAAGAGAAAGCTCCAGCTCGTGCTCTTTATGGGCAAGAAGTCGGTTGTTTAACCGCAGGCTGGAGATTTGGGCCGCTAAGGCCTGATTTTCAAATATTGGATGCTCCAAACATACATCCACAATATTACGAAAAAATGATCGAAGATCCGGTATTAAGTTCGATACATCGAGATAAGCGAAGAGATCTTCTGGGCGAGAAAGTGAACGACGGGAATTCAATATAAGATTCGTCTTCCCCATCTGTCTTGCAACTAAAACATACCCGGGACGTCCCATGTCATTCAGAATCGCCGCAACTTGCCGATCCGCTTGACGTTCAACATATAGGGAAGGAGGAATAATTGTAAATGATCTAAGTTGCTTTTGCATATTACTCACCTAACTGCTGCTTGGCGGCGTCAATTAATTTATCCAAACTACGCGACGAGCCATAAATTTTCAAATCTCTTAAAACGGCTTTTGCGAACCGTGGATTTCCTTTAGACTCGCGTACGATATGTTCTCGTCCCTCATTTGAAATCTTTATCTCTGGCAACGCGGCAAAAATTTTATGAACGAGAATACTAATTTCTTCATCATCCCAGCGGTTCACCGAATAATTCGAAAAGAAATCATAGAATTTATGATTGCCCGCGGTCGCTACGGGCTGATTTATAGAGCAAACGATGACCCTGATATTTGCCGTTTTTCGCTTTAGCCCATCTAAAAGTCCAATTATCTGCCTTAGCGCATCTTGTGAGTTTGACTCAATCCCCACCTCATCGACGAACAAAACAAACGGATTATTGGCCGCATATTTAATCAAGAGATCCACAACCTTCGACGTAGTTGGATCGGCGTCGGCAGGACTATTCGAATTGATGGCCAACGTATCCGCTATTTCTTTTATTGCGTTTCCTCCTCCGCCCGAGGTTGAGGTCAACGCCAACTCCAGATGCATTATCTGCCGAACGTCGAGCCAGCGTCGTACTAATGATGTTTTTCCAGTTCCAGATCGTCCTGAAATCCAAGTACTTCCGCCATCAAAAAACTGGAATATTTCTGTCTCGACCCCTCTTTCGATATAGTATCTTGCATTTATTGCAGTGTAAATCTCGAATAGTGGGTCTGCCTTCTTTTTAACTAAATCAGGCGCCTCTCTGGTGATTACACGCGGCGGTCCCGCATGAAGCCTGACGAACTTGCTCAAAAGGCGATGCTGTATTGCGGATACGTTATCTGGTTTTGAGATGCTGGAATGATCAGAGCCAGGAACCTTAAACGAGTCTGGAAAATACAAAGCGGCCGAATCTGGTTCAACAATGCGGCCCATTAGCCAATTGAGTCCTCTATCTTCGAGTAGTTCTTTACCTACTATTGCTAATGCACTTGTATGAATAAGATTTCTAAAACTTTTATCTAAATCAGCCAGCCTGGTATTTGTCGCTGTAAGCTGCAGGATTCGCGCCTGTTCGTGTCTAAAGATCCGGGCAGCGGGAGCAATAAGATTCGCCCATCGCGAGCCGCGAGATGGCGAACCAAGAAGAAAAAGTCCAATCTTTTTGCCCGATAACGCTATTGCATTGTCGACAACAAACCTACGTGCGACGATTCCGCCCAAACTATGGCACACAAAAATAATGGTTGGAAACTCTATTATTCCATCAAGTCCAGCCAGTTCTTTCAAGGCGTCAGCTGCGTCCCCGATCCCATAGTCCCCAGTCGCGATACCTGTTTCAAAGCTGAAGTTGTAGACAGACACATCTGCCAAACTTGGATCTGTAGCAGCCAAAGTAGGCCAGTGAGTACCACTTTTGTGGGTCCAGCATTTTATTGCGTCGGACAGAATCCCATGAATAAATACCAGGCACACTGTTTTTTCGGGTCTGCTTACCCAATGACCTTGCATTTTATGTCTCTTAAAACTGCGTTTCGATGAAGAATATTAGCAGCCGAAAGCATCCCTCTCCATCAACTACTTGGCTATCGGCCTGACCCAGTTTTTCTACATCAGAACTTTTGCCGGTGAGGCTTGCGCGAAAACGTTGAAATCATATTTAAACGAAATTCCACGCAGAGGTAGAAAATCTAATTTATTTTTTCTTTGTGCATGTTGGAGATTCAATAGATCGTTTCCTTAATTCACCGTGATTTATAACATTTTCATTACGTTTGGCAATCTCACACCTCAAAATGCGGCTGAATCTCCCGAATCCGCTTGATCGCCACCCCCGCCGCCGCGGTGCGCGTCTCCACCCCTAGCTTCACATACACCCGCTCCAGGTGCTTCTTGGCGGTGGCCGGGCTGGCACCCAGGATTTCGCCGATGTCCTTGTTGGTCTTGCCCTTGACCACCCAGTACAGCACCTCGGCCTCGCGGGCGGTGAGCTTCAGGGCCAGGCTCATGGCCTCGATCACCGCCGTGTCCGACAGCTCCCGGATGATGATGAGCCAGTCGCCCGCGCCGGGCACCGTCGCGCTGGGGGTGCCGTCGGCGTCGCCGGTCTGGCGGTGCACGCGCAGTTGCAGGCGGCTGGCGGCCTGCTGGCCGATCTCCAGCGGCGGGGGCTCGGCACCGGCCTGCTGGGCCTGGGGCAGGTGGCGCTCCAGCCAGACCACGATGGCGGCAGGCGTGGCGGGCGCCTCGGTGCCGCAGTAGCGCATCAGCAGCTCGCGCGCCAGGGAGGTCTGCCAGATCAGCCGCCCCTCGGGCATGCGCACGGTGATGCTGGCGTAGCCGAAGGCGTCCAGGGCGTTGCGGGCCTGGCCCGCCTGCTGGGCCTGCTGGCGCGCACGGCGGGCGCCCTGCAGGTGCACGTTCATGCGGGCCAGCACTTCCTTGGGCTTGATGGGCTTGGTGACGTAGTCCACGCCGCCCGATTCCAGCGCCGCGACCAGGTGCTCGGTCTCGGTCAGGCCGGTCATGAAGACGATGGGAATCTCGGCCGTGGCGGCGTCGGCCTTGAGGCGGCGCGCCACCTCGAAGCCGTCCATGCCCGGCATCATGGCGTCGAGCAGCACGATGTCCGGATGGGCCTGCGCGGCGCGGGCCAGCGCGGTGGGGCCGTCGGTGGCCACGAGCACGGTGTAGCCCGATTCGTCCAGCGCGTCGTGCAGCACGGCCAGGTTGTCGGGCACGTCGTCGACCACCAGCACGAGGTCGCCGCGGGCGGTGTTCTCGCGCAGGCTGGCGGCCAGGGGCGAGATGGCGGGGACCGGCGCGTGGCCGTCGGCAGGATCGGTGGTGCGGATGCCGCTCATGGTCAGGAGGCTTCCAGTGCTTCGGCCAGGGCGCGGCCCATGTCCTCGAAGCGGAACTGCCGCGCCAGCGCGCGCTGCTGCGCCGTCCAGGCGGCGCATTCGGGCTGGGCGGCGTCGATGTCGTCGAGCTTGGTCATGATCCCGCGAAGGTAGCCGAGCTGGACGGCCTCTTCCAGCGCCCGCAGCCGTTCGGCGCCGGGGGCGACGATGGCGGCGGGCTCGGACGGCTCTTTGGACGCGGCGGCGGCGGGGTCGGCCGTCCAGCGCAGGTCGAGGCGGCGGCCGATCCAGTCGAGCAGCTCGCTGTGGCGCACGGGCTTGACGAAGAAGTCCTCGGGCGTGATGCCGACGTCGTTCTCCAGCCGCTTGTCGAAGGCGTTGGCGGAGACGACGGCGAACACGGTCTCGTGAGCGCCGCCCCGGCTCGCGCCCAGCAGGGCACGCGCGCGGCGGATGGTCTCCCAGCCGTCGATGCCGGGCATGGCCAGGTCCACGAAGACGGCATGCGGGCGATAGCCGGCGGCCAGCAGATCCAGCCCGTCATGGCCGCTGGCGGCGGTGCGCAGCTCGAAGCCCAGGGGCTGCAGCAGGTGCACCAGCAGGTCGCGGTCGGCTTCCTCGTTGTCGATCACCAGCAGCTGGCGGCGTGGGCCTTCGTAGCCGCGCCGCTGCACCGGCGATTCGGCCGCCGGCCCCGCCGCCAGGCTGGTGCTGCCGATGGAGGCGCCGTGGCCCAGCGTGCCGGCCATGGCCTCGTGCATCCGCGGCAGGAAGAGCCGCACGCGAAACAGCGCGCCCTGCCCCGGCGTACTGCTGACCTTCATCTCGCCACCCATCAGGTCGGTGAGCATCTTGGCCATGGTCAGGCCCAGGCCGGCGCCCGGTGCGCTGCCGCGCGAATCGCCGCGGGCGAAGGGCTCGAAGATGCGGGCCAGCTCGTCCTCGTGCAGGCCGGGGCCGGTGTCCTCCACCTCCAGCGTGGCGAACTCGCGGGCATAGGCGGCGCGAAACGTGACCTGGCCCCGGGCCGTGAACTTGATGGCATTGCCCAGCAGGTTGATGAGGATCTGCCGCACGCGGCGCTCGTCCGCGCGCACCACGGCCGGCAGCTGCAGCGCGGGCTCGAAGACGAAGCGCAAGCCCTTGTCCGCGGCCTGCAGCTCGAACATGTCGGCCAGCGACTGCAGCATGTCGCCGAAGGCCATGGGCCGGGCCTGCAGCGTGAGCTTGCCGGCCTCGATGTGGGCCAGGTCGAGCGTGCCTTCGATGAGCGAGAGCAGGTGCTCGCCCCCGCGCTTGATGACGGCCACGGCCTGCTGGCGGTGCGGCGGCACCGACGGGTCCTGGCCCATCAGCTGCGCATAGCCCAAGATGCTGTTGAGCGGCGTGCGCAGCTCGTGGCTGATGGCGCTGATGTAGCGGCTCTTGGCCTGGTTGGCGGCCTCGGCGGTCTGGCGGGCCTCGTCGGCGGCCTGGCGCGAGGCCTGCAGGGCGCGGTCGGTCTGGCGGTGCAGCTCGATCTCGCGCATCAGCAGGCGGGTCTGGCGGTTCGATTCCTCCTGCGCCACCTTGCGGCTCTGGTGCGCCAGCACCAGCCACCAGGCCACGATGCCGGCGATGAGCAGCAGCGCCATGTAGGCCTTGAGGAAGCCGGAGCCCAAGGCCTGCGCGGCCTCGCTGCCGGCGGCCCGGCCGGCGGCCACCGAGGGCGCACCGCCACTGTCGATCCAGTCGCCGATGCCGCGCAGCTCCTGCTGGTAGAGCACGCCGAAGACGGCGGCCAGCAGCGGCACCACGATCAGCATCAGCATCAGGAAGTGACCGAGGCCGGTGTCCAGGTAGGGCCACACGCGCCGCGGCAGCAGCCAGCGCAGCACCGCCGACCACTGCGCCGACAGGCCCGCATGCGGCTTGCACAGGTCGCCGCAGCGGGCGTCGAGGGTGCAGCACAGCGAGCAGATGTCGCCCTGGTAGGCCGGGCAGTGGGCCATGTCGGGGCCCTCGTACTCGCGCTCGCAGATGACGCAGCGGCGGGGGGCGAGGCGCTGGTAGGAGGCTTCGGGGGCGACCCAGTGGATGCGATGGGCCCGCTGCCGCGATGCCGATGGCTGTTGCTCCTTCCCCCTCTGGGGGAAGGTGGGGATGGGGGCCTGGGCGCTTGCCGATGAGCGCTGCGCCTGAACTGGCCCCCACCCCTGCCCTCCCCCAGGGGGGGAGGGAGCAACACGCGGGGCGTCGGAACCAGCAACAGCAGCAGCAGGCACCGCTCCCGGCTGCCGCGCCAGGTAGAAGCGCCCGCCCGTGGCCCAGGCGATCAGCGGCGAGGCGACCAGCGCCGTGCCCAGCGCGATCACGGCCGAGAAGGCCTGCGCCATCGGCCCGAACACGCCCAGGTACGCAGTGATCGACACGCCCGAGGCCAGCACCATGGCGCCCACGCCCACCGGGTTGATGTCCCACAGGTAGGCCCGCTTGAACTCGATGCCCGGCGGCGACAGGCCCAGCGGCTTGTTGATGACCAGGTCGGCCACCACGGCCATCATCCAGGCGATGGCGATGTTGGCGTACAGGCCCAGCACGTCGCCCAGCGCCTCGAAGACGTTCATCTCCATCAGCATGAAGGCGATCAAGGCGTTGAACACCACCCACACCACCCGGCCCGGGTGGCTGTGCGTCACGCGCGAGAAGAAATTGCTCCAGGCCAGCGAGCCGGCATAGGCGTTGGTGACGTTGATCTTGAGCTGCGAGATGACCACGAACAGTGCCGTGGCCGCCACCGCCCAGCCGTACTGCGGAAAGACGTACTCGTAGGCCGCCAGGTACATCTGGTTGGGATCGACCGCCCGCTCGGTGGGCACCATGTGGGTGATGGCCAGGTAGGCCAGCAGGGCGCCGCCCAGCATCTTGGCCACGCCCAGCACCACCCAGCCCGGGCCGCCCGCCACCACCGCCGCCCACCACCGCCCGCGGTTGGCGGCGGTGCGCGCCGGCATGAAGCGCAGGTAGTCGGCCTGCTCCCCCATCTGGGTGATGAGGGCGATGCCGACCGTCAGCGCGGCACCAAATCCGTGCAATCCAAAGCTGGAGGCACCCCCGCGATCACCACCGTAGTGCGTGATGCCCGCAAATGCACCAGGATCGCGCGCCAGCACGAAGGCGAAAGGCACCACGAGCATCAGCAGCCAGATGGCCTGCGTCCAGACCTGCAGCCGGCTGATGGCCGAGACGCCGTGCGTCACCAGCGGAATCACGACCAGCGCGCACACCAGGTAGCCCCAGGCCGGCGGAATGCCCAGCGCCAGCTCCAGCGCATAGGCCATCACGGCGGCTTCGAGCGCGAAGAAGATGAAGGTGAAGCTCGCGTAGATCAGCGAGGTGATGGTCGAGCCGATGTAGCCGAAGCCGGCGCCGCGCGTCAGCAGGTCCATGTCCACGCCGTAGCGGGCCGCATAGGCGCTGATCGGCAGGCCGGCCAGGAAGATGATGAGCCCCGTCGCCACGATGGCCCAGAAGGCATTGGCAAAGCCGAACTGAACCAGCAGCGTCGCGCCCACGGCCTCCAGGATCAGGAAGGAGGCGGCGCCGAAGGCCGTGTTGGCCACCCGCCATTCGGACCACTTGCGAAAGCGCTGCGGCGTGAAGCGCAGGGCGTAGTCCTCCAGCGTCTCGCTGCCGACCCAGCTGTTGTAGTCGCGGCGGACCTTGACGATGCGCTGGGGCGCGTCGTCGGCGTCGGGCGCGGCGGGCAGGGGCGGGGCGTCGGCGTTCACAGGCGGCAGAGTGCAGCTTTCATGCCGAGCAAGGCACGACTGTTGCAACGCGTTGACGCTGCCTATCATGCGGCGCCCGGCCCTTCCTGCCGGCATGCGGCCGCCCGTCGCCGCACGGACACCAGAGCAAAGCGAACCATGGAACTCACGCCCAGAGAAAAAGACAAGCTGCTGATCTTCACCGCCGCCCTGCTGGCGGAGCGGCGCAAGGGCCGCGGCTTGAAGCTCAACTACCCCGAAGCCGTCGCGCTGATCTCGGCGGCCGTGATGGAAGGCGCCCGCGACGGCAAGACGGTGGCCCAGCTGATGAGCGAAGGCCGCGAGGTGCTCACGCGCGCCGACGTGATGGAAGGCGTGCCCGAGATGATCCCGGACATCCAGGTCGAGGCCACCTTCCCCGACGGCACCAAGCTCGTGACGGTGCACCAGCCCATCGAATGAGGCGCCGCGCGGGCGCCCGAGCACCGCGTCCGGTTGCGGCCCTCTGCGCCACCCGCACGCACTCCGCCGCCCGGCCCGCATCGCCATCCACCCCATTTCTCAGAAAGACGCCCATGCGCACTTCCCGCCCCCTGCTTCTTCGCATCGCCACCGCCCTGGCCGCCACGGCCGCCCTGCCCGCCCTGGCCCACACCGGCGCCGATGCCGGCGCGCACCATGGCTTCGTCGCCGGCTTCGTCCACCCGCTGACCGGCCTGGACCACCTGGCCGCGATGGTGGCCGTGGGCCTGTGGAGCGCCCTGGCCGCGACCAGCCGCCGCGAGCTGCTGGCCGCGCCGCTCGGCTTCGCCGGCATGCTGCTCGCCGGCGCGCTGGCGGGCCTGGCCGGCCTGTCGCTGCCGGCGGTGGAGCCCATGATCGCCGCCTCGCTGCTGGTGCTGGGCCTGCTGGTGGCCACGCAGCGCCGCCTGCCCGCCCCCGCCGCTGCCGCGCTGGTGGGCGTGTTCGCCGTCTTCCACGGCATCGCCCACGGCCGCGAATTGGCCGAGCACGGCGGCGCCATCGCCACCCTGGCCGGCATGCTGCTGGCCACCGTCGGCCTGCATGCCGCGGGCATCGGCCTGGGCCTGGCGCTGCGCCATGCCAACCGCTGGCTGCCCCGCATTGCCGGTGCCGCCGTCGGCCTGTTCGGCCTGGCCCTGCTGGGCGGCATCGCCTGATCGAAAGGCCACGAACATGATCCCGGGCGAACTGCTCATCGATGCGGGCGACCACGACCTCAACCCCGGCCGCCGCACACTCACCGTGGTGGTCAAGAACGGCTCGGACCGGCCGATCCAGGTCGGCTCCCACTACCACTTCGCCGAAACCAACGGCGCCCTCGACTTCGACCGCGAGGCCGCGCGCGGCATGCGGCTGAACATCGCCTCGGGCACCGCCGTGCGCTTCGAGCCCGGCCAGCAGCGCACCGTCGAGCTGGTCGACTTCGCGGGCGACCGCATCGTCTACGGCTTCCGCGGCCTGGTGCAAGGAAAACTCTGATGGCCTCCATTTCGCGCCGCGCCTACGCGGAAATCTTCGGCCCCACCGTCGGCGACCGCGTGCGCCTGGCCGACACCGGTCTCGTCATCGAGGTCGAGCAGGACTACACCCTGCGCGCCGGCGGCTACGGCGAGGAGGTCAAGTTCGGCGGCGGCAAGACCATCCGCGACGGCATGGCCCAGAGCCAGCGCACGCGCGCCGAAGGCGCCGTCGACACGGTGCTGACCAACGCGCTCATCCTCGACCACTGGGGCATCGTCAAGGCCGACATCGGCCTCAAGGACGGGCGCATCGCCGCCATCGGCAAGGCCGGCAACCCCGACACCCAGCCGGGCGTGGACATCGTGATCGGCCCGGGCACCGAAGTCATCAGCTGCGAGGGCAACATCGTCACCGCCGGCGGCATCGACAGCCACATCCACTTCATCTGTCCGCAGCAGATCGAGGAGGCCCTGGCCAGCGGCGTGACCACCATGCTCGGCGGCGGCACCGGCCCGGCCACCGGCACCTTCGCCACCACCTGCACGCCCGGCCCCTGGCACATCGAGCGCATGCTGCAGTCGGCCGATGCCTTTCCGATGAACCTGGGCTTCCTGGGCAAGGGCAACGCCAGCCGCACCGGCCCGCTGCACGAGCAGATCGAGGCCGGCGTCATCGGCCTGAAGCTGCACGAGGACTGGGGCACCACGCCCTCGGCCATCGACCATTGCCTGGAGGTGGCCGAAGCCACCGACACGCAGGTGGCCATCCACTCGGACACGCTGAACGAGTCGGGCTTTGTCGAGGACACCATCGCGGCGACCAAGGGCCGCGCGCTGTGCGCCTTCCACACCGAAGGTGCGGGCGGCGGCCATGCGCCGGACATCCTGCGCGTGGTGGGCGAGGCCAACTTCCTGCCCTCGTCCACCAACCCCACGATGCCGTACACGCAGAACACGCTGGACGAGCACGTCGACATGCTGATGGTGTGCCACCACCTGGACGCCGCCATCGCCGAGGACCTGGCCTTTGCCGAATCGCGCATCCGCAAGGAGACCATCGCGGCCGAGGACATCCTGCACGACATGGGCGCCATCAGCATGATGAGCAGCGACTCGCAGGCCATGGGCCGCGTGGGCGAGGTCATCATCCGCACCTGGCAGACGGCGCACAAGATGAAGGCCCAGCGCGGCAGCCTGCCCGAGGACAGCGCCCGCAACGACAACTTCCGCGCCAAGCGCTACGTGGCCAAGTACACGATCAACCCCGCCATCTCGCACGGCATCAGCCACGAGGTGGGCAGCCTCGAGGTGGGCAAGTGGGCCGACATCGTGATCTGGAAGCCGGCCTTCTTCGGCGTCAAGCCCTTCTGCATCATCAAGGGCGGCAGCATTGCCATGGCGGCGATGGGCGACCCCAATGCCAGCATCCCGACGCCGCAGCCGGTGCACTACCGGCCCATGTTTGGCGCCTTCGGCGGCAACATCGCCAAGAGCAGCCTGACCTTCGTCTCCCAGGCCGCGCATGCTGCCGACGTGGGCCGCCGCTACGGCCTGGCCAAGACGCTGGGCGTGGTCAGGAACATCCGCAACGTGCGCAAGAAGGACCTGATCCACAACGGCCTGACCCCGGTGATGGAGATCGACCACCAGACCTATGCCGTGCGTGCCGACGGCGTGCTGCTGACCTGCGAGCCGGCCAAGGTGCTGCCGATGGCGCAGCGCTACTTCCTGTTCTGATGGGGATGCCGCCCGAGGCCTCGAAACCCAGCGGCGCGCCGGCCCTGGTCATCCGGCTGGACGATCTGCGCGATGCGCGCATCGCGCGCTTCCTCGAAGAGCACCTGGCCGACATGCGGCGCGTCTCGCCGCCGGAGAGCGTGCATGCGCTGGACCTGGAAGGTCTGCGTCGCCCGGAGATCCGCTTCTGGAGTGCCTGGACGCAGGATGGCGCCGACGAGGCGCTGGCCGGCACGGTGGCGCTGAAGCGGCTGGACGAGGGCCATGCCGAGTTGAAGTCCATGCGCACCGCCGCCCACCTGCGCGGCCGCGGCATCGCCGCACAACTGCTGGCCCACGCCCTGGCCGAGGCCCGCGCCGCCGGCCACATGCGCATGAGCCTGGAAACCGGCAGCCAGCCCTTCTTCGCCCCGGCGCGCGCGCTCTACGCACGCCACGGCTTCGCGCCCTGCCCGCCTTTTGGCGACTATGGGCCCGATCCGGCCAGCTGCTTCATGACGCGCGGACTGTGAGGGTGGTGTCGGACAGTCAGCTGTGCCGCTCCATGCGATCGCGGACCCAGGCACCCAGTTCGTCCTCGCCCAGCTCGCCCGCAGCCAGACGGACGATGGCAGACACACACTCTTCATCGGTCGCCGTCAGCGACCAGCCGTTCAGTTCAAGGAACACTTCAAGCGCCACGAATGCCACCCGCTTGTTGCCGTCCACGAAGGGATGATTGCGTGCCAGACCGAAGGCATAGCTGGCAGCAAGATCGGCCACGTCGGGAGATTCGTAGAGCGCGCGATGCCGAGGCCGCGCCAGCGCGGATTCCAGCCCTCCCTCGTCGCGCAGACCGGCAGGCCCACCGTGCTCCGCCAATTGCTCCTCGTGCACTGCCCGCAGGAGCCCGGCACCGAGCCAGACCCAAGCCGCATTCGCGGCACTCATTTGGCCAGTTCGCGCAGTACGTTGCGGCGCTTCTTCATGACCTTGCGCGCGGCATCCATCTGACGCGCGAACTCTTCGTCATAGGGAGAGATGTGATACCCGCCGATGGCGGATTCGGACAGGAAGAGGTTGTCGCCCTTCTCGACATTCATCTTGGCGAGCATCTCCTTGGGAAAGATGACCCCCACCGAATTGCCGATCTGCGTAAGCTTGACGATGGCCATGGCCGTCCCGAAAAGTTATAACAACCGTTATATTATCGACCGCTCGTCGCAGAGGCAATCCACCATGCTCACCGCCAACAAACTCATGCCCCAGGGCCGCGGCCTCGCGCCCGTGCTCGTCAAGCGCGCCGCCACCATCGAACTCGACTGGGACGTGCGCCAGAAGAGCCGCTTCGACACCACCGACTCGCAGGGGCGGCGCATCGGCGTCTTCCTGCCGCGCGGCACGGCCGTGCGCGGCGGCGACATCCTGGTGGTGGAAGACGGCTCGCTGGTGCGGGTGATCGCCGCGCCGCAGACGGTGCTGCGCATCACCCATTGCACGGCCCACGGTACGCCCTTCGACCTGGTGCGCGCCGCCTACCACCTGGGCAACCGCCATGTGCCCATCGAGCTGCAACCCGACCACCTCAAGATCGAACCCGACCATGTGCTGGCCGACATGCTGCGCGCCATGCACCTGATCGTGAACGAGGTGCAGGAAAGCTTCGAGCCGGAAGGCGGTGCCTATGGCGGGCATGTGACCAACGATGGGCATTCGCACCATCACCACGGGCATGCGCATGGGGGCGGGCATGACCACGAACACGCGCATGACCATGACCATGACCATGACCATGACCATGACCATGACCATGACCATGACCATGACCATGACCATGACCATGACCATGACCATGACCATGACCATGACCATGAGCACGGCAAGGCACAGGGCGGCCATGTGCATGGGCCGGGCTGCGGCCATGACCATTCGCACTGACATGACGCTGCAGATGGGGAGGCGCGAAGGCTCCTTCCCCCTCTGGGGGAAGGCAGGGATGGGGGCTTGTGCGCCGCGACGCATCGCGAGTGGGCAGGCCCCCACCCCCGCCCTCCCCCAGAGGGGGAGGGAGTCCGTCTCTGCCCTCCCCCAGAGGGAGAGGGAGCCAATCCCTGCGCCTCATGCATGGCGACGAAGCGGCCAGCCGGCGCGAGGGTTCTGACCATGCTCGCCCCCCACAGCCTTCTGCAGCTCATCTGGCTCGCCTCGCCCGCGCTGCCCGTGGGCGGCTTCTCGTATTCCGAAGGGCTGGAGGCCGCCATCGAATGGGCTGGCGTCAAGGACGAAGTCTCGGCCGCCGAGTGGCTGGCCGGGCAACTCCACCTGAGCCTCGCGCGCGGCGACCTGTCGGTGGTGGCCCAGGCCATCTCGGCCTGGTCGGCTGGCGACCTGGCCCGCGTGCAGGCGCTCAACGACTGGGTGCGCCAGACGCGCGAGTCCGCCGAGTTCCTGCTGCAGACCGAGCAGATGGGCCGCTCCTTCGTCGAATGGCTCAAGCTGCACCACACCGATGCCGCCGCCTGCTTCGCCGAGCTGCCGCCCACCTATCCCGTGGCCTTCGCCTTCGCCGCCGCGCGCGCGGGTGCCAGCGCCCAGGACGGCTGCCTGGCCTTCGCCTTCGGCTGGGCCGAGAACATGAGCGCGGCCGCCATCAAGGCCGTGCCGCTGGGCCAGAGTGCCGGCCAGCGCATCCTGGCGCGGCTGGCAAAGGAGATCCCCGCCGCGGTCGAGGCCGCCCTGGCCCTGCCCGACGAGCGGCGCCAGTCCTTCTCGCCCATGCTGGCCATCCTGTCGGCGCGGCACGAGACGCAGTATTCGCGGCTGTTCCGCAGCTAGGCCCGACAGGCCCTTCCCCACCTTCACGCAACAAGACCATGACCGCACTCCACCACGTTCCGAACCGCACCAAGAAACTGCCGCCCCTGCGCGTGGGCATCGGCGGCCCGGTGGGCTCGGGCAAGACCACCCTGCTGGAGATGCTCTGCAAGGCGATGCGCGCGCAGTACGACCTGATCGCGATCACCAACGACATCTACACCAAGGAAGACCAGCGCCTGCTCACCGTGGCCGGCGCGCTGCCGGCCGAGCGCATCCTGGGCGTGGAGACGGGCGGCTGCCCGCACACCGCCATCCGCGAGGACGCCTCCATCAACCTCGAGGCCATCGACCGCATGCTGGGCGACTTTCCCGATGCCGACGTGGTGTTCGTGGAAAGTGGCGGCGACAACCTGGCCGCCACCTTCAGCCCCGAACTGTCGGACCTGACCATCTACGTGATCGACGTGGCCGCTGGCGAGAAGATCCCGCGCAAGGGCGGCCCCGGCATCACCAAGAGCGACCTGTTCGTCATCAACAAGACCGACCTGGCGCCGCACGTGGGCGCCGACCTGGGCGTGATGGAAGCCGACACGGTGCGCATGCGCAAGGGCAAGCCCTTCGTCATGACCAACCTCAAGACGCAGGACGGCCTGGCGCAGGTGGTGCGCTTCATCGAGGAACGCGGGATGCTCGCTGCGGGCTGAGCGGGCGCGGACGAACCCGCATCAGCCCAGCACGCGCCGCACCCACTGCCCATAGCGGCGCACCTCGCGCGCGAGCGTGGCCTTCTCCGCGTCGGGCGCCGCCTGCAGGGCCATGGTGAACGCACCCAGCTGGAAGGCCGCGTACAGCGGCAGGTACAGCGCCAGCAGCGACGACTGCACGGCCACCCCAGCCGCCCGCAGTCGCCCCATCAGCCAGTGCCGCTCGCCGGCATCCAGCCCGAACTCCACCGTGGCGCCGGCCACGTCCCACTCCAGCGGCTGGCTGCCCACCAGGTCATGGGCCACGGCATGGTCCACCGCATCGGTCTTGCGCAGCGTGCGGCCGTCCCACAGCCATTCCCAGGCATGCAGCCGGTTGTCGGTCAGCACGCGGCGCAGCGGCATCGTCAGGCCGGCGGCCGGCAGTGCGCCGCGCCAGGCCTGCCAGGCGCGCGCGCCTTCGTCGCCCAGGCCCTTGGCAATGTTGTGGCCCGCCATGTCGAGCAGCACCTCGCGCGTGGCGCCGGCTGTGGCAGGTGCCGGCAGCCGCGTGCCGCGGAAGGCCAGGTACTCGGCCAGCCGCTCCAGCAGCAGGCCACGGGTGGGCTGCTGCGCCGCCGGCCACAGCGGCAGCGGCCGTGCATGGGCCAGCCAGCGCTCGGCCGTGAAGCCATGCCACAGGCCCTGCACCGGCGGGCAGAAGCCATGCCGGGCCAACAGGTGCCGCCGCGCGCAGGCCAGGCGGCTGCCACGGCCCAGGCCCGCAAAGCGCAGCAGCCAGTCGCCACCGTCGGCCGGCAGCAGGAACTTGAGGCGCTCCATGTGCACCTGCGCGGGCAGCGCCTCGGTCCCCTCGCCGTGCCGGGCCCGCCAGGCGCCGCCCGACAGGTCGATCATGTCGCCCGCCACGCCCGGCAGCCGGTCGCGCACCCAGTCCATCACGCGGTGCGGTGGCAAGGCGGCGGCGCCGGCCACGTCGTCGAAGCCCAGGTAGTGGACGGGCTGCTCGCGCCAGAGCTGGCGTGCCGGCGGGCTTGCCGCCGGGCCCGGGCCATGGCCGTGCGAAGGAAAGAGATGCACCCGTCGCGGCGGCACGCCCGCGCGCCGCAGCGCCTCCACACCGGCCAGGAAACTGCTGCCCGACAGGCCCGGCCCCTCGTCGACCAGGGCGGCATCGGGCGCCCAGCCGGCCGACGGCAAGGCACCGGCCTGGCGGTCGAACGGATGGCCCTGCGGCCGCAGCGTCTCGAAGCCCGGCGCACGCAGGCCCGCGGCCACCATGGCCGCAAGGCTGGTGCCGATGCTGCGCAGCCCCACCACGCGCGTGCGCTCGCCCGACAGCGCGCCGGATTCGCGCACCTGCAGCGCCGCCATGCCGTGGCCCTCGGGGTAGAGCCCATAGAAGGCATAGCCCTCGCAGCGGTGCACGGTGATCCAGGCCGGCAGCGGCTGGCAGGCGCAGTCGCGCACGGCGTCCTCCACCGCGTCCTCATGGGCCAGCGCAAAGCCGTAGCACCAGCTGTGCAGGCAGCAGCGCGCCAGGGCCAGCGTGAGCTGGGTGGCGCTGGCAACGCCCGGAGGCACGCCCTGGGACAGCGCCTCGTCGCCCACCGCATCGGCCACGCCCTGCAGCAGTTCGCCGGCCTCGATCAGCGCCTCCACCAGCCGCGCATGCCGCACGATGCCGGGCGGCAGTGCACGTGCACGGCGCAGGCCGATGCACACGCGCGCCAGCTTGGCCCGGGAACGCTCCTTCCGCTGCCCGTCGCCGTAGACGATCATGGCCGGGCCGGACGCCTCACCGGTCGGGGGCGCCGCGCGTGGCGACGTCGGCCGTGCCGCTGCCCGTGCCGCCCATCAGGTGCGCATAGGCGATGCGTTGGCACTGCGCCATGGTAGGCACCGCGAAGGGCTCGGGCGCGATATCGCGATGGCGTTCCATCCACGCGATCCAGCAGCCCAGTTGCGCGGGCGATGGCGAGACCACCGCGCGCCGCGACTTCATGTCCGCCAGCGCCTGCAGCGGCGGCATGCCGCGCGCTACCAGCACGCACAGCGCCAGCGTGGCCGAGCGGCCGATGCCCCACTGGCAGTGGATCAGCAGGCGCTCGCCCGCGTCGAGGCTGGCCTGCGCGAAGCGGATGCCGTGGTCCAGGTGCGTATCGCCCACGCTGCACATGTCGGGCGTGGGCAGGTGCAGCAGCCGCACGCCGTGGCGCGTGAGGGCCTCCTCGTCATCGCGGTCTTCCTCGCGCAGGTCGATCACGGCACGCACGCCATGCATGCCGGCCAGTTCGGGATAGAAGCCCACGGGAACATGTCCGCCCACCGCCAGCTGCGGCGTGATCCAGTCGAAATGCGGGGATGCGCGCAACGTATTCATCCGCCTGATCTTGGCGGGCAGGCCATGGCGCGCGCAAGCACCTGGCACCCGCAACGCAGTCAGCTTTGTCCCACAGGGGCACTGCCACAGCCCGGCCGAGACCGGCCCCCGGTTGCTGCGTTTCGACGGCGATGCGCGGCAGGCGGTGCGTGCGCTCAGCCCGCGGCCGCGGCCCTGTCCAGCGCGCTCGCGCGCGCCACGGCCTGCTCCGCGGTCCACGCCGCGATCCAGCCGCCGAAGGCCTCCCAGGCCATGGGCCGCGCGATGTGGAAGCCCTGCGCCTTCTCGCAGCCCATGCGCGCGAGCTGCGCGAGGGCCTCGGGCCCCTCCACGCCTTCGGCCACCACCTCCAGCCCCAGGTTGTGCGCCAGGTCGACGATGGCCCGCACGATCTTCGCGTCGCTTTCGTCGTCGGCCATCTTCAGCACGAAGGACTTGTCGACCTTGAGCTGGTGCACCGGCAGGTGCTTGAGGTAGGCCAGCGACGAATAGCCGGTGCCGAAGTCGTCGATGGACAGCCGGAAGCCCATCTCGCCCAGGCGCACCAGCGTGGCCCGGGCGCGCTGGGGGTCGTCCATGATCGCGCTCTCGGTGATCTCCAGGCAGAAGGCCCCGGCCGGCACGCGATGGCGGTCCAGGCTGGCCTGCAGCCGGCCGATGAGGTGCACATCGACCAGGTCGCGCGTGGAAAGGTTGACCGACACCATGCGCAGGCCCTGCGCCGACAGCGTGAGCCAGCAGCGGCAGGCCTCGTCGAACACCCATTGCGTGAGCCGCCGCACGAAGCCGGTCTGCTCGGCGAAGGGGATGAAGTGCGCTGGCGGCAGCAAGCCCCGTTCGGGATGCTGCCAGCGCAGCAGCGCCTCGGCGGTGCACACCTGGCCGCTGTCCAGGCTCAGCTTGGGCTGCAGGAAGAGCCGCAACTCGCTGCGCGTGACGGCGCTGCGCAGCTCGGACAGCAGCGACACGGCCACCGCCGTGCTCACCGACTGCACCGGCTCGTAGGCCAGCCATTCGCGGCCCTGCCGCTTGGCCGCCTGCAGCGCCAGCTCGGCCCGGCCCACCAGCTCGTCGCCGGTGGCGGCATCGCCCGGCCAGCGTGCATAGCCCGCGCTCATCTGCACATCGATGCGCTGGCCGGCGACCAGCAGCGGATCGTCGAACAGTCGCACCAGCGACTGCGCCCAGTCCTCCGCCTCGGCCTGGTCGAGGCCGCTGCGCACCGCGGCGAAGGTGTCGCCGCCGATGCGGGCCACGCCATCGCCCGGCAGCGGCATGCGCGCCTGCAGCCGGGCGGCCACGGCCCGCAGCACGCCGTCGCCGAAGGGAAAGCCGAGCACGTCGTTCACCAGCTTGAAGCGGTGGATGTCCAGCAGCAGCACCACGCCCTGGGCGCACGGGCTGTCCGGCGCGGGCGCCTTTTCGGCGGCCACGCCCGCCTTCGCGAGTTCCTTGGCCAGCATGCGCTGGAAGGCCTCGCGGTTGGGCAGGCCGGTCAGGGTGTCGCGGAAGGCCAGCCGGGTGATCTCGCCCCGGTGGTCGCGCAGGTTCAGCCGCATGTCGTCGAAGTCGCGCGCCAGCATGCCGACCTCGTCGGCGCGGTTGCGCTGGTGGATGGCCACGTCGAAATTGCCGGCACCGATGGCCCGGGTACTGGCCGACAGCTCGGCCAGCGGCTGCACCGCCTGGCGCACGGCCATGCGGCCGCTGATGGCGAAGAGCACCAGGCCCAGCAGCGTGATGAGGCCCAGCTGCAGCGTCATGTCGCGCGTGGCCCCGGTGGCCGGCGCGAGCGAGGCCATCAGCACCGCCTCCATGCGGCCGTCGAGCATGGGCTGCGGGGCGCGGCGCAGCAGCCAGGCCTGACCGCCATGCGTCCACTCGAGGGCGGCGTCGTCCTGCAGCCGCTGCGTGGGCGGCTGGCCGCCCACCGGCAGGGTGTCGAGCACGGGCACCAGCGGGCCCGGCCCGTCGTCGCTGGCCATCAGCACCAGCTGGATCTGCGCCAGCGCGCTGAAGTCGCGCGCAATCTCGGCGGTGAGCTCGAAGCTCATCAGCACCCAGCCGACGATCAGCGGCGCGCGGATGGGCACCAGCACGAGCTGGTAGACCTTGCCGCCCGCCGCATAGAGCTGCGCACCGCTGCCGGCCTGCAGGCCGGCCAGGTGGCGCAGCTGGGCCGTGCTCAGCCTCAGGGGCAGGTCGCCGGGGCTGTCGGCGAGCCAGCGGAACTGCGCATCGAGCGAGGCCGCCGTGCTGGCACCGATGCGCGCGAGCCCGTTGCCCAGCGCCGAGGCCAGCGTGACATCGTCGCCGGCCGCGAGCGCGGCGCGGAAGCCGTAGTCCGAGGCCAGCACCGAGGCCGCCTCGTGCAGGCGCTGCTGCCGCTGGCCCAGCAGGTTGCGCCAGATGCCCTCGCCCACCACCAGCCGCTGCTGCACGTCGGTGCGCGCCTGCCGCCACAGCGACTGCCGCGCGGCCCAGAAAGTGCCGGCCTGGATGAACAGGAGCAGCGCCAGCATCACCAGCGCGATGCGGTTGACCAGCGAAGCCCGTTGGAAGGCGCGGATCATGGCGGGGCCGTGCGCACCGGCAGCTGCGTCCGTGCCTGCACCCCTTCGCGCCCCACGTTCAGGACGGCACCGGCCGGCGGCTCGCCCACCGGCAGCGTGGCATGCCAGGCGCGCAGCTGGTAGCTGCCGGGGGGCACATCCTTCAGCACCAGCCGGCCGGCGGCATCGGTGCGGCCGTAGTGGGGCGTGTCCAGCACCAGCACCCAGCCCACCATGTCGTCGTGGATGTTGCAGCCCAGCACCACCACGCCCGGCATGTCGAACAGCACCGGGTTGGCGGGGCGGCCGATGTAGAGCTTGAGCTCGAAGCGCTTGGCCGGCGAGAAGGAATAGACGTGGTGCCGTACCTCGTCCCGGTTGGGAAAGTCCACCGAGGTGCCGCGCGTGACCAGCAGCACCTCGGGCATGAAGCGGCGCTGCGCCTGCGCCAACTCCACTTCCTTGAGCGGGCGCACCTGGGCGGCCGCAGCCGGCGATTCGAGGAACACCACCGCCTGCGCCAGCGGCCGGCCGGCAGCGTCGACCACGCCCACCTCGACCGTGGCCGCCTCACCCGCCAGCGGCAGCAGGGCGACGGGCAACAGGCGGGCGGCGCGCCGCAGTCCTGCGAGGGCCGGCATGGGACTTGGCCGCGCGGGGGATCAGGGCTCGATGGCGAAGCCCAGCACCGGCGCGCCCTGGCCCAGCGTGCCCAGCAGCGTGCTGGCGCCCGAAGCGAGCCGGATGCGGTAGAGCTGCGTGGGCGACTGCGGCGTGAGCCGGATGGCGGCCAGCGCGTCGTTGTCGCGGTCGGCGATGTCGAACTGCACCGATTCGATCCGGCCCAGGGCCAGCGCGCCCACGGTGGTGAGCTGCCCGGTGTTGGGAGACACGACCGGGGTCGCGCCTTCCAGGCTGCCCTGCATGAGCAGCCAGCCCTGCGAGGCCTCGATGGCGTAGTTGGTGGTGATCTTCGGGTCGCGCTTGTTGTAGGTGTAGGCCACGGCCTTGATGCACACGCCCTTGCCGGCGCCCGAATCCGTGGCCGCATAGGCCAGGCGGCCGTCGAGCTGCACGCCCGGCGTCGCCGGATCGGCGTCGACCACCTCGTTGGTCAGCGGGTGGAGGCGGAAGTTCTGGCCGGCGCAATCGACCACCCGCAGCCGGTCGGCGCTGGGGTTGAAGTTCATCCCGTACACCTCGCCCCGGTCCATGGGCACGGCGGTGGCGGCGGCACTCACGGCCCTGGCCTCGCCGGTGTCGGTGTCGAGCACATAGAGGCGGCCGCTGCGCGTCAGGGCGTAGAGCTGGCCGTAGGCGACGCGGTAGTCGATGCCCACCACCGGATCGCCGGCAGGCAGACCGGCCACCGGGCGGCTGGCCTGCTCGACGGCGGGCTCGTCCGCCGAGTAGCGGTGGAGCACCCGGTCGGCGGTCAGCGTCCACAGTGCGTGGGGCCGTGCCGCGGGCGCGGGCTGCGCGAGTGCCGGATCCGCCAGCCCCTGCACCAGCAGGCCGGCGGCGATGGCGGCGGGACCCAGCCCGCCAAGGCACCCACGCCGAGAAGAAATGGACAAGGTCATCTTTTGATCTTCGGCAATTCCGGCGCGGACTTGAGCCCAATCCCCCTACACAAACCCGGGTCGGGCGAAAGCCGTCCAATGCGCGCCTTGATCCGACTCAAGTCTTGCTGCGTATAGCCGAAGTCTTGGTCGTCCCATTCCTCCTGGGCTGCGCTCGGCCTCCAATCCGGCGGGCCACCTGCCGCCGTGAACTTCCTCATTCCCCGCTATGACCCGTGGGTCGTGGCCGCCTCCGTCCTGATCGCGGCCTTCGCCTCCTACGTGGCGCTCGATCTGGCCCGGCGTGTCCACACCCGCGACCGCATCGTCTCGCGCACCTGGTCCGCCGCCGGCTCGCTCGTGCTGGGCACCGGCATCTGGTCGATGCACTTCGTGGGCATGCTGGCCTACTCGCTGCCCATCGAGCTGGGCTACACCTATGCTCTGACGGCTCTGTCGTGGCTGGCGGCGGTGGCGGTCTCGGCGCTGGCCTTGCGGCTGGCCGCCCGACACCGGCTGGGCGCGAAGCCGCTGCTGTACGGTTCGGCGGCGATGGCTGCGGGCATCTGCGCCATGCACTACCTGGGCATGGCGGCCATCGACGTGGCACCGGGCATCCAGTGGCACTGGCCCATGGTGGCGGCCTCGGCCCTGATCGCGTGGGGCGCCTCGGCGGCGGCGCTGCTGCTGTTCTTCCTGCTGCGCGAGAGCGAAGGCGGCCAGGCCCGGCTGCTGCAGCTGGGCGCCGCGGTGGTCATGGGGCTGGCGATCAGCGGCATGCACTATGCCGGCATGGCCGCGGCCGGCTTCGTGGAAGGCAGCGTCTGCCTGAGTGCCGGCGAGCTCGGCGGCAAAAGCCTGGGCCTGATGGTCATGGCGGCGACGCTGCTGATGCTGATGCTCACCCTCTTCACCTCGGTGCTCGATGCCCGGCTGCGCGGGCGCACCATGCAGCTGGCGCGCTCGCTCAAGGAGGCCAACCACCAGTTGCAGGAGGCCAACGAGGAGCTGCACCGCCGCGCCTTCCTCGACCCGCTCACCGACCTGCCCAACCGCGTGCTCTTCGACGACCGGCTGGGCCATGCCCTGGCCCGCACCGATGGCGGCAAGGAGAAGCTGGCGGTGCTGTTCGTGGACCTGGACGGCTTCAAGCCGGTCAACGACTCCTTCGGCCATTCGCTGGGCGACGCCGTGCTGCGCGACGCCGCCGACCGCCTGCGCGCGGTGGCCCGCGGCACCGACACCGTGGCCCGCATCGGCGGCGACGGGTTCGTGGTGCTGATGGAGAACGTGGTCTATGCCGCCGACTGCACGGCGGTGGCCCGCCGCATCGTTGAGGCGATCCGCGCGCCCTTCCTCGTGGGCCAGCGGCCGGTGCAGATCTCGGCCTCGGTCGGCATCGTCGTCTACCCCGACCATGGCGAGAAGCACAAGCTGGTGGCCTGCGCCGACGCCGCCATGTACGCGGCCAAGCGCGCCGGCGGCGGCAACTACGCCATGTTCGAGTCGCGCATGGGCACCAACGCCGAGGAGCAGCTGAGCCTGCAGTCCGACCTGCGCCTGGCCATCCAGGGCGGCCAGCTGGCGCTGCACTACCAGCCCAAGATCGACGGCCGCCGCAACCAGATCCGCGGCGTGGAGGCCCTGCTGCGCTGGACGCATCCGACGCTGGGGCCCATCAGCCCGCTGGTGTTCATTCCGCTGGCCGAGCGCTTCGGCCTGATCAACGCGCTGGGCCACTGGGTGATCGAGGAAGCCTGCCGCCAGGTCGCGCAGTGGGAGGACGAGGGCCTCCTCATGCGCGTGGCCATCAATCTGTCGGCGCACCAGTTGCGCGAGCCCGACCTCGTCGAGCGCATCGCCGACGCCCTGGGCCGCCACCGCATCTCGGCCGAACGACTGCTGTGCGAGATCACCGAGAGCGTGGCCATGGAGGACGTGACCGCCACGCAGCGGGTGTTCGACGGCCTCTCGCGCATCGGCGTCTTCCTGGCCATCGACGACTTCGGCACCGGCTACTCCAGCCTGAGCTACCTGCGCCAGCTGCCGGCGCGCCAGCTCAAGATCGACCGCAGCTTCGTGAGCGACCTGGAGACCAGCGCCGACGCGCGGGCCGTGGTCGACGCGGTGGTGCGCCTGTCGCACGCGCTGGGCCTGCGCGTGGTGGCCGAGGGCGTGGAGACGGCCGGCCAGCGCGACATCCTGCTGGGCATGGGCTGCGACGAGCTGCAGGGCTTCTTCTTCGCGCGGCCGATGCCGGCGGACCAGCTGCTCGCATGGAGCCTGGGCCGGCGGCCGGCGGACACCCACGGCGATTTCTCGCCTTCGGTGCTCGCGCCGCTGTGAGCCGCCCGCGGCGGCGGCCCGGCGCCGCCGCCCCTACCTGACCGTGCCGACCTCGCGCCAGCCCAGCTGGCGTGGATCGAAGGCCCAGAAGCTGCCCGTGGGCGCGGCCACCTCGCCCTTGGTGTTGCCGGCAATCAGGCGCGGCTTGCCACGGGCGTTGTAGAAGCTCAGGTCGGTGAGCACCGAGCTCTGGGGCACGTAGGCCACGCTGCTGTCGAGCACCGAGGTGGCCCTGGCGTAGTTCAGCGCATAGATGCGGCTCTGGCCGCCCGGGCTGCAGGCGTCGCCGGTGGGCAGCGTGGCGCTGAAGGCGATCAGGCCGCTGAAGGCCGTGGCCGGCGAGATGGCACGCCAGCCCACCGAGCCGCTCTGGCCCAGGTCGATGTACCAGCCGGCCTTGCCGGCCAGGTTCACGGCCGAAGTCAGCGTGCCGCCGTTGGCGTTGCCCGTGGCGCCAGCGGGCGTCACCGCCGCCAGGCGGGTGCGGCCGTCCACCGGATAGCTTCCGGCATTGGTGCCGCTGGCGTCGGCCGCCGCGGTGGCGAAGCTGCCGATGCCGCCATCGATCAGCGCATAGAAGCTCTGGCTCTGGCTGCTGAGGATGTCGGAGCGGTCGAGCAGCCGGCCCGTGCCCACCAGCACGAAGCGCTGACGGGTGACGGGATGCACCTCCACCAGCGGCGCGGTGGTGATGGGCTGCACGGCGCCACTGCCGTCCTTGAAGATCGCCAGGCGCGTGGGTGCGGGATAGGCGCCGCCGCCCTTGGGCGCCGTCAGGTCGAAGCGCCAGAGCTGGCCGCCGAGGTCGCCCACATAGACGGCATCGGCGGTGAAGTCGTTGTAGTCGCGCACATAGGCCGTCGCCCGGGCCATGCCGTCGGCGGCAGTGGTGCCGGTGGACACCTTCTCCAGCAACTGGCCGTTGCGCGGATCGACGACGAACAGCCAGCCCTTGCCGTCCTGGTTGTTGTAGCCCGAGGTGAACAGCGCCACCCAGCCCCACTTGGCGGTCTTGACCACCACCGGGTCGCCGAAGCTGTAGCCGATGTCGACGCAGTTGCCGCTGCTGAGGTTGCAGGTGCCGCCCGCCGCGGAGGGCAGCTGCGCCGCGCTCGGAAATTCCCACAGCACCTTGCTGGCCACCGTGGCCTCGGTGGTCATGAGGTCGGGCCGGGTGACGTCGATGGCGTAGTAGCTGCGCCCGCCCTTGCCTAGTCCGCCGATCAGCAGGCTGCGCCAGGCCGGCGTCGGGCTCTGGCCGGCGGCCGTGTCGGCGAAGGCCTGGCCGGTGCGGGCGAAGTCGATGTCGATGACCTGCGGCGTCGCATCCACATAGTTGCGGTGCGCATAGGTGGGCTTGCCCAGCTGCGCCAGCAGTCCGTCGGCCGGATTGGTTGCATCGCCCGGGTCGCGGCCGAACGCCGCCATCGCGGGTGGCCGAGCTGTCGTTGAGGTAGCCGAAGGCGCTGAATCGGATGTCGCCCGCGTACTGCTGCACCAGGCCCTCGGGCTTCCAGTTGTTGCCGTACTGCGTGCAGTTGGCCTCCACGCCGCCGGCACCGGCCGAGGGGTCGCAGACCTTCACGCGCACCGTGTAGTCCAGCGTCGGCGCGAGCTGCGAGGACAGCGAGGCATAGCTGCCGCCCGGCGGCTGCATCTCCAGTTGCATGACGGCGCCGCCGCCGCGCTCGTAGTACTTGACCTGCACCCGCACCGACTGCCCGGCCGTGAAGACGAGGTCGCCGGTCACGTCCTGCTGCGTGCCGTGGTCGTTCCACTGGTTGATCTGCAGCACGTCGTTGACGTAGAGCAGCACGCCGTCGTCCGACGTGGTGCGGAAGCGGTAGCTGCCGCTGCTCGGCGCGGCGAAGGTGACGTTGTAGATCGCCGTGAAGTTGTCCGTGCCCACCCCATTGCCCGGCCCGCCCGTGCCCCAGTTGGTGTTGAGCGAATCGGCGTAGTTGGTATAGGTGGGGTTGCCGGCGGGGTTCTGGTTGACGGTGTTGGCGTAGTAGTCGCCGCGGATGCCGGTGGTGGGCGTCAGCCGCATCGCGAAGCCGCGGCCGTTGATGGAGATGCCCAGCGAGCTGGCGCTGGTGAACGGCGTGGCGCCGGCAATGTACTGCTGCGGCAGGTTGCGGTCGTTGAACAGGCCCTGACCCGAATGCCAGCCCTTCTCGATGATGGTGGTGTCGACCGTGTCGACCACGCGGCGCCCGCCCGTCATGGCCCAGCGGAAGGGATCGATGGCCGCGGTGGTGGCCCAGTTGAGGAAGTTGCCGCTCCAGGCCCCGCTGCAGGTGCGGTTGGTGGCGGCGCCGATGGGCGTGAAGTAGCTCTGGTCGCCCTTGCCGGTCTCGATCGTGATGCCGCCGTCCGTCACGTTGGCCGCCGTGTTCTGCACGTAGCGGTAGCACTTCTCGGTGTCGAAGTAGCCCAGGAAGCGGCTGGTGTTGGCGTAGTTGTCGGTGTGCGCCGTGCGCGAGGCGGTCGGCCATTCCACCGACAGTGCCAGCGCCAGGTTACCGGGCACGCTGGAGCTGGAGAACACCGGCTGGTCGGCCAGCGACGCCGCCAGCGCCACCCCATGGAAGGGCAGCACCAGCATCAGCAGCAGGCAGCACAGGCGCTGCGCGCATCGAAGGAGGGGCTTGGGCATGGCGGGTTCGTGCTTCACGACGGGTAGGCGAGGCGGCTCGGGGCGCGCCCGCATCAGCTTTCGGGCTTGGTGAACGAGCTCTGGACGAAGACCTGCGTGTTGCGCGGCCCGGTCACGCGCACGGTGACGCGGTAGATGGGCTGCACCGGCGGCGGCGCCCGGGTGGCGAGCTGGGCGCTGCCGCCCACGGCCTCGCGCGTGATCGGCACGCAGTGGCCGCGGCCCTGGTCGGTGGCGCTCTGGGCGGCGATGTCGCACATGCGGTCCACCACGTAGCGGATGCGCACGCCCCCGGTCAGGTCGCCGATGGCGCCGTCCATGTCGTTGGCCGTGCTGCCCACGGCGCCGAAGGCCGTGTCGGTGAGCAGCGCGTTGGGGATGCCCATGTCGTTGACGTCCAGCGGCGTCGGGCTGTAGTTGAGCGCCTTGTTGGCGGCGGCCGTGCCGCCCACCGGATAGGTCTGGTCCATGGCGCGCTTGATGGCCGACTCGGCCTGGTTGACCAGGTCGCGGCGCAGCGCCAGGCTGCCGGTGTTGGACAGCGAGGCATTCATCGAGCGCGTGACGGCGACGCCGCCGGCCAGCAGCACCACCAGCACGATCAGGCAGAAGACGAGCACGACGCCGCGCTGGCGCCGCAGGCCGGCCGCGCGGCGCGGCCGTGACACGGGACGAAAGCTCATGAGGCGGGCTGCTTCATCAACAGGTTGCGCAGGGGAACGACGGTGTCGATGACGCGGTAGCGGTAGTGCCGGTCGTCGTCGGAAAGGTTGACCGTGTACTTGAGCGCCGTCTGGTCGCTGAACAGCACGTACGTGGCCGGCGACACCATCGTCTTCTCGTACACGGGGCTGCGCACCAGCATGGCCACGCGCACGCCGACGATGCGGCGCTGGGTGTCCGGCGTCTTCATCAGGGTCTTGATGGTGTAGTCGCCGGTGGGCGCCACATAGCCGCCGTCCCACACGCCGTCCGGCGTCGAGCTGCTGTCCACGGCATAGAGCGCCCGCAGCGCATAGACGCCCTCGGCCAGCGGCTCGGCGGCACTGCTGCCGGTCGAGCGCAGCAGGTCGTAGCGGTACAGGATGCCGCCGGTGCCCACGCCGAACATCTGCATCTGCAGGTTGTCGGCATCCTGGTTGCCGAGGGCGGTCATGTAGGCGTCGGCGCTGCCGGCGATGCCGGCCAGCGAACTGCTGGTGGTGTTGGCGCGGAAGTACAGGCCGGCCAGCGGCAGCGTGTCGGTGCCGCCCGCGGGCGGCGTGAAGGTGCCATCGACCTGCGTGACCACGCAGTCGCCCGCGCTCTTGGCGCTGATGAGCAGCACGTCGTTGGCCTGCAGGCCGAGGGTGTTGTCCAGCAGGATCTTCTGGGTGCCGGCATTGCCGCGCACCAGGCGCGGCAGGTCGCCGAGCGCGGCGCTGCCGCCCATGGTGACGAGGATGTCGGAGCCGGTCTGGCTCTGCCCCTGGCCGATCAGCACCGGCGCCAGGCGCAGGTCGGCGCTGTCCGTCGCGCCGCCCAGCAGGCCTGCGAAGGGGGCCGGGAAGGCGGCGCTCACCGGCAGCACGTTGGTGCCGTTGCGCGCCGCATGGAGCTTGCAGCCCATCACGCCCCAGTCGAAGCCCTGGGCGAAGCCCGCGCCGGCGGAGCGCAGCGCCCGGTCGAGCGTGGCGACCGTGAAGCCGCCGGTCTGGGTCATGTCGTTGGTGCCGGTGGTGGTGCGGCGGTTGGCCTCACCCACCACCAGCATGCTCATCACGGCCAGCACCACGATCAGGCCCAGGGCCATGGCGACCAGCAGTTCGATCAGCGAAACGCCGCGCGCGGACCGCCGGCCCGCGGCAGCGCGAAGGAGCATCGTGCGTGCGGCCATCCGGTTCACAGCGAAGGCACGGTGACCCGCGTGCGGAAGCTGCTGGCGGCGTCGGTGCTGCTGCGCGAGGGCGGCTTCCAGGTGATGGTGATGTCCACCGCGTTGGTGCTGCCGACGCGGTCGAAGCCGCCGGTGCCGCTGGGCAGCAGGCTGGCGGACGAGGCCACCTTGTTCTTCCAGCTCGTGATGGCGTCGTTGTCCAGCGCGACCGTCTTCTTCATCCAGACCTGGGCGGCGATCTCGTCGGCCAGCAGGGCCGCGCGGCTGCGGTAGTCGGCCTCCAGCGACAGCGAGGTCGCCTGGGCCTGCAGGCCGATCAACCCCAGCAGGGCGATGGAGAACAGCAGGATGGAGACCAGCACCTCGATCAGCGCGACACCCGCCTGGCGGGGGCCGCGCGACGGGGCGGCGCGATCGGTGTGGAGGGGCATGCGGCGCTCAGCTCGGACAGCCGTCGGGGCTGCTGGTGATGTTGCGGGCCGGGTCGCACATGCGCACCTGGCCGCTCAGGCCCACGGTCACGCGCAGGGGCCGGTCGGCACCCGTGAGCGTGACGTTGTAGGCCTGCTGCGGCGGTGTGCCGGTGGGCACCTGGCAGGCGGCCGTCAGGCCCGAACTCGCACCGGTGGACACGACGCGCCCCAGGCTGCTGAAGCACAGGGCCGCGGGCCCCGTCACCGCCACGCCATCGGCCCCGCCGCTGAAGTTGCCCGAGACGACCAGTTGCGCCGTTTCGGCCGAGCCGTCCAGCGGCAGCTGGTAGACGGCCCAGAACCTGCCGCCGCTGCGCACGGCCACCGACGCGGGGGCCGTGGCCGGCGGACTGTCGGTGAACACCAGCACCATGGGACGGCTGCGGCTCATCGCCTCGGCCTGGGCGGTGCGCAGGCTGTCCTGGATGTTGTTGGCCGCGGTACGGATGCGGCTGTTGCGGACCCAGTCGGCCAGCGAGGGCACGCCCACCGCCAGCAGGATCGCCAGCAGCGAGACGGTGATCATCAGCTCGACGAGGGTGAAGCCGGCCACGCGGCTCCGCCCCCCGCGCGCGCCGCGCCTCAGGAGGGACACGTCTGGCCTCGCTTGAGGATCCACGCGTTGGCGCAGTCGGCGCCCCAGCCGGAGGGCAGGTTGGAAGTCGAGCGTTTGCCGGTCTGGTCGAGCTTGAAGGTCAGCCCGCCCAGCGCGCTGGAGACCGCCTGGATCGAATAGGCATTGGCCGTCGTGCTGTCGCAGGAGATGAGGAACTTGCCGACCGTGCGCGAGGCGTCCGTGCCGGTGCGGCAGGGCGACTGCACGCTGCTGCTCACGTCGGAGTACTGCCGGTTGTCCTGGAAGTACCGCTCCATGTTGGCCTGCATCGTCGCCAGGCCGTTGGTGCCGTCCACCATCTGGCCGCGCAGCACGTAGTCGCGGTAACTGGGCAGGGCGATGGCCGTGAGGATCGCCACGATGGCGACCACGATCATGACCTCGATGAGCGTAAAGCCCCGAGCGTGCCGCGTGCTGAACCTCATCGGGGCCTTTGCGGAAGATGGAGAGGGAAAAAAGGAGACTCTTGGCCGAATGTTAATGAATTGTTAACTGCGGTAACGAGAACGTCAATCGAACGGCTGCTTGCCGCGCGGGCCATCGACGTGCTAGTGGCTAGGCCGCAACGTGCGCCTTATGGTGGATGGACGTACCCGCGCCAGCCAGGCAGGAAGTCGCTTCGTGGGGAGGCATGCAAAAGCGACGGCCCACGCCATCCGGCGCCTACAGGCGGCAGGCTTTCCGCACTACGCCGGCATGGGGTGGTCCGCCCTGTTCTGCACGCCTCGTCTGCCTAGCATGGATGCATTCGCCGCATCGCGAATGCCTGGGGCAATCCCGCCGCAGGCGCTTCGACCAGGAGGTATTCATGAACAAGGATTCCGTGCAGGGCAACCTGAAGCAGGCCAAGGGTTCGGTCAAGGAGACCGTGGGCAAGGCCTTCGGCAGCGAAAAGATGCAGGCCGAAGGCATGGCCGACAAGGCCGCCGGCAAGGCCCAGGAAGCCTACGGCGACACCAAGGAAGCGGCCAAGGACGCCGCCGACAAGCTGCGCCACTGAGCGTCCACCGCCGCGGAGCCGGCCCCTGTTTTCCGCCCGCCCGTCGGGGCGCGGCCGAAGATGCTGGGCGCCGGGGCCCCCGCGGTCGGCGGCGATCCCCGCCGCCCCCCTTTTCAAGGTCCCCCTGCCTTCACCGGCAGGGGGACCTTTTGCATTGGACCGGGTCATCGGCCACATGGCCTGGGCGCACGGAGTCAGGCTCCGCTGGGAAAGCCCGGCGACGCTCGCCGTTAGTTAACAATAGTTCACATTTCAGTCCCTTTTCAGCGTGCAGTTCGGCGTCTTGTCCGGCACGCTCGATACCATAGTTAACTAAAGTTAACAGTCCGTACCGTTGAAGCCAAGAGTCCCGGGGACGCGGCGGAGTCCGCCGTCCGGGCGCTCTGGCCGCGGCACGCTTTCCGCCTTCCGATGCACGTCCTCTCGATTTTTGGAACCCGCCCCGAAGCCATCAAGATGGCGCCCCTGGTGTCCGCGCTGGCCGCGGAGCCCCAGCTGCGCAGCACCCTGTGCATCACCGGCCAGCACCGCGAGATGCTGGCGCAGGCCATGGGGCTGTTCGGCCTGAAGGCCGATCACGACCTGGACGTGATGCAGCCGGACCAGACGCTCAACCAACTCAGCGCCCGCCTCACGACGCGCATGGACGAGGTGCTGCGCGAACTGCGCCCCGACTGCGTGCTGGTGCATGGCGACACCACCACCGCCGCCGCCTGCGCCCTGGCCGCCTTCCACCTGCGCATCCCGGTGGGCCATGTGGAGGCAGGCCTGCGCAGCGGCGACATGAAGGCGCCCTTCCCCGAGGAGATGAACCGCCGCGTCGTCGATGTGATGAGCGAGTGGATGTTCGCCCCCACGCCCGCCGCGCGCGATGCGCTGCGACGCGAGAACCTGGGCGGCCGCGCCTGGGTGACGGGCAACACCGTCATCGACGCGCTGGCCGCCGCGCTGGCCCGGCTGGACGCCGATCCCGCGCTGTCGGCCACCGTCTCCGGCCGCTACGGCTGGCTCGCGCCCGGCCGCCGGCTGGTGCTGGTCACCGGCCACCGGCGCGAGAACTTCGGCGACGGCTTCCGGCAGATCTGCGCCGCCCTGCGCGAGCTGGCCCTGCGCGACGACGTCGAGGTGGTCTATCCGGTGCACATGAATCCCAACGTGCGCGGCGTCGTGATGCAGCTGCTGCACGGCCTGCCCAATGTCCACCTGATCGAGCCGGTGGGCTACCTGGACTTCATCTGGCTGATGCGCCGCGCCCACCTGATCCTGACCGACTCCGGCGGCGTGCAGGAAGAGGCGCCCCACCTCGGCAAACCCGTGCTGGTGATGCGCGACGTGACCGAACGCCCCGAGGCCGTGGCCGCCGGCACCGCCCACCTGGTGGGCACGGCGCCCGAGCGCATCCTGCGCGCCGCCCGGCGCCTGCTGGACGACCCGCACGCCCATGCCGAGATCGCCCGCCGCGGCAACCCCTACGGCGACGGCCATGCCTGCCGCCGCATCGTCGATGCGCTGTGCGGCCGCCCCGTGGCCGAGTTCGCGCCCCCGCCCCTCCAACCCGCTTCCGTTCCGAGCCTGGACTTCGCATGAGACTGCCCCACCGCCTGCTTCATCCTCTTCCACTGGTCCTCGGGATCGGCCTGCTGGCCCCCGTCGCCGCCCTGGCCAGTCCTGCGGGCGACGCCCTGCAGCGACTGCAGGGCGAGACCTGGGTCACGCGCAGCTTCACGCTGGCCGACCTGGGGATCACCCGCACCGTGCTGCTCACCGGCTTCGACGCCAAGCAGGAGTTCTACCTGCCGGTGCCGCGCAACGTGGCCATTGCCGATGCGGGCATCGACTTCCGCGGCCGCTACTACAAGCCCGAGGAGGCCCGCACCTCGATGACGCTGGCCGTCAACGGCCGGCCCAGCTATGCCACCCGGGTGGACACGGCCGAGGGCGACGCCAGCCAGGTGCTGAAGGTGGACACCCGCACCATCGTCGACGGCTTCCTGCGCCTGGGCGTCAGCTGGATCAACAACTCGCCCGAGCGCATCTGCGCCTATGAGCGTCCCTCGGGCAACGTGCTGGCCGTCGAGCCCGACACCCGCTTCACCTACCGCTTCACCAGCGGCGCCCTGACCAACCTGGCCGACGCCTGGGTGGCGCTGCCCGCCAGGCCGACGATGATCGTGGCCGGCAAGCGCCTGTCCAAGGGCGCCTACGACAGCGCCTGGCGCATCGGCCTGGCCATGGAACAGGCCGGCCGCCAGATCAACGTGCGCAGCTTCCCCGCGGTGGGCGACAGCGTCGACACCCAGGGCTGGCAGATCCCGCCCGCGCTGGCCGGCCTGCCCGCCTTCTCGGGCCTGGCCGCCGGCGACGCCCGCCACCAGATCCGCGATGCCGCCGAGGTGGGCGCGCTGATGGTGCTGGGCTCCGGTGCCGCCACGGGCGACCTGCTCGTCATGGACGCCACCCTGCGCCAGCAGATGAATGCCGCGCTCGACGCGCTGGCCACGCAACTCAATGCCGATGCCGACGCCGCCCGCGCGCTGTCGGACTGGCGCGGCCGGCAGACCGCCCTGGCCGCCGACGGCATGCCCTCGCACATGGTGCGCCTGGCCACGCTGGGTGCGCGGCCCGTGATCGTGCTGGCCGAAGATGCCGGCGCGCAGGCCGCCGGTGCCTTCGCCGACGCCTGGCGCAACGTGCTCATCGGCCGCAATGCCGTGATCGACAAGGCCGACCAGGCCGAGGCCGGCAGCCGCACGGTCATCCATCCGACGCAATGGGGCGGCACCAACCCCAACTTCGACGTGCTCGCCAAGGGCGACTGGACAGTCACCATGCCGCTGGCCGCGCTGTCGGCCGACGGCCGCCTGCCCACCGACATCGGCGTCGACCTGGCCGTCTCGCCCAGCGCGGGCCGCTCGCGCCCGGTGGCCACGGTGTACTGGAACGACACCCTCCTCGGCGCCCGCCAGCTCAACGCCGACGGCCATCCCGAGCGCATCGACGCCCGCGTGCCCAGCTACGTGCTGGGCCTGAACAACGTGCTGCGCGTGGCCATCCAGCGCCAGCCCTACTACGACGGCTGCAACGAGGCGCCCCAGGCCTACCCCGTGCAGGTGCTGCGCACCACCGCCCTGCGCACGGGCGACGCCGCGCCCGACGGCACCTTCGTCGGCCTGCTGCCGCTGATGGCCTACCACCCGCAGGTGGCCGTGCCCGAGTCTTACCTGGCCGACGCCATCGCCACGCTGCCGCGACTGGTGCGCATCGCCGCCGCATCGGGCGTGAGCCCCGTGCGGGCCGAGCTGGTGGTGCAGGGCCAGGGTGCCTTCAGCCCCGCCCGCCCCTTCCTGGCGCTGCAGGTGCCGGTCGACGGTGCCAACGCCCGCGTGTCCGTCAAGGACGGCCACCTGCGCATCAACGGCAAGCAGTCGCCCTGGCTGGACGTCGGTGGGCTGGCCCAGGCCAGCGCCATCGAGGTGGCCAGCAGCCACGGCCAGTACGGCCTCGTCTACCAGGTGCTGGGCACGCAGCCGGCGCTGGGCAAGCCCTTCGTGCTCAACCGTGGCGACCTGGCCGTGCTGGGCGATGAAGGCCCGGTGGCCTGGTCCGATGGCAGCGCCGCGGCCAACAGCGACGCCGCGCCCGAAGGCTCCGGCTTCCTGGCCGAATGGCGCCGCCACCTGTCGTGGGGCGTGCCGGTGATCGCCTTCGCGCTGCTGGCACTGCTGCTGCTCTTCGTGATCGCCCATCGCCTGAAGCGTCGCCATGACCGGAACAAGTGACCCCCAGGCTGCGCGCTGCGCGCTACGCCCCCCCCCTGAAGGGGGCGCACCCGGCGGCCTGGCAAAGCCAGTTCCGCGGGTGCACGCGCGTGGCCTGCTCCGCGGCCTCTTGTTTCGCGCAAGTGCCCGGTCCTGCCGATGCCGGCAGAGGATGGCGCCGCCATCGGCCGGCATGCGGCGCTGAGGCTCTTTTCCCGCATGGACTCGCTCTACTGGCCGTACCTGGCGGCCGACTACTACCACCTGCTGGAGGTGCTGACGGCGACCGTGGCGGTGCTGGTGCTGATCTCGGGGCTGGACGACCTGTTCATCGACCTCTGGTACTGGGTGCGCGAGGCCTGGCGCGCGCTCACCGTGCGGCGGCGCTATGCGCCGCTGTCGGTGGCGCAGCTGCGCGAACGCGCAGAGCAGCCCATGGCCATCATGATCCCGGCGTGGCACGAGTACGACGTGATCGCGCCCATGCTGGCCAACATGGTCTCCACGCTGGAGTACCGCGACTACGCGATCTTCGTGGGCACCTACCGCAACGACGCGCGCACCATCGAGGAGGTGGAGCGCATGCGCCGGCGCTACCGCCACCTGGTGCGCGTGGAGGTGCCGCACGACGGCCCCACCTGCAAGGCCGACTGCCTCAACTGGGTCGTGCAGGCCGTGTTCAAGTACGAGAAGTCCACCGGCCAGCGCTTCGCGGGCGTGGTGCTGCACGACAGCGAGGACGTGCTCCACCCGCTGGAGCTCAAGTACTACAACTACCTGCTGCCGCGGATGGACTTCATCCAGCTGCCGGTGACCTCGCTGGAGCGCCACTGGTTCGAACTGGTGGCCGGCACCTACATGGACGAGTTCGCCGAATGGCACAGCAAGGACCTGGTGGTGCGCGAGAGCCTGGCGGGCACCGTGCCGTCGGCCGGCGTGGGCACCTGCTTCTCGCTGCGCGCCCTGCACACCCTGGCCGAGGCCACGCAGAACCAGCCCTTCAACGTGGACAGCCTGACCGAGGACTACGACATCGGCAACCGCCTGGGCCAGCTCGGCATGAAGCAGATCTTCGGCCGCTTCGAGGTGGACTACGTGACGCGGCGCAGCTCGTGGTTCGGCCTGGGGCGCGAGAAGGTGCATGCCCTGCGCATGCCGCTGGGCGTGCGGGAGTTCTTCCCCGACACCTTCCGCACCGCCTACCGGCAGAAGGCCCGCTGGACGCTGGGCATCGGCTTCCAGGGCTGGGAGCAGGTGGGCTGGCGCGGCTCGCTCGCGGCCAAGTACCTGCTCTACCGTGACCGCAAGGGCCTGGTGACCTCCTTCGTCGCCATGCTGGGCTACCTGCTGGTGCTGAACTTCATGCTGTTCTTCCTGGCCTACCAGTTCGGCTGGTTCACCGTGCACTACCCGCCGCTGCTGCATCCGGGCAGCTGGGTGGTGACGGTGATGGCCATCAACGGCGTGCTGCTGGTCTGGCGCGTGCTGCAGCGCGCCTGGTTCGTGACCCGCATGTACGGCTGGGAGCACGGCCTGCTGTCGGTGCCGCGAATGGTGGTGGGCAACTTCATCAATGCCGCCGCCGCGGCCCGGGCCTGGCGCCTGTTCCTGTCGCACAAGCTCTTCGGCACGCGGCTGGTGTGGGACAAGACCATGCACGACTTCCCCTCCGACGACCACCTGGTGCAGACGCGCCAGCGCCTGGGCGAGCTGCTGCTGTCATGGCGGGCCATCGACCCCGAGCACCTGGAGGCCGCGCTGCGCCAGCAGGCGCAGTCGCGCCGGCCGCTGGGCGCCATCCTGGTGGACAACGGCTGGCTGGACGACGCCACCCTCGACGAGGCCATCGCCTTCCAGGAGAACGACTCGCAGTTCGTCGGCCTCGAAACCCACACCCAACAACAGGCTCCCGCATGAAACCGCTGCACCGCAAAGCCACGCTGGCGATGGCCCTGGCCGCGGCCTGGCCGGTGATGCCGGCCCTGGCCTCGGTCGCGCCCCTCGCCGCCGAGGCACCCGCCGGGCAGGACACCGGCGTCCAGCTGCGTGTCGCCTACCGTTTGGCGCTGCCCGAGACGGCCACGGCCGGCGGACAGCCGGCGCCCACGCCCGTGCCCGAGACACCGCAGGACGCCCTGCAGATGGCCGAACTGCCCGGCTGGCGCCGGCGCCTGTCGGGCGACAGCCTGGCCATGGTGCGCATGGCCCGCATCGAGCCGCGGGGCCTGCCCTCTTCCGCCGACGCCGACCCGCTCATGCAGATCGGCGGTGCGCCGCCGCCGGCGCCGCCGCAGGGCCCCTTCCCGCCCGGCGGGCCGGACGTGGTGCTGGGCGCCGGCGCCCGCCGCCTGCCGACGATCCCCACTCGGCTGGACCTGGCGCAGTTGCAGGAGTCGCCCTCGCCCGACGCGCCCGCGCAGTTCGTGCGGCCCGGCGAGCGCCGCGCGGCCCCCGCCGCGCGTGCGCCCGGGCCCCGCGCCGGCCGCGCGAGCCGCGGCGGCAACCGCCTGCGCGGCACCGCCTGGCGCCTGGCCGCGCAGGGCTACCGCGCCTACAACCAGGGCCGCTATGCCCTGGCCCTGGAGCGCGCCGACGCGGCCCTCAAGCTGCGGCCGGACGTGCCGCGCCTGCAGCTGCTGCGCGTCTACACGCTGCAGAAGCTCGGCCGCCTGGACGAGGCCGAACGCAGCGCCGCGCAGGCCATCGCGCAGGGCCACGGCAGCCCCGAGCTGCAGGCCGCGCTGGTCAACCTGCGTCCGGCGCCCGCCGGCACCGGCGCCGCCCCCACCACCGAGGCCTATCGCCGCGGCTTTCCCATCGCCACCGAGGCCTACACCCTCTACAACGACGGCAAGTACGCCGAGGCCGCAAAGCTGGCCGAGCAGGCGGTGCGCATCGATCCCAGCCAAGGGCCCTGGACCCTGCTGTGGCTCAACGCGCTGGAGAACCAGCAGCGCTACGACGACGTGGTGCAGTACGGCAACGTGGCCATGGCCCTGGGCGCGCCCAACAAGGACGCGATCATGGCCCGCATGCGACTGGCGCGGCAGCAGATCGCCAACCTGCACGCCCAGGCCGCCTACGCCGCCCTCAACAAGGGCCGCAACCGCGAGGCGCTGGCCGAGGCCCGCGATGCGGTGCGCATCGCGCCCGACGTGGCCAGCCACCGCATGCTGCTCATCGGTGTGCTGCAGGCCATGCGCGACGACGCCGCAGCCGAGAAGGCCGCCACCGAAGCCCTGTCGGCCGACGACGAGAACACCGGCGTGCAGCTGCTGCGCGCCTACCTGCGCCAGTCGCTGGGCGAGACCGCCGCCGCGCAGCAGGACATCGACGAGGTGCTGGCGCTGGACTGGATCACCGACGACCAGCGCCGCAATGCCCGGCTGATCGGCGCCGACCTGGCGCTGGCCGCCGACCAGCCCGATCGCGCCAAGGCGCTGCTGGCCCCGCTGCCGGCGGACGATGCCCAGGCGCAGGCAAGGCTCAAGCGTGCAAGCCGCTTCGCCGGCTGGGGCACCGACGCCGACAACAGCCTGGAGACCCATGCGCCGCTGCAGCTGTGCCGCGACACGCCCTACGGCACCGTCTGCGAACTGGCGCCCTGGGACGACCCGGGCACCGACAGCCCCGCCAGCCGTGCCTATGCGGCCTATGGCCGGCAGGAATACCCCAAGGCCATCGCCCTGGCCCGCCGCGCCGTGGCCGAGCAGCCCGACAGCGAGGCCAACCAGAACCTGCTGACCACCACGCTGGCCTCCGGCAATGCGCAGGAGCAGCAGGAGGCCATGGACCGCCTGAACACCGCCCTGGCGGCCAAGCCCACCGACGCCGGCCTGCTGCGCCAGCGCGCCTACCTCTATGGCGCGCGCAAGCAGTACGACCTGTCGCTGCAGGACTTCGTGGCGGCGCGCAGCACCGGCGAGGCGCCCGAGACCAACGTGCTGGACGAGGCCTATGCCACCGCCGCCGTCGGCAACCGCCCCGCCGCCGCCGCCATGCTGCGGCAGGCCATCGACGATGCCGACGCGGGCAAGCTCACGCTCGACAGGCAGCAGCGCTTCGACACCCGCAGCGCCGTCGCCAACTTCTCGCGCGAATGGGGCGTCAACGCCTCGGTGGGCTACCGCGGCGCGCGCTCGCCCTCGAACGCGCTGGCCGGCCAGCCGATCTCGGTGCCGGGCAATTCCACCTTCAGCACCGTGGAGGCCTACTGGCGCCCGCCGGAGTTCCTCAACAGCAGCAACCGCACCTTCGAGGTCTACGGCCGGCTGTCCAACACGCTGCACAGCGGCAACACGGTGACCGGCGCGCAGGTGGTGGACAACCCCTGCGGCGGCACGACCACCGTGAGCCAGGGCACCTTCAACAGCGCCTCGGGCTGGCCGTCGACCACGGGCGCCATCGGCGCGCGCTTCACGCCCGATGCGGGCACCAACCTCACCTTCGGCATCGAGCGTCAGTTCCTGCTGGGCACGGCCACGCGCTCGGGCGCCATCAACGCCGGGCCGGCCTCGGTGCGCTGCGCACTCAACAGCCAGGCCGCCACCATCGACTACCAGGGCGGCAAGGCCTCGGGCGGGTGGCAGGCCTACATGCTCTACGGCTTCTACGAGGGCACCGCGCTGCGGCTGGACAAGCCCAGCTGGTACACGATGGAAGGCTACGTGCAGGCCGGCTACACGCTGCTGGACCATGGCGTGGACTACACCGAGCGCGATGCCTCGGGCAACACGCTCGCCACCGGCAACGGGCGCCTGCGCCGCGGCCAGGGCTTCGCGGCCGGTGAAGTGCGCGTGGGCCGCAGCTTCCTGACCTCGTACAGCGACCGGCTGGTGGTGTTCCCGCACGTCACGCTGGCGGCCGACTGGTACTCGACGCAGGCGCGCGTCAGCGGCGTGCCGCTGGCCGGCGCCAGCAGCTTCGCGCTGGCGGGCAACGGCAGCAGCTGGTCCGCCGGCGCCGGCATCGGCGTCAACCTGCGCTACTGGCTCAACGAGGACCGCTACAACGCCCAGCGCTCGCATGCCGACCTGAGCCTGCAGTACCGCGCCCGCCTGGGCGGCGATGCCGACCGGGCCAAGGGCCTGTTCATGACGCTGTCCTATTCCTACTGATTCCTGCCGACGCGCGGCCCAACCGCGCGCACCGAGACGACACGACGAGGGGTTTGCATCCATGACCGACGACCGCACCGCCAGCGGCCTGCGACGCCGCCACCTGCTGGGCCTGCCCATGGGCCTGGCCCTGGCCGGCCTGGCACGGGCCCAGCCCGCCGACAACCTGGCCTTCGTGGGCCAGGACAACTACATCTTCGCGGCCTGGGACAGCCTGACCACGCCCGACTGGAAGGGCATCGACGCCACCGTGGCGCGCGTGGTGCAGGTGAGCCAGTTGCTGGCGGCCAAGGGCGTGGCCCTGGTGGTGCCGGTGCTGCCCGACAAGATGCGCATCTACGAGGAGAAGCTGCCCGCGGACAAGCCCATGTCGCCCGAGATGCGCCAGCGCTACGCCGGCATCCTCTCGCGCCTGCAGACGGCGGGCGTGGCCACCTTCGACGACGACAAGCTGCTGATGGCCCTCAAGGCCGCCGGCCAGGCGGTCTACTACCGCACCGACCAGCATTGGGCGCAGCCCGCGGCCGACGCCACGGCCCAGGCCACGGCCGACCTGATCCGCCAGAAGGTGCCCAACCTGGCCGGCCAGCCCGGCACCGGCATGGCGCTGGGGCCGCTGATCAACGAGCGCCGCTACGGCGATCTGGCGGACCGCTTCCTGTCGCCCGAGCAGCGCCGCGCCGTGGGCCGCGAGATCTACTCGGTGCGCCGCGCCGGCGACGGAGAAAGCCTGCTGGCCGACGCGCCCTCGCCGGTGCACGTCACCGGCAACAGCATGGTGCAGCCCTACTTCGGCTTTCCGCAGAAGCTGTCGAACGTGCTGGACCGGCCGGTGTCGGTCAACTGGAAGCCGGGCGACGTGGGCTTCTGGCGGGTGCTGCTCGAGTACGTGGAATCGAATGCCTTCCGCCAGCAGAAGCCGCAGGCGCTGGTGTGGCAGCTGTTCGAGCCCAACTTCCACCTGGGACCGGACGCGCGCGGGCTGTGGGACAGCGCGTCGGTGGTGTCGGCCGAGGAGTGGCAGCGCCGCATCCAGGCCGCGCTCGCGTGAGCATGGCCGCACCGCCGGCGCCCCCGCCCTCCGCCTCCGCCCCCCCCGACCGCCGGCACGTCCCCTTCGCCATCGTCATCGGCCTGCTGCTGGTCGCCGGCCTCGCCTGGGGCGCGTGGCGGCTGGGAACGACGGATCGCACCGCCTGGCAGCAGACCGGCGCCGAGGCCGCCATGAACCGCACGCTGGGCGCCTTGCCCGGCCAGTCCGACTGGACGCGCTGGGGTGCCGGCCTGCGCTGGCGCCTGCTGGGCGACCTGGGTCCGCAGGTGGCCCCGGGCTGCCCGGGCTGGCTCTTCTACCGCGACGGGCTGCGGCCACCGGCCGGCGAGGCCGTCGCGGCCGCGGCCTATGCGCGCCGCCTGGCCCTGATGCGGCACTGGGCGCAGGTGCTGCGCGCGCGCGGCGTGCAACTGGTGGTGGCCACGGTGCCGGACAAGTCGCGCATCGAGGCCGCGCACCTGTGCGGCCTGCCGGTGTCGACCGTCATGCAGGCCCGGCTGGACGACTGGCAGCAGCGCCTGGCCGAGGCCGGCGTGACGCAGGTGGACCTGCGCCCTGCGCTGGCGGCCCTGCCCCAGGCCTACTACCGCACCGACGTGCACATGGCCCCGGCGGGCGCCGAGGCGGCGGCCGACGCCATCGCCCGCGCCGCCTTGCCGATGCTCGGCGGCCCGGGCAGCCAGCGCTTCGACGAGCAGCGCGGCGCAGCGCCCGAGCCGCGCATGGGCGACCTGATCGTGCTGGCCGGCCTGGATCGAATGCCCGAAGGTTGGCGCCCGACGCTGGAGCAATTCACGCCCGAGCGCATCGTGCCCGTGGCCACTGGCGGTCTGCTGGATGCGGGACCGTCGGCCGAGGTGCTGCTGGTGGGCGACTCCAACGGCCTTCGCAGCGAATTCCCCGGCCGCCTGGGCCGCCAGCTCGGACGCGAGGTCTGGACCATCAGCCACGACGGCGGCTACTTCTCCGGCGCCATGCTGGCCGCCCTGGCCCAGCAGGACCGTTGGCCCGCCAGCCTCAAGCTCGTGGTGTGGACCTTCTCCGAGCTCTCGCTCTCGCTGCCCCTGAGCGCCGACGAGGCGCGTGCCGCCGCCGCCCTGCCCTGACGCGCATGCTGTTCAACTCGTACCTCTTCCTGTTCCTCTTCCTGCCAGTGGCGCTGGGTGGCTACTACGCCCTGGCCGCGGCCGGCCGGCGCTGGGCGGCGCTGTGGCTGTGCCTGACCTCCTTCGTCTTCTACGGCTGGTGGAACCCGCGCTTCGTCGCGCTGCTGGCCGGCTCGATCCTGGTCAACCATGTGTTCAGCCGGCTCATCATCGGCAGTGCTGCCGACAAGCGCCGGCAGTGGTGGATCACCGCGGTGGGCGTGGGCTGCAACCTGGCGCTGCTGTTCCACTACAAGTACTTCACCACGCTACTGGCTGCGCTGGCCGACCTGGGGCTGCGCGCGGGGCCGGTGCAGGACATCCTGCTGCCGCTGGGCATCTCCTTCTTCACCTTCACGCAGATCGGCTACCTGCTGGACTGCCAGGCCGGCGCGGTGAAGAAGGCGAGCCTGCTCAACCACACGCTGTTCGTCACCTTCTTCCCGCACCTGATCGCGGGGCCGGTGTTGCATCACAAGGAAATGATGCCGCAGTTCGACCAGGCCGAGACCTACCGCTTCCGCGCCGAGAACCTGTCGGTGGGCGGCACGCTGTTCGTCATCGGGCTGGCCAAGAAGGTGCTGCTGGCCGACAGCATCGCACCCTATGCCGACGCCGGCTTCGCGGCGCCGGGCGACCCTCAGTTCTGGGGCGCCTGGGGCGCCGCGCTGGCCTACACGCTGCAGCTGTACTTCGACTTCTCGGGCTATTCGGACATGGCGCTGGGCCTGGCCAAGATGTTCGGCGTGCGCTTTCCGCTGAACTTCAACTCGCCCTTCAAGGCGGCCAGCATCATCGACTACTGGGCGCGCTGGCACATGACGCTGACGCGCTACCTCACCACCTACCTCTACTACCCGATGGCCATGAAGGTGTCGCGCTGGCGCAGCCGCCGCGGCCTGCCGGTGGGTGCCGCCGGCAGCCGCACGCCGCTGGGCTTCGCGCTGATGATCGGCTGGCCCACGCTCTACACCATGGGCCTGGCGGGCGTGTGGCATGGCGCAGGGCTGCAGTTCTTCATCTACGGGCTGCTGCATGGCAGCTACCTGTGCCTCAACCACGCCTGGCGCATCGGCCTGGCGCCACGCATCGCGCCGCAGGGTGCGCGCGGCAAGCGGCTGTGGCTCATCGCCTGCGTGGGCCTGACCTTTGCCTCGGTGACGGTGGCGCATGTGTTCTTCCGCGCCCATGACGTGCAGGGCGCCCTGGCACTGCTCGAAGGCATGGCCGGGCTGCGCGGCGTGGAGTCGCTGGGCGGCGCGCAGACGGCCGGCCTGCTGGCGCAGGGCTGGGCGGGCTGGCAGGCGCTGATCGGCCGCCACATGCAGGCGCTGCTGATCGTGGGGCTGCTGGCCATCGCCTGGGGCGCGCCGAACGCCTACCAGATCCTCGGCCGCTTCTCGCCTGCCCTGGGGCGCGTGCAGGAAGGCCGGCCCACGTGGCTGCGCTGGCAGCCGAGCACAGGCTGGCTGGTCGTGGTGCTGATCCTGCTGCTGGTCAGCGTCATGAACCTGCATCGCGAAGCGCGGTTCCTCTACTTTCAATTCTGATGAAGCCTCTCGCCTTCCTCCTTCGCGCGCTGGTGCTGCCCGCCGTCTCCGCCTTCGTGACACTGCCCGCCCAGGCCCAGGACGGCGCCCTGTCGCAGCTGTATGCCGCGCGGCCACCGGCCGGCTCGTCCTTCGTGCGCGTGGTCAACCCCACGACCGAGACGCTGCTGGTACAAGTGGCCGACGGCCCGGCCCAGCGCATCGGGCCGCAGACGCCCGCCACCAGCTATGCCATCGTGGCCGGCGGCCGGCCCTTCGCCGTTCAGGTGGGGGGAAAGAAAAGCGCGACGCTGGAGGTGCAGCCCGACCGCTTCGGCACCTGGGTGCTGCGGCGCGAGGGCAGCGCCTATGCCTTCACCGCCATCGACGACACGGGCGACGTGCCCGATGCGCTGAAGGCCGAGCTGCGCTTCTACAACCTGGTGCCCGGCTGTGCCAAGGCCCAGTTGCAGATCGCACCCGCCGGCACGCCGGTCGTTCGCGACGTGGCGCCGATGGCGGCCGGTGCACGCTCGGTGAACCCGGTGCAGGCCCAGCTGGCTGCGGCCTGCGGCGGTGCCACGAGCGCGGCGCAGGCCCTGCCCGCGCTGCAGGCCGGCGACCATCTGAGCCTGTTCATGACCGGCACGGCCGACAAGCCGGTGCTGACGATGCAGCCGGCCCGCACCGACACCTTCAAGCGTTGAGCGTCTCGTACAGCCGCGCCAGCCTGGCGCGGTCGGTCTTGTAGTTGACCGAGACCGGCAACTGCGCGCAGGGCAGCAGCTCCGACGGGATCATGTAGTGCGGCAGGCGCGCGGCCAGCAGCGCCTTCCAGTCGGCCAGCTCGGCCGGCAGCGCCGGGTCGTCGCTCCCGGTCTCGACGAAGGCCACCAGCCGGGCCACGGCGCCGTTGGGCCGGCGCAGGGCCACCGCCGAGGCGCCGCGGTTGCCCGGCAGCGTGGCCAGGGCGGCGTCCACCTCCATCAGCTCCAGCCGGTAGCCATTGAGCTTGATCTGGTCGTCGATGCGGCCATGGCAGAAGAGCAGGCCGTCCTCGGTCTCGGTGCCGAGGTCGCCTGTGCGAAAGCCGCGCTGACCGTCGCGGACGAACATGCGCGTGGCGTTGAGGTCGGGCCGGTTGAGGTAGCCGCGCATCACATGCGGGCCGGCGATGCACAGCTCGCCCTCGTCGCAGTACACGGCGCTGTCGCGCTTGGCGCGGCCGATGGGCAGCGGCGTGTCGGTGGCGAGCATGGCGTCTTCCACCACCAGGAGCGTGGTCGCCACCGTGGCTTCGGTGGGGCCATAGGTGTTGAGCAGCGGCACATCGGGAAAGCGTTTGCGCAGCTGCCGGCACAGCGGCACCGGCAGCGGCTCGCCGCAGAAGACGAAGGCGCGCAACTGCGGCAGCGCGGCCTGCGTGAAGCCCGGGTTGACCAACTGCTGCTGCGCGAAGGACGGCGTGGACACCCAGGTCGTCACGCCATGCTCGGCCATCAATGCCGCCACCTTCAGCGGCGAGGCGGCGTCCTGCCGGTCGAGCATAAGGATGGTGCCGCCCAGCGCCAGCATGCCGAACACGTCGTAGAGCGACACATCGAAGCTGAACACCGTCTGGTCGAGGAAGACCGGGCGCTCGCCGAGGCCGAAGTCCAGACGCATCCAGTCGATCAGGCCCTGCACGCTCTCGCGGCCGATCTGCACGCCCTTGGGCTGGCCGGTGGTGCCCGAGGTGAACATCACGTAGCAGAGCTGCTTCTCGGCCAGCGGCGTGCCGGCGCCGTCGCGCAGCACCTCGAAGCGGCCCTGGGCCGCGTCGTAGAGCAGATGGGCATCGAGGATCTGGCAGATGCTGGCCAGGCGCTCGGCCGGGTACACGGCATCGACCGGCACGAAGGGCGCGCGCAGCATCAGCGCGCCCGTCAGCGCCACCATGAAGGCCGCTTCCTTGTGGCCGCGGATGACGATGGGCATGTCCGCGTCCAGGCCCAGGCGACGGGCCTCGTCGCACCAGGCTTCGGCCTCGCGCTGCAGTTGGGCCCAGTCCAGGTGGCGGTCGCGGGCCACGATGGCGGGCCGCTCACCGCCGGACTCGGTCTGGACGAAGCGGCCGCTGTCGTAGTCGAAATGCATGGCGGGCGGGGCAGGCCTCAGGCTGCGTTGGCGACCACGAAGTCGGTCAGCGTGCGCACCGAGTAAAGATGCTCCTGCGCCTCGGTGATGGGCACCGTGCAGCCGAAGCGGCTCTCGATGGCCAGCATCAACTCGACGGCGGCCACGGAATCGAGCAGGCCGGATTCGAGCAGGGGCACCTCCGGGTCCACCTTCTTGAGGATGGCGGACTGGATCAGGGCGATGAGTTGTTGTTCGATCTCGGCAGGCGTGGTCATGGATGGAAAAGGCGGAGGCGCGGGGCCTCGATGTTCAAAGGTCGCGGTTGAGCGGCACGCCCAGCACCACGGTGGAAAGGCTGCCGAGGATGCGGTCGTCGTTGACCATCACGGCTGCGGCATGGGCATCGCGGATGTGGCGGCTCAGGTAGAACTCGCCCGGCTCCATGTAGCCCTGGATGCCGCAGATGCGCAGCGCGATGTCGGTGACGCGCACCACCAGCTCCGAAGCGCCGACCTTCAGCGCGTTGTAGCTGACCATGCGTTCGGTGGCCGTCTGCGGGCCGTCGGCGTCCTCGTAGAGCGCCATGCAGGCGGCGAGCGTGCCGCGGAACTGCTGCACCAGCGTCTCGCCCTCGGCCAGCCGCAGGTTGGCGATGGGATTGAGCGGCGCACCGCCACGGTTGCGGTGCCGCAGAAAGGCGCGCGCCCGGCCCAGCGCCGACACGGCGATGCCCAGCCACACGGCGCCCAGCAGCAGGTGCGAGGTGGGCAGCATGGTCTGCGACATGTGCACCGAGAACGGCTCGGCATAGACCTGCGCCGGCCCGCAGTCGGCCACCAGGTCGTAACGGTCGGTGCGGGCACCGCGCATGCCCATGGGGTTCCAGGGCGCGTGGGCGTGCAGCTGGATCTGGTCCTTCAGCACGGCCACCAACCGCTGGTCGGTGGGCGCGGCATCCTCGGCGCGGCGGGCGCTGACCAGGAAGACGTCGGCCGCAGGCGCATAGGAGATGACGGCGCCGTTCTTGCGCAGCTGCAGACGGCCATCCGTCTGCGGGTCGAGGAAGCAGGCGCTGGAGCGGATGGCACCGCCGGTGGCGCCTTCGGTGGTGGCCGAGGCCACCAGCAACTGCCCGGACGCCATGCGCGCCAGCAGGCCCTGCAGCCAGTCGCTGTTCTGCGCATGCTGGATGGCCACGGCCGACTGCGACTGGTGCATGGCGTAGATCAGGCCGGTCGAGGCGCAGGCCTCGGACAGGCGCCGGCAGACGTTGACCACGGTGCGCAGCGGCAGCCCGGGGCCGCCGTGGCGGGCGGGCACCAGCAGGCCCATGAGCCCTTCCGCCCGGAGGGCGTCGAGCACCTCGGTGGGCAGCCGGCCTTCGCGGTCGACGGCATCGGCATGGGCGGCGGCCACCTCGGCCGCACGGGATGTGGCGTCCTCCACGGAGGCCGCTGCAGACAACGATTCAGCGGCCTTCATGCCCGTCCACAACTTGCGAATGTTGATACATTTTTAGTATATGTTCACTTTTCGCAAGCTTTGCGGAGCAGGCGTGACCAGCACCTGACGCGAGCGCGCCCGGTGTGACATCGACCACGCGCGGACGCTTTTTTCAGGCGTCGCCGCCGCGCCAGTCGCGCAGCAGCTTCTTGGCCTCGGGCGTGTCGCCGAGCAGCCAGGGGTCGATGGCGAAGGCGAGCACATGCTCGGCGCCGTAGGTGCGCGCCACCTCCAGCTGGGCGCGCACGCGTTCCAGCGTAGCCGCCCGGGCGCGGAAGCCGTCGGGCTGGCCGGGCGGGTTGGGCAACTGCTCGAACAACTCCACGATCAGGTCGAAGGCGACGCCGCGCTGGCGCAGCAGGCGGCGCAGCGGCTCCAGCCCCGCGTAGTTGCCCATGCCGGCGACGCCCACGCCATCCTGCAGCATGGGCCGCAGCGGCGCGGCGTCGAGGATCTCGGCCCACAGGCCATCCAGCGAGCCCGGCGTGGGCAGGCGGCTGTAGAAGGTGGAGACGGCCAGGCGCGGCTGGCTGCGCTTGAGGGGCTCGGCCGCCAGCTCGCGCAGCCAGGCGGTGAGCAGGCGCCGGCGCTCGGGCGTGGCCCAGTTGTACTGGTCGATCTCGTAGGGCAGGTACCAGCCGCGGAAGGCGGCATGGGCCGGCCAGGGCTCGCTGCGCATGGCGGCCAGGCTGCGATCGCGCGTCTGGTCCAGGAAGGCCGGCAACGCCTCGGGCTGCTTGGCACCGAGCGTGGTCCACCAGCGCTCGTCGTAGGGCAGACCCAGGCGCACGCCCATGCCCTGGCGCGCGGCCTCGTCGAACAGCATCTGCAGCAGCGCGGGCGTCAGCATCCAGTCGTTGGCGCCGCCGTACAGGCCCATCCACTGCACCACCACCTCGCGGCAGCCCAGCTCGCGCGTCACGCGCAGGCGGCGCTGCCACTCCTCGAGCGACAGCGCCTCGTGGCTGCGCCAGGGCTGCAGGAAGGTGCCGTCCAGGCGCATCGGCGCGGGCGCGCAGCCGGCCGCCAGCAGGGCTGCCACAGCGCCCGCGGCGCCGAGCCAGGAACGTCGGGTGGGCATCGTGTCGCCCGTTCAGGTGTAGCGCTTTTCGAGCGCGTCCCAACCGGGCTTGCCCACCAGGCGCTGGCGCTCGGCGAAGGGCGCCACCAGGCCGCTGGACTCCTGCACTTCCTTCTGGTCGCGCAGCACGGTCAGGGCCTTCTGCATGCCCATCACCGCCCCTTGCAGCGCGGCATTGGCGTAGAGCACGATGCCGTAGCCCAACTCGCCCAGCTGGTCGGCGTTGAAGATGGGCGTCTTGCCGCCGATGACCATGTTCATCAGCTGGGGCTTGGCCAGGCGCTGCGGCAGTGCGCGCACCTCGTCGGCCTTCGTCACCGCCTCGACGAAGAGGATGTCCGCCCCGGCCTCGGCGAACTGCTGTGCGCGCTCGATGGCGGCCTCGAAGCCGTGCGTGGCGGCGGCGTCGGTGCGGGCCAGGATCATCAGGTCGGCATCGCGGCGCGCATCGACGGCGGCCTTGATCTTGCTCACGGCCTCTTCGGTGCTGATGACCTCCTTGCCCGAGAAGTGACCGCAGCGCTTGGGCGCGACCTGGTCTTCCAGCTGGATGCAGTCGGCGCCGGCCCGCTCCAGCGTGCGCACCGTGTGATGGACGTTGAGCGCATTGCCGAAGCCGGTGTCGGCATCGACGATCAGCGGCAGTTCGACGGCGTCGCGGATGCGGGCCGTGTGGTCGGCGATCTCGGCCAGGCCCATGAAGCCCTGGTCGGGCATGCCGAACCACATGTTGGTGACACCGGCACCGGTGACGTAGAGCGCCTCGAAGCCGAGGTCTTCGATCACCCGGGCCGAGAGGGCATTGAAGGCGCCTGGCACCAGCACGCCGCGGCGGGCCTCGACCAGGGACTTGAGTTGTTTGCGAGTGGACATGCAGGCAAGAGGATTCGACCGCCAAGCGCACCGGGCATTGCCTGGCACGCGCTGACGGTCCGGTTCAGAAGGAGTCGCCGGGCACGCGCACCCAGCCTTCCATGAGCACACGGGCACTGCGGCTCATGAGGGCCTTGGTGACCTGCCATTGCGGCCCGGCCGGCCCATCGACCTGCCGCGCCTCGGCGCCGACCCGCAGTAGACCAGAGGGATGGCCGAAGCGCACGGCGCTGCGCTCGCCACCCCCTGCGGCCATGTTGACCAGCGTGCCCGGAATGGCCGCCGCGGTGCCGATGGCCACGGCCGCGGTGCCCATCATGGCGTGGTGCAGCTTGCCCATGGAGAGCGCACGCACCAGCAGGTCGATGTCGGCCGCGCGCACGGGCTTGCCGCTGGAGGCCACGTACTCCTGCGGCGGCGCGACGAAGGCCACCTTGGGCGTGTGCTGCCGCGTGGCGGCCTCGGCCACGTCGCGGATCAGCCCCATGCGCACGGCGCCCCAGGCGCGGATCGTCTCGAAGCGCGCCAGCGCGGCGGCGTCGCCATTGATGACCGGCTGCAGCTCGGTGCCGGTGTAGCCCAGCTCGGCCGCGTTGAGGAAGATGGTGGGGATGCCGGCATTGATCAGCGTGGCCGCGAAGGTGCCGACACCGGGCACGTCGAGCTGGTCGACCACCCGGCCGGTCGGGAACATCGCGCCGCCCTCGCCCTCCTCCGCCGGGTCCAGGAATTCGAGCGGCACCTCGGCCGCCGGGAAGGTCACGCCGTCGAGTTCGAAGTCGCCCGTCTCCTGCACCTGGCCATCCGCCATGGGCACATGGGCCACGATGGTCTTGCCGATGTTGGCCTGCCAGATGCGCACGGTGCACGCGCCTTCCGCAGGCACGCGGTCCGCATCGACCAGGCCCGCCGCGATGGCGAAGGGCCCCACGGCGGCCGACAGGTTGCCGCAGTTGCCCGACCAGTCGACGAAGGCGCTGTCGATGGCGACCTGGCCGAAGAGGTAGTCCACGTCATGGCCGGGGCGGCTGCTCTTCGACAGGATGACCACCTTGCTGGTGCTGGAGGTGGCGCCGCCCATGCCGTCGGTCTGCTTGCCGTAGGGGTCGGGGCTGCCGATCACGCGCATCAGCAGCGCATCGCGCGCGGGGCCCGGCTCGCGGGCGCGCTCGGGCAGGTCCTGCAGGCGGAAGAACACGCCCTTGCTGGTGCCGCCGCGCATGTAGGTGGCGGGGATCTTGATTTGAGGCGCGGGCATGGTTCAGTGCGTGGCCGGTTGAAGAGGGGCAGTCTGCCCCGCCAGGAAGTCCTGCGCAAAGCGCTGCAGCACGCCGCCGGCCTCGTAGACCGACACCTCCTCCGCCGTGTCCAGCCGGCATCGCACCGGCACGCGCAGCGGCTCGCCGCCGCGGCGATGAACGATGAGATCCAACTGCGCACCGGGCATGCGTTCGCCCTCCACGTCGTAGGTCTCGGTGCCATCCAGCCCCAGCGTGTGTCGCGTGGTGCCGGGCAGGAACTCCAGCGGCAGCACGCCCATGCCGATCAGGTTGGTGCGGTGGATGCGCTCGAAGCCTTCGGCCACCACCGCCTCCACGCCCGCCAGGCGCACGCCCTTGGCCGCCCAGTCGCGGCTGGAGCCCTGGCCGTAGTCGGCGCCGGCGATGACCACCAGCGGCTGGCGGCGCTGCAGGTAGGTCTCGATGGCCTCCCACATGCGCACCACGCGGCCCTCGGGTTCGATGCGGGCGAGCGAGCCCTTCTTCACCACGCCATCGACCACGGCCATCTCGTTGACCAGCTGCGGATTGGCGAAGGTGGCACGCATGGCCGTCAGGTGGTCGCCGCGGTGCGTGGCGTAGGAGTTGAAGTCCTCCTCCGGCAGCCCCATGCGGGCCAGGTACTCGCCGGCCGCGCTGTCAGCCAGGATGGCGTTGGAGGGCGAGAGGTGATCGGTGGTGATGTTGTCCGGCAGCAGGGCCAGGGGCCGCATGCCGCGCAGCGTCCGCGGCTGGGCGGCCAGCGCGCCCATGCCCTCGGTGTCCCAGTAGGGCGGGCGGCGGATGTAGGTGGACTGCGGGCGCCAGTCGTACTGCGGGCTGGCGCGTGATTCGCCCTCGGCGCGGATCGCGAACATGGGTTCGTACACGCGGCGGAACTGCTCGGGCTTGACGCTGGACGCGACCACGGCGTCGATCTCCGCGTCGCTGGGCCACAGGTCGGCCAGGCGCAGTTCGCGGCCCTGGGCATCGGTGCCGAGCACGTCGCGCTCGATGTCGAAGCGGATGGTGCCGGCAATGGCGTACGCCACCACCAGCGGCGGCGAGGCCAGGAAGGCCTGCTTGGCGTACGGGTGGATGCGGCCGTCGAAATTGCGGTTGCCCGACAGCACCGCGGTGGCGTACAGGTCGCGCGCCACGATCTCCTGCTGGATGGCCGGGTCCAGCGCGCCGCTCATGCCGTTACAGGTGGTGCAGGCGAAGGCCACGATGCCGAAGCCCAGGCGCTCCAGTTCGCCGAGCAGGCCGGCCTCCTGCAGGTACAGCTCCACGGCCTTGGAGCCGGGCGCCAGCGAGGTCTTGACCCAGGGCTTGCGCACCAGGCCATGGGCATTGGCATTGCGCGCCAGCAGCGCGGCGGCGATGACGTTGCGCGGATTGCTGGTGTTGGTGCAGCTGGTGATGGCGGCGATGACGACAGCGCCATCGGGCAGCCGACCCGCCGCCTCGTCGGCGCGGCCTTCGGCCAGCTTGGCTGCATCGGCGATGCCGCGCTCGGCCAGGGCACGCGCCGGCAGGCGGCGGTGCGGGTTGGAGGGGCCGGCCAGGTTGCGCTCCACCGTCGCGATGTCAAAGCGCAGCACGCGCTCGTACTCGACCTCCGCCAGCGTGTCGGCCCACAGGCCGGCGGCCCTGGCATAGGCCTCCACCAGTTGCACCTGCGCCGGCTCGCGGCCGGTCAGGCGAAGGTAGTCCAGCGTCTGCTCGTCGATGGCGAAGAGCGCGGCGGTGGCGCCGTACTCGGGGCACATGTTGGAGATGGTGGCGCGGTCGCCGATGGACAGCTTCGCCGCCCCCTCGCCGAAGAACTCGACATAGGCGCCGACGACCTTCTGCTGCCGCAGGAACTCGGTCAGCGCCAGCACGATGTCGGTGGCCGTGATGCCGGGCGCGCGCTCGCCGATCAGCTCGATGCCCACGATGTCGGGCAGCCGCATCCACGACGCACGCCCCAGCATCACGTTCTCGGCCTCCAGGCCGCCCACGCCCACGGCGATCACGCCTAGCGCATCGACATGCGGCGTGTGGCTGTCGGTGCCTACGCAGGTGTCGGCATAGGCCACGCCGTCCTGCACGGCCACCACCGGGGACATCTTCTCCAGGTTGATCTGGTGCATGATCCCGTTGCCCGCCGGGATCACCTGCACGTTGTCGAAGGCCCGCTTGGTCCACTCGATGAAGTGGAAGCGGTCCTCGTTGCGGCGGTCCTCGATGGCGCGGTTCCTGGCGAAGGCGTCGGGATCGAAACCACCGCATTCCACCGCCAGCGAATGGTCCACGATCAGTTGCACCGGCACCACCGGGTTCACCGCGGCCGGATCGCCGCCTTCGGCCGCGATGGCATCGCGCAGGCCCGCCAGGTCCACCAGCGCGGTCTGGCCCAGGATGTCGTGGCACACCACCCGTGCCGGGTACCAGGGAAAGTCCAGGTCGCGGCGGCGCTCGATCAGCTGGCGCAGGTAGTCGTCGAGGCGGGCCGGGTCGGCGCGGCGTACCAGGTTCTCAGCATGCACCCGCGCGGTGTAGGGCAGCCGGGCCCAGGCGCCGGGCTGCAGCGCCTCGATGGCGGCGCGGGCGTCGTAGAAATGCAGATCGGTACCGGCAAGCGGCTGGCGGTGAAGACTGTTCATGGGATCGTGGAGCGGGCGGCGCCTCGGTGCGCCGCCGCGTTGCGGGAAGACGGCCGGCGGCCCGCGCCGGCCGGCCCGTTTTTACTGGGCCTGGATGTTGTTGTCGCGCGCCACCTTGGCGTAGCGCGGGATCTCGGCCTTGATCAGCGCGCCGAACTGCTCTGGCGTGCCACCCGCGGGCGACACGCCCGTGGGCTCCAGCTGCGCGACCAGCTCGGGCGCCTTCAGGCCGGTGTTGATGGCGCCGTTGATCTTGGCCAGCACCGCGGGCGGGAGGTTCTTGGGCGCGATCAGGCCGTGCCAGGCCACCACGTCGTAGTCGGGCAGGCCGGCTTCGGCGATGGCGGGCAGGTCCGGGTAGGCCGCCAGGCGCTGGGCCGTGGTCACGCCCAGGGCGCGCAGCTTGCCGGCCTTCACATGCGGCATCAGCGCCTCGGTGCCGGCCACCAGCAGGTCCACGTTGCCGGCCACCAGGTCGGTCACGGCCGGGCCGGTGCCCTTGTAGGGAATGTGCGTGCCCTTGACCTTGGCCATGCCGAACAGGTATTCGGTCGTGATGTGCAGGTGGCTGCCGTTGCCGGCCGAGGCGAAGGCGACCTTGCCGGGGTTCTTGCGCATGTAGTCCAGCAGTTCGGCCATGTTCTTGGCCGGCACCTTGTTGGGGTTGATGCACAGCACGTAGGCGCCCTTGGACAGCTGGATCACGGGCGTGATGTCGGCCACGGGATCGAACTTGAGCTTGTACAGCGCCGGGTTGACGGTGTAGCTGCCCGCCACCAGCAGCAGCGTGTAGCCGTCCGCGGGCTGGTGCAGCGCATAGTCCGTCCCCAGCGTGCCGCCGGCGCCGGGCCGGTTGTCGACGATCACCGACTGGCCCACGCCCTTGGCCAGCAGGTTGGAGCCCACGCGGGCGATGAAGTCCGAGCCGCCACCCGGCGCGAAAGGGCACACGATGCGGATCGGCTTGTTGGGGTAGCCGTCCTGCGCGGCGGCGTCGAAGCCGAGCGGCAGGGCCAGGCTGGCGAGGCCGGTGTTGAAGAGGCGGCGATTGAGGGTCACGAAGATGTCTCCAGATGGGCGGGCCGCACCATGCGGCCGGCCGGGCGCGGGATGGTCGGTGTCTCAACCTGACGGGAACCTGCGCGGATCGCGCGAAGGAGGGCCATCGCTCAGCCGCGCTGGTCCAGCGGCACGAAGGCGCGGTCCTCGGGGCCGGTGTAGACCGCGCTGGGCCGGATGATCTTGTTGTCCTGCCGCTGCTCGATCACATGGGCCGCCCAGCCGCTGGTGCGGGCAATGACGAACAGCGGCGTGAACATGGCCGTGGGCACGCCCATGCGGTGGTAGCTCACGGCGCTGAACCAGTCAAGGTTGGGGAACATGCGCTTGGCCTGCCACATGACCGACTCCAGCCGCTCGGCGATGTCGAACAGCCGCGGGTCGCCCGCCTGCTGCGACAGGCGCCGGGCGACGCCCTTGATGACGGCATTGCGCGGATCGGCCACCGTGTAGACCGGGTGGCCGAAGCCGATCACGACCTCCTTCGCGTCCACCCGCCGGCGGATGTCGGCCTCGGCCTCGTCCGGCGTGGCATAGCGCTGCTGCACCTCGAAGGCGACTTCGTTGGCACCGCCATGCCTGGGGCCGCGCAGCGCGCCGATGGCGCCGGCGATGCACGAATACATGTCGCTGCCCGTGCCCGCGATGACCCGCGCGGCGAAGGTGCTGGCGTTGAACTCGTGCTCGGCATAGAGGTTGAGCGAGGTGTGCATGGCGCGCACCCAATCCTCGCCGGGCCGCCGGCCGTGCAGCAGGTGCAGGAAGTGGCCGGCGATGGCGTCGTCGTCGGTCTCGACCTCGATGCGCCGGCCGTTGGTGCTCCAGTGGTGCCAGTACAGCAGCATCGAGCCCAGGCAGGCCAGCAGGCGGTCGGCGATGTTGCGGGCGCCGGCGGCGCCGTGGCCGTCCTTCTCGGGCAGCACACAGCCCAGGGCCGAGACGCCGGTGCGCATCACGTCCATGGGATGGGCGGCGGCGGGCAGCCGCTCCAGGGCGGCCTTCACGCTGGCGGGCAGGCCGCGCAGGGCCCGCAGCCGCGCCTTGTAGGCCGCGAGTTCGGCGCGATTGGGCAGCGTGCCGTGCACCAGCAGGTGCGCGATCTCCTCGAAGTCGCAGACTTCGGCGATGTCCAGGATGTCGTAGCCGCGGTAGTGCAGGTCGTTGCCGCTGCGGCCCACCGTGCACAAGGCCGTGGTGCCGGCGGCCACGCCGGAAAGCGCGACGGACTTCTTGGGCTTGAAGGCGGGCGCGGCGTCGGGCGCAGGGGCGAGTGCGGTGGCAAGGCTCATGGGGCAGGTCTCCTGACGGTGTGCAGCGGCGGAACAGCCGGCTTGCAAGGCTTCGCAATCTACGCAGAATGGCGCCCTCCCACCAGGACTGAAAAGGCGAATCGGTGCGAACGAAATCGGCGAATCTGCGAATCCTGCGAATCACTGGGCCACGGAGTTGCGCATGAAGAAGAGCTTCATGGGCGTGCGCCTGCGCAAGCTGCGGGCCGAGCGCGGCCTCTCGCAGATCGCCATGGCGCAGGCGCTGGGCCTGTCGCCCAGCTACCTCAACCAGCTGGAGCAGAACCAGCGCCCGCTCACGGTGGCGGTGCTGCTGCGGCTGAACCGGACGCTGGGCGTCGACATCCAGGCCTTCTCCGAAGACGACGAGGCACGCCTGGTGGCCGGCCTGCGCGAGGCCCTGGCCGATGCCGCCGAGCCGGTCAGCCTGCCCGAGATGCAGGAGGTGGCCGCCCAGATGCCCGCGCTGGGCCGCGCGCTGGTCGCGCTGCACCGCCGTCAACTCGACCTGCAGGCCCAGCTGGAGACCATGGCGCTGCGCCTGGGCGACGACCGGTCGTCCGAACTCGGGTTGCCGCGCGCCACGCCCTTCGAGGCGGTGCGCGATTTCTTCTTTGCCCAGCGGAACCACTTCGATCCACTGGACCGCGCGGCCGAGTCGCTGGCGGCGCAGACCCGCGCACGCGGCGGCGCCATGGCACCCTGGCTGGCGGAGCGCCTGCGCGAGCGGCACGACGTGCGGGTCACGCAGGCCGATGCAACCGGCATCGGCGGCAAGCGGCAGTACGACGCGGCCAGCCGCACGCTGACCCTCTCGCCGCTGCTGGCACCGGCGCAGCAGGCCTTCCAGATGGCCACGCAACTCGCCTTCCTGGAGATGGCCGACACGCTCTCGGCGCTGACCGGCGACGCGCCCTTCGACGCCGACGCGCCGGCCCGCCGGCTGGCGCGCATCGGCCTGGCCAACTACTTCGCGGGCGCGCTGCTGCTGCCCTATGGCGAGTATCTGGAGGCCGCCGACCGGCTGCGGCACGACATCGACCTGCTGGCGCTGCGCTTCGGCGTGGGCTTTGAGACGGCCTGCCACCGCCTGAGCACGCTGCAGCGCCCGAGTGCGCCGGGCGTGCCCTTCTTCTTCGTGCGGGTGGACCGGGCGGGCAACATCTCCAAACGGCAGTCGGCCACGCACTTCCACTTCAGCCGCACGGGCGGCACCTGCCCGCTGTGGGCAGTGTACGAAGCCTTCAGCCAGCCGGGGCGCATCCTGCCGCAGCTGGCCCGCATGCCCGACGGCCGCACCAGCCTGTGGGTGGCGCGCACGGTGGCTGGCGGCAGCCGCGGCTGGGGCGCCCCGCGCCAGACCTTCGCCATCGGCCTGGGCTGCGACATCCGGCATGCGCCTCGCCTGGTCTATGCCTATGGACTGGACCTGCAGGACCCGGCCCGCGCCACGCCCATCGGCATGGGCTGCAAGGTGTGCGAGCGGCGCGACTGCGCCCAACGCGCCTTTCCCTTCGTCGGCCAGCCGCTCAAGGTGGACGAGCAGCGCACCGAATTCATTCCCTATGGTTGCAGCTGATCGCATGCCGAGGGCCGGCCGATGTCGCCCGCGAGCGCCCGGGCAGATGCACCAAAGCCGTGCGCCACGTAGGATGCGGGCGGCGGCCACGACCGCCCCGTACCGGCCGCCCCGAGCCGGCCAGCCTCTTCCCGCCGGCAGCCGCGCGCCGGCATTGCCTGCGTGACCATGCCATCTCTCTCCTGGGCCGATCTGGCGGCCCGCTTCCGTCCCGCCGCCGCCCGGGTGGACGCCCGCGAACGGCTGCGGGCCTTCGCCGGTGCCGGGCTGGGCATCCTGCTCACGGCCCTGATCGCCCGCTGGTGGGCCCTGCGCACCGGCATGAGCACCCCCTGGCTGGTGGCCCCGCTGGGCGCCAGCGCGGTGCTGGTGTTCGCGGTGCCGGCCAGCCCGCTGGCCCAGCCCTGGGCCGTGGTGGGCGGCAACACCGTCTCGGCGCTGGTGGGCAGCGCCTGCGCCCTGCTGATTCCCGACCCGGCCTGGGCGGGCGCGGTGGCGGTGCTGGCGGCCATCGCCGTGATGTTCGCGCTGCGCTGCCTGCATCCGCCGGGCGGCGCCTCGGCCCTGCTGGCGGCGCTGGGCGGCGTGGGTTTCGGCTTCGCGCTCTTTCCGATGCTGGTCGACTCGCTGCTGCTGGTGCTGGCGGGCATGCTCTACAACGGCCTGACCGGCCGGCGCTATCCGCATGCGCCGCAGGCCCCGGCCCCCGCGTCGGCGGCCGACCGCTTTTCTGCCACCGACCTGGACGCGGCACTGGCCCATTACAACCAGGTGCTGGACGTGAGCCGCGACGACCTGCAGGACATCCTGCAGTACGCCGAATCGGCCGCCTACGAGCGCAACTTCGGCCACCTGCAATGCGCCGAGGTGATGTCGCCCGAACCGGCGTCGGTGCAGTTCGGCACACCGCTGGACGAAGCCTGGGCGCTGATGCGCACGCGGGGCGTGAAGGCCCTGCCGGTGGTGGACCGCTCGCAGCGCGTGGTGGGCATCCTGACGCGGGCCGACTTCCTGCGCCATGCCGGCTGGGAGCAGCGCGAAGGCGTGGGCGAGCGCCTGCGCACACTGCTGCGGCGCGACGGCCTCACCCATTCCGACAAGCCCGAGACCGTCGGCCAGATCATGACCCGCGAGGTGCGCGTGGTGAGCGGCCACCGCCGCATCGCCGAGCTGGTGCCGCTGTTCGCCGAGGCGGGGCATCACCACCTGCCGGTGATCGATGCCGACAAGCGGCTGGTGGGCATCATCACGCAGTCGGACGTGGTGCGCGCGCTTCACCGGGCCACCCGCCCCGCGGGTTGAGGACGCAACGGAGCCACGGAGTCGACCATGAAGAAAACGGTGACGAGACGACAAGGCGGGCCGGAGGCGGCTCGCGCGCGGCAGGGACCCGGCGTGCGCCCACGCCTTGCACGCGGGGTCGTGCTGGCCCTGGCACTTCTGGCCGGCACGCTGAGCAGCGCCCAGGCCGCCGACGAGATGCAGCGCCGCATGGCCGCCTGCACCACCTGCCACGGCCGCGAGGGGCTGGCGACCAATTCCGGCTACTTCCCGCGGCTGGCGGGCAAGCCGGCCGGCTACCTCTATGACCAGCTTCGCAGCTTCCGCGACGGCCGGCGCCAGCAGGCCGACATGAACCACCTGCTGGCCCAGCTCTCGGATGCCTACCTGCGCGAGATGGCCGAGTACTTCGCCGGGCTGGACCTGCCCTATCCCGCGCCCACGCCCTCCGACCTGCCGGCCGCCGAGCTGGCACGCGGCCGGGCGCTGGTGTTCGAAGGCGATGCAACGCGCGGCATTCCGGCCTGCGTGCGCTGCCACGGACCGGCGCTCACCGGCGTGCAGCCGGGCATTCCGGGGCTGCTGGGGCTGCCGCGCCTGTACATCGCCTCGCAGTTGGGCGCCTGGGTCACGGGCGACCGGCGCGCACTGGCACCCGACTGCATGGCAGAGGTCGGAAGGCGGCTCAAGAGCGAGGACATCCGCGCCGTCGCCGGTTGGCTGGCCGCGCAGCCGGTGCCGGCGAACTACAAGGCCGTGCCCCCGTCGGCCCTGCCCGCGGGCCTGCCGGTGGCGTGCAGCGCGATGGAGGCGCACCAATGAGCGCGCCCCGTGCTGCCGGGACCGAAGCCCGCCTGTTCGGATTCCGACGCGTTGCCCTGTGGAGCGGATTGGCCCTCGCCGCCTTGCTCGCCGCACTGGCGACCACCGTGGTGCTGCTCAACCTGCGCGGCGAAGCCCCGATCCGCGGGGACCTGCCGCCGCCCGCGGCCTCGGCCGCGCAGCTCGACCGCGGCCGCTACCTGGCCATTGCCGGCAACTGCGCCGGCTGCCACACCGCCCGAGGCGGCGCCGCCTATGCAGGCGGGCGCGGCATCGAGACGCCCTTCGGCACGCTGTATGCCGGCAACCTCACACCCGACCCGCTCACCGGCCTCGGCCAGTGGAACGCCGACCATTTCTGGCGCGCCCTGCACCATGGCCGCTCGCGCAACGGGCGGCTGCTGTATCCGGCCTTTCCGTACACCAGCTTCACGCAGGTCACGCGCGAGGATTCGGACGCGCTCTTCGCCTGGCTGCAGAGCCTGCCGCCGGTGACGCAGGCCAACCGGCCGCACACGCTGCGCTTTCCCTACGACACGCAGGTCGCGCTGGCCGTGTGGCGGGCGCTGTTCTTCCGGCCGGCCGAGTTCGTGCCCGAGCCCGGTCGCTCGGCCGAGCACAACCGCGGCGCCTACCTGGTGCAGGGCCTGGGCCACTGCATCGCCTGCCACGGCAGCCGCAACACGCTGGGCGCAACCGATGTGAGCCGCGGCCTGGCCGGCGGCATGCTGCCCGGCGAGAACTGGTATGCACCCGCACTCGACGCGCCGCACGAGGCGGGCGTGGCCGGCTGGCCGCTGCAGGACATCGTGGCGCTGCTCAAGACCGGCCGCACCGAGCATGGCTCGGTGCTGGGCCCCATGGCCGAGGTGGTGTACCGCAGCACGCAGCACATGAGCGACGCGGACCTGCAGGCGATGGCGCTGTACCTGAAGGAGCTGCCGCAGCAGCCCGCGCCGCCTGCCCCCACCCAGCCACCGCACCGCAACGTGTCGCTGCTGGCCCGCGGCGAGAAGATCTATGCCCAGCAATGCGCCTGGTGCCACGGCGACCAGGGCCAGGGGGAGCCGGGCGCCTTCCCGCCGCTCGCGGGCAACCGGGCAGTCAACCTGGCCAACCCGGTCAACCTGGTGCAGGTGGTGCGACGCGGCGGCTACCCGCCGGCCACCGAGGGCAATCCGCGCCCCTACGGCATGCCTCCCTTCGGCCATGTGCTGAGCGATGAGGACATTGCCGCGGTGCTGAGTTATGTGCGAAGCAGCTGGGGCAATACGGGGGCAGAAGTCACGCTGCGCGAAGTCATGCAACGCTGAAGGCGAGCATCCAGCTCCGCGCGCCGCGGCTGTCGCGCAGCACAACGGAGAGCTGAAACGACAACGCCCGCGCGGACAGGCCGAGCAGGCGGGCTTGGTGGTGCAGGCCGGCTGGCGTCACGGAGCGCCGGCCAGCCGCGGGCGCATCAGTTGTCGAGCGTCAGCTTCTGCTTCTGCACCACGTCCTTGTAGACCGCGTACTCGGCCTTGATCTGTTCAGCAAACTGCTCGGGCGTGTTGGCCACGATGATCGAGCCGGTGTCTTCGATGCGCTTGCGCACGGCCGGGTCTTCGAGGGCCTTCTTGGTGCCCATGCTGATCTTGTCGACCACCTCCTTCGGCAGGCCCTTGGGCCCCAGGATGCCGTAGTAGGCCATGCGGTTCACCGGCTCCAGGCCCACTTCCTTGAAGGTGGGCACATTGGGCAGCTCCTTCAGGCGCTGCGGCGCGGCCACCACGATGGGCACCAGCTTGCCGGCCTTGATGAAGGGCAGCGCCGAGGGCAGGTTGTCGAAGATCATGGGCACCTGGCCCGCCACCACATCGTTGAGGGCCGGACCGGCGCCGCGATAGGGAATGTGCGTGATGAAGGTGCCGGTCACGCTCTTGTAGAGCTCCATCAGCAGGTGGCCGATGCCGCCGGTGCCGGAGGTGCCGTACGAGTACTTGCCCGGGTTCTTCTTCAGCTCGGCAATGAAGCCCGCGTAGTCCTTGGCCGGAAAGCTGGGGTTCACGGCGATCACGTTGGGCGTGGCCGCGATGTTGATGATGGGCGTGAAGTCCGTCAGCGGGTTGTACGGCGTCTTGGGGTTGATCGCCGGATTGGCGGCCGTGCTGGACACGGTGGCCACGCCCAGCTTGTAGCCGTCCGGCGTGGCGCGTGCGGTTTCCAGCGCGCCCACGGCGCCACCGCCGCCGGCCTTGTTGACCACCACCACCGGCTGACCCAGGATCTTGCCCAGCGGATCGGCAATGACGCGGCCCACGATGTCGGTGGTGCCGCCGGGTGCGAAGGGCACCTGCAGCTCGATCGGCCGCTCGGGATAGCCTTGCGCGAATGCGGCGGGCGCCGCAACGAGGGCGGCGAGCACGGCGCCACCCGCCAATGCCTTCCAGTGACTGCGTTGCATGGTTGTTTCCTTCTGTCGTGATCGGGAGCGGCCTCGTTGCGGGCCGGCCGGCAGTGTGGCGCGGCGGCGGGGCGGCGTCGTCCGTAGCCGCGGGCCGGCGGCCTCCGTGGCGCTACGCAGGGGTTATCCCCAATCCCGGCACGTGCAGTTCTAAAGGCCGTGCTCGCGCAGGAAGCGGTACAGCCCGTGGCTGTTGGCCACGCCCAGCTTGGCGAAGACATGGGCGCGGTGCGTCTCGATGGTGCGCAGCTCCACCGGGGCCAGCTCCTGCGCGATCTCCTTGTTGGGCTTGCCCTCGGCCACCAGCCGCGCCACCTGCATCTCGCGCGGCGTGAGCTTCTGCCACAGCGCCTGGGCGGCCTGCAGCGCCTGGCGGCGCTCGGCGCCGGCCTGGGCCTTCTCCAGCGCCTTGGCGACGGCGGCCAGCAGGCGCTCGTCGTTGCAGGGCTTTTCGAGCCAGCCGAGCGCACCGTTCTGCACCGCCTCCACGGCCATGGGAATGTCGCCATGGCCGGAGAGGAAGAGCACCTCCAGCGCGCTGTCCCGCTGCCGCAATGCATCGAAGACCTGCAGCCCGCTCATGCCGCCCAGGCGCAGGTCGAGGATGACGCAGCCGGGATGCTGCAGGTCCACGCCGGCCAGGAAGTCCTCGCCGCTTTCGAAGGTGCGCACCGCATAGCCGCGTGACAGCAGCAGCAGGCCCAGCGAGCGGCGCACGGCCTCGTCGTCGTCGACGACACACAGGTTGTTGGCGGGCAGGGTCATGGGCAGGCGATGGGCAGTTCGAGCGTGAAGATCGTGCCGCCGCCTTCGCGTCCGGCAAAGAACAGGCGGCCGCGGTGGGCCTCGACGATGGTGCGGCAGATGTTCAGGCCCAGGCCGAGCCCGCCCGGGCGCGTGGTGAAGAAGGGCTCGAACACCTGGTCGGCGATGGCCGGATCGATGCCCGTGCCGCGGTCGGCCAGCTGCAGCTGGATGCAGCCCTCGCGCGGATGCGCCTCGATCTCGAGCCGGCGCTCCGCGGCCGGCACCGCGCGCATCGCATGCAGGCTGTTGGAGACCAGGTTGAGCAGCACCTGCTCCAGCAGCACGCGGTCGCCGCGCAGCAGCGGCAGGTCGTCGGGAATGCGCACCTCGGGCGTCACCTGGGACTCCCGCAGTTCGCCGCGCAGCAGGGCCAGCGCCTGCGCCACCAGCGTGGCGAGCGCGCAGTCCTCCGCGCCCGCGGTGCGCTGGCGCACGAAGCCGCGGATGCGCCGCACGATCTCGGCGCTGCGCTGGGCCTGCGCGATGGTGTCGTCCAGGCTCTGGGTCAGCAGTGCGCCCTCGCCGCGTTGCGCGAAGGCCTTGGCCGCACTCGCAAAGCTGCTCAACGCCATCAGCGGCTGGTTCAGCTCGTGGGCCAGCGTCGAGGCCATCTCGCCCAGGCTGGCCAGGCGCTGGGCATGCTGCAGCTGCGCTTCGTTCTGGCGCTGCTGCAGCTCGGCGCGCCGCTGCTCGGTCACGTCGACCACCGAACTCATCCAGCCCGCATGCCGGCCCTCGGCGTCGATCAGCGGCGCGGTGTAGACCATGGTGATGACCTCGTGCCCGTCCTTGTGCCGCAGTCGCGACTCGTGGCCATCGGGCGCGCTGCGGCCACTCATCATGGCGTCGTAGTGGTGCCAGTGGCGCGTGACCTCGTCGGGATGCCAGTAGGGATAGGGCGGCAGCCGGCCCAGCAGTTCACCGGCCTCGAAGCCCGTCATCTGGCAGAAGGCGGGATTGACGTAGGTGATGCGCCCCTCCATGTCGCGCGCCCGCATGCCCACGGGCAGCGCGTCTTCCATGGCCTTGCGGAAGGCATGCGCCTCGCCCAGGGCGTGGGTGCGCTCCTCGACGCGCAGCTCCAACTCGCGGCGGGCGTCGCGCTGCTCGGCAAAGCGCCGCTCGCGCAGGCGCCAGTAGAGCCCGCCCAGCAACAGCAGGCTCAGGCACAGCACGGCGACCATCCACGCGCTCTCGCGCGTGCGCAGCACCTGGTCGTGGTCGGCCATCACCGTCAGCGTCCACGGCAGGTCTTCCACCGGCTCGCTCACCGCCAGGAAGTGGCGGGCCTGACCGTCGATCTGCGTGCGGATCAAGGCGCCGGGCCGGTCGCCGTCCCGCGCCACCTTCCAGGGCAGTTGCGGAAAGCTGGCACGCGGACCGTACTGCTGGTCGCGCCGCACCTGCGCCAGCCCCTCGGCATCGACCGGCCGCGTGGCGTGGTAGAGCCACTGCGGCACGGAGCTGAGGAAGACGATGCCCCGCGCATCGGTGAGCAGGATCGGATCCTTGGCGATGCGCCAGGACTCCTGCAGCTGCCGCAGGCTGACCTTGACGGTGACGACGCCCAGCACCTGGTCACCGTCGCCCCGTACCGGCGCCGAGATGAACAGTCCGGGCTCGCCGGTGGTCTGCCCCACACCGTAGAAGCGCCCGCTGCGGCCCGCCAGCGCCTCGGTGAAGTACGGGCGGTTGGCATAGGAATGGCCGACGAAGCTCTGTGGCGCGGCCCAGTTGCTGGCGGCCAGCGTGACGCCGTGCGCGTCGATGAGATAGAGCACGTCGGAGCCGGCCAGCCGGTTGAGTTCTTCGAGGTAGCGGTTGGCGCTCTGGCCGAGCGCGGCCTGCCCGGGCGCGTTCAGCAGCGCGAGCACCACAGGGTGCAGGGCCGCGGTGAAGGGCAGGTGCCGGTAGCGGCCGGTGGCATCGCGCAGGCCCGAGAGCTGGACCTCTGCCGCGCGGCGGATTTCGTCGGCCTGGTTGCGGGCGGCGCGGTCGGCGGCCCATTGGCCGGCGAGGGCGATGATGAGGACGGCTGCGGCGAGAAGGGCGCTCCAGGCGGCAAGACGGCGCCAGCGGGGCGAAGCCCGGAGAGCGGCGACATCACTGGTGAGCGAAGCGGAAGGCGGCATGAGCGGGCCGCGATTTTCATGCAGCGACGCTTGGCGGAGTCAGCGGGCCGGATAGTCCGTTAATGCGGAGGGAAGCCAAGATTGGCGGAAGCGGTGAGATTCGAACTCACGGACGGTTGCCCGTCGCCGGTTTTCAAGACCGGTGCAATCGACCACTCTGCCACGCTTCCTGGGTCGGCCTTCTGCGGCGGCGCCGGATGGCGCCCGAAGGCGAAAAGAGGCCGCAAGTGTAAGGGCACCGCCGCGCCCTTCCGCGGGTGGGTCGGCGTCAGTCCGCCTCGCCGCCCTCCGGCAGGAACATCGCCTGCAGGTCGCTCAGAAAATCCATGCCCCGCTCGGTGGGCCACACGCGGTGCAGGTCGCGCGCCAGCAGGCCGCGGGCTTCGGCCTCTTCCAGCGGGCGGCGGATGGCGCTGATGGCCAGGCCGGTGCGCTCGCCAAACTGGGCCAGCGTGAAGCCTTCCTTCAGCCGCAGCGCATTCAGCATGAACTCGAAGGGCAGGTCGGCCAGTGCCACGTCGTCGCTCTGGGCCACGGCCTGGCCGGCCAGGGCCTGCGCCATGTAGCGCTGCGGGTCGCGCACGCGCACCTGCCGCACGATGCGGTGGGCAAAGCTCAGCTTGCCGTGCGCACCCGCGCCCAGGCCCAGGTAGTCGCCGAACTGCCAGTAGTTGAGGTTGTGCGTACAGCTGTGGCCCTGCCTTGCATAGGCCGACACCTCGTAGCGCGCCAGGCCCGCGGCCGCCGTGCGCTCGGTGATGCGGTCGAGCATGGCGTAGGCGATGTCGTCCTCGGGCAGCACGGGCGGGTGCTTGGCGAAGAAGGTGTTGGGCTCGATGGTCAGGTGGTAGATCGACAGGTGCGGGGGCGCAAGGGCCAGGGCCTGGTCCAGCTCGGCCTCCAGGCCCTGCGGCGTCTGCCCGGGCAGCGCGTACATCAGGTCGAGATTGAAGGTCTCGAAGGCCTGGGCGGCTTCTTCGACGGCGGCGATGGCTTGGCGGCGGTCGTGCACGCGGCCGAGCGCCTTCAGGTGCGCGTCGTCGAAGCTCTGCACGCCGACCGACAGCCGCGTGACGCCCGCGGCGCGGTAGGCGCGGAAGCGGTCGCGCTCGAAGGTGCCGGGGTTGGCCTCCAGCGTGATCTCGCAGCCGGGCTCCAGCCGCAGGCGGGCGCGCACGGCGCCGAGCAGCCGGTCGATGCTTTCGGGCGCGAACAGGCTGGGCGTGCCGCCACCCAGGAAGATGGTGTGCACGGTGCGGCCCCACACCAGGGGCAGCGCGGCATCCAGATCGGCGATCAGGGCGTCGATGTAGCGCTGCTCGGGCACGGCCGCCGCATCGCCCTCACCGCGCCACTCGTGCGAGTTGAAGTCGCAGTAGGGGCACTTGCGCAGGCACCAGGGCAGGTGGATGTATAGCGACAGCGGCGGCGATGCGGCCAGTTGCAGCGGGCCGGGCCGCATCATGTGCAGCACGTCGTTGGCCTGCGGCGCCACGGCCACGACGGGCTGGATCGGGATGCTGCTCATCCGCCCAGGGCCCAGCGCTCGCGCATCAGGGCCAGCATGGCGCGCGCGGCCTGGCCGCGGTGGCTGTGGGCGTTCTTCACCTCGGGCGGCAGTTGCGCGAAGGTCTTGCCGAACTGGGGCAGGAACATCACCGGATCGAAGCCGAAGCCGTGCTCGCCCACCGGCTCGGTGGTGATCTCGCCGACGGCGCGGCCCACGGCGACCAGCGGCTCGGGGTCCTCGACGTGGCGCAGCGCGACCAGCGTGCTGACCAGCGCGGCGCGGCGGTTGGATTCGCCGCGCAGCTGCGCCAGCAGTGCCTTGACGTTGTTGGCGTCGCCCTTCTCGTAGCCGAACTGCGTGGCGTAGTAGGCCGTGTCCACGCCAGGCAGGCCGCCGAAGGCGTCGACGCACAGGCCGGCATCGTCGGCAATGGCGGGCAGGCCGGTGGCCGCGCTGGCGTGGCGGGCCTTGGCCAGCGCGTTCTCGACGAAGGTGCGGAAGGGCTCCTCCGCTTCGCCCACGCCCAGCTCGGACTGCCGCACGAGCGTGAGCCCCAGCGTACCGAAGAGCTGCTGCAGCTCGGCCAGCTTGCCCGCGTTGTTGGATGCGAGAACCAGTTTCATGGATGTCTCGTACGCGCGCGTGCTCAGGCGATCTGCAGCGCCTGCTTCTGCAGCTGCACCAGCTCGGCGATGCCCTTGTCGGCCAGCGCCAGCAGCTGGTTCATCTCGTCGCGGCTGAAGGCGGCGCCCTCGGCCGTACCCTGCACTTCCACGAAGTGGCCGGCGCCGGTCATGACGACGTTCATGTCGGTGTCGCAGGCGGAGTCTTCGACGTATTCCAGGTCCAGCAGCGGCGTGCCCTGCACGATGCCGACCGAGATGGCGGCCACATGGCTGCGGATCGGCGACGCGGCCAGCGTGCCGGCGGCAATGAGCTTGGCGACCGCATCGTGCGCCGCCACGAAGGCGCCGGTGATGGCGGCCGTGCGCGTGCCGCCATCGGCCTGCAGCACGTCGCAGTCGAGATAGATCGTGCGTTCGCCCAGCGCGGCCAGGTCGAACACGGCGCGCATGGAGCGGCCGATGAGGCGCTGGATCTCCTGCGTGCGGCCGCTCTGCTTGCCGCGTGCGGCCTCGCGATCGCCGCGGGTGTGGGTGGCGCGGGGCAGCATGCCGTACTCGGCGGTGACCCAGCCCTCGCCGCTGCCGCGCTTGTGCGGCGGCACCTTTTCTTCGACGGAGGCGGTGCACAGCACACGGGTCTGGCCGAACTCGATCAGGACGGAGCCTTCGGCATGGATGGTGAAGCCGCGGGTGATGCGCACGGGGCGGAGCTGGTCGGCGGTGCGGCCGCTGCTGCGGATGAAAGGGCTCATGTGAATCTCTGGATCGGAAACGTGGAAAAGCAAGGCGATGGCCGCGGGCCCGGAAGGCTCGCCGTGCAGCACCTTGCGCGGATCAGTTCTTTCGGGCGGCGGAGCGCCGTATCGCCTCGTTGATCTCGGCGATGGAGCGCTCGATGGCGGCCTCGTCGAGCTCGTCGTGGTCTTCCTCGCCCGGCAGCCCGGCCTGGATGCTGGAGGCAAAGACGTCCGGCCCGATGCTGTCGGTGGAAACGCCCGGCTCGGAGCCGGGCGCATCGGGCGTCTCCCACTCCACCGCGATCAGCGTGACATTGTCGGAGTGACTGCCGCCGCGGCGCAGGGCCATCTCGACGAGTTCGGGCGCCGCATCGGCCACCGGGCGGGCGCCGAGGGTGCGGACCAGCAGCGCGTCCTCGACCACGCTCCAGAGCCCGTCGGAACAGAGCATCAGGCGGTCGCCCTGCTGCAGGGACAGCGGCTCGGACAGATCGAACAGCGGCGGCACCGGCGAGCCCAGGCAGGTCTGCAGCAGGTTGCGGTTCACCGGCATGGCGCCCCCCTCGGCACGAGGCCGCTCGGCATTGGAGTGGTCTCGCGTGCGCACCATCAGCCGGTTGCCCCGCACCGCATACAGGCGCGAATCGCCACAGTGGACCCAGGTGGCGCAACCCTGCTGCAGCACCGCCACCACGATGGTGGTGCGCGGCGTGTCGAGCATGGCCTTGCCGCTGGCGTAACGCATGATCTGCTGGTGGGCCGCCATGACCGCCGCCGCGAGGAAGGCGCGCACGTCCTTGAGCACGGGCCGCGCCTCGCGCTGGAACAGCGCCGCCACCGCCTGCAGCGCGATCTGCGCCGCCACCTCGCCTTCCGGATGGCCGCCCATGCCGTCGGCCAGCACGAACAGCGCCGACTCGCGGGTGTAGCAGTAGCCCATGCGGTCCTCGTTCTTGAGGCGCCCGCCCTTGCGGCTGACCTGGAAGACGGAGAACTTCATGACGCCGCCGGACGGGTGGTGGGCGTGCCGGCCTTGGCCAGCGGCTTGCGCTCCGTGGCACGCATGTTGTCGATCGACAGGCGCATGCGCTCGGCCACCGACAGCTTGGTGTAGCGGCGCTCGCCCTCGCGGCCCAGCTCCTTCTGCAGCGCGAAGACGGACTGGGGCCGCGACAGCGGGTCGAGGGCCATGCACCACTCGACCACCTCGATCAGGTCGTCCGAGTACACGCCGCGCATGCGCGTGAGCGACAGGCCCAGGCGGTCCTTGTCGAGCCGCTGGGGGGCGTCCAGCGGCGGATAGCCGTGCATGCAGGCGTACATGCAGGCGCCCACGGCATAGATGTCGGTCCACGGGCCCATGGAAGAGTCGCGCCGATACATCTCGGGCGCAGCAAAGCCGGGCGTGTACATGGGCCGCACGAAGTTGCCCTCTTTGGAGAGCACCTCGCGGGCGGCGCCGAAGTCGATCATCACCGCGCGGTCGTCGTCGGTGATGAAGATGTTGGCGGGCTTGATGTCCAGGTGCAGCATCTTGTGCTGGTGCACCACACGCAGACCGCGGAGGATCTCGTCGAACAGCGAGCGGATGGTCGACTCGCGCAACACCTTGGCGCGCTTGAGTTCGCGGGCGGTGACGATGAAGTCCTGGAGCGTGGCGCCTTCCAGGTAGTTCATCACCATGTAGACGGTCTCGTTCTCGCGGAAGAAGTTGAGCACGCTCACCACCGAGGCATGGGCGATCTGCGCCAGGGCCCGGCCCTCCTCGAAGAAGCTCTTGAGTCCGAGTCGGTAGAGCGACAGCTTTTCGGGCGCCACCTGCGGAATGAGGCTGCCGTCCTCGCGCGTCACGAGCGACGAAGGGAGGTATTCCTTGATGGCGACCTGCTGGCCCGCCTTGTCCACCGCCAGGTAGACCACGCCGAAACCGCCGGAGGAAATGCGTCGAACGACTCGGTAGCCACCGATCACCGTGTCCGGCATCAGGGGCGACGGTTTGACCTTTGACATAATCGGAGGCTTCGCCCGAAGAGGTGAGGCGGCAAGCCCGTCGATCCACATGAGAGAGGGTGCCGGCCCGTCGCTTCTGCGGGGCTTGTCAGACGAACACGAGCCGAGAGCGAGGTGCAATGGCAGTTTACAGCATGACCGGTTACGCCAGCGGCCAGAGCCGCGCGTCGAGCGCGGACGCGCCCGCGGGCGAGGAACGCCCGGGCCCTCGCCTCGGCCTGGAGCTGCGCGCCGTCAACAGCCGCTTCCTGGACCTGAGCTTCAAGCTGCCCGAAGAGCTGCGCCAGCACGAGCCGGCCCTTCGCGAACTTCTCACCCGCCGCCTCAAGCGCGGCAAGGTCGAGATGCGTGGCTCGGTCGAGACCGGCACGGACGCGGCGGTGGCCGAGCCCTCCGTGCGCCTGCTGCAGCGGCTCAACGGCGTCCAGGACGCGGTGCGTGCCTGGCTGCCGACGGCCCGCGAGCTGAGCGTGGCCGATGTGCTGCGGCTGGCCGGCAGCGACGGCGGCCGCACGCTGCCCGCCGAACAGTTCGATGTCGTCGCTCTCGCCACCTCCGTGGTGGACGACCTGATCGCCGCGCGCCAGCGCGAAGGCGGCCGGCTCGTGGCCTTGCTGCAGGAGCGGCTGCAGGGCCTGCGCGCCCTGGCCGAGCAGGCGGAACCGCTCGTGCCCCGGCTCGTGGAGCAGCAACGCACCCGCTTTCTGGAGCGCTGGCAGGAAGCCATGGGCCTGACCGCGGGCAGTGCGACGCCCGAGACCGCGCAGGACCGCGCGCTCTCCGAGGCCACCGCCTTTGCGATCCGCATCGACGTCGCCGAGGAACTGGGCCGTCTGCGCGCCCACCTCGACGAGATCGACCGGCTGCTCACCAAGGGCGGCGAAGTCGGCAAGCGGCTCGACTTCCTGATCCAGGAACTGCACCGCGAGGCCAACACACTCGGCTCGAAGTCGGCGGCACTCGAACTCACCCGCATCGGCGTCGACATGAAGGTGCTGATCGAGCAGATGCGCGAGCAGGTCCAGAACATCGAATGAGCGCCATGGAATATCCCGGAAACCTGTTTGTCGTCGCGGCGCCGAGCGGCGCCGGCAAGTCCAGCCTGGTCAAGGCCTTGCGCGAGCTGGATTCGGCGGTCAACCCGTCGGTCTCGCACACCACCCGTGCGCCGCGCGGGCAGGAAAAGCACGGCCGCGAGTACTTCTTCGTCTCGCCCGCCGAATTCGACGCCATGGTGCAGGCCGAGGCCTTCCTCGAGTGGGCCAATGTGCATGGCCACCGATACGGCACGTCCAAGCGCGCGGTGGAAGAGCGCATCGCCTCGGGTGCCGACGTGATCCTGGAAATCGACTTCCAGGGCGCGCTGCAGGTGCGCAAGGTGTTCGCCAACGCGGTGCTGATCTTCATCCTGCCGCCGAGTTGGGAAGAGTTGCGCTCCCGCCTGGAGCGCCGCGGCGAGGACGCCCCCGAGGTCATTGAGCTGCGCCTGCAGAATGCGGCCGAGGAGATGACGCAAACCCGTGAATTCGACTACGTTATAATCAACGAGTTATTTGAACGCGCGCTTTTCGACCTCAAAGCGATCGTTCACGCGCAGCGGCTTCGCTACTCTGCCCAGCGCCGCGCCCGTGCCGACACCTTCGCGGCACTGAACATTCCCTGACACTTCATCAAGGCATACCGTCATGGCCCGCATCACCGTCGAAGACTGCCTGCAGCAGATCCCCAACCGCTTCCAGCTCGTCCTGGCGGCCACCTATCGCGCCCGCATGCTGAGCCAGGGCCATGCGCCCAAGATCGAGAGCAAGAACAAGCCCGCGGTCACCGCCCTGCGCGAGATCGCCGATGGCAAGGTCGGCCTCGAGATGCTCAAGAAGGTTCCGGGCTGATTGCCGCCACCTCTCGCAACTCCGGCGAAGAACAAGCACCTTTCGAGGTGCTTTTTTTGCGCCCGGAGACCGCGGGACGCTTCAGCGGCTAAAGTCGAAGCATGAGTGTGGTCCTTCCCTCTTCCGCATCCGGCGCGGCGCCGGCGCCCGGCAAGGCGCCGACCGCCGCGCTGAATGCGGCTGCGGCCAGCTTCGCCGCGCTGACTGCGCGACTGGACTATCTGGCGGCGGAGGATGTGGACCTGGTGCGCCGCGCCTACCGATTTGCCGACGAAGCCCATCTCGGCCAGTTGCGCAACAGCGGCGAGCCCTACATCACGCATCCCATCGCCGTCGCCGCCCAGTGTGCCGAGTGGAAGCTCGATGCCCAGGCCCTCATGGCCGCGCTGCTGCACGACGCCATCGAAGACTGCGGCGTCACCAAGCCTGAATTGGTCGAGCGTTTCGGTTCGGCGGTGGCGGAACTGGTGGACGGCCTCACCAAGCTCGACAAGCTTCAGTTCGACACGCGCGAGGAGAACCAGGCCGAGTCCTTCCGCAAGATGCTGCTCGCCATGGCGCGCGACGTGCGCGTCATCCTCATCAAGCTGGCCGACCGCACGCACAACATGCGCACCCTGAGCGATGCGCCGCGGGCCAAATGGGGCCGCATCGCGCGCGAGACGCTGGACATCTACGCCCCCATCGCCTACCGCCTGGGGCTCAACCAGACCTACCGCGAGTTGCAGGAGTTGTCGTTCCGGCATCTCAAGCCCTGGCGCCACGCGATCCTGACCAAGGCCGTGGCCAAGGCCCGCAGCCGCCGGCGCGATCTCATCCAGAAAGTGCAGCGCGACGTGGAGACGGCGTTTGCTGCCGCCGGCCTCCAAGTGCGTATCGCCGGCCGCGAGAAGACGCTGTATTCCATCTACCGCAAGATGGACGACAAGCACCTGAGCTTTGCACAGGTCACCGACATCTACGGCTTTCGCCTGATCGTGCCCAGCACGATCGCCTGTTACACGGGCCTGGGCGTGCTGCACCAGCTGTACAAGCCGCACCCGGGCAAGTTCAAGGATCACATCGCGATCCCCAAGATCAACGGCTACCAGTCGCTGCACACGACGCTGGTGGGCCCTTCGGGCGTGAACGTGGAGTTCCAGCTCCGTACCGAAGCGATGCATGTGGTCGCCGAGTCCGGCGTGGCGGCACACTGGCTTTACAAGGCCGTCGGCGATGCAGACCAGGGCGAGCGGCTCAGCGCCAAGTGGCTGCAGTCGCTGGTCGACATCCAGGACGAGACGCGCGACGCGCGTGAGTTCTGGGAACACGTCAAGGTGGATCTGTTCCCGGACGCGGTCTATGTCTTCACGCCTCGCAGCGAGATCCTGGCGCTGCCGCGCGGCGCCACGGTGGTGGACTTTGCCTATGCAATCCACACCAACGTGGGCCACCACGCCTCGGCAGCCCGCATCAACGGAGAGCAGGTGCCGCTGCGCACCGAACTCAAGAACGGCGACGTGGTCGAGGTGATCACCGCGCCGGTCTCCACGCCCAACCCGGCATGGCTGGGTTTTGTGCGTACCGGGCGGGCCCGCTCGAAGATCCGCAATTACCTCAAGACCCTCGCCCAGGCCGAGTCGGAGCGCCTGGGCGAAAAGCTGCTGTCCCAGGCGCTGCGTGCCGAGGGCGTGCGCAAGCTGCCGGGAATCGAAGCGGACTATCAGGCGATCTGGGACAAGCTGCTGCGCTTCACCGGCAACCGCAACCGCGAAGACCTGATGACCGACATCGGCCTCGGCAAGCGGGTGGCCAGCATCGTGGCCAAGCGGTTGATGACGCTGCTGGCCGAGCGTGGCGAGAAGCCCGATGCGCTGCTGATGAGCCGCGAGCGCTTCACGGCGCATGAGAACGTCTCGCAAGGCGCGGTCACGCTGGACGGCAGCGAAAACTCATCCGTGCGCTTTGCGCTGTGCTGCCGCCCCGTGCCCGGCGATCCGATCGTGGGCTATCTGGGCCATGGCGAAGGTCTGGTGGTCCACACCGACGCCTGCGGGGTCGGCCAGCGGCTGCGCCACAAGGACGCCGAGCGCTTCTTCGCAGTGGAATGGGCCGACGAGCCCGTGCGCAGCTTCGAGACGGGCATCCTCGTGACGGTTCGCAACGACAAGGGCGTGCTGGCGCGCGTCGCCTCCACCCTCGCCCGGGCCGAGGCGGACATCACCCACGTCGAGATGCCAGACGAAAGCCAGCAGGATTCGACCGACCTGCGCTTCGTCATCGCTGTGCGCGACGCAGCCCATGTCGAATCCGTGCTGCGCGCCGCGCGGCGTACACCGTCCGTGCTGTCGGCACGGCGGATCGTGCCCGCGCCCTGAGCGCCCCCCGCCGTCGCCCGCCCGCGCTGTGGTCCGATCAGAGGGAAGCCGGCGCCGGGTACACGACCTCGACCACCTCGATCTCCTGCGTACCGCCGGGTGTCACCAGCTTGAGCGCATCGCCCACGCGGGCCTTGAGCAAGGTCCGCGAGATGGGCGCGATCCAGCTTACCTGGCGTTGTGCGCTCTCCGCCTCGTCGATCCCCAGGATGGTGACCGTGTGCTCCTCGCCGGATTCGTCCGCGTAGGTCACGGTAGCGCCAAAGAACACCTGGTCGCTGCCGTAATGGGCCGACGGATCGGTCACTTCGGCGATCTCCAGGCGTTTGGTGAGAAAGCGGATCCGCCGGTCGATTTCTCGAAGCCGCTTCTTGCCGTACAGGTAGTCGCCGTTTTCCGATCGGTCACCATTCTTGGCGGCCCAGTGGACGGCCTCGACCACCTTGGGACGCTCCACATCCATCAATGACAGTAGTTCGGCACGCAGGCGCTCATAACCTGCCGGCGTGATGTAGTTCTTGCCACCTGGGGGTAAGGGCGGGAGGCCGCCCGCCTCGTCGTCCTCATCACCGTTGTCGCGTTCCTTGGTGAAGGCTTTGCTCATGCGCGAACTCCCTCAAAAGTTTCGGACAAAGAAAAACGGGCTAGCGCTTGTGGCGCTAACCCGTTGTTCCCCATAGGGAAATATGGTGCGGCTGGCAGGAATCGAACCCACGACCCCTTGGTTCGTAGCCAAGTACTCTATCCAGCTGAGCTACAGCCGCTGAGCTTTCTAGTATAGCACGACATTTTCGTGGCGCCAACTATCAAGCAAAACTTTCTTCGTTTCTTCCGTCCTGGTAGGCCGTGCTGGGCTTGAACCAGCGACCAAAGGATTATGCCTACCACTTCAGCTTTCGCTGCCCGTTTCCGGTTCGTGGTCTGGACTCTGTCTTGCCTTTCGGCCTTCCCGTCGAGTCTCTACACGTTCCCCTTTCGGGGCTTCGCTCGGCGTTGGCCTGGCGCTCGGAAGAGCACGTTAGCGTTCGCCGAATTTGAGAAGTTCTACTTCAAGGCAGAGTGAACTTACCTTGAGCAACCCGTCGGGCTTCATCCGTTGGCGCCGAGGCACCTTTAGGCTGATGCCCTTCAAGTCCTCTGCTCTAACCAACTGAGCTAACGGCCCGAAGAGGTGAGATTATGACACGATTTTTTAGCCTCTGTCACGCGGAACGAAGGCACGACCCGAAAAAGATTTGCCGCCGGGGCCACGACCGGCGCCCGAAGGACGACCGTCGCGCGCAGCAGGCGCGGGCCGGCGGCTGTCGCCGTGCGAGCGGGGACCGCCAAAGCCCTCGCCATGCCCACGGCCGCCAAAGCCTTCGTTGTGTCCACGATGACCTGCGAAGCCTTCGCCAGAACGTTGGCCGCCGCCGAAGCCCTCTTGACGGCCGCGATGGCCGCCACCGAAACCGTCGTCGCCCTGAGGCCGGCCAAAGCCACCCCCTGCGCGAGCGCCACCGTCGAAACCCTGCGAGCGCTGGCCGCCATGACGCGCGCCGCCCGAGGACTCACCCCAGCCCTGCGCACGGCCACCGCCGGCAAAGCCAGGCGAGCGACGGCGGTCGTCTCCTTGGCGACCGGCCGGACCACCACGGCCCCGGCCCGCGCCGCCACGCGGCGGCTGGGCCGTCGGCGCACGGCGGGTCGGCTCCATGCCTTCGATCACTTCGGGCTGGAACTGCTGCTTGGTGAAGGCTTCGATGTCGAAGATGCGGCGTTGGTCGCGGAACTCGGCGAAGGTCACGGCGATACCATCGCGGCCCGCCCGCCCGGTACGGCCGATGCGGTGGGTGTAGTCCTCCGCCTTCATCGGCAGGCCGAAGTTGAAAACGTGACTGATCGTCGGCACGTCGATGCCGCGGGCAGCGACGTCGGTGGCCACGAGGATCTGCACTTGGCCGTTGCGCAGCGCCATGAGTCGACGGTTGCGCAAGCCCTGGCTCAGCGCCCCGTGCAGCGCCACGGCGGAGAAGCCGGCCTGCTGCAGGTCATTGGCCAGGCCGTCGCATTCGATCTGCGTGCTGGCGAAGACCACGGCCTGCTGGATGGCCGTGTCACGCAGCCAATGATCGAGCAGCGCACGCTTGTGGCTGGCGTGGTCGGCCCAGTGCAGCACCTGACGGATGTTGGCGTGCTTCTGCTGCGGGCTGTCGATCTGCACCTTGCGCGGCTCGCGCATCACGCGGGCGGCCAGTTGCTGGATGCGCGGCGCAAAGGTGGCGCTGAACATCATGGTCTGCTGGCGCTGGATGGTCAGCTGGTTGATCTCGGCGAGGTCGTCGGCGAAGCCCAGGTCGAGCATGCGGTCGGCCTCGTCGACGACGAGGAAGCGCACCTGATCCAGCTTGATCTGCATCGAACGCTGCAGGTCCAGCAGCCGGCCGGGCGTGGCCACCACGAGGTTGGCGTTCTGCAGGCGGGCGATCTGCAACTGGTAGGGCATGCCGCCCACCACGTTGGCGATGCGCAGGCCGCGGCAGTGGCGCACCAGTTCGATGGCGTCGTGGGCCACCTGCTGAGCCAGTTCGCGCGTGGGGCACAGCACCAGCGCGCCGGGGACGGCCGCCTTGAAGTTGCGCGACTGCGTCGGATTGACGCGGCGGGGCTTCTTGGGCGGCGCTTCGCCGCGGGCGGCGGCTTCGGCCACCAGGCGGGCATGCTCGGCCTTGGCCTCTTCTTCTTCGCGCTGCTGTTGCAACAGCAGCGTGTGCAGCACGGGCAGCAGGAAGGCGGCGGTCTTGCCGCTGCCGGTCTGGCTGGAGACCATCAGGTCGACGAAGCCGGCCGCGCTGGCGTCCTGCTCTTCGTTGCCGGGCATGGCCATCGGGATGGCCTTCGTCTGGACGGCGGTGGGTTCGGTGTAGCCCAGGTCGCGCACGGCGGCGACGAGTTCGGGCGCCAAGCCGAGTTTGGCAAAAGGATGCGGGCCCTCGGGCGCAGCAGGCTCGGCGACGACGTCGTGGGCCAGGACGGCTTCGGGCGCGTCGGCGCGGCCATCAGCCACGATTTCAGTGGAAAAGGAAGGGTCGAGCACAGGCGCAGCAGCGCCCTGCTCATGCAGGGAGTCGGTCATAAAACTGATCGTGAACGCACGCCGCCCCGCAGGGGCAGGCACGTTGGAGGTTCAGAAAAACATCAACCATCCAACGACGATCGGCGCGCAGGCGATCCGTGTAAGAGGATCAGGCGCCGTGGTCGGGTTCATCGAGCTGTTCCGCTGTGTGCGGGAGCCGCCGACCAATGTGCAAGAAGGGAGATGCGCAAACTCGCTGCGGTCATGGTTTTGCAGCGAGCCCACGATTATGGCAGGAGTTCAGGGTTTTGCCTAATCCCGCTTTGAGCAAATGTTCAATCGTGCAGGCGCAGGAAGGTGTCGCGGTAGTGCAGCAACTCGTCGATGGACTCGTGCACGTCGGCCAGCGCCGTGTGGGCCTGTTGCTTCTTGAAGGCGGCATAGGCGGCGGGCTTCCAGCGCTTGGCCAATTCCTTGAGCGTGCTGACGTCGAGGTTGCGGTAATGGAAGTAAGCCTCCAGCCGCGGCATGTACTTGACCAGGAAGCGCCGGTCCTGCCCGATGGTGTTGCCGCACATCGGCGAGCCGCTGCGCGGCACGTAGCGCATGAGGAAGTCGATGAGCTGCTGCTCGGCAGCGGCTTCGTCGAGGGTGGAGGTGCGCACCTTGTCGATCAGGCCGCTGCGGCCATGCGTGCCCTTGTTCCACGCGTCCATGGCGTCGAGCACGGCGTCGCTCTGGTGGACGACGAGCACGGGGCCGTCGATACGCACCGACAGGTCGGGGCTGGTGACGACGACGGCGATCTCGAGCAGGCGCTCCTTCTCGGGATCGAGGCCGCTCATCTCGCAGTCGAGCCAGACGAGGTTCTGATCGCTCTTGGGGAGGGCCGGGGCAGAAGAGGCTTGGGATGCGGACATCGGGGCATTCTCGCCCACAGTCACCCGCGCCCCGTGTGGCCGGTGGGGCGCCACTACACTGCGCCACGCATGTCCGCCTCCCTTGCCTTCACCCTTCTTTTCGCCGTCGCGCTGAGTGCCGGATTGCTGCTGCGCTTCTGGCTGGCGGCACGTCAGATCCGCCATGTGGCCCGGCACCGCGATGCCGTGCCCGCGCCTTTTGCCGGCGCCGTCGATCTGGCAGCACACCGCAAGGCCGCCGACTACACGGTCGCGCGCATGCGCTTCGGCCTGATCGAAGCCGCCTGGGGCGCGGCCACCCTGATCGCCTGGACCTTGCTGGGCGGCCTGGACCTGCTGGACAAGACGCTGGCCACCTGGCTCGGCGCCGGCATGTGGCAACAGCTCGCGCTGCTTGGCGCCTTCAGCCTGATCGGCGGGCTGATCGACCTGCCCTTCACGTGGTGGCAGACCTTCCGGCTCGAAGAGCGCTTCGGCTTCAACAAGATGACGCCCAGGCTCTGGCTGGCCGACCTGCTCAAGGGAACGGCACTGGGCGTGGCGCTGGGCCTGCCGCTGGCCGCGCTGGTGCTCTGGTTGATGGGTGCGGCCGGGCCGCTCTGGTGGCTGTGGGCCTGGGTGGCACTCGCGGGCTGGACGCTGCTGCTGCAGTTCATCGTCCCGACCTGGATCGCCCCGCTGTTCAACAAGTTCTCGCCGCTGGAGGACGAATCGCTCAAGCAGCGCGTGCAGACGCTGATGACCCGCTGCGGTTTCGCGGCGAAGGGCCTGTTCGTGATGGACGGCAGCCGCCGCAGCGCCCACGCCAATGCCTACTTCACTGGCTTCGGCCGGTCCAAGCGCGTGGTGTTCTTCGACACGCTGCTGCGGCAGCTCACACCGGGCGAGGTGGAGGCCGTGCTCGCCCACGAGCTGGGCCACTTCAAGCACCGCCACATCACTCGCCGCATGGGCCTGATGCTGGTGCTGAGCCTGGCGGCCTTCGCACTTCTGGGCTGGCTGTCGGCCCAGGCCTGGTTCTACACCGGGCTGGGCGTGCAGCCGCACATGGCGGCGCCCAACGACGCGCTGGCGCTGCTGCTGTTCATGCTGGTGGTGCCGGTGTTCAGCTTCTTCGTCTCGCCGGTCATGGCGCGCATGTCGCGTCGGGACGAATTCGAAGCTGATGCCTTCGCGGCCACGCATGCCGACGGTGCCGACCTGTCCCGCGCCCTGCTCAAACTGCACCAGGACAACGCGTCCACGTTGACGCCGGATCCGGTCTATGTCGGCTTCTATTACTCGCACCCGCCGGCGGCGCAGCGCCTGGCGCGGCTGCAGCCGGCCGCGGTGGCCTGAGGCAGCCGTGGGCCGCAGCAAGCACAGTACGCCCGCCGGCACCGCACCCGCCACGGCAACGATGCAGGCGGGGCTGGTGGTCGGCAGCCATGGCCGCCACTGCCTGGTGGAGTCGCCCGACGGCGAGCGCCGCATCTGCCACCCGCGCGGCAAGAAGAGCCAGGCCGTGGTGGGCGACCGGGTGCAATGGCTGCCAAGCACCGACGAGGGCACCATCGAACGGGTGGACACGCGCCGCAATCTGTTCTACCGCCAGGACGAGATCCGCACCAAGTCCTTCGCGGCGAACCTGGACCAGATCCTGATGCTGGTCGCGGCGGAACCCGACTTTTCGGAGCATCAGCTGGCGCGGGCGCTGATCGCCGCCGAGGCGGAGCACATCCGCGCGCTGATCGTGCTCAACAAGAGCGACCTGCCCGGTCTCTTCTCGCCGGCCTGGGAGCGGCTCGCGCCCTACCGCCGCATGGGCTACGGGGTGCTGCCCCTTTCGTTGAAGGACACCGGCGCCTCGGGCCTGGCCGAGGTGCAGGCCGAACTGGCAGGCCGCACCACGCTCATCCTCGGCCCCTCGGGTGTGGGCAAGAGCACGCTGGTCAACCGGCTGGTGCCTTCGGCGCTGGCGCAGACGGGCGAGATCTCGCAGGCACTCAATTCGGGCCGCCACACCACCACGACGACCACTTGGTACTGGATGGACAAGCCAGCCGGGACGGCCTTGATCGACTCGCCCGGATTCCAGGAATTCGGCCTTCACCACATCGAGCCCACGCAATTGCCGGCGCTGATGCCCGACATCGCGGCCCACACGGGCGAATGCCGCTTCTACAACTGCACGCACCGGCACGAGCCTGGGTGCGGCGTGATCGCCCATGTGGAAGGTGACGAGCGCAACGGCAACAGCGACGCGGACATCAGCGCGATGCGCTACCGCATCTACAACGAACTCTTCGACGAGCTGAGCCGGCCGGCGTACTGAAGGGCCACGGGCTGCGCCCCGCCTCCCAGTCGCAAGCCGGGCATGCCGGCGCGACTGCCGCGCCGAACCTCAGCCTCAGCCCTCCAGGATCGCCTGCAGCGCCTCCACCAACACCCCGCACTGCGCCCGCGTGCCGATGCTGATGCGCAGCCACTGGTCGATGCGCGGCTGCCGGAAATGCCGCACCAGCACGGCCCGCTCGCGCAGCGCTGCCGCCAGGGTGGCCGCGTCGCGCTGCGGATGGCGCGCGAACACGAAATTGGCCTGCGAAGGCAACACTTCGAAGCCGAGGTCCTCCAGCTGCAGCGTCAGCCCTTCGCGCGTGTCGATCACCGCGCGGCATTGCGCGCTGAACCACTCGTCGTCCTCGATGGCCGCCTGTGCGCCGGCCTGGGCCAGCCGGTCGAGCGGGTAGGAGTTGAAGCTGTTCTTGATGCGGGCCAGGGCTTCGATGAGCGGCGCCTGCCCCAGCGCAAAGCCCACGCGCAGGCCGGCCAGCGCGCGCGACTTGGAGAGGGTCTGCACCACCAACAGGTTAGGGTGCGCCTCGACCAGTGCCGCGGCGCTGCTGGCGCCAAAGTCCACATAAGCCTCGTCGACCAACACCACCCGCATGGGGCAGGCGCGCAGCAACTGTTCGATGGCGTCCAGGGGCAGCCCCTGCCCCGTCGGCGCATTCGGATTGGCGATCACCACGCCCGCGCAGCCCTGCTCCGCCCGCCGGGCCAGGGCGTCGATGTCGATGCGCAAGGCCTCGTCCACCGGCACCGCCTCCGCCTCGATGCCGTGCAGCTGGGTCCAGACCCGGTAGAAGCTGTAGGTGACATCGGGAAAGAGCAGGGGCTCGCCGCGCTGGAAGAAAGCCAGGAAGGCGTGGCTCAGCACCTCGTCGGAGCCGTTGCCGACGAACACCTGCGCGGGCTGCAAGCCATGACGGCGGGCGATGGCCTCGCGCAGCGACGTGGACTCAGGATCGGGATAACGCTGCAGCCCTTCACGCGCGGCCTCGGCGATGGCGGCAATCACCCGCGGCGACGGCGGACTCGGATGCTCGTTGGTGTTGAGCTTGACCAGGTTGGCGATGCGCGGCTGCTCGCCGGGCACATAGGGCTCGAGCCCCACGACACGCGGGCTCCAGAAGACAGGATAGGGAGGGGACATGTCGCTCACCATGCGGTACAAGACCGCTGAGGAAGATGAAAGAGAGAAGACGACGCGGGCCTTCAGCCCAGCAGGCGCGCCAGCGTCAAGAGCGCCAGCAGCAGCATCCACAGCACCACCGAGCGCCACACCAGGCCCACGACGCTGCGCAGATGGGCCGGCTCGGGCTCTCGCCCCGCCGTGCCGCCACCGGCCGACATGGCAGGACCGGGCTGGTCGGCAGCATCCACCAGCGCGTCGGCCAGCGGCCGGCTGGGCCGCAACTGCTCGCCACCCAGGCGCACATTCAGCGCCCCCGAGGTGGCAGCCAGGATCACGCCATCGTTCACTCCCGCGAAATGACGCGCGTCGTTGCGCCAGCAGTCGATGGCTTCCTCGAAGCTACCGACCACCGCGAAGCCCAGGGCCGTGATGCGGGCGGGGAGCCAGTCGATCACCGTCCATGCGCGGTCCGCGGCCTGCTGCACCCAGACGCTTGCCGGCTGACTCATGGCGTTGTGCTTGTAGGCCCAATAGCGGCCGACGAACTCGCTCATGCGATAGAACACCGCCCCGGCCGGCCCCAGGCCCAGCAGCGCACCCAGCGAGAACCAGGCAAGCACGCCCAGCACATGGCGGTGCGCCGCAATGACCGAGTACTCGATCACGTGTCGCACGATCTCGCTGCGCGGCAACTCGGCCGCGTCGACCCGCTGCCAGCGTGCGAGCAGGCTGCGCGCGAGCGCCTCGTCGCCCACATCCAGCGCGTCGCGAATCTCCGTGAAGTGATGGCTGAACTGTCGGAAGCCCAGCGTGACGTAGAGCACGCCCACGCCCCAGACCAGCGCAAAGGGCGCGCCCAGCGTGAGCATCAGCAGCCAGTGCAGCCCCAGTGCCAGCAGGCTGGGCACCCCCACGGCCAGCGACCATGCGACCCATCCGTGGTGCGGCTTGCCGGCATCGAAGTTGCGGCTCGTCCAGCGTGTCCAGGCCAGCGCCGCGCGAGCTGCCGGGTTGTCGGATGCCAGCGGCCGGACCTGCTCGATCAGCAGCGCGCACAGGATGGCAAAGAAGCTCATCGAGGAATCATAAGACGGCCCTGAAGCCCGCCACGGACTCCGGCGGCGCAGCCATCGCTGGCACGCACAGTGCCGTCATGCGACCAGGAAACGGTAGAGATTGCGCAGCATGCCCGCTGTGGCGCCCCAGACGAAGCGCTCGCGACTGCCGTCCTGGTACGGCATCGAGAAGAAGTGCCGCGCCGCGGGGCCCTCGCCTTCCACCTGATGGCGACGATGGTGGGCAGGGTTCATCAGGAAGGCCAGCGGCACTTCGAACACATCCGCCACCTCGGCGGGATTGGGTCGCAGCACAAAGCCGGGCTGCACCAGCGCGACGACCGGCGTCACGACAAAGGCGGTGATGGTGGTGTAGGTGGGCAGTTCACCCAGCACCTCGACGAAGCCCGCCTCCAGTCCCACCTCCTCCCACGCCTCGCGCAAGGCCGCGGCAGCGATGCTGGAATCGCCGGGATCCACCCGCCCGCCCGGAAAGGCGATCTGGCCCGAGTGCGTGGACATGCGGGTGGCGCGTTCGGTCAGCAGTACCGTGGGCTCATCCCGCTGCACGATCGGCACGAGGACGGCAGCAGGGGCGGGGTTGCGGCGCGTGAGGCTCGGCTCCCTGCGGACTTCGGGGGTCCACGTCACGCTGTGGGGCGTGGAAAAGCGCTCGCGCAGGGCCGCAGCCGTCAGACGGGCGGCAGGCACCGCGGGCAGGTCGCGGTCGATGCGGGTCACCGGCACGGCGCGCGGATCCGTCACCGCCCCAGCCGGCGTGCCGACCGCGTTGACCACCTCGGGCGGTGCATGGCCCGGGCTACCGGAAGAAGGAGGTTCAGGACTCAGGGACATGGCGGTGCACTGCAATGAAAAAGGCCGCCCGAAGGCGGCCCTGTGAGGACGGCAGGAGCGGTGACCGGTCCTGCCTGCACGTCGCGAATCAGTTCGCAGCGGCCGCGTTGGAGGCCTTGCCCGGCAGCTTTTCCTTGATGCGGGCAGAACGGCCACTGCGCTCGCGCAGGTAGTACAGCTTGGCGCGGCGCACGTCGCCGCGGCGCTTGACTTCGATGCCGGCGATCAGCGGGCTGTAGGTCTGGAAGGTACGCTCGACGCCTTCGCCGCTGGAGATCTTGCGCACGGTGAAGGCGCTGTTCAGGCCGCGGTTGCGCTTGGCGATGACGACGCCTTCATAAGCCTGCACGCGCTTGCGGGTGCCTTCGACCACGTTGACGCTGACGATCACGGTGTCGCCAGGAGCGAACGCGGGGATCTTCTTGCCCAGGCGGGCGATTTCCTCTTGCTCGAGGGTCTGGATGAGGTTCATGGTTTCCTGCGAAAGGATCGTGTCCGCGCTGCACTGAAGGCGGCTGCCGGTGCCTGCACTATCGCGAGTTGCGAAGAAGGCGCCGGATCCACAAGGGCGAGCCTCGGGACGAGGGCCGCGGCCGGACAGAGGATCGAAAAGCCCTCGATTATAGCGTGGGCTGCGGCAGTTGCTGCAAGTACTGCTCGTCCCGCGGCTGGAGACGGCCTTCGGCACGTGCCACCTCGATCAGGTCGGGCCGGCGCTCGGCCGTCAGCGCCAGCCGCTGCTCCCGCCGCCAGCGCTCGATCTGGGCATGGTGACCGGACATCAGGGGCGCCGGCACGGGCATATCGCGCCAGACCTCGGGTCGCGTGTAGTGCGGGCAGTCGAGCAGGCCATCCAGTTCGGGATTGAAACTGTCCTGCGCATGGCTGTCGGCGTCGCCGAGCACGCCGGGCTGTAGCCGTGCCACGGCATCGAGCAGCGCCAGCGCCGCCAGTTCGCCGCCGGACAGCACGAAATCGCCCAGGCTGATCTGATGGGTCACGTAGCGATCGATGAAGCGCTGATCCAGTCCCTCGTAGCGGCCGCAGATCAGCACCGCCCCGGCACTCGCCGCCCATTCGGTCACCACTGCGTGGCCCAGTGGCTGGCCCACGGGTGAGAAAAGGACCACGGACGAGGCCTCACCCCGGTCGGCAACGGCAGCCTCCACGCAACGGGCCAGGGGCTCGGCCATCATGACCATGCCGGGCCCGCCGCCGAAAGGCCGGTCGTCGACGCGCCGGTAATTGCCTTCGGCAAAGTCGCGCGGATTCCAGAAGCGCACGTCCACCTGTCCGGACGCAAAGGCGCGCCGGTTGATGCCGTTGGCGAGGAAGGGCGCGAACAGTTCCGGGAAAAGGGTCAGGACGTCGAAGCGCATGCGCGTCCGCGTGCAGGCGGCAGTGGGCCAGCCGCTCAGTAGTCGGGCTGCCAGTCGGCCACGATGAGGCGGCCGGCCAGATCGACCTTGTCGACGATGGCGGAGACGAAGGGAATCAACCGCTCGCCAGGCTTGTCGCCTTCAGCAGTCGGCGGCACCTCGAGGACCAGGGTGGTCTGCGGGCCGGTCGCCAGCAGTTCACGCACCGTGCCCAAGGCCACGCCTTCGCGGTTGACGACCGACAGGCCGACAAGGTCGACCCAGTAGTACTCGTCGTCTCCCGGCGTCGGGAACAGGGAGCGCGGCACGAAGATGCGGGCACCGCGCAGGGCCTCGGCCGCATTGCGGTCGGGCACCTCATCGGAATGCGCCACGATGCAGTCGGTGTGCTCGCGGGCTTCTCGGATGGGAAGTCGAAAGACCTGGCGACCGTTGCCAGGCGGCTGGAGGAACCAGCGCTTGGAAGTGAACAGCGCCTCGGGCTCGGCGCTGTGGGGCAGGACCTTGAACCAGCCCTTGATGCCCCAGGCATCGACGATGCGCCCGACTTCGATGGCGTCCGCCGGCAGTTCGGCAGCGTCGAGCGTGGGCAGCATCGGCGACGGCGCGCCGATCAGGCGGCGGCTTGCTCGGTGGCGGCAGGGGCGGCGGCGCCGGTCTGCTTGATCAGGCGCACGACGGTGGGCGAAGCCTGGGCGCCAACGCTCTTCCAGTAGGCCAGGCGGTCCTGGGCGATACGGATGCTTTCCTCGCCGCCGCGGGCGGTGGGGTTGTAGAAGCCCAGACGCTCGATGAAGCGGCCGTCGCGACGGGTGCGCTTGTCGGCAACGACGATGTTGAAGAACGGACGGCCCTTGGAGCCGCCGCGGGAGAGTCGAATGACGACCATGATTTATCCTTGGGGTGGAGCCAGCCGCAGGTTTCTGGGAATGCCTGGGATCGGCCGGTGAATTCTTCTCCAGCGTTGAGACACGCGACATGGCCACCCGGCCAGCGACACGCTGAAAAGCCCGCGAGTATAGCGCCCTTCCGCACCCCCGCTTCCATGCACCTGACCATTCGACCCAGCCGCGACGAAGATCTCGCGGCCATCACGGCCATCTATGCCCATCACGTCCTGAATGGCACGGGCACCTTCGAGACCGACGCCCCGACCCAGGTCGACATGTCCAACCGCCGGGCCGACGTTCTGGCCAAGGGCCTGCCCTATCTGGTGGCAGAGAGCGAGGCCGGCGAGGTGCTCGGCTTCGCCTACTGCAACTGGTTCAAGCCGCGGCCCGCTTATCGCTACTCCGCCGAGGACTCGATCTATATCGCCGACGCCGCACGCGGCATGGGCCTCGGCGCACGGCTTCTTGAAGCCCTGGTCGCTGCCGCGCAGGCAGCCGGTGTGCGCAAGCTCATCGCCGTGATCGGCGACTCGGCCAATGCCGGCTCGGTCGGCGTGCATCGCAAGCTGGGCTTCGCCCACGTCGGCGTCATCAAGGACTGCGGCTGGAAGTTCGGCCAGTGGCGCGACGTGGTGCTGATGGACAAGGTGCTCGGCGAAGGCAGCAGCACGTCACCCGAATAAGGAACCGCTATGACCGTCGACACCCCGGCCAGGACCGTCCCCGCCGCCGTTTCCGTGCGCAGCCCTCGCAGCAAGACCCTCGCAGCGTGGCTCGCCTTTGTTGGCGGCCCGCTGGGGCTGCACCGCTTCTACCTCCACGGCCTGGGCGACATGCTGGGCTGGCTGCTGCCGATCCCGACCGCTCTGGGCCTCTACGGCGTCGAGCGGGCCCGCATGTACGGGCTGGACGACGGCTGGAGCTGGGTACTCATCCCGTTCCTGGGCTTCACCATCGCGGGCTGCGCGCTGATGGCCATCATCTACGGCCTGATGACGCCGGAACGCTGGAACGCCAAGCACAACCCCCAGCTCGCGCCCGATGCGGCGCCGGGTGGCACCAACTGGTTCACCATCGGTGCCGTCGTGCTTGCATTGCTGATCGGCGCGACGGTGCTGATGTCGAGCATCGTCTTCAGCTTCCAGCGCTACTTCGAGCACCAGATCGAGGAAGGCCGCCGCATCTCGCAATGAGCAGGCGGCAGGCCGGCGCCCCGCCGCCTCAGAACAGCTGCATGCTCAGCCAGTAGGCGATGGCCGCCACAAAGGCAGCAGCGGGAATGGTGAAGATCCACGCCCACACGATGTTGCCCGCCACGCCCCAGCGCACCGCGCTGGCGCGTTGGACGGACCCCACACCGACGATGGCACCCGTGATGGTGTGCGTGGTCGACACGGGAATGCCCAGCGCCGTCGCCAGGAACAGCGTCAGCGCCCCGCCCGTCTCGGCGCAGAAGCCGCCAACGGGCTTGAGCTTGGTGATCTTCTGGCCCATGGTGCGCACGATGCGCCAGCCACCGAACATGGTGCCCAGGGCAATGGCCGTGTAACAGCACACCACCACCCAGGTGGGCGGCGAGGTGTCGGCGGCGGAGGCATAGCCCGTGGCCAGCAGCAGCATCCAGATGATGCCGATGGTCTTCTGGGCATCGTTGCCGCCGTGGCCCAGGCTGTAGGCGCCGGCAGAGACCAGTTGCAGCCGCCGGAACCACCGGTCCACCCGGGAGGGCGTGGCCCGGCGGAAGATCCAGGCCACGGCCACCATCATCAGCGAACCCAGAAGGAAGCCCAGCAGCGGCGAAACGAAGATGAAGGCCACCGTCTTCCAGATACCGGCGCCCACCAGGCCCGAGGTGCCGGTCTTGGCCATCACGGCGCCCACGATGCCGCCGATCAGCGCATGCGAGGAGCTGCTGGGAATGCCGTAGTACCACGTGACCAGGTTCCAGCTGATGGCCCCGATCAGCGCGCCGAACACCACGTGCACGTCGATCACGTTGGCATGCGCGATGCCCTTGCCCACCGTCGCCGCCACGCTGAGGTGGAAGACGAAGATGGCAATCAAGTTGAAGAAGGCGGCGAACAGCACCGCCTGGCCCGGCTTGAGCACGCCGGTGGACACCACGGTGGCGATGGAGTTCGCCGCATCGTGGAAGCCGTTCATGAAGTCGAAGGCGATGGCCAGCGCGACCAGCACCACCACCACCCAGAGGGCGACCTGCACCGTTGCCATGGAGATTGCTCCCGGCGGATCAGGAGTTCTCGAGGATGATGCCCTCGATCACGTTGGCCACGTCCTCGCACTTGTCGGTGACCGTTTCCAGCAGCTCGTAGATGGCCTTGAGCTTGATCACTTCGCGCACGTCGGGCTCTTCGCGGAAGAGCTTGCTCATGGCGCTGCGCATGACGCGGTCGGCGTCGGATTCGATGCGGTCGATCTCTTCGCAGGTCTTGAGCGTGGCCTCGGCCACGGCGGGATCGGCGATCTTGCCCAGGTACTTGACGGCATCCTTGAGACGGCCGCAGCACTTGACCGACAGGGCGGTCAGGCGGGAGATCTCGTCCGTCATCTGCCGCACGTCGTACAGCGCCATGGTCTCGGCGCAGTCCTGGATCAGGTCGGCCACGTCGTCCATCGTGTTGATGAGCTTGTGGATCTGCTCGCGATCGATGGGCGTGATGAAGGTCTTGTGCAGCAGCAGGTTGACGTCGTGGGTCACGCGGTCGGCCGCGCGCTCCGCGTTGTCGACGTCGCGGTTGTACTGCTCACGCAGGTGCACGTCGTTGTAGTTGGCAACCAGCTGTTCGAAAGCCCGTGCGGCCTCGACGATGCGCTCGGCATGCTGGTTGAACATCTCAAAGAAATTGCCCTCGCGGGGCAGCAGCTTGCCGAGCATGAAATTGGCGTCCTTACACGAAAGATGCGACAGGGTGATGACACCCGAGCAACCCGCAAGTGTAAAGGGCGGCGCCTGCCGGCGCCCCCAACGGGTGCTTTAGAGGCGTTGGATGGCTTGGCCCGCCACGGCTGCGAGCTGCGCCGCGTCGACCCGCTCGGGCGCGATTTCCGCCAGCGGCAACAGCACGAAGGCCCGCTCATGCATCCGCGGATGGGGCACCACAAGGCGCGGCTCGGCGATGCGGGCATCGCCATGGAGCAGCAGGTCCAGATCGAGCGTGCGCGGCGCGTTGCGATACGGACGCTCGCGGCCCGCCTCGAGCTCCAGGCGCTGCAACTCGTCAAGGAGATCGAGCGGCGACAGCTGCGTCTCGAGGGCGGCGACCGCATTGATGAAGTCCGGGCCACCGGCATCGACGGGCGCGCTGCGGTAGAGGCTGGAGCGGGCGACCAGGCGCGTCTGCGGCAGGCCGCCAAGGTCGGCGAGTGCACGAACCACGGCCGCTTGGGCGTCGCCGAGATTGGCGCCAAGCGCCACGTAGGCGCGCACGCAGGGCACTTCGGGTGCGGCGTGCTTGCCTGGGACGGGGTGACCTCCAGCGTCGCTGGCGATGAGTGCGCCCGTCGGCGTGCCCGGCGCGAGGCTCACGCCGCGTCGGGCGAGGAGCCGCCCGCGTCGCCACCCCCCGCCGCGCCGCCGCCGCTGCGCGGCTTGCGGCGCCGGCGGCGCTTGCGCGGTGCCCCGCCCTCGCCGTCTGCGGGCACCAGGGCCTCCTCGCCATCGCCGGTCTGTTCGCCCAGGGCGGCCTCGGCCGGTTCACCGCCGCCCGTCGACGCAGGCGCCGCGGCACGAGGGCTGCGCGTGTGAACGCGGGGCGCGCGGCTGCCCGACTGCGCCTTGCGCTGCTCCGCCCGCACCTGCTCGATCAGGTCCTCGCGGCGGATGTCGTCGGCGGTGCTGAACTCCTGCCACCATTCGGCGATGGCCTCATCCACCTCGCCGATGTCGGCGCGCAGGCGCATGAAGTCGAAGCCGGCGCGGAAGCGCGCCTGCTCCACCAGGCCATAGGGCGTGCTGCCGACACGCTTGTCGAAGCGCGGCTGCATCATCCAGATCTCGCGCATGTCCGCGGCCAGCTTGCCGCGGCCCGACACGTCGCCGATGCGGGTGTTGAAGACGTCGTCGATGGCGTCCTGCAGCGCGGGGATCGGCGGCTGTGCACGCTGGCCCGGGCGCTCCTTGAGGCGCGCCTGCCAGCCTTCGCGCACGTCGCTCCACAGCACACAGGCCAGCAGGAAGCTGGCCGCCACCGGCTTGCCCTCGCCGACGCGGCGGTCGGTGTCGGCCAGCGCGGCCTTCACGAAGGGCAGGTCGGCGCGTTCCACCACCACGTCGAGCAGCGGATAGATGCCGCGCGCCAGACCCAGCGTGCGCAGCTGCGCGATGCTGGCCAGCGCATGGCCGGTCTGCAGCAGCTTGAGCATCTCGTCGAACATGCGGCTCTGCGGCACGTCGGCCAGCAGCCGGGCCGATTCGACCAACGGCGCCGCCGTCTTGGCGTCCATCTTGAAGCCCAGCGCCGCCAGCTTGGCCGAGAAGCGGATGGCGCGCACGATGCGCACCGGATCCTCGCGGTAGCGGGTGGCGGGGTCGCCGATCATGCGCAGCACCAGCTTGTGCGCGTCGCGGATGCCGTTGTGATAGTCGACCACGATCTGCCGCGCCGGGTCGTAGTACATCGCGTTGACGGTGAAGTCGCGCCGAGCGGCGTCCTCGTCCTGCGGCCCCCAGACGTTGTCGCGCAGCACACGGCCGCTGGCGTCCACGGCATGCTTCATGGCCGAGAGTTCGCTCTTGCTGGTGCGCTCGTTGCCGGCCACCTGCTCGGCGGCACCGGCCTCCATGTAGGCGCGGAAGGTCGAGACCTCGATCACCTCGTGCTCGCGCCCGCGGCCGTACACCACGTGCACGATACGGAAGCGCCGGCCGATGATGAAGGCGCGACGGAACAGGCCCTTGACCTCTTCCGGCGTGGCGTTGGTGGCGACGTCGAAATCCTTGGGCTTGAGGCCCAGCAGCAGGTCGCGCACCGCGCCGCCCACGATGTAGGCCTCGAAACCGGCCTGCTGCAGCGTGGTCACCACATTCTTGGCCCGCTCGTCCACCAGCGCGGGGTCGATGCGGTGCACGCTGGCATCCACTTCCTGGCGCTTGCCGAAGCGCGAACGGCTGCCGCGGGCCGAGCCCGTCTTGGCCAGGATCTTGTCGATGAATTGCTTGATCATGGAATCCGTGTGTCGGGCCGCCCCCGCAGGGCGGCCCGGAGTGTCTTCATTCGTTTTCGAGCATGTGCCGCACCAGCGGGATGGTGATGGCACGCTGCGTCTGCAGCGCATAACCGTCGAGCTTCTTGAGCAGCTCGATGAGGCTGCCCAGGTCGCGGCTGAAGCGGTGCAGCATGTAGTCGACCACCTCCGGCGGCAGCTTGAGGCCGCGCGCCGAGGCCAGTTCGTGCAGCACCGCCCGCCGCTCTGCCTCGCTCAGCAGCTGCAGTTGGAACACATGGCCCCAGGCCAGCCGCGTGCGCAGGTCCTCGCGCAGCTTGAGGTCGGCCGGCGGCAGCTCGCCCGCCGCCACCACGCCGCACTGCAGCGACTGGGCCTGAACGAACCAGCTGAAGGCGGCCTGCTGCTGCACGGTGTCGTACAGGTGCACGTCGTCCATCAGCACGGCGTCCCACTGTTCGTCGAAGGGTGGCGGATCGTAGAGGCCCGGATGCATCCAGCCCAGCCGGGCCCCCTGGTCGTACAGGGCCGAAGCCACCGACTCCAGCAGGTGCGTCTTGCCGGTGCCCGATTCGCCCCACAGGTAGATCGGTACCGGCGAGTGCAGCGTGCCCCGGCCCGTACCCACCCAGGCCCGCAGATGGGCCACCGCCTCTTCATTGGGCCCGACGTGGAAGCTCGCCAGCGTCGGCGCTGTCTGCAGGCCGATGTCGAGCGCGAGCTGCTTCATGCGAGGGAGATGGATGGCGGCGGAGGGGATGCGGGAATGCGGTGGGGCGGGCCGGAGCCGACCCTTAAAATCGCGTGAAATTCTATGCGGCCCGCCTCCGCGCCTGTCGAAGACGCCCGGGCCGCCTTCTTTTGGTCTCTTCCCTGCGCCGCTCGCCACCATGACTTCGCCCTCCTCCACCCCCCTCAGCTACAAGGACGCCGGCGTCGACATCGACGCGGGGGACGCGCTGGTCGACCGCATCAAGCCGCTGGCGAAGAAGACGATGCGCGAAGGCGTGCTGGCCGGCATCGGCGGCTTCGGCGCGCTGTTCGAGGTGCCCAAGCGCTACAAGGAGCCGGTGCTGGTCTCCGGCACCGACGGCGTCGGCACCAAGCTCAAGCTGGCCTTCGAATGGCAGATGCACGACACCGTGGGCATCGACCTGGTGGCCATGAGCGTCAATGACGTCCTGGTGCAAGGCGCCGAGCCGCTGTTCTTCCTGGACTATTTCGCCTGCGGCAAGCTGGACGTGGACACCGCCGCCCGCGTCGTGGGCGGCATCGCCAAGGGTTGCGAGCTGTCGGGCTGCGCGCTGATCGGCGGCGAGACGGCCGAGATGCCCGGCATGTATCCCGCCGGCGAATACGACCTGGCCGGCTTCGCCGTCGGCGCGGTCGAGAAGTCGAAGATCCTCACCGGCCAGAACGTCAAGCCCGGCGACGTGGTGCTGGGCCTGGCCTCGCACGGCGTGCATTCCAACGGCTTCTCGCTGGTGCGCAAGGTGATCGAACGCGCCGGCGCCGACCTGCCTTCCACGCTCGATGGCCAGCCCTTCCGCGAGGCCGTGATGGCGCCCACGCGCCTGTACGTCAAGCCGGTGCTGGCGGCCCTGGCCGCGCATCCGCATGGCGGCGAGGCGGGCGACGGCGGCATCAAGGCGCTGGCCCACATCACCGGCGGCGGCCTGCTGGAGAACATTCCGCGCGTGCTGCCCGAAGGCACCGCGGCCCACCTCACCAAGGGCAGCTGGCCGCAGACCGAGCTGTTCGCCTGGCTGCAGAAGGTGGCGGGCATCGACGACATCGAGATGAACCGCACCTTCAACAACGGCATCGGCATGGTGGTGGTAGTGGCCGCCGCCGACGCTGAGTCCTGCGCGGCCACGCTGCGCGCCCAGGGCGAGACGGTCTATCAGATCGGCATGATCGCCGAGCGCGGCAACGGCGCCGCAGTCGTCGTGGCCTGAGGATGCGCCCGGCCACGCCGTGACGATGCCGCATCCTGTCGCCGTCGGCGCAAGCCGGCCGGTGGTCATCGCCAGCTACCTGCTGATGGGGCTGGGCCTGTTGGGCATCCTGCTCAGCCATCTGCTGGTGGGCCTGCTGTGCGCCTGCGTGGGCTTTCTGTTCACGCGCTGGTTCACGCGCCTCACGGTGCAGTGGGCACATCGGCGGCTGCCGCCCCGCGCGCGGGCGCGGGTCGAATCGATCATCAAGGCCGTGGCGATCCTGCTGGTGGTGCTGGGCCCGCTGGCGCTGCTGGCGCTGGGTGTGTCGCAGGCGCGCGAATACGTGGTGGAGGCGCCGCAGCAGTACCGCGGACTGCTCGACTACATCGCCCGCACCATCCTGGAACTGCGCCAGAAGCTGCCGCCCGAGCTGGCCGCTTCGCTGCCGGCGGCGGCCGACGACGTCCAGCGCATGGTGGCCAACTACCTGCGCAACGAAGCGGGCACGCTCGCCCTGGCCGGCCGGGCCTGGCTCAACGCCGTGCTGCACGGCTACGTGGGCCTGATCGTCGGCGGCCTGGCCGCCGTCGCGCTACCGCCGCTCCACCGCCGCCCCCTGGCTGCCGCACTTCACCAGCGCATCACCACTTTCGGCCTGGCCTTCAAGCAGATCGTGGCGGCCCAGTTCTGGATCGCCAGCTTCAACACCGCCCTCACGGCCACCTTCCTGTTGCTGGTACTGCCGCTGTGGGACACGCGGCTGCCCTACACGCCCGTGCTGATCACCTTCACCTTCGTGGCGGGGCTGGTGCCCATCGTGGGCAACCTGCTGTGCAACGTGGTGCTGACCCTGGTGGGGCTGTCGGTGTCGCCGCTCACGGCGGCGGCCTGTCTGGTCTTCCTGATCCTGATCCACAAGGCCGAGTACGTCATCAACGCCAAGGTGGTCGGCAAGCGCACCCACATGGCGGTGTGGGAGTTGCTGTCGGTGATGTTCGTGGCCGAAACCGTCTTCGGGCCGGCCGGGCTGGTGGCGGCGCCGCTGTTCTACGCCTACCTCAAGAAGGAGCTGGAGGCGGCGAAGCTGGTCTGAGGCAGGCACGGGGCGCGACCTGCCGATGTCCGATTCCGATCGAAAGCGGGCGCAGCCGGTGCGGACGCAGGGCGCGGCGCTCCGAACAATGCAGGCTTCCTCAACGCCCAGACCGGAAGCAGCCATGACCACCGCCCTGCTCGTGATCGACGCCCAGGCGTCCTTTCTCCACCGCCCCTTCTACCGTCCCGACGACGTTTCCGCGTGGCTGGCCGCGCAGAACGCGCTGATCGCAGGCTGCCGCGAGGCCGGCGTGCCCATCGTCAGGATCTACCACGTCGACGGCCCGCACGATGCCGCCAACCCTTTCGCCGAGGAGAGCGGCCACGTCCGCCCCTTCGACGGCCTGGCCGACTTCGCCGCCGACGCCACCTTCGTCAAGCACCGGCACAGCGCGCTGGTGGGCACCGGGCTCGACGTCTGGCTCACGCAGCAGGGCGTCCGCCGGCTGATCGTCAGCGGCATCCGCACCGAGCAATGCTGCGAGACGACGACACGCCACGCCAGCGATCTCGGCTGGCAGGTGGACTATGCGCTGGACGCCACGCTCACCTTCGACATGGTCCAGCCCGATGGCCAGCCGCTGACGGCCGTGCAGATCAAGGCCCGGACGGCCACCGTGTTGCAGGGCCGATTCGCGCAGGTGTGCAGCGCGGCGCAGGCCCTCGCACGTCTGCCCGCGCTCGAAACGGCCTGAAGCGCACAGAATCGCAGGCTGACCTCGACGCCCGGCGCCCCGCGCTGCGCCCTCCAGGCGACGGCGCGCCGAGGGCACATGTCCCGGACCCCCTCCATGACGACCCCGAACGCCAGCCCCTTTGCGCACCTGCCCGACGGCACCTGCTACGCCGTCATCTTTTCCTCCCAGCGAAGTGCTGGGCATGACGACGACGGCTACGCCGAGGCCGCCGACCGCATGGTCGAGCTGGCGGCGGCGCAGCCCGGCTTCCTGGGCGTGGAAAGCGCACGCGGCGCCGATGGCTTCGGCATCACGGTCTCGTACTGGGCCAGCGAGGAGGCGATCGCCGCCTGGCGCCACCATGCCGAGCACGCCGCCGCCCGCGAGCAGGGCCGCAGCCGCTGGTACACGGCCTTCGAACTGCGCGTGGCCTGCGTCGAACGGGCCTATGGCAGCGGCCGGCCATGAGCGACCGTCCGGCCGCGCCCACGCACGTACGCGCCGCAACCACGGCCGCAACAGCACCGGCGCGCCAGCCGCAGGAAGCGCACACCATCATCCGCGTCGTCTTTGCCCTGCTGCCCGACAGCCTGGCGCTGGACTGGGCCGGGCCCGCCGAGGCGCTGCGCATCGCCAACCGGCTGCTCGAGGCCAGCGGCCGGCCGTTGCGTTTCGAGGTGGAGTTCGCCGCTGCCCAGCCCGAACTGCGCAGCTCCGTTGGCGTGCAGCTGGCGGGCCTCATGCCGCTGCCCGGCGCCTGGGATGGGCGGGCGACCTGGCTCGTGCTGGTGGGCCTGCCCGGGCGACACATCGACGTCGACACACCCGAGGCGCGTCATCTGCTGCACTGGCTGCGCGGCCAGCGTCTGGAAGCCGGCCAACTGGAGCTGTTGACCATCTGCGGCGGCGCCCTGCTCGCGGCCCACGCGGGCCTGCTGGCGGGCCGGCGCGCCACCACGCACCACCATCACCTCGATGAACTGAAGGCCAGCGAACCGGCCTGCGAGGTGGTGGCCAACCGGGTCTTCGTGCTCGACGCGCCCGTCTTCAGCAGCGCCGGCGTGACCACCGGCATCGACCTCGTGCTGCACCGCATCGGCACGCTGTGCGGCGAAGCGCTGGCAGCCCAGGTGGCGCAGACGATGGTGATGCCGCTACGGCGCGGCCCGCAGGATCCGGAACTCTCGCCCTTCCTGGCCCACCGCCATCACCTGCATGCCGTGGTGCACCGCGTGCAGGACGCAGTGAGCGAGGCGCCCCAGGCCGGCTGGACTGTGCCGGGCATGGCCGCCCTGGCCCACACCTCACCACGGCACCTGACACGCCTGTTCGTCCAGCATGCCGGCGTGGCGCCCCTGACCTACCTGCGGCGCTTGCGGCTCGAAAAGGCGCGGCAGGCCATCGGCGCCGGCGCCAGCGTGACCCAGGCGGCCGAGGCCTCGGGCTTCGGCACGGACACGCAGTTGCGCCGGGCCTGGCATCAGTTTGGGCTGCCGGGCACGCCCGCGCGCCCCTCGGCCGCCTGATCGGGCGCGGCGTCGGCCACCGCCAGCCAGTCGGCGGCATGGGCACGCAGCACGTCGATCTGCACCCACACCAGCAGCAACTCGGTGCGCATCAGCCGCAGGCGGGCCATCACCTCGTCGGCCTCGTCCGCTTGGGGGACGTTGCGACCGGCGTCCGTCTCGGCGCCGGCGGCCAGCGCTTCGCGCGCCGGGTGCGGCGGCGCCGTACCCAACCGGCCCGCCTCGACGTCTGCCGCCAACTGTTCCAGCGCCGCGGCAGCCTGCTGGGCGGCCTCTCGCAGCACCGCCACCTGCGGGCCGTCGGGCACCGCGGCGCGGTGCGCGCCGAGCGCCGAGAGGTAGCTCAGCAGCGTGTGCGACTGGATCACGAAGCGCACCGCCACGCCTGCGCGGCGGCGGGCGAAGCCGGGCTCGCGGAACATCTCGGTCACGGCCGTGGACAGCGCCGCGTCGGCGTTATGGGCGTTGCGCCGCGCCAGCCGGTAGGCCAGGTCGTCGCGTGCGCCACTGTCGTACTGGCTCGCGATCTGGCGCAGGTAGGCCGCATGCTGGCGCATGGCCTGCGCGGCGATCTCGTGGATGCGCCGGGCCTGCCAGTGCGGCAGCACCAGCAGCACGGCCAGGCCGGCGATCACGCTGCCAATGGCGGTGTCGATCAGCCGCGGCTCGATCAGGCGCGCGCTGTCGGTGATCTGGTTGAAGCACATCAGCACCAGCAAGGTCATGGCCGCCGTGGCCAGCAGGTAGCGCGTGCTGCGGTTGGCAAAGAACACCACGCCCGCCACCACGGCGAACACCGACTGCAGCAGCGGCTGCGGAAAGAGGTCGATCAGCGCCCAGCCCGCCACCACGCCGAGGGCCGTGCCGGCCACGCGCTGACCCATGCGAGCGATGGTCTCGCCATAGCCGGGCTGGCAGACGAAGAGCGTGGTCAGCATGATCCAGTAGCCCTCCTGCAGCTGCACCACATGCATGACGCCATAGCCGGCGGCCAGCGCGACGGCCAGGCGCACGGCATGGCGGAACAGCGGCGAGCGGGGCGTGAGCTGCCGGCGCACGCGCGCCAGCGCATCGCGCCAGTCGCGGGCCGAGCGGTCGAACAGGCTCATGTCGGTGCGGCCGAGCCGGGCCGAGGGATGCGCCGTATCGCTGGCGCCGGCCAGTTGCCCGTCGAGCAGGGCCAGGTTGCGCGCCAGTGCCTCGATGGCGGGCAGCCGTTGCTGCGCCTCTTCACCTGCGGTCGCACGCGCATGCACGATGGCGCTGCGCAGTTCGGCCAGGGCCTGCACGCTCTGGCCGTCCATCACGAAGGGCTCGCGCCGCTCCACCGACCGGGCCAACTGGCTGCACGCATCGCCCTGCAACCAGAGCACGCGCTGGCAACGGTAGAGCAGGTCGCTGTGGAAGAAGGCCTCGGCCAGCGCGTTGTAGTCCTCGTGCGAGGAACTGGCGCGCTCGTGCACGTCCTGCGCGATCAGGTAGAGACCGCGGTAGCGCGCGAGCCGGCCCGTGGGCGCCCGCGGGCCGAGGCGCGAGAAGATGGCTTCCTTGGCATCGTTGAGAGCGGCGACCACCTTCGCGTTGAGCCCGGCCAGCGCCAGCCGCTTGCGCTGCACGTCCACGCCGCGCAGCGGCTCGAAGAGCGAGGCCTTGTAGCGCACGTACTCGCCCAGCACGCCATAGACCCGCACCAGCATGGCCTGCACCGGCAGCGAAGGGAACAGCGCGCACCACAGCACCGAGATCGCCCCGTACCAGGCCGCGCCGGCCACCAGCAGCAGCGGCTCGCGCCAGTGGTGGCCGGGGCCGTGCGCCGCGACGGCGTGCTCCATGCTGATGGTGGCGTACATCGCCAGGATCAACGTGCCATAGGCGATGGCCTTGTAGCGTGCGCCGATGGCGCCCAGCATGGTGATGCCAAAGGCCGCCAGGCAGAACACGCCGATGAAGACCCACGACAGGCCGAACAGGGCCTGCACCCCCGCGCCCACGGCCGCGAAGCAGGCCAGCATCACCAGGAGCGCACGCAGACGGCCGCGCCAGCTGTCGTCGGTCTCGGCCAGCGCGCTGGCGATGGTGCCGAGGAAGAGCGGGATCACCGCATCCTGGTGGCCAGCCAGCCGTGCGCCGGCCATCAGCGTGGCCAGCGCCAGCAGCACGCGCAGGGGTTGCGCGCGCTGGAAGAGCAGCCGCCATTGGCCGCGCAGGCCGTCGATCGAGATCAGGGAGTCCATGGAAGAGCGGAAAGTCGTCCGGGTCACGCAGGATGCATGCCGCGGGTCTGTTGAAGCAGCGCGCCCGTCGATGCAGGCGGTGGCCCGGCGCACCGACGGCGGTGATGGCCGGCCGGCTCAGCGGGTCGTGAACAGGATGCTCGCCCGCAGCCCGCCCGAACTCGCCGTGGCGGCCAGGCGCATCTGCGCGCCCAGCAGCTTCGCATAGCGGGCGACGATGGACAGGCCCAGGCCCGACCCTTCGCCCAGCTTGCGTCCGTCGGTGCCCTGGGCCCAGCGGTGCATCAGCGCCTGCCGCTGCACCTCGGGAATCCCGGGTCCGTCGTCGGCCACCGAGAGCACGGGCACCATCGCGCCATCGACCTCTTCCTTCGACAACTCGATGGTCACGGTCCTGCCGCCGTAGCGCAGGGCGTTGTCGATCAGGTTGTCGAGGATGCCCTCCACCAGCGCCACGCTGCCGTTGATGGTGAAGCCGCCGCTTTCCTGCGCCTCGTCGAGGCCGCGGGCGCCCAGATCGACGCCGCGGGCGTCGGCACGGGTCAGGTGGCGCAGCACGGCCTCATGGGCCAGTTCGTCGAGCACCACCGGCTCACGCTGCAGCACGGCATCGGATTCGGCCGCCAGCGCCAGCGCGAGCAACTGGTCGACCAGGTGGCTGGCGCGCGCCTCGCTGTCGGCGATGCGCTGCAACTGTTCGCGCGCGACACCCGGGTCGGAATGGCCCAGGCCGTAATGCGCCAGCGCGCGGATGCCGGCCAATGGCGTGCGCAGCTCATGCGCCACGTTGCCGGCGAACTCCCGCTGCGCCCGAACGCTGCCGTCCAGGCGGACGAACAGGTCGTTCAGGGCATCGCCCAATTGCGCGACCTCGCGTGTGTCGCCGCCCACGATCACCGGCGAGAGGTCGCTGGCGTCGCGCCGGCCCAGGTCCTGCTGGAGCGCGCCCAGCGGGGCCAGCTCGCGCGCAATGCCACGCCACAGCCACCAGGCGAGCACGCCCAGCAGCAGGATCTGCGGCAGCGTCGCATAGAGCGCCAAGCGCCGCAGCAGCGCCGTGCGCGAGCCGGTCGTCTGGGCCACGACCACGGTGAAGTCGCCCGTCCCGGCGGGATGGCGCAGGACCACGGCGCGCAATTGCTTGCCGGCGAAGCGCACGTCCGCCAGATGCCAGGTCGCGCCGTCGGCCAGGAAGGGCGTCTGCAGCGTCGGCTCGCCGGAAAGCAGGCTGCCGTCGGGCCGACGGACGGCGAAGTACACCGTCTCCCGCTGGTCGAACAGCAGCGTCGTCATCTCGCGCGCCGTGAGCTGCAACTGCGCGTCGGGCCGGCCCTGGGGCTGGATGTTGGCGGCGATGGCGTAGGCATCGTCCACCAGTGCGCGGTCGAAGGCCTGGCGCACGAAATAGTTGGAGATGGTCAGCACCACCACCGTGCCGGCCAGCCAGGTGAGGGCCAGCGGCAGCATCACCTGCCGCAGCACCCGCGCGCGCAGCGACGGGCGCGGGCGATGCCCGGCCGCCGCAACTGCCGCGGCGGTGGCCGGCCGGGCGCTCAAGCGTCGCCTTCCAGCAGGTAGCCGATGCCGCGCAGGGTGCGGATGCCGGCACCGCTGCCGAGCAGCTTCTTGCGCAGGCGCGAGATGAAGGCCTCCAGCGCGTTGTCGCCCAGCGCGTCGTCGAAGCTCGAGAGCTTGTTGGAGAGCACGCGCTTGCTGACGGCGTGGCCCGGCGGGCTCATGAGCTCCCAGAGCACCTCGAATTCGCGGGCCGGCAGGTCCAGCGGCGCACTGCCGATGAAGAAACGGCGCGCCCGGCGGTCGAGCTTGAGCTGGCCGACCAATGCGACGTCATCCGTGCCCTGGGCGCGGCGCACCAGGGCGCGCAGGCGGGCGTCGACTTCGGGCAGTTCGAAGGGTTTGCCGAGGTAGTCGTCGGCGCCGGCGTCCAGGCCGGCGATGCGCTCGTCGGTGCGGTTGCGGGCGGTGAGGACCAGCACCGGCGTACGGTCACCGCGGCTGCGCGCCTGCCGCAGCACGGTCAGGCCGCTGCCCAGCGGGCTGCCGGGGCCGGGGCCGGCCGGCAGGTTCAGGTCCAGCAGCACGGCATCGAAGGGTTGCACACGCCAGAGGTAATCGGCCTCCTCCATGCTCGCCGCCACATCGACCCGATGTCCGGCATCGGTCAGGCTGCGCAGCATCACGTCGCGCAGGGTCGCATCGTCTTCCACCAACAGGATTCGCATGGGGGCGAAGGCTACCCCACCCGAAGGGAAGCTGACCAGGGGGTGGTCAGCAAGTCGTCAGTGCATCGGCGCGAATCTCGTTGTTCTGGCCTGATTGCGCCACTTGCGGGCGCGCGGAGCCCCGAGCGGGCGGTGACGGCCGTTCTTCAGGACAGTGCGCGTCTGAGTTCGGCGGCACGCTCGGTGATGGCATCGACGTCCAGAGCGTCCTCGGCATGGGCGAGGTAGGTGTCGAGGTCATGCACCGCCTGCGCGGTATGGCCCTGCTCGGCGCGGGCCAGGCCGCGGTCGCGGTACTCGCCCCAGGCCTGGGGCAGCAGCACGATCAGGCGGTCCAGAACGGCGATCAGGCGGGCCCAGTCCTCCTGCGCGCTGTGGATCTCCTTCAGGTTGCGCAGCATGCGGGCGATGATCTCCCGTGCAGGCGCGGGCTGCAGGTACAGGCCCAGCGGCACGTCGAATTCGCCCACCAGGCCGTTGCTGCGCTTGTACGGCTCCAGGCGTTCGGCCAGTTCCTCCCGCGACAGCGAACGGCCGGTGAAGGGGTCGATCACGACCTGCCCCTTGGGCAGCGACACCTTCAGCATGAAATGACCGGGAAAGCTGATGCCGCGCGCATGCAGGTTCAGGCCCTGGGCCAGCTCGATCCACAGCACCGCCAGCGAGATCGGGATGCCGCGCCGGGTGCGCAGCACCGCATGCAGGAAGCTGTTGTCGGGGTCGTAGTAGTCGTTGACGTTGCCGCCGAAACCCAGGTCGTGGAAGAAGAACTGGTTCAGCGCCCGAAGCCGCGCCAGCGGCGCGGCGTCCGCCGGCAGGCGCCGCTTGAGGCGGGCCAGCAGCTGGTCCATGTCGCCCAGCACCTGCTGGACGTCGAGCTCGGGATACTCATCCTGCGCGAGGCTGGCGGCGGCCTCGAGCAGGGGGAAGTGCTCGTCGCTCTGCACCAGCGATTCGAAATAGGCCAGTGGCGTCGGCGTGTCGTATCGAAGAGACATGGGCCTTTGTAGTGGAGCCGCGTCGCCAGCGTCAAGGCGGCCGGCGGAAGCCCCACGGCCACCTCGGCGATGCCGGGCGCCGTGCTTCAGCGCCGCACGAAGCTGCGCAACCGCAGGCCGCAGGCGGTCAACACACCGAAATACAGCACCGCCGCCCCCGCCACGAAGGCCGCCAGCAGCCCGATGCGCAGCAGCCGCTGGCTGCGCAGGCCCACCCAGTCGAAACCGTGCGCACCCCAGACCAGCAGCGTCGTCATCACCACGGTTCCCGCCAGCACCTGCAGCAGGAAGCGGCCCCAGCCCGGCGCCAACCGGTAGCTACCGCTGCGGCGCAGGCCCACCCACAGCGCCAGCGCATTGACCAGTTGCCCCACGCCGATGGCCAGCGTCAGGCCCGCATGCTGCAGCCAGGGAACGAACGCCAGGTTGAGCAGCTGGGTGATGGCCAGCGCCGCCAGGCTGATGCGCATGGGCGTGCGCATGTCGTGGCGCGCATAGAAACCGGCAGCCAGCACTTTGATCGACACGATGCCCACCAGCCCGACGCCGTAGCCCGCCAGCGCATCCGCCGTGCGCAGCACGCTGGCGTCGTCGAAGGCGCCGTTGTGGAACAGCACCGCCACCAGCGGCACCGGAAACACCAGCAGGGCCGCCGCACAGGGCAGCGCCAACAGCACGATGAGCCGAAGCCCCCAGTCCAGCATGGCGGAATAGCGATCCGCATCCTGGGCCGCGCGGGCCGCCGCCAGCTGGGGCATCAGCACCACGCCCAGGGCCACGCCCAGCATCGCGCTGGGAAACTCCATCAGCCGGTCGGCATTGGTGATCCAGGTGACGCTGCCGGCGGTCAGGTGCGAGGCGATCTGTGTGTTGATGAGCAGCGACAGCTGCGCCCCGCTGACACCGATCATGGCCGGCAGCATCAGGCCGAGGATCTTGCGGGTGCCCGGGTCGGCCCAGGCCTCGCGCAGGGCTGCGAAGCGCACCGCCAGCTTCGGCATCAGGCCCAGTCGGCGCAGCGCCGGGATCTGGATCGCCAGCTGCAACATGCCGCCCACCATCACGCCCACGCACTGGGCGTAGATCGGCTCGATGCCCCAGCGCCGGAACAGCGGCGCCCCCGCCACGATGGACAGGATCAACGCCACGTTGAGCAGTACGGGCGAGGCGGCCGGCACCGCGAAGCGCTTCCAGGTGTTGAGGATGCCGCCGGCAAAAGCCACCAGCGACATGAAGCCGATGTAGGGGAACATCCAGCGCGTCATCACGACGGCGGCATCGAAGCTACCCGAGCGTTCCAGGCCGCTGGCCATGGCCCACACCATCAGCGGCGCGGCGATCACGCCCACCCCGCACAGCAGCACCAACGCCCACAGCAGCAGCGTACCGACATGGTCGATCAGTTGCCGCGCCGCGTCCTCGCCACCCTCGGTGCGGGTGGCCGACAGCACCGGCACGAAGGCTTGGCTGAACGCGCCCTCTCCCAGCACGCGACGGAACAGGTTGGGAATGCGAAAGGCGACGTAGAAGGCGTCGGTCAGCGCGCTCACGCCGAACACCGAGCTCATCAGCACATCGCGCACAAGGCCGGTGATGCGCGAGGCCAGGGTCAGCAGGGAGACGGTGGAAGCGGATTTGAAGAGCGACACGGCGGCGCAGTGTAGGCGGGGCCTTGGGGCGCCTGGCTGCGCGGGCAACCGCCTGCTCCCGTTGCCGCCGCTGACCAGGGCACTCTTGCCCGAGGCGAGCAAGAATCGGGTGGGCTATACTCGCGGGTTCGCCGCATCATCCCCAGACACTCAAGGAACACAAATATGGCATCCGCCAAGCCCAAAAAGAAGAACCCGCGCCTCGCGTCGGGCCGCAAGCGCGTCCGCCAGGACACCAAGCTCAATGCCGCCAACAGCTCGCTGCGCTCCAAGTACCGCACGGCCCTGAAGAACGTTGCCAAGGCCGTTGCCGCTGGCGACCAAGCCAAGGCTACCGAGCTGTTCGCCAAGGCCCAGAGCGTCGTCGACACCATCGCCGACAAGGGCATCTTCCACAAGAACAAGGCCGCGCGCGACAAGAGCCGCCTGGCCGCCAAGGTCAAGGCCCTGGCCACTGCCGCTCCGGCGGCCGCCGCCTGACGAAATTCAGGTCAGCCCGGACTGCCGACAGGCGGTCCGCCGTTTGATCGGGTGCGCTGCAGCGAAAAAAGAAAAACCGCCTTCGGGCGGTTTTTTCGTTTCTGGACCCGGTGGGCCCGGAGCAGCAAAGGGGCGAGGCAATCAGCCCTTGGCGGGCTTCCCGTCCGGCACCAGGCAGGCCTCGGCCACCTGGAGGTCGTTGTCCTTGGCGAAGTTCATGACGAAGTCCCATGCCATCGGTTCGGACTCCTGCAGGTCACGGTGGACCACCACGCACTTCACGCCGTTGATCACCGTCGGCACGCACCAGGGCGAATAGCTGAGATGCCCCCCGAGGCGGGCACCGCCGGGGCGGAACTGGCTCATCACGCCGGCCAGCCGCTCGGCCCAGTCGCTGGGCCGAAAGGTGCGACCCTGGCTCGTGACGCCCTGGATGAAGACTTCTTTGGCAGAGGGGGAAACCATTGTTCTCGTGTTCGGCGCAGGCGTGTTGCGCCGCACAAGGGATTCTACCCAGCGTGTCCCGCGCGCGACCGCCGCGGGACATGCATCCGATGGGACTGGGGCGCATGGCAGTGATGCGCAATCCTCAACGAAGGCGTCATGCCCCCCACCTAGAATTTCTTCACTTTCAGGAGAACCCATGAGCGCCACTGCCGCCCCCACCTCGCCCCACGTCATGAACACCTATGGCCGGCTGCCCATCGCCCTGGTGCGCGGGCAGGGCTGCCGCGTGTGGGACGTCAATGGCAAGGCCTATCTGGATGGCCTGGGCGGCATCGCCGTCAACACGCTGGGCCACAACCATCCCGAACTGGTGCCGGCGCTGCAGGAACAGCTCACCCAGCTGATCCACACCTCCAACTACTACTACGTGCCCGGCCAGGAAGTGCTGGCCGAGCGCCTGACGGCGCTGTCGGGCATGACCAACGCCTTCTTCTGCTGCACCGGGCTGGAGGCCAACGAGGCCGCCATCAAGCTGGCCCGCAAGTTCGGCCACGACAAGGGCATCGAGCGGCCGGAGATCGTCGTGTACGAGCATGCCTTCCACGGCCGCAGCCTGGCCACGCTGTCGGCCACCGGCAATCCGAAGATCCAGAAAGGCTTCGGCCCGCTGGTCGAGGGCTTCATCCGCGTGCCGCTCAACGACATCGAGGCGCTGAAGAAGGCGACCGAGGGAAACCCCAACGTGGTGGCCGTGATGTTCGAGACCATCCAGGGCGAAGGCGGCATCCACCCGATGCGCTGGGACTACCTGCAGCAGGTGCGGGCCCTGTGCGACGCCAACGACTGGCTGATGATGATCGACGAGATCCAGACCGGCATCGGCCGCACCGGCAAGTGGTTCGCCCACCAGTGGGCCGGCATCGTGCCGGACGTGATGTCGCTGGCCAAGGGCCTGGGTTCGGGCGTGCCGGTGGGCGCGGTGGTGGCCGGCCCCAAGGCCGCGAACATCTTCCAGCCGGGCAACCACGGCACCACCTTCGGCGGCAACCCGCTGGCCATGCGCGCCGGCATCGAGACGCTGCGCATCATGGAGAAGGACGGCCTGCTGCAGAACGCCGCCGATGTCGGTGCGCACCTCAAGGCCGCGCTGCAGGCCGCCTTCGAAGGCGTGGCCGGCGTGAAGGAGGTACGCGGCCAGGGCCTGATGCTCGGCATCGAACTCGACCGGCCCGCCGGCGCCGTGCTGACCCGCGCCTGCGACGCCGGCCTCCTGCTGTCGGTGACGGCAGACAGCGTGATCCGCCTGGTGCCGCCGCTCGTCCTCACCGTGGCCGAAGCCGACGAGATCGTCGCCCTCCTCGCCCCCATCGTGAAGGCCTTCCTGGCCGAGCCGGCACAATAAGCCCATGAGCCTTCCTGCGATCCGCCACTACCTCCAGTTCAGCGACTTCACGGCCGACGAGTACGCGTACCTGTTCCGACGCGCGGCGCTCATCAAGAAGAAGTTCAAGACCTACGAGAAGCACCACACGCTGGCGGATCGCACACTGGCCATGATCTTCGAGAAGGCCAGCACCCGCACCCGCGTGAGCTTCGAGGCCGGCATGTACCAGCTCGGCGGCAGCGTCGTGCACCTGACCACCGGCGACAGCCAATTGGGTCGCGCCGAGCCCATCGAGGACAGCGCCAAGGTCATCAGCCGTATGACCGACCTGGTCATGATCCGCACCTACGAGCAGGAGAAGATCGAACGCTTCGCCGCCAACTCGCGCGTGCCGGTCATCAACGGCCTGACCAACGAATTCCATCCCTGCCAGATCCTGGCCGACCTGTTCACCTACCTGGAGCACCGCGGTCTCGGCGCCGACGGCACGCCGGACCCCGAGGCGCTGCGTGGCAAGACTGTGGCCTGGGTGGGCGACGGCAACAACATGGCCAACACCTGGCTGCAGGCTGCCGAGATCCTCGGCTTTGCAGTGCACGTGAGCACGCCCAGCGGCTACGAGGTGGACCAGGCCGTCGCCGGCATCCGCTCCGGCGACAGCTACAAGGTCTTCAAGGACCCGATGGACGCCTGTCGCGACGCCCATCTGGTCACCACCGATGTGTGGACCAGCATGGGCTACGAGGCCGAGAACGAGCAGCGCCGCCAGGCCTTCGCCGACTGGTGCGTGGACGAGGCCATGATGGCCGTCGCCCAGCCCGACGCCCTCTTCATGCATTGCCTGCCCGCCCACCGCGGCGAAGAGGTCACGGGCGAGGTCATCGACGGCCCGCAGTCGGTCGTCTGGGACGAGGCCGAGAACCGCATGCATGTGCAGAAGGCACTGATGGAGTATCTGCTGCTCGGCCGCATCGGCTGACGGCGTTCGCGGCGCGTCCATGAGCCCCTGCCAGAGCTGCGGTGCCTGCTGCGCCAGCTACCGTGTCGACTTCAGCATCTATGAGCTGGACGACATGGGCGGCACGGTGCCCGCCGGGCTGACGGTCGAGGTCAACGGCGCCACCTGCCGCATGCGAGGCACGGACCATGTGCCGATTCGCTGCGCGGCGCTCACCGGCAAGGTGGGGCAATCGGTGAGCTGCGGCATCTACGAGTGGCGACCGAATCCCTGTCGCGAACTCGAGCCCGGGAGCTACGGCTGCGAGAAGGCGCGCGCACGGCACGGCCTGCCGGCACTCGAGGGCTGAGCGAGCGCCTGACGCCGGGGCAACGCGCACAGGTCGCGTCTTCGTCCGCGTTGGGAATAACCGACACCACGCCCGCCGCGGCAGCGCTATGGTCCGACCCATGTCTGCCACCTCTGCCCGCCTCTGGGACATTTCGCCGCCCGTCTACGTCGGCGCCCCCGTCTTTCCTGGTGACACGCCCTATGCACAGCAATGGGCCGCGACGCTGGGGCCCGGCTGCCCGGTCAACGTCAGCCAGATCACGATGTCGCCACACGTGGGCGCGCATGCCGACGCCCCTCTCCACTACGCGGCCGATGGCACGACCATCGGCCTGGTGGACCTGGACGCCTTCCTCGGCACCTGCCGCGTGATCCATGCCATCGGCGCGGCGCCGCTCATCGAATGGCGGCACATCGCTCATGCAGTCGACGACCACCTGCCGCCGCGCGTGCTGGTACGCACCTATGAACGCGCCCCCGTGGACCGCTGGGACCCGCAACTGCCCGCCTACGCGCCCGAGACGGTCGAGCGCCTCGCCGCGCTGGGCGTGCGGCTGATCGGCATCGACACGGCCAGCATCGACCCGGCCGACAGCAAGGCCCTGCCCAGCCATCAGACCATCCGCCGCCACGACATGCGCGTGCTGGAGAATTTGGTGCTCGACGCCGTGCCCGAGGGCGACTACGAGCTGATCGCGCTGCCACTCAAGCTTGTGCAGGCGGATGCCTCGCCCGTGCGCGCCGTGCTGCGCGCGCTGACCTGACGGCCCTCAGGCCGGCACCATGGCGTAGGCGACGATCTCTATCTTCATGCCCGGCACCACCAGCGCCGCCACGGCGGCGCTGGAGCGGTTGGGATACGGCGCCTCGAAGAACTCGCGGTAGACCGCGTCGATGGCCGGCATGTCGGCCACGTCGGTCATGTAGATCAGCACCTGCGTCACATCGGCCATCGTGCCGCCGGCCGCCTGCACGGCGCGCCGCAGGTTCTCGAAGGTCAGGCGCGTCTGCGCCTCGATGGTCCCGGTGTCGATGGTCCCGTCGGTGCGGACGGGCCCATGCGCGGTGAACAGCATCGCGCCCGTGGCCTTCACGGCCCAAGAAAAAGGTTGCTTGAGCGCCGGCAGGCCCACATCGATCACTTGCTTCATCACAGCCCCAGATGTTCCATACATAAAACGACGTTTATTTTATGGTCACCGTTGGAAATAAGCGACACAACGCATTTTTTGACGGTGATAACTTCCCCGCTTCGCTCCGTAGCGCCCTGTCCTACGCCGCTCGTCCCCGAGCGCGGCAGCCCGCCCGGCCCGCAGCTTGCATCGTCCGTGCCGCCCTCCGCCCACGGACCGCACCACCGAAAGCCACGCCATGTTCGAACACATTCCCGCCTACCCCGGTGACCCGATCCTCTCGCTGATGGAGGACTTCCAGCGCGACACGCGGCCCAACAAGGTGTCGCTGAGCATCGGCATCTATTTCGACGACGACGGCCGCCTGCCCGTGATGAAGGCGGTGCGCACCGCCGAGACCGCGCTGCTGCAGGAAATCGGCCCGCGCTCCTACCTGCCCATGGAAGGCATGGCCGACTACCGCGCCGCGGTGCAGAAGCTGGCCTTCGGCCCCACGCACGAAGCCGTCACCAGCGGCCGCGTTGCCACCATCCAGACCATCGGCGGCTCCGGCGGCCTGAAGGTGGGCGGCGACTTCCTCAAGCGCTACTTCGGCGATTCGCAGGTGTGGGTCAGCGACCCGACCTGGGAGAACCACCGCGCCATGTTCGAGGGCGCCGGCTTCCAGGTGAACCTGTACCCGTACTACGACCCGGCCACCGGCGGCCTGCGCTTCGAGAACATGCTGGCGGCCTTCAAGACGCTGCCCGCCCGCAGCATCGTGCTGATGCACGCCAGCTGTCACAACCCCACGGGCGTCGACCTGTCGCAGGACCAGTGGAAGCAGCTGATCCCCGTGATCGCCGAGCGCGGCCTGATTCCCTATGTGGACATGGCCTACCAGGGCTTCGGCGACGGCCTGGTCGAGGACGCCTTCGCGCCGCGCGCGCTGGCCGATGCGGGCGTGCGCTTCTTCCTGGCCAACTCCTTCTCCAAGAGCTTCTCGCTGTACGGCGAGCGCTGCGGCGGCCTGTCGGTGGTGTGCGGCTCGGCCGAGGAAGCCGGCCGGGTGCTGGGCCAGCTCAAGAGCTCGGTGCGCGCCAACTACTCCAGCCCGCCGACGCACGGCGCGCGCATCGTGACGCGCGTGCTGAGCACGCCCGAGCTCTACGCCCAGTGGGACGCCGAGCTCGCCGAGATGCGCGGCCGCATCAAGGCCATGCGCGAGGCCCTGCATGCCACGCTGGCCGACCGCCTGCCCGGCCGCGACTTCGGCTACTTCCTGACCCAGCGCGGCATGTTCAGCTACACCGGTCTCACGCCCGAGCAGGTGGACCGCCTGCGCGAAGAGCATGCGGTGTATCTGGTGCGCTCGGGCCGCATGTGCATCGCCGGCCTGTCGACCAAGAACGTGGCCTACGTCGCCCAGGCCATGGCCGCCGTGCTGGACTGACCCCTACCCCTCCAAGGAGCCTTGCGATGAATTCCTCGACATCCGCCGGCCCGGCGGAGTGCGGAGCACTGCCCGAACAGATCGTCCACGAAGAAAAGGCCCAGCTCGACTTCAGCCAGTCGATGAGCTACGGCGACTACCTGCATCTGGACGAGATCCTGAGCGCCCAGCATCCGCTGTCGCCCACGCATGACGAGCTGCTGTTCATCGTGCAGCACCAGACCAGCGAGCTGTGGATGAAGCTCATGCTGCACGAGTTGACGGCCGCCACGGCCGCCATCGCCAACCCGAGCGAGAACACCAAGCCCGAGGCCTTCAAGATGCTCGCGCGGGTGACACGCATCATGGAGCAGCTGGTGGGCGCGTGGACGGTGCTGTCGACCATGACGCCGCCGGAGTACACCGCCATGCGGCCCTACCTGGCCAATTCCAGCGGCTTCCAGAGCGCGCAGTACCGCTGCATCGAGTTCGCGCTGGGCAACAAGAACGCCGCCATGCTCAAGCCGCATGCCCACCGGCCGCACCTGCTGGCCATGGTGGACGCCGCGTGGCGCCGCCCTTCGCTCTACGACGAGACCCTGCGACTCATGGCCCGCGAGGGCCTCGCCATTCCGGCCGACAAGCTCGAGCGGGACTGGACGCAGCCCTACACCGCGAGCGAGGCCGTCCAGGAGGCCTGGCTCACGGTCTACCGCGACCCGAAGGCCCACTGGGACCTCTACCAGCTCGGCGAGAAGCTCACCGACATCGAGGACGCCTTCCGCCTCTGGCGCTTCCGCCATGTGACGACGGTGGAACGGGTGATCGGCTTCAAGCGCGGCACTGGCGGCACCGGTGGGGTGAGCTACCTGCGCAAGATGCTGGACGTGGTGCTGTTCCCTGAACTCTGGACGCTGAGGACGGAGCTTTGATGGCTATTCAGCCCGCGTAGAGCCAGGGCTGGTCCATCAGGGCCGGACCGGCCAGGCGCATCGCGAGGTCGCGACCCCAGCGCACCGGCCCGCCCAGGTGGAAGATGCGCCCGTTGCGCCGCGCACGGGCCTGCACCTGCGCATTGCGGGCCCAACGCGCCTGCGCATAGCGCGCCAGGGCCTGGGGCACCTCGGCCGAGGTGCAGCCACTGAGCTGCTGCGCCAGCGTCACGGCGTCCTCGATCGCCATGCCGGCACCCTGCGCCAGGTAGGGCAGCATCGGGTGCGCCGCATCGCCCAGCAGCGCCACACGGCCGTCGACCATCTCCTGCGGACCGGTCAGCGGCGTCCGGTCGCACAACGTCCAGGCTCGCCACGCCGGAACGGCATCGAGCAGCGCCCGCAGCGGCTGGCCGACATGGCCGGTGGCACGGTCGAGTGCAGCGCGGCTGGCGGCCTGGTCCCAATCGCGCGCATCGGCACCGACCTCGTCCGGCGATGTTTCGGTCAGCACCACCAGATTGAGCCGTTCGCCCCCCCGCACCGGATAGGCCACGGCGTGCAGTCGCGGCGCCAGCCAGACATCCACCTGCCGGCTGCGCAGTGCCGCGGGCAAGGCGTTCTGCTCCAGCAATGCACGAAAGGCCATGTGCCCGGTCGGCCGCGCCGGCGCTGCGTCGGGCCAGATGCGCGGCCGGACACGACCCCACACACCATCGGCGCCGATGAGCGCATCGCCTTCCCAGGCGCGGCCATCGTCGGTGGCGGCGCAGACGAATTCGTCGCCGCGGGTGGACAGGCGCTCGATGCGCGCGCCCGTGCTGAGCGTCACGGCGCCCGAGGCCTGCGCGCGTACGGCCTCCAGCAGCAGGCCGTGCAGATCGGCGCGATGGACCGTGAAGTAGGGCGCGCCGTAGCGCTGCTCCATGGCGCCTGCAAGGGGCATGGTGGCGATGCGGCCACCATTCAGCGCCGATGACACGCACAGCCGCTCGGGATGGGCCACGATGGCATTCAGCGCCTCGCCAAGCCCCAGAGCGCGCAGCCTCCGGACCACGTTCGGTCCCAGCTGGATGCCCGCGCCCACCTCGCTGAAGGCGGGCGCCTGTTCCATCAGGTCTGCCGTGTGGCCGGCCCGCGCCAGGGCCAGGGCGGCGGCCAGACCGCCGATGCCGCCGCCGACGATGAGGGAATGGATGCGCATGCGCTCGTGGATCCCAAAAAGTCCACGATTCTCGGCCCGACCGCGCCGGCCGGGCTGCGCTGGATCAGCGGCGCGCCGACGGCGAGGCACCGTCGCGGCCCGAGACCGGCGTCGGGCCGCAGGTGCCGCAGCTGTCGCAGGAACCGCAGCCGCCCGCCTGGCCCAGGGAGCGGGCCACCTTGGCCTCGCGCTCCTCGCGCACCAGGCCGCTGCGCGCCATCCAGCGCGCCATGCGGGGCGCGAGCGACCGGCGCCAGCCGGCCGGCATCCAGTGCCAGGCGGCATAGACGGCGGCCACGAGGACGATCAGGGCAACGACGGCGTTCTGCATGACTCGGATCTCCGCAAGAGAAGCGTCAGCCGGCCCCGAGGGCCACTGCGACGCGGTAGGTGATGAAGCAGGCCACGTAGGCCAGCCCGAACAGGTAGCCGGCCATGATGAAGACCTGCTTCCAGCTGTTGGTCTCGCGCTTCACGGTGGCCAGCGTCGAGATGCACTGCGGCGCGAACACGAACCACACCAGTAGCGACAGGGCCGTGGCCAGCGACCAGCTGCCGGCGATCAGCGGCTCCAGCGCGCCCGCCACCTCTTCGCCGGAGGCCGCCAGCGCATACACCGTGCCCAGCGCGCCCACCGCCACCTCGCGGGCGGCCATGCCGGGCACGAGGGCGATGGAGATCTGCCAGTTGAAGCCGATGGGCGCGAAGATGTATTCCAGCAACTGGCCCAGCCGGCCGGCGAAGCTGTATTCGATGGCCGGGCCGGTGGCACCGGCGGGCGGCGCCGGGTAGCTGGACAGGAACCACAGCAGGATGGTGAGCGTGAGGATGATGGTGCCCACGCGACGCAGGAAGATCCACGCCCGCTCCCACAGCCCCAGCAGCAGATTGCGCAGGTTGGGCCAGCGGTAGGCCGGCAGTTCCATCAGCAGCGGCGAATGGCCCTGCTGCGTGCGCAGGCGCTTGAGAACCCACGCCACGGCCATGGCCGAGACGATGCCGAAGACATACAGCAGGAACAGCACCACGCCCTGCAGGTTGAAGATGCCCAGCACCTCGCGCTGCGGGATGAAGGCGCCGATCAGCAGCGCATACACCGGCAGGCGGGCCGAGCAGGTCATCAGCGGCGCGATCAGGATGGTGGTCAGCCGGTCGCGCCAGTTGCTGATGGTGCGCGTAGCCATGATGCCGGGAATGGCGCAGGCGAAGCTGGACAGCAGCGGAATGAAGGAGCGCCCCGACAGGCCCACCGTGCCCATCACCCGGTCCAGCAGGAAGGCGGCGCGCGGCAGGTAGCCCGAGTCCTCCAGCGCCAGGATGAAGAGGAACAGGATCAGGATCTGCGGCAGGAAGATCAGCACGCCGCCCACGCCCGCCACCACGCCGTCGACCAGCAGGCTGCGCAGCGGGCCCTCGGCCATGACACCCTGCAACCAGCCGCCGATGGCGTCGGTGCCGGCCTTGATGGCGTCCATGGGCACCGCTGCCCAGCTGAACACGGCCTGGAACATCAGGAACAGGGTCACGGCCAGCACCAGCATGCCCCACACCGGGTGCAGCACAACGCGGTCGATGCGGTCGCTGGTGGCCAGGCTGCCCTGCGGCGTCTGCACCGCGAGGTCGAGGATGCGGCGCACTTCCCTGTGCGAGGCCAGCACGTCGTCCATCGAGGGCGCCTCCCAGGGCAGCGGCGAGGAGGCGGGCACTGGGATGTCGAGCGCGGCCAGCAGGTCGGTGGCGCCATTGCGGCGCACGCCCACGGTGCGGATCACCGGGATGCCCAGCTCGCGCGAGAGGATGTCGGTGTCGACGCGGATGCCCTGGCGCTCGGCCATGTCGGTCATGTTCAGCGCCATCACCATCGGCACGCCCAGGCGCTTGGCCTCGAGCACCAGGCGCAGGTTCAGCCGCAGGTTGGTGGCGTCGGTCACGCACACCAGCAGGTCGGGCAGTTGGTCGCGCCGGCCAGTGACGACGTCGCGCGTCACCGCCTCGTCGGCCGACAGCGCATTGAGGCTGTAGGCACCGGGCAGATCCAGCACCGCCACGTGGCGACCGCCGGGTGTGCGCAGTTCACCTTCCTTGCGCTCGACGGTCACGCCGGCGTAGTTGGCCACCTTCTGGCGGCTGCCCGTCAACAGATTGAACAGGGCCGTCTTGCCGCAGTTGGGATTGCCCAGCAGCGCGACGCGGCGCGGTGGGTTGGGCGACTGGAACGCGATGCTCGCCTTAGCCATGGGCGGCCTCCGCAGGTGCGACGTGGATCAGTGCGGCCTCATAGCGACGCAGGGCGAAGGTGGTGTGACCCAGGCGCACGGCCAGCGGCTCGCGACCGGGGTGACCACTGGCCACCACGCAGACGCGCTCGCCGGGGACGAAGCCGATTTCAGTCAGGCGCAGCGCCAGGTCGCGGTCGTCCGCGGCTTCGCCGCGGGCGACATCCATCACGGTCGCCCATTGGCGGTCGGGCAGTTGGTCGAGCGGCAGAAAGGCGGCCGGTGCGCGCGAGGCAGAGGTGGACACGGAAGCAATGGGCCCCGCCGCAAGGCGAAGCTCTCTCTGGCAAAAGCCAGATGCTAACAATTTTCAATTGCAAGCAGGAGTCCCGGGGATCAGAAACCGCGTTGCCATTCGGCAATGCTGGCCAAAGCGGGCCGCGCAAAACAAAGGCCGCGGACCGGCGCTCACCGTTCCGCGACCTTGCTGGCACCGGGACCGCGTCCAATCGGACGCAGCGGCCGGGCGCTTCAGCCCTGCAGCAGCTGCCGCAGCACGAAGGGCAGGATGCCGCCGTGCTTGTAGTACTCGACCTCGATCGGCGTGTCGATGCGCAGGCGCACGGTCACCTCCTTGCGGCTGCCGTCGGCGCTTTCAATCACCAGCTTGACGTCCTCGCGCTGCGGCTTGAGCTCGCCGGGAATGAGCACGTCGATCTTCTCGTCACCCTTGAGGCCCAGGCTCTGCCAGGAGTCGGCACCCAGGAACTGAAGCGGCAGCACGCCCATGCCGACCAGGTTGGCGCGGTGGATGCGCTCGAAGCTGCGGGCCACCACGGCCTTGATGCCCAGCAGCTGCGTGCCCTTGGCGGCCCAGTCGCGGCTGGAGCCAGTGCCGTATTCCTCGCCGGCGAAGATCACCGTCGGCACGCCCTGTTCGATGTACTTCATCGCGGCGTCGTAGATGTACATCTTCTCGCCATTGGGCTGGAACAGCGTCAGGCCGCCCTCTTCCCGCGAGCCGTCGGCGCCGGCCGGCAGCATCAGGTTCTTGATGCGCACGTTGGCGAAGGTGCCGCGCATCATCACCTCGTGGTTGCCGCGGCGCGAGCCGTAGCTGTTGAAGTCGGCCTTGCCCACGCCATGCGCCTTGAGCCACTGTCCGGCGGGCGAGCTCTCCTTGATGGAGCCGGCCGGCGAGATGTGGTCGGTGGTGATCGAGTCGCCGAAGAGCGCCATCACGCGCGCCCCGGTCACGCCCGCCTCCGTTGCCTCCGGCTGCATGCCGAAGCCTTCGAAGAAGGGCGGCTCGGCAATGTAGGTGGAGGTGGGCCAGTCGTAGACCTCGCCCTGCACGCCCTTGATGCTGTTCCACAGCTCGCCCGGGTTGGCGGTGATCTGCTCGTAGTTGCGGCGGAAGGCCTGCGCGTCCATGGCGAAATGCAGCAACTCGTCCACCTCGGCGGCGCTGGGCCAGATGTCGCCCAGGTACACGTCCTTGCCGCCCGTGCCCTTGCCCACGGGCTGCGTCATCAGGTCGACCGTCACGTTGCCGGCGATGGCGAAGGCCACCACCAGGGGCGGCGAGGCCAGGAAGTTGGCCTTGAGGTTGGGATGGATGCGCGCCTCGAAATTGCGGTTGCCCGACAGCACGGCCGCGCACACCAGGTCGTTGCCGGTGATGGCGTCGTTGATCTCGGGCGCCAGGTCGCCGGCATTGCCGATGCAGGTGGTGCAGCCATAGCCGGCCAGGTAGAAGCCCAGCTTCTCCAGGTATGGCAGCAGCTTCGTCTTCTGCAGGTAGTCGGTGACGATGCGCGAGCCGGGCGCCAGCGAGGTCTTGACGTGCGGCTTGACCGTCAGGCCCGCCTCCACCGCCTTCTTGGCCAGCAGGCCGGCCGCCAGCAGCACGCTGGGGTTGGAGGTGTTGGTGCACGAGGTGATGGCCGCGATCAGCACGTCGCCGTTGCCGATGGAGACCTGCTTGCCGTCCAGTGCGATGTCATGGCGCACTGCCAGCTTGTCGGCCGGCTGGTTGAAGCCGCTGGCCTCGTTGGGCTTGCTGTAGAGCTCGGTAAAGCGGCCGGCCAGATGGCCCAGGTCGATGCGGTCCTGCGGCCGCTTGGGGCCGGCCAGGCTGGGCGTGACGGTGGACAGGTCCAGCTTGACGGTCTTGGTGTAGTTGAGCGCGCCGGGGGCGGGCATGCCGAACAGGCCCTGGGCCTTGTAGTAGGCCTCCAGGCGCTCGATCTCCTCGTCCGTGCGGCCGGTGCCGCGGAAGTACGCGATGGTCTTCTCATCCACCGGGAAGAAGCCCATGGTGGCGCCGTATTCGGGCGCCATGTTGCCGATGGTCGCGCGGTCGGGCACCGGGATGGACGCGGCGCCCGGGCCGAAGAACTCGACGAACTTGCCGACCACCTTCTCCTGCCGCAGGATCTGCGTGACGTAGAGCACCAGGTCGGTGGCAGTCACGCCTTCGCGCAGCTGGCCGGTGAGCTCGAAGCCCACCACGTCGGGCGTGAGGAAGTACACCGGCTGGCCCAGCATGGCGGCCTCGGCTTCGATGCCGCCCACGCCCCAGCCCACGACGCCCACGCCGTTGATCATGGTGGTGTGGCTGTCGGTGCCGACCAGCGAATCGGGATACCAGGTCGCCACCTCGGCCTTGTCGTCGGCCGCCTTGTAGACACCGCGCGCCAGGTACTCCAGGTTCACCTGGTGCACGATGCCGAAGCCCGGCGGCGTGACGCCGAAGGTGTCGAAGGCCTGCATGCCCCACTTCATGAACTGGTAGCGCTCCTTGTTGCGGGAGAACTCCAGCTTCATGTTCAGGTCGAGCGCTTGCGGCGTGCCGTAGTGGTCGACCATCACCGAGTGGTCCACCACCAGGTCGACGGGCACCAGCGGCTCGATGGTCTTGGGCGACTTGTCCAGGCGTTTGGCGGTGCTGCGCATGGCGGCCAGGTCGGCCAGCAGCGGCACGCCGGTGAAGTCCTGCAGCACCACGCGCGTGACGACGAAGGGAATCTCTTCCGTGCGCTCGGCATTGGGCTGCCAGTTGGCCAGCTGCTCCACATGCTCCGCGGCGACCTTCTGGCCGTCGCAGTTGCGCAGCACCGACTCCAGCACGATGCGGATCGACACTGGCAGCTTGGCAATGTTGGGAAATTTCTTGGTCAGCTCGGGCAGCGACCAGTATTTGCCTTGCCGGCCGGAGGCCGTCTTGAAGGTCTTGAGGGCGGAAGCGAAGACGTGGGCAGGAGCAGCGTCGGCCATGGAAAGCATCCTTCTTGTTCGAACCAACGAGCAAGATAGCAGGCTTTGAAGGCACTGGACGTCAGCGGGATGCCCCTCCTACCGAGGCGCTCAGGCTTGCAGCGCCGGCCGGCGGCGGGGCGACGTGGCGCGCAGGCCGGCCCATTGCGCAGCAGCCAGTGCCAGCACCACCACGGCCTGCAACCCCACCCAGGCCGCGCCGAGCGCCGTGGGCTGCAGGCGGCCACCGGCAAGCAAGGCCAAACACCCCAGCGCCCAGCCGAGATTGCCGACGGCCACCAGGGCGATGAGAACGCGGGGCGGCGCGGCGCGGCTGGCCATCCACGCCGCCGCGGCGGCATAGACCAGCAGGAACAGGCCGCTGTAGCCAAGCAGTGCCGAAGGCAGGCCGGTCAGCGCGGACAGCGGCGCGGTCGCTGCGCACTGGATGGCGCCCGTGAGCAGGCAGGACGCGGCATCCAGCCCCATCACGCGGGAAAGAAAACGGGGCGAGGTCAGGATCGGGGACATGGCAACTCCTTGCAGGGTGGATGGAATCGACGGGGCCGCGGGACCCCGTCGAACGCATCCTCCCGCCGCCGCTGCACCGCGGCCATGACCTGGCAGGTCATGGTCCGGCCGCGGAGGGGGCCGCCAGAATGGCCGCATGTCCGCCAGTCCCCACCCCGACTCCTCCCCGCCGCCGGGCAGCGACGCGTCTTTCGGTGCCCATCTGCGCCACTGGCGCCAGCACCGGCGAATGAGCCAGCTCGACCTGGCCCATGAGGCCGACATCTCCACGCGCCACCTCAGCTGTGTCGAAACGGGCCGAGCCCTGCCCAGCCGCGACATGGTGCTGCGGCTGGCCGAGCGGCTCTCGGTGCCGCTGCGCGAACGCAACCGGTGGCTGGTGTCCGCCGGCTATGCGCCGATGTACCGCGAACGGCCCATCGACGATCCGGCCCTGGCCATGGCCCGCAAGGCCGTCGACCGTCTGCTGCAGGCCCACGAGCCCTACCCCGCACTGGCAGTGGACCGCCACTGGCAACTGGTGGCCGCCAATGCGCTCGTGCCACGGCTGCTCGAAGGCGTCGCGCCCTTTCTGCTGGCAGCGCCGGTCAACGTGCTGCGCCTGAGCCTGCATCCCCAGGGCCTGGCGCCGCGCATCACCAACCGGCGCGCCTGGCGGGCACACCTGCTGGAGCGCCTGGCCCAGCAGATCGGCGCCACCGGCGATCCGGTGCTGCAGGCGCTGCACCAGGAGTTGTCCGGCTACGCCCTGCCGGCGCCCCGGGACGAGGCGGTGGCCGATGGCGATCTCGCGGGCATCGCCGTGCCCTTGTGCCTTCGCCATGGCGGGGCGGTGCTCAATCTCATCAGCACCACCACCGTCTTCGGCACGCCGGTGGACATCACGCTGCAGGACCTGGCCATCGAATCCTTCTTCCCTGCCGACGCGGCCACCTCGGCGGCGCTTGCCGCCCTGGCAGACGACGCACCGCTGTCGAGCGGGGTCGGCATGCGCTGACAGGCGGACGCGCCTGCAGGCGTCAGGCGCCCCCGCGGAGGGCTTCTACGGTGCATGGCACGCGTCCACACGACGCGCCGCCTCACCCACCCATCAGAAGGACAAAGGAAGTTCGCCATGACTCACACCGACGACCACGCCAAGCTCTGGGAGCTGATCAAGGACACGCGCTTCGGCATGCTCACGCACCGCCATGGCGATGGCCTGCTGCACAGCCACCCGCTGACTACGCAGAACCGCTCGGTGGACGAGAACGCCACGCTGTACTTCTTCATCCCGCTCGACGGCGAGATCGCCCGCCATGTCGCCAGCGATCCGGTCGTGAACGTGGCCTATGCGAATCCGGACGACGACAGCTATGTGTCGGTAGCCGGCCGGGCCGTGCTCTCGAATGACGAGACCATGAAGCGCGAGCTCTTCAACAAGGTCGCGGAGGCCTGGTTCCCCAAGGGCGTGGACGATCCCAACCTGGGTCTGCTGGCTGTGGGTATCGAAGCGGCCGAGTACTGGGACGTGACCGAGAGCAAGGTCACGCAGCTGCTCAAGATCGCGCGCGCCGCCATGGGCGGCAAGGCGCCGCCCTCGATGGGCGAGCACAAGAAGCTGGATCTCTGATCCCGTTGCGCGCTTCTGCTCGGCGCGACGGGGCTTTAACCGAACGACAGCGAGGCTGCAGGTTTGCGGCCCCCGGACGAACGAAAAAGGGCCCGCCGAAAGGCGGGCCCTTGCATTGGCGATGCGCTGGCTGAGGCCGGCGATCAGGATCAGGCAGCGACGCCGTCGGCCACTTCCTTGTAGTCCTCGATCTTGTCGAAGTTCAGGTACTGGTAGATCTTGTCGCCGTTCTGGTTGATGACGCCGATGTCCGCCATGTACTCGTCCTTGGTCGGAATGCGGCCCAGCTTGGAGCAGATGGAGGCCAGTTCCGCCGAACCCAGGTACACGTTGGTGTTCTTGCCCAGACGGTTGGGGAAGTTCCGGGTGCTGGTCGACATCACCGTCGCGCCTTCGCGCACCTGGGCCTGGTTGCCCATGCACAGCGAGCAGCCCGGCATCTCGGTACGGGCACCGGCATTGCCGAACACGCCGTAGTGACCTTCCTCGGTCAGTTGCTGGGCATCCATCTTGGTCGGCGGTGCGATCCACAGCTTGACCGGGATGTCGCGCTTACCTTCCAGCAGCTTGGACGCCGCGCGGAAGTGGCCGATGTTGGTCATGCACGAGCCGATGAACACCTCGTCGATCTTGGCGCCGGCCACGTCGGACAGCGTCTTCACGTCGTCCGGGTCGTTCGGGCAGGCCACGATGGGCTCGTGGATGTCGGCCAGGTCGATCTCGATCACGGCGGCGTACTCTGCGTCCGCGTCGGCCTTGAGCAGTTGCGGGTCCTTCAGCCAGGCTTCCTGCGCGTCGATGCGGCGCTGCAGCGTGCGGGCATCCGCGTAGCCCTCCGCGATCATCCACTTCATCAGCGTGATGTTGCTGTTGATGTACTCGATGATCGGTTCCTTGTTCAGGTGCACCGTGCAGCCGGCGGCCGAGCGCTCGGCGCTGGCGTCGGACAGTTCGAAGGCCTGCTCCACCTTCAGCTCGGGCAGGCCCTCGATCTCGAGGATGCGGCCGGAGAAGATGTTCTTCTTGCCCTTCTTCTCGACCGTCAGCAGGCCCTGCTTGATGGCGTAGAGCGGAATGGCGTTGACCAGGTCGCGCAGCGTGACGCCGGGCTGCATCTTGCCCTTGAAGCGGACCAGCACCGACTCGGGCATGTCCAGCGGCATCACGCCGGTGGCGGCCGCGAAGGCCACCAGGCCGGAGCCTGCGGGGAAGCTGATGCCGATCGGGAAGCGCGTGTGCGAGTCGCCGCCGGTACCGACGGTGTCGGGCGTCAGCAGGCGGTTGAGCCAGCTGTGAATGACGCCGTCGCCCGGGCGCAGCGAGATGCCGCCACGGGTGCTGATGAAGTCGGGCAGCTCGTGGTGCATCTTCACGTCCACCTTCTTGGGGTAGGCGGCCGTGTGGCAGAAGGACTGCATGACCAGATCGGCCGAGAAGCCCAGGCAGGCCAGGTCCTTCAGCTCGTCGCGGGTCATCGGACCGGTGGTGTCCTGGGAGCCGACCGAGGTCATCTTGGGCTCGCAGTAGGTGCCCGGGCGGATGCCCTGGCCTTCGGGCAGGCCGCAGGCGCGGCCGACCATCTTCTGCGCCAGCGAGAAGCCCTTGCCGGTGTCGACCGGCGCCTTGGGCAGGCGGAACAGCGTGGAGGCCGGCAGGCCCAGCGCCTCGCGTGCCTTGGTGGTGAGGCCACGGCCGATGATCAGCGGAATGCGGCCACCGGCGCGCACTTCGTCGAACAGCACGTCGCTCTTGACCTGGAACTCTGCGATGACCTTGCCGTCCTTCAGGGCCTTGCCTTCGTAGGGACGCAGCTCGACGGTGTCGCCCATGTTCATCTGGCTCACGTCCAGCTCGATGGGCAGGGAGCCGGCGTCTTCCATGGTGTTGTAGAAGATCGGGGCGATCTTCGTGCCCAGGCAGATGCCGCCGAACTTCTTGTTCGGGATGTAGGGGATGTCCTCGCCCGTCCACCACAGCACGCTGTTGGTGGCCGACTTGCGCGAGGAGCCGGTGCCGACCACGTCGCCGACGTAGGCCACGGGCAGGCCGCGGGAGACCAGGTCCTGGATGAACTTGACCGGGCCGCGCTTGCCGTCTTCCTCGGGCTCGAAGGGCGCGCCATCGCGCTTGTTCTTCAGCATCGCCAGGGCGTGCATCGGGATGTCGGGACGGGTGGTGGCGTCGGGGGCGGGCGACAGGTCGTCGGTGTTGGTCTCGCCGGGCACCTTGAAGACGGTGAAGGTGATGCTCTGGGGCACTTCGGGCCGGCTGGTGAACCATTCCGCGTCGGCCCAGCTCTGCAGCACCGCCTTGGCGTTGGCATTGCCGGCATCGGCCAGTTCCTTGACGTCATGGAACTGGTCGAACATCAGCAGCGTCTTCTTGAGGCCTTCGGCCGCCACGGCGCCGACCTCGGCGTCCTTGAGCAGATCGATCAGCGGGCCGATGTTGTAGCCGCCCAGCATGGTGCCCAGCAGTTCGGTGGCGTGCGCACGGCTGATGAGCGCGTTCTTCTCGGTGCCATGGGCGATGGCGGCGAGGTAGCTGGCCTTGACCTTGGCCGCGTCGTCCACGCCGGCAGGCACGCGATAGGTCAGCAGGTTCAGCAGGAATTCGCCATCCTTGGCGGTGGCGGACTTCAGAAGTTCGATGACTTCGCTGGTCTGCTTGGCCGACAGGGGAAGCGGGGGGATGCCCAGCGCGGCGCGCTCGGCGACATGGTCAACGTAGGCTTGCAACATCTTTCTTTTCTCCGGAAAACGTTCGGACAGCATCCATTCACGCCGGCAGCCGCAGGGGTTCGAGCCCTCCCAGGGCCTGCGCGCCGACGGTGGCCACGGCGACGGGCTCCAAGCAAGAGCCGCGCCGGTGACCAGCCGGGCTGTGGGTTACTTCTTGGGTGCGTCGGCGCCTTCGAACAGCGCCTTGGGCGGGTTCTTCTTCATCTCTTCGGCAAAAGCCACCTGCGGTGCAGCCTGGCATTCGTCGGCCATGCGCACGCCCTGCTTCTGGTTCATCAGCATGGACTTGTTGCCCAGCTGCAGCCACATGGCGCCGGCATGGCTGTCTTCCAGGCGGATGGCGCCGGTGCGGCTCTCGACCGGGTGCATGCGGTACTTGGCGCCCTTGGTGCTGACGGTGAAGAAGCCGGGCTTGGCATCGTCGGCCGTGACGGTCACGTCGGCACCCAGTTCGCACTGGATCTTGCCGGTGAAGACGCGCTTGGCGACTTCGATGTCGTTGTCGGTGAGCACGGCGTCGTCGGCGACGGGCGTGGTCTCTTCCACCGCCTTGACGGCGCTGGCCTTGAGGTGCTGTTTGCCCTTGACGTGCACGACCTTGTCCTTGGACGCGGCCTTGGCGGCAGGCTTGGCCTTGGTGGCGGCCTTGTCGGCGGTACTGCTGGTTTGGGCCAGCGTGGAAAGCGGCAGCGCGAGCGCGGCAGCGGTGATGAACGCGAGGGTCTTGTTCATGGTGAGAGGAACCTTCCTTGGATGGCGGAGTTCAGGTGGACGCGTTGTCGGTCGCAAACCAGCCGGCAGCGCGGCCCGGCAATGTGCGTCCGGTGGCGTGTGCGCGCATCAGCACCTGCCAGAAGTGGCGGTAGCTCGCGCGGTCGTGCAATGTGCCATCAAAGCTGATGGGCGCCCAATCTGCTTCTTGTGCTGAAGCTATTATTTGTGTAGCAATTTGAATCTGATCCTCGTCCGGCGCAAAGGCCTCGAGGATGGGACGGATCTGGTTCGGATGGATGCTCCACATCCGCGTGTAGCCGAACTCCCGCGCCGCCCGGCGCGCGGCGCTCTTCATGGCCTGCGCATCGTTGAACTCGGTCACGACGCAATGGGACGGGACCTTGCCAAAGGCGTGGGCGGCACTCGCGATGGCCAGCTTGGCGCGGACGACCAGCGGGTGCGAGAACTGGCCCTGCGCGCCCATGCCGTCCGCCGGGATGGCACCGGCATGGGCCGAGACGAAGTCCATCAGGCCGAAACTGAGCGACTGCACCCGAGGATGCGCCGCGATGTCGAAGGCATGGTGCACCGCCAGGGGAGACTCGATCAGCACATGCAGCGGCAAGCCGGAGGCGCCGGCCGCGTCCAGCGCGGCCACGGCGCGCGCCACATCGGCCGGCCGTTCCACCTTCGGCACCATCAGGTAGGCCAGGCGGTCGCCGGCCTGGCCGGCAATGGTGTCGACGTCGGCCTCGAACGCAGGATGGTCGACCGGATGAACGCGAACGCCCACTCGCATGCCGGGCGCAGCGTTGCGGGCCAATTCGACGACGAGCCGGGCATGATCCACTTCGCCGCCGACGGGCGCCCCGTCCTCGCAGTCGAGCGTGACGTCGAAGACGCAGGCCCCGAATTCGGCCGCCATCTCGGCCTGCAGCGCCAGGCTCTTGCGCATGCGGGCCTCGACGCCACTGTAGTGGTCGCACACCGGCAGCGCGATAGCGCCGGCCTGGGCGCCGAGCAGTACCTCCGCCGGGTGCGCGGCGCGTCGTACAGCGATGGAATCGGCACTCATGAGGGACGGCGTGCCACGATGAACATGCGCGGAAAGGCCAGCAGGCGGCGGCCGTCGGTGCGCACCGGATAGGCCGCGTCGACGCCCTGCTCGTAGGCCTGCAGGTAGCTGGCCCGCAGGTCCGCTGGCAAAGGATCGAGGAAAGGGCGAAGGCCGGTACCGCTGACCCACTCGACGATGGCCGCGGCAGAAGCCATGCGGTGCTGATAGACGGTGTGCCAGACGTCGACCTCGGCCGCCTCGGCCGCCAGCAAGTCGTAATAGCCACCGATCGTCAGCAGCTCGGTGCGCACGCGGTCGGCATCGCCGATGTGCGTGGACCAGGGCGTGCGACCGGCCAGCTCGCGCATCAGGCGATGCGTGGGCTCCTGGCGGTTGTCGGGCATCTGGATGGCCAGCACGCCCCCCGGCGCCAGCGAGGAGAAGAGCCGCGGCAGCAACTCCTCGTGGCCCGGCACCCATTGCAGGGCGGCATTGGCATAGATGAGATCGGGCGCGTCGCCTGAAGGCTGCCAGGTGCCGATGTCGCCCAACTCGAAGCGGGACTGCGGCAGCCGCTGGCGCGCGGCGGCGACCATGGATTCGGCGTTGTCGACGCCGATCACCTCGGCATCCGGGAAGCGGCGCACCAGGAGCTCGGTGGAATTGCCCGGGCCGCAACCCAGGTCGACCACCCGCCTCGCCCACGTCAACGGCACCCGCGCCAGCAACTCGGCGGCCGGGCGAGTCCGCTCATCCTCGTAGCGGCGGTACAGCGCGGGATCCCAATCCATGGTGTCGAAGGAAGAGTCGGAAAACGGGCCCCGCGTTCCCGGGCCATCGGAAAGAAGGTCCGCGAGGCGGCTGGAACCCCTTCCCGCCGCGCGCCCGGCCGAGCCGGCCGGAACGCGCGTGGCCTCGGAAGGCCTCAGAGCAGGTGCTTGACGCCGTCCTGCTCGCCCTGCAGTTCGGCCAGGGTCTTGTTGATGCGCTCTTGCGAGAAGGCGTCGATCTCCAGGCCTTCGACGATCTTGTACTTGCCGTTCTCGGTGGTGACCGGGAAGCCGAAGATCACGTCCTTGGGGATGCCGTATTCGCCGTTGGAGGGCACGCCCATGGTGACCCACTTGCCCTGCGAGCCCAGGGCCCAGTCGCGCATGTGGTCGATGGCGGCGTTGGCCGCCGAAGCAGCCGACGACAGACCGCGCGCATCGATGATGGCGGCGCCGCGCTTGCCCACGGTGGGCAGGAACACGTCGGCGTTCCAGACCTGGTCGTTGATGGCGTCCTTGACGCTCTTGCCGCCGATGGTGGCAAAGCGATAGTCGGCGTACATGGTGGGCGAGTGGTTGCCCCACACGGTCAGCTTCTCGATCTCGCCGACCTGGCCACCAGTCTTGGCGGCGATCTGGCTGGCGGCGCGGTTGTGGTCCAGGCGCAGCATGGCGGTGAAGTTCTCGCGCGGCAGGCTGGGCGCGCTCTTCATGGCGATGTAGGCGTTGGTGTTGGCGGGGTTGCCGACCACCAGCACCTTGACGTCGCGGCTGGCGACCTTGTCCAGGGCCTTGCCCTGGGCGGTGAAGATCTGGGCGTTGGCGGCCAGCAGGTCGGCGCGCTCCATGCCAGGACCGCGGGGGCGCGCACCCACCAGCAGGGCGTAGTCGGCGTCCTTGAAGGCGACTTCCGGGTCACCGGTGGGGATCACGCCGGCCAGCAGCGGGAAGGCGCAGTCTTCCAGCTCCATGATCACGCCCTTGAGCGCCTTCTGGGCCTTCTCGTCGGGGATTTCCAGCAGTTGCAGGATGACCGGCTGGTCCTTGCCGAGCATCTCGCCCGAGGCGATGCGGAACAGGAGGGCGTAACCGATTTGGCCGGCGGCGCCGGTGACGGCGACGCGAACGGGCTTTTTGCTCATGGGAAGACTCCAGACGAAGAGAAAGGAAACGGAACGTGCCGTGTGAGCCCTGCCTGCAGGAATCTGCACATCGACCGGCACCGCCAATCGACCCGGGGCAGGAAACAACCGCTCATTCTAGGCCGATTCCATGGCGCACGTCTTATGTCTTATATAAGATGTGGGACTTGGCACGCTTCGCGATGCCCGTCTTGCACACCCCACCCATGTCCTCCCCACCCGCCGCGGATGCCGGCACGCCTTCCTTCAGCCCGCTGTACCAGCAGATACGGGCCTTGATCCTGCAGAGCCTGCAGGCGGGGGAATGGAAGCCGGGTGAGCCGATCCCCAGCGAGATCGAACTTGCCGCCCGCTTTCGTGTGAGCCAGGGCACGGTGCGCAAGGCCATCGACGAGCTGGCGGCCGACAACCTGCTGGTCCGCCGGCAGGGCAAGGGCACCTTCGTCGCCACTCATGCAGAGCAGCAGGTGCAATACCGCTTCCTCAAGCTGGTGCCCGACCAGGGAAGCCCCACCAGCGAGGGCCCCGCAGAACGCACCATCGTGGACTGCAGAAGGGTGCGCGCGAGCGCCGAGGTCGCGCGGGCGCTGGCCTTGCGCGCGGGCGACGCCGTGTTGCAGGTACGCCGCGTGCTGGCCTATGCCGGCGTTCCCACGATCCTCGAAGACCTCTGGCTGCCCGGCGCGCCCTTCAAGGGACTCACGGCGGAACGTCTGGCCGAGTGGCGCGGCCCCATGTACGAGATGTTCGAGACCGAGTTCGGCGTCCGCATGGTGCGGGCAGAGGAGAAGCTGCGCGCCGTTCTCCCCGATGCCGAGCAGGCTTCGCTGCTTCAGGTGACACTGCAGACGCCGCTGCTCTCGGTGGAACGCATCGCCCACACGTATCACGATGCGCCGATGGAGCTGCGCCGCGGCCTGTACCGCACCGACACGCACCACTATCGCAATGACCTCGGCTAGCCCGCTGCCCCCTCCGACACTGATGGGCAGAAACGATGTTGCTCCAAAAAATATAGCAACAGAGCAAGGCGACAGAAAGCTTCAGAGACAGCCCATGCAACATGGTGCATTGCAATAGAATTTTGAGTTGCCTGCATAAACGTCCTGACACGAGTCGCCCTATCGACCTCCCAGAAAGAACCTCCCCATGACAGAGCTAGCTTCCAAGACCAGGCCGCCGCGCCGCGAATTCCGCAACATCAACGTGGTCACGGATCTCACGGGCTACCGGCTTCCGCCGGCGGGCATCGTGTCCATCCTGCACCGTGTCAGCGGCGTGCTGATGTTCCTGCTGATGCCCTTCATCATCTGGATGTTCGACACCTCCGTCTCTTCGGAAATCTCCTATGCCAAGTTCAAGGCCGCCTTCGACAGCGGCCTTGGTTTTTTGCCGGGATGGTTCCTGAAGCTCGTGGCCCTGGCTCTGATCTGGGGCTACCTGCACCACTTCTGCGCGGGCCTGCGCCATCTCTGGATGGACGTCAGCCATGCGGCCGTGACCAAGGAGTTCGGCAAGACCTCCGCCATCGTCGTCCTGGCCATCAGCATCCTCCTGACACTGGCGCTTGGCGCCAAGCTGTTCGGCCTGTACTGATCACAAGAAGAAGGCACACAACACCATGGCAGTGAATTACGGCTCCAAGCGCACCGTCGTCGGCGCGCACTACGGCCTGCGCGACTGGCTCTCGCAACGCGTCACCGGCGCGCTGATGGCGGTCTTCACCATCGTCGTCCTGGCGCAGGTTCTCCTCACGCGCGGCCCCGTCGGCTACGACCAGTGGGCAGGCATCTTTGCCCCGCAATGGATGAAGGTCCTGACCTTCGCAGTGATCGCCGCGCTCCTCTGGCACGTATGGGTGGGCATGCGCGACGTGTGGATGGACTACGTCCAGCCCGTCGGCATCCGTCTGTTCATGCAAATCTTCACCATCGTCTGGCTCGTGGGTTGTGCCGGCTGGGCGATTCAAGTGCTCTGGAGGATCTGAGCCCATGTCGTACACCAAAGCAAAAATCGCGACGCGCAAGTTCGACGTCGTCATCGTCGGCGCCGGCGGTTCCGGCATGCGTGCCGCGCTCGAGCTCTCGCGCGCCGGCCTGAACGTGGCCTCGCTGTCCAAGGTCTTCCCGACCCGCTCGCACACCGTGGCGGCGCAGGGCGGCGTGTCGGCCTCGCTCGGCAACATGTCCGAGGACAACTGGCACTACCACTTCTACGACACCATCAAGGGTTCTGACTGGCTGGGCGACCAGGACGCCATCGAGTTCATGTGCCGTGAAGCACCGAAGGTCGTCATCGAGCTCGAACACTTCGGCATGCCCTTCGACCGCAATCCGGACGGCACGATCTACCAGCGCCCCTTCGGCGGCCACACCGCCAACTACGGCGAGAAGCCCGTGCAGCGCGCCTGCGCCGCGGCCGACCGCACCGGCCACGCCATGCTGCACACGCTGTACCAGCAGAACGTGAAGGCCAAGACGAACTTCTTCGTCGAGTGGATGGCCCTGGACCTGATCCGCGACGCCGACGGCGACGTGGTGGGTGTCACCGCCATCGAGCTGGAAACCGGCGACCTGTTCGTGCTGCAGGCCAAGGCCGTGCTGCTGGCCACCGGCGGCGCGGGCCGCATCTTTGCCGCGTCGACCAATGCCTTCATCAACACCGGCGACGGCCTGGGCATGGCGGCGCGCGCCGGCATCCCGCTGCAGGACATGGAGTTCTGGCAGTTCCACCCCACCGGCGTGGCCGGCGCAGGCGTGCTGCTGACCGAAGGCTGCCGCGGCGAAGGCGCCATCCTGCTCAACAGCAATGGTGAGCGCTTCATGGAGCGCTACGCGCCCACGCTGAAGGACCTGGCCCCGCGCGACTTCGTCTCGCGTTCGATGGACCAGGAGATCAAGGAAGGTCGCGGCTGCGGTCCCAACAAGGACTACATCCTGATGAAGCTCGACCACCTGGGCGCCGACACCATCCGCAAGCGCCTGCCTTCGGTGGAAGAGATCGGCCACAACTTCGCCAACGTCGACATCACCAAGGAGCCGATCCCGGTCGTGCCCACCATCCATTACCAGATGGGCGGAATCCCGACCAACATCAACGGCCAGGTGGTGGTGCAGAACGGCGAGGTGCACAACCAGGTCGTGGGCGGCCTGTACGCGGTGGGCGAATGCTCCTGCGTGTCGGTGCACGGCGCCAACCGCCTCGGCACCAACTCGCTGCTGGACCTGCTGGTGTTCGGCAAGTCGGCCGGCAAGCACATCGTCGACTTCGTCAAGAACAGCGGCGAGCACAAGCCCCTGCCGGCCGACGGCGCCGACCGCACCCTGGCGCGCCTGAACCAGTTGCAGGACTCCAACGACGGCATCTACGCGCAGGACATCGCCAACGACATCCGCGCCACCATGCAGCAGCACGCCGGCGTGTTCCGCACCCAGGCCAGCATGGACGAAGGCGTGGTCAAGGTGGCCGACCTGCGCAGCCGCGTTCCTTCGGTGACGCTGAAGGACAAGTCCATGGTGTGGAACACCGCGCGCATGGAAGCGCTCGAAGTCGACAACCTGATCGAAGTGGCCCAGGCCACGATGGTCTCGGCCGCTGCCCGCAAGGAATGCCGCGGCGCCCATACGGTGGACGACTACGAGCACCCGGCCGACCATCCGGAGTTCCCGCTGGGCCGCAACGACAAGGAATGGATGAAGCACACGCTGTGGCACAGCGCGGGCAACAACCTGACCTACAAGCCGGTCAACCTCAAGCCGCTGACCGTCGACAGCGTGCCGCCGAAGGTCCGCACGTTCTGACATCGCCGCAACCCCACGAGACACCGACATGAAGCGCACATTCCAGATCTACCGCTACGACCCGGACAAGGACGCCAAGCCCTACATGCAGACCGTCGAGATCGAACTCGACGGCCACGAGCGCATGCTGCTGGACGCCTTGGTCAAGCTCAAGGCCCAGGATCCGAGCATCGCCTTCCGCCGCTCCTGCCGCGAAGGCGTGTGCGGCTCGGACGCGATGAACATCAACGGCAAGAACGGCCTGGCGTGTCTGACCAACATGAACACGCTCAAGGGCACCATCGTGCTCAAGCCGCTGCCGGGGCTGCCGGTCATCCGCGACCTGATCGTGGACATGACCCAGTTCTTCAAGCAGTACCACTCGATCAAGCCGTACCTGATCACCGAGGGCCTGGCGCCCGAGCGCGAGCGGCTGCAGTCGCCCGAGGAGCGTGAAGAGCTCAACGGCCTGTACGAGTGCATCTTGTGCGCGAGCTGCTCCACCAGCTGCCCGAGCTTCTGGTGGAACCCCGACAAGTTCGTCGGCCCGGCCGGCCTGCTGCAGGCCTACCGCTTCATCGCCGACAGCCGCGACGAAGCCACCGGCGAACGGCTCGACAACCTCGAAGACCCGTACCGCCTGTTCCGCTGCCACACGATCATGAACTGCGTGGACGTGTGCCCCAAGCACCTGAATCCCACCAAGGCGATCGGCAAGATCAAGGAGCTGATGGTGCGTCGCGCCATCTGATCCTGGCCGAACGAAGCAACGGAGACGACACGCCATGCCGCAATCGCAGCCAGCCCCGGGCGCATCCGACGAACGACTCGACGAGCGCGCCCTGGCCCGGCTGCAGTGGCGTTGCCGACGCGGGTTGCTGGAGAACGACATCTTCATCACCCGCTTCTTCGAGCGGCATGGTTCTGGCTTGACCCGGGCCCAGGCCCAGGCGATCGAAACCCTGATGGACCTGCCGGACAACGACCTGCTCGACCTTCTGCTGCGCCGAAAGGAGCCCGAGCCCGCATGGGCCGGGGCCGAGGTGGCGGCGGTGCTGGAGCTGATGCGCCCCCCGGGCGACCGGCTCGCGGCCTGAGCCGCTCCATCCGATCCTTCGCCACCCTCCCCATTTCCTCCACCTTCTCAAGAGAAAGTCGACATGAAAGCCTCCGACATCAAGGCCACGCTCGCGTTCAGCAATGGCGATCAAGCCATCGATCTGCCGATCTACAAGGGCACGGTCGGTCCGGACGTCATCGACATCCGCAAGCTGTACGCGCAGACGGGCATGTTCACCTACGACCCGGGCTTCCTGTCCACGGCGTCGTGCCAGTCGGCCATCACGTACATCGACGGCGACAAGGGCGAGCTGCTGTACCGCGGCTACCCCATCGAGCAGCTGGCGGTGAACTGCGACTTCCTGGAAACCTGCTACCTGCTGCTCAACGGCGAACTGCCCAACGAATCGCAGAAGGCCGAGTTCACCGACACGGTGACGCGCCACACGATGGTGAACGAGCAGATGCAGTTCTTCCTGCGTGGCTTCCGCCGCGACGCGCACCCGATGGCCGTGCTGACCGGCTTGGTGGGCGCCCTGTCGGCCTTCTATCACGACAGCACCGACATCAATAACCCCGAGCATCGCGAGATCGCGGCCATCCGCCTGATCGCCAAGATGCCCACGCTGGTCGCCATGGCCTACAAGTACGGCACCGGCCAGCCGTACATGTATCCGAAGAACGACCTGAGCTACTCAGGCAACTTCCTGCGCATGATGTTCGGCACGCCGTGCGAAGAGTACAAGGTCAACCCGGTCATCGAGCGCGCCATCGACCGCATCTTCATCCTGCACGCGGACCACGAGCAGAACGCGTCGACCTCCACCGTGCGCCTGTGCGGCAGCTCGGGCACCAACCCGTTCGCCGCCATCGCGGCCGGCGTGGCCTGCCTGTGGGGCCCCGCCCACGGCGGTGCCAACGAGGCCTGCCTGAATATGCTGGAAGACATCCAGCGCAATGGCGGTGTTTCCAAGGTTGGCGAGTTCATGGAGAAGGTCAAGGACAAGAACTCCGGCGTCAAGCTGATGGGCTTCGGCCACCGCGTGTACAAGAACTACGACCCGCGCGCCAAGCTGATGCAGGAAACCTGCAACGAGGTCCTGTCCGAGCTGGGCCTGGAGAAGGACCCGCTGTTCGCCCTGGCGAAGCAGCTGGAAAAGATCGCCTTGGAAGACGACTACTTCGTGCAGCGCAAGCTCTACCCGAACGTCGACTTCTACTCCGGCATCGTGCAGCGCGCCATCGGCATCCCGGTCAACCTGTTCACCGGCATCTTCGCGCTGGCCCGCACGGTGGGCTGGATCGCGCAGCTGAACGAAATGATCAGCGACCCCGAGTACAAGATCGGCCGTCCGCGTCAGCTCTTCACCGGCGCCGACAAGCGCGACGTGAAGCCGATCGCCCAGCGCTGAACGCCGCCCGCATGCAGGTGCCGCGAGGTGCCCGCCTGCAATGCATAGGCCGCCTTCGGGCGGCCTTTTTGCGTCTTGACTGACATCCGCCTGACTTCCTGGTCGTCACATTGCGCTGCGGAGGGTGACCTCCGACATCCACATCGTCCACGAAGAGGAAGGAAACGTCCCATGAAGAAACTCGCCGCCCTGCTCGCCATCACTTTCGCCGTCTCCGTGCCGCTGGCCGGCTGCAACACCTTCAAGGGTGCGGGCCAGGACGTCCAAAAGGCTGGCGAAAAGATCGAAGATTCTGCAAAGAAGCGACAGTGACCGTGGGCGGCATTGCCGCTCCACACCACCGGACGGCCCCTCGTGGGCCGTTTTTCTTGGCACCCCGCGACCGTCATGGCGCGACGGGGCACAACGGGTTCGCGCCTTGCCAGCCACCCCATCGCCATCCGCGATGACTAGCATGGACAAACCATAGGAAAATCACGCCTCCCCTCGTGGATCGTGATGACCTCGCCCGCCCCGCTCACCCTCGAACGCAGTTTTGCGCGCCGCATCGACCTGACGTCGCTGCAGCTCTTCGTGGCCGTGTGCGAGCTGGGCAGCATCGGCCGTGCGGCCGAGCGCGAGTTCATCGCGGCATCGGCCATCAGCAAGCGGCTGTCCGACCTCGAATCCACACTCGGCATCAGCCTGCTCTACCGCCATGCCCGAGGGGTGGACCTGACGCCCGCTGGCGAAAGCCTTCTGCACCACGCCCGCGCCATGCTCTACAGCCTGGAGAAGATGCAGGGCGAGCTCTCCGAGTACGCCGAGGGCGTGCGCGGCCATGTGCGGGTGCATGCCAACATCTCCGCCATCGTGCAGTACTTGCCCGAGGATCTGGGCGCCTTCGCCCGGCTTCACGAAGGCATCAAGATCGATCTGGAAGAACACCTCAGCCACGAGGTGGTGCGCGCGGTGCAGGCCGGAGCGGCCGATCTGGGCATCTGCCATGTGCCCGAGGACGATGCGGGCGAGTTGCAGACCCTGCCTTACCGGCGCGACCAATTGGCACTCGTGCTGCCGCAGCAGCATCCCCTGGCCGCGCAGCCCTGCGTCGGCTTCGCCCAGACGCTGGACGAGGACCACGTGGGCCTTCACACCCACAGCTCCATCTACCGCGCGATGTACCAGGCCGCCACCGCCGAGGGCCGCAGCGTGCGGCTGCGCATCCACGTCACCGGGCTGGACGCCATGTGCCGCATGATCGACAACGGGCTGGGCGTAGGCGTGATGCCACGCCGCGCCTTCGAGCTCATGCAGGCGGGCATCGGCCGCCGGCTGGCCGCAGTGGACCTCAGCGACGACTGGGCGCACCGCGAGATCCGCCTGGTGGCCCGCGACTTCTCCACCCTGCCAGTGGCGGCGCGCACGCTGGTTCAGCACCTGCAGCAGGCAGAAGCCGCACAGGTGCCCGCCGACGCGGACGACGCCTGACAAGGTGTGAACGAACCCGACATGCCCGCCCGTCCTGCCAAAACACGCCCACTCCGCGTTGCAAATGCTCGCCATAGCCCGAGCTATGGCTGCGCTTTGCTCCTTGATTGGGAGCGTTTTCGCAGCCCGCTCGGCCACGCCGGATTCATTCACACCTTGTGAGACCTCCCGAATACCAACCCCGATCCCCCACGAAAGACGAGACCCCATGGCCCGCACGCTCTACGACAAGATCTGGGACGAGCACGTCGTCCACACCGAGGAAGACGGCACCGCCGTCCTCTACATCGACCGGCACCTGGTGCACGAAGTGACCAGCCCGCAGGCCTTCGAAGGCCTGCGCCAGACCGGCCGCAAGCTGTGGCGCGTCAGCTCGGTGGTGGCCACGGCCGACCACAACACGCCCACCACCGGCTGGGAACGCGGCTACGACGGCATCGCCGATCCGATCAGCAAGGAACAGGTCACCACGCTGAACACCAACATCGAGGAATTCGGCGCCGCCGCCTTCTTCCCCTTCCTGTCCAAGCGCCAGGGCATCGTGCACGTGATCGGCCCCGAGAACGGCGCCACGCTGCCGGGCATGACCGTCGTATGCGGCGACAGCCACACCTCCACCCACGGCGCCTTCGGCGCGCTGGCCCACGGCATCGGCACCAGCGAGGTCGAGCATGTGATGGCCACGCAGACCCTTCTGGCCAAGAAGGCCAAGAACATGCTGGTCAAGGTCGAGGGCAAGCTGCCGCTGGGCTGCACGGCCAAGGACATCGTGCTGGCCATCATCGGCAAGATCGGCACGGCGGGCGGCACGGGCTACACCATCGAGTTCGCCGGCTCCGCCATCCGCGACCTGTCCATGGAAGGCCGCATGACGGTCTGCAACATGGCCATCGAAGGCGGCGCGCGCGCTGGCCTCGTGGCGGTGGACCAGAAGACCATCGACTACGTGAAGAACCGCCCGCTGGCGCCCACCGGCGTGGAATGGGACCAGGCCGTCGCCTACTGGAAGACGCTGCATTCCGACCCCGACGCGAAATTCGACACCGTGGTCGAGCTCAATGCCGCCGAGATCAAGCCGCAGGTCACCTGGGGCACCTCGCCCGAGATGGTGCTGCCCATCGACGGCCGCGTGCCCGACCCGGACAAGGAGAAGGACGCCAACAAGCGCGGCGCCATCGAGCGTGCCCTGGCCTACATGGGCCTCGAGCCCAACAAGGCGATGAACGACATCTTCGTGGACAAGGTGTTCATCGGCAGCTGCACCAACAGCCGCATCGAGGACATGCGCGAGGCCGCCACGGTGGTCAAGAAGCTCGGCCAGAAGGTGGCCAAGAACATCAAGGTGGCGATGGTCGTGCCCGGCTCCGGCCTGGTGAAGGAACAGGCCGAGCGCGAAGGCCTGCACGAGGTTTTCAAGGCCGCCGGCTTCGAATGGCGCGAGCCCGGCTGCTCGATGTGCCTGGCCATGAACGCCGACCGGCTGGAGCCGGGCGAGCGCTGCGCCTCCACCAGCAACCGCAACTTCGAAGGCCGTCAGGGCGCCGGCGGGCGCACCCACCTGGTGAGCCCGGCCATGGCCGCCGCCGCCGCCATCCGTGGCCACTTCGTCGACATCCGCACCATCGCCTGAGCCAGGGAGCAGACACCATGCAGAAATTCACCGTGCACAAGGGCCTCGTGGCCCCGATGGATCGCGAGAACGTCGACACCGACGCCATCATCCCCAAGCAGTTCCTCAAGTCGATCAAGCGCACCGGCTTCGGCCCCAACCTGTTCGACGAGTGGCGCTACCTGGACCATGGCGAACCCGGCATGGATCCGGCCAGCCGCAAGCCCAACCCCGACTTCGTGCTGAACCAGCCGCGTTACCGAGGCGCCTCGGTGCTGCTGGCGCGCAAGAACTTCGGTTGCGGCTCCAGCCGCGAGCATGCGCCGTGGGCACTGGACCAGTACGGCTTCCGCGCCATCCTCGCGCCCAGCTTCGCCGACATCTTCTTCAACAACAGCTTCAAGAACGGCCTGCTGCCCATCGTGCTGCCGGAGGCCACCGTGGCGAAGCTGTTCGATGAGGTGTTCGCCTTCCCGGGTTACGAGCTGACCGTCGACCTGGATTGCCAGGTCGTCGTCAAGCCCGATGGCGAGGAGATCCCCTTCGAGGTGCAGCCCTTCCGCCGCTACTGCCTGATGAACGGCCTGGACGACATCGGCCTGACGCTGCGCCACAAGGACAAGATCAAGGCCTTCGAGGCCGAGCGGCTGGCGGCCAAGCCCTGGCTCGCGCATCAAATGCTGGCCTGACCCATTTCACTTTCAACCAAACACCACTTATGAAGATCGCAGTTCTGCCCGGCGACGGCATCGGCACCGAAATCGTCGCGGAGGCCGTGCGCGTGCTGGACGCGCTGGACCTCAAGTTCGAGATGGAGACCGCCCTGGTCGGCGGCGCCGCCTACGAGGCCCACGGCCATCCGCTGCCCGAGGCCACGCTCAAGCTGGCCAAGGAAGCCGATGCGGTGCTCTTCGGCGCCGTCGGCGACTGGAAATACGACAAGCTGGACCGCCCGCTGCGCCCCGAGCAGGCCATCCTGGGCCTGCGCAAGAATCTGGGCCTGTTCGCCAACTTCCGCCCGGCCATCTGCTACGAGCAGCTGACGCATGCCTCCAGCCTCAAGCCCGAGCTGGTCGCAGGCCTGGACATCCTCATCATCCGCGAGCTGACCGGCGACATCTACTTCGGCCAGCCGCGTGGCAAGCGCGTGGCCACCGACGGCCACTTCCCGGGCGCCGACGAGGCCTTCGACACCATGCGCTACTCGCGCCCGGAGATCGAGCGCATCGCCCGCGTGGCCTTCGAGGCCGCCCGCAAGCGCAACAAGCGCGTCACCAGCGTGGACAAGGCCAACGTGCTGGAGACCTTCCAGTTCTGGAAGGACGTGGTCACCGAGGTGCACAAGGACTACCCCGACATCGAGCTGGAACACATATACGTCGACAACGCGGCCATGCAGCTCGTGAAGAAGCCCAAGGCTTTCGACGTGATCGTGACCGGCAACATGTTCGGCGACATCCTCTCGGACGAGGCCTCGATGCTGACCGGCTCCATCGGCATGCTGCCCTCGGCCAGCCTGAACGACAGCAACCAGGGCCTGTACGAGCCCAGCCACGGCAGCGCACCCGACATCGCCGGCAAAGGCGTGGCCAATCCGCTGGCCACCATCCTGAGCGCCGCGATGATGCTGCGCTTCTCCCTCAACCAGGAAGACGCCGCCCAGCGCATCGAGACCGCCGTCAAGGCCGTGCTGGCGCAGGGCCTGCGTACGCCCGACATCTGGAGCGAAGGCACCACCAAGGTTGGCACCCGGGAAATGGGCGATGCCGTTCTGAAGGCTCTGGCCTGAAAAGGTGTAAACGCTGCGCCCGTCGGGCGCACGCGACACCCACTGCAAAGCGGCCCTGTCGGGCCGTTTTGCATGTAGGACTGCGCCGATGCCGGCTACAATCGCGCCCCATGTTTGTCGCCCGCCCGTTCGCCCTGAACACCGTGCCTGCCGCCCTGGCCAGCACCGCGCGCGCATCCATCACCAAAACCACGACGACCATTAAGGGCTGACCCAGCCTGGTTCGTCGCGCGTGCCTCCCCCCTGGCCCACGGACGAGCCAGGCGGGCCAGCCCCTTCGCCGCGGTCTTCTTTGTATGACTCTGAAAGGGCTTTTGACATGAGCAAGTTGGTAGGTTTGGTCGGCTGGCGCGGCATGGTCGGCTCGGTCCTGATGGACCGCATGGTGGCCGAGAAGGATTTCGATCTGATCGAGCCGCTGTTCTTCTCCACCTCGAACGCCGGCGGCAAGGCGCCCGCCATGGCGAAGAACGAGACCACACTCCAGGACGCGTTCGACATCGACCAGCTCAAGCGCTGCGAGATCATCATCACGGCCCAGGGCGGCGACTACACCACCGAAGTCTTCCCCAAGCTGCGCGCCGCCGGCTGGAACGGCCACTGGATCGACGCCGCCTCCACGCTGCGCATGAAGGACGACGCGGTCATCGTGCTCGACCCGGTCAACATGCCGGTCATCAAGAACGCCCTGTCCGACGGCGGCCGCAACTGGATCGGCGGCAACTGCACCGTCAGCTGCATGCTGATGGGCGTGGGTGCGCTCTACAAGGCGGGCCTGGTCGAGTGGATGAGCACGCAGACCTACCAGGCCGCATCGGGCGGCGGCGCGCAGCACATGCGCGAGCTGCTGACGCAGTACGGCACACTCTATTCGGAAGTGAAGGCCCTGCTGGACGACCCCAAGAGCGCCATCCTCGAGATCGACCGCCAGGTCATCGCCAGGCAGCGCAGCCTCTCGGGCGAAGAGACGGCCAACTTCGGCGTGCCCCTGGGCGGCTCGCTGATCCCCTGGATCGACAAGGACCTGGGCGACGGCATGTCCAAGGAAGAATGGAAGGGCATGGCCGAGACCAACAAGATCCTCGGCCAGGGCGAAGGCTTCGGCAGCCCCGCCGTGCCGGTCGACGGCTTCTGCGTGCGCGTGGGCGCCATGCGCTGCCACAGCCAGGCCCTGACATTCAAGCTCAAGAAGGACGTGCCGCTGGCCGACATCGAGGCCATGATCGCGGCCGACAACGCCTGGGTGAAGGTGGTGCCCAACACGCGCGAAGCCACCCTCAAGGACCTGACGCCCGTGGCCGTGACCGGCACCATGACGATCCCGGTCGGCCGGCTGCGCAAGATGGCCATGGGCCCCGAGTACCTGGGCGCCTTTACCATCGGCGACCAGCTGCTCTGGGGCGCGGCGGAACCATTGCGCCGCATGCTGCGCATCCTGCTGGACGCTTAACACTCCTCATCATGCGTTGCCCCGGGGCAACGCATGATCTGGATGAGACGGCCGGCGCCCCAACCGAGCGGGGCCCTTCGCCTTGTTTTTGGGCAGCGCGGGTGTTAACGTCTACTTACATTTTTCGGGCATGGCCCGCGACAGCATGACCAGACTCTCGCCGCCTGCGCAGGCCGCCGGGCGCGACACGGCCGCTTCGGCGGCCGTTCGCCGTTTCCGCATTTCTCCACTGGGCTGGGCCGTGGTGGCGGCGTTCGGCCTGTGGTCCACCCAGTCGCAGGCGCTGACGCTGGGCGCGCTGAATGTGCTGTCGGCGCTGGGCGAGCCCCTGCGGGCCGAAGTCCAGGTCACCGACGTCACCCAGGCCGAGGCGACGAACCTGCAGGTCCGCCTGGCTGCACCTCAGACTTTCCAGAACGCCGGCTTGACGTTCGCCGATACGCTCCAGGGCGTGCGCACCACGCTCCAGCGGCGCGCGGACGGCGGCTACGTGGTCCGCCTGGAAGGGGTGCGTCCGATGAACGACCCGTTCGTGGACATCCTGATCGAAGCCAATTCGCCCAGCGGGCGACTGGTCCGGGACTACACCGCCCTGATCGATCCGCCGCAGGGCCGGGCGCCCGCGACATCGTCCGGCGTAGCCATCGACCGCCCGATCACGCCCGCACCCACCCGCCAGGCCGCAAGGGCCGAGCGGCCGGCAGCAACCTCGTTGCAAGGCGCGGCAGCGCCTGCTCCGGCAGCGGCGCCGCCAGGGCCTGCAAGCGCCATCACCGTGCGCGCGGGCGACACCGCCGGCCGCCTGGCCGTGGCCGCCAAGCCGGCCGATGTCTCGCTCGACCAGATGCTGCTGGCCATGCTGCGCGCCAACCCCAGCGCCTTCATGAACGGCAACGTCAACCGGCTGCGCGCCGGCGCCGTGCTGCAGATGCCTTCGGCCGATGCGGCCCGGGCCACACCGCCGGAAGAAGCCCGCCGCACCATCGTGGCCCAGAGCCGCGACTTCAACAGCTACCGGCAACGCCTGGCCACCAACGCGCCGTCGATGAACGTGGAAGGGGCGGACCGGCAGGCGTCGGGCGGCCTCCAGGCGCGCGTGCAGGACCGATCGGCCGCGGGTGCATCCGCGGACCGGCTGACCATCTCGCGGGGCGCGGCGCCGGGCCAGGCCTCGGCCGAGGAGCGCCTGGCACAGCAGCGCCAGGCAAAGGAATCCAGCAGCCGGGTCGCCGAACTCTCCCGCAACATCGAGGAACTCAACCGGCTGCAAGGCGCATCAAGCGGCGCGTCCGCAGGCACGGCGGCGCCCGCACAGGCTGCACCTGCCGGGCCTTCCGCCCCTCAGGCCGCGGCGCCCTCCGAGGGAACGGCGGGCGGTACGGGCGCACCAGGCGTGACGGCGCCTTCCACCACAGGGTCCGCCTCGTCGACACCCGCAGCCACGGCGCCAACGCCGCAAGCCGCCGCGTCCGGCGGGGCCGCCGTGGCGCTACCGGCACCACCCGCCTCCGCAGCGGTGGCTCCCGCACCGGTCCCGCCTGCCCCCTCCGCCGCGCAGGAAGAACAAGGCCTGCTGGATTCGCTGCTGGCCAATCCGCTGATGCTGGCGGGCGGCGGCATTGTCCTGCTGCTGTTGCTGCTCGCCCTGCTGGCTCGCCGGCGCCAGCAGCAGAAGAAGGACGCGGCCGAGAGCCTGTTCCCCGAAAGCCTGCAGAAGGACTCCTACTTCGGCGGCTCCGGCGGCGCGACGGTCGACACCAAGGAGGACCACAGCGGCGCCTCCTCGCTCAACTATTCGCCCAGCCAGCTTGATGCAGGCGATGTGGACCCGGTGGCGGAGGCGGACGTGTACCTCGCCTACGGCCGCGACCTCCAGGCCGAGGAGATCCTCAAGGAAGCGCTGCGCACGTCGCCGGAACGCACCGGCATCCAGCTCAAGCTGCTGGAGATCTACGCCCGCCGCCGCGACGCCCGCGCTTTCGAGCAACTGGCGCTCGAGTTGCAGGGGCAGACGGGCGGCAAGGGGTCCGACTGGCATCGCGCGCAGGAATTGGGCCGCAGCCTAGACCCGTCCAACGCGCTCTACCAGGGCGCCCATGCGGCCGACGCCCCGGCAGCCGCCCTGCCTGCCGGCCTGGCGCCTGCCATGAGCGCCGCCGGCATCGCCGCATCCGCCAGCGCGGCCGGCGCCATGTCCGCCCCCCCGGAGGAGCCGAAGCCCCAGGCGTTCGTGCCTTCGGTCGCGCCCCTGGATTTCGACCTGGATCTGGACCTGCCGCCCGCACGCACGCCGGCGGCCGCTCCGGCGCCCACGACGCCATCGGTCTCGTCGCTGTTCCCGTCGGCGCTGGCAGACGACGCGCGTCCGGTCCCCGGCGGGCCAGCCTCGGGACTTCGCGGCGCGGCGGACGAGCCCACCATTCCGGCGCCCCTGCGTTCGGCCCCGGTCGGCGATCTGGGCAACGACTTCGACACCGCCCCGGCCGAACTGGAGCCAATGGCAGGGTTCCGCCATGTCGGCGACGAGGTGCGCACCCAGCCCGCCACGCTGCACGCGCCGCTGTCCATGGAAGGCTCGGACATCTTCAGCCGCGACTTCCACGCCGCGCTCAACACGGCCGACACGCAGCCCATGGACCTGCCGCTGCACATTCCCACGGGCATCGACCCTGGCCCCGGGGAGAGTGCCGACGCCGTCAAGCTGTCGCTCGCGCGCGAGTTGCACGCGCTGGGCGATCCGGAAGGCGCCCGCATGCTGCTGGAGGAGTTGATCGCTGAAAGCGACGGCGCCCTGCAGGAAGACGCACGCCGCCTGCTGGCCGAACTGCGCTGATACTCCAGGGCCGCGCCGTACCACCCACCCAGGGTGGCCGGCCCTCTTTTTCTGCCATGCCCGCGCTGCCGTCCTGCCCTCCGATCTTCCTCGCCTGCCTGCCCGCTGCAGGCGCGTCGCGCGCATGAGGCTCGCGCTCGGCGTCCGCTACAACGGCCGCGCCTACGACGGCTGGCAGAGCCAGCCTTCCGGTCGCACGGTGCAGGACCAGCTCGAACGGGCGCTCGAACGCTTTGCGCAGCAGCGCATCGGCACGCTGTGCGCCGGCCGCACCGACGCGGGCGTGCATGGCTGGATGCAGGTGGTGCACTTCGACACCGACATCGAGCGCGTGCCCTTCTCATGGGTGCGCGGGCCCAACCGCTTCCTGCCGGAGGACATCGCCGTGCAGTGGGCGCAGCCGGTGCCCGACCGCTTCCACTGCCGCGCCGCGGCCCTGGGGCGGCGCTACCGTTATGTGCTGTCGCAGTCGCCGGTGCGGCCCAGCCTGGAGGCGGGCAAGGTGGGCTGGTCGATGCATGCGCTGGATGGAGAGGCCATGCGCGCCGCCGCCGCGCACCTGCTGGGCGAGCACGACTTCAGCTCATTCCGCGCTTCGGCGTGCCAAGCCAAATCGCCGGTCAAGACCGTGCGGCGCATCGCCATCGCGCGCGTCGGTGCGGCAGAGCGCTGCCACTGGCACTTCGACTTCGAGGCCGACGCCTTCCTGCATCACATGATCCGCAACATCATGGGCTGCCTGGTGCGCGTGGGCCAGGGCCATGCGACACCCGACTGGCTGCGCGAGGTGCGCGACGCGCGCAGCCGGCAGGCAGCGGCGCCCACCTTCGCAGCCGACGGGCTGTACTTCCTCGGGCCGATGTACGACGCCGGATGGGGGCTTCCGCCCGAGGTCACCATGGGCGTGGAGCCTGGTGCCTGCGAGAACCTGCCCTGAACATCGTCGGGCATTCACCCCCTCTCGCCCAGTCACGCGCCCTGTTCCTCTGTCCGCACACGCCATGCCACCTTCGTCCGCCACCTTCCGCACCCGCATCAAGATCTGCGGTCTCACGCGCGAGCAGGACGTGGACGCGGCCGTGGACGCGGGAGCCGATGCGGTGGGCTTCGTGCTCTACGCCAAAAGCCCGCGGGCCGTGACCTTGCAGCGCGCCGCGGAGCTGGCGCGCCGGCTTCCGCCTTTCGTGGTGCCGGTGCTGCTCTTCGTCAATGAAGCGCCGGATCGGGTGCAGGCTGCGCTGGCGGCGGTGCCGGGTTCCATGGCCCAGTTCCACGGCGACGAGACGCCCGAACTGTGCTGGCAATCCACGGGCAAGGGCCGCCAACGCTGGCTGCGCGCCGCCCGCATCCCCCTGGGCGCGGCAGGGGCCGGCTTCGACCTCTTAAACTACGCTGCTTCTTTTTCCCAGGCCAGCGCCATCCTGCTCGACGCCCATGTCGACGGCTTTGGCGGTGCCGGCAAGGTCTTCGATTGGTCACTCCTTCCAGCCGCCGTCGACGCTCACCTCGTCTTGAGTGGTGGGCTCGCACCTGCAAACGTGGGCGATGGCATCGCGCTGCTGCGCCCGCGCTGCCGGTCGCTGTCGGTTGATGTGAGCTCGGGCGTCGAGACGGCCAAGGGCATCAAGGACGGCGACAAGATCCGCGAGTTCGTCGCCGCCGTCCGCGCGGCCGACGCGCTCCTCGCCCGCTGAGCCGGGGCCTTCGGGCCCGCCGGCTGCACCGTCAGGACACTGCGCGTCCTGACGGCTGCCAAGAAGACCTCATCGTTCTGCCGGTGCCCGCCTGCGCACCGGCGCCATCATCACGATCGCCATGAACATGCCCACCTATGCCCTGCCCGACGCCGCCGGCCATTTCGGCCCCTACGGCGGCAGCTTCGTCAGCGAGACGCTGACCCATGCCATCGCCGAACTGCGCGAGGCCTACGACCGTTACCGCGAGGACCCGGACTTCCTCGCCGAATTCGCCTACGAGCTCAAGCACTTCGTCGGCCGGCCATCGCCGATCTACCACGCGGCCCGCACCAGCCGCGAGCTGGGCGGCGCGCAGATCTACCTCAAGCGCGAGGACCTCAACCACACCGGCGCCCACAAGATCAACAACGTGATCGGCCAGGCCATGCTGGCGCGCCGCATGGGCAAGCCGCGCATCATTGCCGAGACCGGCGCCGGCCAGCACGGCGTGGCCACGGCCACCATCTGCGCCCGCTACGGCCTGGAATGCGTGGTCTACATGGGCAGCGAGGACGTCAAGCGCCAGAGCCCCAACGTCTACCGCATGAACCTGCTGGGCGCCACCGTCGTGCCGGTCGAATCCGGCAGCCGCACGCTCAAGGACGCGCTCAACGAGGCCATGCGCGACTGGGTGACGAACGTGGAGAACACCTTCTACATCATCGGCACGGTGGCCGGCCCGCACCCCTACCCGGCCATGGTGCGCGACTTCCAGAGCGTGATCGGCAAGGAATGCCTGGAGCAGATGCCCTCGATGCTCCCGGGCGAAGGCAGCCAGCCCGACGTGGTGGTGGCCTGCGTGGGCGGCGGCAGCAATGCCATGGGCATCTTCCATCCCTACATCCCTTATGAGCAGGTGAAGCTGGTGGGCGTGGAAGCCGCCGGCGAGGGCCTGGACAGCGGCAAGCATTCGGCCTCGATCCAGCGCGGCAGCCCGGGCGTGCTGCACGGCAACCGCACCTACATCCTGCAGAACGAGGACGGCCAGATCACCGAGACGCACAGCATCAGCGCCGGCCTGGACTACCCCGGCGTGGGCCCCGAGCATGCCTACCTGGCCGACATCCGCCGCGCCGAGTACGTGGGCGTGACCGACACCGAGGCGCTGGCTGCCTTCCACCACCTGTGCCGCGCCGAAGGCATCATCCCGGCGCTCGAGTCCAGTCATGCGGTGGCCTACGCCATGAAGCTCGCCAAGACGATGCGGCCCGACCAGTCCATTCTGGTCAACCTGTCCGGCCGCGGCGACAAGGACATCGGCACCGTGGCCGATCTGTCGGGCGTGGACTTCTACGACCGCCCCTCCATGCGTGGCCTCTCGGTGAAGGGAGGCAAGCAATGAGCAGCACGAGCACCACGCCGGACAGCCGGCGCATCGCGTCCACCTTCGCGCGCCTGGCGGGCGAGAGCCGCAAGGCGCTGATTCCTTATGTCACCGCCGGCTTTCCGCAGGCCGACATCACGCCTGCACTGATGCACGCCATGGTCGCCGCCGGCGCCGACGTGATCGAGCTGGGCGTGCCCTTCTCCGATCCGATGGCCGACGGCCCCGTGATCCAGAAGGCCGGCGAGGCCGCACTGGCGATGGGTGTGGGCATGGCGCAGGTGCTGGTCATGGTGGCCGAGTTCCGCGGCCAGGACACGAAGACGCCCGTGGTGCTGATGGGCTATGCCAACCCGGTGGAGCGCTACGACCTCAAGCATGGCGTCGGCGCCTTCGTGCGCGACGCGGCGGCGGCGGGCGTGGACGGCGTGCTCATCGTCGACTACCCGCCCGAGGAATGCGAAGCCTTCGCCGCCGACCTGCGCGCCCATGGGCTGGACCTGATCTTCCTGCTCGCCCCCACCAGCACCGACGCGCGCATGGCGCAGGTGGCTCGGGTGGCCAGCGGCTACGTCTACTACGTCTCGCTCAAGGGCGTGACCGGCGCCGGCCACCTGGACACCGGTGCCGTCGAGCAGATGCTGCCGCGCATCCGCCAGCACGTGACGGTGCCGGTGGGCGTGGGCTTCGGCATCCGCGACGCGCAGACGGCGCAGGCCGTGGGCCGCACGGCCGACGCGGTGGTGATCGGCACGCGGATCATCCAGCTGCTGGAGGGCCAGCCGCGCGAAGCGGCACTGGCTGCGGCGGGCGATTTCCTGCGCGGCATCCGCGCCGCGCTGGATGCGCTGCCGGTCTCCGGGCCGAAAGCGGGATAATCCGTCCCCTCGTTCCCCGCCCTGCCCGGCCACCGCGCCCGGCAGGCGCCGCGGACAGGCGGCCTGGCCGCCCCGTCCGCCTCCTTGCACAGAACTCGGACGCACACCATGAGCTGGCTCGAAAAACTCCTCCCCCCCAAGATCGCGCCCACCGACCCCGGTGCCCGGCGCCAGATGCCCGAGGGCCTGTGGATCAAGTGCCCGAGCTGCGAGACGGTGCTCTACAAGACCGACCTGGAGCAGAACCAGAACGTCTGCCCCAGCTGCAGCCATCACCACCGCATCGGCGCCCGCGCGCGGCTCGACGCCTTCCTCGATGCCGAAGGCCGCTACGAGCTGGGCCAGGAAGTGCTGCCGGTCGACGCCCTCAAGTTCAAGGACAGCCGCAAGTACCCCGAGCGCCTGAAGGAAGCGCTGGAGTCCACCGGCGAGACCGACGCCCTGGTGGTGATGGGCGGCTCGGTGCTCAACATCGGCGTGGTCGCCGCCTGCTTCGAGTTCGAGTTCATGGGCGGCTCCATGGGTTCGGTGGTCGGCGAGCGCTTCGTGCGCGGCGTCGAAACCGCCATCGAGCAGAAGGTGCCCTTCATCTGCTTCACCGCCACCGGCGGCGCCCGCATGCAGGAAGGCCTGCTGTCGCTGATGCAGATGGCCAAGACCAACGCCGCCCTCACCCGCCTGGCCAAGAAGGGCCTGCCGTACATCAGCGTGCTGACCGACCCGACCATGGGTGGCGTCTCGGCCGGCTTCGCCTTCGTGGGCGACGTGGTGATCGCCGAGCCCAAGGCGCTGATCGGCTTCGCCGGCCCGCGCGTGATCGAGTCCACCGTGCGGGTGAAGCTGCCCGCGGGCTTCCAGCGCGCCGAGTTCCTGCAGGAAAAGGGCGCCGTCGACTTCATCAGCGACCGCCGCGAGCTTCGCAAGACCATCGCCAGCGTGCTGGCCATGCTCACGCGCCAGCCGGCCGACGCGGTCGGCTGATCGCCCTTGGGCGCCCGGTCCGAAGCGGCCGGGCCGTGGTGCGATTGCGACAATCGCCACGAACATGAGAAAAGTTCTCATTAGCAAGGCAGAATAGGGTTTTTACCAGTTCGCCAACAGCGCGCATCGGCGCGCTTTTTTGTGGCCGCACGCCGGCCCGCCTGCTCATGAGAAGACTGCTCCCTGTCGCCGCCGCCCTGGCGCTGCCGCTGCCCTGCGCCGTCCTGGCCCAGACCACCCTGGACACCGTGGACGTGCGCGCCGACCGCAGCAACGGCTTCGTCGCCAACACGGTGGAGGCGGGCACCTTCCGCGGCGGACAGCTGATGGACGTTCCGGCCACCGTGAATGCCGTCACCAGCGCCGTCATCGAACTGCAGGCGGCCGACAGCGTCTACGACGTGCTGCGCAACACCGCCGGCGTCACGCGCCAGCAGAACGGCGGCGACACCTTCGACCAGTTGGTCATCCGCGGCATCGGCGTCGAGAACCGCACCAACTACCGGCTCAACGGCTCGCTGGCCATCCCCAACATCTCCGAGATCCCGATGGAGAACAAGGAGCGGGTGGAGGTGCTCAAGGGCGCCTCGGCGCTCTACTACGGCTTCACCTCGCCGGCCGGCATCGTCAACTTCGTGACCAAGCGGGCCGGCGCCACGCCGGTGACCAGCGTGGGCGTGAAGGTGGACGACCATGGCGGCGCGCAGGGCCTGGTGGACATCGGCCGGCGCTTCGGCGCGGACGATCAGTTCGGCGTGCGCATCAATGCCGCGGGCGGCAGCCTGGGCTCGGCCATCGGCGGCGTGGACGGCAACCGCCAGATGCAGTCGCTGGCCTTCGACTGGCGCGTGAACTCGCAGCTGACCCTCAAGGCCGACATCGAGCACTACCAGAAGCGCATCGTGGAGCAGGCCGGCATCGCCCGGCCGGCGGCAGTCAATGGCGTGATCACGCTGCCGGCCCTGCCCGACCCCACCCGGCTGCTCGGCCCCACCTGGGCGCCTTTCTCCGCCGAGGTGACCAACACCCAGCTGCGCGCCGACTACTCGATCAACGGCGACTGGGCGCTGATGGTCGAGGCCGGTCGATCCGACGCCGAGCGCGACCGCGGGCTGGCGACCTTCAGCAACTACAACGTGACGACGGGCCGGGGCCGCATCACCGGCACCGTGCAGCACCTGGAGCAGACCTCGCAGCTGCTGCGCACCGAGCTGTTCGGCACCTTCCAGACGGGCAGTCTCCAGCACGAGCTGACCCTGGGCGTGGCACGGGCCGACAAGAGCCAGGCACCGCTCTACAACCGCAGCTACGGCAGCGCCAGCACGGTGCAGTACCTGTACGCCCCGCTTCCCATCGCGCCCCTGGCGCTCAGCAGCCGCACGCTGGTGCCCACCAACGGCTTCCAGGACAGCAGCGACCTGGGCCTGTACGCGCTGGACCGCATCGTGATCTCGCCCGAGTGGCAACTGGTGGCCGGCGTGCGCCACACGCGTTACCAGAGCGTGCAGGGCGCCAGCACCACGCTGCCGGTGATCGCCTACGACGTCGACAAGACCTCGCCGCTGCTCGCGCTGACCCACAAGTTCACGCCGGACCTGGCCGTCTACGGCTCCTATGCGCAGGGTGTGGAGGAAGGCGAGGCGGCGCCCGCCGGCACCACCAACCAGAACCAGCGGCTGGCCCCGGGCGTGAGCAAGCAGAAGGAACTCGGCCTGCGCTGGCAGGCGCCCACCGGCACGATGTTCTCGGCCGCGGTGTTCGACATCGACCGGCCCGGCACCTACACCAACAGCGCCAACACCTTCGTGGGCGACGGCCGGCAGGTCTTCCGCGGGCTGGAGCTGTCGGCCCAGGGCCAGATCACGAAGCAGCTGGCCTGGCAGGCCTCGGGCCAGCTGCTGAACGCCGCCTTCCGCGACATCAACGCCCAGTACAACGGCAAGATGCCCGAGAACACGGCGCGCAAGACGGCCAGCCTGTTCCTGTCGTATGACATCGCAGGCGTGCCAGGGCTTTCGATCAACGGCGGCGCCTACTACACGGGCCGACGGCCCATCGACGACCTGAACCAGGGCTTCATCGGCGGCTACACGCTGTTCGACGTGGGGGCGCGCTACGTGACGCAGCTGTTCGGCAGGCGCACCCAGTTCCAGCTGAACGTGGAGAACGCCGGCGACAAGCGCTACTGGTCGGCCGCCGGGACGCGTCTGGCTGTCGGCACGCCGCGCACCGTGAAGGCCTTGATGAAGGTCGACCTGTGAGCGCAGCGAGAGGCTGACATGCGCTGGACCTGGCGCCAAGTCCTGTTCCAGTTGCACTGGCTGGCCGGCATCACGGCCGGCACGGCGCTGGCGGTCATCGGCAGCAGCGGCGCGCTGCTGGCCTACCGCGCGGAGATCGTCCAGGCGTTGAATCCGGCACTGTTCCAGCGCCAGCCGCCCATGCCCGGCGCTGCGCCGCTCAACCCCGCCGCGCTGGTCGCCGCCGTGCAGGCGCGTGACCCGAAGGTACAGGTGCAGACGCTCACCCTGCGCGAGCAGGCCGGCTGGCCCGTGCGCATCGGCCTCGCACCGGCGCCCGGCCAGCGCCGCGGCGCACAGCACTGGCTGGACCCGTGGACCGCCGAGCCGCTGCCCGAGCCGCAGGGCGACGAATTCTTCGAGACCGTCGAATCGCTGCACCGCTGGCTGCTGCTGCCGCGCGACATCGGCAAGCCGGTGACGGGCGTGCTCGCGGCCTCGCTGTTGTTGCTGGCCCTCTCCGGCCTGGTGCTGCGCTGGCCGCGCCGGACGCTGGACTGGCGCGCCTGGCTGCGCGTGGACTTGCGCCTGCGCGGCCGCGCGCTGCTGTGGAACCTGCATGCGGTGGCGGGCACGCTGGCGCTGCTGTGCTACCTGGTGTCGGGGCTGACCGGCGTCTACTGGGGCTTCGACGCCGTGCGTGCGGCGGTGGACGGCGCGGTGGGCGAAGGACAGGCGGTGCGCATGCAGCGCAGCGGCGGCAACCCGGCCGGCCGCACCATGGGCGCCGCTGGCGGCGCGTCGTCCGCGGCGGGCCCCGGGTCTGCGCCACCCCGCGTCGCGCCCGATCTGGACCGGCTCTGGCAGGGATTCCTGCGCGCATCGGACGGCAATTGGCAGCTGGTGACGCTGCGCTTGCCGGCACGCGCCAATCCGCGGGTCGAAGTCACCTACCTGCGCCGCGACGCCGAGCACGAGCGCGCCCGCAACCGGCTTTACCTGGACGCCGCCACCGGCGAGCCCATCGAGCATCGCCGCTATGCCGAACTGAGCGCGCCAGCGCGGCTGGTCAACAGCATCTATCCGCTGCACATGGGCAGCTTCTGGGGCCCGCTCGGCCGGGTGGTGATGGTGCTGGCCAGCGCCGGGCTCCTGCTCTTCGCCGTGACGGGCTGGCTGCTGTACCTGCGTCGGCGGCGCGAGGCAGCGGCGGCTCGGCAGGCGCGGCGGGCCTCGCTGGCCGCCGCAGGGGGCAGCGCCACACCCGAGACCGGCGGGCTGCTGATCGCCTTCGCCACCCAGACGGGCCACGCCGAACGACTCGCCTGGCAGACCGCGGCAGCCCTGGGCGCCGCTGGCGTGCCCGCCAACGTCCGGCCGCTGCAGGCGCTGGCCCCGGCTGATCTGTCCCGCCACCCGCGCGTGCTGGTCGTGGCCAGCAGCTATGGCGACGGCGAGCCGCCCGACGCGGCACGCGCCTTCGCCCGGCGGTTGAGCACGATGAGCGGGCCGCTGACGCCGGCGCCCGCCTTCGGCCTGATGGCCCTGGGCAACCGCCAGTACGGCGCCTTCTGCGGCTTCGGTCGTGCACTCGACGGGCAACTACGGCGTCTGGGCGCGCGACCGCTGTTCCCGCTGGTGGAAATGGACGAGACGGACGCCTCCGCCCTCGTGCGCTGGCGCGCCGAAGTGGGCGCAGCCTTCGGCGTCGTGCTGGACGAGGACGCAACGCTGGGCCCGGCCCAGGCCGTGCCTGACTGGCTGCATGCCGAGCTGGGCCTGCGCACGCACCTGAATCCTGGAAGCGCCGGCTCGCCGCTGTTCGAGCTACAGATCGCCCTGCCCCCCGAGACCGCCTGGCAGCCAGGCGCGCTGGTGGAGATCGAAGCGCCCACGTCCGGCGAGCCGCCACGGCGCTATTCCGTCGCCTCGATCCCGGACGACGGCACCCTCAGCCTGCTGGTGCGCCAGCGCGTGCTGGACGACGGGCGCCTCGGCCTCATGTCCAACTGGCTCACGGTGCAGACCCTGCCTGGCGCACCGCTGCGCCTGCGGCTGGTCGACAACCCGGGCTTCCGGCTGATCGACGACGACCGCCCCTGCATCTTCATCGGCAACGGCTCGGGCTTCGCGGGCCTGCGCGGACATCTGCGCGAGCGGGCGCAGCGCGGCCACGGGCGCAACTGGCTGGTCTTCGGCGAGCGGCACCCAGACCACGACGCCTTCTTCGCCGACGACGTGCAGGCCTGGCAGGCTCGCGGCCTCCTACCGCGGGTGGACCTGGCTTGGTCGCGCGTAGCGCCCACCGGCCGCCATGTGCAGGACGCGCTGAAGGATGCAGGCGACGCGTTGCGCCGCTGGATGGACGACGGCGCCGTGCTCTATGTCTGCGGCAGCCTGGCAGGCATGGCGCAGGGCGTGGATGCCGCGTTGCGCGAGCTGCTCGGTGCCGCGGCAGTGGAGGCGCTGCTCATGGAAGGCCGGCTGCGCCGCGACGTCTACTGAGCGGCTTCAGGCGCAGTTGCCCGGCGCCCGCCCTGTGGGGCTCGGCGCCGGCTCCGTGCCTCAGCGCCCGATGCCGTAGATGCCCACCAGCAGGTTGCCCAGCACCATCGCCACGATCTGCAGCAGCACGATGGCCACGAGCGGCGACAGGTCCACGCCGCCGATCAGCGGCACCACGCGGCGGATGGGCCGCACCAGCGGCTCGGCCAGGCGCTGCACCAGGTCGTGCAGCACCGGCGAGGCACCGGGCACCCACGACAGCACCGCATAGACGATCAGCAGCGCCGTCAACCCCGACACCGCCAGCTGCAGCAGCCCGAACAGCGACAGCAGCGGCAGCGCCACCGGCCGCAGCCCGCCGGCCAGCAGCATCAGCAGCAGGTACTTGAGCATGACGATCAGCCAGGCCGCCACCAGGCTGGCGAGGTCCCAGCGGCCCGCCGCGGGCAGGATGCGGCGCAGGGGCAGCACGATCCAGTCGGTCAACGCGAAGACGAAACGCCCCAGTGGATTGCCGAAGGGCACGCGGTGCAGCTGCATGTACAGGCGCAGCAGGCAGGCGCCGCCCAGCAGGCCGGCGATGACGTCCAGCAGGAACGAAGGGATCTGGTAGAGCATCGTCAGGAAATCGAAGGCGCCGCAGGGGGCAAGGAGGGAGTGCGATGATAGCCACGCACTTTTGCGCCCATCATGTCCGAAGCCAACGCCTTCCTGCCGCTTTTCCCCCTCGGAACCGTGCTCTTTCCGGGCGGGCTGCTGCCGCTGCGGATCTTCGAGCTGCGCTACCTGCAGATGATCGGCGAGTGCCACAAGGCCGGCACGCCCTTCGGCGTGGTCGGGCTGATGCGGGGCGCGGAGGTGCGCGCTGCCGGCGCCGCGCCCGAAGTCTTTGCGGACCTGGGCACGCTGGCCACCATTCGTCACCTGGAGTCGCCTCAATCCGGCCTGCTGGTCATCGAATGCGTGGGCACCGAGCGCTTTCGCATCCTGGAGCGCCGGCAGCAAAACAACGGCCTGTGGACGGCGCGCACCGAGGTGTTGCCGCCCGAAGCCCGCGTGCCCGTGCCGGACGACCTGCTCGGCGTGGCCGATGCGCTGCGCCAGTTCGCCGAGACCCTGCGCCAGCGCGGCGGGCCGCTGCCCCTGGCCGAGCCGCCGGACTACGACGACTGCGCCTGGGTGGCCAACCGCTGGTGCGAGCTGCTGCCCTTGCCCTCCGAGATGCGGCAGCGCCTGCTGGCACTGGACAGCCCGCTGCTGCGCCTGGAGCTGGTGAGCGACCTGCTGGCGCAGACCCGCATCTCGGGCCAGCGCTGAGCGAACGGCGCGGGCCGCCCGCCCCCGTTATTACACTGCGAGCACACAGGCTTCGCCCAGGCGGCGTTCCCGCGGCGCGCGTACCGCGTTGCACAGCGCGGCCCCGCTAAAATCGCCGGCCGCGCTGCACCGGGCCCACCGCCCGGCGACCCTGGCGCCCTTCCCCTGACAGCCGCCCTCCCCCGGTCGCCCCCGCGCCCGGCGGCGGCCTCCAACTGCACGACGCCCTCCATGTCCGACCCCACCACGCCGGCCGCTGCCGCCCCTTCCGTTGACGACAACCAGCTGATCGCCGAACGACGCGAGAAACTGAAGGCGCTGCGGGCCGGCCAGGCCGAGGGCCGCGGCGTCGCCTTCCCCAACGACTTCAAACCCGCCGACCGCGCCGACGCCCTTCTCGCCGCCCACGGCGAGACGGCCGCCGAGACGCTCGAAGCCACGCCCGTGGCCGCCAGCGTGGGCGGCCGCATGATGCTCAAGCGCGTGATGGGCAAGGCCAGCTTCGCCACGCTGCAGGACGCCACCGGCCGCATCCAGCTCTACGTCACCCGCGACGCCCTGGGCGAAGAGGCCTACGCCGACTTCAAGAAGTGGGACCTGGGCGACATCGTCGGTGCCGAAGGCACGCTGATGAAGACCAAGACCGGCGAGCTGTCGATCAAGGTCAGCCGCCTGCGCCTGCTGACCAAGAGCCTGCGACCGCTGCCGGACAAGTTCCACGGCATGAGCGACCAGGAGCAGAAGTACCGGCAGCGCTACGTGGACCTGATCACCGACGAGGCCGCCCGCACCCGCTTCGCCGCCCGCAGCAAGGCCGTGAGCGGCATCCGCGAATTCATGGTGAGCCATGGCTTCCTGGAAGTGGAGACGCCCATGCTCCATCCCATTCCCGGCGGCGCCAATGCCAAGCCCTTCGTCACGCACCACAACGCGCTGGACCAGGAGATGTACCTGCGCATCGCGCCCGAGCTCTACCTCAAGCGCCTGATCGTGGGTGGCTTCGAGCGCGTGTTCGAGATCAACCGCAACTTCCGCAACGAAGGCATCTCGGTCCGCCACAACCCCGAGTTCACGATGATGGAGTTCTACGCGGCCTACTGGAACTATCGCGACCTGATGGACTTCACCGAAGCGCTGATCCGCGACGCCGCCACCAAGGCCGTGGGCACGCTGCAGCTGACCTACCAGGGCAAGCCGGTGGACCTGGCCGCGCCCTTCGAGCGGCTGACGATCCGCGAAGCCATCGTCAAGCACACCGAGGCCGGCGACAACGTGGACAGCCGCGACTGGCTGATCGCGGCGCTGCGCAAGCTGGGCATGAGCGAAGAAAAGGACCGCCTGGCCGGCCGCACCCTCGCCAGCCTGCAGGTGCTGTACTTCGAGGAAGTGGTCGAAGAGAAGCTCTGGCAGCCCACCTTCATCATGGAGCACCCGACCGAAATCTCGCCGCTGGCCCGTGCCAACGACGAGCGGCCCGAAGTGACCGAGCGCTTCGAGCTCTACATCACCGGCCGCGAGTTCGGCAACGGCTTCTCGGAGCTGAACGACGCCGAGGACCAGGCCGCCCGCTTCAATGCGCAGGTGGCCGCCAAGGACAGCGGCGACGACGAGGCCATGTACTTCGACCACGACTTCGTGCGCGCGCTCGAGTACGGCATGCCCCCCACTGGCGGCTGCGGCATCGGCATCGACCGCTTCATGATGCTGCTGACCGACTCGCCCAGCATCCGCGACGTGATCCTGTTCCCGGCACTGCGGCGCGAGGGCTGAACGGGGCTGTCGGGGCCGGCGCGGCGGCCTGGCCGCTCTCAGCCCTGATGCACCTTCACCAGCTTCATCCGCCCGCCCGCGCCGGCATGGATGTCGACGGCCGCCTTGGCCACGCCCAGTTGCTTCGCCACCAGGGCGATCAGCTCGGCATTGGCCTTGCCGTCCACCGGCGGCGACTTCAGCTGGGCCAGCCAGGTGCCGTCTTCCTGTTGCACCAGCGTGCTTGCCCGGGCGTTGGGCTTGACCTTCACCTGCAGCATGGTGGTCGCCATGGGCCGCGTTCTCAGACGGTGGCGGGCAGCAGCGCGCGGGCGTGGCGGTAGGCCGGATCGGCCATCAGCGCGTCCCAGCCCAGTGCCTCCCCGCGCGGCAGCAGGGCCCGGCGGCGGGCTTCGCGTTCGGGCGACGGCGCGAGTTCGCCACTCGCCCGCGCCTGCGTCATCGCATCCAGGAATTCGTCCAGCACCGCGCCGCCGTTCAGGCTCTGGTTGCACAGCAGCGCCAGGTCGCAGCCGGCCTGCAGAGCCTGCAGCGCCGCCTGGGCCGGCTGCAGCAGCCGGCCTTCGAGGTGGCGGGCACCTTCCATGCTGAGGTCGTCGCTGATGACCGCGCCCGTGAAGCCCAGGCGCTGGCGCAGCACCTCCTGCAGCCAGCGCGACGAGAAGCCTGCCGGCCGCGCATCGACGGCGGGATAGACGACATGCGCCGGCATCACCGCCGCCAGGCTCGCGCTGAGCCAGCGATAGGGTGCGGCGTCGTCGGCCAGGATCTCCTCCAGGCCACGCGGGTCGACCGGCACGGCCACGTGCGAATCGGCCGCCGCGAAGCCGTGACCGGGGAAATGCTTGCCGCAATGCGCCATGCCGGCATCGCGCAGGCCGTGCATCACCGCCCGGGCGAGCGCCGCCACGATGGCCGGATCGCGGTGGAAGCTGCGGTTGCCGATGACGGCGCTGCGCGAGGCCGGTGTCTCGCCCGCGGCGGCGTCGGCATGGTCCAGGTCCAGCACCGGCGCGAAGGAGAAGCCGATGCCGCAGGCACGCAGCTCCGCCGCCAGCACCTGGCCGAGAGCGACCGCCGCGTTCTGTGCACGCTGCGGTCCGTCGTCCCCCGACTGCCACAGCATGCCCAGCGGCCGCATGGACGGCAGCGCCGTGAAGCCATCCGTGCGGAAGCGCTGGACGCGGCCGCCCTCATGGTCCACCGCGATCAGCAGGTCGGGGCGCAGCGCCTGGATCTCGGCCGAGAGCGCCGTGATCTGCGCCCGGCTCTCGAAGTTGCGGCTGAAGTAGATGCAGCCGCCGACAAGCGGATGCTGCAGCCGGCGCCGGTCGTCGGCCGTGAGGGCGGTGCCGGCGACGTCGATGATGAGCGGGGAATCGGTCATGGGGTCAAGGTACGGCGCGAGGCCCGGAGAACAGACGGCGGGGCGACCGGCAAGCGCTGTGAGACTGCCGGGCGGGCGCCGATCAAAGGAACGAGCGGCACCTCCTCAGTCGCGCTTCTCGACCACCACGAAGCTGGCCGCATAGTCGGCCTCGTCGGTGACGGTCACATGGGCCGACAGACCCTGCGCCTCGAACCAGCTCTTGAGCGGATCGTGCAGCGCGATGTAGGGCTTGCCGCTGCGGTCGTTGAGGATCTCGCACAGGCGCCAGCTCATGGGCATGCGCATGCCCAGCCCGATGGCCTTGCTGAAGGCCTCCTTGGCCGAGAAGCGGGTGGCGAGGTAGCGCATGCCGCGCGCCGGCCAGCGGCTGCTGCGCTGGCGCCAGATCGCGAGCTCGGCATCGCCCAGCACGCGCTCGGCGAAGCGGTCGCCCTGCCGGCCGACGGTGGCTTCGATGCGACGGATGTCGCACAGGTCGGTGCCGATGCCGTGGATCACGAGGCAGCCGCGTCGATGCAGCCCAGGTAGGCGCGCGTGGTGGCGTCGTAACCGGCTTCGAGCGCGTCGGCGACGAAGGCATGTCCGATGGACACCTCCTTGACCTGCGGCACGGCGCGCAGGAAGTCCGTGAGGTTGTCCTGGCTCAGGTCATGGCCGGCGTTCACTTCGAGGCCGACCGCCTGCGCGGCCCGGGCAGCGGCGGCGTAGCGGGCCAGCACGGCATCGGCGTCGGACCGGCCGCGGGAGGCCGCATAGCCTTCGGTGTAGAGCTCGACACGGTCGGCTCCCACGGCGCGGGCCGCGGCCATCATCTCGGGCACAGGATCCATGAACAGGCTCACGCGCACGCCGAGGGCCTTCGCCTCGGCGATCAGCGGGCGCAGGCGCTCGGCGTCCTGCGGGAAGGTCCAGCCATGGTCGCTGGTGAACTGGTCTTCGCTGTCCGGCACGAACGTGGCCTGATGCGGGCGCAGTTCGCGAACGAAGTCCATCAGGTTGTGGAAGGGGTTGCCTTCGATGTTGAACTCGACGCCCGGCCAGTCCTGCTTCAGCAGCGCGTGCAGTTCGTGCACGTCGCCCGCGCGGATGTGGCGGGCGTCCGGCCGCGGATGCACGGTGATGCCGTGCGCCCCGGCCTGCAGGCACAGCGTGGCCGCACGGGCGACGCTCGGAATGCCCAGGTGGCGGGTGTTGCGCAGCAGCGCGACCTTGTTGACGTTGACGGACAGTGCCGTGCGGGAGGAAGTGGCGGTGTTCACGGATGGACCTTCGGCTTGGCCTGGATGGCGAACGTTGCGACCGGTGGTCGGACGCGCCTCACAGATCCTGCAGGTCGCGCATCATCTGCCGGGTGCGCAGCTGGGCGACGCCGCAATGGTAGTGGAGCAGCTGGCGCAGCTGGCTGCGCAGCGCGCCACTGGCGCCGGGCGACAGCTCGGCCACGGTGCGCAGCGTGCGGGTGAAGGGGGCATGGTCGGCGAGTGCGCGCTGCAGCGACTGCCAGCCTTCGGCACCGATGGACGCGGGCTCGTCCTCGCCGGCCTCGCGCAGCCCGGCCTCGGGCACCAGCAGGTAGCGGCCGCCCGGCGTGAGCGGGCTCAGCGTGAGGGTCTGGACATCCAGGTCGGGCAGGAAGCCGGTCTCGCGCAGCAGCAGCAGCTCGAAGGCCCGCAGGGCCGAGGCCTGCACCGCCTGCTGCGAGGCCGGATCGTGCGGCGTGCCCAGCACCTGCACGACGGCCGCATAGGCGTCGAACAGCGTCGGGTGCGCATCCTCGCGCGCCAGCAGGCGCAGCAGCAGCTCGTTGAGGTAGTAGCCCGACATCAGCGCGTCGCCGGTCGGCATGACGTGGCCGCCCATCCATTCGGCGGACTTGAGGGTGCGCACCTCGGCATCGCCGCCGAAGGCCAGTTGCAGCGGCTGTAACGGCAGCAGCACCGGCCGGAAGTTGGAACTCGGCCGCTTCGCCCCCTTGGCCACCAGCGCGATGCGCCCGTGGTGGCGGGTGAACACCTCCAGGATCAGGCTGGACTCGCTCCAGTCGTAGCGGTGCAGCACGAAGGCGGGTTCATGCGCGACCCGGCGCGCCGCCCCGGCCACTCAGTTCCCCAGCCCCGGTCGAATGGCCGCGGAGCAGGCCATGCGTGAGCGCCCGCGGAACCGGCTTAGCCGGGCCGCCAGCGAGGTCTTGCAGACCGCGCCGCCCCTCCGGCGCGACCCCTCGCCAGTCAGCCGAGATTCACAGGATCTCGGCTGTACGGGCTCGGCCCCCTTGAGGAGGGAGGCGGCTACACGAAGTGAGCAAGCAACGGGGGGGAGCATTACTCGTAGCCGAAGCTCTTGACGCGGGCTTCGTCGTCGGCCCAGCCGGAACGCACCTTCACCCACAGCTCGATGAACACCTTGGCGTCCATCAGCTTCTCCAGTTCCTGGCGCGTCTCCATGCCGATGCGCTTGATGCGCTCGCCCTTGTCGCCGATCACCATGGCCTTGTGGCCGTCGCGCTCGACCACGATGGTGGCGGCGATCTTGACCAGGCGCTTGTGGCCCTTCTTCTGCGGCGGCTCTTCCTCGAACTTGTCGACCACCACCGTGGAGGTGTAGGGCAGTTCGTCGCCGGTCAGGCGGAACAGCTTCTCGCGCACCGTCTCGCCGGCCAGGAACTTCTCGCTGCGGTCGGTCAGCTCCTCGGCGTCATACCACCAGTTCTGCTCGGGCAGGTATTTGGCGCAGATCGCGAACAGGCGCTCGATGTCCTTGGCGTTCTTGGCCGACATGGGCACGAACTCGGCGAAGCGGTCCTGCGCCTCGCCGCCGTGCTCGCGCTGCATCTGCTGCAGCCACGGGGCCAGGTCGGCGCGACGCAGCACGGTGTCGAGCTTGTTGGCGATCAGCAGCACTGGAATGTTGCGGTCGAGCAGGCCCAGCACCTTGGCATCCGCCGACGTGAAGCGGCCAGCCTCGACCACGAAGAGGATCAGGTCGACGTCGGCCACCGCGCCCAGCACCGTCTTGTTGAGCGAGCGGTTGAGCGCATTGGCATGCCGCGTCTGGAAGCCGGGCGTGTCGACGAACACGAACTGCGTGCCACCGGGGCCCTCGGCGTCGGCCACGGTGCGGATGCCGGTGATGCGGTGGCGCGTGGTCTGGGCCTTGCGCGAGGTGATGCTGATCTTCTGGCCCACCAGCGCGTTCATCAGCGTGGACTTGCCCACGTTGGGCTTGCCGACGATGGCCACCAGCCCGCAACGCTGGCCCGGGATGGGCTCGGCCTGAACGCCCGCGGGCAGCGGCGGCATGGGGGGCATGTCGGGCACCGGATCGTGGTCGGGCGCGGAAGGGACGTCGGGAAGGTCGTTGTGCTCGTTCATGACAGCAAGAGGGAGATTCAGCGGCCGCGGGTCTTCAGGCGCTGCAGCATGGTGGCGGCCGCCGCCTGCTCGCCAGCCCGTCGCGAGCCGCCGCTGCCCCGCTCGACCAGGCTCAGTTCCGGCACCTCGCACTCGACCTCGAAGGTCTGCTTGTGCGCGGCACCCAGGGTACCGACGACGCGGTAGGTCGGCAGTTTCATTTTGTGGCCCTGCAGCCATTCCTGCAGCTCGGTCTTCGGGTCCTTGGACGCGGCGCTCATCTGCGGATCGATCTCGATCCCGGCATAGAGTCGCTGGACCAGCGCCTGCGCCGGGCCGAAGCCGGCGTCCAGGTAGACGGCGCCGATCAGCGCCTCGACCGCATCGGCCAGGATCGAGGGGCGGGCCGCGCCGCCCGAACGGGCCTCGCCCTCGCCGAGCCGCAGCAGGCCGGCCAGCTCCAAGCGCTGCGCGATACCGTGGAGCGTGTCCTGCTTCACGAGGTTGGCGCGCACGCGCGACAGGTCGCCCTCCGCCTGACGGGCCAACCGGGTGTAGAGCAGATGCGAAATGGCCAGGCCCAGGACCGAATCACCCAGGAATTCCAGGCGCTCGTTGTGCTCGGCCGAATAGCTGCGGTGCGTGAGGGCCCGCTGCAGCAGGCGCTCGTCGGAGAAGGCATGCCCCAGGCGCACCTGGAGCGCCGCCAGGCTGCTGCTCAGATTCACGTGAAGACTTCCCTGTTGTGGTGGTGCCGCAGCCTGCTGGAAGCCGAGGCGGCTCTCAGTCGGTGCGGCCGGAGTATTTCATCAGCAGCCAGGCCGGTCCGACCAGATGGATCTGCTTCTCGTAGGCAAAGGAGACCACCACCTTGTCGCCCACCTTCTGCACATCGAGGTCCTTGCCCGAGATGGCGGTGAAGTCGTCGATGGCCTGGCCCCGGTCGAACAGCGAGCGGACCTCGGGCACGGTGGTGCCGGCCTTGGCCCGCTCCGCCGCCTTCATGATGGCCTGGTACTCGATCAAGGTGGGCACCAGTTGTGCGGCGACCACGCCGACACAGCCCAGCACGACCACGACGAACAACAGCCCGATGAACGAAATGCCCCGCTGACGGGTTCTGCCTTCGCCTGCCCTCATGAACTTCACTCCTTCGCCGGGATGACCCGCCCTCGTTGCCCGCCGCCACGCTGCGGCGCCTGATCAGTGGAATGGCCCGATCCGCTTGAGGTTGCCGAAGTTCATCCAGACGAAGAAGGCACGGCCCACGACGTTCTGGTCCGGCACGAAACCCCAGTAACGCGAATCGAGGGAGTTGTCGCGGTTGTCGCCCATCATGAAGTACTGACCGGTCGGCACCTTGCAAACAAACCCTTCAACACTGTAACGACAATTTTCACGATTGGGGAAGGCCATGATCTCGGCGTCCGACAGGCCTGCGCGGCGGCTGTCGTCGTTGAGGATCCGGTGCTCGACGGCGCCCAGCTTCTCGGAGTACTGCTTCGAATAGCGCATCGTGTCTTCGTCGAAGTAGTCGGGCAGCGGGTCCTTGCTCACGGGCTGACCGTTGATGGTCAGCCGCTTGTTCTGGTAGGACACCTCGTCGCCCGGCACGCCGACGACGCGCTTGATGTAGTCCATCGACGGCTGTGGCGGATAGCGGAACACGACCACGTCGCCGCGGGCCAGCGGCGTGCCCTCGGTGATCTTGGTGCCCAGCACCGGCAGGCGCAGACCGTAGGTGAACTTGTTGACCAGGATGAGGTCGCCGGTCAGCAGCGTCGGCATCATCGAGCCGGAGGGGATCTTGAAGGGCTCGGCCACGAAGGAGCGCAGGAGGAAGACGACCAGGATCACGGGGAAGAGGCCCGCCGTCCAGTCGAGCCACCAGGGTTGTGCCAGCAACCGCTCGCGCGTCTTGCCGCCGTCGTCGGTGTCGAGCCGGTCGATGCCCTGGCGCTTGAGTTCTTCGCGGCGCTGCGCCTGCGTGGCCTCGAAGGCCTGGGCCGCCTGGCGGCGCCGCGGCAGGAAGACCAGCCGCTCGGCCAGCCAGTAAAGGCCCGTGACCACGGTCGCCAGAAAGAGCAGCAGGGCAAAGTTGCCCTCCACCGCGCCGACATACCAGGCGCCGATGTAGCCGGCGAACGCGGCGAGGATCAGGGAGGTGAGGATGGGCATCGCTTGGAATTGTTCTGGGGGAAGCTGAGTGGCGGCGGACCGGCAGATCCGCTCAGTCCTCGACCTGCAGGATGGCGAGGAAGGCTTCCTGCGGCACCTCGACCGAGCCGATCTGCTTCATGCGCTTCTTGCCGGCCTTCTGCTTCTCGAGCAGCTTGCGCTTGCGGGTGATGTCACCCCCGTAACATTTTGCCAGCACGTTCTTGCGCATCGCCTTGACGGTCTCACGGGCGATGATGTTGGCGCCGATGGCGGCCTGGATGGCCACGTCGAACATCTGGCGGCTGATGATCTCGCGCATCTTGGCCACCACGGCGCGACCGCGGTACTGCGACTGGCTGCGGTGGACGATGATGGACAGCGCGTCCACCTTGTCGCCATTGAGCAGGATGTCGACCTTGACCACGTCGGAGGCGCGGTACTCCTTGAACTCGTAGTCCATGGAGGCATAGCCGCGGCTCACCGACTTCAGCTTGTCGAAGAAGTCCAGCACGATCTCGCCCAGCGGCATCTCGTAGGTGAGCATGACCTGCCGACCGTGGTAGGCCATGTTGATCTGCACGCCGCGCTTCTGGTTGGCCAGCGTCATCACCGGGCCCACGTACTCCTGCGGCATGTACAGGTGCACCGTCACGATGGGCTCGCGGATCTCGGCCATGCGGCCGATGTCGGGCATCTTGGAGGGGTTCTCCACCATGATGACCTCGCCGTCGCTCTTGAGTACCTCGTACACGACGCTCGGCGCGGTGGTGATCAGGTCCTGGTCGAACTCGCGCTCCAGGCGCTCCTGCACGATCTCCATGTGCAGCAGGCCCAGGAAGCCGCAGCGGAAGCCGAAGCCCAGCGCCTGCGACACCTCCGGCTCGAAATGCAGCGAGGCGTCGTTGAGCTTGAGCTTCTCCAGCGCGTCGCGCAGCTGGTCGTATTCGCTGGCCTCGGTCGGGTACAGGCCCGCGAAGACCTGCGGCTGGATCTCCTTGAAGCCCGGCAGCGGCTCGGTGGCCGTGAAGGCGGCGCCACCGGAGCCCTGCTTGATCAGCGTGACCGTGTCGCCCACCTTGGCGGCCTGCAGTTCCTTGATGCCGGCGATGATGTAGCCCACCTCGCCCGCCTCCAGGCTGTTGCGCGGCTCGTTGGCCGGGGTGAACACGCCCAGGTTGTCGGCGTTGTAGGTGGCGCCCGTGGCCATCAGCTTGATGCGCTCGCCCTTGGCCAGCCGGCCATCGACCACGCGCACCAGCATGACCACGCCCACGTAGGCGTCGAACCAGCTGTCGATGATCATGGCGCGCAGCGCGCCATCCGGATTGCCGCGCGGCGCAGGGATCTTGGCAACGACAGCCTCCAGGATCTCGTCCACGCCCATGCCGGTCTTTGCCGAGCAGGGGATGGCGTCACCGGCATCGATGCCGATCACATCCTCGATCTCTTCCTTCGCGCGGTCCGGATCGGCCTGGGGCAGATCCATCTTGTTGAGCACCGGCAGCACTTCGACACCGAGGTCCAGCGCCGTGTAGCAGTTGGCCACCGTCTGCGCTTCCACACCTTGCGAAGCATCGACCACGAGCAGCGCGCCTTCGCAGGCGGACAGCGAACGCGAGACCTCATACGAGAAGTCGACGTGGCCCGGCGTGTCGATGAGGTTGAGGTTGTAGACCTGCCCGTCCTTGGCCTTGTAGTGCAGCGCAGCGGTCTGCGCCTTGATGGTTATCCCACGCTCCTTCTCGATGTCCATGGAGTCGAGCACCTGCGCTTCCATCTCGCGCTCGGCCAGGCCGCCGCAACGCTGGATCAGGCGGTCCGCCAGCGTGGACTTGCCGTGATCGATGTGCGCAATGATCGAGAAGTTTCTGATGTGGTTCATCAACGAGAAGACTTAAGTCTTTGAATTTGCTGGTGCAGCAGGGCGAAGCGCACAAGAAAAAAGGGCGCGTCCTCGGCAGACGCGCCCTGAACCAACAAGCAATGGCAACTGCAGTAGTTGGAACTTCATTGTAGGCAAAACGGGGGGCGCGTACAGGCCGGCGGACGCCGGGGAAGCCTCGTTGCAGGTCAGCAACAGGAATTTATCAACACCTTATTCACAGGCTGTGTGGGTTGTTTTCTGGACAACTTGTGGGCGATCTGTGGACCGACGGTGCATCGCGACCTTGAATCCCGCATCGTGAACAAGCGATGGGTGCTTATGAAGCAAAACCGCACTGAGGCGGCCTCATTCTACCGAAATGGTTGTTAGCGCCTGAGATCCCGCCGAGGCGATGCGTCCTATCAACCTCCACCGGTCGTTCGCAAATTTTTATCCGAGAGGCGCCGTCAAGGCCGCCCCACGAAGCCCGAATGGCCTCAAAAACCAAGTCATGGATGGGGCCACTCAGAATCCGCCCGCCGCACTCCTGACGGGCCCCGACACCGTCCGCAGCGCTCAGCGGGTGGGGCGGATCAACGCGTACTGGGCCCAATCCCCACGCCGGAAAAGCACGCTGACGGCCTTGTTCCGGTCCATCTTGGCCAGTGCGGCGTCGAATTCCTTGAGGCTGGCCACTTCCACATTGCCCACCGACAGGATGATGTCGCCCTCGCGCAGGCCGGCGCGGGCCGCCGCGTCGGTGGCGGATTCGACCCGGACACCGCCGCGCAGCTTGAGATCGCGCCGCTGGGCCTCGGTGAGCTCGGCCAACGCCAGCCCCAACGACTTCGCGGCCGCCGAAACGGAAGGCTTGGGCTCTTCCTTGCCGGCGGCCGGCCGGCGCGTCGGCTGGTCGGCCTCCAGCTCGGCCACCGTGATCGAGAGGTCACGCGTCCCGCCCCGGCGGAACACGGTCACCGTGGTCTTGGTCCCTGGCTTGGTGTTGCCGACCATGCGCGGCAGGTCGCTCGGCCGCTCGATGTCGCGGCCGTCGTACTTCAGGATGACGTCGCCGGGCTCGATGCCAGCCTTGTCGCCCGGGGAGCCGCTTTCGACACCGCGAACCAACGCGCCCTGCGCCTTCGGCAGGCCGATGGATTCCGCCACATCCTTGCTGACCTGGTCGATCTGCACGCCGATGCGCCCGCGGGACACGCGGCCCGTCGCACGCAACTGGTCGCTGACACGGATGGCCTCATCGATCGGGATCGAGAAGGAAATGCCCATGAAGCCGCCCGACCGCGAATAGATCTGGCTGTTGATGCCCACGACCTCGCCGCGCATGTTGATCAACGGCCCGCCCGAGTTGCCCGGGTTGATGGCCACGTCGGTCTGGATGAAGGGCAGGTATTCGCCCGTGTCGCGCTGCTTGGCGCTCACGATGCCCGCCGTCACGGTGTTCTCCAGACCGAAGGGAGAGCCGATGGCCATCACCCATTCGCCCACGCGCAGGCGGGAGATGTCGCCCACCTTCACCGCCGGCAGGCCGGTGGCGTCGATCTTGACCACGGCCACATCGGTTCGCTTGTCGGCGCCGACGATGCGGGCCTTGAACTCACGCTTGTCGGTGAGCGTGACGATCACCTCCGATGCGTCCTCGACGACGTGGGCGTTGGTCATCACATAGCCGTCCGCGGTGAGGATGAAGCCTGAGCCGACGCCACGGGGCCGCTCTTCCTCTTGCGGTTGCTGCTGGGGCCGGTTCTGCCGCGGGACGTTAGGCAGCGGCTGGCCGAAGAAACGGCGGAAGAATTCCTGCATCTCCTCGTCCATCTCCCCCGAACCGCGGCGCGTGACCCGCTCCACCGTGCGGATGTTGACCACCGACGGGCCGACCTGATCGACCAGGTCGGTGAAGTCGGGCAGTGTGCGGGTCGCCTGAGCCGCCTGGGCCACGGCCGGCTGCATCGGCACCAGCAGCGTCAATCCGGACAGGGCGGCGAAGGCCAGCGCCGGAACGCGGCGGACCAGGGCGGAAGAAGACATGAAACGGTCTCTGTTCGTCATCCTCGGACTTCTTTCAACAACAGGGAGAGCAAAGGAGCGGGCACCACGATAGCCGCTGGGCCGCCCCTCTCGGGAGATGCCCTTGAGAAGGCCCAGGCGGCGAAAGGTTCAGCGGGTGCGCGCGAGCGCGCGGGCGAAGGCGTCCAGGGTGCGCATCGGCACCTCGCCCACGGCAGTGAGCCACCAGTCGCCCGCAGCGTCGGGGAGCTTGCGCGAGAGGGTGTAGGTGGCGCCCTGGGCCTGGGCCCCCTCCTGGCGCGGCTGGTCGCCGTAGGGCTCCAGGAACAGCGACACCGTGGCCAGCCCGTCGGAGAAGGTCCACTGCAGGATGCGCTTGCGCGGCCCAAAGAAGAAGCGCGGCTCGCCGATGGGACGCAGGTAGCTGCTGACCGGCTTGAAACCGGGGACGGGCTGCGACAGCGTCCAGCCCTCGGCGTCGACATTGACGGACTCGAGCCTGGAGCGCTCGGTCTTCCAGCCCTGGGTGTTGTCCATCATCTCGGCCAGCGCCGGAACGGGCATGGGCTCCTCGAACTGGAGTTCGGAGAAGGCCGACTGCTCCACCACGGCGCCGCGCGCATCGAGGGTCTGCAGCTTCAGCACCAGGCCCGAGCGTCGCTCGCACCACACGCGGTAGCCGAAGCGCATCGCGTCGCGGGCGACGATCTGGACCACGTCGGCCTCGATGCCGGCCACGCGGCCCCGCCCGAGCGGACGGGCGTCGTAGAACTCGGTAATGGAGCCCTCGGTCGCCCCCAGGAGATTGGGGAAGACGTCGAGGTTCTCGCGCTGCTCGGTCTTGACCAGCCGCTGGTCCGGCAGGAAGGTACGCACCAGCTCGTTGCGGCGGAAGGTGGACCGCTGAGGCCCCGACAGCGTCTCCACACGCTCGATGCACACCGGGCCGTCGCAGGCGTGCCAGATGCGCGCACTCGACAACGCGCCGGCGCCGGTCGAGACCACGAAGGTGCCCACGTATTCGGTGGTGCGCGCCGCCTCGTGCATGCGGCGCAGCCAGTCGATCGCACCTGAGCCGGTCGGCGCCTGGACAGGCGGCAAGGTGGTCGTCGAAGGCGAGGCACTGCCCGGAGGCGGCGCCGCCTGCACGCCTGCTGGCGCAGCAGCCAATACCAGCAAGGCAGCGGGAACGGTCGCGACCAGTCGGCGGCGCGAGGCGGGAGAAACGGGCATCGGCAGTGGAATGGCGATCCGGTCGGTCAGCGGGAAGGGGCTTCGAAGGTGGCGTTGCGCAGGAAGCCTGATGGCATCTGGGAGGCGCCGCCGGCCTCCTGGTGGGCTTCGAGCAACTCGTCGAGCCGCGGGTCGCGCAGCATCACCTCGGGGCGGTTGCCCACCTGGACGAGGCTCTGCTGCTGCGCGGGCGCCGGACTGACGGACGCCAGCGTCGGCGCGCCGACATCCTGCCTCGCCATCTGGGCGCCGCCGGAGGTGCCGCCACCCGACACGAAGCTCCAGCCGACCGCCGCCGCCACGGCCACCGAGGCCACACCGGCCACGATGCGCCACCGGAACACTGGTTCGTTGGCCGCCTCCGCGCGACGGCTCCATTCGAACGGGGGTTGCACCACTTCGATGGGCCGCAGCACCGGCGGCTCCTGGGCCATGCGCTGACGCAGCTTGTCGAGGAAGGCATCGCTGTCGGTGCAGGCGGTGTGCCGTCCGGTGCGCAGCGCCTCGCCCACGAGGTGGTACATCTGCCAGGAGTCACGCAGTGCGCCGTCGCCGGCCACCTGTTGCACGGCCTGCGCCATTTCGTCCGCCGGCATCTCGCCGTCCATCAGCGCCGATACCCGTTCGAGGGTCTGGGTCCTAAGCTCGTTCATGGGGTTCACCTGATCACCAACGTTTGCCCGACTGGTTCTCCAGCAGGGGTTTCACTCGCGCAGAAATCGCCTCGCGGGCCCGGAAGATGCGCGAACGGACGGTACCGATCGGGCAATTCATCGCTTCGGCGATTTCCTCGTAGCTCAACCCCTCGATCTCACGCAAGGTCACGGCCTGGCGCAATTCGGCCGGCAGCGCCTCCATGGCGGCATTCACCGCCGCAGCCACTTCATTGGCCGCGAGCACGGATTCAGGGGTTTCGTCGCTGATTGGTTCGTTTCCGCCGCGGTAAGTTTCATCGTCGTCGTCACTGCTGCGCAGCGCCGCTTCGGACACCGTCGGGTCGCGTTTCATGTCCACCAGCGCCTTCTTGGCGGTGTTCACCGCAATCCGGTACAGCCAGGTGTAGAACTGCGCGTCGCCACGGAACTGGTGCAGCGCACGATAGGCCCGGATGAAGGTTTCCTGCGCGATGTCTTCGATCAGGTCCACATCGCGCACCATCCGGCCGATGAGGCGCTCGATCCTTCGCTGGTACTTGATCACCAGGAGTTCGAAGGCCTTGGCGTCGCCGGCCAGGGTGCGCTGGACCAGCAGAAGATCGGCTTCGCCCGGATTGGCAGGCGGTGGCGGCGGCGGAGCGCTCGTCATGCCGACGCCCCCTGGGAACGGCGCCCTTCGGCGGGCACACCATCGAAAGCAGCCCGGCGCAGGGCCCGCCACCGCAGGGGATCGGCGTCCCGGTCCAGCCACATCCAGTGGGTGCGGCCGTCGGTCATCACGCACCGCACCAGCATCAGCGTGCCGAGGTCCATGAGCACGGCCAGCGCGCCGCCCGCCTGCGGGTTCAGGCCGCGAAGGTCGGTCATCGACCATTCGCCACCGGTCCAATGCAACACGCCCCGGCCAGCGGTCCGGCGCGCATCCCACGCCAGTACCACGCCCGCCACTGCAGCCAGGATCATCGCGACAGTCGCCGCATCGAAGGCGGCGAAATGGAAGCCCCAACCCAAGGCGCAGAGGCCTCCGATGCCCGCGACGGCCCCATGCAGGGCTACCGCGCGGCGGGAGGCCCCGACCGGAAAACTCACCGCCGGGGCGTGGTGCATGGGAAATTCAGAGGGGCGAAAAGCGACGGGAGGAACGCCAAGGGAACGCGTCAGACCCGCTTGAACACCAGCGTGCCGTTGGTGCCGCCGAAGCCGAAGTTGTTCTTCACCGCCACGTCGATCTTCATGTCGCGCGCAGTGTTGGCGCAGTAGTCCAGGTCGCATTCGGGATCCTGGTTGAAGATGTTGATGGTCGGCGGACTTTTCTGCTCGTGCACCGCCAGCACCGTGAACACCGATTCGATGCCCCCGGCGCCGCCCAGCAGGTGGCCCGTCATGGACTTGGTGGAGTTCACCACCATGTTCCGGGCGTGGTCGCCGAAGGCCAGTTTGATGGCGTTGGTTTCGTTCAGGTCGCCCAGCGGCGTGGACGTGCCATGCGCATTCAGGTAATCGACCTGGTCGGCGTTGATGCCGGCGTTGCGCAGGGCGGCCTGCATGCTGCGGCGCGGACCGTCCACGCTGGGCGCAGTCATGTGGTACGCGTCGGCGCTCATGCCGAAGCCCACGAGCTCGGCATAGATCTTGGCGCCACGGGCCTTGGCATGCTCGTATTCCTCGAGCACCACGACCCCAGCGCCCTCGCCCAGCACGAAGCCGTCGCGGTCCTTGTCCCACGGGCGGGAGGCCGTGGCCGGATCGTCGTTTCGCGTGGACAGCGCACGGGCGGCCGCGAAGCCGCCGATGCCCAGCGGCGAGACGGTCGATTCGGCGCCGCCGGCCACCATCACGTCCGCGTCGCCGGCCTGGATCAGGCGCGCCGACAGGCCGATGGCATGCAGACCGGTGGTGCAGGCCGTGACCACCGCGATGTTCGGGCCGGTGAAGCCGTACTTGATCGACAGGTGGCCCGAGATCATGTTGATGATCGAAGCCGGCACGAAGAAGGGCGAGATGCGGCGCGGGCCGCGGTTGGTCAGCTCGGCATGCGTCTCTTCGATCATCGGCAGGCCACCGATGCCCGAGCCGATGTTGCAGCCGATGCGCTCAGCCAGCTCGGGCGACAGCGCCTCGCCGGTGGGCAGACCGCTGTCCTGCACCGCCTGGATCGAGGCGGCGAGTCCGAGATGGATGAAGCGGTCCATGTGGCGCGCCTCCTTCTCGGAGATGTATTGGGTGATGTCGAAACCCTTGACCTGGCCCGCAAAGCGGCAAGCCAGGTTGCTGGCATCGAAGCTGGTGACGGTGCTGATGCCCGACTGGCCCGCCACGAGATTGGCCCAGCTCTCGGCCACAGTGTTTCCGACGGGGGAGATGCAACCGAGCCCGGTGACGACGACGCGGCGTTGAGTCATGCCGGCGAACCTTTCTGCAATGGTGGGTCTCCCAGACCTGGGGCGCCGTGCGCCTGAAACGTCATTGAAAGGACGGTTCCGGGAGGAAGTGAAGCCGAAGGCCCGCGAAACGGGAGAGGAGGGAGCCTCGCAAAGCGCCGGTCGTGCAGCGCAGCGGGCAAACGGCTTGGGGCTTGGCCGATCAGGCCTTCTGGTTCTTGACGGCGTAGTCGATGGCGTTCTGCACCGTCGTGATCTTCTCGGCGTCTTCGTCCGGGATCTCGATGCCGAATTCGTCTTCCAGCGCCATCACGAGTTCGACCGTGTCCAGCGAGTCGGCGCCCAGGTCGGCCACGAAGGCCTTTTCGTTGGTCACTTGCGACTCTTCCACGCCGAGTTGCTCGGCGATGATTTTCTTGACACGTGCTTCGATATCGCTCATTTAGGTTCCCTCTGAGGGTGGTAAAGAATCAAGGATTTTAGCCGGGCCGCTCCGGGCGAAGTCCCGGCAAGGGCCTACGGCCGCTCGGAGAAGCCACTGTCCAGCCCCCTGCGCAGATTCGTCCGACGGACGCGCGCGGCGGCTGGCGGCGTTCACATGTACATGCCGCCGTTGACGTGCAGTTCCTGCCCGGTCACATAGCCCGCTTGCGGCGATGCGAGATAGGCCACGGCATGGGCCACGTCGGCTGGCTTGCCCAGGTGGCCCAGCGGGATCTGCGACAGCAGCGCCTGCTGCTGCGCCTCGGGCAGGCTTGCGGTCATGTCGGTCTCGATGAAGCCAGGCGCCACGCAGTTCACCGTGATTGCACGGCTGCCCAGCTCGCGCGCCAAGGCACGGGTCATGCCGGCCACGCCCGCTTTGGCAGCGGCGTAGTTGACCTGCCCCGGATTGCCAGAGGCGCCCACCACGCTGGTGATGCTGATGATGCGGCCATAGCGCTGCTTCATCATCGGCCGGATCACCGCCCGCGAGAGGCGGAAGACAGCCTTCAGGTTGGTGTCGATGACGGCATCCCAGTCCTCGTCCTTCAGCCGCATGGCGAGCATGTCGCGGGTGATGCCGGCGTTGTTGACGAGCACATGCAGGCCCCCGTGGGCCTTCACGATGGCGTCGATCATGGCCTCCACGGCCGGGCCGTCGGTGACATTCAGCACTTGGCCTTCACCACCGTGGGGCGACAGCGCTGCGCCGATCTTGGCGGCGCCGTCGGCGCTCGTGCCCGTGCCGATGACCTTGTAGCCGCGCTGGGCGAGTTCCAGCGCGATGGCTGCGCCGATGCCGCGCGTGGCGCCGGTGACAAGGGCCACCTGGCCCTGGATCGCGGGAGTGTTCATGCGTGTTTCCAGAAAAAGGGAGAGACGGCGTCAGGCGACCAGTTGCCGCGCTTCGCCCAGCGAGGCCGGATCCTGGATGAAGCCGCTGGCCAAACCGGGCGCGATGCGCTTGACCATGCCCGACAGCACCTTGCCCGGACCGCATTCGACGACGGCCTCGACGCCCCGGGCCTGCAGCGCCTGCACGCTCTCGACCCAGCGCACCGGACCTGCCGCCTGGCGCACCAGCGCCTCGCGGATTCGGGCCGGATCGGTTTCGATCGCCACGTCGATGTTGTTGAGCACGGGAATCTGCGGCGCCTTCAGTTCGACCTCCGCGAGGCGGCGCGCCAGGGCCTCGGCCGCCGGCTTCATCAGGCTGGAATGGAAGGGCGCCGACACCGGCAGCGGCAGTGCGCGCTTGGCGCCCTGGCTCTTGAGCAGTTCGCAGGCGCGCTCGACGGCCGCCTTGCTGCCGGCGATCACGGTCTGCATCGGGTCGTTGAAATTGACGGCTTCGACCACTTCACCTGGGGCGCCCATGGCGGCCGTGGCCTCAGCACAGCCGGCCTTTACCTGCTCGGCCGCCATCCCCAGGACGGCGGCCATGGCGCCCGTACCGACCGGCACGGCCTCCTGCATCGCCTGGGCACGGAAGCGGACCAGCGGCGCCGCCTGCGCCAGCGTCAGCACGCCGGCAGCGACCAGCGCGGAATACTCGCCGAGCGAGTGACCGGCCACCACCGACGGTTGAGCGCCGCCTTCGGCCAGCCAGGCGCGCCAAGCGGCGATGCCGGCCACCAGCATCACCGGCTGGGTGTTGGTGGTGAGGGCCAGGATTTCCTTCGGGCCTTCCTTGATCAACAGGCCCACGTCCTGGCCCAGCGCCTCGGACGCCTCGGCGAGGGTCTCGCGCACGGCCGGATGGTCGCCCCAGGCGTCGAGCATGCCCACGGACTGCGAGCCCTGGCCCGGGAAGACGAATGCGAAGTTCTTCATGGTGATTGAGTCTCCATCGGCGCGCATCCTGTGATGGACGCGACGCCCAGCGATCCCGGTGACGGAAGCGCCTTACAGGTTCAGCAGCACGGCGCCCCAGGTGAAGCCGCCGCCCACGCCTTCGAGCATGACCGTGTCTCCGGTGCGCACCTGCCCGCCACGCACCGCGGCATCCAGCGCCAGCGGGATCGACGCGGCCGAGGTGTTGCCGTGCTCATGCACGGTCACGACCACCTTGTCGAGGCCCAGCTTCAGCTTCTTGGCCGTGCCCTGCATGATGCGGATGTTGGCCTGATGCGGGATCAACCAGTCGATGTCGGCCTCGGTCTTGCCGGCCTTGGCCAGCGTGGCACGCGCGGCCTCTTCGAGCACCCGCACGGCCAGCTTGAAGACAGCTTGGCCGTCCATGTGCAACAGCGGCGTGCCCAGCACCTGGCCGCCCGACACATGGCCGGGCACGCACAGGATGCCCACGTGCGAGCCGTCGGCATGCAGGTCGCTGGCCAGGATGCCAGGGGTGTCGCTGGCCTCCAGCACCACGGCGCCGGCGCCATCGCCGAACAGCACGCAGGTGGTGCGGTCGTTGAAGTCGAGGATGCGCGAGAACACTTCGGCGCCGACGACCAGCGCGCATTTGGCCGCGCCTGTGCGCACCATGGCATCGGCCACCGTCAGCGCATAGACGAAGCCGCTGCACACGGCCTGCACGTCGAAGGCGGGGCAGCCGGCGATGCCGAGCTTGTGCTGGAGGATGGCGGCCGACGAGGGGAACACCATGTCGGGCGTGGACGTGGCCACGATGATCAGGTCCACCTCGGCTGCGCTGCGGCCGGCGGCCTCCAGGGCATGGCGGCAGGCTTCCAGCGCCAGATCGCTGCTGTTGACACCGTCTGCCGCGAAATGGCGGGCATGGATGCCGGTGCGCTCGACGATCCATTCGTTGGAGGTCTCGATGCCGCGACCAGCCAGTTCCTGCGCCAGTTCGTCGTTGCTGACCCGGCGCGGCGGCAGATAGCTGCCGGTGCCGGTGATGCGGGAATAGAGCGTCATGAAGCTTGGAGTGCCGCGTTGTCGGTGGGCGCCGTCACCTCAGGCCGCGCCAGCAGTGGGGCGGCATGGGCGATGCGGGCGCGGACGCGGTCGAGCAGGTTGTTGCGGGCGGCATCATAAGCGCGATCCAGAGCATGCCCGAAGGCCAGCTCGTCGGCCGAGCCGTGGCTCTTGAACACCAAGCCGCGCAAGCCCAGCAGCGCTGCACCGTTGTAGCGACGGTGGTCCAGCCGCTTCTTGAGGGCCTTGAGCACCGGGTAGGAGACCAGCGCCGCGACCTTGCTCATCAGGCCGCGCGAGTACTCCTGCTTGAGGAAGTCCACGATCATCGAGGCCACGCCCTCGGTGGCCTTGAGCGCGACGTTGCCGACGAAGCCATCGCACACCACGATGTCAGTGGTGCCCTTGAAGATGTCGTTGCCTTCGACGTTGCCGTGGAAGTTGAGGTCGCGCGACTCGGCCGCCTGGCGCAGCAGCACGCTGGCGCGCTTGATGACCTCGCTGCCCTTGATGACCTCTTCGCCGACATTGAGCAGGCCGACCGTGGGCGAATCGTCGCCGCTCATCGACGACACCAGCGCCGAGCCAAGCACCGCGAACTGCAGCAGCGTCTCGGCATCGCAGTCCACGTTCGCCCCCAGGTCGAGCACCGTGGTGGCGCCCCCCTTCATGTTGGGCAACTGGGTGGCGATGGCCGGCCGGTCGATGCCGTCCAGCGTCTTGAGCACATAGCGGGCGATGGCCATCAGCGCACCGGTGTTGCCGGCGGAGACGGCCGCATGCGCGGCGCCGTCCTTGACCTGCTGGATGGCCACGCGCATGGACGAGTCCTTCTTGCGGCGCAGCGCCACCTCGACAGGGTCGTCCATGCCCACCACTTCGGTGGCGACCACATGCCGCGCCCGCTCGTGGCTGAAGCCAGCCACGGCCGACTCGACGCCGACCAGCACCAGGTGGGCATCAGGATGGTTGTCGAGAAAACGGCGGCAGGCCGCGAGCGTGACGCGGGCGCCATGGTCGCCGCCCATGCAATCGACCGCGAGGGTGATCGCCGTGGCAGCCGGAGCGTGCAGATCGGTGCTGGACATCAAAACAAAGGCCCGACGCTACGGGTTCAGTAGCCTCGGGCCTTGGCCTTGAAGGGGCAATCAGGCTTCGTTCTTGGTCTTCAGCACCTTGCGGCCACGGTAGAAGCCGTTGGGGCTGATGTGGTGACGCAGATGCGTCTCGCCCGTGGTGGGCTCGACGGCAATGCCGGGCACGCCCAGCGCGTTGTGCGAACGGTGCATGCCGCGCTTGGAAGGCGACTTCTTGTTTTGCTGAACGGCCATGGTTGGCTCCTGCGAATCTGTTGGGGTGGCGGAAAGGCGCGAGACCCTGAGGCAGCGGCGCCAGCGGTCGAACCGGCCTGGCTAACCGCGCTGCAACCCGCGAGTGCCCAGCCAACAATCAGTCAGCAATGCCGACCAAAGAGCGGAGCACCGGGGGCGGCCCGGACATGCACGAAGCATTCGTGCATCGTCTGACAGGGCCTGCGGCATGCGCGCGAAGCCAATGAGTATAACCCAGCCGGCAAGGTCAGCGCCAGAGCCAGCCGCCTCGGGCGTCAATCGTTCGATTCGGACTTGGGCTTGCGCAGGCCTTCGAGCACCGCGAAGGGGTTGGGCTTGTCGCTGCCGGCCGCGTCGAAATCCTCGTCCGCCGCCGAAAAGCGCGGCTGCTCGGGGCAGACCTCGTGGCGCGGCGCCACGGGAATATCCATCAGCAGCTCGTCCTCGACCAGTGCGCGCAGGTCGAAGTCGGCCGACAGGGCCAGCACGTCCTCGTCGGCTTCTTCGTCCTCGGCCGCGGCAGTGGCCTCGTCGGCGACGAAGCGGAACCACCGGTCCACCGACAGCACAGTCTGCACAGGGCCCAGGCAGCGTTGGCATACCAGCGGCAGTTGCACCTCGGCCTCGACATGGAGCCAGGGCACGCCGGGGCCGGTGGCGCTGCCGCGCATTTCACCGTGCGTGCTCCAGGCGACTTCCACAGGTCCTGCATCACCGGTGGCCTGCGCCGCCTCCTCGGTCAGGCGCGTCCATTGCGCGAGCGGGCTGGTTTCGGCCAGGGTGGCACCGGCCTGGGCAAAGGCCTTCACGTCCAGGCGGGCCGCATCGAATTCCGTCTTCATGGGGCGCAGTCTACGTCCCCCCCTGGCCGCACGGCATCGCGGCCGACCCGCCACCCCCGAAGGCTCGCAGAGAATCCGCGCATGCAACGCACCGTCATCCTCGGGTCCACGTCCCGCTACCGCCGCGAAATGCTGTCGCGGCTTCGCCTGCCCTTCGATGTCCAGCCGCCCGAGGTGGATGAAACACCCCACCCCGGCGAGGCGCCCGCCGCACTCGCCGCCCGCCTGGCGCTGGCCAAGGCCCGCGCGGTGGCCGAGCGATTTCCCGAGGCCATCGTGATCGGCTCCGACCAGGTCGCGGACCTCGACGGGGAGCCGCTGGGCAAGCCCGGCGACCACGAGCGCGCCACCGCCCAACTGCGCCGGATGAGCGGCCGCACCCTGGTCTTCCAGACCGCGCTGGCCGTGGTCTGCCGGCGCACGGGCTTCGTGCAGCAGGACCTGGCGCCCGTGCGCGTCACCTTCCGCACGCTCAGCGACGCCGCCATCGAACACTACCTGCGTGCCGAGCAGCCCTACGACTGCGCCGGCAGCGCCAAGAGCGAGGGCCTGGGCATCGCGCTGCTCGACGCCATCGACAACGACGATCCGACGGCGCTGGTGGGCCTGCCGCTGATCCGCACCTGCCGCATGCTGCGTGCCGCGGGAGTGGAACTGCTGTGAGCGAATCCTCCACGCCAGCCCACGCCCTTCCACCCGACGGACACCCGCGCCCCGGCACGCTCTATCTGGTGCCCGCCCCCCTGGACTTCGGCTGCGAGACCCAGGTGCCGGTCGAGGACGGCCTGCCCGCCGCCACCCTGCGCGCGGCCGCCGGCCTCGGCCACTGGGTCTGCGAGAACGCCAAGAGCGCCCGAGCCCTGCTCAAGCGCATCGACAGCGTGGCGCCGCTCACCGTGCCGATCCAGCAGATGTCGATCCGGGAGCTGCCCCGCGAAGTGCACAAGAAGGGCGATCACGGCGGCGGCTTCGACGCCCGTGACCTGCTGGTCGACCTGCAGGCCGGCCACGACGTCGGGCTGCTGAGCGAGGCCGGCATGCCGGCCGTGGCCGATCCCGGTTCGTCCGTGGTGCGCGCGGCCCACGACCTGGGCGCGCCGGTGGTGCCGCTGGTCGGGCCCGTGTCCCTGCTGCTGGCTCTGTCCGCGAGCGGGCTGGGCGGCCAGGACTTCGCCTTCACCGGCTACCTCCCGCAGGACGCCGAGGCCCGGCGCCAGCGCATCCGCGACCTGGAGGGCCTGGCCCTCAAGCGCGGCCAGACGCAGATCGTCATCGAGACGCCCTACCGCAACGAGGCCGTGCTCCAGGCCCTGGTGCAGACGCTACAGCCGAACACGCGCCTGGCCGTGGCCTCGGGACTCACCCTGCCGCAGGCGCAGATCAGCAGCCGCAGCGTGAAGGCCTGGCGAGCCCTGCCCGAGCGCGCCCTGGGCAAGCTGCCGGCGGTCTTCGCGTTCGGCCGATGAGTGCGCCACCGCTGATTCAACCGGCAGCCCGCCTGCCCGCCGCCCGCTGGGCGGCGCGCACGCAGTTCTTCTGCTCCGGCTTCATCTTCGCCACCTGGGGCGTGCACATTCCCACCGTCAAGGCGCACTACGGCATCGACGAGGCAGCGCTGGGCCTCGCGATGCTGGCCGCTGGCGCGGGGGCGCTGCTCGGCCTTGCGCGCGCCGGCCGCTGGATCGGCCGCCACGGCGCCAATCGCATCGCCGGCGCAGCCGGCTGCTGCTATGCGCTGCTGCTCGCCCTGCTGCTGGCCATGCCAGGCTATGCCGCCCTGCTCGCGCTGCTGGCCGTGTTCGGCCTGCTCACCAGCGTGTTCGACGTCGCGATCAACACCGAGGCCGCCGCCATCGAACTGGCCGAAGGCGTGCCACGCATGAGCGGCATGCATGGCATGTTCAGCCTGGGCGGCATGGCGGGCGCCAGCAGCGGCGCCGCGCTGCTCGCGGCCGGCTGGCCGCCCGTCACCCACCTGGCGGTCGTCGCCGGGGCGATGGCGCTCGCCATCGGCGTGGCAGCGACGCGCATGCTCCCCGCCTCGCACACGGCCTCCGCCAGCGCAGATGAAGGCGGTGGCCTGCGCGATGCGGGCGGCCCGCTGCTCGTCCTTGGCCTGCTGGCGGCCCTGGGCCTGGTGGCCGAAGGCGCGATGTACGACTGGAGCGTGCTGTACCTGCAGCAGGAACTCGGCAGCCCGCAGCAGCAGGCCGCCCTCGCCTACGCCAGCTTCTCGGCGGCCATGGCCGCGGCGCGCTTTGGCGGCGATGCCTTGCGGGCCCGCGTCCCGTCGACGCGGCTGCTGGCAGGAAGCGCCCTGCTGGCCGCCGCCTCCATGACGGTCGGCCTGCTCACGCATTCGCCCTGGGTGGCGCTGGCCGCCTTCGCAGGCGTCGGACTGGGCTTCGCGAATGTGGTGCCGCTGCTTTTTGCAGCCGCAGCCCGCGTCCCGGGCGTGGAGCCCGCGCGGGGGATCGCGGCCGTCTCTGCGGCCGCCTACCTGGGATTCATGGCGGGACCACCCGTCATCGGCCTCATCGCCGGCGCCAGTTCGCTGACCCACGCCCTCTCGGTGGTGGTGCTGTTCGCGCTGGCACTGGCGGTTTCGGCGCCGCTCGCGGCACGCGGCACCGCCCGCTGAAGAAGCGGCATCGCCGCTGCGCCGGCTCAGCGCACCGAAGGCGCGGCGCGCAGGGTGGCGTGCACCGCCACATCGGCAAAGGCCGCACCGAACTTCTTGGCCAGGCGCTCGGCCACGTTGTCGCGGCGGGTGTAGTCGACCACGTCCTCGGCCTGGATCACGTCGCGCGCCACGTAGTCGATGCTGCCAAGCTGGTCGGCCAAGCCCAGGTCCACGGCCTCCTGGCCGGTCCAGAACAGGCCGCTGAACAGGCCGGGCGTGTCGAGCTTGAGTCGGTCGCCCCGGCCCTTCTTGACCACATCGATGAACTGCGCATGGATCTGGTCGAGCATGCGCTGGGCGTGGGCGCGCTGGGCATCGCTCATGGGGCTGAACGGATCGAGGAACCCCTTGTTCTCGCCAGCGGTAAGCAGCCGGCGCTCGACGCCCAGCTTCTCCATCGTGCCGGTGAAGCCGAACCCGTCCATCAGCACGCCGATGCTGCCGACGAGGCTGGCCTTGTCCACATAGATCTTGTCGGCGGCGGCGGCGATGTAATAAGCCGCCGAGGCACAGCTTTCCTCGACCACGGCGTAGATCGGCTTGCCGTATTTGGCGCGCAGGCGCTTGATCTCGTCATGGATGATGCCGGCCTGCACCGGGCTGCCGCCGGGCGAGTTGATCAGCAGCACGACGCCCTTGGAACCCGGATCCTCGAGGGCGCTCTTGAGCGAGGCGATGATGAATTCGGCACTGGCGTCTGCGCCGTCGGCGATCTCCCCGCGGATGCTCACCACGGCGGTGTGGGCGGTGGTGGTGGCTGTGCTGGGCGCTGCGCGGCTCAGGGCCATCCAGGCCAGCGCAATGAAGAACACCAGCCAGGCCAGGCGGACGAAGGTCTTCCAGCGGCGTGCGGCGCGCTGCTCCTTCAACGAGGCGAAGGCGAGTTTTTCCAAGGTGGCGCGCTCCCAACCGGGCGCGGAGGTCGGATCGTTTTTCACGGAAGTGGGTGCAGGGGCTGCGGATTCGTTCAGGGGCGCGGGCTTGGGCTCGAAAGGCTCGAAGCCGGAGGGTTCCAGGCGGTCGGGAGGACTCATGATGCGGAAGGCCGTCGAGCCGTGATGATCAATGCAGGCTCGGGTTCAGAAGGTGAACGGGCGCAGGTTCCAGGCAGTATGCCAGTGCACCACGCCCTCGATTTCGCTGAGCTCGATGCGCACCAGCCCGCCGCGGCAGGGCCCGCCGGCGCAGGCGCCGGTGTCGGGGGAATAGGCCGCGCCATGGGTGGCGCACAGCAGCCAGCGGCCGGTGTCATCGAAGAAGCGTCCCTCCTGATAGTCCATTTCCATGGCGACATGGGTGCAACGGTTCAGGTAGGCATGCGGCCGACCTTGCCAGCGGATGGCGAAGGCCCGGCAGGTCTGGCCGCCATAGATGACGTCGAATGACACCGCTAGCCCACCATCGGTCAGGTCGGCGCTGCGGCACAAGGGAATGGGGGCGTCGTCGGCCACTTGGGCAGCGTACCAAAGAACGCCCCGGATGCCGTATCGGGGGTTGCCGCGGCGCCACACCGGCCACCGCCCGGCGGCGCCGGCAAGTGCCCCCGGCGCGGCCAGGGGCTGGGCGGCCTCAGCCGTGCCGCAGAAGCCAGTCGGTCAGCTCCGCCACGGAATGGGCCACATGCAACGGCCCCAGCGCCTCGAAGCCCTCGGTCGAATGGGCGCCATAGCCCACGCCCACGCTGGCGCAGCCGGCATTGCGTGCCAACTGCAGGTCGTGCACCGTGTCGCCGATCATCAGCGTGCGCTCGGACGTCACGTCCAGTTCGTCCATCAGTTCGAGCAGCATGCGCGGATGCGGCTTGCCGAAGGTCTCGTCGGCCGTGCGCGAGGCATCGAAGCGATGGCGCAGCGCGACGGTATGAAGCGCCTGGTCCAGTCCCCGGCGCGACTTGCCGGTGGCCACCGCCAGCTTGTGGCCGCGCGCGGCCAGCGCGTCGAGCAACGGGAGCACCCCATCGAAGAGCACGAGGTCGTCCTGGTGGCGCAAATAGTGGAAGCGGTAGCGCTCGCCCAACTCGCGGTACTTCTCGGGCGGCACGTCTGGCGCGGCGCGGGCCAGCGCCTCGGCCAGGCCCAGGCCGATGACCCAGGCCGCGTCCTGATCGCTGGGCCGGCGGCCGCCGACGTCGACCACCGCCTCCTGGATGCAACGCACGATGACCGCGGTGGAGTCGTACAGCGTGCCGTCCCAGTCGAAGGCGATCAGGTCGAAGCGGCGGCTGGCCGCGGGCGTGTCAGTGTTCGTCATGGGGATCGGTCAGGGCGACGAGCGCCTGCGGCGGCAGCAGCTGCGCCAGTTCGTCGGGAAGCGCCGCCTGCAGCGCCACGGGCGCCTCGGAGACGGGATGCTGGAAGCGCAGCCGCCAGGCATGCAGGAACATGCGGCGCAGGCCCAGCCGCGCCAGCGTACGGCGACGCTCGAAGTCGCCGTACTTGTCGTCACCGGCAATGGGATGGCCCTCGTGCGCCAGGTGCACGCGGATCTGGTGGGTGCGGCCGGTCTTGATGGTCACGGCCAGCAGGCTCATCGGCGCGTCGTCGCCGGGCAGCTGCACGCGGGCCAGCACGCGCACCAGCGTGAGGGCGCGCATGGCGTCGGGATGGTCCTTGTCCACCACCTTCACGCGGCGTTCGCCCTCGGCGGCGCCGTCCTTGGGCGGCAGCAGGTAGCGGGCGAGCGGAGCGTCGAGCACCTTGCGGCGGGCCGGCCAGTCGCCGTCCACCAGGGCCAAGTAGGTCTTTCCCGTCTCGCGGGTGCGGAACTGCGCCTGCAGCGCCGTGAGCGCGCTGCGCCGCTTGGCAACCAGCAGGATGCCGGATGTCTCGCGGTCCAGCCGGTGCACGAGCTCGAGGAAGCGCGCCGTCGGCCGGGCGGCGCGCAGTTGTTCGATCACGCCGAAGCTCACGCCGCTGCCCCCGTGCACGGCCGTGCCGGCAGGCTTGTTGACGGCCAGCAGCACCTCGTCCTCCATCAGCAGATCGAAGTCGCGGGCCGGCGCGGTCGGTGCGTAAGGCGCTGGGGCCGCCGTCACCCGGACCGGCGGCAGGCGCACCACGTCGCCCTCTTCCACCCGGGAGTCGGCCTGCACGCGGCCCTTGTTCACCCGCACCTCACCCGAACGGATGATGCGGTAGACATGCGTCTTGGGCACGCCTTTGAGGTGACGGAAAAGAAAGTTGTCCAGGCGCTGGCCGGCGGACTCGGCGTCCACCGTCACCAACCGGACTTCGGGGGCCGGCGCCCGCGCCGGACGCTCTTTGGGGCCGGGCTTAAGACCTATAATATTTGTCACCAGCGCGGCTCGGTCAGTGCTTATTCGAACGAGAAGTTTAGAGCACCCGCCGGAAGCGCTGGAGGTCGATGCCACTTGCGTGGTCCACCATCGCCGGCCCCGCGCCCACCAGGCCACGGGCGGCGCCGGATGCGCAAGGCGAGCCGACGCCGACGAAACCCCGAGACGGATTCCCCCCTTGCCGGCCGGCGGCCTGTTCTTCCAGAGACGGGCGCCGGACGGCGGATCGATGCGAGACCCCCTTGTGCTGCTGATGTGGCTGCTCCGTATGTGTCTGCGCTGGCTGATGCCGGTGGCAGCGCCCATGCATCCAGCGCCCGCCACTTCGGTGCCTGCCCAGCCGCCCTACGTCCCCAAGATGTCCGGCCGGCGGCAGATCGGTCTCGCGCCCATCCTCGCGCCCCCTCCCCTGCTGCGTCCTGCGGGCTGATGCCCGGCCGGTGGCTGCGTGCCGCCTGCACACCTGCGGAAAGGAGAACGGCGCTGTCCCGTCGTTTCGCCGCGTCGTCCGCGCATCGTGGGCCCCTTCCGGGCCAGTGAAGACACACACGAACAAGGACACGCACTCCCATGAAACGGATGCTGATCAACGCCACGCAGGCCGAAGAACGCCGCCTGGCGATCGTGGACGGGCAGAAGCTGCTCGACTACGAAATCGAGATCGAAGGGCGCGAGCAGCGCAAGGGCAACATCTACAAGGCCGTCGTCACCCGCGTCGAGCCCAGCCTGGAGGCCTGCTTCGTCGACTACGGGGAAGACCGCCACGGCTTCCTGCCCTTCAAGGAAATCTCCAAGCAGTACTTCGCCGAAGGCGTCTCCGCCAGCCAGGCGCGCATCCAGGATGCGATCCGCGAGGGCCAGGAACTGCTGGTCCAGGTCGAGAAGGAAGAGCGCGGCAACAAGGGCGCCGCCCTCACCACCTTCGTCAGCCTGGCCGGCCGCTACGTGGTGCTGATGCCCAACAACCCGCGCGGCGGCGGCGTCAGCCGGCGCATCGAGGGCGAGGACCGCGCCGAGCTCAAGGAGGCGATGGACCAGCTCGAGTACCCCAAGGGCATGTCCATCATCGCGCGCACCGCCGGCATCGGCCGCACCGCGCCCGAGCTCCAGTGGGACCTGAACTACCTGCTCAAGCTGTGGACCGCCATCGACGGCGCCGCCAAGGGCGGCAAGGGCGCCTTCCTGATCTACCAGGAATCGTCGCTCGTCATCCGCGCCATCCGTGACTACTTCAATCACGACATCGGCGACATCCTCATCGACACCGACGACATCTACGAGCAGGCGCAGCAGTTCATGGCGCACGTCATGCCCGAGCATGCCGCCCGCGTGAAGCGCTACCGCGACGATGCCGCGCTGTTCAGCCGCTTCCAGATCGAGCACCAGATCGAGTCGGCCTACGCGCGAACGGTGCAGCTGCCGTCCGGCGGCGCCATCGTGATCGACCACACCGAGGCGCTGGTGTCCATCGACGTCAACTCGGCCCGCGCCATCAAGGGCGGCGACATCGAGGAGACGGCCACCCGCACCAACCTCGAAGCCGCCGACGAAGTGGCCCGCCAGATGCGCCTGCGCGACCTGGGCGGCCTGATCGTCATCGACTTCATCGACATGGACGAGTCGAAGAACCGCCGCGAGGTCGAAAACCGCCTGCGCGACGCGCTGCGCCAGGACCGCGCCCGCGTACAGTTCGGCACCATCAGCAAATTCGGCCTGATGGAAATGAGCCGCCAGCGCCTGAAGCCGGCGCTGTCCGAAGGCTCGTCGATCCCCTGCCCGCGCTGCGGCGGCTCCGGCCACATCCGCGACACCGAGTCGAGCGCGCTGCAGATCCTGCGCATCATTCAGGAAGAGTCCATGAAGGACAACACCGCCGCCGTGCACGTGCAGGTGCCGGTGGAGGTCGCCTCCTTCCTGCTGAACGAGAAGCGCACCGAGATCGCCAAGATCGAGCTCAAGCAGCGCGTGAACGTGCTGATGATCCCGAACAAGACGCTGGAGACGCCCAACTACAAGCTGGAGCGGATGAAGCACGACGACCCGCGCCTGGATCAGCTGCGTGCCAGCTACACCATGGCCGACGAGGTCGAGGACCCGACGCGCATCACGCGCCGCTCGCAGGAGCCGACCAACCGCCAGAGCCCCGTCATCAAGGGTGTGCTGCCGGATGCGCCGGCGCCTGTCGTGCCCGCGCGCGAGGAAAAGCCCGCGGCGCCGGCGCCCGTTGCCGCCGCACCCGTGGTAGCACCGGCGCCGGCAGCGCCCGCACCGGCCGAACGCGGCTTCTTCGGCTGGCTCAAGGGCCTGTTCGGCGCCACGCCAGCGCCAGCGCCCATCGCCGCCCCGACTCCTGCACCGGCACCGGCAGCGGAAGAAACGGCACGCCCAGGCGGCGGCAATCGCCGCGGCGAACGCGGAGGTCGCAACGGCCGCGGTGAAGGCCGTGGTGGCGAAGGTCGCGGTGAAGGCCGTGGCAACCGCGAAGGCCGTGCCGACCGAGGCGAGCGTGGTGAACGCCGCGAGGCACTTAACGGCGAAGGCCGGCGCGAGCCGCGCGAAGGCCGTGACGCCCGCGAGGGCCGCGAGCCGCGTGAAGCCCGCAACGGCGACACCGCGGGACGCGAAAGCCGCGCACCGCGCGAAGGCGGTGAACGCGAACGCCGCAATGGCCGTGGCGAGCGTCGCGATGCCGCGCCGGTCGAAGCCCTGCAGGCGCCGGTCGACGGCACGGTCGAGGGCAGCGATGCGCCCGCAGAGCGCCGTGAACGCGGCGAGCGTGGGGAGCGTGGCGAGCGCAACGGCCGCCAGGGCGAACGTCGTGAACGCGGCGAGCGCGGCGAACGCCGCCGCGACGACGGCATGGCGCGCGAAGGCGCCGCTGCCGAGGGCGAGGACGCACCGCGTGGCGGCGATCCGGCGCCGCGTGAAGGCCGCCGCGAGCGGCGCCCGGTCGACGCCCTGCCAGCCGCAGTGACCGAGGCCGAAGCCCTGCACCAGACGCCGGCCGAGGCGGCCGCCGTTGCCGAAGCGGCCGACGCCGCGGTGGGCGACGACCAGGCGCCGCGCCGCGAAGGCGAGGAGCGCCGCCGCTCCCGCGACCGCTATGGCCGTGATCGCCGCGACCGCGCCTCGCGCGAGCGTGAGGCCGGCGAGGCGGTCCGCGACGAGGCCGACGCGCCGCTGGCATCCGCCGTCGAGCCGGGCCTGACCGCTGCCGCGCCGAACGCCGAACCGGCGACCGAGCCGGCCGTCGCCGCTGCACCCGTGCCCATCGCGCCCGTGCCGGCACCGGCCCCTGCTGCGGCCGCACCGGGCCGCGGCGCACTGCCCCGTGTGACCGCCTTCGCCCTGCCGGCCGACGAACTGGCCGCCGTGGCCCAGGGTGCCGGCCTCGAATGGGTGAACTCCAATCCCGACCGCATCGCCGAAGTGCGGGCGGCCATCGCGGCCGAACCCAAGCCGGTCCACGTGCCGCGCGAGCGGCCGCCGGTGGTGGTGCTGGACGAAGGCCCGCTGGTGCTGGTCGAGACCCGTCGCGACCTGGGCGCCATCACGCTGCCCTTCGAGAAGGCGGCCGATCTCGGCAGCCAGCCGGCAGCAACCGTGTCCTGATCGAAAGGAACATGCCGGACCCGCTGCGGCGGGCCGGCAGCCCAGGCCCGACCTGTCTTGCAGGTTGCGTCAAAGCAAAAGGCCCGTGGCGCAAACCACGGGCCTTTTGCATGGGAGTCGGCCGGTCATCGGGAGATGCCGGACCCGAGCCCGAACGACACCGCCCGGGGGCCGAAGACACCGGCTGTCCTCGAACGCGCCCTGGCCTTTTCAGCCGCCCTGCGCGGCCCGCTTCCAGGCCATCAGGGCCTGCTCGGCATCCTCGCGCTGCTCGGCGAGCTGGGCAACGGCCACCCAGGCACGGCGATGCAGTTCCGCGTCCTGCTGGCCCAAGCCGGCCTGGGTCAGCAATTGCTGCGCCTTGCCCCAGAGCTGCCGCTTCATGCAGGCCATGCCGGCCAGGTACTGCAAGTGCGCATCGCGCGGCTGGGCGCGCTGGGCGCCTTCGATGCGGGCCAGCCATTCGGGATCGACCGTGTCGAGCCCCGCCTCCAGCGCACGCACGAGCTTGGCACGCTGACTGTCGCTGAGCGCGTCGGGCTGGGCCAGCGAGCGCTCCCACACCGGCAGCAGCCAGGCCCGCGCCATCGCAAGGTCGCCGCGCAGCACCACCATGCGCTGGGCCGCCTGGATGGCCACCTCGGGGATGGCGCGCTCGGCCGGGTCCAGTTCGCTCCAGGCACGCATCAACTGGGCCGGGTCGTGCGCCTGGCCAACCAGTTCCAGCGCCAGGCCACGCACGATGCTGCGCGCACCGTCTTCCGAGAAGGCACGGTGCTTGGCCAGCAGACGCGCAGTGTCGAGCGCATCCTGCGTGCGGCCCGACAGGCGCGTGGCCTTCAGCCGCAGGCGCAGTGCCAGCGTGCGACGCTGCACGCCCTGCGGCAATTCGGCCAGGCGGTCCAGCGCGGCCACGGCATTGCGATCTTCCAGGGCCCAGCGGGCCGAGCGCAGCTGCACGCCGTCGCGTGTCTCGGCGGACATGCCGCCGCGGTCGCGGCCCTCGTTCAGGGCATGCTGCAGATGGGCGTCGCGCGCCGCGCGGTCCTGCAGCGCCTGGGCACTCTCGGCGGCCATCAGGTGGGCCAACACCCGCACCTGCTGCGACTGGGGCAGCCGGGCGTCCAGCCCGGCCAGCACATGCTCCTGCGCCAGCGCCGCCAGCGCCGACTTGCGCGCGCGGGTGAAGCGGCCGGCCAGCAGCTGCACCACAGAGTCCAGCAGGGCCGCGTGCAGATTGCGCTCTTTCTGCTGCAACCGCCACTGGCGCGCCTGCACGGGCAACGAGAACAGCGCCTGCAGCGCGCGCAACGCGCCATACAGCAGCATGAACACGAGGATCAGCAACAGCAGCGCGAAGTTGAGCGACAGGTCCACCCGCGTGGGCGGCCAGAAGACGGTGACGATGCCCTGGTTGTTGCCCGCGAACAGCGCCACCGCGGCCGCGACCGCGAAGAGCACCAGGAGCCAGACGGCCGCGCGCATGACCTCAGCGCCCCGCGGACACGGCGGCCAGGGCCGTGAGGGTGTCGTCGATGCGCGGCGGCTCGGCGGCGCGCACCAGCGCCTGCACCTGCTGCAGCTGCGTGGCCGCGGCCTGCACGCGGCGCGAGGCGGGGTCGAAGTAGCGGTTGAGCGAGGCCGTCACGCCAGCCAGCTCGGCCCGTGCCGGCGCCACCTGGCCGGCCAGCAGGGCCAGCCGGGCGCTCAGCAGCTTGAGCTTGAGGTTCTCGCGCAGGAAGTAGGTCTGGTCGGGAGCGAGCAGCACCGATTCGGGCCGGTCGATGCGCGAAACGCGGATCAGCGAGCGCACCTCGTTGCGCACGCCCAGCAGGATGCGCTGCCACCAGGGCGCGTCGGCCGGCACGGCCTCGTTGGCCCAGCCGTCGCTCGCGGCGCGGTTGCCGCGCGGCGCCAGCGCGTTCATGACGGGCAGTTCGTCCACGCCCTTGAGCAGGTCGTCGAGCCGCGACAGGGCCTCGCCGCCGTCGCCACTAGCCGTGGCGCGGATGCGGTCGGCATCGCGCTGGATGGCACGCTGCACGGGCTGCAGCCGGGGCTGGCTGGCGCGCACGATGCGCTGGTCGCTGGCCTTCAAGGCGGCCAGCAGCGGCTGCACGTTGCCGGTGGCCTGGGCCTGTTCCAGTGCCAGCCGCAGGGCGGCGTCGATGTCCACCAGCAGGCTTTCGTCGCGCGAGCGCGACAGGCTCTGCAGCGCCTCTTCGACCTGCGCGCGCTGAAGGCTGACCTCGGCCAGGCGGGTTTCGAGCAGCGCCACGCGGGCATCGGCGGCGCGCACCGTCTCCTGCGCTTCGCGGGCCAGGGTACGGGCCTCGGTGGCCTGGCGCGTGGCGTCGGCGCTCTGGCGCGCCAGTTGCTCCTGCATGCCGCCCACCTTCTGCCACAGCATGGCGGCCATGACGATGGCGACCAGCGCCGCGAGGGTAATGGCGCCAAAGGCCAGCCGCACCACCAGCACGGCGCCGGGGGCGGGCACGGGAGATGGGGGAACGGGGGCCAGGGGTCGCGCGACGGGATCGGTGACGGTGTCGTCGGTCGCGGGGGGTGCGCTCATCGCGGGAATTCTATCGACGCGGCCACGGCGTCCAGATCGGGCGGCACCACGCGGACAAGGCCGAAGCCGGCATCGCGCGCGGCCTGGGCGATGCGCTCGTGCGTGGCCAGGGCTGCGGCGCGCGACCAGTCGGCCTGGGGCACCAGGCCACGCAGGTTGCCCACGGCCTCCGAGCTGCTGAACAGCCAGGTCGCCCCGCCCTCAATGCCGGCCTGCACGATCCGGGCACCCGCGTCGCCGAGCACGGGCGCCAGCCGACGGTAGACGGGCAGTTGCACGGCCACGCCCCCTGTGGCCTCGATCTGGCGCGAGAGCCAGTCGCGGCCCGCGGCGCGGCCCTGGGCATCGGCACCGCGCACCAACCAGACGCAGGCGCCCGGCCCGACCTGGTCATGGACGCGGGCCCACAGCGATTCCGAGTCGAAGGGACCTTCGGCGGGCGGCTGGTCGATGCGGGTCGCATCCACACCGGCTTCGGCCAGCGCGCGGGCCGTGCCGGGGCCGGTGGCCCAGCAACGGCAGGTGGCGACGGCCTCGGGCGGCCGGGCGGTGTAGAAGTGCCGCACGGCGGCGGCGCTCACGAACATCAAGGCCTGCGGCGGCGTGCCCACAGGCCAGGCGATGGCACCGGCGAGCGGCGCGATCTCGATCAGCGGCAAGGCGTGTGCATCGATGCCCCGCGCGCGCAGCGCCTCGGTCCAGCGCGTGGCCTCGGGCTCAGGCCTCGTGACGATCAGCGACGGCGCCGCAGTCATGGCAGGGCAGGACAGCGCTCGGGCCGCGGGCGCCAGTGCCGCTCAGCCGAGCCGGGCACCGCCGGCCTGCAGACGCCGTGCCGCCTCGGTGCCCAGGGCCTCGGCCGCAGCGAGGTCGGTGGCGACATCGGTCAGCTCGGCCCGCACCAGCGCACCTGGCTGCTCCGCATCGCCCCAGGCGGCACGCACATGCAGCCGCCCGTCGCCGAGGTCCTGCACGAAGGCGGCCAGCGGCATGGAGCAGCTGCCGCCCATCGCCCGGCTCACCGCGCGCTCGGCCGCCACACGGCGCCAGGTCGTCATGTCCACCAGCGGAGCCAGGGCGTCGCGAAGGTCGGGCCGGTCGGCACGGATCTCGATGCCCAGCGCTCCCTGTCCAGCGGCCGGCAGCATCTGTTCGGGCTCGAAGACAGTGCGGATGCGCGAGGCCAGGCCCAGGCGCATCAGACCGGCAGCGGCCAGCACGATCGCGGCATAGTGCCCTTCATCCAGTTTGCGCAGCCGGGTGTCGAGGTTGCCGCGCAGCGGCTCGATGCGCAGGTCGGGCCGCAGTGCGCGCAGCAGCACGGTGCGCCGCAGGCTGGAGGTGCCGATGACGGCCCCCTCGGGCAGGTCGTCCAGCCGGGCGTACGTGGGAGAGACGAAGGCATCGCGCGCATCCTCGCGTTCGAGAACGGCCGCGAGTTCGAAGCCTTCGGGCAGTTCCATCGGCACGTCCTTGAGCGAATGGACGGCGATGTCGGCGCGGCCTTCTTCCAGCGCGAGCTCGAGTTCCTTGACGAACAGGCCCTTGCCGCCGACCTTGCTGAGCGTGCGGTCCAGGATCTGGTCGCCGCGGGTGGTCATGCCCAGCAGTTCGACCGTGTGGCCCTGTTCTTGCAGCAGGTCCCGCACATGCTCGGCCTGCCACAGGGCAAGGCGGCTTTCGCGGGTGGCGATCACGATGTGGCTCACAGAGCGGTCTCCGCGTGGTTTGCTGGGTCGCGGATGCTAGCATGTTGCGCCGCAGCAACGACTGATGGCGCACACCACAACCACTGCGAAGAGGAGAGTCCTGCATGCCGCCCGCCAACCGGACGAAGAGCACGAAGAAGCCCGGCGACACCATCGCCCCGCCCTTGCGCAAGGGCCCCGACGATGCCCCCCTGATCGAAGACATCCGGCTGCTGGGCCGCATCCTGGGCGACGTCATCCGCGAGCAGGAGGGCAAGGACAGTTTCGATCTGGTCGAGAAGGTGCGCACGCTGTCGGTGGCCTTCCGCCGCGACGCGGACCACTCGGCCGACCGGGCGCTCAAGCAGTTGCTCAAGGGCCTGTCGGCGGCGCAGACCGTGCAGGTGATCCGCGCCTTCACCTACTTCAGCCACCTGGCCAACCTGGCCGAGGACCGCCACCTGATCCGTCGGCGGACCGAGGCCGAGCGCGCCGGCGAAGCCATCGACGGCAGCCTGGACGTGGCCCTGGCCCGCATCCGCAAGGCCGGCGTCTCGGCGGACGAGGTGGTGGGCACGCTGGCGCACAGCTACCTGTCGCCGGTGCTCACCGCCCACCCGACCGAGGTGCAGCGCAAGTCCATCCTCGATGCCGAGCGCGGCATCGCCCAGCTGCTGACGGCCCGCGACGAGATCCGGCAGCGCCAGGTCCTGTTCGCCGGCCAGAAGGACACGCTCACGCCGCGCGAGCTCGAAGAGAACGAGGCCCTGCTGCGCACCCGCGTCGTGCAGCTGTGGCAGACGCGGCTGCTGCGCTTCACCAAGCTCACCGTGGCCGACGAGATCGAGAACGCGCTCTCTTACTATGAAGCCACCTTTCTGCGCGAGATCCCCAAGGTCTATGCGACGCTGGAAAAGGCCCTGGGCGCGGAGCACATCGCCTCCTTCTTCCGCATGGGCCAGTGGATCGGCGGCGACCGCGACGGCAACCCCAACGTCACGGCCGAGACGCTCGAATACGCCCTGCGCCGCCAGTGCGAGCTGGTCCTGCGCCACTACCTGACCGAGGTGCATTACCTGGGCGGCGAGCTGTCGATGTCCGCCACGCTGGTCGATGTGACGGTGGAGATGCAGGCCCTGGCCGAGGCCTCGCCCGACCCCAACGAGCACCGCCACGACGAGCCCTACCGCCGCGCGCTGACCGGCATCTATGCCCGCCTGGCCGCCACACTGCGCGACCTGACCGGCGGTGTCGCCGCGCGCCATGCCGTGGCGCCGCAGAACCCCTACAAGTCGGCCGAGGAGTTCCTGGCCGACCTGCGCACCATCGAGGAATCGCTGATCGACAAGCACGGCAGCGTGCTGCTCGACCAGCGCCTGCGCCCACTGATGCGCGCGGTGGAGGTCTTCGGCTTCCACCTGGCCACGGTGGACCTGCGCCAGAGTTCCGACAAGCACGAGGCCGTGATCGCCGACCTGCTCAAGGTGGCCCGCCTCGAGCCCGCCTATGCCGAGCTGGCCGAAGAGGACAAACAGACGCTGCTGCTCAGGCTGCTCAACGACGCGCGCCCGCTGCGCGTGCCCGGCGCCAGCTACCAGCCGCTCACGGTGAGCGAGGTGGCGATCTTCCAGCAGGCGCTGGAGTCGCACCGCCGCTACGGCCGCGCCGCCATCCGCCACTACATCATCAGCCACACCGAGACGGTGAGCGACCTGCTCGAGGCCATGGTGCTGCAGAAGGAAGTGGGCCTGCTGCGCGGCACGCTGCAGGAGGACGCGGTGTGCGACCTGATCGTCGTGCCGCTGTTCGAGACCATCGCCGACCTGCGCAATGCGGCGCCCATCGTGCGCGCCGTCTACGAGCTGCCCGGCGTGCGCGCCATGATCCAGCGCTCAGGTGGCGAGCAGGACATCATGCTGGGCTACAGCGACAGCAACAAGGACGGTGGCATCTTCACCAGCAACTGGGAGCTCTACCGCGCCGGCATGGCGCTGGTGAAGCTGTTCGACGAGATGAACGAGGGCCAGAAGGACGGCATCCGCCTGCGCATGTTCCACGGCCGCGGCGGCACCGTCGGCCGCGGCGGCGGCCCCAGCTACCAGGCCATCCTGGCGCAGCCGCCCGGCACCGTGCGCGGTCAGTTGCGGCTCACCGAGCAGGGCGAGGTGATCGGCTCCAAGTACGCCAACCGCGAGATCGGGCGGCGCAACCTGGAGACGCTGGTCGCGGCCACGCTGGAGGCCACCTTCCTCGGCTCCACCAAGTCCGCGCCCACGGCCTTCATCAATGCCGCGTCGACCATCTCGCAGGCCAGCATGGACGCCTACCGCGCGCTGGTCTACGAGACGCCCGGCTTCGTCGACTACTTCTTCGGCTCCACGCCGATCCGCGAGATCGCCGAACTCAACATCGGCTCGCGTCCGGCCTCGCGCAATCCCAAACGCAACATCGAGGACCTGCGCGCCGTGCCCTGGAGCTTCAGCTGGGGCCAGTGCCGCCTGACCATCAACGGCTGGTACGGCTTCGGCAGCGCGATCCAGGCATTCCTGGGCGAAGCCAAGGACGTGGCTGGGCGCAAGGAGCGTGAGGCGCTGCTGCAGAAGATGTATGCCCAGTGGCCCTTCTTCCGCACGCTGCTGTCCAACATGGACATGGTGCTGGCCAAGAGCGACCTGCAGCTGGCCGCGCGCTATGCCGAGCTGGTGGGCGAGCGCAAGCTGCGCCAGAAGGTGTTCTCGATGATCGAGGCCGAATGGCGCCGCACCTCCGATGCGCTCACGCTCATCACCGGCGCGAAGCAGCGGCTGGAGGGCAATGCCGAGCTGCAGCGCTCGGTGCGCCACCGCTTCCCCTACATCGACCCGCTGCACCACCTGCAGGTCGAGCTGATGCGGCGCTTTCGCGGCGGCGACGGCAGCGAGCGGCTGCAGCGCGGCATTCACCTGTCGATCAACGGGGTGGCAGCGGGGCTGCGCAACACGGGCTGACACTCCGGCGCGCCGCGCCCTTCCACAGCCGCGCCGGCCCTGCGCCTGCGCGGCTTTTCTTCGCCCGCGCCTGCCACGCCATTCGCTGGCGGAATAGCGCTTATCGCCGGCCGGCGTCTTCTGCGTTCGCCCTGCCCTTCCTAGAGTGCGGTCCATCGAACGAGGAGACCACTCATGGCAAGAATGACCGCGGCCCAGGCCGCCGTGCTGGTGATGGAGCGCGAGGGCATCGTGCAGGCCTTCGGTGTGCCCGGCGCCGCCATCAATCCGCTGTATGCCGCGCTGCGCGCCCATGGCGGCATCGGCCACATCCTGGCGCGGCATGTGGAAGGCGCCTCGCACATGGCCGAGGGCTACACCCGCGCGGTGGCCGGCAACATCGGCGTGTGCATCGGCACCTCGGGACCGGCGGGCACCGACATGATCACGGGGCTCTATTCGGCATGGGCCGATTCCATCCCGATCCTGTGCATCACCGGCCAGGCGCCGCGTGCCCGCCTGTACAAGGAGGATTTCCAGGCGGTGGACATCGAGTCCATCGCCAAGCCGGTGACCAAGTGGTCCGTCACCGTGCGCGAGCCGGCCCAGGTGCCGCAGGTCTTCCAGCAGGCCTTCCACCTGATGCGCTCGGGCCGGCCCGGCCCCGTGTTGATCGACCTGCCCTTCGATGTGCAGATGGCCGAGATCGAATTCGACATCGACACCTACGCGCCGCTGCCGCCCTACAAGCCGGCCGCCACGCGGGCCCAGATCGAGAAGGCCCTGGCCATGCTCAACGCGGCCGAGCGGCCGCTGATCGTGGCCGGCGGCGGCGTCGTCAACGCCGATGCCAGCGCGCTGCTGGTGCGCCTGGCGGAGCTGACCGGCGTGCCGGTCATTCCCACGCTCATGGGCTGGGGCGCCATTCCCGACGACCATCCGCTGATGGCCGGCATGTGCGGCCTGCAGACCAGCCACCGTTACGGCAACGCCACCCTGCTGGCCAGCGACTTCGTGCTGGGCATCGGCAACCGCTGGGCCAACCGGCACACCGGCTCGGTGGACGTCTACACCCACGGCCGCACCTTCGTGCATGTGGACATCGAGCCCACGCAGATCGGCCGCGTGTTCATGCCCGACTTCGGCATCGTCTCGGACGCCGGCGCCGCACTGGCCCTGTTCGTCGAGGTGGCCGAGGCCATGAAGGCCGAGGGCCGCCTGCCCGACCGCGGTGCCTGGGCCGCCGAATGCCGCGAGCGCAAGCGCACGATGCTGCGCAAGACCGACTTCGCCGAGGTGCCGATGAAGCCGCAGCGCGTCTACCAGTGCATGAACCGGCACTTCGACCGCGAGACCTGCTACGTCAGCACCATCGGCCTGTCGCAGATCGCGGCCGCGCAGTTCCTGCATGTCTACCAGCCGCGGCACTGGATCAACTGCGGCCAGGCCGGCCCGCTGGGCTGGACGGTGCCGGCCGCACTGGGCGTGCGCGCCGCCGATCCGTCGCGCCGCGTGGTGGCGCTGTCGGGCGACTACGACTTCCAGTTCATGGTCGAGGAACTGGCGGTGGGCGCGCAGTTCAAGCTGCCCTACCTCCACATCGTGGTCAACAACAGCTACCTGGGCCTGATCCGGCAGGCGCAGCGCGGCTTCGACATGGACTACTGCGTGCAGCTGGGCTTCGAGAACATCAATGCCGCGCCCGATGCCGGCATCGAGCGGCACTACGGCGTGGACCACAAGAAGGTGGTCGAAGGCCTGGGCTGCAAGGCCATCCGCGTGCAGCGGCCCGAGGAGATGCAGCCCGCGTTCGACCAGGCCGAAGCGTTGATGGCCGAGCACCGCGTGCCGGTGGTGATCGAGGTGATGCTGGAGCGCGTGACCAACATCGCCATGGGCACCGAGATCGACGCCATCCGCGAGTTCGAACCGCTGGCCGAGGGCCTGGCCGACGCACCCACGGCACTTGCCGTCGCCATGCTCGATTGAGAAGGTGCGAGCGAACTCGCCATGGCCGCTCGGCCATGCCGGATTCATTCACGCCTGCTGAGCACCGTCCCATTCCGAAAACAAGAGACCGCCATGCCCCGCTTCGCCGCCAACCTCACCATGCTGTTCACCGAGTTGCCCTTCCTGCAGCGCTTCGAGGCCGCCGCCCGCGCCGGCTTCGAAGGGGTGGAATACCTCTTCCCCTACGACTTCGAGGCCCGCGAACTGGCCGAGGCCCTGCGCGCCCACGGGCTCGTGCAGGTGCTGCACAACCTGCCGGCCGGCGACTGGGCGGCGGGCGAGCGCGGCATCGCCTGCCACCCGGACCGTGTGGCCGAGTTCCGCGACGGCGTCGGCCGCGCCATCGGCTATGCCAAGACGTTGGGCTGCCCGCAGCTGAACTGCTTGGTGGGCAAGCTGCCCGAAGGAGCGACGCTTGCCGACGGGCAGCCCGTGCTGGTTGACAACCTTCGCTTCGCCGTCCGCGCACTCGACACCGCCGGGCTGCGGCTGCTGGTCGAGCCCATCAACCACTTCGACATTCCCGGCTTCGCCCTTACCCGGACCGATCAGGCGCTGGCCCTGCTCGACCAGGTGGGGGAGCCCAACCTACGCATCCAGTACGACGTCTATCACGCCCAGCGCATGGAAGGCGAGCTGACCAACACCCTCGGCCGGCACCTGGACCGCATCGGCCACATCCAGGTGGCCGACAACCCGGGCCGCGGCGAGCCCGGCACGGGCGAGATCAACTACCAATGGCTGTTCCAGCACATCGACGCGCTGGGCTATGGAGGCTGGATCGGCTGCGAATACAAGCCCCGCGCCAGCACGCAGGAAGGGCTGGACTGGATCAGCGCACTGACCGCCTGAGCCGCACGGATCGCGCAAGCACTTCGACGGAGACGACCCTCATGAACGCCCATACCTCGACCGACACCAGCACCGGCGCCCGCAACGCCCCCACCGCACCGCGCCGCATCGGCTTCATCGGCCTCGGCATCATGGGAGCGCCCATGGCTGGCCACCTCGCCGCTGCCGGCCACACGCTCTTCGTCCACACCCGCGGCCAGGTGCCGGCCGCCCTTGCCGGCCGGGCCGAGGCCTTCGCCAGCGCCGCCGAGGTGGCGCGCCAAGCCGAAGTGATCTTCCTCATGGTGCCGGACACGCCCGACGTGGAGAAGGTGCTGTTCGGCGAACACGGCGTGGCCGAGGGCCTGGCCGACGCAACCCGCGACTGCAGTGGCGGCGCAGGCAAGACGGTGGTCGACTGCAGCTCCATCGACCCCATCGCCACGCAGGACTTCGCCCGCCGCATCGCGGCCCTGGGTGCCGGCTATGTCGACGCGCCCGTCTCCGGCGGTGAGGTCGGTGCCAAGGCCGCCAGCCTCACCATCATGTGCGGCGGGGACGAGGCGGTGTTCGAGGACGTGCGGCCCTTACTGCACACCATGGGCAGGAACGTGACGCGTGTGGGCGAGGTGGGCGCCGGCCAGATCACCAAGGTGGCCAACCAGATCATCGTGGCGCTCAACATCGCTGCCGTGGCCGAAGCCCTGGTCTTCGCCAGCAAGGCCGGCGCCGATCCGGCCAAGGTGCGGCAGGCGCTGATGGGTGGCTTCGCGGCCAGCCGCATCCTGGAGGTGCATGGCGATCGCATGATCAACCGCAGCTTCGCCCCCGGCTTTCGCATCGCCCTGCATCAGAAGGACCTGAACCTCGCGATGCAAAGCGCCCGCAGCCTGGGCGTTGCCCTGCCGCAGACGGCGGGTGCGGCGCAGCTGATGAATGCCTGTGCGGCGCTCGGTCATGGCCAGTCGGACCATTCCGCCCTGGTGCTGGCACTCGAGGCCACTGCGGGGCATCCGGTGACACCAGACGGTGGCTGAACAAGGGAAAGGTCCGAACGGATCGCCTTTCGTTAGGCGTCGCAGCCGCGACGCATCGCCGCACCAGCACGAGAATGTCCGACGCCGCGCGTCCCCCACCGGGACGCGCGGCGCATTGCATTCGGCATCCGCCACGCGCGATCCCGCCGACTGCATGAGCCCATGCCGTATCGGCATGAGACGGCTGATGGCGCTGTCGCTCCCGGCCTCTTCCGGGCCCGCCCTTTGCGTTAGCCTCGGCCCCCTTTCCAACGATTCCGACCGTTTCCCGCCCCCAAGGAGATTGCATGTCCAAGCCGCTGTCCCCCGCAGAAGAAGCCCTGCGCGACGCTGCCCGTGAATACCACCGCGCCGGTGTGCGCGGCAAGATTTCGGTCACGCCCACCAAGCCGCTGGTCAACCAGCGCGACCTGTCGCTGGCCTATTCGCCGGGTGTGGCCTATCCCTGCCTGGACATCCAGGCCGATCCCTCCAAGGCGGCCGAATACACCGCCCGCGGCAACCTGGTGGGCGTGGTCACCAACGGCACCGCGGTGCTGGGGCTGGGCGACATCGGCCCGCTGGCCGGCAAGCCGGTGATGGAAGGCAAGGGCTGCCTGTTCAAGAAGTTCGCCGGCATCGACGTGTTCGACATCGAGCTGGCCGAGCGCGACCCCGACAAGCTGGTGGACATCATCGCGGCGCTGGAGCCCACGCTGGGCGGCGTCAACCTCGAGGACATCAAGGCGCCCGAGTGCTTCTACATCGAGAAGAAGCTGCGCGAGCGCATGAACATCCCCGTCTTCCACGACGACCAGCACGGCACGGCCATCATTTCGGCCGCCGCCCTGCTCAACGGCCTGGAGCTGGTGGGCAAGAAGATCGGCGACGTGAAGATCGCCGTCTCGGGCGCCGGCGCCGCCGCCATCGCCTGCCTGGACGTGATGGTGGGCTTGGGCGCCAAGACGGCCAACATCTTCGCCTGCGACTCCAAGGGCCTGATCTACTCGGGCCGGGCCGGCGGCTTCGATGAGTCCAAGGCTCGCTTCGCCCAGCCCGACACGGGCGCGCGCACCTTGGCCGACGTGGTTCAGCAGGCCGACGTCTTCCTCGGCTGCTCGGCCCCGGGCGTGCTGACGGCCGACATGGTCAAGACCATGGCGGACAAGCCCATCATCCTGGCGCTGGCCAACCCCGAGCCCGAGATCCGCCCCGAGCTGGCCAAGGCCGTGCGCCCCGACTGCATCATCGCCACCGGTCGCAGCGACTACCCGAACCAGGTCAACAACGTCCTGTGCTTCCCCTACATCTTCCGCGGCGCGCTGGACTGCGGCGCGACCAAGATCACGGAAGAGATGAAGCTCGCCTGCGTGCGCGAGATCGCCGACCTGACCAAGGCCGACATCAGCGAGGAAGTGGCCAACGCCTATGCGGGCGAGGAGCTGTCCTTCGGGCCCGACTATCTGATCCCGAAGCCCTTCGACTCGCGCCTGATCCTGCGCATCGCCCCGGCCGTGGCCAAGGCTGCCGCCGCATCCGGCGTCGCCACCCGCCCCATCGAGGACCTGGAGGCCTACCGCCAGCAGCTGTCGCGCTTCGTCTACCAGACCGGCATGTTCATGCGCCCGGTCTTCGCCGCCGCCAAGATGGCCGAGAAGAAGCGCGTGGCCTATGCCGAGGGCGAGGACGAGCGCGCCCTGCGCGCCGCCCAGCTGGCGGTGGACGAAGGCATCGCGCGTCCGATCCTGATCGGCCGGCCCGACATCATCGCCATGCGCATCAAGAAGGCGGGCCTGAACCTGCGCCCCGGCGTCGACGCCGAGGTGGTGGATCCCGAGAACGATCCGCGCTTCCGCCAGTACTGGGAGGCCTACCACCGGCTCATGGGCCGCCACGGCATCAATCCGGAAGCCTCCAAGGCGATGGTGCGCCGCTCCAACACCACCATCGCCGCGCTGATGGTGCACCTGGGCGACGCCGACGCCATGCTGTGCGGCCTGGTCGGGCGCTTCGACAGCCACCTCAAGATCCTGGGCCAGTTGCTGGGTACCCAGCGCGGCGTGCCGGACTTCGCCACGCTGAACGCGCTGATGCTGGACAAGTACACGCTGTTCATCGCCGACACCAACGTGCACGAGGACCCGACGGCCGAGCAACTGGCGCAGATCGCGCTGATGGCCGCCGACGAGGTGCGCCGCTTCGGCCTGCCGCCCAAGGTGGCCTTCCTGTCGCATTCCAACTTCGGCACCTCCGAGCGCGCCTCGGCCCGCAAGATGCGCATCGCCCGCGACCTGTTCGCGCAGATGGCGCCCGACATCGAATGCGACGGCGAGATGCACGGCGACGCCGCGCTGTCGGAATCGGTGCGGCGCGAATCGCTGCCCGGCTCCTCGCTGACCGGCGAGGCCAACCTGCTGATCTGCCCGAACCTGGACTCGGCCAACATCCTCTTCAACGTGCTGAAGATGACCGGCGCCAACGGCGTGACAGTGGGCCCGATCCTGCTCGGCTCCGCCAAGCCCGCCCATGTGCTCACTGCCAACGCCACGGTGCGTCGCGTGCTCAACATGACGGCCCTGGCCGTGGCCAACGCCAACACCACGCGCTGAGTTCCCGCCGCTGAAGACGCGCCAACTTGGCGCATCGACGCCCCACGTGCGTGCACGCCGTGGGGCGTTTTGCTGTCCGCTCCGGGATGACCCGGGTGCACCGCTTTGGCGCAAGGCTGAGGATCGCACCCCAACGGTGCAGGCACCGTTATTGCTTTTTCCTGCCACATCCCTCAGCGAGAGTCTTCATGAACAAGCGACAAGTCCTGCAGTCCTTCCTGGCCGCCTCGGCCTTCGCCTTCGGCCTGGGCGCGGCCCATGCCCAGGCCACCACGCCGATCAAGTTCCAGCTGGACTGGCGCTTCGAGGGGCCCGCCGCCCTGTTCCTGCATCCGGCCGCCAAGGGCTACTTCAAGCAGGCCGGCATCGACGTGACCATCGACGCCGGCAACGGCTCGGGCGGCACCGTCACCCGCGTGGCCTCGGGCGCCTACGACATGGGCTTCGCCGACCTGGCGGCGCTGATGGAGTTCCACGCCAACAACCCCGACAGCCCCAACAAGCCGGTCGCGGTCATGATGGTCTACAACAATACGCCGGCTTCGGCCATGGCGCTCAAGAAGAGCGGCATCACCAAGCCGGCCGACCTGTCGGGCAAGAAGCTGGGCGCCCCGGTGTTCGACGCCGGCCGCCGCGCCTTCCCCATCTTCGCCAAGGCCAACAACATCACCAACGTCACCTGGACGGCGATGGACCCGACGCTGCGCGAGACCATGCTGATGCGCGGCGACATCGACGCCATCACCGGCTTCACCTTCACCTCGCTGCTCAACCTGGAAGCGCGCGGCGCCAAGGCCAGCGACGTGGTCGTGCTGCCCTACCCCGACTACGGCGTGAAGCTGTACGGCAACGCCATCATCGTGTCGCCCAAGCTGCTGGCCGAGAAGCCGCAGGTGGTCAAGGCCTTCCTGTCGGCCTTCACCAAGGGCGCCAAGGAAGTGATCGCCAACCCGGCCGTGGCCATCGAATCGGTCAAGGCCCGCGACGGCATCATCGATACCAAGCTGGAGACGCGCCGCCTGCAGTTGGCCATCGACACCGTCATCAACAGCCCCGACGCCCGCGCCGAAGGCTTCGGCAACGTGGTGCCGGCGCGCCTGGCGCTGATGGCCTCGCAGGTGTCCGACGCCTACGGCACCAAGACCCGCGTCAAGCCCGAGGCCATCTGGAACGGCAGCGTGCTGCCGCCGGCCGCCGAGCTGGCCATCCTCAAGAAGTAAGCGGCGCCCGCGCCTTCTTTTCCTCGGCCTGCGGCCGGCCCCCGGCGGCCGGCGCAGGCCGGTTTCTTGTGCACCGCCCATGGACACGCAAAACACCACGCCCTTCGTCGACTTCCAGGACGTCTGGCTCGCCTACAACGAGCAGTTGCTGCGCGAGAACCACTTCGCCGTCGAGGCCATCGACCTCAAGGTGAAGAAGGGCGAGTTCATCGCCATCGTCGGGCCTTCGGGCTGCGGCAAGTCCACCTTCATGAAGCTCACCACCGGCCTGAAGATGCCGTCGATGGGCAGGATCCGCATCGACGGCCAGCCGGTGACCGGCCCGCTCAAGATCTCGGGCATGGCCTTCCAGGCGCCCTCGCTGCTGCCCTGGCGCACCACGGTCGACAACGTGCTGCTGCCGCTGGAGATCGTCGAGCCCTACCGCTCCACCTTCAAGTCGAAGAAGAAAGAGTACGAAGAGCGCGCCCGCCGCCTGCTGCAGAAGGTGGGCCTGGCCGGCTACGAGGACAAGTTCCCCTGGCAGCTGTCGGGCGGCATGCAGCAGCGCGCCAGCATCTGCCGCGCACTGATCCACGAGCCCAAGATGCTGCTGCTGGACGAGCCCTTCGGCGCGCTGGACGCCTTCACCCGCGAGGAGCTGTGGTGCATCCTGCGCGACCTGTGGACCGAGCAGCGCTTCAACGTGATCCTGGTGACGCACGACCTGCGCGAATCGGTCTTCCTGGCCGACACGGTGTACGTGATGAGCAAGTCGCCCGGCCGCTTCGTGGTCAAGCGCGAGATCGAGCTGCCCCGACCGCGCGAACTCGAGGTGACCTACACCAAGGAATTCAGCGACATCGTGCACGAGCTGCGCGGCCACATCGGGGCCATCCGCCAGGGCGGTGCCGGCGCACCCGCCGCGCCGCTGCCGCAGTAAGAACGCTCAGGGAACCGTCTGCATATGAACAACAAGTTGCTCGAACGCTGGTCGCCGTGGCTGCTGCTGGTGGCCGTGATCCTGCTGTGGCAGATCATCTGCTCGGCCTTCTCCGTCTCGGAATTCATCTTCCCCAGCCCCTGGCGCATCTGGACGCAATTCTGGGAGTTCAAGACCATCATCGCCGGCCATGCCTGGCGCACCTTCTGGGTGACGATGGCCGGCTTCGGCCTGGCCATCGTGGTGGGCGTGCTGCTGGGCTTCGTGATCGGCAGCTCGCGCCTGGCCTATGCGGCCATGTACCCGCTGATGACGGCCTTCAACGCGCTGCCCAAGGCGGCCTTCGTGCCCATCCTGGTGGTGTGGTTCGGCATCGGCGTCGGGCCGGCCATCCTCACGGCCTTCCTGATCAGCTTCTTCCCGATCATGGTCAACATCGCCACCGGGCTGGCCACGCTGGAGCCGGAGCTGGAGGATGTGCTGCGGGTGCTGGGCGCCAAGCGCTGGGACGTGCTGATGAAGATCGGCCTGCCGCGCTCCATGCCCTACTTCTATGCCTCGCTCAAGGTGGCGATCACGCTGGCCTTCGTGGGCACGACGGTGTCGGAGATGACCGCCGCCAACGAGGGCATCGGCTACCTGCTCATCAGTGCCGGCTCGGCCATGCAGATGGGCCTGGCCTTCGCCGGCCTGATGGTCGTGGGCGCCATGGCCATGGTGATGTACGAGCTCTTCAGCGCGCTGGAGAAGCACACCACCGCCTGGGCGCATCGGGGCACGCAGGGCGGCTGAGCGCTGCGCACCCCGTTCGCGCGGATCACCGTGCCCTGCCAAGCCTTGCGCATTAAGCGCGCGAGCGCGGGCGCATCGCGGTGGGGACGGCAACTGGCCACTTCGCGAAAGGGCTTGCGCAAGTCGCGGGGCCACCCAAAGGAAGCGGCCCTTCGCGCAGCGTGAGCCGGCCCCAGGGGTGCTCTTCACGAATCGAGCGGCAAGTGGGCGCTGCGGATCGGGATGAGCTGCGAGGCGCAAAGCGCAGCAATAGCAATAGCCCGGCTATTGCGAGCATTTGCAACGACGCAGATCGCCCGAGTCCGCAGATGCCCACGGCGCGCGCATTCGTGAAGAGCATCCCTAGGCAACCGTGCCGTCGGCCCAGTCTGTCTCGATCTCGGTCTTCACCTCCGTCATGAGCTTGTGCACCGGGCACTTGCCGGCCACGCGCAGCAGCTCGTCGCGCTGGGCATCGCTGAGCGCGCCGCCGACCTGCAGCCTGGCCGACAGCCGGTAGGTGCCCTGCCGCTCCTGGCTGGCGTCGCGGTCGACGTCGACCTGAATGTCCTCGACCGGGATGCCGCGCCGCTGTGCGTACAGCAGCATCGTGAGCGCCTTGCAGGCGGCCAGCGCGGCGTCGTACAGGTCGTGCGGGTCGGGGCCGGCGTCGGTGCCGCCGCCTGCGATCGAAGCGTCGACGGTGATGGCATGGCCGCGGATGTGCAGCGTGTGGGCAGTGCCGCTGCTGCCGTTGCGGCGAACGGTGACGGTCATTCGAGGCTCCTGGATTTGAAGGAAGGAAAAAAGGAAGGACTCGGCCCAAGCGCCGTGGGCCGCCGCGGAATCCGCCCAACGACAACAGGGCCACGGTGTACACGGACAACGCGCCGTCAAGCGTCGGCTGACGTCTTGGACGAAAGATACAAGAGGACGACGCCCCTGTTCCGCCAGACGCCGATCCGCACATCGCCGGCAATCCGCGCAGCGTATGCTCCTCGCCATGTTTCCATCGGCTCTCGCCACGCTGCGACCCCGTTTGCGCACCTGGCTGCGGCCCTGTCTCGCGGCGTGCCTTGCGCTGATCGCCAGCCTGCGCTGCGCTGCCGCAGACAACCCGGCGGCGGCACCTTCCTCGCCTGAACGCTGCGCGGCCACGAGCAACCAGCCTTCGCCGCCGCGCGCGCTCGCCATGGCCCGCATCGCGCAGGCCGAGCACGCCGCCTGGGGCGGCGCGCGGCTGGACGCCGAAGGTCGGCTGATCCGCAGCGGCGCCGCCGAGGCGGAAGAAAGCGGCGTCTTCGCCCGACCCGCACCCTGGCAGCGCGTGTTGCGCTACTGGTCCGCCGTCGACGACGCCGAGCAGGCCCGTTGGCCCTCGGCCGTGCGCTTCGGCGCCGCGCGTCCCGCGCAACGCGAACTGCTGGAACAGGCGCTTCAGATGGCATCCGCCGACCTGCTCCAGGGCCTGGGCGTCGGCCAGGGACTGGGCCTGCAAAGCGACGAGCGCCGCGCCATCGCCGTGGCGCTGGCGCGCGTCGCCGTCATCGACACGCCCTGGTCGGCGGCCTTCATCAGCTGGGTCGGGCGCGAGGCCGGCCTGCGGCCTGGCGAGTTCCTCTTCTCCGAGGCGCATGCCGACTATGCGGCCGATGCGTGGCATACCCGCATGCAGGAAGGCGCCGGCGCCCCTTCCACGGGCGCGATGCGGGCCTGCGACCTGCGCACCACCACGCCCCGCGTGGGCGACCTGGTGTGCCATGCCCGCGCCGGCAGCCGCGACCTCGTGACGCTGGACGAACTGGGCCAGGCGCTGGAGCTCCGCCGCACGGCCGGCAGCGGCCTACCCATGCATTGCGATGTGGTCGTGCAGATGGACGACGGTGGCTTCGACACCGTCGGCGGCAACGTGCTCGACAGCGTGACCGGGCGGCGCCTGGCCTTTGCGCCGGGCGCCCGTCTTCTGGACGCCAGCTACCAGCCCGGCTGCAGCGGCTGCACCGACCGGCACATGAGCACCGCACCCTGGGTGCTGCTGCTGCAATGGCGCTGATGGCAGCAGGGTCGGCGGTGCGTGCGCGGGCGGCGGCCTGCGCCAGAATCGCGCCCGTGACGCCCGGCAAGCGACTCTTCCTCTCAGCGATGCTGCTTCAGGGCCTGCTGCTGGCGGGCTGCGGCAGCGCACCGTCGCGGCCCGACCGCTACCGCTACCCGCCCCTCACGCCGGATCAGGCCAGCGACATCGCGATCCACGCCCTCGGCCTGGTGGGCACGCCCTACCGCTACGGCGGCAACACGCCCGACGGTGGCTTCGACTGCAGCGGACTCATCGGCTATGTCTATCGCACCCGCGCCGGCTTGGTGCCGCCCCGCACCGTGGCGCAGCTCGACGAGTTCGGTGAACCGGTGCGCGTGGACGCGCTGCGCACCGGCGACCTCGTGCTCTTCGGTGGTGGCCGGCCCAGCCATGCCGGCATCTACGTGGGCGACGGACGTTTCGTGCATGCTCCGTCGACCGGCGGCACCGTGCGGCTGGACCAGCTTGCCGGCGTGTACTGGTCGAAACAGCCCGTGAGTGCCCGGCGGCCCTGAGCGACTGCGCGGCATCCAGCGCAAGGACAGGCGCGGCGCCGGGCCAGGCAACTTCATCAGTCGATGCGCACGCCCCGCGTCTTGATCACCTGTCCATAGCGCACCTTGTCGGCATCGATCACCTGCTGCAGCTCGGCCGCGGTGGTGCCCCGCGGTGTGGCACCCTGGGCCACCAGCGCCTCCTTGACCTCGGGCATGCGAGCCACCTCCTGCACCGCAGTCGACAGCCGCTCGACGATGGCGGGCGGCGTGCCGGCCGGCGCCATCACCGCCGTCCATGAGCCCGACTCCGCATTGGGCACACCCAACTCGGCCAGCGTGGGCACATCGGGCATGGCGGGAGAGCGCTGAGCGCTGGTCACGGCGAGCGCGCGCAGCTTGCCGGCCTTGACGTAGCCGGAGGTCTCCAGCACCGAGGCGAAGAGCATGTCCACATGGCCGGCGATCAGGTCGGCCATGGCGGGCCCGCCGCCTTTGTACGGCACATGGCGCAGCTCGATGCCCGTGGCCTGCTGGAAGATCTCGCCGGTGAGGTGCGGCGATCCGCCGTTGCCTGAGCTGGCGAAGGTGTACTTGCCAGGCGAGGCCTTGGCCAGTGCGACCAGCTCCTTGGGCGTGCGCGCCGGCAGCGCGGTGTTGACCACAAACGCGAAGGGCAGCTCGGCGAACAGCGACACCGGCGCGAAGGCCTTGTCCGGGTCGTAGGGCATCTTGTAGAGCCAGGGATTGATGGACTGCGTGCCCACGTTGCCGAAGAAGAGCGTGTAACCGTCGGGCTTGGCCTTGGCGACGAGGTCGGCACCCACCAGGCCGCCAGCGCCGGCGCGGTTCTCCACCACCACCGACTGGCCCAGCTTGGCACTGAGGCGCGTGGCCAGCAGGCGCGCCGCGATGTCGGTGCCGCCGCCCGGCGAGAAGGGCACGATCAGCGTGATCGGCCGCACGGGATAGGCGGACTGCGCCAGCGTGCCCAGCGGTGCCAGGCCGGCCAGCGCGCTCAGTGCCAGAAGGGCACCGCGGCGCCGAAGGAAGGGTCTTGTCTCCATGGGATCTGCTCCTCGTTGGTCGGTGAAATCGTCGAAGGGCGCTCGCGCCTCAGGCCGAGCCCGGCACCGGCACGCGGACCCGGCCGGTCGCGAAATAGCTGGCCAGGTTGTCCATCACGAGGTCCGCCATGGCCTGCCGGGTCTCGTGCGTGTTGCTGGCCACGTGGGGCAGCAACACCACGTTGTCCATCGCGAACAGGGCCTCGGGCACCTGTGGCTCCTGCTCGAAGACGTCCAGCCCGGCGCCCGCGATGCGGCCCTGCTGCAGCGCCTGCACCAGCGCCGCCTGGTCGACCACGGTGCCGCGCGACACATTGACGAGGAAGCCCTGCGGCCCCAGCGCGTCGAGCACCGCGGCCGAGATCAGCCCGCGCGTGGCCGGCCCACCGGCGCTGGCCACCACCAGGAAGTCGGCCCAGCGCGCGAGGCCCTCGAGCGTGGGCTCGTAGCCGTAGGGCACGTCGTCCACGGGCCGGCGGTTGTGGTAGCGCACCGCCATGTCGAAACCGCTGGCACGCCGGGCAATGACGCGGCCGATGCGGCCCAGCCCGACGATGCCCAGGCTCTTGCCGCTCACACGGTGGCTGAGCGGGAACTGTCCCCGCAGCCAGTCCCCCCGGCGGGTGAAGCGGTCGGCTGCACTGAAGCGGCGCGCCACGTCCATCACCAGGCCGAAGGCGGTGTCGGCCACGCAGTCATTGAGCACGTCGGGCGTGTAGCCCACGGCAATGCCTCGCTCCCGGGCGCGCTCGACATCGATGGTCTCAAAGCCCACGCCAAAGTTGGAGATGACGCGCAACGAGGGCAGCGCATCGATCAGCGCGCGCGGCGCACCGATGCGCGCCGTGCAGGCGATGCCGTCGAACTGCGCGCCCTCCGCCGCCAGGAAGGCCGCGGGGTCCGGCTGCGCCTGCAGAAGGGTGAGGCGATAGGTGGCGGCCAACGCCTGTTCGAGTTGCGGCAGCAGCGGGCCGTTCTGGAGGATGCGGGGTCGGGTGTCGAGGGTCATGGTTCTGTCGGGCATTGCACGGACGGTCGCACGTGGGCGATGTTCGAAAGGGGCCGTGCCGGTGCTCACTCGGGCTGGATGCCGGCCTGGCGGGCCACCTGCGCCCACTTGGCCATCTCGCTGGCGATGAAGGCGCCGAACTGCTGCGGCGTGCTGCCGCCGGGCTCCATGCCGGCGTTCTGGAAATGCTGGCGCACCTCGGGCAGCGCCAGGATGCGGTTGACTTCGGTATTGATGCGGCCAATGGCCGACGCCGGCGTGCCGGCCGGTGCCAGCAGCCCGCCCCAGGTGCTGGTCTCGTAGCCGGGCAGGCCCGCCTCGGCCATGGTGGGCACGTCGGGCAGCATGGCCACGCGCCGCGGCGTGGTCACGGCCAGGGCGCGCAGCTTGCCGGCCTTCACCTGCGCGTTGACCGCCGCCAGCGTGTCGAACATCAGCGCCACACGCCCGCTCATCAGGTCCGGATGCGCCAGCGTGCTGCCCTTGTAGGGAATGTGCGTGAGGTCCAGTCCCGCCATGCTCTTGAACAGCTCGCCGGAGAAATGCGGCGCACCACCCGAGCCGCTGGAGGCGAAGGCCAGCTGGCCCGGCCGCGCCTTGGCAAAGGCGATCAGCTCCTGCACGCTGCGCACCGGCAGGCTGGGCGCCACCACCAGCACCAGCGGTACCACATGGGTCAGCACCACGGGCTCGAAGCTGCGCAGCGTGTCGAAGGGCAGCTTGCGCACCATGCTCGGATTGATGGCATGGCTGCTGGCCACCAGCGCCAGCGTGTGGTCATCGGGCGGGCTCTTGGCCACGAAGTCCGTGCCGATGATGCCGGTGGCACCGGCACGGTTGTCGACCACCACCGGTTGATTCCAGGCCTCGCTGAGCTTCTGGCCGATCAGGCGAGCGGCGAGGTCGATGGCACCGCCCGGCGAGGCGGGCACCACGATGGTCAGCGAGCGGCTGGGAAAGGCGGTCTGCGCCGCGGCCGGCAAGGCCCAGGCGGCGGCGCTGGCGCTCAGGGCGCCAAGCAGGTGTCTGCGTTGCATGATGCGCGCTCCTCAGTCGGCCGTGGCGCCGGATTTCTTCACCAGCTCGGCCCAACGCGGGATCTCCTGCGCCATGAAGTCGCGCAGTTCTTCCGGCGAACTCGCCACGATCTCCATCGCGAGCTGGCCTTCGAGCTTGTCCTTGACGTCGGGCTGGCGCAGTGCCTTGACGATCTCGGCATTGAGGCGCTGCACGATGGGCTTCGGCGTGCCCTTGGGCGCATACACGGCCTGCCAGGACGACATCTCGAAGCCGGGCAGCCCGGCCTCGATCATGGTGGGCAGCTGCGGCTGCAGTGCGATGCGCTTGCCCGCGGTCACGGCCAGCAGCTTGAGCTTGCCGCTCTGCACCAGCGGCAGCGCCGCCGTCACCTGGTCGAACATGAAGGGCACGAGGCCCGCCGCCACGTCGGTCATGGCCGGCGGCGTGCCTTTGTAGGGCACGTGGGTGAGCTTGACGCCGATGGCGTCGGCGAACATTTCACCGGCCAGGTGCGTGGACGTGCCCGCGCCCGACGATGCGAAGTTGCGCTTGGACGGGTCCTTCTTGAGCAGCGTCACCAGCTCTGCCACAGAGTTGACGCCCAACTGCGTGTTGACGATCAGTACGTTCGGCAGGCGGGCGGTAAGGCAGACGGGTTCGAAGTCCTTCACCGGGTCATACGGCAGCTTGCGGTACAGACTGGCGTTGATGGCGTGCGTGCTGATGGTGCCGCCGAAGAGGGTGTAACCGTCGGGCGCGGCCTTGGCCACGTATGCGGCACCGATGCCGCCGGCCTGGCCGGGGCGGTTGTCCACCACCACCGATTGCTTGAGGCTTTCGCCCAGCTTCTGGGCCAGGGTGCGGCCAACGATGTCCGTGGAGCCGCCCGGCGTGAAGGGCACCACGTAGGTGATGGGCTTGGCGGTGGGCCACTCGGCCTGGGCCTGGGCCAGCCCGGGCAGGGTCAGGGCAATGCCGGCCTGCAGGGCCTGGCGGCGGTTGATGGTCATGGTGTCGTCTCCGTTGTTGTTCGAGGGGTCGGCCTGCGGGCTCAGCGGCCGCGCTCGGCGCGCCAGGCGGCGAAGTCGCTGCGGCTTTGCTCTTCGGTGGGCGGATAGAGGCCGAGGATGGATCGGCCCTCCATCACCTTCTCCTGCACGAAGTCCTCGAAGGCCGTCATCTCCGTGGCCTCGGCCGCGACCTCGTCGGCCAGGTGGGCGGGGATGACGATCACGCCTTCGGCATCGCCCACCACCACGTCGCCGGGAAACACCGGGGCATCGCCGCAGCCGATGGGGCCGTTGATCTCGATGGCCTCGTGCAGCGTCAGGTTGGTCGGGGCGCTGGGCCGCAGGTGGTAGGCCGGCATGTCGTAACGCGCGATGTCGGGGCTGTCGCGAAAGCCGCCGTCTGTGACCACGCCGGCCACGCCGCGCTTCATCAGCCGCGCAACCAGGATGCCGCCGGCCGAGGCCGCCCGCGCGTCCTTGCGGCTGTCGATCACCAGCACGGCGCCGGGCGGGCACTGCTCCACCGCCTGGCGCTGCGGATGGTTGCGGTCGAGGAAGACGTCGATGCGGTTGCGGTCCTCGCGCGCCGGCATGTAGCGCAGCGTGAAGGCCTCGCCCACCATGTTGGGCAGGCCGGGGTTCAGCGGACGCACGTCCTGGATCATCTGGTGGCGCAATCCGCGCTTGAACAGCGCGGTGCACAGCGTGGCGGTGCTGACCTTCATCAGCAGCGCGCGGGTCTGGTCTTTCACGAAGGGCTCCTGTCGGAAGAAGAGAAAGTCGGTGCGGGAGGCACGGGCGCGCTGCAATCCGCGCCCGGCCAGCGTCAGAAGATGTCCGGCTCCGGCACCGGCCGGCCGAAGCTGGTTTCGAGGAAGTCGAAGTCGCAGCCCTCGTGGGCCTGCTTGATGTGGCGGCCGAACATCCAGCCGTAGCCGCGCTCGTAGCGCGCCGGCGGGGGGTTCCAGGCGGCGCGGCGGCGGGCGAGCTCCTCGTCGTCCACATGCAGGTGGATGCGCCGCGTCGGCACGTCCACGCTGATGCGGTCGCCCGTCTGCACCAGCGCCAGCGGGCCGCCGACGGCCGCCTCGGGCGAGCAGTGCAGCAGGCAGCCGCCGTAGCTGGTGCCGCTCATGCGCGCGTCCGACAGCCGCAGCATGTCGCTCACGCCCTGGCGCAGCAGCTTGGTGGGGATGGGCAACATGCCCCACTCCGGCATGCCGGCGCCGCGCGGCCCGGCATTGCGCAGCACCAGGATGTCCTCGCCCGTGACGTCGAGCGCCGGGTCATCCACGGCTTTCTTGAGCGAGGGATAGTCGTCGAACACCAGCGCACGACCGGTGTGCTGCAGCAGGTGCGGCGCGCAGGCGCTGGGCTTGATGACCACGCCGTCGGGCGCCAGGTTGCCGCGCAGCACGGCCAGCGCGCCCTCGGCATAGATGGGGTTGTCCAGCGGCCGGATCACGTCCGCGTGGTGCACCTCTGCACCGGCGATGTTCTGGCCCAGCGTGCAGCCGTTGACGGTGAGCGCCTCGGTGTGCAGGTGGCCGCGGATCGCCTCCAGCAGGGCGCGCAGGCCACCGGCGTAATAGAAGTCCTCCATCAGGTAGGCGTCGCCAGTGGGCCGGATGTTGGCGATCACGGGCACGCGGCGGCTGGCGGCGTCGAAGTCCTCCAGGCTGACCGGATGGCCGGCGCGGCGCGACATCGCGATCAGATGGATGATGGCGTTGGTCGAGCAGCCCATCGCCATGGCGCAGGCGATGCCGTTCTCGAAGCTGGCGCGGCTGAGCAGCCGCGCGGGCGTGAGGTCTTCCCACACCATCTCGACGATGCGGCGGCCGCAGTCGGCACTCATGCGGATGTGGTTGGCATCGGCGGCAGGAATGCTGCTGGCGCCCGGCAGCGTCAGGCCCACGGCCTCGGCGATGCCCATCATGGTGGCGGCCGTGCCCATGGTCATGCAGGTACCGTGGCTGCGGGCGATGCCGGCCTCCATCTCGCGCCAGGCGGTCTCGTCCAGTCGGCCGGCGCGCCGCTCGTCCCAGTACTTGAAGGCGTCGGAGCCCGACCCCAGCACGCGGCCCTTCCAGTTGCCGCGCAGCATGGGGCCGGCGGGCAGGTAGATGAAGGGCAGGCCCATGCTGGTGGCGCCCATCACCAGGCCGGGCGTGGTCTTGTCGCAGCCGCCCATGAGCACGGCACCGTCCACCGGATGGCTGCGCAGCAGCTCCTCCGTCTCCATCGCCAGGAAGTTGCGGTAGAGCATGGAGGTGGGCTTGACCATGCTCTCCGACAGCGAGATGGCCGGCAGCTCCAGCGGCCAGCCGCCGGCCTGCAGGATGCCGCGCTTGACGTCCTCCACCCGCTGCTTGAAGTGGCTGTGGCACTGGTTGGCATCGCTCCAGGTGTTGACGATGGCGATGACGGGCTTGCCCATCCAGTCCTCGTAGCCGTAACCCATCTGCAGCACGCGCGAGCGGTGGCCGAAGGATCGGAAGTCGTCGGGGGCGAACCAGCGCGCGCTGCGCAGGCTCTCGGGGGTGCGTCGGGTCATGAAAGCGTGTCTCCGGCGCCGCCGGTGGTCGTCTGTCCGGCGGTCGAGGCGCATTGAAACACTAATATATTAGTGCGTCAAATGCCAGAATCCGGGCGCTGATGGCTCCCTTGTCCAAGACCCGACTCGACCGCACGCGCCTTGCCGCGCCGCAGGTGCTCGAAACGCTGCGCGGCGCGATCCTCGCGCTCGACCTTCCCCCCGGCTCGGTGCTCGCGCGCCAGGAGCTGGCCGACCATTTCGGCGTGAGCCAGACGCCGGTGCGCGAGGCCCTGCTGCGCTTGGCCGAGGAAGGGCTGGTGGATGTGTTTCCGCAGCACGCCACGCTGGTCAGCCGCATCGACATCGCGGCGGCACGACAGTCCCACTTTCTGCGCCGCTCGCTGGAGCTGGAGCTGGTCCACCAGCTGGCGACGAGCGCGCCGCCCGAGCTGCTGGCGCGGCTGAAGGCCACGGTGACCCAGCAGTCGGCGCTGGCCAAGGCCCAGCGTTATGGCGACTTCGTGGAGGCCGACCGCGACTTCCACCGCCTGATGTACGAGGCCGCCGAAGTGCCCGGCCTGTGGGCACTCGTCAACAAGGCCTCGGGCCATGTGGACCGGCTGCGGCGGCTGCACCTGCCGACGGCCGGCAAGACCGAGTCGATCCTGCGCGACCACCGCGCCATCGTGCGCGCCATCGAGGCCGGCGACCCGGCCGCCGCGCAGCAGGCGCTGCGCACCCACCTGTCGGGCACGCTCAGCGCAGTGGACGAGATCTGCCGGCAGTATCCGGACTACGTGCTCGTCTGAGCACGGTCGGGTCCGCCTCCTGCGTGGCGAGGCTCAATACTTCTTGCCGAAATTCGCCGCAATCCGCTGCTTGAGGTAGTCGCCCGCCGTGATGGACGGGTACTTGCCCGAGGGCGATTCGATCAGCGCGTCGCGGTTGGCCTGGCAGAAGAAGGCGATGCTGTAGCGCGGACCCATGTACTCGCCCGGCAGCGGGTTGCGCACGCGGTGGAAGTTGCTGGGCAGCTGGTCGTCGCTCCAGCGCATGAGCATGTCGCCGATGTTGCAGGTGATGACGTCCTCGTCGGGCGGGATGGAGGTCCATTCCTGCTTCTCGAATTCCTTGCCCGGGCACACCTGCAGGCCGCCCTGCCCCTGGCGCTGGTAGAGGATCGTGAGGCAGTCGAAATCGGTGTGCGCACCGGCACGCCAGAGGTCCAGGTTCGCCTGCGCCTCGGGCGGGATGGCGTAGTAGTGCAGCAGACGCAGCGTGCTCTGGTACTCGGCGCTGGACTTGTCGTGCGCGCGGGTGAAGAACTCGGTGTCGAAGCCGAGCTTGAGCGCAAAGCAGGACAGCACCTTCATGCCGATCTCCCAGCTCTTCTGCTCGAAGGCCAACATGGCAGCCTTGAAGCCGGGCAGCTCCACCTCGGTCGGAAAGAGCGGGCCCATCAGCGGCAGCGTGATCTGGTAGCTCTCCTTCTGGTCGGCGGTGCCGGTGGAGGGCCGCACCTGTGCCTTGCTCTCCCAGCCGGCGTTGTTGGCCAGCGGGTACTGGGCCTTCACCGCATCGGGCAGCGCGAAGAAGCGCTCGGCCTCGGCGAAGGCGGCGCGGATGTCGGCCAGGTCGATGCCGTGGTCCACCAGCTGGAAGAAGCCGACGTCGACGGCGGCATCCCACAGCTGGTCGGCGATCTCGGCGCGGCGGGTGTCGAAGTCGGCCAGGCTGATGCGGCGCACCTCGCGGGTGGTGGTCTCCGAACCCATCGCGCCCATGCGCGATTCCTTTTCAAGCTCGGCAAGGGCGAAGTCGGGGGCGGTGGTGGCGATGGCGGTCATGGTGGGGCTCTCCGGTGAGTGGGGTGGAAGGAAGTTGTCCGTCCGTCGGAGACCATGGAGGGCGGGCTTCGGGGCTGCTGCTGCATCCTGATCGCGCCGCGCCACGGTGCACGTGGGCAGGACGTCAAGAGCAATTCCCGGGCCGCTGACACCTGCCGGGGCGGCAGGCGGGCGTTGCTGAACGCTTCTACTCTCTGGGCCGCGATTATGGGCGGCGCACCCCGGGACGCAGCAAGCGTTTTGTGCGCTTTCCGAGATCGACCAAGGGTCTCTTGCGCCAAGCCGGGGCGTGACCAACCAGGGCGGTGCGCGCGCCGCCATGGCCGCACCACACGCGAGCGCTGGTGGTGCACGAGCCCAGGCCGCGCGGGCGCGCAGGCATTGCAACGCGCGCGGCATGGATCGTGCTGAAACCCTTGCAGGAGTAGAAGCGTTCAGCGGCCCCACCCGGAGCCGCCCGGAAATTGCTCTGGCATCCCCGCGCCCGGCCCACCGCCCGCGGGGCTTTCCAACGCATTTGTTCGAAGACCGCACCATGCTGCACCGCCGCTCCCTCCTGGCCGCCTCGGGCGCCGCCACCCTGCTTGCCGCCACGCCCTTCGTGCGTGCCCAGGGCTCCCTGCAGAAGTTCAAGTTCAACCTGGGCTGGAAGGTCGAGGCCACGGCCGCCGGCTTCCTGCTGGCGCAGCAGCGCGGCTACTACAAGGACGCCGGGCTCGACGTGGCCATCGACACCGGCAACGGCTCGGCCGCCGCCATCAGCCTGGTGGGCAGCGGCGCCTACGACTGCGCCTCGGCCGATCTGGCCACCATGGTCGAGTTCGACGTCAACAACCCCACGGCGGGCCTCAAGGCCGTGGCCATCCAGTACGACCTGAACCCCAACGCCATCCTGGTGCGCAAGGACGGCCCCATCAAGAAGCCCACCGACCTGGCGGGCAAGACGCTGCTGGGTCAGCCCTTCAATGCCTCGCGCAAGCTGTTTCCCGTCTTCGCCAAGGCCCAGGGCTTCGACCCGGCCAGCGTCAAGTGGGAGAACGTGGCGCCCGACATCGGCGACACCCGCTTCGTCAAGGGCGACTTCGACGGCGCGGGCTACTTCTACTTCACCGGTCTGCTCAACCTCAAGCTGCGCGGCATGGGCCCGGAGCAGATCACGGCGTTCCGCTTCTCGGACTACGGCATGAAGTCGTACGGCAACGGTCTGGTCGCCAATGCGAAGAGCATGGAGAACGCCGAGGCCATGAAGGCCTTCGTCAAGGCCACCACACGCGGCTGGATCGAGGCCATGGCGGACACGAAGGCGGGCGCCGCCGCCATCAAGGCCCGCGAACCGCTGGCCAACGAGGCCATCGAGCACGAGCGCCTGCAGCTGATCGTCGACGGCAGCATGAAGACACCGGGCACGATGGCCCTCGGCTGGGGCGCCGCCACGCCCGACCGCCTGCAGGCCACCATCGACGAGACCGTCGCCGCCTTCGGCCTGAAGAGCTCGCCCACCGTGGGCGACATCTGGACCGACCGCTTCCTGCCCACGGCTGCCGAGCGCAAGCTCAAGGCCTGACAAGGTACGAGGCCGCCATGACCATCCCCGTCATCGACCTGGGCGGCGCGCTCGCCCTGGGCGGGCCGCGCAGCGCCGAGGTGGCCGCGCAGATGCGCGCCGCCGCCATGGCCTCGGGCTTCTTCTACGTGCGCCACCATGGCGTGCCGGCCGCGCAGGTGCAGGCCCAGTTCGAGCTGGCCCGCCGGCTGCTCGACGTGCCGATGGCCACGCGCGAGGCGCTGGAGATGCACAAGTCGCCCGCGATGCGCGGCTACGAGCTGATGGGTGCACAGACCCTCGACGCCGCCGCCCGCCCCGACCTCAAGGAAAGCTTCTACTGCGGCATGGCCTACCCGGCCGACCATCCCTATGTGCTCGCCGGCTACCAGACCTACGGCCACAACCAGTGGCCGGCCGAAGTGCCCGAGGCGCCCGCGCAGTGCGAGGCGTACATCCAGGCCATGCTGGCCCTGTCGCGCCGGCTGATGCAGCTGATGGCCCTCTCGCTCGACCTGCCCGAGACCTGGTTCGACGCCACCAGCGACAGCCCCATGGTCACGCTGCGCATGATCCGCTACCCCGCCCACCCCGAAGGCGCCGACGCGCGCACGTTCGGCGCCGGGGCGCACACCGACTGGGGCGCCATCACCATCCTGGCGCAGGACGGCCACGGCGGCCTGGAGGTGCAGATGCCCGGTGGCGACTGGCTGCCCGCCACGCCCATCGCAGGCTGCTTCGTGGTCAACCTGGGCGACATGATTCCGCGCTGGACCAACGGCCTGTACCACTCCAACCCGCACCGCGTGCGCAACCTGCATTCGGGCGGCGCGCCGCGCTATTCCATCCCCTTCTTCTACGAGCCGGACTACCTGGCCCGCATCGAGGCCGTGCCCGGCACCGTCGCAGCGGGCGAGACGCCCCGCTTCGCGCCGTGCACGGCCGGCGAACACCTGGTGGAGATGTACCGGCGCACCTACGGCATCGCCGCCGCGGCCTGATGCGGTGGCGCGCCGGGCTACCCGCGCCGGCCCGTGCCGCTGTCGCAAACAAGTACTCACAGTCGACACAAGGCCTTGATCCAGCGTCACACTTGTTTGTGAATTAAGTCACAGAATGGCGGTTCGCACAGGAGGTGGCGATGTCCCTCGAATACCTGGCTCGCATCGAGAAGGAACGCTTTCCGCTGGCCGTCCGACAGACGGCCGAGGTGGACCACGTGCTGCTGCTGAAGGCTGCCCAACTGATCACCGCCAGCGTGCCGGCCGTGGGGCCTTTCGGGCCGGGCTCCGCCCGCGAGGCGGTCGTCTTCGGCATCACCGAGCTGGGCCTGCGCACCCTTCGCCAGTCGACGCTGCCACCCGAGGCACCGCTGCACCGGCAGGAGCGTTCGCTGGACTTCGACGTCTGATCGCCCGAGCCCGCACCGATCCTCCTTTCCTTCCTGCCGGCTTCATCGCAGGCCGTCCACCTTCGCCAGGCTTGGCGCATTTCAATCCCTGTCCCGTGCCCATCGCGCGCCTTCCGGCGCGGCTGGCATGCCTCCTGCAGTCTGCGACGCCCGGCCGTTCTGCCTCTTCCCCCTTCGTTCCGCGGCACCTGCCCGCCGCCCGCTCCATGTCTTTCTCCACCCTGCTTCCCCCGGAAGTCGCGCTCGACGAACGCGACGGCCGCTACCTGCGCAAGGCCATCGGCTGGTCGCATGCCGGCCGCCGCCGCGGCAACCGCCCTTTCGGCGCCGTCATCGTGTCCGAGGACAACCGCGTGCTGACCGAGGATTACTGCAACAGCGGCGAGACCGGCGACGTGACCGGCCATGCCGAGGCCAATGCCATCCGCAAGCTCGCCGGCCTGGGCCTCGGCCGCGAGGTGCTGGCCAAGGCCACGATCTATTCCTCGGCCGAGCCGTGCGTGATGTGCGCGGGGGCGATCTTCTGGTCGGGCATCGGCCGCGTGGTGTTCGGCATCGATGCCGAGCGGCTGCGCGAGTTCCGTGGCGAGCGCTCGGACCAGCGCGATGCCGAGCTCTCCTGCCGCGACGTGTTCCGCGCCTCGCCGCATGCCATCGACTGCCTCGGCCCCGCCCTGATCGACGAGGCCGGTGCGGCGCACTTCGGGGCCTGGAAGGCCGCGTAGTCTGCGCGGCTTCATTCCGGACGCGCCTCCGGCCGCCGCACGGCGATGCCGCCCCGCAACGGTCGGCGGCAGGCCGTCTCTGCAGCCTGCGCCGCCGAGACCGCACTTTCCGCCTGCTTAGACTCCCCCGATGCCCTGGCACGCCCGACTCTCCATCGACTATGCCGCGCGCGACGGCCGCAGCGTGGCGCGTTTCCGCCATGACGGTCCGCTGCGCATCCTGCAGAGCCTCTACCCCGAAGGCGACACCATCTGCCACAACGTGCTGGTGCACCCACCCGGCGGCCTGGTGGGTGGCGACACGCTCGACATCCACGCGACGGCCGCTGCCGGCAGCCACGGCCTGGTCACCACGCCGGGCGCATCCCGCTTCTACCGCAGCGAAGGCGAACCCGCGGTGCAGCAGACGCACCTGCAGGTGCAGGCCGGGGCGCGGCTGGAATGGCTGCCGCTGGAAGCCCTGTGCTACAGCGGCTGCCAGGCCCACAACCGCCTGCGCATGGATGTGGAACCGGGCGGCGAATTCATCGGCTGGGACGTGACGGCCCTCGGCCTGCCCCATGCAGGCCAGCCCTTCGTGGCGGGCAGCCTGCAGCAGCACCTGGAGGTGCCCGGTGTCTGGCTGGAGCGGGGACGCATCGAGGCCGGCGATGCCCCATTGCTCGACGGTGCGCTGGGCCTGGCCGGTCGGCGCTGCATTGCCTCGCTCTTCCATGTGAGCGGCACGCCCATCCCTCGCGAACGGCGCGAGGCCCTGCTGGAGATCGCCCGCACCCGCATCGACAGCCACGCCCTGGGCGAGGCCGCCGGCGCCACCAGCCCACAGCCCTCGGTGATCGTCGTGCGGGTGCTCGCGCCGGTGGTCGAGCCGGCGATGCAACTGCTGCGGGGCATCTGGACCGACTGGCGCCGCGAACTGTGGCGGCTGGACGGGGCGCCGCCGCGCATCTGGTCCACCTGAATCGGCGCATTGCCGGCATGGGCCCGGCATCGGTCGTGGCGCAGGGCCGGGCGTGGGGCTTCCGGCCCGTCTCGCAGGCTACGCAGGAAACGGCGCGGGCAGCGGCTCCGGCGAGGGCGACGGCGGCACAGGCGGCGCGGGTTCCGTGCCGGGCGGGAAAGGTTCGGTCAACGGCGGCACCGGGGTGGGCGGCGGCGGATCGATGACGGGCACCGTCTCGCCCATTGGCAGTGCGTCGTGCCCGCGCTTCATTGGCGATCCTCCTGTTGCTGGCGACGTTCGTCGCCCAGCTTTTCCATCATCTTCTCGCCCACCGGGTCCTTGCCGTCGAGGGGCACGGACTCTTCCTGGGTGACTTCCGGCTCGTCCTTGTAATGCGTGCCGGGCGAGGCCTTGTCCTGGCGGGGCGTCTCGCGCTGCGGCGACGAGGCGGGCGTCGCGCCTTGCGTGGCGACGTCCTGGGAGGGGTCTTGGGATTGGGTCATCGCCGCGACGCTGCGGCCCAGCGCCCGGGTCCGTCTACGTCCATTCGCCACATCGCCTGTCAGCCATGGCCGACGCCTCCGCGTCCCGGGCCGCGCTAGCGTGGCCCGCAGATCGGAGCGCCATGACGACCCTTGCCACTTCTTCCTCTCCGTCGGCGCCTGCAGGCGCCGACATCCCCGCACGACTGGACCGACTGCCCTGGTCGCGCTGGCATTGGCGCGTGGTGATCGCGCTCGGCATCGCCTGGGTGCTCGACGGGCTGGAGGTGACGATGGTCGGCTCCATCGGCGGCGTGCTGGAGCGCGGCGACACCCTGGGCCTGACGGCCGCGCAGGTGGGCCTGGCCGGCTCGCTCTACGTGGCCGGTGCGGTGACCGGTGCGCTGGTCTTCGGCCGCATGACCGACCGGCTCGGCCGCAAGAAGCTGTTCATGCTCACCTTGGCCGTGTACGCGGCCGCGACCTTCGCCACCGCCTTCTCGCCCACCTTCGCGATCTTCGCGGTCTGCCGCTTCTTCACCGGCCTGGGCATCGGCGGCGAATATGCGGCGATCAACTCCGCCATCGACGAGCTGGTGCCGGCGCGGGTGCGGGGCCGGGTCAACCTGGCGATCAACGGCAGCTTCTGGCTTGGCGCCGCGCTGGGCGCGGGGCTGGCGCTGGTGGTGCTCGACCCGCGGGTGTTCGGCCCGGTGTGGGGCTGGCGGGTGGGCTTCGGGCTGGGTGCGTTGCTGGCCCTGGCCATCGTGCTGATCCGCCGCCATGTGCCCGAGAGTCCGCGCTGGCTGGCCGCGCACGGGCGGGCGGCGGAGGCCGAGCGGATCCTGGCCGACATCGAGGCCCAGGTGGCGCGGGAGCACGGGCCGCTGCCGCCGCCGGTCGTCCATGCGCCGGTGGGCCACCGGCCCAGCCCCAGCCTACGCGAGGTGGCGCGCGTGCTGCTGGTGCACTACCGCCAGCGCAGCGCGGTCGCGCTGGGGCTGATGCTGTCGCAGGCCTTCTTCTACAACGCGATCTTCTTCACCTATGCGCTGGTGCTGACGCGCTTCCACGGCGTGGATGCGTCGCGGGTGGCGCTGTACATCTTTCCCTTCGCGCTGGGCAATGTGCTGGGGCCGCTGCTGCTGGGGCCGCTGTTCGACAGCGTGGGCCGGCGGCGGATGATCGCCCTCACCTATGCGGGCGCGGGCGTGGGCCTGGCGCTGACGGGTGTGGCCTTCATGGCGGGCTGGCTGGATGCCTTGACGCAGGCGCTGGCCTGGTCGGCGGTGTTCTTCCTGGCCTCGGCGGCGGCCAGTTCGGCCTACCTGACGGTGAGCGAGGTGTTTCCGCTGGAGATGCGGGCCATCGCGATTGCGCTGTTCTACGCGCTGGGCACGGGTGCGGGCGGCTTCGTGGCGCCCTGGCTTTTCGGGGCGTTGATCGAGACGGGCAGCCGCGGGGCGGTGGCCATCGGTTACGGCATCGGTGCGGCACTTGTCATCGCGGCGGGGCTGGCGGCGCTGCGCTGGGGCGTGGATGCGGAGCGGCGCACGCTGGAGGAGATTGCGCCGCCGATGGAGGGGGCGCGGCGGGGGTCTTGAGCCGGTCGGGTGGGTGGGGCAGTCAGGGTGTACTGTTGCCAGTCGTAGGGGCGCTCTGAAGGCCTGGGTTCGCAGGTCGTCGGGGCGGTAACCCGGCAGAGGGCGCCGGCATGCGCGCTCCCGGTGCACGCTCGCGCTGACCGGCTTGTTGCGCGACACAGGTGCTCGCTTTCCACCGACGTGCTTGCCGCACTGCACGGCGCCGCGAATGGCACCTCCGCACGCACACCGGCACCCTCCGCCTCGACGCTGCGCGCGAGCCCTCCCGTTTTTAGGACCCTGGGTCTTTGACGCCGTTGGGTCTTCGGCGTCGTCGGGTCTTCGGGTGCTCTGGGCCCTTCGGGCGCTGGAGCTAATGCCGGCCAGTCAATCCCAACCCGTTCGGGCTGAGCCTGTCGCAGCCCGCCCCTATAGGCAGCACGCAGGCGGCTCAAGCACCGCCGGGCATTTGCGCCGCGCGCCGCTCTGCCCTTCGACAGGCTTGTATGGTTTGGTTTCCACCAACCAAACCGTAAGAAAGGGCGAGGAGCCGGGATGTAGGGACATCGACAGGCATCGGCGGTAGCTTCAGACCCTACCGACCGACACCCTGAGTCATCACCCCATCCCTGCGCCGAGCGTCGATAAG
>NZ_JAGOPN010000038.1 GCF_017991995.1 Pseudacidovorax sp. | reverse complement strand
CTCATAGGTGAAGAGGGCATTGACGCCCTCGTGGCCCGACAGCCGCACGGGCTGCAGCAGGGGCGTGCCGGCAAAGACCGGCAGTGCGGGCGAATGCACCCGCAGCGTGTGTGACAGCGTGGACATGAAACCTCCCTGGTCTCGCGCCGGCGGCCTTCTGGGGATGAGGCGGCTCGGCTGGGGCGGGAGGTTAGCGGCCTGTCGACCGGTGCAGCGATCGACAGGCCGTTTGCGCCTCACACGATGGGCGTTGATGTGGATTTGTGCGCGTTTGGCAGGAGCCGGCGTCTCGTCGCCGAAAGGCCGAGCGTGCGCCACGGCCGTTTCCGCCAATCCTGACAAAGCGTTAAAGTATGGATATTCATACAGTATTTGTTGGCCGCCTCTCCTTTCGCCATGCGCAGATCCACCGTCCTTGTCGATCTCTCCTACGCTCCCGAAGGGGTGTGGCGCGGCGACGAGCTGGGTGAGGCCGGCGCAGCGACCTACCCGAGCGGACATCCTGGCCTGGATGCCGAGTTGCCCGGCGGCGGCTGGCCGCTCGGGGCGATGACCGAGCTGCTGCAGCCCGACGCCGAGGCGCCGCTGTGGCCTGTGCTGTTGCCGTCACTGGCGCGGGCCGTGGCCGAGCGCGCCCAGCCGGTGGTGCTGATCGGCCCGCCGCACGAGCCTTTCGGCCCCGCGCTGGCGGCCGGTGGCCTGCCTCTGGAGTCCCTGCTGTGGGTGCGGGCCGACGCCGCCCCCGCCCGGCTGTGGGCCTGCGAGCAGGCACTGCGCTGCGCCGAGGTGGCCGCCGTGCTGGCCTGGCTGCCACAGGCGCGGCTGGGCGAGCTGCGCCGGCTGCAGCTCGCCGCTGCCCGGCATGGCGCGCTGCTCTTCGTCTGCCGGCCCGATGCGGTCGCGCCGTCGGCATCGCCCGCGCGCCTTCGCCTGCGTCTGCAGCCCCGGCCCGACGGGCAGCTCGACGTGCACCTGCTCAAGCGCCGTGGGCCGCCGCTGGCGCACCCCCTGCCGATGCCTGGCCGCGGGACGCGCCTTGGTGGCCTGCTCGATGCCACGCGGTCGGCTCGACCCGTCGTGCCCGCATCGACCCGCACCCAGCCCATGGGCGAGGGCGGGGCCACCGTGGTGCGCCTGGATCTGCGCCGCGCCCTGCGCCAGGACCCTGCCCATGCACTGGCTCGCGCTTCAGTGGCTGCCTGAGCCCGCCGCCTCGGGCGGGACGGCGCCGGATGCCGCCCCGCCGCAGCCGGACGTGGCCTGTCCCACGCCCGAATCGCTCGGCTGGTGGGCCCTGCAGTTCACGCCCCATGTCGCCTGGCTGGACGAGGCACTGATGCTGGAGGTGTCGGCCTGCGAGCGGCTGTGGGGCGGCCGGCGCGCCCTGATGCGGCAGATCGGTGCCAGCGTGCCGCCAGGCCTGAAGGTGCGGCAGGTCACGGGTGCCACCAGCCTGGAGGCGCTGGCCCGGATGCGGCTGTACATCGCCCGGCAGCCCCAGCCGACCCGGCTGCCCGACGACCTGCCGCTCGACACCCTGGGGGCCGCCGCTCCCCACCTGCAGGTGCTCGCCCGCCTGGGCTGCCGCACCTGGGGCGACGTCGCGGCCCTGCCGCGCGGGCCGCTGGTGCGGCGTTTCGGCGCGCCGCTGCGCGAGGCGCTCGACCTGGCCTGGGGCCTGCGTCCCGACGGCCTGCCCTGGCTGCAGGTGCCCGACAGCTTCGAGCAGCGGCTCGAGTTGCCGATGCTGGCCCAGTCCGCGCCCGAGCTGCTGTGGGCAGCCCAGCGCCTGCTGAGCGCCCTGCGCCTGTGGCTGCAGGCACGCCAACGCGGCGTGCTGGCCATCGAGCTGTCCTGGACGCTCGACCTCAGGCGGCTCGATGGCGCCGAACTGCCCCGCTCGCAGCAGCTGCAGGTGCGCACGGCCGAGCCCACGCAGGACATGGCCCACCTGCGGCGGCTGCTGGCGGAGCGGCTGGCGCTCACCCAGCTGATCGCGCCCACCGGCTGGCTGCGGCTGCGTTCGCTGGAGACGGCCGACTGGCAGGGCCGCACCCGCAGCCTGCTGCCACCGTCGCTGCCCGGCGGTCATGCCGGCGCCTGGGCGGAGGAGGGGCGCGAGGGCGAGCCCCTGCACCAGCTGCTCGAAAAGCTCAGCGCCCGGCTGGGCGCGCCGCAGGTGCTGGCGGCGCAGCCCGTGCAGGACCATCGGCCCGAAGGCCGCCAGCGTTGGCGGCCGGCGGCGGGTCCGAAGGCCGCCGTTCCGGACAAGACCAGACCAGGCACAGGCCGCCCGGGGCAGCACACCAACGCCCGGCATCCGGCCTCGAACCTGGGCGGCGCCCGGCCTGCTGGCGAACAGGTCTTGGGCGAGCCGGGTTCCGTCCTGCCCGACATCGGCACCGGCCTGCTGCCCGCCTGGCTGCTGCGCGAGCCGCGCCTGCTGCCCGTGCAGGACGGCGAGCCCTGCCATGGGGGCGCTCCGCTGCGGCGTCTGGCCGGTCCGCAGCGGCTGGAGACGGCCTGGTGGGAAGCCGGCCGGCCCGCCGCCCGCGACTACTACATCGCCCAGGACGTGGCCGGCGCGCTGTTCTGGATCTACCGCGAGCGGGCGACGCTCGCCGGCACCGAGGCGCCGGTGCGCTGGTACCTGCAGGGCATCTATGCCTGAACTCTCGCTCAAGGACGAGGAGGCACGGCGCCAGCAACGGCAGGCCGCGCGTGCCCAGGGGCCGGACGTGCCGTCTGCCGCGGGGCAGATGCTGCCGGCCTATGCCGAGCTGCATGCCTTGAGCAACTTCAGCTTCCAGCGCGGCGCCTCCCATCCGTGGGAGTTGGCGGTGCGCGCCTGGCAACTGGGCTACGCGGCGATCGCCATCACCGACGAATGCTCGGTGGCCGGCGTGGTGCGCGCCGTCAGCGGCCTGCGCATGTGGCGCGAAGAGCGCGAGGAGGACGGCCTGCCGCTGCCGCCGCATCCCGAGCCGAAGCTGATCTTCGGCAGCGAATTCGACTTCGGCCGTTTTCGCCTCGTCGTGCTGGCCCACGACCTCGAAGGCTGGGGCCACCTGTGCCAGTACATCAGCGCCGCCCGCATGCGCGAGGACGTCGCCAAGGGCGACTACCGCGCCGAGCTGGCCGATGCCGCGGCGCTGGTGCATTGCGAAATCCTCTGCGTGCCGCGGCGTCGCAGCGGCGAGCCCATCGACGAGGCGGCGCTGCAGGCTGACCTGGCCACGGTGGCGGCGCTGTTCCCGCCGCGCAGTGATGGAGAGCCCGGGCCGCTGTGGCTGGCAGTGGAGCTGTTCCACGAGGCCGACGACGCCCTGTGGCTGCAGGTGCTGCGCCGCGCCGGCGAGGCCACCGGCCTGCCGCTGGTGGCGGCGGGCGACGTGCACATGCACCTGCGCTCGCGCAAGCCGCTGCAGGACGTGCTCACCGCCGTGCGCGAGGGCCGGCCGGTGGCCGACTGCGGCTTCGCGCTGCAGCCCAACGCCGAGCGCCACCTGCGGGCGCGCACGCGGCTGGCGCGGCTGTATCCGGCCGGGCTGCTGGCGCGCACGCTCGTGATCGCGGCTCGCTGCCGCTTCCAGCTCAAGGAACTGAAAGAGCAGTACGTCTACCCACAGGAAGTCATCGGATCGGGCGAGACGCCGGCGCAGACGCTGATCCGCAAGACCTGGGAGGGCGCGCAGACGCGTTATCCCGAGGGCGTGCCCGCCAAGGTCAGCGCGCAGATCGAGAAGGAACTCGACCTCATCCTCGACCTGAAGTACGAGATGTTCTTCCTCACGGTGGAAGACATCGTCGCCTTCGCCCGGCGCCAGGGCATCCTCTGCCAGGGCCGCGGCTCCTCCGCCAACTCGGCCGTCTGCTACTGCCTGGGCATCACCGCCGTGAACCCCGACGACGGCAACCTGCTGTTCGAGCGCTTCATCAGCCGCGAGCGCGCCGAGCCGCCGGACATCGACGTCGACTTCGAGCACGACCGGCGCGAGGAGGTCATCCAGTACATCTACGAGACCTACGGTCGCGAGCGCGCTGCCATCGCCGCCGTGGTCATCAGCTACCGCTCGCGCAGTTCGCTGCGCGACGCCGGCAAGGCGCTGGGCATCGACGAGCGGCTGGTGGATGCCTTCGCCAAAGACCATTACTGGTTCGACGACCCCATGCTCGACGAGCGGCTGGAGGCCGCCATGTCCCGGGCCGGCGTGCGCGAGGACCCGTTCCGCCTGCGGCTGTGGATCGGCCTGGCCAACGAGCTGCGCGGCTTTCCGCGCCACCTCAGCCAGCACGTCGGCGGCTTCGTGCTCACGCAGGGGCCGCTCACCCGGCTGGTGCCGGTCGAAAAGGCCAGCATGGAGGCGCGCTCCATCATCCAGTGGGACAAGGACGACCTCGACGAGATCGGCATGTTCAAGGTGGACGTGCTGGCCCTGGGCATGCTCAGTTGCATCCGCCGTGCGCTGGACATGGTCAACGGCTGGCGCGGCACGGCGCACCAGATGCACCAACTGCCCACCGACGATCCGCGCGTCTACGACATGATCGGCCGCGCCGACACCGTGGGCGTGTTCCAGATCGAGAGCCGGGCGCAGATGTCCATGCTGCCGCGCCTACGCCCGCGCAACTATTACGACCTGGTGATCGAGGTGGCCATCGTGCGGCCCGGGCCCATCCAGGGCGGCATGGTCCATCCCTACCTGAAGAACCGCGCAAAGGTGGAACGCGGCGAGAAGATCGAGTTGCGCTATCCGCAGCTGGAGCCGGCGCTGCAGCGCACGCTGGGCGTGCCCATCTTCCAGGAGCAGGTGATGCAGATCGCCATGATCGCCGCCGACTTCAGCGCCGGCGAGGCCGATCGCCTGCGCCGTGCCATGGCGGCCTGGCGGCGCACGGGGCACATGGAGCGCTTCTACGACCCACTGGTCAAGGGCATGGTGGCCAACGGCTACGACGAGGACTTCGCCAAGGCCATCTTCCAGCAGATCCAGGGCTTCGGCGAATACGGCTTCCCGGAAAGCCACGCCGCCAGCTTCGCCAAGCTGGTCACCGTCAGCAGCTGGCTCAAGTGCTACGAGCCGGCCTGCTTCCTGGCGGCCATCCTCAATGCGCAGCCCATGGGCTTCTACACGCCCTCTCAGCTGATCCAGGACGCGGTGCGCCATGGCGTGCAGGTGCGGCCGGTGGACGTGACCCGCAGCGACGCCTTCTGCACCCTGGAGCCGGCCGACGGGGCCGGTCCGCCCCCCGCGCCCGCCTGGGCCGAATCCGCGGCCCAGGCGCTGCCGGGCCAGCCGGCCGTGCGACTGGGCCTGCGCCACATCAAGGGCCTGAGCCCGGCGGCGATGACGCGCCTGGTCGAGTCCCGGGCGCGCTCGCCCTTCACCGGCACGGGCGATCTGGCCCGCCGCGCCGGCCTCGGCCCGGCCGAGATGGCCCTGCTGGCCGGCGCCGACGCCCTGCAGGCCCTGGCCGGCCACCGCCGCCAGCAGGTGTGGGAGGCCACGGCCTCGCACCGCGCCGCGGCCCTGCTGCGCGATGCGCCGATCCACGAGGCGCCGCTCGCCCTGCCGGCGGCACAGGAGGGCGAGGAGATCGTCGGCGACTACGCCAGCCTGGGTTTCAGCCTGCGGCGCCATCCGCTGGCGCTGCTGCGGCCCCGGCTGGCGGGCTGGCGCCTGTCGAGCGCCGAGGAACTGCGCGCCATGCCCAGCGGCATGCCGGTGCGCGCCTGCGGCATCGTCACCGTGCGCCAGCGGCCGGGCACGGCCAAGGGCACCGTCTTCGTCACGCTGGAGGACGAGACGGGCGCGGTCAACGTGGTGGTCTGGGCCCGCGTGGCCGAGCAATGGCGCGAGCCGCTGCTCAAGTCGCAGTTGCTGGCCGTGCGCGGCACCTGGCAGCGCGACCAGGACACGGGCGGCAAGGTCTGCCACCTGGTCGCCGAGGGCCTGCGCGACCTCACGCCGCTGCTGGGGCGGCTGGCCCGCGAGAACCGCAGCCGCGATTTCCACTGAGGGCGCCTGGCTGAGCTGGGGGGAGAAGTCCGCCGTATCTCCTGCGTCGACCAGCGGTGGGTACTTGGGTCGATGGGCGGCGAGGGCCTGGTGCACTGGCTACGCGTCTCGGCGCACTGGCGGTGGGGCCTCCATGCAGTGGGGATGGGGCGCCGGTGCACTGGCGGTAGGGCTCCGGTGCATTGGCGATAGGGTGAGTAACCCGGCAGAGGACGCCGGCATGCGCGCTCCCGGTGCACGCTCGCGCTGACCGGCTTGCCTCACCCGCTCTCCACCGACGCGCCTTGCGCACTGCACGGCGCCGCGAATGGCACCTCCGCACGCACACCGGCATCCTCTGCCTCGACCATGTGCCTGAACGGCCGGGTTCCGCCACCCTGCCCCAAAAATCCGTTCGCCCTGAGCCTGTCGAAGGGCAGAGCGGCGCGCGGCGCAAAGGCCCAGTCGTTCTGGCCCGCGTCATCACAACCCTGACACGCGAGGCTTCGACAGGCTTGTATGGTTTGGTTTCCA
>NZ_JAGOPN010000022.1 GCF_017991995.1 Pseudacidovorax sp. | reverse complement strand
CAACTTGAACTCCAGCGAATGCTGGCGGTATGTCGATCTTGCGGTCATGAACCTTCTCCTGGTGAAGGCCCAGCCAGCGTATCAGTCTCTACAACTATCGGTGGTCCAGCCGCAGGGGTTCACTCCAGCTGCCGCAGGCAGCGCAGCGAGTTATGCGACGCGCCCCCTGACCGCGCATCGCAGCGGAGTCGATGCGCAGCATCGACCGCCACCGTCTGAGCCCCTGGCAGCCCGGCCCCGCCGCGCCGCCCCCACCGCCATTGAAGCTGCGAGCACGCGCACCACTGCGAAAGTCATTCAGAACCGGACGCTCCCAACGTTCGCAACGACACCCACAACAAGGCCCCACCAGTGAGCACCCCGCCCGTCCTGCTCGAAGCCAAGTCCCTCTGCGCCTGGTACGGCGCTGCCCAGATCCTCTACGACGTGGACCTGGAAGTGCGCCGCGGCGAAGTCGTCGCCCTCATGGGCCGCAACGGCGCCGGCAAGTCGACCACCCTCAAGGCGCTGATGGGCATGCTCGCCAAGCGCCGCGGCAGCATCCGCTTCCTGGGCCACGACATCTCCAGGACCGAGCCGCACCACGCCGCCCGCCTGGGCCTGGGCTTCGTGCCCGAGGACCGGCGTGTCTTCACCGACCTCACGGTCATGGAGAACCTCGAAGTCGGCCGCCAGGCCGGCCGCCAATGGGCCGACGGCGGCGCCGCGCCGCTATGGACGCCCGAGAAGCTGTTCAAGCTCTTCCCCAACCTCGGCGAGATGCCCGACCGCCCCGGCGGCCGCATGAGCGGCGGCGAGCAGCAGATGCTCACCGTCGCGCGCACGCTCATGGGCAACCCCTACCTCGTGCTGCTCGACGAGCCCTCCGAAGGCGTCGCGCCGGTCATCGTGGAGCAGATGGCGCAGATGATCCTGGAGCTCAAGGCCCAGGGCGTGTCCATCCTGCTGTCGGAGCAGAACATGCACTTCGCCGAACTCGTCTCGGACCGTGCTTACGTGCTGGAAAAAGGCCAGATCCGCTACCAGGCCACCATGGACGAGCTGGCGGCCAATGATGAAGTGCGACGGGCCTACCTCAGCGTCTGATTTCCAAACCTGTCCTCGGAGGGACCGATGATGACCATGCTGCGCACCGCCAACCCACGCCGCCATTTCCTGCAGGCCGCCGCCGCCCTCGGCGCGGCCGCCATCGCGCCGCCGCTGCTGGCGGCCGACGCGAAGAAGATCAGCCCCAGCGCCCAGGCCGCGCTGATCGTGGTCGACGTGCAGAACTGCTTCGTCGACGGCGGCACGCTGCCCGTCAAGGGCGGCGCCGACGTGGTGCCGGTCATCAATGCGCTGGCGCCCAAGTTCCAGAACATCGTCGTCACGCAGGACTGGCACACGCCCGGCCACACCTCCTTCGCCAGCGCCCACAACGGCACCAAGCCTTTCGACAGCATCAAGCTGAACTACGGCAACCAGGTGCTGTGGCCCGACCACTGCGTGCAGGGCACCGACGACGCGGCCCTGCACAAGGACCTGAAGCTGCCCACCGCCCAGCTCATCATCCGCAAGGGCTACAACAAGGGCGTGGACAGCTACTCCGCCTTCCAGGAGGCCGACCGCAAGACCGTCACCGGCCTGGCGGGCTACCTCAAGGCGCGCGGCATCAAGACCGTGTACGTCACGGGCCTGGCCACGGACTTCTGCGTGGCCTGGACGGCGCTCGACGCGCGGGCCGCCGGCTTCAACGTCTACGTGATCGAGGACGCGACCCGCGCCATCGACCTCAACGGCTCGCTCGCCAAGGCCTGGCAGCAGATGCAGGCCAAGGGCGTCAAGCGCATCCAGTCGGCCGACGTCGCCTGAGAAGGTTCGAGCGACCTGCCTTGCCCGCGCTTCAGCTCACCGTCAACGGCCAGCCCTTCGCGGGCGAGGTGCCACGCCAGGCCTCGCTGCTGCACCTGCTGCGCAACGACCTCGGCCTGAACGGGCCCAAGTACGGTTGCGGCCTGGGCCAGTGCGGCGCCTGCACGGTGCATGTGGACGGCACCGCGGCGCGGGCCTGCGTCATTCCCGCGCATGGCGTGGCGGGGCGCGCCATCACCACCTTGGAAGGCCTGGGCCGGCGCGGGCACTTCCATCCCGTGCAGCAGGCCTTCGAGGAGGCGCAGGCCGCCCAGTGCGGCTACTGCCTCAACGGCATGGTGATGCAGGCCGCGGCACTGCTCGCGCGTGAGCCGCAGGCCGACGAGGCGCGCATTCGCAGTGAGCTGTCGGGCAACCTGTGCCGCTGCGGGACGCATGTGGAGATCCTGCGTGCCGTGAGCCTGGCCGCCGCGCGGTTCGGCGTAGCGCCCGCACCGGAGGCCGCGCGTTGACCGCCGACCCGCGCCGCGCCGCCCAGCCCCGCACGCGCGCCGACTTCCTCGGCGCCGAGGGCGTGCTGGTCGTCGTGCGCGACACGCCGCTCCCGCCGCCGCCCGCCAAGGGCCAGCCCGCCGCCGTGCCCGGCAATCCGGCGGAGGGCGACGAAGTCCTGCTCGCCGTCTGGGACGACGGCAGCGTCACCGCCCTCAACGGCCATGTGGACCTGGGCACGGGCATCCAGACGGCCCTGGCCCAGATCGTGGCCGAGGAACTGGACGTGCCCATGGCCTGCATCGCCATGGCGCTGGGCCACACGGCGCAGGTGCCCAACCAGGGCGCCACCATCGCCAGCGCCTCGATCCAGATCCATGCACAGCCGCTGCGGCTGGCGGCGGCGCAGGCGCGGCACTGGCTGCTGGCGCGCGCCGCCGAGCGGCTCGGCCGGCCGGCGGACGAACTCGCCATCGACGGCGGACGCATCGTGGCCGAGGGTGTGGCGCTGCCCTTCGCGGAGTTGCTGGCCGGCCAGCGCACCCTGCTGCGGCTGGACCCGGCCGCGCCGCTCAAGCGGCCCGAGGACTACCGCATCGTCGGCACGCCGCAGCCGCGCATCGACATCCCCGCCAAGCTGGCTGGCGAGCTGGCCTTCGTGCACGACATGCGCCTGCCCGGCATGCTGCACGGCCGCGTGATCCGCCCGCCCTATGCCGGCGCGGACCATGGCGACTTCATCGGCAACACGCTGGAGTCGGTGGACGAGTCGTCCATCGCCCACATCCCCGGCATCCGCGCCGTGGTGGTCATCCGCGACTTCGTCGGCGTGGTGGCCGAGCGCGAGGAACACGCCGAGCAGGCCATGCGCGAGCTGCGCGTCCGCTGGAAGGCCTGGCCCGGCATGCCCGATCTGGCCGGCGCGGGCAAGGTGGCGGATGCCATCCGCGCCAACCCCGCCACCACGCGCACGCTGGTGGACGAGGGCGATGTCGAGGCCGCCCTGGCGGGCGAGGGCACGCTGCGCCGCACCTACCTGTGGCCGTACCAGCTGCATGCGTCCATCGGGCCTTCATGCGCGGTGGCGCAGTGGGAGCCGGACGACGGCGACGGCAGCAGCCAGGGCGGCGCCGATGGGCGTGGCGCAGGTGACGGCCAGAAGGGCGCCGGCCGCGAAGGCGGGCCCAGCGCCGGACCCGGCCGCGTGCGCCTGCGCTGCTGGGCCGGCACGCAGAACCCCCATGTGCTGCGTGCGGACCTCGCCCGCCTGCTGGACCTGCAGGACGTCGAAGTCGACGTGGTCCGCCTGGAGGCCGCCGGCTGCTATGGCCGCAACGGCGCCGACGACGTGGCGGCCGATGCCGCGCTGCTGGCCCGCGCGGCCCGCGCGCCGGTGCGTGTGCAGCTCAGCCGCGAGCAGGAGCACCTGTGGGAGCCCAAGGGCACGGCCCAACTGATGGAAGTGGCCGGCGCCCTGTCGCCCGAAGGCGGCATCGCGGCCTACGACTTCCAGACCAGCTACCCGAGCAACGGTGCGCCCACACTGGCCCTGCTGCTCACCCGCACCGTGGAGCCGCTGGCCCAGGCCTACGAGATGGGCGACCGCACCGCGCGGCCGCCCTATGCCTACGACCACCTGCGGGTGCAGGTGCGCGACATGGCGCCCATCGTGCGCGCCTCGTGGCTGCGCGGCGTCTCGGCCCTGCCCAATTCCTTCGCGCACGAGAGCTTCATCGACGAGCTGGCCACGGCCGCGGGCGTGGACCCGGTGCAGTTCCGTCTGCGCCACCTGCCCGACGAGCGGGCGCGCGAGCTGATCCAGGCCACGGCGCAGAAAGCCGGCTGGCGCTGGCGCACCGGGCCGCAGGAGGATGCGCATGGGGACCATCCCTCGCGGCCGGTGCAGTCCCGGGTGGGCCCGGGGGGCGACATCCTTTTTGGACAGGGCTTCGCGTACGCCCGCTACATCCACAGCAAGTGGCCCGGCTTCGGCGCGGCCTGGGCGGCCTGGGTGGCCGACGTGGAGGTCAACCGCCGGACCGGCGAGGTGCATGTGCGCCGCGTGGTCGTCGGCCACGATGCGGGTCTGACGGTCAACCCGGCCGGCGTCGAGCACCAGGTGCACGGCAATGTCATCCAGACCACCAGCCGCGCGCTGAAGGAGGAGGTGCGCTTCGCGCCTGCCCCGCAGCCGGCCGGCGTCGGCAAGCCGCCGGTCCCGGTGAAGGCCCCGCTGCCCGGCATGCCGCCAGCCGGCGTGGTCGCCACGCGCGAATGGGGCAGTTATCCGATCCTGCACTTCCGCGAGGTGCCGGTCATCGAGGTGCTGCAGATGCCGCGCCCCGGCGAGTCGCCGCTGGGTGCGGGCGAGTCGGCGTCGGTGCCGGGCACGGCGGCCATCGCCAATGCCATCTTCGATGCGACGGGCGTGCGTCTGCGCGAGCCGCCGTTCACGCCGGAGAAGGTGCTGGCGGCGCTGTCTTCACTCCTTCCCCCGCTGGGGGAGGGCGGGGGTGGGGGCCAGTCCACCACGCCGTCGCCTGATCGAGCGCCGCAGCCCCCATCCCAGCCTTCCCCCAGCGGGGGAAGGAGCCAGACCCTCGCCCCGCGTCGCAAAGGTTGGCCGGCCCTCATTGCCGGCCTGCTCGTCGGCGCCATCGGCGCGGTGGCGGGCCTGCTCGGCTGGCGGCCGGCCATCGCGCCCGTCAATTTCAGCGCACCCGCCTACAGCGCCCAGACCATCGAACGCGGCCGCCAACTGGCCGCGGCCGGCGACTGCGCCGTCTGCCACACGGCCGACGGCGGCCTGCCGAATGCCGGTGGCCGGGCCATGCACACCCCCTTCGGCACGATCCACACGACCAACCTCACGCCCGATGCCGAGACGGGCCTGGGCCGCTGGTCCTTCACCGCCTTCCAGCGCGCGATGCGTGAGGGAATCTCGCGCGACGGCCGCCACCTGTACCCGGCCTTCCCGTACACCGCCTTCGCCAAGACCAGCGACGACGACCTGCAGGCGCTCTACGCCTACTTCATGTCCCTGCCGCCGGTGAAGGCCGGCGCGCGCGAGGATGGCGGTCCGGCCCTCATGCCGGCCAACGACCTGCGCTTCCCCTTCAACCTGCGCCCGCTCATGGCCGGCTGGAACGGCCTGTTCCACGACCCCACGCCCTACCAGCCCGTCGCCGGCCAGAGCGCCGAATGGAACCGCGGCGCCTACCTGGTCAACGGCCTGGGCCACTGCGCCGCCTGCCACAGCCCACGCAACACCTTGGGTGCGGAGAAAGCCGGCGCTGACTTCCTGTCCGGCGCGCTGATCGACGGCTGGGAGGCGCCGGCCCTCACGGCCCGCTCCACCAACGCCGTGCCCTGGGATGCGGACAGCCTCTACGCCTACCTGCGCCACGGCCATTCGCCGCGGCACGGCATCGCGGGCGGGCCCATGGCCGAGGTCGTCCACGGGCTGCAGGAGCTGCCCGACACCGACGTGCGTGCCATGGCCACCTACCTGGCCAGCTTCAACCCGGCGCCCGCGGCCGATCCGCAGGCCATCGCCACGCAGGCGGTGCAGCGTGCCGTGGCCGGGCAGGGTGCGTTGCTGGGCGCGCCCCAGCGCATGTTCGAGTCGGCCTGCGCCGCCTGCCACCACGACGGCGACGGCCCCACGCTGCTGGGCGCCAACGTGCCGCTGGCCCTCAACAGCCAGCTCACCAGCACCCGGCCCGACAACCTGATCCGCACCATCCTCGACGGCGTGCGCACGCCGCCCACGCGGGACATCGGCTTCATGCCCGCCTTCCGCGACGCGCTGGACGATGCGCAGGTCGCCGAGCTGGCGGGCTACATGCGCGCCCGCTTCGCCCCGCAGGCGCCGGCCTGGGCCGACCTGCCCGCGCAGGTGGCGCGGGTGCGGGCGGCGCCGGGGCATGGCGCGCCGGCCGGGCACTGACGCCGGCCGGATCAGGGCGCCGCGCTCAGCGTGCGCCGGTATTGCATCGCCTCGCCCACGTGCAGGGCGCCGATGGTCTCGGCACCTGCCAGGTCGGCGATGGTGCGGGCCACCCGCAAGGCGCGGTGCGTGGCCCGTGCGCTCCAGCCCAGGCGCGTGGCCGCCTTCTGCAGGAAGGCGAGGGCGGCGGCATCGGCGCCGGCATGGGCATCAAGCGCCTGGCCGGCCAGGGCCTGGTTGGCACTGCCCTGGCGCTGCAGCGCGATGGCGCGCGCCGCGGCCACGCGTTCGCGTACGGCGGCGCTCGACTCGCCGGCGGGGGCGCCCAGCAGCTCCCGCGGGTCGATGGCCTGCACGTCCACATGCAGGTCGATGCGGTCCAGCAGCGGGCCGCTGATGCGCGCCTGGTAGCGCGCCACCTGGTCGGGCGAGCAGCGACAGGCATGCAGGCGCGAGCCCAGATGGCCGCAGGGACAGGGGTTCATCGCCGCCACCAGCTGGAAGCGCGCCGGGAACTGCGCCCGCCGCGCGGCCCGAACGATGGAGATGGTGCCGGTCTCCAGCGGCTCGCGCAGCGCCTCCAGGGCGGCGCGGGGGAATTCGGGCAGCTCGTCCAGGAAGAGCACGCCGTGGTGCGCCAGCGAGATCTCGCCCGGCCGCGGTGGCGAGCCGCCGCCCACCAGCGCCACCGCACTCGCCGTGTGATGCGGGCTGGCCACCACCCGCTGCATGAAGCGCTGCGGGTCGAAGCGACCGGCCAGGCTGGCGATGGCGGCGCTCTCCAGCGCCTCCTGCACGTCCATCGGTGGCAGCAGGCCGGCCAGCCGCTGCGCCAGCATCGACTTGCCGGCGCCGGGTGGGCCGACCATCAGCAGGCTGTGGCCGCCGGCGGCCGCGATCTCCAGCGCGCGGCGGGCGGCGGCCTGGCCCTTCACGTCCGCCAGGTCCGGTCCGTCGGGCGCATGACCGGCCAGCTCTGGCGGAACCATGCGCACCCAGCCCGGGCCGTCTTCCACCTGCGCCAGCGTGTCGGGCGGCAGGAAGGGGCGCACCACATCGAGCAGGTGCGCCGCGCCATAGACCGCGGCGCCGGGGACCAGCGCGGCCTCCCGCGCGCTGGCCAGTGGCAGCACCAGGACGGGGCGTGGCGACGGGCCCTCGGCCGCCAGCGCGGTGGCCAGGGCGCCGCGCACGGGGCGCAGGTCACCCGAAAGCGACAGCTCACCCGCGAATTCGTGGCCCGCGAGTCGCGCCCCATCGATCTGCCCGCTCGCCGCGAGGATGCCCAGTGCGATGGGCAGGTCGAAGCGGCCGGAATCCTTCGGCAGGTCGGCCGGCGCCAGGTTCACCGTGATGCGGCGGTCGTGCGGAAAGGCCAGCCCCGAGTTCTGGATGGCGGAGCGGACCCGCTCGCGGGCCTCCTTGACCTCCACATCGGCCAATCCGACCAGCGTGAAGCTGGGCAGGCCATTGGCCAGATGCACCTCGACGGTGACTGGCGCCGATTCAAGCGCCACCAAAGCGCGCGTCTGCACCAAAGAAAGGCTCATCGCTCATCTTCTCCCTGATTTGGTGCGTTGCACCGATCCTGTTTCATGCATTGAACAGGAGCCCGGCCCCTGCATGAAGCGCTCGCGAATTTTTCTTGTGGGGGTGTGGAGCACTTCACATGCGTAGGACGCGGCTGTCTTTTGGCACGCTCCCTGCTTTGAGGGGAACTCCAACGAACACCACTTGCGAGGAGTTACCCGATGAAGATCCGTCCGGCCACGATCAAGACGGCAACGATTGCCTTCTGCCTGGCTGCTGCCGCCGGTGCGGCCAGCGCCCAGACGGCGCCCGCCGCTGCCCCCGAGGCCTCGCCCATCACTGCCAACATCTCGCTGACCACCAACTACAAGTTCCGGGGCCAGGACCAGGACGTCATCGGCAACAACGGCTACTACAAGACCAAGGCCCTCAAGCCCGCCATCCAGGGCGGCTTTGACTACGCCCACGAAAGCGGCTTCTACGTCGGCAACTGGAACTCCAGCGTCAACTGGCTCGCCGGCAATTCCATCGAGAGCGACATCTACGGCGGCTACAAGTTCAAGGCCGGCCCCTTCGACCTCGACTTCGGTGCCCTGACCTACATCTACCCGGGCAACCGCAACGGCAACACCACCGAGCTGTACGGCGCCGCCACCTGGAGCGACGACGCCATCGGCTCGTTCACCGTCAAGTACTCCAGCACCGTCTCCAAGGACTACTTCGGCTTCGCCAGCAACCGCACCACGGGCTGGAAGGGCCGCGGCACCGGCTATCTGAACGTGTCGTACAGCAAGGCCGTGCTGCCCAACCTGACGCTCAAGGCCGCCGTGGGCTACACGCACCTGTCCAGCGACATCCGCCGCAACACGCCCTACAAGAGCTACGTCGACTACAACGTGGGTGCCACCTACGACTTCGGTGGCGGCCTGAGCCTGACGGGCGCCATCGTGGGTGCCAACAAGAAGGATGCCTACCAGGCCACCACCGCCGTCTACGACTACAGCGCCATCGGCCTGGGCACCTTCACCTACAGCGAGTCGCCCAACAAGGCACGCTTCATCGCCACGCTGACCAAGACCTTCTGAGGTCGCGCCAGCCAGCCGACAGGTGGGCGCGGCGGCTGCCGCGCCCGGTTCATCCCAGAGGAGAGAAATCGTGAAGCTGATCACAGCCATCATCAAACCCTTCAAGCTCGACGAGGTGCGCGAGGCCCTTTCCGCCATCGGCGTGCAGGGCATCACCGTGACCGAGGTGAAGGGCTTCGGCCGCCAGAAGGGCCACACCGAGCTCTACCGCGGTGCCGAATACGTCGTCGACTTCCTGCCCAAGGTCAAGATCGAGGCGGCGGTTGCCGACGAGCTGGTCGACCGCGTCATCGAGGCCGTGGAAAGCGCTGCGCGCACCGGCAAGATCGGCGACGGCAAGATCTTCGTGTTCAACCTGGAGCAGGTCGTCCGCATCCGCACGGGTGAGACCGGCCGCGAGGCGCTCTAAACCGACGCAGCAGAAGAAGGCACAAGAAAGACCAAGATGAAGAAGTTCCTTGTATCCCTGGCGCTCGGCCTGAGCGTCCTTACGGCTGGCGTGTCCAGCTTCGCGCAGGCGCCCGCCGCCAGCACCGAGGCCCCGGCGGCGTCCGCGCCGGCCGCCGCTGCGCCTGCAGCCGCCGCTCCGGCCGCGCCCGCCGCCGCAGCACCCGCTGCAGCACCGGCCGATGCCGCCGCTGCTGCCGCACCTGCTCCCAAGATCGACAAGGGCGACGTGGCCTGGATGCTGGTGTCCACGCTGCTCGTGATCCTGATGACCGTCCCCGGCCTGGCCCTGTTCTACGGCGGCCTGGTGCGCAGCAAGAACATGCTCAGCGTGCTGATGCAGGTGTTCGTCACCTTCTCGCTGATCGTCGTGCTGTGGTGCATCTATGGCTACAGCCTGGCCTTCACCGAGGGCAACGCCTTCATCGGCGGCTTCGACCGGCTGTTCATGAAGGGCATCTTCGACCCGGCCACCGGCGCCTTCGCGCCCGGCGCGACCTTCAGCAAGGGCGTCTACATCCCCGAGCTGCTGTTCGCCGCCTTCCAGGCCACCTTCGCCGGCATCACCTGCTGCCTGATCGTGGGTGCCTTCGCCGAGCGTGCCAAGTTCTCCGGCGTGCTGGTGTTCATGGTGATCTGGTTCACCTTCAGCTACACCCCGCTGGCCCACATGGTCTGGTTCTGGATGGGTCCGGACGCCTACACCGCCGCCGACGTGGTGGACGCCACCAACGCCAAGGCCGGCCTGATCTGGCAATGGGGCGCGCTCGACTTCGCGGGCGGCACCGTGGTGCACATCAACGCCGCCGTCGCCGGTCTGGTGGGTGCCTACGTGATCGGCAAGCGCATCGGTTTCGGCAAGGAAGCCTTCACGCCGCACTCGCTGACGCTGACCATGGTCGGTGCCTCGCTGCTGTGGGTGGGCTGGTTCGGCTTCAACGCCGGCTCGGCCCTGGAAGCCGGCAACAGCGCCGTGCTCGCCTTCATCAACACCTTCTCCGCCACCGCCGCCGCCGTGCTGGCCTGGTCGCTGGGTGAAGCGCTGCACAAGGGCAAGGCCTCGATGCTGGGCGCCGCCTCCGGCGCCGTCGCCGGCCTGGTGGCCATCACCCCGGCCGCCGGCAACGTGGGCCTGATGGGTGCCATCGTCATGGGCTTCATCGCCGGCTTCGCCTGCCTGTGGGGCGTGTCGGGCCTCAAGCGCCTGCTCGGCGCCGACGACTCGCTGGACGTGTTCGGCGTGCACGGCGTGGGCGGCATCGTGGGTGCCCTGCTGACCGGCGTGTTCAACACCCAGGCGCTGGGCGGCCCCGGCCTGGTGACCGACTGGGTCACGGCCACCGTCGGCTCCAACGGCATTGGCGCCCAGGTCTGGATCCAGCTCAAGGGCGTGCTGCTGACCATCGTCTGGTCGGCCGTGGTCTCCTTCATCGCCTACAAGATCGCCGACCTGACCGTGGGTCTGCGTGTGAGCGAAGAGGAAGAGCGCGAAGGCCTCGACATCACCGCCCACGGCGAGACGGCCTACAACCGCTGATCGACCACCGCCGCCACTTCGCCGCACCGAGGGCGGCGTGGCGGACGAAAGAATGTTTTAGCGAGAGTCTCCTTTGGATGTTCGGCCCGCAAGTGCTTCGGCATGAGCGGGCCATTTTTTTTGGGACCGGGCCCCGCAGGCCCCTGTGCCCTGCCACCAATAATCCGGCATGCCTGACCTCATCCCCCCCAACGATCCCCTGGGCTGGACGGCTCTGCCGGGCAGCGATAGCGCCCTGGGTGAATCGCCCTTCTGGCATCCGGACGAACGCGCGCTGTACTGGCTGGACATCCCGGGGCGGCAGGCGCTGCGCACCCGCGGCGACATCGCCAGCGGCCAGGCTGTCGTCGAGCGCTGGGCCTTGCCGCAGGAGCCGGGCTGCATGGCGCCGGCCCGCCGCGGCGGCCTGGTGATCGCGCTGCGCGACGGCATCTACCGGGCCCGCGAATGGGGCGGCGCGCTGCAGTGCATCGCCGCCTTCGACCATGACACGGCCACCATGCGCTTCAACGATGGCAAATGCGACCCCCAGGGGCGCCTGTGGGCCGGCACGCTGCAGGAGCCCAAGGACCGGCCGATCGCCGCGCTCTACTGCATCGATGCCCGCGGCGGCGGCGCGCCCCGCGTGCAGCGCATGGCCGGCGAGGCCATCACCGCCAACGGCCTGGTGCTGGTGCCCGAGCTGTCGCGTGTGTACTGGGCCGACACCAATGCCCATGCCGTGCGGCAGTACGACTGGGAGGCCGAGCCGCACGGGCTGGCGGGCGAGCGCCTGTTCCGCCAGTTCGATCCCAAGCCGGCCGGCTGGACCCCCGGCTCGGACCAGCCCTACGACGGCCGTCCGGACGGCGCGACGATGGACGCCGATGGCCGCTACTGGGTGGCCATGTTCGAGGGCGGCCAGTTGCAGGCGCTGGACGCGCAGGGGCGCACCACCGACGTGCTGCCGGTGCCCGCGCGCTGCCCCACCATGCCCTGCTTCGGGGGCGACGACCTGCGCACGCTCTTCGTCACCACCGCCCGCAAGGGCCGCCCGGCCGACGAGCTGGCACGGCAGCCGATGGCCGGGCAGGTGCTCTGGCGGCGCATGGACGCACCCGGCCGGCCCGTCGCCTTCTTCGAGGACTGAGAGGCCGGAGCTGGTGCGAATCAAGACGTCCAAGAGAGACCCTGACGTACCATCCCGCGGATGACCCCCGCCCAGTCCCAGATCGCCGAGCGCGTGCGCGCCGCGGCGGCCCAGAAGCGTCCTTTGCGCCTGCGCGGCGCGGGCACCAAGGATTTCCACGGCGGGCCGCTCGATGGCGAAGTGCTGGCGCTCGACGCGCTGACCGGCATCACCAGCTACGAGCCCAGTGAACTCGTGGTGACCGTGCAGGCCGGCACGCCACTGGCCGAGCTGGAGGCACTGCTGCAGGCCCACGGCCAGTGCCTGCCCTTCGAGCCACCGCACTTCGGCGAGGGCGGCACCGTGGGCGGCATGGTGTCCGCCGGCCTGGCGGGCCCCGCCCGCGCCAGCGTGGGCTCCGTGCGCGACTACGTGCTCGGTGCCAGCCTGATCAACGGCCGTGGCGAACTGTTGACCTTCGGCGGCCAGGTGATGAAGAACGTGGCGGGCTACGACGTCTCGCGCGTGCTGGCCGGCGCCTGGGGCACGCTGGGCGTCATCACCGAACTGAGCCTCAAGGTGCTGCCCATGGCCCCGGCCGAGGCCACCCGCGTCTTCGACTGCAGCCAGGCCGAAGCCCTGCGCCTGCTCAATGCCTGGGGCGGGCAACCGCTGCCGCTCAATGCCAGCGTGTGGCAGGCCGGGCCAGGTGGCGGCGCCGTCGGCCGGCTGTACCTGCGGCTGCGCGGCGCGGTCGCCGCCGTGCAGGCCGCCGGACGCCAGCTCGGCGGTGAGGTGCTGCCGCCCGATGCGGCCGACGCTCTGTGGCGCAGCCTGCGCGACCAGCGCCATGCCCTCTTCACCGATGCCGCGGCGCAGGGCCTGGACCTCTGGCGCGCCAGCGTCCCGCAGACGGCGCCCGTGCTGGCGGCCGCCGGCCTGTCCGCGCCGCTGATCGAATGGCATGGTGCACAGCGCTGGTACGCCGTGCCCCCCGGCGGTGCCGTGGACCTGGCCGAGTCGGTGCGCGCCGCCGGTGGCTGGGCGGCGGCCTTCCGCGCCGCGGCGGGCCGGCGGGCCGAGCCCGCGCCGCTGTCGCCTGCACTGATGGACATCCACCGCGCGCTCAAGGCCGCCTTCGATCCCGCCGGCATCTTCAACCCGGGCCGGCTGGTGGCCGGGCTCTGAGCGTCCTCCCTTCTCCATGCGCCGCCTGCGCCACCTGACCGGCCGCCATCGCGCCCCGTCGACCAACCGGGCGCTGGGCCTGCTGCTGGCCTTCAACGCCGGCGCCATCAACGCGGGCGGCTTCCTGGTGCTGCATCGCTACACCTCGCACATGACCGGCTTCACCTCACAGGTGGCCGATTCGCTGGTGATGGGCGACATGACGCTGCTGCTGGGCGCGCTGGGCGCCATCCTGGCCTTCCTGGCCGGGGCGGCCACCGCGGCCATCCAGATCAACTGGGGCCGCCACTACCGGCTGGCCCATGTCTACGCGCTGCCGCTGCTGCTGGAGGCCGCGCTCATGCTGCCCTTCGGGCTCATGGGTGCGCTCACGCTGGGCTGGCACACGCCCTTCGCCGTGCCGCTGACGGTGCTGCTGCTGTCCTTCATCATGGGGCTGCAGAACGCGCTGGCGTCGAAGATCTCCGGCGGAAAGATCCGCACCACCCACATGACCGGCAATTTCACCGACCTGGGCATCGAGCTGGGCAAGGCGCTGTACTGGAACCGCCGGCGCACCGATGCCACGCGGGTGCGGCCCAACCTGGAGCGGGTGCGCATCTTCGGTGGCCTGATCCTGGCCTTCGTGACGGGTGGGCTGGCCGGAGCCACCGGCTTCAAGTACCTGGGCTTCATCTGCGTGCTGCCGCTGGCCGCACTGCTGCTGTGGCTGTCGCTGCCGCCCTACCTGGACGACCTGCGCCACAACCAGGCCCTGCGGGCGTGGACCTTCGGCTGGCTGGGCCGGCTGCGGCTGCGCAGGCACCGCGCCGCAGCCGCAGAGCCACCGCAGCAGCAGCGGCCGCCTTCCTGAGCGCAGCGCCGCGCGGTCCCACGACAGACACCTACGACGAGACACGATGCAGACCGAACTCTCCCCCCAGTACCAGGGCACGCCCGAAGGTCGCGAGGCCGAGGCCATCCTGCGCAAGTGCGTGCACTGCGGCTTCTGCACCGCCACCTGTCCCACCTACCAGCTGCTGGGCGACGAACTGGACGGGCCGCGCGGGCGCATCTACCTCATCAAGCAGGTGCTCGAAGGCCGCACGCCCACGCGTGCCACCCAGCAGCACCTGGACCGCTGCCTGACCTGCCGCAACTGCGAAAGCACCTGCCCCAGCGGCGTGCAGTACGGCCACCTGGTGGACATCGGCCGCAAGATCGTGGACGAGCAGGTGCCGCGGCCGGCCGGCGAACGCGCCACGCGCTGGCTGCTCAAGGAAGGCCTGAACTCGCCGCTGTTCGCGCCCGCCATGAAGCTCGGCCAGGCCGTGCGCGGCCTGCTGCCATCCAGCCTCAAAGCCAAGGTGCCCGCGCCGCGCGCCGCCGGCGCCTGGCCGCGCCACAGCCATGCGCGCAAGGTGCTGCTGCCCATGGGCTGCGTGCAGCCGGCCATGGCGCCGTCCATCGATGCGGCCACCGCCCGCGTGCTCGATGCGGCCGGCATCGAGGCCGTGGTGCCGCAGGCGGGCGGCTGCTGCGGTGCCATCCGCTTCCACCTGAACGACCAGGCCGGCGCGCTGGACCAGATGCGCGCCAACATCGACGCCTGGTGGCCGCTGCTGCAGGGCGGCGGCGTGGAGGCCATCGTCAGCAATGCCTCGGGCTGCGGCGCCGCGCTGAAGGACTACGGTCATGCGCTGGCGCATGACCCGGCCTATGCCGACAAGGCCCGCGAGGTCTCGCGCCTCACCCGCGACCTGGGCGAGTTGCTGCCGGCCCTGGTGCCACTGCTGCGCGAGCGCGTGAAGGCGCCCCAGGGCGTGATCGCCTATCACCCGCCCTGCACGTTGCAGCACGGACAGAAGCTGCGTGGGGGTGTCGAATCGGGCCTGCGCGCGCTGGGCTTCGACGTGCGCGTGACGCAGACCGAAAGCCACCTCTGCTGCGGCTCGGCCGGCACCTACTCGGTGCTGCAGCCCGAACTGTCGACGCAACTGCGCGAACGCAAGCTGGGCCACCTGGAGCGGCTGCAGCCCGAGGCCGTGGCCTCGGCCAATATCGGTTGCATCACCCATCTGCAGGCCGGCACCGAGCTGCCGGTGCGGCATTGGGTGGAGTGGCTGGACGAGGCGCTGCAGCCGCGGGCCTGAGCGTCCCGAGCGTCTTCCGGCGCGGCCGCACGCCGGCGGGCGCTGCGGTCCGACAGCCGGCCAGGGCCTTTCGAGGCCAGCATCTCTTTCGTTTTTTCGAGGAGACCTTCCATGCCTTCACGCCAATTCCTGATGTCCGCCGCGCTCGCCGCTGCCTGCACCGCGGGCCTGGCCCATGCCCAGATGCCGCCGTGGACCGAGGCCGGCCAGGGCCGCTACGTGTGCGGCGGCATCGGCTCGGACGAATCCACCGCCATGCGCTCGGCGATGAAGTCGCATCCGCTGTCGCTGCTGTTCGCGCGGGCCGATGGTGCCTATCTCGCTTCGGTGGCGGTGGAGATCCGGGGTGCCCAGGGCGGCGCCGGCCTCTCGCTGCGCGCCGATGGCCCGGTCTGCCTGGTGGACCTGCCCGCCGGTGCCTACGTGGTGGAAGCCACCTTCGAAGGCCGTACCCAGCGGCGCGAGCTGAGCCTGGGCGGTGGGCCGAAGACGGCCGACTTCCGCTTCTGAGTGGGCTCGGCGGACGGCTCCGCCGGGCGGGCCGCGGATGCCGCGACGCGCGTCCTCGGCATGCAGCGCGTCGATCCGCTGACGAGTGGGGTTTCGGCGCGATGCGCCTGCGCAACCCGCTGCACGGGGTCATGCGGCTCCACTACACTTCGCGCCTCGCTCGGGGGGGCGCGCACCGCGCGCCGGCCCCGGCGCAGATCGAAGCAACTCTAGGAACCCAATCTTGAACCGTCTCGAATTCATCGAAAAGATCGCCTCCGCCCATGACGTCTCCAAGGCCGAAGCCGGCCGCATCCTGGAGACCATCACCAGCAGCATCGTCACCGCCGTCAAGAAGGGCGACAGCGTGACCCTGGTGGGTTTCGGCACCTTCAAGCAGGTGGCCCGCGCCGCCCGCACCGGTTTCAACCCGCAAGCCGGCGAGAAGATCAAGATCGCCGCCCAGAAGGTGCCGAAGTTCGTGCCGGGCGCCGCCTTCAAGGCCGCCGTGGACCCGAAGGCCGCCAAGCGCAAGGCCGACAAGGCCGAGAAGGCCGCCGCCGCCAAGCCGGCTGCCAAGAAGCCCGCTGCCAAGAAGGCCAAGAAGGCCTGATGGTGCTTCGGCACCGGATGCGGTGCCGAAGCAGACAACGAGAGGCCCTTCGGGGCCTCTTTGCATTGGGGCTTGCGTCGACGTCGTCGAAGGACGGCGCACGACCGGCATTTGCTCCCTCTCCCCTTGCGGGAGAGGGGAGAAGAAACGAGCCTCAGTGCTGATGCCCGCCGCTGCCCGCCGCAGCCGGCGCGGCACGCACCGGCAGCTGCACCTCGCGCGTGGACTCGTTGCCCTGTGCGTCCTTGAAGCGCAGCGTCAGCGGCAGCGTGCTGCCGACGGGCAGCGGCTGCTTCAGGTCCATCAGCATCACATGCAGGCCGCCGGGGCGCAGCTCGACCGTCTGGCGCGCGGGCAGCGCCAGTTCGGCGACGGCGCGCATCTGCATGTGGTCGCCCTGCATCGACATCTCGTGCACCTCGGCGATGCCGGCGACCGGCGTGCTGGCGCCCACCAGGCGCGCGCCCGAGGGCGCCTGCAGCTTCATGAAGGCGCCGGTGCCGCTCTGGCCGGCCACGGCCATGCGGGCCCAGCCGTCACGCACGTCCACGGCGGCCACGCCGCGCGGCAGCACGTCCAGCTTCGCGGCGGGCAGGGGCAGCTTCTCGTCGGCGGCGCCCGTGGGCAGCTGGGCCCAGTCGCTGCTGCCCACGTCGCAGCCCTGCAGCACCTTGAAGTACAGCGGGCCCGGCTTGTCGGGCAGGCGGCCGCGCAGCACGAACTCGGTCTTCTGGTCGGCAGGCACGGCGGTGGCCGCGCTGGTGGCGGTCCAGCGCACCACGGCCTCGTTGCCGCTGCGCGTCTGCTCGATGGTCCAGCCGGGGCGCGCAGGCACGTCCTTCAGCGCGAAGCCCTGCGGCAGGCGCACGGTGAGCGCGTTGGTGAGCGTGGCGTCCTTGCAGGCATGGCCGACGCGGAAGGCGGCCTCGTAGTCGGTGCCGACGGTGGCGCCGCCGGGCGGCAGCGTCACGTGGGCGATGGCACTGCCGGTGCCGGCCAGCAGGGCGAGGGCGAGGGCGAGAAGGGGGCGGTTGAAGCGGCTCATGGTTCGGGTCTCCGGAGGATGGGGTGGATCACAGGTCCCACTGCAGCGACGCGGTGTAGGTGCGCTGCGGGTAGGGGTGGAAGTTCCAGTACTGGGCGTTGTTGAGGTTGTCGATGCCGAAGGCGGCCGAGAAATGGCGGTCGATCTGCCAGCGCACGCGCGTGTCGACGGTGAAGTACTTGCTGGCGCCGAAGTAGGCATCGGCGTTGACGTCGCTGTTGTCCAGGTTGGAGTACTGGCGCCCGCTGTAGCGCGCCGCCACGGTGAAGGACCATCGGTCGGTGGGACGGTAGGTGGCGTACACCGTGGAGCGCCAGCGCGGCACGCGCGGCTGCCACTTGCCCACGCTCGCCGGATTGGCCACATTGGCCACGGTGCGCGAGTCGGCGAAGGTCAGGCTACCGCCCAGGTCCAGGCCGCGCATGAAGACATCGGTGCCGGTGTAGGCCAGCTCCACGCCGGTGGTGCGCACCTTGTCGACGTTCTGCACGCGCGAGGTGGTGGTGCCGGGCACCAGCTGGCTGAAGAGTGCATCGCGCGTGGTCTCGTGGAAGAGCGTGGCGCGCAGCAGGCCGTTGCCCAGGTCCTTCTCGGCGCTGAGTTCGCCGGTCCAGGACTTCTCGGGCTTGAGCGTCGGGTCGTTGACGAAGGACAGCGTGCCACTGGTGGCGCCGTACAGCTCGCCCACGGTCGGAAAGCGCACCGCGCGGCCGACCGAGGCCTTGATCACCGTGTCGTCGGTGGCCTGGAAGGCGAGGGCGGCCTTGGGCGAGAGGTGCGACTCGCTGCGGCGGGCATAGCGCAGGGCGCTGGTGGCGCTGGCGCTCAGGCCGTCCTCGGCCTGCCAGTCCTCCCAGCGCAGGCCGAGCACGGCCTTCCAGCGCGGGGCGAAACGCCAGGCGTCCTGCGCCCAGGCGCTCACGGTCTGCGTGCGGCCGCCCACGTTGCTGACCAGCGAGAGCGGGTTGATGGGCCCGTCGATCCAGCTGCCGGCGACGTTGTTCTTGGCGATGGCCAGCTTGTAGGCATCGCGGCCGATGCCGAAGTCCACGATGTGCGCGCCCTGCAGGCCCTGGGGGCGCCAGGTGCCCTTGGCGGCCAGCGTGTTCCAGCCGGTGCCGTCCTGGTCCTGCAGCGTGCCCGCCCCGCCGTAGGCGGCGATCGGCAGCGCCACCGTGGGCGCACGCTGCTGGTCCTTGCGGTAGTCGTACAGGCTGGCCGCGAGCTCCCAGTCGAAAACGCCCTCGGTGCGGCTCTTGAGCGACAGGCCGTGCATCAGGTGCGTCTGGTCGTCGTTGGTCAGCGGAAAGGCGGTGGGCGCGAGCGTGTAGCTTCTGCCGAGGATGTTGACCGTGCCGCTGTACACCGGCAGGCCGTCGGGCCCCGTCAGGTAACTGGCCGGACGGCCTTCCGAGCTGTTCTGCCACCAGCCCAGCGTGTAGCTGGCGCGCAGCGTGGGCGTGATGTCGTAGGCCAGCTTCAGCTTGGCCTGGTCCTGCACCGTCTGGTAGGCCGTGCCCGTGCCCAGGATGTACCAGGGCGTGTTGGTGGTGTTGAGTCCGCCCACCCAGCTCGTGACCGGCGTCCCCGCACGACCGGGCGTGCCCGAGGCGACGGTGGCCGTGGTGAATGTCAGCGGCTGGCCTTCGCTGCGGGTGCGGTTGAGGTGGATCCACCACGACCAGTCGCCGGCGCGGCTGCCCAGTGAGGCGCTGGTCTGCCAGCTGTTGAAGGTCGCATCGGTGTTGTAGAGCTGGTTGGGCTGCGACGAGTAGCCGGCGCTCACATGCGCTTCGAGCGTCGTCGGCATGCGCGTCACGTAGTCGACCACCGCGCCGGCCGAGTTGCCGGGATAGGCGGCCGAGAACGGGCCGTACATCACGTCCACCCGCTCGATCTCCTCCGGCGACACCAGGCCCCAGCGCGGCGCGAAGTTGGTGCCGTTGGCGATGCCGTTGCCCAGGTAGTTGGACAGCAGGATGCCGTCCGCATACACCGCCGAGCGCGCGCTGTTGCCGGTGCCTGAGGCGCGGGTCGAGAGGATCGCGTGGTTGTAGTCGCCGATGTAGCGCTTGCGCACCAGCAGGCTGGGCAGGTACTTGAGCGCGTCCTCGCTGTCGGTGGCATTGATGCGCGTGGCGATCTCCTCGCGCGTGACGCCTTCGATGGTGGTGGGGATCTGCGTCGGCAGCGAGGTGGGCTGGCCGCCGGTGACGGTCACGACGCCGAGCGACTTGACGCGCTCGGGCGTGTCGGCGGCGGTGGTGCCGGCCTGCTGCGCCCACGTGCCCAAAGGCAGGGCCAGCGGCAGCGAAAGGCCGGCGCGCAGGGCGAGCCGGGACAAGCGGGCGCGCTCGGCAGCGCGCGGGTGCAATGAGGGATTCATGGAGAGGCCTGGCATCCGCGCAGCCGGTGGCCGGAGTCGGTCCGGCCCGGGCCTGCGCGGCGATCTGTGGTTCGGGTCCACGCCGGGCGTGCAGCGGTCGGACGGCCGGCCCGCAGGGCCAGGGCCGTCGCGCCGCCGGTCAACACCGCGGGCGAACGGGAAGAGAACAGCTCAGCGCAGTGCCGGGGGGCCGCGCGCCGGCAGCGGCGCGGCGGTGGCCGCGGCCAGGCGGGCGGCCTCGATGGGCTGCAGGGCCGCGCCCAGGGGCTGGGCCTGGGGCAGCTGCAGCAGGGGTGCCACGGGCGGCGGTGCGCCCATGGAGACGCACAGCGGGCAGTCCATGTGCGTGGCGCCCATCTCCTGGACGCCGTCGTCGGTCTTCACGACCACCTTCACGGCACCCATCGCCGAGCAGACCAGTTCCATGGCCTGCGGATGCACCAGCGGCGAGGCAATGGCCGCACCCATCGACAGCGCGAACCACAGCAGCACCGCGCGACCGAGCAGGCCGCGGGCAAGGCGATGAAGGGTGCGTGCGAAGGAGCGCATGGGCGAGCGCGCGATTCTAGGAGCGGGCTTCGCGCGATGCGGCGGACTTTTTGTCCGAGGGTGTTGCACGGCCCTCACCCTTCGCCCCGAGTTGGGTGCCATCCGTGCGTCCTGAACTGGGCATCACCCCGTTCGCTCTGAGCTTGTCGAAGGGCAGAACGGCGCGCAGGCCTGCCTGCCGGCTCAGCCTGCGCCCAGCGCCGCCTCAATGTCCGCCGCGATGGACTCCGGCTTGTCCAGCGGCGCATAGCGGCGGATCACCTGCCCGTCGCGGCCCACCAGAAACTTGGTGAAGTTCCACTTGATGGCCTGCGTGCCCAGCAGCCCGGGCTTCTCGCTCGTGAGCCACCGGTACAGCGGCGCGGCATTGGCGCCGTTGACGTCGATCTTCTCCATCATCGGGAAGCTCACGCCGTAGTTGCGCTGGCAGAAGCTGCCGATCTCCTCGGCCGAGCCGGGCTCCTGCCCGCCGAACTGGTTGCAGGGAAAGCCCAGCACCGCGAAGCCGCGGTCCTGGAAGCGGGCATGCAATGCTTCCAGCCCGCCCAGCTGCGGCGTGAAGCCGCACTGGCTGGCGGTGTTGACCACCAGCACCACCTGCCCGCGGAACTCGCCCAGCGAGACCGGCGAGCCGTCCAGCCGGCGAACCTCGAAGTCGTGAAGCGTCGTCATGTCGATCTCCTCATCAAGTGGGTGGTGCCCATCGCTGACGAGGGCCGTGTCGGCTGGCCGCGAAGCACGCCATGCAAGGGCACCCGCGGAACCGGCTCCGCCGGGCCGCCGGGTGCGCCCCCTTGAGGGGGGAGGCGGCTACACGAAGTGAGCAAGCAACGGGGGTGGTCAATGATGCTTATCGCTGCGGGCGATCTCGAGCAGGCGCTGCACTTCCTCGCCATGCACCTTCAGGTTGCGCTGGTGCCACCGGCGGATGAGCTCCATGAAGCCGGCGACCACGATGCCGAAGGCGGTGATCGCGCCGAAGGCCGACAGCCCGAGGCCCGTGCAGGCGCTGTAGAAGGCCCCCAGCAGCAGGATGCAGGCCTGCTCGTTGAAGTTCTGCACGGCGATCGAACGGCCCGCGCCCATCAGGTTGTGGCCACGGTGCTGCAGCAGTGCATTCATCGGCACCACCAGGAAGCCGCCCAGGCCGCCCAGCAGGATCAGGAAGGGCACGGCCACCCACACGTTCGAGATGAAGTTCATCGCGATCACCAGCAGGCCCATGCCGATGCCCAGCGGAATCACCTGCGTCGCCATGTCCAGCCGCATGCGCACCGAGGCCACCACGGCGCCCACGGCGGTGCCGATGGCCACCACGCCGGTCAGCGCCGAGGCCTGCGGCGTGCTGTAGCCCAGGGCCAGCGAGGCCCAGGCCAGCACGATGTACTTGAGGTTGCCGCCGGCGCCCCAGAAGAGCGTGGTCGTGGCCAGCGAGATCTGGCCGAGCTTGTCGCGCCACAGCCGTGCGTTGCACTGCCAGAAGTCGGGCAGCAGCGCCACGAGGTTGCCCACGAAGCTGCGGTGCGGATCGGCGCGCAGCGGACGCATGGCCACGCCGGTGTGCGGGATGCGGGTGTTGAACCAGGCGGCCAGCGCATACACCGCGATCAACACGCTGATGGCGGCTTCCGGCGGGGTGTTGATGCCGGTGTCGATCAGCGGCACGTCCAGCGCCAGCAGCCGGTTGGAGACAGGCTCGCCCACCAGCAGGCCGCCGAGCACGATGCCCAGGATGATCGAGGCGATGGTCAGCCCTTCGATCCAGCCGTTGGCCTTGACGAGCTGCGAGGCGGGCAACAGCTCGGTCAGGATGCCGTACTTGGCCGGCGAGTAGGCCGCCGCGCCCAGGCCCACCACCGCATAGGCGGCCAGGGGGTGGCTGCCGAACAGCATCATCAGGCAGCCCACCACCTTGATGGCATTGCTGATGAACATGACCTTGCCTTTGGGCAGCGCGTCGGCGAAGGCGCCGACCAGCGGCGCCAGGGCCACATAGAAGATGGCGAAGATCGGCACCAGTGCCGCCCGTTGCCACTCCGGTGCGCCCGCGGTCCGCAGCAGTTCGACGGCAGCCACGAAGAGCGCTTGGTCGGCCAGCGACGAGAAGAACTGGGCCGACATGATGGTGTAGAAGCCGCGCTTCATCGATGGGGCTGGCTGGCCATGTGCAGGCTCGAAGCTGTATACAAAAAATCCCCGGGGTCGGGGGCCCGTGGTTATAGCACGCAGGTGCAATGCCAAAATGACCCATAACCCTGCCGCAGGCGGCCCGTCCGCGTCCGACATGGGCGTCATCCCGCATCGAATTCCGGCCGCCCCATGCCCCGCCCGATCCTCTGCACCATCCACCCCGGCGCGCTGCGCCACAACCTCGAGCGCGCCCGCCGCGGGGCGGCCCCGGCCAGCGTCTGGGCGGTGGTCAAGGCCAATGCCTACGGCCACGGCATCGAGCGCGTGTTCGAGGCCTTCCGGGCCGCCGATGGCTTCGCGTTGCTGGACCTGGCCGAGGCCGAGCGCGTGCGCGCCCTGGGCTGGCGTGGCCCCATCCTGCTGCTCGAAGGCGTGTTCGATGCGCGCGACCTGGAGTTGTGCTCGCGCCTGAGCCTGTGGCACACGGTGCACTGCGACGAGCAGATCGACTGGCTGGCCGCGCACAAGACGCAGGCGCCGCACCGCGTCTTCCTCAAGATGAACTCGGGCATGAACCGCCTGGGCTTCGCGCCGGGCCGCATGCGCGCTGCATGGACGCGCCTCACGGCCCTGCCGCAGGTGGACGAGGTCTCGCTGATGATGCATTTCAGCGATGCCGACGGCCCGTGCGGCATCGACGCGGCCATGGCCGCCTTCGACGACGCCACGGCCGACCTGCCCGGCGAGCGCTGCATCGCCAACAGCGCCGCGGTACTGCGCCATGCAACCCGCACCCGGGCCGATTGGGTGCGGCCGGGCATCGTGCTCTATGGCAGCGCTCCCGACTTTCCCGAGCACGACGCGGCCCACTGGCAACTGCAGCCCGGCATGACGCTGGCCACGCGGCTCATCGGCGTGCAGTCGCTGCAGCCGGGCGACACCGTGGGCTATGGCTCCAGCTTCGTGGCCGAGCAGCCCATGCGTATCGGCATCGCGGCCGTGGGCTATGCCGACGGCTATCCGCGCCATGCGCCCACCGGCACGCCGGTGCTGGTCGACGGCGTGCGCACCCGGGTCGTCGGCCGCGTGAGCATGGACATGGTCACCGTCGACCTCACGCCCGTGCCCGAGGCCGGCTTCGGCAGCGAGGTGGTGCTGTGGGGCCGCAGCGCGCAGCACGGCACTCTGCTGCCCATCGACGAGGTGGCCCGCGCCAGCGGCACCGTGGGCTACGAGCTGATGTGCGCCGTGGCGCCGCGCGTGCCGGTCGTGGTCGAAGCGCTGGAATGAAGGTCCGCTCGACCTGGCGCTCCGTGCGCCTGGAGGAATCGGCGCTGGAGCAGGCGCTGCACCGGCGCCACAGCCTGCGCATGCACGGCTGGCTGATCGGCAGCCTCGTGCTGCTCACGATGTGGGCCTGTTCGGCCCTGCTGCGGCATGGGGCCGAGGTCGATTCGCTGGCCCTGCGCTACCTGCTCACCCTGGGCGTGGGCTACCTGGTCTACCTGGGCCTGCTGCGCCTCTGGGCGCGTCGGCTGCTGGGCGAGCGGCGCGAAGGCGAATGCGGGGATTGGGGCGATGCGTTCGACCTCCCGGGGTCCGACCTGCCGGCCGGCCGCGGTGGCGCAGGCCCATCGATGCCCCGCACGGGCGGCGGCGGTGACTTCGCGGGCGCGGGAGCGCAGGGCGATTTCTCGGCGCCGGCCGCGGCCGACGGCAACGCGCTGGGTGACCTGGCCTCGGGGGCGCTCGAGGCCGCCGGCGCTGCGGACGAGGGCGCCATCGTGGTGGTGCCCGTCGTGGCCGTCTTCCTGATCGGTGTCGCGCTGCTGCTGGGGGCCGGCTCGCTGCTGTGGCTGTACTTCGGCTCGGAGGCGCTGCTGGCCGTCGCGGTCGAACTGGCCTTCTCCTATGCGGCGGTTCGCACCACCCGGCGCCTGGCCCGTGAAGGCTGGTTGATGGCCGCCGTGCGCCTGACCTGGAAGCCGCTGCTGGGTGCCCTGCTGTGCGCCGTGCTGCTGGGTGCCGCGGTCGACCACTTCGTGCCCCAGGCCCACACGCTGCCGGAGGCGCTGCGGATCATCACGGGCCGGCGCTAGACGGCCCCGCAACCTCGCACTCAGTACAGCCCCAGCCCCCGCGCCTGCACCCGGGCCAGGCCCAGCAGCGCGTCGGTGAAGGGCGTGGCCAGCCCGACGCCCTCGGCCAGCTCGCGCACAGCGCTGACCAGCGCATCGAGTTCCACCGGCCGGCCGGCCTCCACGTCCTGCAGCATCGAGGTCTTGAAGGCGCCCAGCTTGCGCGTGACCGCGTGGCGGTCCTCCGGCATCTCGGCGATGGGCACGCCGATGCGCTCGCCCACGGTGCGGGCCTCCAGCATCACGGCCGAGATGAAGCCGCGCAGCAGGTCGTCGGCCAGGATGCGATCGGTGGTCGCACCCGTCAGCGCGCTGATGGGGTTGACCGTCATGTTGCCCCAGAGCTTGTACCAGACGTCCTTCTGGATCTGCGGCGACACGCGGGCGTCGATGCCGCCGCGCTGCAGCAGGTCGGCCAGGCGCTGCACCCGCTCGGTCGGCTCGCCCGAGGGCTCGCCGACGATCAGGCCGTTGCCGAAGTGGTGGCGCACCACGCCGGGCCCGTCGAGCGAGCAGCTCGCATGCACCACGCCGCCGATCACGTGATGGCCCGGAATGGCCGCGGCGATGCGCCCGTCGGGATCGATGGCGGACAGCCGCCGCCCCGCCAGCGGGCCGCCGAAGCCGCCGTCGAGGAACCACCAGGGCACGCCGTTCATGGCCGTGAGTACGACGGTGTCCGGCCCCAGCAGCGGGCCGATGCGCTCGGCCACGGCGGCGAGGGCGGGCGCCTTGACGGCGACGGTCACCACGTCCTGCGGACCGAGGGCCGCAGGGTCCTCCACCGCGTTCACCGGCACGCGCGTGACCACGCCGCCCTGGCGCACCAGCTGCAGGCCACTCGTTTGCAGCGCTTCGAGCGTGGCGCCGCGCGCCACCACGTTCAGCCGCTCGCCCGCCTGGGCCAGGGCCACGCCTAGCCAGCCGCCGATGGCGCCGGCACCGTAGATGCAGATCTTCATGGGATGGGTCCGAAAGTCGCAAAGCCGCGATGGGCGACGATGCTAGTCGCCCGGGCGGCTCCGTGCGCGCAACGCGGCGGTCGGCGGCCGCGGATGCTCAGGCGCGGTAGCCAGGGTCGAGCCGGTCCACCTGTCGTACGAGCGCGTCGAAGACGTCCTGACCGGCACCCTGCTTGGGGTGGAACTGCAGCGCGTCGCGCTTGCATTGCTCGGCGATGGCCTCGGCCACGGGGATCGGCGTGCCCATGCTCATCGTCGCCAACTGCACTTCGCAGGCGCGCTGCAGCGTCCACAGCGTGACGAAGGCCTGCGGCAGCGTCTGGCCCCAGACCAGCAGGCCGTGGTTGCGCAGGATGACGGCCGGCTTGTCGCCGATGCTGGCCAGCAGGCGCGGGCCCTCGTCGGCATGCACCGTCACGCCCTCGAAGTCGTGGTACGCCACCCGGCCATGCAACTGCGCGGCGTAGAAGTTGGACAGCGACAGCCCGCCCTGCACGCAGGCCACCGCCATGCCGGCGGTGGTGTGGGTGTGCATCACGCAGTGCGCCCCGGGCAGCCCGTCGTGGATGGCCGCATGCACCGTGAAGCCCGCGGGATTGACCGGATGCGCCGAGCCGTCGAGCACCCGGCCCGCCAGGTCGATCTTGACCAGGTTGCTGGCCGTGACCTCGCTGTAGTGCAGGCCGAAGGGGTTGATCAGGAACTGCTTCTCGCCGCCCGTGACGCTGTCGGGCAGCCGGACAGTGATGTGGTTGTAGATCATCTCCGTCCAGCCCAGCATGGCGAAGACGCGGTAGCAGGCCGCCAGCTCCACGCGGGCGGCCCGCTCGTCGGGATGCAGGTTGGGATGGATCAGCGACGAGGCCGGCAAGGTCATGGCGATCCGTCCCGCTGCGGCCTCGTCAGGCCTCGGCCGTGAAGCCGACTTCCTTGACGATGGGGCCCCACTTGGCCGTGTCCTTCTTGATCAGCTCGGCCAGTTCGGCGGGGGTGGAGGACATGGCTTCCAGGCCGAAGGTGCCCAGGCCGTCGATCACGTCCTTCTGCGCCAGGGCGTTCTTCATGCCGGCATTCAGGCGGGCGACCAGCTCCGGGTTGGCCTTGGGTGGCAGGAAGAAGGCGAACCACTCGCTGTGCGCCATGTTGATGCCCTGCTCCATCAGCGTGGGCACGTCGGGTGCGAAGCGGCTGCGCTTGGTGCCCGAGACCGACAGGATGCGGACCTTGCCCGTGGACAGGTGCTGCGTGATGTCGCCGATGGGGCCCGACACGGCCGAGATGTTGCCGCCCAGCAGGTCCAGCATGGCCGGCTGCGTGCCGCGGTAGGCTGCGTGCTTGAGCTCGACGCCGGCGCTCTTGCCGATCAGCACGCCCACGAAGTGCGGCGTGGAGCCGGCGGCGGGCGAGCCGAAGTTGGCGCCCGTCGGGTTGGCCTTGGCCCAGGCCAGGAAGTCGGCCACGGTCTTGACGCTGGCCGGCACGGCCGGGCCCACGGCGAAGCCGAAGTCGAACACGCAGCCCAGGCTCACGGGCGTGAGGTCGGTCTGCGGGTCGTACGACAGCTTCTTGTAGATGTGCGGATAGATCGTCAGCATCGACGTGGGCGTCTGCAGCATCGTCGTGCCGTCGGCCGGGCGGGCCTTGATGTAGTTGATGGCGATCTGGCCGCCCGCGCCGGTGCGGTTGTCCACCACCACGGCCTTGGCGTAGTCGGGCTGCAGCTTCTGCGCCACGCGGCGGCAGATGGTGTCGGAGGTGCCGCCGGCCGCGAAGCCGGTGACGATGGTGGCGTTCTCCAGCGCGGCCTGGGCGAAGGCCTGCTGGCCGATGCCGGCGAGCAGCGCCGAGGCGCCGGTGGTCTGCAGCAGGTGACGGCGGGTGATCTGCATGGGGATGTCTCCGGAACGAGAGGAAAAAAACGGGCGCGACGCGCCCGGTGGATGGCCGACATTGTTCCAGCGCGTCCCGCCATCGGACCTTCTGGTTTACGCGAGCCCCGGGGCCGCGCGATGGGGGTCCCTACACTCGACCGATGGCCAAGGACAAGACCCAGTACGTGTGCAGCGAATGTGGAGGCACCAGCCCCAAGTGGCTCGGCAAATGCCCCTCCTGCGGCGCGTGGAACTCGCTGGTCGAGCAGGCGCCGGCCGCGGCGCCCGGCGCGGCGCAGAACCGCTTCGGCAACACCTTCGCCGCGCTGGGCGGCGCCTCCGAGCTGGCGGTGCTGGCCGAGATCGAGGCCACCGACGTGGCGCGCACGGCCACCGGCCTGGAAGAGCTGGATCGCGTGCTCGGCGGCGGGATCGTGCCGGGCGGCGTGACGCTGATCGGCGGCGACCCGGGCATCGGCAAGTCGACCCTGCTGCTGCAGGCGGCCGACGCGCTGCAGAACGCCGGGCAGATCGCCCTGTACGTGACCGGCGAGGAAAGCGGCGCCCAGGTGGCGCTGCGCGCCCACCGGCTGGGGCTCGAGCGCTCGCAGGTGCAGCTGATGGCCGAGATCCAGCTCGAGAAGATCCTCGCCACGCTCGACGCGCACCGGCCTGCCATCGCCATCATCGATTCGATCCAGACCGTGTATTCCGACCAGCTCACTTCGGCGCCCGGCTCGGTGGCGCAGGTGCGCGAATGCGCCGCGCACCTGACGCGCTTCGCGAAGGCCAGCGGCACCGCGGTGGTGCTGGTGGGCCATGTGACCAAGGAAGGCGCGCTGGCCGGCCCGCGCGTGCTGGAGCACATGGTGGACACGGTGCTGTACTTCGAGGGCGACACGCATTCCAGCTTCCGCCTGGTGCGCGCCATCAAGAACCGCTTCGGCGCCGTCAACGAGATCGGCGTCTTCGCCATGACCGAGCGCGGCCTGCGCGGCGTGGCCAATCCCAGTGCCATCTTCCTGAGCCAGCATGCGCAGCCGGTGCCCGGCAGCGTGGTGCTGGTGACGCTGGAGGGCACACGGCCGATGCTGGTGGAGATCCAGGCGCTGGTGGACGACGGCGGCCCCAGCCCGCGCCGCCTGTCGGTGGGCCTGGAGCGCGACCGCCTGGCCATGCTGCTGGCAGTGCTGCACCGCCATGCGGGCGTGGCCAGCATGGACCAGGACGTGTTCGTCAACGCCGTGGGCGGCGTGCGCATCACCGAGCCGGCGGCCGACCTGGCGGTGATGCTGGCCATCAGCTCCAGCCTGCGCGGCAAGGCGCTGCCCAAGGGCTTCGTGGCCTTCGGCGAAGTCGGCCTGGCCGGCGAGGTGCGGCCGGCGCCGCGTGGGCAGGAGCGCCTGCGCGAGGCGGCCAAGCTGGGCTTCTCGGTGGCGCTGGTGCCCAAGGCCAATGCGCCGAAGAAGCCCATCGAGGGGCTGACCATCCATGCCGTCGACCGGGTGGACGAGGCGATGGCGGTGGTGCGGCAGCTGGACTGAGCTGCTGCGTTGATTCCAGCGCGGCGCCCGTCGACGGGTGCGGAGGAACCGCGCAACCGCGCAACCGCGTCCCGCCTGCCCGACGCCCGGCCTGCGCCTACAGACACGCCGGGTGCCCGCCGCCTACAATCCGCGCCTTCGTTCCGCCCTATCCGGCCTCTCGCGCCGGTAGTCTGGGCATCGGGGTGGCCCCGCTGCCGCCCGCCCCTCGTCCGTGGACTGGTTCGTGCATCGCCCGATGCCGCGCCGTCGTCCGCGGGTGTTTTCATCCATCAGCGCCCGTGCCGGCATGCAGCATGCGTGGCGGACGCCTGAACCGTTCCCCGGGGGGCACGGCGGGCCACGCAGGGCGCACCGATCGAGGAGGAGTGCGCCATGCAACTCATCGTTTCCGCGGCCATCATCGGGGCCGTGGTGCTCTGGGGCCTGATCTCGCCCCGCACACTGGACAGCGTCTTCGGCACGCTGCTCGCCGACATCACCCGCACCTTCGGCTGGTTCTACCTGTGGGTGGTGCTGGGCCTGGTGCTGCTGGCCTTCTTCCTGGCCGTGAGCCGTTACGGCGACCTCAAGCTCGGCGACGAGGACGACGAGCCCGAGTTCTCCCTGGGTGCCTGGTTCTCGATGCTGTTCGCGGCCGGCATGGGCATCGGCCTGGTGTTCTGGGGCGTGGCCGAGCCGGTGTCGCACTACGTCACGCCGCCGCCGGGCATCGCGCCCAACACGGCGGACGCTGCGGGCGCGGCCATGCGCTATTCCTTCTTCCACTGGGGCTTCCATCCCTGGGCCATCTACGGCATCGTGGGCTTGGCGATCAGCTTCTTCACCTTCCGGCGCAAGGCCTTGCCGCTGGTGAGTTCGGCCACCGAGGCGCTGCCCTGGGCCTGGACCCGGCGGCTGTCGCCGGTGGTCAACGTGCTGGCTGTGGTCGCCACGGCCTTCGGCGTCGCCGCGTCGCTGGGCATGGGCGCCACGCAGATCGGTGCCGGGCTGCAGCAGGCGTTCGGCCTGCCCGACAGCCGATGGACAGAGTCGGCCATCATCGTGGTGACCACGGTGCTGTTCCTCACCTCGGCCGTGAGCGGCGTGGAGCGCGGCGTCAAGTGGCTGTCGATGGGCAACCTGATCGTGGCCGGCCTGCTGGCCCTGGTGGTGCTGTGCCTGGGGCCGACCATCGCCATCATCGACACCTTTACCGCCACCCTGGGTTCCTACCTCAGCGACTTCGTGCGGATGAGCCTGCGCATGACGCCCTTCCGCCAGAGCTCGTGGATCGGCGACTGGACCATCTTCTACTGGGCCTGGTGGCTGGCCTGGTCGCCCTTCGTGGGCCTGTTCATCGCGCGGGTCTCGCGCGGGCGCACGGTGCGCCAATTCCTGGTGGGCACCGTGCTGGCGCCCAGCCTGGTGGGCTTCGCCTGGTTCGCGGTGTTTGGCGGCACGGCGCTCAACTACGAGATCTTCCGTGGCGTCCCGCTGGCCGAGGCCGTGGCTTCCAACGTGTCGAGCGCGATGTTCGTGATGTTCGACGCGATGCCCGGCGGCGCCATCCTGTCCGTGGTGGCCACCATCCTGGTGTTCGTCTTCTTCGTCACTTCGGGCGATTCGGCCACGCTGGTGCTGGGCACCATGAGCACGCAGGGCAATCCCAACCCGCCCGCCCGCGTCAAGATCATCTGGGGCGTGCTGGTGGCGGCCATCGCGCTGAGCCTGCTGCTGGCGGGCGGCTTGAACGCGGTGCAGACGGCCACCATCGTGTTCGCACTGCCCTTCGCGCTGGTGTTGGTGCTGATGGCGATCTCCGTCACCTGGGCGATCCGCCACGACTGGGATGAGGAGCAGAAACGTGAGCGCGCCCTGCGCCGCCGGATGCGCGAGATGGTCAAGTGATCCGGGTTGACCCGCAGCGCGGCCTGCGGATGTCCGCAATGCGGACCCGCGGCGCGAGCAGGGACAATCTGCCGCCATGACTCTCTCGAAAATCCTCGTCCCGGTCGCGGGACTGGCCCTGCTGGTGATCGGATGGCGCAGCTATGGCCTGGCGGGCGTCGTTGGCGTGGCTGGCGGCATCATGATGTTCCTGCTGCTGCACTTCACGCGCACGATGACGGTGCTTCGCCGCGCCGGCAACCGGCCGATGGGCTATGTGGACAGTGCGGTGATGCTCAATGCCAAGCTCAAGCCGCGCATGACGCTGCTGCATGTGATCGCCATGACCCGCGCGATCGGCGCCGCACAGACGCCCGAAGGCGTGCAGCCCGAAGTCTTCCGCTGGACCGACAACAGCGACTCCTACGTGGACGCGACCTTCCACGAAGGCAAGCTGCGGGAATGGAAGCTGACGCGGCCGGTTCAGGTGGAGGAGGCGGCGGCGGTCGTGCCCTCGGTTGCCGAGGCCGGCGGCATGGCGACCGGGGTGGCGCCGGACGGTCGCTGAGCGACCTTTCTCTTTCCACGAGGGCGCCCGTTTTCTGCTCCCTCTCCCCTTGTGGGGGGCGGGGGAGAGGAGCGGCGCTCGCAAGGCGCAGGGCTGTTGGCGCGCAGGCTCCCCCTCTCCCCAACCCCTCTCCCGCAAGGAGTGAGGGGCTTCATCTTCAGAAGGGCGGGCCGTCGTCGTCGGTCGCCGACGTCGATCCGGGCGTTGTCTCTGCCACCAATTGCGATTCAGCCCGCGGCGCGGCCACCGGCGCTGGCGCGGCTGCCGCCGCCATGCCCGGCGCCATCTCCCCGCCCAGTGCCTCCAGCAACGCGGGCAGCAACTGCCCCAGCTCGCCGGTCACGATGGCGGCATCGGTGTCGAAGCCCTCGTCCTTGGCCTGCGCATCGCTGCCGGCGCCGTCGAACACGCCTTCCAGGAACTGCAGCTTGCGCAGCTGCATGCCCTCGGTCAGCTCGAAGGAGACGCGGTCCTCCCAGGTCAGCGCCAGGCGGGTCGGCCGCTTGCCCTGGGCGATGTGCTCGCGCACCTCCTCGATGTCCAGGGGATGCTTGGCATAGCGCACCACGGCCTTGGAGTCGTCCGTGGCCTTGAGCTCGCAGTCGCGGTCGATGGAAAAGCCCGCCGGTGGCTCCTGCGTGGCCAGCCAGCCGGCCATGGCGCTGCCGGGCTCCACCTGCGTGTGGAAGGCCGACACGCCGAAGCCGTCCAGCGCCTTGACCAGGGCCGTCACCACGCCGTCGGCGCGGGCCTGGTTGGAGGTGTCCAGCGTCAGTCGCCTTGCGCCCGGGTCGATCCACACGGCGATGCGCGCATGGCGGGTGAAGGCCATGGGCAGCAGCTCCTGCGTGATGTCTTCCTTGAGCTGCTTCTTCTCCTTCTTGCCGGGCTGGCGGCCGGTCTGCTGCTCGATCTGCGCGCAGCGCTCGTCGAGCTTGCGGCGCACCACCGAGGCGGGCAGCGTCTTGCTCTCGACCATGTACTCCAACAGCCACTGGCCGCCGACGGACTCCAGCAGCGGGCCCTCGGCCTGGCCGCGGGGCTCGACCCAGCCGGCGGACGATTCCTGCGTCGCGCCGCAGGGCACGAAGCGCTCCTTTTCCAGCTGCTGCTGGGCGGCGTCGAAGTCGGGCGCCCATGCGGGCTCGATGCGGAAGCTGATGACGTTCTTGAAACGGGGCACGGCAGGTCGGCGGGAAAAACGCGAAGCGGGCGATTGTGCGTGCGCCGCGTGGCCGGGGTCGCCTGCGCGGCCTGTAAGCCCGAGTAAAAGCCCGGGCAGGCCGGCGCCTTAAAATCGCCGGCTCCCCGCATTTCTCCCTGCAAGGACAAGCAAGACATGAGCGCGATCCCCTCGCTGGCCGACCGTGACGGCAAGATCTGGATGGACGGTGAACTCGTCGACTGGCGCGACGCGAAGATCCATGTGCTGACCCACACGCTGCACTACGGCTGCGGCGCCTTCGAAGGAGTGCGGGCCTACAACACCGTGAATGGCACCGCCATCTTCCGCCTCGAAGAGCACACCGAGCGCCTCTACAACAGCGCCAAGATCCTGCGCATGAACATCCCGTTCAGCAAGGAGCAACTCAACGAGGCGCAGAAGGAAGTCGTGCGGGCCAACCAGCTCGAAAGCTGCTACCTGCGCCCGCTGGTCTGGATCGGCTCCGAGAAGCTGGGCGTGAGCCCCAAGGGCAACACCATCCATGCGATGGTCGCGGCCTGGGCCTGGGGCGCCTACCTGGGCGAAGAGGGCCTCAAGCGCGGCATCCGCGTCAAGACCAGCAGCTACACCCGCCACCACGTGAACATCACGATGACGCAGGCCAAGGCGGTCTCCAACTACAGCAACTCCATCCTGGCCAACATGGAGGCCACGGAAGACGGCTACGACGAGGCCCTGCTGCTGGACGCGGCCGGCTTCGTCTCCGAAGGCGCGGGCGAGAACATCTTTGTGGTCAAGGGCGGCACGATCTACACGCCCGACCTGTCGGCCGGCGCGCTCAACGGCATCACGCGCAACACCATCCTGCACATCGCCAAGGACCTCGGCATCGAGGTGGTGCAGAAGCGCATCACGCGCGACGAGGTCTACATCGCCGATGAGGCCTTCTTCACCGGCACCGCCGCCGAGGTCACGCCCATCCGCGAACTCGACCGGGTGCAGATCGGCATCGGCAGCCGCGGCCCCGTGACCGAGAAGGTGCAGAACGCCTTCTTCGACATCGTCAACGGCCGCAATCCCAAGTACGCCCACTGGCTCACCAAGGTCTGATCGCCATGTCCACTTCCGCCGTCGTCGAACTCGCCGCCAAGGACCTGAACCACCAGGGCGGCGTCTTCTGTCCCAGCCCCAAGGCCGACATGAAGCTGTGGAACACCCATCCCAAGGTGTACCTGGACGTCGCCCGCACGGGCGAGGCCAAGTGCCCGTATTGCGGCACGCTGTACCGCCTGAAGGCGGGCGAGGTGGTGGCCGGCGGCCACTGAGGCAGGCGCCACCCGGGCCCTCGATTCGCGGGCCCTACGCCAGAACGAAACAAGGCCGCCGGGTCATCCCCGGCGGCCTTGTCGTTTCTGGCGGCAGTGCTAGACCGAGGCGCCTCGCCAGCGCCGTGGCAGCACCGCCAGCCAGGCGCCCGCCGGCTCGCGCGAAAGCCGCAGGAACACCATCCCCACCCACAGCAGCGACAACCCGATCTGCGCGTCCCGCAGGGCCGAGTTGACGCAGCTGGCCAGCAGCATGATGAGCGTGGCGGCGAAGGCCACGCGGCCAGACAGGTCCGGTCGCTTCCAGGCCTGCCACACGGCGCACAGCATCACGGCCAGCAGCGCGGCCACGCCGGGCAGACCGGTCTGTGAGCCCATCCACAGGAAGTCGTTGTGCGGCATGTTGTAGTTGGCCAGCAGGGCCGGGCCGCGCTCGCGCCAGATCTGGTTCCAGGCGCCGATGCCCCAGCCCGCCAGCGGCCGGTCGGCGATCATGCGGCCGGTGACGGTGTACATGTGGTAGCGCACCACCCAGCTGCCCTCGGAGACCGCGCCAGCGCGTGCGGCCTCGATCTCCGACACACCCTGGGCCAGCTTCTGCTCGACCACGGGCGGCGCCTCGCGCAGCGCGAAGCCGAGCACCACCACCACGGCCGCCAGCGCCACGGCCATGCCGCGCCAGTGGCTGCGCCACTGGTGCACGCACAGCAGGGGCAGCACGATCAGCATGGCCAGCAGCGAGGTGCGCGAAGGCAGGTTCCAGTTGACGATGAAGACCGTCGCAGCCGTCAGCGCGAAGCCGGCCACCGCCCGGTAGGGCCGGTGCTCCACCAGCCGCTGCAGCGCCCAGGCGGCCGAGGCGCCGCCCAGCACGGTGTAGAGCAGCGCATCGTTGATCGACTTGTTGCCCACCAGCATGATCATCGGCTTGAGCACGCCCATGGGCGGCATCACGCCGAACTTCATCAGGATGAAATAGAACACCGCCGTGTAGGCGATGTTGAAGAAGGCGATGCCCAGGAAGCCGCGCATCGCCCACACCGCCTCCTCGCGGGTGAGCATCAGGGCCAGCAGGATGGTCAGCGGGATGCGGATGCCGTGCCACAGGTTGACGCCGGTCTCGGCGTAGTGCGGCCCGATGACCAGCACGACCAGCTGCCACAGCACCAGCGCCGCGAGGGGCCAGCGCAGCGGATGGTGGGCCAGGCGCTCCACGCGCTCGCGCCAGTCGCCTGCCACCAGCATCGTCGCCAGCAGCAGCAGGAAGGCCATGTAGTTCAGGCCCACCGGCATGAACACCACCGCGCCCCACAGGCAGGCGGCGGCGCGGGGAAGAAGGGGAAGGCGCATCGGATGGGTCGGTTGGTCGCGGCGTCGGCACGCGCGGGCTGGTGTGCAGCACAAGGCGGCGGGTGGCCGGAGAAAGGCTGCCGATTCTAGGAAGCGACCGTGGCAGGATCGTGCAGACCCTGCGGGCGGCCCGTCGGGCGCGTGTCAGGCGGGCCGTGGCAGCCGGATGGTGAAGCGGGCGCCGCCCGCCGGGCTGCGCGTGCAGCGCACCCCGCCGCCATGCCGTTCGGCGATGGACTTGACCAGCGCCAACCCCAGGCCCACGCCCCCGTCGCGCTCGCTGGCACCGGGCAGGCGGTAGAAGGGCTCGAAGATGCGCTCGCGCAGCGCCTCGGGCACGCCGGGGCCCTGGTCGTCCACATGCAGCATCGCCCAGCCCGGCTCGGCCGCCAGCTCGACGGCCACCGTGCCGCTGCCGCCATGCCGGCGCGCGTTCTCCAGCAGGTTGCGCAGGGCCCGGCGCAGCAGGCGCGACACCCCATGCACCGTCACCGCGTCCAGTGCCGTGCCCGCGGCCAGGCCCAGGTCGGCATCCACGCGGGCGCATTCCTCGGCGGCCAGGCCCATCAGGTCCACCGTCTCGATGGTGCCGACGTCGGCTTCGCGGGCGTCGAGGCGGCTGGCCAGCAGGATCTCGTCGATCAGCTGGTCCAGCTCGGCGATGTTGCGCGAGATCTCGGCGCGGGCCGCGCTGTTGGCCTGGGGGCCCATCAGCTCCAGCCCCATGCGGATGCGCGCCAGCGGCGAGCGCAGCTCGTGCGAGGCATTGGCCAGCAGCGACTTGTGCGAGCGCACCAGTTGCTCCACGCGGGTGGCGGCATCGTTGAAGCGGCGGGCCAGGTCGGCCACCTCGTCCTCGCCGCGGTCGTCGACGCGCACCGAGAGGTCGCCTTCGCCGAAGCGCTGCACGCTGCGCTGCAGGCCTTCGAGGCGCAGCGTCAGCCGGCGCACGATGGGGTACAGCCCCAGGCCGGTGGCCAGGCCCACCATGCCCAGCAGCCAGAAGATGCCGGTATGCGGATGGAGCCAGGGCGGCGGCGTGGGCCGGCGGTCGATGCGCGGGCCCAGTTCCATGGTGAACTGCTGGCCGTTGTCCAGCGAGATGGCGAATTCCAGCGGCTCGCCCGGCCGGCTGGTGCGCACCGACTTGCCGTTGGCAAAGGCGTTGTTCTGCGTGTCTCGCAGCGTCACGTCGCGCGGCAGCGGGGCGCTGCGCTGGTCGTCCGCCACCTTCCAGGCCCAGCCCGCCGCCATCACGACCACGGCCACGCCGGCCAGCACGGCCAGCCAGATGCGCACGTAGAGATGGCGGGTGAACAGGCCGACCATGGAATCCCGGCTAGTCCTGTTGTTTGGCAAAGACGTAGCCCACGCCGCGCACGGTCAGGATGCGCTTGGGGTTCTTTGCGTCGGCCTCGATGGCGGCGCGGATGCGGCCCATGTGCACATCGATGGAGCGGTCGAAGGCCTCCAGCTCGCGCCCGCGAACGGCTTCCATGATCTGGTCGCGCGTGAGCACGCGGCCCGCGCGTTCGGCCATCGCCACCAGCAGGTCGAACTGGTAGGAGGTGAGTTCGGCCGCCTGGCCGGCCACGGTGACGGTGCGCGCATCGCGGTCGATTTCCAGTGAGCCGAAGCGCATGCCCCGCGCCGGCTCGGGCCCTGCCGCCAGCCCGCCCTCACCGCGGCGGCGAAGCACGGCGCGGATGCGCGCCAGCAGCTCGCGCGGCTCGAAGGGCTTGGGCAGGTAATCGTCGGCGCCCAGCTCCAGGCCGATGATGCGGTCCATGGGGTCGCCCTTGGCCGTCAGCATCAGCACCGGCACCTTGCCGGCCGCGCCGGGCAGGGCGCGGATGCGGCGGCACAGGTCCAGACCATCGGCATCGGGCAGCATGAGGTCGAGGATGACGAGGTCGGGCAATTGCTGCTCCAGCGCCGCCATGCCGCGCGCGCCGTCGCCGGCGTGGCTGACGGCGAAGCCGGACTGGGCCAGGTATTCGACGACCATCTGCGCCAGGCGCTGGTCGTCTTCGATCATGAGCAGCTGTGGGGTCGTCATGGTGAAGGGAATGCTCGCCGCCCGCCGGCAAGGGCGGTTGAAGTCTTCGTAAAGTTGGGTAAACCGGGTTGCATCGCGACGATGCATGCGAAGCGCCTGCCGGCCGCCTCTGCCTCTGCCGCGGCCTGCTGCTTGCCTCGTCGCCTTCCGCCTCAGGCCACCGCGGGGGATCGGGCCAGGTGCTCGAACAGCATCGGTGCCGCGTCGCGGTCGATGGGCGTGCGCGGCATGGGCTGGGCCAGCAGCGCGGCCAGTGCGCCATCGTCCAGCCCGGGGTGCTGGTCCAGCGCCTGCCGGTGGATCTGGTGGGCCAGCGTGCGCAGCTGTGCCACGCACTGGCGCAGCCGGGCCTGGAAGGCCGCCGCGTCGGGCAGCGGCGACTCGCGCAGGCTGGCATTGAGCTCGGCAAACCACGGCAGCGCCGCCTGGTCGAGCATGCGTGCCGCGTTGCGGCGCTCGCTCACCGACGACCAGGCGCGCAGGAAGCCCTGCATGGCGATGTTCAGCTGCTGGCAGTGCTGCAGTTCCTCGCGCAGGTTGCCCAGCGTGGCGACGTCGGTGAGCCGCTCGTGGAAGAACAGCTGCGACAGCACGCCCCAGTAGTAGGTGTAGTCCCAGACCACCTTCACCGGCAGCACCTCGGGGTCGCCGAACAGCCCGTACTGGCCCTGGTAGAGCGCCAGTGTGCTGTCGTAGAAGGAGTGGTAAATGTGGTCGTACAGCTGCGCGCGCGCCTGCACCGAGCGGCCCGCGCGGTCGTGGGCAATGAGGTCGCAGATGAAGGTGTTGCTCATCGCGATGAAGTCGCTGCCCGGCGAGTAGAAGGGGTCGAGGAACAAGCCCGCCTCGCCGGTGAGCGCCCAGCGCTCGCCGCTGAAGACCTTCTTGCAGCCATAGGAGAACTTGCGCATGAAGGCGAAGTCCTGCAGCTTGTCCCGCTGGCCGTCGAGCACGTCGAAGAGCACGGGCTGGTGCTCGGCCAGCCAGTCCATGGCCTTGTCGAAGCTGTCCATGCGCTCCAGCGGATGGAAAGCCGGGTCCGCCACGATGCCGACCGAGTGGGAACCCGAGGCCAGCGGAATCAGCCACACCCAGTAGCCCGCGCCCACCAGGTGGTTGGTCGACAGCCAGCGCGCGGCGGGCGTGCAGCGGGCGCGCCATTCGGGGTCCTGGCCCCAGTCGTCCAGGGTGAGCCGGTTGCCGATGCGGAACCACACGGCATGGGCCTGGTGGTCGTTGGGCTGCACCAGGCCCAGTTGGCGCTTGAGCAGGCCGGCGCGGCCGCAGGCATCGACCATCCAGCGGCATTGCGCGGCATGGGGCTCGCCCGCCTCGGTCCATTCGATGCGGTGCAGGCCCTGCGGGGCGGGGTCCAGCGCCATGCGCCGCACCATCGCGTTGTCGACGAAGCGCACGCCCTGGGCGGCTGCCACCTCGGCCAGGTGGTTCTCGAAGATGCCGCGGTCGATCTGGTAGCTGGGGATCGACAGCGGCCGGCTCGCGCCGACCTCGGTCACGGCATCCAGGTCGCGCCGGCCTTCAGAGAAGAAGAAGCGGAAGCCGAACTTGCGCAGCTGCGCTTCGTCCAGGTGCTGCTTGAGTCCGAGCACGGTGTCGAAGTAATGGGCGCCGATCTCCACCGACGACTCGCCCACCTTGTGCGTGGCATGCGGCACCGGGTGGCTGCGGCGTTCGAGCACCAGCACGTCGATGTCGCCGAAGCGCCGCTTGAGCTGCAGCGCCAGCGTGAGTCCTGCCAGGCCGCCCCCCATGATGATGACGTCGTGGGTGGCGGGCGTGGGGTGCATGGACTCTCCTGAAAGGGGCGGTCAGCCTAGCGTGATGTGCAGTGCCAGCGTGTCGGACAGGGCGAGGACCAGCGGCTGGCCGCCCGGGTCAGGACCGCGCGCCAGGGCCTCGAAGAAGGGCAGCGAGTCGGCCATGGCGTTGGGCGGCAGGGCGCGGGCCGCCTCGGACTGCAATGCCGTGGGGATGGCTGCGCCACTGTGTAGTGCGATGGACAGCGTGGCAACGGTGCGCTCGCTGGCCTCGGGGGCCAGCACCATGGCGCCGGCCAGCAGGCCGTGCGTGTCGTGCACCTGCGCCAGCGGGCCGGCGGCCTCGGCGTCGAAGCCCACCAGCAGCACAGCCTGGTGGTCGGCGGCGCACTGGGTGGCGGCTTCGAGCAGGCCGGCGGCAAAGCTGTGCGACGAGGCGCTGATCGCATTGCTGGCCTGCTGGCAGCCGGTGCCGATGGTCCAGTAGCCCACGGCGGCGTTGTGCACCGAGTTGTGGAACTTGATGGGCGACAGCTGCGTGGGCGCCTGCGCGAGCGTGGCGCACATGTAGTCGCTGATGGCCAGGTCGCCCTGGGCCGAGGTGAAGACGCAGGGCAGGTCGACGGCCGCGCGGCCGGAGCCGGCCACGGCGGCGCTGGCCACTTCCAGCGCCAGCGCCACCGTGTCGGGTGCGCGGCGGCGCTCGGCCGGCGCCAGGATCTGCGGCGCCGGGCGGCGGGCCGGAGCTTCGGCCAGGCCCGCTTCGCCACGGAAGGCGGCGCGGGCCGCCTCCCAGCCAGGCAGCAGCGGATGCCAGAAGGCCGGGCCTTCGACGTAGAGCGTGGGCAGCCGGCTCATTGCACGGCCCTTCCGAAGATCAGCGCGCAGTTGTTGCCGCCGAAGCCGAAGGAGTTGGACAGCACGTGCCGCACTTCCCCCTGGGCCGGCTCGCGGCGCAGCTGCGGGCCACAGACGGCGTCGAACGTCCGCGCGTTGATGTTGCCGGGCATCAGTCCCGTCTCCAGTGCCAGCAGGCTGACGGCGGCTTCGACGATGCCGGCCGCCCCCAGCGTGTGGCCGGTGAAGCCTTTGGTGCTGCTGGCATGGGTGCGGGCCGGGAAGCGCCGCGCCACCAGGGCGGCCTCGACCTCGTCGTTCTTGCTGCTGGCCGTGCCGTGCAGGTTGATGTAGTCGATGTCGTCGGTGGCCAGGCCGGCGCGCGCCAGCGCGTCGTTCAGCGCCCGCTCGGCGCCGGCGCCTTCGGGATGCGGCGTGGACATGTGATGCGCGTCGCTCGCCTCGCCATGGCCCAGCAGGTGCGGGCCGGTGCCGCTGCGCTCCAGCAGCGCAAAGCCGGCCGCCTCGCCCAGGCTGATGCCGCGGCGCTCGGCGTCGAAGGGCCGACAGGGCTCGGGCGACACCAGCTCCAGCGAGTTGAAGCCGAACAGCACGCTGCCGCACAGCGAATCGGCGCCGCCCACCACGGCGGCGTCGGCCAGGCCCAGGCGGATCAGCCGCTCGGCCGAGGCGAAGACCTTGGCGCTGGAGGAGCAGGCGGTGGAGATCGTCTCGCACGGCCCCGTCAGCCCCAGCGCGCGCTGCACGAACAGGCCGGGTGCATGCGGCGTGTGGACCTGCGCGTTGCGCATGGCTTCGGGAAAGCGGCCCTCGGCGTCCAGCCGGGTGTAGGCCTGTTCGGTCTCGCCGATGCTGGAGGTGGAGGTGCCGATGATCACGGCGACGCGGTCCGCGCCGTGGCGCTCGCGCGCGGCCAGGGCGGCGCCGATGAAGCCGTCGGCATTCAGGCCCATCCAGGCCAGGCGGTTGTTGCGGCAATCCCAGGGCGCGAGCTCGGGCGGCAGCACCACGTCCTCGACGCCGGGCACGCGGCCGATCCAGGTGGGCAGGCGCTGTTCGGTCGGCTCGCCGAAATCGTTGGGACGCAGGCCGCTGCGCGAGGCGGCCAGCGCGCTGCGCAGCGCCTCCAGGCCGGTGCCCAGGGCGGTGGTGGCCGTGTAGGCCGTGATGACGAGGGGCGGGATCTTCTGCGGCACGGTGCGGCGGGCAGGTTTCAGGAACGAGGCGGGAGCGTAACAGCCGCCGGGCCCGCGGTGCTGAAGACCTCTCGCTACACGGGTCGGCGGGCGGCCCGCATGGCCAGCGCCACCAGCGCCAGCACCGGCAGGCCCAGCAGCGCCGTGCCGGTGAAGAAGGTGGCGTAGCCGTAGGCCTCGACGAAGGCCCCCGAGAAGCCGGCCACGAACTTGGGCAGCAGCAGCATCAGCGAGCTGAACAGCGCGTACTGCGTGGCCGAGTAGCTCACGTTGGTCAGGCTGGAGAGGTAGGCGATGAAGGCGGCCGAGGCGATGCCTCCGGCCAGGTTGTCGGCCGACACCACCGCCACCAGCGCCGTCACATCATGGCCGCGGGTAGTCATCCAGGCGAACAGCAGGTTGCTGGCAGCGCTGAGCACGGCGCCCAGCATCAGCACCCGCATCACGCCCAGGCGCATGGCCAGCACGCCGCCGACGAAGGCGCCGACCAGGGTCATGATGACGCCGTAGACCTTGCTCACCGTGGCCACCTCGTCCTTGGTGAAGCCCATGTCCACGTAGAAGGGGTTGGCCATGATGCCCATCACGACGTCGCTGATGCGGTAGATGGCGATCAGCGACAGGATCAGCACCGCCTGCCAGCGGTAGCGGCGCAGGAAGTCGGCAAAGGGCTCCACCAGCGTGTTGCGCAGCCATTCGCCGGCCGAGCGGGCGGGCGGCAGCGGCACGCGCACGGGCTCGGCCGATAGCAGCACCGTCAGCACGCCCACCACCATGGAGCCGGCCATCACCAGGTAGGCCGTGCGCCAGCCGCCGTTCTGGTAGGCGCCGGTGGCGCTGCCCTCGGCCCAGGCCGCCACCCACAGCACGCCGGCACCGGCCCAGATCATGGCCAGGCGGTAGCCTGTCTGGTAGGCCGCCGCCAGCGCGGCCTGCTTGCGGGCCTCGGCCGATTCGATGCGGAAGGCGTCCAGCGCGATGTCCTGCGTGGCCGAGCCGAAGGCCACCAGCACGGCGCACAGCACCAGCGGCTCCAGTCCGGCGCGCGGATCGTTCAGGGCCATGCCCACCAGGCCCGCGATGACCATGGCCTGCGACAGCAGCAGCCAGCCGCGGCGTCGACCCAGCACCGTGGTCAGCGGCGGCAGCGGCAGCCGGTCGACCAGCGGCGCCCACACCCACTTGAAGCCGTAGGCCAGGCCCACCCAGCTCAGGTAACCGATGGTGGCGCGGTCGACACCGGCCTCGCGCAGGCGAAAGCTCAGCGTGCCCAGCACCAGCAGCAGCGGCAGGCCGGCCGCGAAGCCGAGGGCGAACATGCGCAGCGAGGCCGGCTCCAGGTACACGCGCAGGGTTTCGCGCCAGGGTTGCCTGGGCAATTCGGGAGTGACGGCTGGGGGATTGGACATGGAGGAGGAAGGTTGCAACCTTATTATTCCGCCCACCATGTGCCTGCTCTGCGACCTGCGTTCTGCCGCCGCCACCCCTGTCGACGACGAGGGCCCGGCGCAGCCCCGCTGGCAACCCCGCCGGGCCTTCCTGCTGGCGGGCGCCGCTGCAGCCGCCGGCGCCGCGCTGCCGGTGGCGGCCCAGGTCGACGTGGGGCCGCTGTCGGCCGCGCGCAACCTGGTGCCGGCCGATCAGATCGAAGGCGCGGCCGTGCAGCAGTACGGCGATCTGATCGCCAAGGCCCGCAGCCAGCGCGCGCTGGCCGGCCCCGAGCATCCGCAGCTGGTGCGTCTGCGCGGCATCGCACAGCGCCTCATCCCCTACACGCGCCAATGGAACGACCGGGCCGCCGGCTGGAAGTGGGAGGTCAACCTGATCGGCAGCAAGCAGGTCAACGCCTTCTGCATGCCGGGCGGCAAGATCGCCTTCTTCACCGGCATCCTGGACCAGCTCAAGCTCAGCGACGACGAGACGGCGATGGTGATGGGCCACGAGATGGCTCATGCCCTGCGCGAGCATGCGCGCGAGCGCATGGCCAAGACGGCCGGCACCGGCATGGCGCTGCAGCTGGGCGCCCAGTTGCTGGGGCTGGGCCAGCTGGGCGACATGGGCGCACGCGCCGGCACGCAGTTGATCTCCCTCAAGTTCAGCCGCGACGACGAGACCGAGGCGGACCTCGTCGGCCTGGAACTCGCCGCCCGCGGCGGCTTCCAACCCCAGGCCGCCGTCAGCCTCTGGACCAAGATGGCCCAGGTCTCCAAGAGCCAGGGCGGCCTGAGCTTCCTGTCCACCCATCCGACCGGGCCCGACCGCATCCGCGTGCTGGAGCAGAACGTGCCGAAGGTCGAAGGCCTTTACCGCGCCGCGCGACGCAGCTGATGCGCCGGGCGCGGCCTGGCCCTTGCTTGAACCGACTCATGTCCCTTCTCAGTGAACTGCGTGACCAGACCCTCGGCGAGGAGATCGCCAACGCCCTGAGCCACGGCCTGGGCGCCCTGCTGGCCATGGCCTCGCTGCCGATCCTGGTGCACCACGCTGCTGCGCGCGGCCACGTTGCCGAGGTGGTGGGGGCCAGCCTGTTCGCCGGCACGGCCATCGTGCTGTACCTGGTCTCCACCCTGTACCACGCGCTGCCGGCGGGCCGGGCCAAGCTGTGGTTCAACCGGCTGGACCATGCCTCCATCTACCTCTTCATCGCCGGCAGCTACATGCCCTTCGTGCTGGGCGTGCTGCGCGGCACCTGGGGCTGGACGCTGTTCGCCATCGTCTGGGCCGCGGCCGCGGTGGGGGTGGCGGCCAAGCTCTTCGACCGGCTCAAGCACCCGCTGTGGTCCACCGGGCTGTATGTGGCCATGGGCTGGGTGGCGATCGTGGCGGCGGTGCCGCTGGTCGAGCGCATGTCGGGCGCCGGCCTGGCCTGGCTGGTGGCCGGCGGCGTCTCGTACACGGCGGGGGCCGTCGTGTTCCTCTTCGACTCGAAGCTGCGCTATGCGCACTTCGTGTGGCACCTGTTCGTGCTGGGTGGCAGCGTGTGCCACTTCTTTGCCGTGCTCTGGCATTCGGGCGCGCCGGCGGCGCTGCCGGCCTGAGGGGGCTGTTCCGGCCCGCTCCGCAACACGGCCGGGCCTCGCGGTTGCCGGCCTGCGCCGACGCGGCGACACGGTGCCCCCGGGTACGATGCCGCGGCCCCACTTCCCGCCGAAAGGACGCACCCTCCATGCCCGCCATCGCTCGCCGACACCGACTCCTTCTGGCCTTCGCACTGCCTGCCGTCCTGTCGCTCGCGGCCTGCGGCAGCGGCGTCAGCCTGGACGAGCCCATCGAGGGGCCGACGTGGCGCCTGGTCCAGCTGCAGGGCGAGATGGTGGACGGTGGTGGCGATCCGCAGGGCACGCCCTCGGTGCAGTTCGGCAGCGACGGCCGGGCCGTCGGCAGTGGCGGCTGCAACCGCTTTTCGGGCACCTACAGCCGCACGGCCAGCCAGCTGCGCATCGGCCAGCTGGCAGCCACCCGCATGGCCTGCGTCGCACCCGAGCGCGGGCAGCGCGAAATGCAGTTCTTCCAGGCCCTGCAGTCCACGGCGAGCTACCGCCTTCAGGCGCCGGCGCGCCTCGTGCTGCTCGACGGCAGCGGGCGTACGGTGGCGATGCTGCAGCGCTGAGGGCTGCGCCTGTCGCCCTGCCGCCCTGCCGCCGGCTGCTCAGCCGGTCAGGCGTTCCAGCGCCTCGCGGTACTTCGCCGCGGTGCGTTCGGTCACGTCGTTGGGCAGGCGCGGCGCGGGCGGCGTCTTGTCCCAGGGCTTGCCGTTGATGCGCACGGCCTCCAGCCAGTCGCGCACGAACTGCTTGTCGTAGCTCGGGGGGTTGGTGCCGACAGCCAGCGCGGCCTCGTAGCCTTCCACCGGCCAGTAGCGCGAGCTGTCAGGTGTGAGCACCTCGTCCATCAGCACCAGCTGGCCGGTTTCGTCCAGGCCGAACTCGAACTTGGTGTCGGCGATGATCATGCCGCGCTGCAGCGCGATCTCGGCCGCCGTCTCGTACAGCGCGATGCTGGTCTCGCGGATCTGCTGGGCCAGCTGCGGGCCGATCATTTCGACCACGCGCTCGTAGCTGATGTTCTCGTCGTGCTCGCCCACGGCGGCCTTGGCGGCGGGCGTGAAGATGGCGCGCGGCAGCTTGGCCGAATTGACGAGTCCCTCGGGCAGCGGCACGCCGCAGACCTCCCGGTTTTCCTGGTATTCCTTCCAGCCGCTGCCGGCCAGGTAGCCGCGCACCACGGCTTCGACAGGAATGGGCTTGAGGCGCTTGACCAGCATCGAGCGGCCCGTGACCTGCGCCACCTCTTCCGGGCGCACCACGCTCTCGGGCGCCTCGCCGGTCAGGTGGTTGGGGCAGATGCCGCCCAGGCGGTCGAACCACCACAGCGCCATCTTGGTCAGGATCTCGCCCTTGCCCGGGATCGGCTCGCCCATGATGACGTCGAAGGCCGACAGCCGGTCGCTGGCGATCATGAGGATGCGGTCCTCGCCGACGGCGTAGTTGTCGCGCACCTTGCCGCGTGCAAGCAGGGGCAGGCTCTGGATGGAGGAGGTATGGACGGTCGTGGCCATGGAGGTGCCGGGCGGCAGGGTGAAGGAGGAAAGCAGCGCGCGATTATCCGCGGGTGGTGACAGGCCGGTGTCACCGCCTGTATGCGTGTCGCGCGCGAAAAAAAGCCACCGCGCGGGCGGTGGCCGGTCCGGAAGGCGCCGGGCGCCTGTCAGATGGTTTATTGGACGACCTGCGCCAGCTCGCCCTGGGCGTACTTGGCGGCCATCACCTGCAGGCCCGCGCCCTTGATCTTGCCAGCCTGGCCTTCGCAGCCGAATTCCAGGTAGCGCTGCTTGCACACGGCCTTGGCGGCTTCGCGGGCCGGCTTCATCCACTCGCGCATGTCGAACTTCTCGGGGTTCTCGGCCATGAACTTGCGCACGGCACCGGTCATCGCCATGCGGATGTCGGTGTCGATGTTGATCTTGCGCACGCCGTACTTGATGGCTTCCTGAATCTCGGCCACGGGCACGCCGTAGGTTTCCTTCATCTGGCCGCCGTACTGGTTGATGATGGCGCGCAGCTCCTGCGGCACCGACGACGAACCGTGCATCACCAGGTGGGTGTTGGGGATGCGGGCGTGGATTTCCTTCACGCGGCTGATCGCCAGGATGTCGCCCGTGGGCGGACGGCTGAACTTGTAGGCGCCGTGGCTGGTGCCGATGGCGATGGCCAGGGCGTCCAACTGGGTGGCCTTGACGAACTGGGCGGCCTCCTCGGGGTCGGTCAACATCTGGCTGTGGTCCAGCTTGCCTTCGGCGCCGATGCCGTCTTCCTCGCCGGCATCGCCGGTTTCCAGGTTGCCCAGGCAGCCCAGCTCGCCCTCGACGGTCACGCCGACCTTGTGGGCCATCTCGACGACCTTGCGGGTCACTTCCACGTTGTAGGCGAAGTCGGCCGGGGTCTTGCCGTCCTCACGCAGCGAGCCGTCCATCATCACCGAGCCGAAACCCAGGTCGATGGCGCCGGCGCAGATCTTGGGGCTGGTGCCATGGTCCTGGTGCATCACCAGCGGGATGTGGGGGTAGGCCTCGGTCGCGGCCTGGATCAGGTGCTTGATGAAGTGCTCACCCGCGTACTTGCGGGCGCCGGCGCTGGCCTGCAGGATCACCGGGGCGCCGACTTCATCGGCGGCGGCCATCACGGCCTGCACTTGCTCCAGGTTGTTCACGTTGAAGGCCGGAATGCCATAGCCGTTGGCAGCGGCGTGGTCCAGCAACTCGCGCATCGAGACAAGTGCCATGGTGATGTCCTCTTAAGTAATCGTGGAAAAGTGCGAAAAAATTCCCACGATTCTAATGAGCGACCCTGTCGGACAGGTCTGACGGCGGCAGTCCCAGAAAGCGCAGAAGCGGCGGCATCACCGGTCCGCCGATCCACTGCACGCGCGTAGCGACCGCACCCATCAGCGTGATGTGGCTGAGGTTGTCGAAGGTGTGGACCTCCACCGGCACGCCTGCCACCTCCAGCTTGCGCGCCATCTGGGCGGTGTTGCGATGCGGGTCGACCAGGTTGTCCCGGCTGGCCGCCATGAGCAGCGTGCGCGGCGCGGCGGCCGAGACATGGTTGATCGGCTGCGATTCGGGCATCGTGCGCGGCCAGTCGAAGGCGCGCTTCACGTCCGGGTCGCCGATGGGCAGGAAGTCGTAGGGCCCGGCCAGGCCGATCCATCCGGCCAGTTGCCGGGGACTCGCCCCGAGCGCCTGGAGCCAGCGCGGATCGAGCGCCACCATGGCCGCGTTGTAGGCGCCCGAGCTGTGTCCCATGACATAGACCTGGGCCGGGTCCGCGCCCAGGCGGGCGGCGTTGTCCAGCCCCCATTTCACGGCCCGTGCGCTGTCCTGCACAAAGGCCGGATAGCGCACTTCGTGCGAGAGCCGGTAGTCGGCCACGGCCACGATGGCGCCGCGCGAGGCCAGCGCCTCGCCGACGAAGCGGTATTGGGCCCGGTCGCCCGTGGTCCAGGTGCCGCCATAAAAGAAGACCACCAGAGGCCGCCGGCCGGCCGCAGGCGCCGTGCGCGCCAGCGGCTGGTACACGTCCAGCCGCTGGCGCGGCTCGCTGCCGTAGGCGATGTCGTTCTGGACGGTGTAGGTGTCGGTGGGCGTGAGCCGGTCGACCAGCTTGATGGGGGAGCAGGCGCCCAGCGAGAGCGCGCCGGCCACGACGGCGAGCGCGGCCGCGACGGTGCGCAGCAGGGGAGGGTGGGAAGGCATGCCTTCCCATACGCAGGCGCCGCCGCTTTGGTTTCCGGCGCGCGCCGCTGTCCTACGCGGCCGGCGGGGCGGCCCGGCTGGCCGGCGTTCAGGACGCCGTGCAGATCCTCAGCATGTTGGTGCCGCCGGGCGCCCCCATCGGCTCGCCGCAAGTGATGGCGTACACATCGCCGCTCTGGACGATGCCGCGCTTCTTGAGGTGTTCCTCCGCCTGGTGGAGGGCGGCATCGCGGTCGTTCTGTGTCTCCGTCAGCAGCGGGCGCACGTTGCGGTAGAGCGCCATGCGCCGCTGCGTCGTCAGCCGCGCGGTCAGGGCATAGACCGGGATGTGCGCCGCATGGCGGCTCATCCACAGCGCGGTGGAACCCGATTCGGTCAGCGCCACGATGGCCTTGGCGCCCAGGTGGTGCGCCGTGAACAGCGCGCCCATGGCGATGGACTGGTCGATGCGGGTGTAGTGCTGGCCGCTGAAGTCCAGGTCGCGCGAGGTGTCCTCGGCCTGCTCGGCCGCCTCGCAGATGCGGCTCATCTCCTTGACGGTCTCCAACGGGTAGCGGCCGGAGGCCGTCTCGGCCGAGAGCATCACGGCGTCGGTGCCGTCCAGCACGGCGTTGGCCACGTCGCTCACCTCGGCGCGGGTGGGCACGGGGTTGGCGATCATCGATTCCATCATCTGCGTGGCGGTGATGACCACGCGGTCCATCTCGCGCGCCATGCGGATCATCTTCTTCTGCAGGGCCGGCACGGCCGCATTGCCCACCTCGACCGCCAGGTCGCCGCGGGCGACCATGATGCCGTCGCTGGCACGCAGGATCTCCTCCAGGCGCGGAATGGCTTCGGCGCGCTCGATCTTGGCGATCAGCCCCGGCTTGTGGCCCCATTCGGCGCCGGCCACGTTGCAGAGCTGGCGGGCCATCTCCATGTCGGTGGCGTTCTTGGGAAAGCTTACCGCCACGTAATCGGCCTGGAAGCTCATGGCGGTCTTGATGTCCTCCATGTCCTTGGCCGTGAGCGCCGGGGCCGTGAGGCCGCCGCCTTCCTTGTTGATGCCCTTGTTGTTGGAGAGCTCGCCGCCCACCAGCACGGTGGTGTGCACCGCATCGCCGCGCACGCCGTCGACCCGCAGCACGATCAGGCCGTCGTTGAGCAGCAGCCGGTCGCCGGCCTTCACGTCGCGCGGCAGGTCCTTGTAATCCAGGCCCACGGCCTGGACGTCGCCCGGCTCCAGGCGGGCGGCGTCCAGCACGAAGGAGGCACCGGGCTCCAGCCAGACCTTGCCCTCGGCGAACTTGCCCACGCGGATCTTGGGGCCCTGCAGGTCGGCCATGATGGCCACCTCGCGGCCGGCGCGGCGGGCGGCCTCGCGCACCATGGCGGCGCGGTCGATGTGGTCCTGGGCCTGGCCGTGGCTGAAGTTCAGGCGCACCACGCTGACCTTGTGGACGATCATCTGCTCGATCAATGCCGGCGTGCTGGACGCCGGGCCGAGCGTGGCGACGATCTTGGTGGCGTGGCGGGGAATGCGGGGGGCCATGTGCGGGAGTCTCCAGGTCGCGCCGCCCGAAAAGCCCGGGCGGCGAAGAATTCTCACCCAAAGGCCCGGAGGTGCCTGGCGCTGCTCCCATGCCGTCAAGGAATAGGGCTTATCGGCATGACATGCGGGGCCGATTTGACGGCCGTCATCCTCGGGAAAGCCGCATCGGTTATCGTCGACGGTTGTCCAGATTCGAAAACCGCCTATTTTTCAATGGCTTACAGACCCGAACTCTCGCTGCCCGAGCCGCTTGAGCCCAGCGCGCCGCTGCCGCACCGCAAGATCATCCGCAGCTGGCTGACGCCCCTGGCGCAGCGCAGCACTTGGCGCGCCTTCGCGCTCCTCACGCTCGACTACCTCCTCTTCTTCGGCCTGATGGCCGCCGTGGTGCTGGTCGATTCCGTCTGGCTCAAGCTGCTGGCCGCCCTGGCTGCCGGCTTCGTCATCGGCCGCCTGTTCATCATTGGGCACGACGGCTGCCACCAGAGCCTGACCGAGAACCGCCGCCTCAACAAGTGGCTGGGCCGCATCGCCTTCCTGCCCTCGCTCACGGCCTACAGCCTCTGGGACATGGGTCACAACGTGGTGCACCATGGCTTCACCAACCTCAAGGGCGTGGATTTCGTCTGGGCGCCCATGACGCAGGATGAGTACCGCGCCATGTCGCCGATGCGGCGCGTGGCCGAGCGCATCTACCGCAGCGGCTGGGGTCCGGGCCTGTACTACGCCGTCGAGATCTGGTGGGCCAAGATGATGTTCCCCAGCAAGAAGATCATGGGCAATACCTACCGCCCGGTCTTCACCCGCGACTGCCTGCTGGTCAGCGGCTTCGCGCTGGTGTGGATCGCCGCCCTGGTCGGCGCCGCCTTCGCCAGCGGCCAGTCGGCCTGGCTGCTGGTGCTGCTGGGCTTCGTGGTGCCGATGGTGTTCTGGTTCAACATGATGGGCTTCGTCATCTATGGCCACCACACCCACGTCAAGGTGCAGTGGCACAACGAGAAGGCCGCCTGGCAGCGCGCCCAGCCCTTCGTCTCCACCACCGTCCACCTGACCTTTCCGTTCCGGATCGGCGCGCTGATGCACCACATCATGGAGCACACCGCCCACCACGTGGACATGAGCATCCCGCTGTACAAGCTCAAGGAAACGCAGAAGGTGCTCGAGCAGATGCTGCCCGGCCGCATCATCATCCAGCGCTTCTCGTGGAAGTGGTACTTCGACACCGCCCGCGCCTGCAAGCTTTATGACTTCACGCGCCAGTGCTGGACCGACTTCAAGGGCCGCGCCACGAGCGAGCTGCGCTCGTTGGTGCCGCCGCAGGCGGCCGAAGCCGTCGCCCGTCCGGCCTGACGTGACGACCTGATCCCCCGCAGCGGCCTGCCGCCGCGTGCGGCGACAAAACAAAAAACCCGGTGCCGCAGCAATGCGGACCGGGTTTTTTGTTGGGCGGACGGCTTGGCTGGCAGGTGAGGCGGTGGCGGTACCCAGGCGCCGCCGCGCCGCCTCCGGACGCTCAGCCCGCTGCGCGCTTTTCCAGGATCTCGAAAGCCGGCAGCTTCTTGCCTTCCAGCACTTCCAGGAAGGCGCCGCCGCCGGTGGAGATGTAGCCCACGTCCTTCTCGATGCCGTACTTGGCGATGGCCGCCAGCGTGTCGCCGCCGCCGGCGATGGAGAAGGCGCTGCTCGCCGCGATGGCGCGGGCGATGGCCTCGGTGCCCTTGGCGAAGGCGTCGAACTCGAACACGCCGACCGGGCCGTTCCAGACGATGGTGCCGGCCTCGCGCAGCTGGGCGGCGAGCTGCTCGGCGGTCTGCGGGCCGATGTCGAGGATCAGGTCGTCCTCGGCCACCTCGGTGGCGGGCTTGACGGTGGCGGGCGCGTCGGCCGAGAAGCTCTTGGCCGTCACCACGTCCACCGGGATCGGCACGGCGGCGCCGCGGGTGCGCATGGCCTCGATCACGGCCTTGGCCTCGTCGACCAGATCGGCCTCGGCCAGCGACTTGCCGATGGGCAGGCCGGCGGCCAGCATGAAGGTGTTGGCGATGCCACCGCCCACGATCAGCTGGTCCACGTTGGCGGACAGGCTCTTGAGGATGGTCAGCTTGGTGCTCACCTTGGAGCCGGCCACGATGGCCACCAGCGGCCGCTTGGGCGCGGCCAGGGCCTTGGTGATGGCGTCGATCTCGGCCGCCAGCAACGGGCCGGCGCAGGCCACGGGTGCGAACTGGGCGATGCCGTAGGTGGTGGCCTCGGCGCGGTGGGCGGTGCCGAAGGCGTCGTTGACGTAGATGTCGGTCAGCGCGGCCATCTTGCGGGCCAGCGCCTCGTCGTTCTTCTTCTCGCCCTTGTTCAGGCGGCAGTTCTCCAGCAGCACGACCTCGCCCGGGGCGACCTGCACGCCGTCGGTCCAGTCGGCCACCAGGCGCACGTCGCGGCCCAGCAGCTCGCCCAGGCGCTGGGCGACAGGGGCCAGCGAATCCTCGGGCTTGAAGGCGCCCTCGGTCGGGCGGCCCAGGTGCGAGGTGACCATCACTGCCGCGCCGGCGTCCAGCGCCATCTGGATGCAGGGCACCGAGGCGCGGATGCGCGTGTCTTCGGTGATGCGGCCGTCGTCGTCCTGCGGAACGTTCAGGTCGGCGCGGATGAAGACCCGGCGGCCCTGGGCCTTGCCTTGTGCACACAGATCGGAGAAGCGGATGACGTTCATGGTTGCGGCTTGGGAGGAAGTTGTCTCGGCGCCGTCCGCGTGCGGGACGGGCAACAGGCCATTGTAGGGAGCGGCTTTGCCGCTACCAGCCCAATCCCAGGTGCAGGGGCAGGTACACCGCCATGCCGCCGGCCATCGTGATGAGGGTGCTGCGCCGCCAGAAGTACAGCGCCGCGCCCACCGCGGCGGCGAACAGGCGCGCGTCCTGCCAGGAGGGGATCAGGTGCCCGCCGCTCATCACCACCTCGGGCGCCACCACGGCGGCCAGCGCGGCCACCGGTGCGTAGCGCAGGGCCCGGTGCACCCAGGCCGGCAGCGGCAGGCTGCGCTCGCTGATGAAGAAGAAGCAGCGCGTGACCACGGTCACCACGGCCAGGCCCAGAATGATGGCGACGGTCCACGGATCGGTCTGCATCAGCCCGCCTCTCCGGTGCGGCCGCGGGCCAGGCGGCCCAACTGCTGTTCGAGCCAGAAGCAGGCCAGCACCGCCAGGCCGATGGACACCACGATGTTCAGCCGCAGGGGCAGGGCGTAGGCCGCCACCGCGGTGGCGCTGGCGATGAGCAGCGCCAGCACCTGCAGACGGGTGGTGACCATCGACGCCAGGATGCCCACCAGCGCCAGCACGCCGGCGAAGCCCAGGCCCCAGCGCTGGGGAATCAGTTCAGCAAGCGCGACGCCGGCGAGGCTCAGCAGGATCCAGCAGCTCCAGTTGACGGTGTAGCCGCCCACGAGGTACGCCTCCTGGTCGTCGCGCTCGGCCTGGGTGGTGGGTGGCTGCGGATAACGACGGGTGAAGACGGCATAGCTCAGGTCGCCCGTCAGGTAGCCGTGCACCAGGCGACGCCAGCGCGGCATGTGCATCAGGTAATGGCGCAGGTGCAGGCTGAAGACGACGAAGCGCAGGTTGACGCAGAAGGCGGTGGCCAGGATCACCCAGGCCGGTGCGCCCGCCACCAGCAGCGGCACGGCGGCCAGCTGGGCGCTGCCGGCATAGACCAGCAGTGTCATGAGCACTGCTTCCAGCGGCGACAGGCCGGCCTTCACCATGGCCACGCCGGTCATCAGGCCCCAGGCGCCAATGCCCAGCGCCACCGGCGTCATCAGCCGGGCGCCCTCGCGGAAAGCCAGCCGCCGGCGGAGGGCGGACGACCAGAACATCAGGCCAGCACCGTGCCGGCGGCCAGGGGCGCCCCGCGCAGGAAGTCGGCCGCCGCCAGGCGCTTGCCGCCGGCCCGCTGCAATTGCGTGGCCACCAGCAGGCTGCCGCCGCCGGCCGCGATGACGACACCGTCGGCATCGGCGCGCAGCACGGTACCCGGCACCGGGCCGGTGGCGCCAGCCGCGGGTTGTGCACGTGCCGCCCAGATCTTCAGCGGCTGGCCGTCCAGCTCGGCCACGGCCCCCGGGAAGGGATCGAAGGCGCGCACCCGGCGGGCCAGGGTGGCGGCGTCCTGCGTCCAGTCGATGCGGGCCTCGGCCTTCTCGATCTTGTGGGCGTAGGTCACACCCTCGGCCGGCTGGGGCGTGCGCGGCAGCGGCCCGGTCTCCGCCTGGCGCAGCGCCTGCACGATCAGCCGACCGCCCATCGCGGCCAGCCGGTCGTGCAACTGGCCGGTGCTTTCCTGGGCGCCGATGGCGAGGGATTCGGCCAGCAGCATGTCGCCCGTGTCCAGGCCGGCGTCCATCTGCATGATGGTCACGCCCGTTTCGGCATCGCCGGCCTCGATGGCGCGGTGGATCGGGGCCGCGCCGCGCCAGCGGGGCAGCAGGCTGGCGTGGATATTGAGGCAGCCCAAGGCCTGGGTGCCGGCCGGCGCCCCTTCGCCCTGGCCGGCCATCAGGTCCAGCACCCACTGCGGCAGGATCAGGCCGTAGGCGGCCACGACCATGGCATCGGCCCGGGCGGCCGCCAGCTGCTCGCGCGCCTGGGCGGCGTCCTCGGGGTACTTGCCATCCAGGCGCAGGCTGCGTGGCTGGGCTACCGGCCATCCCCGGGTCAGGGCATGCGCCTTGACCGGCGAGGCCTGCAGCTTCATGCCGCGGCCGGCAGGGCGGTCGGGCTGAGTCAGGACCAGGGCGATCTCGATGCCGGCGGCATCCAGGGCTTCGAGCGCCACGCGGGCGAATTCGGGCGTGCCCGCGAAGACGATCCTCATCGGTGGGGAAATGCTTTCAAGGACGGTTGGGCGGCACGAAGCGCAGGTCGTCGCCCGTGTGGTAGCGGCGCACCACGCCCTGGGGGTCGATGTAGATGTAGAGCAGGCGCGGTGTGCTCAGCTGGCGGTAGCGCCACTGCCATACGTCGCCCTGGAACGACCATACGCGCGAGATCTCCTCCGGCCGGCCGAAGGCGCGCAGCACGTCGGCCACCCGCCACTGGTCGACGAGGATCTGGCCGAAACGGCCCTCGTCCAGTTCCTGTGTCACGGCGACGACGCGGCCACTGGCGTCCAGGTCGACGTTGTTGACCTCGAATCCGGCGGGTTGGCGGGAGTACTGCAGGCGTTCGCCCGCGGGCAGCGGATAGGTGGCCGTGGGCGCACCGAGCCGCTGCAGCACCTCGGCGCGCGGGGCGCCCGGCGGCACCCATTGCGGTTCGCTGGCGCAGCCCACCAGCCAGGCGGCGGCGGCCAGTGCGCACCCGAGGGCGAGGCGACGGCCGGTGCTCATGCGCTGCGCCGCCCGCCCTCGCGTTGCACGTCGCGCTGCGCCTTCAGCAGCTTGGTCTTGATGCGGTTTCGCTTGAGCGGCGACAGGTATTCGACGAACACCTTGCCCAGCAGATGGTCGAGCTCGTGCTGGATGCAGATCGCCAGCAGACCCTCCGCCTCGATGGTCTGCGGGTTGCCGTCGGCGTCGAGCGCTTGCACGCGCACGGCGGTGGAACGCTCCACGCCGTCGTAGATGCCCGGCACCGACAGACAGCCCTCTTCGTTCATGACCTTCTCGTCGCTGGCCCAGACGATCTCGGGATTGATCAGCACCAGCGGCTCGTTGCGCTCCTCGGACACGTCGATCACCACCAGGCGCTCGTGCACGTCGATCTGCGTGGCGGCCAGGCCGATGCCGCTTGCTTCGTACATGGTCTCGAGCATGTCGGCCACCAGGGTGCGGATGCGCGCGTCGACGGCCTGCACGGGCTTGGCCACGGTGTGCAGGCGCGGGTCGGGATAGCTCAGGATGGTTCGCAGGGCCATGTCTCTTACGGAAAGTTGTGGCTATTTTCGCCATTTCGACCCCCGCCCGACGCCGCTGCGCCCGGATGACGTTGCTGCCGGCAGGGCTTGCGCGCAAAATCGTTGCAAATTGTGAGTATTCGCTACTCCCGCCCGCGCCGTGGCAGGATGGCGCGCCGACCATGTACCACCTTCGACTGCCTGCCATCCCCCTTGCCGCCGCGGCCCTGCTCGGTCATTTCGCCGCCCACGCGCAGAACTACCCGGTGACGCCGGCTCAGCGGGCCGTCGCGCAGCAGACGGCCCAGCAGGGCGTGCCCCTGTCCGAACTGGCGCCCAACGCGCCCGACGAATACACCGTCAAGCGTGGCGACACGCTCTGGGCCATCTCTAAGATGTACCTGCTCAAGCCCTGGCGATGGCCCGAGCTGTGGGGCATGAACCTCGGCGAGATCGCCAACCCGCACCGCATCTATCCCGGCCAGGTGCTCTACCTCGACAAGACCGGGGGCCGCGCCCGCTTGAGTCTGCGTCGCGGCCTGGGCGGCAGCGGCGACACGGTCAAGCTGTCGCCGCGCACGCGCTACGACTCGGCGGCCAACCTCGCACTGCCCACCCTCGATCCCAGCCGCATCGACGCCTTCCTGACCGAGCCGCTGGTGGTCGAGGAGGGCACGCTGGCCGCCGCCCCGCGGATCGTGGCCGGCAACGACGAGCGGGTGCTGCTGTCGCGCGGCGACCGCGCCTATGTCCGCGGCCAACCCGGGGCGCCGCTGGTCGAGCCGGCAGGGCCGCTGCCGCAGTACCGCGTCTTCCGCAATGCCACGCCGCTCAAGGATCCGGGCACGGGCGAGATCCTCGGCTACGAGGCGCAATACGTGGGCCGCGTGCGCCTCGTGCGCGGCGAGTCGCAGACGCCGGCCACCGACTCGGCGCCGGGCGTCGCGGTGCCGGCCTCGGTCGACGTGATCGCCGCCCGCGAGGAGATGCGTGCCGGCGACCGCCTGTTGCCCGAGCCGCCCGAGCAGCTGATCAGCTACGTGCCCCGCGCGCCGGCCCAGCCGGTGGAAGGCGGCCGCATCATCTCGATCTACGGCAATGGCGTGCAGTACGCCGGCCAGAATCAGGTCGTGGCCATCAACAAGGGGCTGCGCGACGGCATCGAGAGCGGCAACGTGCTGGCCATCCTCAAGAACGGCCAGACCATCGTCGACCGCACCGGCGGCGACAAGGAGACGCTCAAGCTGCCCGACGAACGCATCGGCCTGCTGATGGTGTTCCGTCCCTTCGAGCGCGTCTCGTACGCCCTGGTGCTCGAGATCACCGACACGCCCCGCGCGGGCGACCGCCTCACCAATCCCTGAACAACAAGGGCGCGGGGTGGAGAGGGAGGATCTGCGGGGCTGGCTGCGGCTGGCCCTGGCCCCCGGTGTAGGGGCCGGTACCGCAAGAAGGCTGCTCACGGCCTTCGGATGGCCGGACGCGGTGTTCGCGCAACCGGCCGCCGCCCTGGAGGCGCTGTGCAGCCCGGCCCAGGCCCGGGCGCTGCTCGACGAGCAGGAGGGCTTCGCGGCCATGCTCCACCGCACGCGCGAATGGTTGGATGCGACCGGCCCCGAGGGCGCCGTGCACCGCATCGTCGCCCTGGGCGATGCCGCCTATCCGCCGGGGCTGCTGGAGATCGCCGATCCGCCGCTGATCCTCTACCTGCTCGGCCCGGCCGGGCTGGTGGATGCGCCCCTGCCCGGCGACGGCCTGGCCATCGTGGGCAGCCGCAATCCCACACCGCAGGGCGCCGTCGATGCACGCCTCTTCGCCCGCGCGCTGGCCGAGGCCGGCTTGCCCATCGTTTCGGGTCTCGCGCTGGGCGTGGACGGGTCGGCGCACGAGGGCGCGCTGGAAGCCGCCACGGCGGCGGATGGCCGGCTGAGCACCATCGCGGTGGTGGGCACGGGGTTGGACCGCGTCTACCCGGCGCGCCACCGGTCGCTCGCCCACCGCATCGCGGCCCGGGGCGTGATCCTGAGCGAACAGCCGCTGGGCACGCCACCGCTCACGGCCAACTTCCCTCGCCGCAACCGGCTGATCTCCGGGCTGTCGCAGGGCACGCTCGTGGTGGAGGCGGCATTGGCCTCCGGCTCGCTGATCACGGCGCGCTGCGCGGTCGAGCAGGGCAAGGAGGTGTTCGCCATTCCCGGCTCCATCCACTCGCCGCAGTCGCGGGGCTGCCATGCCTTGATCCGCCAGGGCGCCAAGCTGGTGGAAACCGCGGCAGACGTGCTGGAGGAACTGCGCCGGCCCGCCGCGGCATCCGTCCCAGGCACTGCCTCGCTCTTCGAGCGCGAAGGCGCGAGCGAGGTGGACGAAGCGGCCACGCCCGGGCCGGAGGACGGCGACGGACTGCTGAAGCACCTCGGCCATGCGCCGGCCACCCTGGACGCGCTCTGCGCCCGCACCGGCCTGGCCACGCCGGTCCTGCAGGCCCGGCTTCTGGAGCTGGAACTGGACGGCCGCGTCGGCCGACTGCCCGGCGGCCTGTTCCAGCGCATCGAAGTGGGCTGAGCACGCCCGGTTGGCAGCTGGCTGGGGGCGTTTCGTCGGCGCTTCTTCTGCGCCTGTCGGGCAAACACGGCGCATGCCGCGTTGGAAGGGCCGCGATTCTGGATTCTGGTTTCGCCTATCGCTCAAGCTGGGAGGGCTCGAGCGGCCGCGGAGCAGGCCATGCCAGAGCACCCGCGGAACTGGCTCCGCCAGGCCGCCGGGTGCGCCCCCCTCCAAGCCGAAGGCGCAAGAGAGGGGGGAGCCGCGAAGCGGCATGGGGGGCGCCCCTTTTCCTAGCTCAGCAGCCGTTCCGGATTGGCGTCGATCTTGGCCAGGGCCTCGCGGGTGGCGCGGACGGTCAGCGTCTCCTCTTCCGCCGGCACGAGCAGGCCGCCGTGCAGGTAGGCGGCGAGGCGCTGGGCCTGGATCAGGAACTGCCGGCCATCGGGCGAGCCGAACAGGTGCAGCTGGCGGTGCTTGCTGCGCCACACGAACTGCACCTGGCTGGGCCGTCCGTTGTGGTCGAGGAGGAACCAGGCGCCCACCTGCAGCGCGTTGGCCCATTCCAGCGCCTCCGGCGGCGCCTCGGCGCCGTTGTTGGCCAGCACTTCCATCGACGACACGTCGATGCCCAGCAACAGCTCCAGGTGGGTCGAGTCCAGGGCCAGCGGCTCGGCGCTCTGGTCCGCGATCACCGCCTCCAGATTGGCCAGCCGGCCTGCCAGGTTCTCGATCTGCGCGGCGGGAATGCTCTCGGTCTTGGCCGTGAAGGCGTCCGAGAGCGTGCGGCCCAGCGTGCGGATGTGGTCCTCCTGCGGCTGCCCGGTCAGGCCCATCAGGTCCATGCCCTGGCGCAGGCGCTGCAGCAGCGAGGGCAGGGCCTGGATCATGCGGGCGCGCTCGCTGCGGCTCGGCTTGGCGCTGGCCGCCCAGACCAGCTCCGAGGCCACCCGGCGCAACTGCGCCGTCTGCTCGTCCTGTGCGCCGTACTTGAGCGCGCCGATGGCCAGCACTTCCGCCCACACCTTGAACAGGAACTCGCGGATCTCCTCGCGCACCGGCATGTCGTTGAGCATCTTGCGAAGCTCGATGGTGTACTGGATGGCCAGCGTCTCCTTCTGCTCCACCTGCTGCGCGACGCTCATCACCTTCTGGGTGGCGTCGTTCTGGGTCAGGTACTTGGAGAGGAAGGCCACGAACTCGTCGTAGACCAGCTTGAACACGCGCTGGCCGGTTTCCGGGTACTGCTCGATCACCTGCACCACGCGGCGGATTTCGCTCTCCAGCGCGCTGCCGGAGATGGCGGCGGCGTCGAAGCCCATCACGACCGAGCCCATGCGGTCGATCAGCATGCGCGCCGGATGCTGCAGGGAGGCGAAGAACTCCGCATCGGCCACCGCCACCCGCAGCACGGGCATCTGCAGCCGGGCGAACCACACGCGCACGGAGAAGGGAATGCGCTCTTCGGCCAGGATGGACTGGAACATCAGCGCGACCACTTCCACCGTCGCCTTGTCGGCCGATGTGGGCGCACGCCGCTTGAGCTCGCCGCTCTGGCGCCGAAGGTCGCTGGCGGCACGCTGCATAAGGCCGGGCTCGGCCACGTCCACGTACACGCCCACGTTGAAGGGATAGGCGGCTTCCACGTCGGCGATGGCAGCGGTGAAGGCCTGGGCGCCGGTGTTGGTGGCCCAACTGCGCCGCTCGACGCCCATGGGCATCGGGCCGGCCGTGTGGCCCGTGGGGCCCGCGCCGTAGGCGTAGGCGTAGGCCGGGCCGGGAGCGCCCCCGCGGCCGCTGTGCCCGCCGGGGGCGGTGGTGATGCCGCTCGCGCCTCCACCCCCGAGGGAGGCCGGGCCGCCCTCGCCCCCGCCAGCCACCACGCCGCCGATGATGCGCCGCAGCCGCCCGAGCACGGCGCTGGCCTGCTGTCGCGCGGAAGCCATGGCGCCGGGGCTCGCGGCGAAGGGGGCAGCGTCGGGCATGGCCCGGGTGCGATCCCAGGGGCCCGCGGCCCCCTGGCGGCCGGCCGGTGCGCTCCCGCTCGCCGGGCCCAGGGGACTGGCGGCGCTGTCCGCGCCCCGTCGCACCAGGCTGCGCAGTTCGATCTCCGGCATCACCCCGCGCGCGATCAGGAAGGCATTCAGGGCCTCGTAGCCCTTGCTGGCGGCATCGCCGAGGTGGCCCGCGAGGACGTCCTGCACCTGCGACCACAGGGCGCGCGGCAGTCCGGTCGATGTCCATTCCTCGACCAGGATGGAGGCCAGTGTCTCCGGCCGCAGCACGTCGCCGCTCGCCCAGTCGGCCCCGCTGCTGCCCTCCAGATGCTGGATGCGCAGCTTCAGTTCATTCAGTTCGAAAGGTGAGCGGTCCTGGAGCGCCATCGCCAGTCGCGAGACCAGGATGCTGTTCTCCACGACCTCGTCGCCCACCAGCTCCAGCCGCAGCGATCCGCTGGTCGAGGTGCCCGCGGCCGGAGCCTGAGACAGGGCCTGCGACCAGCGCTGGCGCACCGCCTCCAGCCAGCGCGCGTGGTCGGCCTCCCAGGCGAGCAGGTGATCGCGGTTCTCCTGCATCTTGCGGGCCGTGCCCACCTCGCCGGCCAAGGCCAGCAGCCGGTCGCGCACGGCCTGGGTGGTGCGCAGCACCGCCGCCTCCATGGCGTGCACGAAGCGCTCGCGCGACTCGCGCGCGAGCAGCAGGGCAGATTCGCGGGGGAGCGAAGGGCTCATGGCGACAGGGAGGGCGCATCAGCGCCGGCAGCGGGCAGGGCGTTCACGCAGGGGGCAAGACAGGCGGAACGAAAGATAGTGAATTGTTGTTAATTCCAACTGGTTCGAATGTAACGGAGGCCGCCACTGCACCGTATGCGGGGTCCGCCCAAGTCCCGAAGCGCGGGTCAGAAAAGCGTCGACAAGGCGACAGGCTGCACAGATACGCGCGGCGCCGCATGCGGCATGCCCTGTCCAGAAAAGAAGAAACCCGGCCGGGGCCGGGTTGGACGTGGGGGCCGGTGCGCGCTTACACCGTGGCGCCGGCGTTGGGATCGTTCGGATCCTCGTCGCGCTTGGCCGGGCCGCCCTTGATCAGGTCCTCGCGCTTCACCCCCAGCCACATGGCGATGGACGCCGCCACGAAGCAGGAGGAATAGATGCCGAAGCAGATGCCAATGGTCAGCGCCAGCGCGAAGTAGTGCAGCGTCGGGCCGCCGAAGAAGAACATCGACAGCACCACCAGCTGAGTGGAGCCGTGGGTGATGATCGTGCGGCTGATGGTGCCCGTGATGGCGCTGTCGATGATCTCGACCGTGTCCATCTTGCGATAGCGCCGGAAGTTCTCGCGGATCCGGTCGAAGATCACCACCGACTCGTTCACCGAGTAGCCCAGCACCGCCAGCACCGCCGCCAGCACCGCCAGCGAGAACTCCCACTGGAAGAAGGCGAAGAAGCCCAGGATGATCACCACGTCGTGCAGGTTGGCCAGCACGGTGGACAGCGCGAACTTCCATTCGAAGCGGAAGGCCAGGTAGATCATGATGCCCACCACCACCATGCCCAGCGCCTTCAGGCCGTTGGTGGTGAGCTCGTCGCCCACCTGCGGGCCGACGAACTCGTTGCGGCGCAGCTGCACCGACGGGTCGACCGTCTTGAGGGCGGTCATCACGCGGTTGCTCTGCTCCTGCGAGCTCACGCCCTTCTGGGCCGGCAGGCGGATCATCACGTCGCGCGAGCTGCCGAAGTTCTGCACCTGCACGTCCTGATAGCCCAGGCCACTGACGGCGCTGCGCACCTTGTCGAGCTCGGCCGCCTGCGGGTAGTTCACTTCCATCACCGTGCCGCCGGTGAACTCCACCGACAGGTGCAGCCCGCGATGGAACAGGAAGAAGACGGCCGCGACGAAGGTGATGATCGAGATCGCGTTCAGCACCTTCGCATAGCGCATGAACGGGATGGTGCGGTGGATGCGGAAGAATTCCATGGTCGTTGTGCTCCGTGCCGCGGTTTACTTGGCCTTGGCCAGGGCCGTGTCGTCGGCCTGGCCCGGACGCCAGACGGTGCCGATGGACACGGTCTTGAGCTTCTTCTTGCGGCCGTACCAGAGGTTGACCAGCCCGCGCGAGAAGAACACGGCCGAGAACATCGAGGTGACGATGCCGATGCAGTGCACCACCGCGAAGCCGCGCACCGGGCCCGAGCCGAAGGCCAGCAGCGCCAGGCCCGCGATCAGGGTGGTCACGTTGGAGTCGAGGATGGTGCCCCAGGCACGGTCGTAGCCGGCGTGGATCGCGGCCTGCGGCGAGGCGCCGTTGCGCAGCTCTTCGCGCACTCGCTCGTTGATCAGCACGTTGGAGTCGATGGCCACACCGATGGCCAGCGCCATGGCCGCGATGCCCGGCAACGTGAGCGTGGCCTGCAGCATCGACAGGATGGCCACCAGCAGCAGCAGGTTCACGCCCAGCGCGATCGACGAGAAGACGCCGAACAGCGCGTAGTACACGCACATGAACACCATGATCGCCAGGAAGCCGTAGGCCACGCTCTTGAAGCCCATGGCGATGTTGTCGGCACCCAGGCTCGGGCCGATGGTGCGCTCTTCGATGATCTCCATCGGCGCGGCCAGCGAGCCGGCGCGCAGCAGCAGGGCCAGGTCGTTGGCCTCGACCACGTTCATCGAGCCGGAGATCTGGAAGCGCGTGCCCAGCTCGCCGTTGATCGACGGCGCCGTCAGCACCTCGCCCTTGCCCTTCTCGAACAGCAGGATGGCCAGGCGCTTGCGGTAGTTGTCGCGGCTGACGTCGCGCATGATGCGGCCGCCCTTGGCGTCCACGGTCAGGTCGACCTTGGGCTGCTGCGTCTGCGAATCGAAGCCGGGCTGCGCGTCGGTCAGGTTCTCGCCGCTGATGACGACCTGCTTCTTGACGATCACCGGACGGCCTTCGCGGTCCATGAAGCGCTCCGAGCCGAAGGGCACGGGGCCGGTGCCCAGTTCGGCGGCGCGGCCTTCGGCGCTTTCGTCCACCAGGCGGAGTTCCAGCGTGGCGGTGCGGCCCAGGATTTCCTTGGCCTTGGCCGTGTCCTGCACGCCGGGCAGTTGCACGATGATGCGGTCCAGGCCCTGCTGCTGGATCACCGGCTCGGCCACGCCCAGTTCGTTGATCCGGTTGTGCAGCGTGGTGATGTTCTGCTTGAGGGCGCTGTCTTCCAGGCGTCGGGCCGCCTCGGGCTTGATGGTCACGGCCAGCTTGTAGTCGCTGCCGTCCTGGCTGGCGGTGGCCGCCAGGTCGGTGAACTGGTCCTGGATGATGTTCTGCGTGGCCTGCTGGGCGGCGGCGTCGCGCAGGCGCACCTCGATGGCCTGGCCGTTGCGCGTGACGGCTGCGCCGCGGATGCTCTTGTCGCGCAGGGCGGTGCGCAGGTCGCTGGCGAAGGTCTCGGCGCGCTTGTCCAGGGCGCCCTGCATGTCCACCTGCAGCATGAAGTGCACGCCGCCGCGCAGGTCCAGGCCCAGGTACATCGGGAAGGCATGCAGTGCCGACAGCCAGGTCGGCGAGCGCGACACCAGGTTCAGCGCCACCACGTAGGGTGCGTCATTGGCATCGGGCACCAGGGCATGCTGCAGCACGTCGCGGGCCTTGAGCTGGTCGTCGGTGGTGCCGAAGCGGGCGCGGATGGAGTTGGCATCCAGCGTCAGCATGTCGGGCGTGAGGTTGGCGGCCTTGAGCGCCGCTTCCACGCGCTGCTGCGTCGAGGCATCCACCTTGACGGTGGACTTGGCGGGCGAGACCTGCACGGCCGGCGCTTCGCCGAAGAGATTGGGCAGGGTGTAGATCAGCCCCACCAGCAGCACGATCACCATGATCGCGTACTTCCAGACCGGATAGCGGTTCATCGCTGGATACCTAAGGAATCGAGACGCGGATGCGCTCAAAAAGAGAGGCTGCCCCGGGGGCAGCCTCTGCGCCTAATTACTTGTAGCTGCCCTTGGGGAGCACCTGGACCACGGCGCTGCGCTGCACCTTGATCTCGACGCCGTTGGAGATTTCCAGCGTCAGAAACTGGTCGCCCATGGCGCTGATGCGGCCGACCACGCCACCGGCGGTGGCCACGTCGTCGCCCTTGGCCAGCGCGTCGAGCATGGCGCGCGTTTCCTTCTGGCGTTTCATCTGCGGGCGGATCATGACGAAGTACAGCACCACGAACATCAGCACCAGCGGCAGCATGCTGGTGAGGGAAGACATCATGTCGCCGCCACCGGCGGCAGGGGCGGTCTGGGCGAAAGCGGAGGAAATGAACAAGGGAGGTCTCCAGGAGAGCGGATGGGGTCTGACCGCAGGCGGTGCCCGCGGTTCCGGGGCGGCCGGATCGCTGGAAGCGGGGCCGCCGGTGCGCGAAGAGACCCACGAGGGGAGGGCTTCGCACAACCGGCGGATTGTATGCGGGGGGTCTTGACGGGCCGGCGTCAAGCCGGCACGCGGCGCGGGATATTGCACGCCCTGCCAAGGCTGCTGTCACCGCGCGCCTCGGCCTGCACCCCGGACAGCGGCGCGCGGCATTCCGCGGGGCGGACGGCCGCGCGCGCTGATCAGGCCGCGGCGCGTGTGGCCGGCTCGCCCGTGCGCCAGCGCGCCATCAGCGACTGCCAGCGCGTGCGCACAGCAGCCAGGTTGCGTTCCTTCACATGGCCGTAGCCGCGGATGCCGTCGGGCAGCGCGGCGATCTCCAGCGCCAGCGCATGATGTTCGGCGTCCAGGCCCTGCAGCACTTCCTCGATGGCCGCGCGGTATTCGCCGATCAGCGCGCGTTCGGTGCGGCGCTCCTCGGTGCGGCCGAAGGGGTCTAAAGCGGTGCCGCGCAGGCCCTTGAGCCGTGCCAGCACGCCGAAGGCGCGATGCATCCATGGACCAAAGCGTTGCTTGACCAGCTCGCCCTTGGCGTTGCGCTTGGCGATCGCCGGCGGCGCCAGGTGGTAGTGCACGGTGTAGTCGCCTTCGAACATCTGGTCGATGCGCTCGCGGAAGCCCGTCTGCGTGTGCAGGCGCGCCACCTCGTACTCGTCCTTGTAGGCCATCAGCTTGAAGAGCTGGCGGGCCACCGTCTCGGCCAGCGCCGTCTTGCCCAGCGGCGCCTCGGCCGCGCGCACGCGTTCGACGAAGGCGCGGTAGTCCTCGGCATAGGCGCCATTCTGGTAGTCGGTCAGGAAGTCCACGCGCCGCGCCACCAGCGAGGCCAGCGTCTCGCGCTTCTTGAACTCGATCACCTGGCCCGGGTTCAGGCGCTGGGCCATCTCGGCCGGCCGGTGCGCGGCCTGGCGGCCCCATTCGAAGGCGGCCTTGTTGGCCTCGATGGCGACGTTGTTGAGCTCGATGGCGCGCATCAGCGATTCGTGTGCCAGCGGAATCCAGCCCTTCTGCCACGCATAGCCCAGCATCATCGGGTTGACGAAGAGCGTGTCGCCCATCAGCTGCGAGGCGGCCGCATCGGCGTCGAAGGCGCCCACGCCGGCCTCGCCCACGGCCTTGCCGATCTGCACGGCACAGGCGTCCTGCGGGTTCTGCCACTGCGCGTTCTTGACGAAGCTGGCGGTGGGCGTGCTGTGGGTGTTGAGGGCCACGTGCGTGCGGCCCTCGCGCATGCGGGCCAGGGTCTCGCCGTTGACCGTGACGATGGGGTCGCAGGCCAGCACCAGGTCGGCGGCGGCGGTGCCGACGCGGGTGGTGCGGATGTCGTCCTGCCGCGCCCCGATCAGCACATGGCTCCAGGTGGCGCCGCCCTTCTGGGCCAGGCCGGCGGCGTCCTGCGTGACGATGCCCTTGCCCTCGATGTGTGCTGCGACGCCCAGCAGCTGGCCGATGGTGATGACGCCCGTGCCGCCCACGCCCGCGACGACGATGCCCCAGACCTGGTTGGCCGCCAGCGCCGGCAGCGCAGGCTCGGGCAGGGCGCCCAGTTCGGCCGGCGTACCGGCCTTGCCCTTGGCCTTCTTCTTGAGCTGGCCGCCTTCGACGGTGACGAAGCTGGGACAGAAGCCCTTCAGGCAGCTCATGTCCTTGTTGCAGGTGCTCTGGTTGATGGTGCGCTTGCGGCCGAACTCGGTTTCCAGCGGCTCCACCGACAGGCAGTTGCTCTGCACGCTGCAGTCGCCGCAGCCTTCGCACACCAGGTCGTTGATGACCACGCGCTTGGCCGGATCTGCCATCGTGCCGCGCTTGCGGCGGCGGCGCTTTTCGGTGGCGCAGGTCTGGTCGTAGATGATGGCCGTGGTGCCGGCGATCTCACGGAACTCGCGCTGCACCGCGTCCAGCTCGTCGCGGTGGCGCACCTTCACCGTCTCACCGGCGTAGCTGCCCGGAATGGCCACGCCCTGGTACTTGGCCGGCTCGTCCGTGACGATCACGACCTTCGTCGCGCCTTCGGCATGCAGGCTCTCGGCGATCTGCAGCACCGAATGGCCCTCGGGCCGTTCGCCCACCTGCTGGCCGCCGGTCATGGCCACGGCGTCGTTGTAGAGGATCTTGTAGGTGATGTTGACGCCCGCCGCGATGCTCTGACGGATGGCCAGCAGCCCGCTGTGGAAGTAGGTGCCGTCGCCCAGGTTGGCGAACAGGTGCTTCTCGTGCGTGAAGGGCGCCTGGCCCACCCAGGGGACGCCCTCGCCGCCCATCTGCGTGAAGCCGTAGGTGGACCGGTCCATCCAGTTGGCCATGTAATGGCAGCCGATGCCGGCCATGGCGCGCGAGCCTTCGGGCACCACGGTGCTGGTGTTGTGCGGGCAGCCCGAGCAGAACCATGGCACGCGGTCCGCGCCCTGTACACCGCCGGCGTTGAGCACCTGCATCGAGCGCTCCTTGGCCTCCAGCAGCGCCATCTGCGCCTCCACGCGGGCCACCAGGTCGGCACCGCCCGAGGCCAGGATGCCGGTCTTCTTCAGCCGCTTGACCAGCGCCCGCGCGATCAGCGCCGGGTTGAGGTCGGCATTGGCGCGCAGCAGCGTGTTGGCCGTGGGATTGGGCATGGCCCATTCGCCGCCGGAGAAGTCGCCCGCCAGCTCGTCGAACTTGCCCAGCACGTTGGGCCGCACGTCGGGGCGCCAGTTGTAGAGCTCTTCCTTGAGCTGGTATTCGATGACCTGGCGCTTCTCCTCGACGACCAGGATCTCCTGCAGGCCGGTGGCGAAGTCGCGGGTGAGCTGTGCCTCCAGCGGCCAGACCACGCCCACCTTGTGCAGCCGGATGCCCAGTTGGCGGCAGGCGGCGTCGTCCAGGCCGAGGTCGGCCAGGGCCTGGCGGGTGTCGTTGTAGGCCTTGCCGCTGGCCATGAGGCCATAGCGGTCGTTGGGCCCCTCGATGACGTTGTGGTTGAGCCGGTTGGCGCGGATGTAGGCCAGCGCGGCATACCACTTGTAGTGCATGAGGCGCGCCTCCTGCTCCAGCGGCGCGTCGGGCCAGCGGATGTGCAGGCCGCCGGGCGGCATGTCGAAGTCGGTGGGCAGCACGATCTCGACCCGGTCCGGGTCGATCATGGCGGTGGCGCTGGATTCGACGATCTCCTGGATCGTCTTCATGCCCGACCAGATGCCGGCGAAGCGGCTCATGGCGAAGGCATGCAGGCCCAGGTCCAGGATCTCCTGCACGTTGGCCGGGAAGAACACCGGCGTGCCGCAGGCCTTGAAGATGTGGTCGCTCTGGTGCGCGGCGGTGCTGCTCTTGGAGATGTGGTCGTCGCCCGCGATGGCGATCACACCGCCCAGCGGCGCGGTGCCGGCCATGTTGGCGTGCTTGAACACGTCGGAGCAACGGTCCACGCCCGGCCCCTTGCCGTACCAGATGCCGAAGACGCCGTCGAACTTCTGCTGCTCCTTCGGCGAGAAGCCCAGCATCTGCGTGCCCCACAGCGCGGTGGCCGCCAGCTCTTCGTTGACGCCGGGCTGGAAGACGATGTTCTGCGCCTTGAGGTACTTGCTGGCCTTCCACAGCGCCTGGTCGTAACCACCGAGCGGGGAGCCGCGGTAGCCGCTGATGAAGCCGGCGGTGTTGTGGCCCTGCTGCGCATCGCGCAGGCGCTGCAGCATGGGCAGCTTGACCAGCGCCTGCACGCCGCTCATGAAGGCGCGGCCGTAGTCCAGGCTGTATTTGTCATCGAGCGTGACCGTCTCGAGGGCCTTGCGGATGTGTTCGGGCAAGGGAGCGTTCATCGTTGTCTCTCTCCGTCGGCTGGGGCCTTGTGGGCCGTGGCAGGTGGGCAGGGCGCCGGGTGGAAGTCCCCCGATGCATCATGTGCGCAAAGTGTATGCCCGGCCCTTGGATAGGTGTTTGCTTTCCATGCGCTGAAAACGGATGATCGGGAAAGGATCTTGCGCAAAGGGTGCCGCTTTGGAAAGCATTGACAAATATGACCTCGCCATCCTGCGCGAGCTGCAGGACGACGCCCGGCTCACCAATGCCGAGCTGGCCCAGCGGGTCGGGCTGTCGGCCGCCCCCTGCTGGCGCCGGGTGCGCGCCCTGGAGGCGCAGGGCTACATCAAGGGGTACCACGCCGAGCTGGACCGCCGCAAGATCGGCTTGGGCGTCCTGGCCTTCGTGCGGGTGGACACCGACCGCGCCACCAGCGACGCCACCCGCGTGCTGGAAGAGGCCATCCGCCGCCTGCCCGAGGTGGTGGCCTGCCACTACATCAGCGGCAACGGCATGTTCGAGCTCCAGGTGGTGGCGCAGGACCTGGACGCCTTCTCCCGCTTCGCGCTCAACAGCCTGATGACGCTGCCCAACGTGAAGGACCTGCACACCAGCTTCTCGCTGGGCGAGGTGAAGGCGAATTCGGCGCTGCCGCTGGGCCACCTGGGCGGGTGAGTGCCCGCAGGGGCCCTGCTGCGGCGCGGGGCGTTAGGGGAGCGCATCGGCCTGCGGGCGGCTTTCAGCCCGGCCGCCGCACGCCGACGGTAGCGGCCGTTCAGGCAGCGCCGACCAGCGTGAAGTGCTCGACCACCGGTGGATGCGCGAAGAAAGGCCCGACGATGGCGCGCCATTCGGCGAAGGCCGGCGATTCGCGGAAGTCGACCGTGTGGTTCTCCAGCGTCTCCCATTCGATCTGCAGCAGGTAGCGCTCGGGCGATTCGATGCCCTTGACGACGCGCCAGCCGCGAAAGCCCTTCGCCTTGGCGATGACGGTCTGCAGGCCGCGCACGATGGCGGCGTCGAAGTCGGCCTGGCGGCCGGGCTGGATGCGGATGTCTGCGGTTTCGAGGATCACGGGAGAGTCTCCTGAGGGTTGAAAGAAGGGGGATGGTGCATCGCCGGCTCGTGTCACGTAGGGCACCCGGCGCGTCGTCATTCAGCCGCGCGCCAGTGCGACCAGCGCCAGCGTCATGGCGCCGTTCGGGTCAGCATAGGTGTCGAGTTCGTCGAAGTGCTGCAGGCCGGCCAGTGGCAGCCGGCGCGTGGGCAGGCCGGCGGCCTCGCGGGCGGCGGCGTAGTCCAGCGACTGCTGGCGCAGCTCCGGCTGCTCGGCCTCGCCCCAGGCGATGACCATCGGCGGCGAGTTGGCGGGCAGGTGGTGCAGCGGCGAGTGGCGCCGGGCAGTGGCGGCGTCCATGCCGAGCTTGTCGTTCAGCCGGCCCAGGCGGATCGGCTCCAGCTCGTACAGACCGCTGATCGCCAGGCTGCCGATCACGCCCGCCTCGTTCTGCAGGCAGGCCGTCAGGTGGCCCCCGGCCGACCAGCCCGACAGCACGATGGGCCGTCCCGTCTCGTGGCGCAGGAAGGCCAGCGCCTGCCGGCATTCCTCGACGATGCGGTCCATGCCGGCCTCCGGCCCCAGCGTGTAGCCCACGGCGGCAAAGCCCAGGCCATGCGCCAGCGGCCCTTCGGCCAGAAAGGAGAACTGCTCCCGTCCGCGCATCTGCCAGTAGCCACCGTGCAGGAAGACCACCAGCGGCGAGGCGTCGGCCGGTCCGAACAGGTCGATGCGGCAGCGCGGCGGCTCGGCATAGGGCACATCCAGCCGTGTGTCGGGCCGTGTGCGCCAGGGTGCGCTGCGCTCGGGCCAGCGGCCGGTGATGGCCTTGAAGTCGGGCACCGCGGCCGAGCTGTCGTAGGCGGCGTCGAGGGTGGGGCGGTCCATGCCGCGCCAGAGCGCCGGGCCGGAGGGGGTGGAAGCCGTCATGTTCATGGGTGCACCGGGGGGCGAACGAAGCGTTCGAGCTTAGGGCCAAGCCCGCTGCCCCACAATCAGGCACGCATGCCGCCCATCGACCCCGACGAGACCAGCCCCGCCCCGCCACCCCGCCGCGCGCCGCGCTTCGCGGCCCTGGAGCCGTTGCGGCTGCCGGTCTTCCGGTTGCTGTGGGGCACCTGGTTCATCGCCAACACCTGCATGTGGATGAACGACGTCGCGGCCGCCTGGCTGATGACCACGCTCACCACTTCGCCCATGTGGGTGGCGCTGGTGCAGACGGCCTCCACGCTGCCCGTCTTCCTGCTTGGGCTGCCCAGCGGGGCGCTGGCCGACATCCTGGACCGCCGGCGCTGGCTGGTGGCCACGCAGTTCTGGCTGGCGGGCTCGGCCACCGTGCTGTGCGTGGCCATCGGGCTCGACAAGATGAACGCGCCGCTGCTGCTGGCGCTCACCTTCGCCAACGGCATCGGCCTGGCGCTGCGCTGGCCGGTGTTCTCGGCCATCGTGCCCGAGCTGGTCACGCGCCCGCTGCTGCCGGCCGCCATGGGCCTGAACGGCATCGCGATGAATGCCTCGCGCATCGTCGGGCCGCTGGTGGCGGGCGTGCTGATCGCCAGCGCGGGCAGCGTGTGGGTCTTCGTGCTCAATGCGGTGCTGAGTATTGCCTCGGGTTTCGTCATCCTGCGCTGGCGGCGCGAGCACAAGGTCGATCCGCTGGGCCGCGAGCGGCTGGTGAGCGCCATGCGCGTGGGCGTCCAGTTCGTGCGGCAGTCGCAGCGCATGCGGGCCGTGCTGTCGCGGGTGGCCGTCTCCTTCTTCCATTCCAGCGCGGTGCTGGCGTTGCTGCCGCTGCTGGCGCGCGGCTTCCACGAGGGGCCGAAGGGCGGCGCCGGCACCTTCACGCTGCTGCTGGCTTCGATGGGGGCGGGCTCGATCATCGCGGTGCTGCTGCTGCCCCGGCTGCGGGAGATGTTCGACCGTGACCACCGCGTGCTCTACGGCTCGATGCTGCTGTCGGTGGGCACCGCCGTGCTGGCGCTGTCGCCTGCGCTGTGGCTGGCCGCCTTCGCCGTGTTCTTCTGTGGCGCGGCCTGGATCACGGTGGCCAACTCGCTGTCGGTGTCGGCCCAGCTGGCCCTGCCCGACTGGGTGCGGGCGCGCGGCATGTCCACCTATCAGATGGCCATCATGGGCGCCGGCGCGCTGGGCGCGGCGGTGTGGGGCCAGATCGCGGAACTGAGCACGCTGCGCGCCAGCCTGCTGGTGGCCGCCGTGACGGGCACGCTGGTGATGCTGGCCGTGCTGCGCTGGGTACCCGACGGCCCGGGCGAGGACGACATGAGCCCCGCCGGCACCGACTGGGCCTTCAACCCGCCGCCCGCTAGTGCCGGCGAGGACGGCCGCGTGGTCATCACCGTCGAATACCTGATCGACCCGGCCCGCGCCACCGCCTTCCATGCCGTGATGCAGGAGACGCGCCGCGCCCGACTCAGCCAGGGCGCCATCGCGTGGGAACTGCTGCACGACCTGTCGGCGCCCGAGCGCTATGTGGAGCAGGTGGTGGACGAGTCGTGGACGGAGCACCTGCGGCGCTTCCACCGCGCCACCGCGGCCGACCTGGCGCTGCGCGAGCGGCGGCTGGCCTTCCACCGCGGCGAAACGATGCCTGTGGTCAACCGCTACATCGTGCAACGCGGCTGACGCGGCGCCTCAGCCGCGCGGCAGGTACATCGTCGCCTCGACCTCGATCAGCACCTCGTCCCCGGGCAGGAAGCGGTTGACCTCCACCACGGTGGAGACCGGCGGCTCGCCCGGATAGAACAGGCCGCGCACCCGGTTGAAGAGTGCGTAGTCGGGCAGGCGTCGGAAGTACTGCACCAGCTTGACCACGTCGTCCATGGTGCCGCCCTGCTCGGCCGCCAGGTCGCGGATGCGGGCCAGCACGAACCAGCTCTGCGCCACCACGGGCGCCTCGAACACGTCCACCGACATCTGGCCGGTGGCGTAGCCCAGGCCACGCAGCTCGGCCTGCGCGGCCTCGGGCAGGTCCTCGTAGCGCGAGACGGCGCGGCGCGTGGCCGGATCGACGGCCACCACGCCGCTCATGAAGACGAAATCGCCGACCCGGCGGGCGGCGGCATAACGGGCCATGGGGGTGCCCATGCTCATGGGAAGACTCCTTTGCGACGGCAGGCTGCGTCGAACAGCGGGCCATTGTGGCCAAGCTGCGGCGAGGCACGCACGGGCTGTGCCGGGGAGTCCTGGGCCGCGGCTGTGCTCACCCGCAGCAAGCTGGCTCAGCGCCCCGTCAGCGGCTGCTGGCCACGCCCGTGCCGCCGTTCCAGTCGAACACCGCATGGGCCGTGGTGTAGCGGCCCACCTCGATGTCGCGTGAGACGGTCTGGCCATCGCGCGTGGCCGTCACCTGGTAGCGGCCCGGGTCCAGCCGAGCCACCATGTACGGACCGCCCGCCGTCACGTCACTGAGCACCACCGCGCCGCTGCCGGCGTCGCGTACCGTCACCTTGATGGGTGCGCCCGTTGGAAGGGGGCCCTGGCCCTTGGCATCGAACTCGAAGCTGGCAGGCCACCGCGGCTCCACCACCTTCATCAGCTTCGCTTCGTCGGGCGTGGTGCCGCCGCTCATGTACTCGATGCCGGCCTTGGTCATCTCGATGGGCGGGTTGTAGGTGGTCGAGGCATGGGCCGCGCCGGCGACCACGGCCAGCAGGCTGGCGGCCATCAGGTTGCCCACGGCGACCATCGGGTTGGAGATGGGGCGGGCGAGAGAGCGGTCGAGTGTGGGGGTGTTCATGATGGACGGAGGTGTGACAGGTTCGTTTTCTCGAAAGGACCGCCGCGCGGTGGTGGCGGGTGCGGCAGACCTCGTGTTTGATCAGGAGGCCGCGGAGCAGGCCACGCCAGCAACATCCGCGGAACCGGCTTCGCCGGGCCGCAGGATGTGCCCCCTACAGGGGGGAGGCGGAGCGCGAAGCGCGCAGCCTGGGGGTCTTGCTCAACCAGCCATGTCCGTGCCGGCCGGCCACATGAAGACCGCATGCGCCGGGCCCTTGGCGCCGACGTCGATCTGTCGCTGCAGCGCCTTGCCGTCCAGCGAGGCCGTCACGCGGTAGACGCCGGGGGCCAGCTTGGCGGCCATGAAGGGCCCGTCCGCCCTCACGTTGCGCAGCACCGTGGCGCCGGTGCGGGCGTCCTGCACCGTCACATGCACGTTGGCCGCGAAGTCGGCCTTGGCGCCGTCCTTGACGGCGAACTCGAAGCTGGCCGGCCACCGGGTCGCCGCCTGTTGCATGGCATGGGCCTCGTCACTGCCCACGCCGCCGCTGATGTACTCGACGCCGGTCGGCGCCGTGCGTACGGGGGGCAGGGTGTCGGCGTGCGCCACGCCCATGAGCGCGCCCATGCCGAGTAGCAGTGCAACGGCAAGGGGGCGGGCCGTACGGCGAGCGATGGAGGAGGTGAGGGTGGTCATGGCAATGTCCTTCCTTGGCTTTCCGTCCGCTGGATTCGCATCCCCGGCGGCGGAGCGGACGCCGTGGCGGCCGGGGAGTGCGCTCGACTTTCCGCCTGCCGCCTTAGGTGCGGCTTAAGGTCACCGCCCCGCCGCCGCACTGGCCGGCCCGGAGGGCGGGGGCGGGTCCGCCTGCGACGTTTGTTCTTCCGCCGATGAGACGGGCACTCCCGTGATGAACACGCCCGCGTACCGGTACAGCTGACCGAACCAGGGATGGGTCATGCGGAAATCCATCGCGAAGCGGTGCTCGTCGAGTGCCTCTTCCACGATGTCCGTGACGCCCGGGCCCAGCCATTGCGGAATCCCGATCCTGGCAGGGCCGAGTTTCAGCACGAAGCGAATCCCTCGGTAGCACAGGCGGCAGTCGTCGAGCCGGGGCGCCATCTCCAGACCGAGGAAGGGGTTCACGTACTCGATCAGCCGACCGGGGCCGGCGCATTCCCAGACGCTGTCGAAGCGGTAGACGCGGCCGTCGTCGAAGCGGATGGTGCGCCGCCAGTGCTGTCGCCCGCCGGCCATCTGCCGGACCACGTGCGTCGGCACCGCGACGGCCCGTCTTTCGAGCAGCGCGCCCAGCCAGGCCATGACGCGCAACACGGGTCGCATCGCGGCGGGAAACTCGATGTCCATGTGGCCGACGTCCGCCGCGGTGGTGCGGCTGTGGTGCGTCTGGAGGGCGGGCGGCAGCCGTGCCCAGTCCGCGCCCAACGCGCACTCCATCGGACCGGGAACGCTGGTGTCCGGGTCAAGGCCCGGACCGCGACCTGTCTGCGCGCAACGCGCCCCCGCGCAGCCCGAAACGTCTTTGCCGGCCGTGCGGTCCTGCGTCGGGGCGGATGCCTGGCCGCTCATGATGATGCCCCCGGCAGGTGCTTGAACGCCATGAGGACCACGATCATGACCATGGCCGTGAAGGCCGGCACGCCGAGCCAGAACCAGCAGCGTGCCAGCCGCCAGTAGATGGCCGGCAGCGGTGCATGGGCGCTGGCGGCGGCCTCGGCCAGCCGTCGCATCCGGATCTGCAGTCCGACCACCGGCAGCCAGCACAGGGCCGCCAGGCCATACAGCGCCAGGCTCGTGGCCAGCCACGGCGAATGCCATGACCAGCCCGCCATGGCGGCCATCCACAGGCCACTGAGGGGCTGAAAGATCACGGTCGGCGTGGTGAAGAGCCAGTCTGCCAGCACCACATGCCGGTTGGTGATGGCGATGTGTTGCACGTTGCCACTGCGGTCCGCCATCCACTTGTAGAAGGCGCTGCCCAGGCCGGTGCCGAACAGCAGCACCATGCTGAGGATGTGCAGCGACTTGAGGGCCGTGTAGCTCATGAGGCGGCTCCCTGGGCGCGTGTCGTGTCGGCGCGGGAGGCCGGCGCAAGGGTGGCGGGCAGCCGGCCCAGGAACTGCGCCAGCGGCTCGGCGTCGGCCACGTTGCCGGCCTCCAGCATGCGCAGGTTGTCGCGATGCAGCAAGGGGCTCAGCCCTCCGGCCAGGGCGGCGGCCACATAGGCCCACGCCTTCGGAATGTGCAGCAGCCTGGCCGGCGCACGTCCCTGGGCGGCCCGCAGCCGCTGCAGCCATTCGGCAAAAGTCAGCGGCTCGGGGCCCACCACGTCCAGCGTGCGTCGCGCCTGGCGCGTGCGCAGGCAGGCCAGGACCGTGGCGCACAGGTCGTCGACCAGCACGGGCTGGATGCGCTGCCGGCCGGTGCCCAGCACCGGGATCCAGGGCAGCCGCGCACAACGCATCAAGAGCCTTGCGCTGTCGCCGTCCGCTCCGTGCACGAGCGAGGGCCGCAGGACGAACCACTCGAGCGACGTGCGCCGCAATGCGTCGTCGGCCGCGCGCTTGCTGAGGTGGTAGGCCGAGAAGGCACTGTCGTCGGCGCCCAGTGCCGAGATCTGGATGACGCGCTGTACGCCTGCGCGCACGCAGGCATCGAACAGCGCCTGCGGGGCACGCACATGCACAGCTTCGAAGGTCTGGCCCTGCTGCTCGACCAGGATGCCGGCTGCGTTGATCACGGCATCGATGCCGACCAGCAGGGGCTGCCACGCCTCGGGGCGGTCGAGGTGGGCCAAGTCGAGGCCATGGCGGCGCGACACGGGGGCGACGGCGTGGCCTTGCGACGCCAACACGGCGGCGATGTGGCGCCCAAGAAAGCCGGAGGCGCCCACGAGCAGGACGCGCTGTGGCGAACCGCGCTGAGGCAGGCCTTGGCCGGCAGGGGCGGGAAGGGAGGCATCCATTGGGCAGGACTCCATGTGAATGAGCAGCCCTCAGTCTGGAAGCCGCCCGGCGGCGGCGCCTCCCGTTGGATCGAATCGGTGCAGCTTTGCGCTCCGGATCGATCATTTCGGAGCGGAAATCGCCGTCGTCCGCCCCTGCCGTGCCGATCAGCGTCTTGCGGCGGGGCCGTGCAGCTTGCGGTACTGGCCGGGCGTCATGCCCTCGATGTCGCGGAAGGCCTCGTAGAAGTTGGACTGGGCGGCGAAGCCCACGGCCAGCCCGACGGACAGCACCGAGGCGGACGGCTCGTCGCAGAGCATCGATTTGGCCGCCTCGATCCGCTGTTCGCGCACATAGCGGGCAAAGCTCTTGCCGAGCCGGGTGTTGAGCAGTTCCGACAGCTGGTGGGTCGTCAGGTCCAGCCGGGCCGCCAGCGCCGGCAGGCTGAGCGCGGGATCGACGAAGAGTTGCTGGGTCTGCATGAGCTGGAACAGCCGGGCCAGCGCGGCGTCGCAGTCGACACGGGCCAGCGTCGTGTGCTGGTAGGCGCTCTGCGCTGCTTCCTGGACTTCGGCCTCCAACTGCGGACGCTGGTGCAGCGTGGTCTGCACCAGCAGGAATGCCATACCGATGGCGATGGCATACAGCGCCGTGAAGCGCTTGTCCGGTAGGAGACCGGGCGCCATGCCGGCAAGCGCCACGGCGATGGCAAGCAGGAAGGCCGTGCCCAGCAGTCCGATCTCGGTCCGGAAGCGCGCGCGCTCCGGGCGCAAGGCCAGGAGGCGGTGGCCCAGCCAGAGGAGGTAGCCGGCACCGATCAGAAAGGCGGTCGGTCCCGCTGCTTCTTCAGGCAGCAGGAACGCAGCCAGCATGGGAAGGGCATGCCATGCGTCCCGCGGGCGCGGCTGGGCTCGAGCCGGCGTCAGCAGTTCGCGGCTGAACAGAAAGAAGCACGGCGCGACGGCGAAGAGCGCGAGGGTGTACAGGCGTTCGTGAGGCGCGGGCACATCGGCGTAGAGCCAGGCCGCATGCGCGCCTTGAAGGCCGGCCAGCAGCGCCAGCGTCAGCAGGCCCATGGTCTGCGCAAACGGCTGGCGAGTCCCGGAATCGTTGCGCAGTTGGAGAACAGCCAGCGCCGCAGCGCAGAAGATCGAATAACCGGCGAGAAGCAGAGCGAGGACGGTCACGGGGGGGCTCCGGAGGCTGCGCATTCTGCCGCCGCTCGCCGACCGCGCCTCGGCCTGCCGCTACCGCGCCGGGCGAAAGCAGGACGAAATGCCCAGTCGCCCGCTCACACGTCGATATTCGCCGCGCGCAGCGCATTCGTCTCGATGAACTCCCGCCGCGGCTCCACCTCGTCGCCCATCAGCATGGTGAACACGCGGTCGGCTTCGATGGCGTCGTCGATCTGCACGCGCAGCAGGCGGCGCACGGCCGGGTCCATGGTTGTTTCCCAGAGCTGCTCGGGGTTCATCTCGCCCAGGCCCTTGTAGCGCTGGCGGGCGGTGACGCGTTCGGCTTCGGACAGCAGCCACTGCATGGCGGTGCGGAAGTCGCTCACGCGCTCTTCCTTGGCCTTGTCGCCATCGCCGCGGCGGGCCGTGGCGCCTTCGCCCAGCAGGCCGCGGAAGGTGTCGGCGGCTTCGGCCAGCGCCGCATAGTCGGCGCCGTGCACGAACTCCTGCGTGAGCACGCTGCTCTTGATGTTGCCGTGGTGCCGCCGGCTGATGCGCAGCAGCGGCTTGTCGGTGCGCACGTCGAACTCGCTCGCCACTTCGGCCGGGATGCCGTTGCTGCTGATCTCGCGCAGGCGGGCCTGCAACGCGACGGCGCTGGCCTCGGCGGCCGCGGGCGTGTCCAGATCCAGGCGCACGCCGTCGGCGATGGCGCGCAGCGCCTCCGCGTCCATGAAGACGCCCAGGCGGTCGATGACCGATTCGGCCAGCTGGTGCTTGCGCGCCAGCGCGTCCAGCGTCTCGCCGCTGAGCACGGTGGGGTTGGCGCCACCGGTGTGCACGGCCGCGTCCTTCAGCGCCACGCGCAGCAGGAAGGCCTCCAGTGCCGGGCCGTCCTTGAGGTACTGCTCTTCCTTGCCGACCTTGACCTTGTACAGCGGCGGCTGCGCGATGTAGATGTGGCCGCGCTCCACCAGCTCGGGCATCTGGCGGTAGAAGAAGGTCAGCAGCAGCGTGCGGATGTGGGCGCCGTCCACGTCCGCGTCGGTCATGATGATGATGCGGTGGTAGCGCAGCTTGGCGACGTTGAAGTCGTCGGCCCCATTGCCACCGGTGGCGCCGGCATTGCCGATGCCCGTGCCCAGCGCGGTGATCATGGTCACGATCTCGTTGCTGGTCAGCAGCTTCTCGTAGCGCGCCTTCTCCACGTTCAGGATCTTGCCGCGCAGCGGCAGGATGGCCTGGAACTTCCGGTCGCGGCCCTGCTTGGCGCTGCCGCCGGCGGAGTCGCCCTCCACCAGGTAGATCTCGCACAGGGCGGGGTCCTTCTCCTGGCAGTCGGCCAGCTTGCCGGGCAGGCCCATGCCGTCGAGCACGCCCTTGCGGCGGGTCATCTCGCGGGCCTTGCGGGCGGCCTCGCGGGCCTTGGCGGCCTCCACGATCTTGCCGCAGATGATCTTGGCGTCCTGCGGGCGTTCTTCCAGGTACTCGGTCAGGGCGCGGGCCACGATGTCCTCGACCGGCGCGCGCACCTCGCTGGAGACCAGCTTGTCCTTGGTCTGGCTGCTGAACTTGGGCTCGGGCACCTTCACGCTCAGCACGCAGCACAGGCCTTCGCGCATGTCGTCGCCGCTGACCTCGACCTTGGCCTTCTTGGCCAGGTCGTTCTGGTCGATGTACTTGCCCACCACGCGCGTCATGGCGGCGCGCAGGCCGGTCAGGTGGGTGCCGCCGTCACGCTGCGGGATGTTGTTGGTGAAGCACAGCACCTGCTCGTTGTAGGCGTCGTTCCACTGCATCGCCACCTCGACGGTGATGCTCGTGCCGGGAATGCCGCCGTAACTGTCGGCCGGCCGCTCGCCGGTGGCGTAGAAGGCGTTGGGGTGCAGCACCTTCTTCGTGCCGTTGATGAATTCCACGAAGCCCTTGACGCCGCCGGCGCCGGAGAAGTCGTCCTCCTTGCCGCTGCGCTCGTCCTTCAGGCGGATGCGCACGCCGTTGTTCAGAAAGGAGAGCTCGCGCAGCCGCTTGGCCAGGATCTCGTAGTGGAAGTCGTGGTTTTCCTTGAAGATCTCGGTGTCGGGCAGGAAGTGGACCTCGGTGCCGCGCTTGTCGGTCTCGCCGGTCACGCGCATGGGCGAGACTTCGACCCCGTTCACCGTTTCCAGGATGCGGTTCTGCACGAAGCCCTGGCTGAATTCGAGCACATGCACCTTGCCGTCGCGGCGCACCGTCAGGCGCAGCATCTTGCTGAGCGCGTTCACGCACGAGACGCCCACGCCGTGCAGGCCGCCCGACACCTTGTACGAGTTCTGGTTGAACTTGCCGCCTGCGTGCAGCTCGGTCAGCGCGATCTCGGCGGCCGAGCGCTTGGGCTCGTGCTTGTCGTCCATCTTCACGCCGGTCGGGATGCCGCGGCCGTTGTCGGTGACGGAGATCGAGTTGTCGGTGTGGATGGTGACGACGATGTCGTCGCAGTGGCCGGCCAGGGCCTCGTCGATGGAGTTGTCGACCACCTCGAAGACGAGGTGGTGCAGGCCGGTGCCGTCGGAGGTGTCGCCGATGTACATGCCCGGCCGCTTGCGCACGGCCTCCAGGCCTTCCAGGATCTGGATCGCGCCTTCGCCATAGCCGGTGTCGGGCGTCACCTCGATCGGGATCGCCTTGTCGATCTCGGCTTCGTACACGGGCTCGGTCTTGGGCGTTTCAGGCGCGTCGGGCTGCTTGTTGTCGCTCATCTTTAACTTGAAGCCGCGAAGCGGCTGTGACTGTCATCTGGCTGGAACCCCCGCTTGGCGGGGGCAGGGGGTGCGCCACATGCACGCGAAGCGAATTTGAGGGCGCGTCGCGACCTCAGATTCGCATCGGCATGACCACGTACTTGAAGTTCGCGTCCTCGGGGATGGTCAGCAGCGCCGAGCTGTTGCCGTCCTGCAGGTCGACGCGCACCATGTCCTGGCCCATGTTGGCCAGCGCATCGATCAGGTAGGTGACGTTGAAGCCGATCTCGATGCTGTCGCCGCCGTAGTCGATGTCCAGCTCGTCCACCGCCTCTTCCTGCTCGGCATTGTTGGAGGCGATGCGCAGCAGGCCCGGCTCGATGTTCAGCCGCACGCCCTTGAACTTGTCGCTGGTCAGGATGGCCGTGCGCTGGAGGCTGGCCAAGAGCGGCGCGCGGCCCAGCGTCACGCTGTTCTTGTGGTTCTTGGGGATCACGCGGTTGTAGTCGGGGAACTTGCCCTCGACCAGCTTGGTGACGAACTCCATCGTGCCGAAGTTGAACTTGGCCTGGTTGTTGGCGAACTGCAGCTCGATCATGGGCGGCGTGTCGCCGTCGGCGTCGGACAGCAGGCGCTGCAGCTCCAGCACGGTCTTGCGCGGAAGGATCACCTCCTGGCGCGGCACCTCGACGTCCAGCGTGGCGCTGGAGAACGCCAGGCGGTGGCCGTCGGTGGCCACCAGCGACAGCTGCTTGCCCTCGGCCACGAACAGGATGCCGTTGAGGTAATAGCGGATGTCGTGCACCGCCATCGCGAAGGACACCTGCGACAGCAGTGCCTTCAGGGTGCGCTGCGGCACGCTGAAGGCCGGGCCGAAGCTGGCGGCTTCCTGCACCAGCGGAAAGTCCTCGGCCGGCAGGGTTTGCAGCGTGAAGCGGCTCTTGCCGCCCTTGAGCACCAGCTTGTTCTGGCTCGATTCCAGGCTCACCGTCTGGTCGGCCGGCATGGTGCGCAGGATGTCGATCAGCTTGCGCGCACCCACGGTGGTGGTGAAGGCGCCGTCGTCGCCGCCGAGCTCGGCGGTGGTGCGGATCTGGATTTCCAGGTCGCTGGTGGTCAGCTGGAGCTGGCCGCCGGCCTTGCGGATCAGCACGTTGGCCAGGATCGGCAGCGTGTGGCGACGCTCGACGATGCCTGCCACCGACTGCAGGGCTGCCAGAACCTGGTCTTGGGGTGCCTTCAGAACAATCATGTACGTCCTCTACTCTTCGTCCTCGATCTTCCCGGGCAGGGGCCCGGATGCCGGCGCATTGTCTGCGCCCCTTTTTGGGGTGGGGATGCTCATCCCTTGAGCGTCTGCTCCAGCACGTGCAGCTGCTGGTTCAGCTCGGTGAGCTGCTGGCGCTCGCCGGAAATCTTGCGCACCGCGTGCAGCACGGTGGTGTGGTCGCGGCCGCCGAACAGCTCGCCGATCTCGGGCAGGCTCTTCTGCGTCAGCTCCTTGGCCAGGTACATCGCGATCTGGCGCGGCCGCGCGATGCTGGCCGGGCGCTTCTTGCTGTACATGTCGGCGACCTTGATCTTGTAGTAGTCGGCGACGGTCTTCTGGATGTTCTCCACGCTGATCTGCCGGTTCTGGATCGACAGCAAGTCGCGCAGCGCCTCGCGCGCGAGCTGGATGGAGACTTCCTTCTGGTTGAAGCGCGAATAGGCCAGGATCTTGCGCAGTGCACCTTCGAGCTCGCGCACGTTGGAGCGCACGTTCTTGGCGACGAAGAAGGCCACCTCTTCGGGCATCTCGGCGCTCTCGGCCGCGGCCTTGTTGATCAGGATGGCCACGCGCATCTCGAGCTCCGGCGGCTCGATGGCGACCGTCAGGCCCGAGTCGAAGCGCGACACCAGGCGCTCGTGGATGTCGGTCAGGCCCTTGGGATAGGTGTCGCTCGTCATCACGATGTGCGACTTCTTCGCCAGCAGGGCCTCGAAGGCGTTGAAGAACTCTTCCTGCGTGCGGTCCTTGTTGGCGAAGAACTGCACGTCGTCGATCAGCAGCAGGTCGAGCGAGTGGTAGCGTTCCTTGAACTCGTCGAAGGTCTTGCGTTGGTAGGCCTTGACCACGTCCGACACGAACTGCTCGGCGTGCAGGTAGAGGATCTTGGCGTCGGGCTTGTCGGCCAGCAGCTTGTTGCCCACGGCATGCATCAGGTGGGTCTTGCCCAGGCCGACGCCGCCATAGATGAACAGCGGGTTGTACAGGTGGCCCGGCGTGCCGGCCACGTGCATCGCCGCGGCGCGCGCCATGCGGTTGGCCGAGCCTTCGACCAGGCTGTCGAAGGTGAGCTGCGGATTCAGCCGGTTCTTGAAGGCCCCGGCCGGTTCGTCGGGCGCTGCACCGCCCATGCCGGACATGCCCATCGGGCCGTCGCCGGGGCGCAGCGGTTCGGGCTCGGAGATGGACGAGGGCACGGCCTGCACCGTGACGGGCTGGCGCACCGGGATCTCGCGCGGCGCCAGGGCCAGTTCGACGGCCACCGGCTGACCCGACAGCCGCTCGGCCATGTCGGCGATGCGGGCGGCGTATTGCGCGCGGATCCAGTCCAGCTTGAAGCGGTTGGCGACAAAGATCGTCATCCGCGTCAGGTCGTCGGTCACCTGCGCGGTCAGCGGCTTGATCCAGGTATTGAATTGCTGCTCGGACAGCTCTTGCGCGAGCTGGTCGACACAGGCCTGCCAGAGGCTGGCACCGACCCCTTCACTCGACATGGCGGCTGCGCTGACCGAAGGGCCGCTGGGGGTTCATCGGCGCGTATGTCTGTTGTGGATAGTTGCGAACGGAAAGCACGCGCGATTCTAACTTGTCAAAAACTTATCCACACCCCTTGACGGGCGGCGGCATTGCTGGCTGATAAGCGCATGCATTGCTGCGCGTTCGGATGTCTGCGATAATTTCGGGTTCCCTTTTGCACCGGGCGGCCTCGGCGCGCGTGGTGCAAGGGCAGCCGGGGCCCGGCCGCGGACCTGATTGCAGCAAATTCGAAGGCGCGTGCCTTCGCGCTGCAATCCAGGGTCCGACTCCACATCACCAGACGGGCCTGTCGATCAGCACTCTTGCAGGAACCCTCGTCATGAAACGCACCTACCAACCGTCCAAGATCCGCCGCGCCCGTACCCACGGCTTCCTGGTCCGCATGAAGACCCGTGGCGGCCGCGCCGTCATCAACGCCCGCCGCGCCAAGGGCCGCAAGCGCCTGGCCGTCTGAACGGTGACGTGGTGGGCAGGCCCGCCTCTGGCGATGCCGCGGATTCCGCCGGCACGGGCCGGGGTGGGTTTTGGCCGACTGGCGTCGCGGGTCTTTGCCGCGGCCGCCGGCTGTTGCCAACTGCTTGTCCACAGCGCGTGAGCCTCGTTCCTCGCGCTTCGGGGCAGCCCCCTTCAGAGCCCTCGCCGGCTGCGCACGCGCAGGTGCCGGCGGCTTTGCTGCGCCTGCGCAACCGAGACCAGTTCCAGGCGGGTATGGCGGGGGCGACCATTGCACGCACGCCGCATTTCGCCTTGCATCGGCGTGCGTTGCCATTGCCGGTCGAGTCCGTCTCCGATGGGGAGGCGCCTGCCGCGGCGCTGTTTCGTCCGACGGGCGTGTGGCTGGGCGCCATGGTGCCCAAGCGCTGGGCCCGTCGCGCCGTCACGCGCAACGCCATCCGCCGCCAGATCTACACCGTCGGGCTCTGTCTCGAAGGCCAGCCGCCCGCCGCGTACGTGGTGCGCCTGCGCACGACCTTCGACCGTCGCCAGTTCGTCAGCGCCACCTCCGAAGCCCTGCGCCGCGCCGTGCGTGCGGAGCTGGAGCAGCTGTTCGCCCGCGCGCGCCGCACGGCTGCCTGAAATCCGACCGTCGCCGATGCAGCGTCTTCTGATTGCCATCGTCCGCGCCTACCGTCTGCTGCTCAGCCCGTGGCTGGGTGGCGCCTGCCGCTTTTCGCCCACCTGCTCCGTCTACGCCATCGAGGCGCTGCAGACGCACGGCGCGGCGCAGGGCAGCTACCTCACGCTGAGGCGCCTGGCCCGCTGCCATCCCTGGTGCGCGGGCGGGCACGACCCCGTGCCGCCTGCGGCCGGGGCCGGGCTGTTCACCTCTCTCGACAAGAAGTCCTCTTCATGAACGACATTCGCCGCACCATCCTCTGGGTGATCTTCGGTTTCTCGCTGGTGATGCTGTGGGACCAGTGGCAGGTCCACAACGGCCGCGCGCCGACCTTCCTACCCTCGACCAAGCCGGCCGTCACCGCCCAGGCGCCAACGCCCGCTCCCGGCGCCTCGGCGCCGTCGGCCTCCGCCGCCGGGGTGCCCGCAGCGGGCGGCGGCAGTGCGGCCGCCGCGCCGACGGCCTCGTCCACCTCCGTGCCGGCCGAGCGCGTGCAGATCGAGACTGATGTGTTCAAGGCGGCCATCGACCCGCAGGGCGGCACGCTCGCCCACCTCGAGCTCCTGCAGTACATGCAGGAAACCTCGCACGGCGGCCTGATGCCGATGGTGCGCCGCCTGCTGAACATGCCGGCCCTGCCGGTCGTTGAAGAGCCGGTCGTGCTCATGGACGACGGCCCGGCCAACCGCTACCTCGCCCAGACCGGCCTGCTGAATCCGGCCGGCGGTGGGGCCATGTTCCCCAACCACCTGAGCCTGATGGCGACCAAGCCCGGCCCGTACCGGCTGGCCGATGGCCAGGACACGCTGGAGGTGAGCTTCGAATCGCAGCCCGCCGGCGGCCTCAAGTACGTCAAGACCTACGTCTTCAAGCGCGGCGACTACGCCATCCATGTGCGCCACCAGGTGGTGAACGTGGGCGACCAGCCGCGCGATCCGCAGCTGTACCTGCAATTGCTGCGCCACGGCGTCGAGGCGCACGGCAGCATGCTGGGCACCAGCACCTTCACCGGCCCCGCCGCGTACACCGAAGAGAAGAAGTTCCACAAGATCGCCTTCGCCGACATCGCCAAGGGCAAGGCCGAGGTGCCGCCTGCGTCCGAAACCGGCTGGGTGGCGATGGTGCAGCACTACTTCGCCTCGGCCTGGCTGGTGGAGCCCACGCACAGCGCCGGCCTCAAGCGCGAGTTCCGCGTGCAGGGCCCGGATGCTCTGGGCCCCAACCTGTATGCCGTGGCCATGGTGGCCAACCTGCCGACGGTGGCGCCCGGCGCCACGCAGACGGTGGACACCGTGCTCTTCGCCGGCCCCGAGGAAGAGAAGAAGCTCGAAGCCCTGGCCCCCGGCCTGGACCTGGTGAAGGACTACGGCATCTTCGCCATCATCTCCAAGCCGCTGTACTGGCTGCTCGACCAGCTGCACAAGCTGCTGGGCAACTGGGGCTGGTCCATCGTGGCGCTGGTGGTATTGCTCAAGGCCGCCTTCTTCTGGCTCAACGCCAAGGCCTACGGCAGCATGGCCAAGATGAAGGCGATCAACCCGCGCATCATGGAAATGCGCGAGCGCCTCAAGGACAAGCCGCAGGAGATGCAGCAGGAGATGATGCGGATCTACCGCGAGGAGAAGGTCAACCCGCTGGGCGGCTGCTTCCCCATCGTGATCCAGATCCCGGTGTTCATCGCGCTGTACTGGGTGCTGCTGTCCTCGGTCGAAATGCGCCATGCACCGTGGATCCTGTGGATCCGCGACCTGTCGGCACCGGATCCCTGGTTCATCCTGCCGCTGGTCATGACGGGCACCACGCTGCTGCAGACCTGGCTCAATCCCACACCGCCGGACCCGATGCAGGCCAAGCTGATGTGGATCATGCCGCTGGCCTTCAGCGTGATGTTCTTCTTCTTCCCGGCCGGCCTGGTGCTGTACTGGATCACGAACAACATCCTGTCGATCACGCAGCAGTACGTGATCAACAAGCGTCTGGGCGTCACCAAGTAAACGGGGCGCTCACGCTTTGCGTCACAGGCCGCCTCCGGGCGGCCTGTTCGTTTGCGGCGGCCGCGCCATCGCCCCTGCCGACCCTGGCCAATGCTGAAAGAATCACCGCCATGCTCGCCCGTCTGAACGACCCCATCGCTGCCATCGCCACCGCCCCCGGCCGCGGCGCCGTGGGCATCGTGCGTGTGTCGGGCGCGGGCCTCGTGTCGCTGGTGCGTGGCCTGTGCGGGCGCGACCTCAAGCCGCGCGAGGCGACGTACCTGCCCTTCCTGGATGCCGATGGCAGCGCGCTGGACCATGGCCTTGCGCTGTACTTTCCCGGTCCCAATTCCTTCACCGGCGAGGACGTGCTCGAACTCCAGGCCCACGGCGGGCCGGTGCTGCTGCAACTGCTGCTGGCCCGCTGTCTTGCGGCCGGCGAAGAGGTCGATGCCGCCACCGGCCTGCCGCGCCTGCCGGGCCTGCGCGTGGCGCAGCCGGGCGAGTTCAGCCAGCGCGCCTTCCAGAACGGCAAGATCGACCTGGCCCAGGCCGAGGCCATCGCCGACCTGATCGACGCCAGCACCGAGGCGGCGGCGCGCAGCGCCGGCCGTTCGCTGGGCGGCGCCTTCTCGCGCGAGATCCATGCGCTGCGCGATGCGCTGATCCACCTGCGCATGCTGGTGGAGGCGACCCTCGACTTTCCCGAGGAGGACATCGACTTCCTGCAGCAGGCCGATGCCGCGGGCCAGCTTGCGCGCCTGCAGGCGCAGCTGGCGTCCGTGCAGCAGCGGGCCCGTCAGGGGGCTCTGCTGCGCGAGGGCATCAAGGTGGTGATCGCCGGCCAGCCCAATGCCGGCAAGAGCTCGCTGCTGAATGCGCTGGCCGGCGCCGAGCTTGCGATCGTGAGCCCGGTCGCCGGCACCACGCGCGACATCGTCTCGCAGACCATCCAGATCCAGGGCGTGCCGCTGCATGTGGTGGACACGGCCGGCCTGCGCGAATCGGGCGACGAGGTAGAGCGCATCGGCATCGCCCGCGCCTGGGGCCAGATCGAGGATGCGGATGCGGTGCTCTTCCTGCACGACTTGACGCGCGCCGCCCAGCATGACTACCAGGCCGCCGACGCCGAGATCCGCGCGGGCCTGGCCGGCCGCTTGCCGCCGCGCGTGCCGCTGCTGGAGGTCTGGAACAAGTCCGACGCGGTCGAGGCCGCCTCGATGCCGGCGCTGCCTGAAGAGGCCCTGCGCCTGTCGGCCAAGGCTGGCGAGGGGATCGAAGCCCTGCGCCAAAAGCTGCTGGCTCTGGCGGGCTGGCAGGCAGTGCCCGAGGGTGTCTACCTGGCCCGCGCCCGCCATGTGCAGGCGCTGCATCGGGTGGCCGGCCATCTCGACATGGCATCGGCCCATCTCGAGGCGCCGATGCCCGCGCTGGATCTGCTGGCCGAAGAACTGCGCCTGGCCCAGAACGCGCTCAACGAGATCACCGGAGAGTTCGGGTCGGACGATCTGCTGGGCGTGATCTTCTCGCGCTTCTGCATCGGCAAGTAACCGGGCCGCCAGCGCGCCGGCCGCCCTGGCGTTCCCGGCCGCGGGCTGCGACGAAGACTTCAGCCGCGTTGGAGCCGTTCGGTGGCCGTGGCGAGCGGCCCGGGCAGGCCCGAGAGCACCAGCGTGTCGCCGGGCTCCAGCACCGTGTCTTCCTCCGGCTCCATCGTGCGGCCGTGGCTGCGCCGCAGGCCCACCACGCGCACGCCCGCATCGGACAGGCCCAGGCGTGCCAGCGCCTGTCCGACCCAGCGGCTGCCGGTCTGCAGGGTGAAGCTGTCCAGCCGCTCCTGCTCCAGGTCTTCCAGCGAGGCATCGTCGTCCGCGCCGCGGAAGTAGCCGCGCAGCAGGTGGTAGCGGGCATCGCGCGCCTCCTGGGCCAAGCGGATCACCCGCCGCATCGGCACGCCGACCAGCGCCAGTGCATGGCTCGCCAGCATCAATGAGCCTTCCACCGTCTCCGGCACGACGGCGGTGGCGCCGGCGCGCCGCAGTTTCTCGAGCTCGTGGTCGTCCTGTGTGCGCACCACCACGGGCACCGTCGGCGCATGGGCACGCACCGCGGCCAGCACCTTGAGGGCGCCCGGCACGTCGAGGTAGGTGATGGCCACGGCGCTGGCCCGCGACAGGCCGGCCGCCATCAGCGCCTGCGGGCGCGCCGCGTCGCCAAAGACCACCGAGTCGCCCGCGGCGGCGGCCTGGCGCACGCGGTCGGGGTCCAGGTCCAGTGCCATGTAGGGAATGCCTTCACGCTCCAGCATGCGGGCCAGGTTCTGGCCGCAGCGGCCGTAGCCGCAGATGATCACGTGCTCCGCCGTGTCGATCATCTTGCGCGCCAGGCTGGTCACCTGCAGCGACTGCTGCATCCAGTCGCTGGCCACCAGCTTGCGCACGATGGCCTCGCTGTACATCACGATGAAGGGGGTGGCCAGCATCGAGACGATCATCGAGGCCAGGACCGGATCGCCCAGCCACGGCGGCATCAGCCCCCGGCCACTGGCCAGCGACAGCAGCACGAAGCCGAATTCACCGGCTTGGGCCAGGTACAGCCCGGTGCGCAGCGAGACGCCGGCCGTCGCGCCCAGCAGCCGCGCCAGCACCGTCACCAGCAGCAGCTTGAAGCCCAGCGGCACCATCAGCAGCACGACCACCAGCGACCAGCGCTCGACCACCACATGCCAGTCCAGCGACATTCCGATGGTGATGAAGAACAGGCCCAGCAGCACGTCGTGGAAGGCGCGGATGTCGCTTTCCACCTGGTGCTTGTATTCGGTCTCGGACACCAGCATGCCGGCGATGAAGGCGCCCAGCGCCAGCGACAGGCCAGCCATCTCGGTCAGCCAGGCCAGGCCCAGCGTCACCAGCAGCAGGTTGAGCATGAACAGCTCCTCGCTGCGGCGGCGCGCCACCAGCGTGAGCCACCAGCGCATCACGCGCGGACCGCCGTAGAGCAGCAGGCCGATCAGGGCGGTGGCCTTGATCAGGGCCAGGCCCAGGCCACGCAGCAGCGCCTCGGGCGGCGCACCCAGGGCGGGGATCAGCACCAGCAGCGGCACCACGGCCAGATCCTGGAACAGCAGCACGCCCATCACGCGGCGGCCATGCTCGCTCTCCAGCTCCAGCCGCTCGGCCATCAGCTTGACCACGATGGCGGTGCTGCTCATCGCGAGGGCGCCCGACAGGGCGAGCGCCGTCTGCCAGCTCATGCGCCAAGGGTCGGGCAGCAGGCGGGCCAGGGCCAGGGCACCCGCCGTGGCCAGCAGCATGGTCAGCGCCACCTGCAGAAGGCCCAGACCGAACACATGCTGGCGCATGGCGCGCAGCTTGGGCAGGCTGAACTCGAGCCCGATCACGAACATCAGGAACACCACGCCGAACTCGCCCAGGTGGCGCACGCCGTCCGAATCCTGCGCCAGCGCGAAGGCGTGCGGGCCGATCAGCACGCCGGCCACCAGATAGCCGAGCATGGGTGGCAGCTTGAGCGAGCGGCAACCCACCACGCCCAGCACGGCGGCCAGCAGGTAGAGCAGCGTCAGCTCGAAGGTGTTCATCCGCTGGATGCTAGCAAGGGCCATGCACTGCACCGGGGCGGGGGCAAGGCGCGCCGATAAAATCGCCCGATGAGCTTTCCGGCCCCGGACCCCGACGCGTTGCTGGCCCGCGCACGCGCCACTTTCGACATCGAGGCCGCCGCCGTGCTCGGCCTCAAGGCACGCGTCGGCCAGAGCTTCGTCGAGGCGGTCCGGCGCATCCTGGCCCTGCAGGGCCGGGTGGTGGTCATGGGCATGGGCAAGAGCGGCCATGTGGGCCGCAAGATCGCTGCGACTCTGGCCTCCACCGGCACGCCTGCCATGTTCGTGCACCCCGCCGAGGCCAGCCATGGCGATCTGGGTATGGTCACGGCCGCGGACGTGGTGCTGGCCATCTCCAACAGCGGCGAAAGCAATGAACTCGACGCGATCCTGCCCGTGCTCAAGCGCCAGGGCGTGCCTCTGATCGCCATGACCGGCGGCGCGACCTCGTCGCTGGCCCGGCATGCCGACCTGGTGCTGGACAGCGGCGTCGAGAAGGAAGCCTGCCCGCTGAACCTGGCACCGACCGCCAGCACCACCGCGCAGATGGCGCTGGGCGACGCGCTGGCCGTCGCGCTGCTCGATGCGCGCGGCTTCGGTGCCGAAGACTTCGCCCGCTCGCATCCGGGCGGCGCGCTGGGGCGAAAGCTGCTCACCCATGTGGCCGACGTCATGCGCCAGGGCAGTGCGGTGCCGCAGGTCTCGCCACAGGCCGGCATCACCGAGCTCATGCGCGCCATGAGCGTGCAGGGCTTCGGCGCCGCGGCGGTGATGAATGCCCAGGGCCGTGCCGAAGGCATCTTCACCGACGGCGACCTGCGCCGGCTGATCGAGGCGGGCGCCGACCTGCGCGGGATCCGTGCGGCTGACGTCATGCACCGCGGCCCGCGCACCATCCGCCAGGACGCCCTGGCCGTCGAGGCGGCCGAACTCATGGAGCAGCATGGCATCACCCGCCTGTTCGTCGTCGATGCCGAAGGCCGGCTGGCCGGGGCACTCAACACCACCGACCTGATGCGGGCGAAGGTCATCTGATGGCGCCGCAACCGCAGGGCGCCCGACCCGTGCTCAACTTCGACCCCGAACTGCTGCTGGCCGCGCAGGATGTCCGCGTCGCCTTTTTCGATGTCGACGGCGTGCTGACCGATGGTGGCATCTACTTCACCGACGCCGGCGAGACGCTCAAGCGCTTCAGCGTGCTCGACGGCTACGGGCTGCAGATGCTGCGCAAGGCCGGCATCGAGCCCGTGGTGGTCACCGGCCGCGACTCGGCGCCGCTGCGCGCCCGGCTGCAGGCATTGGGCGTACGGCATGCGCGCTACGGGGTGATGGACAAGATCGCTGCGTCCACCGAGATCCTGGCGGCCCTGGGCCTCGACTGGGCACAGGCGGCGGCCATCGGCGACGACTGGCCCGACCTGCCCGTGCTGCGCCGGGTGGCCTTCGCGGCCGCACCTGCCAATGCGCATCCGGAGGTGGCGGCCACCGTGCGCCATGTCACCCGCCTGCGGGGCGGCGAGGGCGCGGCCCGCGAGTTCTGCGACCTGCTGCTGTGCGCATGCGGGCGCTATGCCGGCCTGCTCGACGCCGCCATCGGGGTGCCCGACGCATGAAGCGCGTCGTCTCCGTCTTCGGGCTGGCCTTCGACCGGCTGAGCCTCTACCTGCCGATCATCCTGACAGGCCTGCTGGCGCTCGGCACCTACTGGCTGGTGCGCAACGCGCCGGAACTGATCAAGCCGCACGCCGCGGCCCCGGTCTCGCACGACCCGGACTTCTTCATGCGCAACTTCACCGTGCGCAGCTTCCTGCCCGACGGCTCGCTGCACAGCGAGATCAGCGGCCGGGAAGGCCGTCATTACCCCGACACCGACACGATGGAGGTCGATGACGTGCGCGTGCGCTCGGTGTCGCCCCAGGGGCTGGTCACGCGGGCCACGGCCAACCGCGGTCTTTCCAATGGCGATGCCAGCGAGATCCAGCTCTTCGGCAATGCCGTGGTGATCCGCGACGAAGGCAAGCTTCCCGATGGCAAGCCGGCGCCCCGGCTGGAATTCCGGGGCGACTTCCTGCATGTGTTCACCAACGAGGACCGGGTGCGCTCCCATCTGCCGGTCACGCTGATCCGGGGCAGCGACACGTTCAAGGCCGATGCGATGGACTACGACCACATGAGCGGCATCGCCAATCTGCGTGGGCGCGTCCGGGGCCAGATCATGCCGCCGGCCCCGGCGGGCAGGCGCTAGCCGTATCTGCGGGAGCCGTCCATGTCCGCCCCTGCCCTTGCCCCCCTGGTCTTCATCACCGGCGCGTCCAGCGGTATCGGGCAGGCGATGGCGGCCCGCTATGCCCAGGCGGGCTGGCGGCTGGCGCTCGTGGCGCGGCGCACGGCGCAGATGCAGGAGTGGGCGGCGTCCCAGGGCCTGGGGCCGGAGCGCTGCGGCATCTACGGCGCCGATGTGGCTGCGGTGGACAGCATCGTCGCGGCGGGCGAGGCCTGCCTGGCTGCGCAGGGTCTGCCCGAGGTGGTCATCGCCAATGCGGGCATCAGCGTCGGCATGGACACGGCCGAGCGTGCGGATCTGGACGTGATGGCCGAGACCTTCGCACTCAACAATGTGGGCTTGGCCGCCACCTTCCATCCCTTCATCGCCGCGATGGTGCGCCGGGGGAGCGGGCGGCTGGTGGGCATCGGCAGCGTTGCCGCGATTCGGGGGCTGCCGGGGCACGGCGCCTACTGCGCCAGCAAGGCGGCGGTCGTGGCGTATTGCGAAAGCGTGCGCACCGAGTTGCGCGACAGCGGCGTCCGGGTGGTGACAGTCTGTCCGGGCTATGTGGACACGCCGCTCACCCGGGGCAATCGGTATGGCATGCCCTTCCTCATCTCCGCGGAGGTCTTTGCCGACCGAGCATTCCGCGCCATCGAGGCCGGGGTCAGCTACCGCGTCATTCCCTGGCAGATGGGGGTCGTCGCCAAACTGATGAGGGTGCTGCCCAACGCCATCTACGACCGGGCGGTGCAAGGCCGCGGCCGAAAGCGCCGCCGGGACGAAGCCGATACGCCTCGCTGAGCGCTGCGGCGTCGCAGCCTGTCTGCTTGACCGACTGGCGTGCGGAGGGCTGTGGCAGGACCGTCACAAGCAGGCGCGCATGAAAAAGGCTCCCGAGGGAGCCTTTCATTGAGTCGTTCCGCAAAGCGGAACGGCAACGTGTGCGATCAGTAGTTGTTCCCGCCGCCACCGCCGCCGTAGCCGCCGCGACCACCGCCGCCACCGCCACCGCCACGGGGGCCGGTGCCGTAGGGGCTGCGGAAGCTGCCGTCGTTGCCGCCGCCACCGCCGCCGCCGCGGCCGCCGTAGCCGCCGCCACCGCTGCGGCCACCGCCGCCGCCGCCGTAACCACCACCGCCGCCGCCGTAGCCGCCGCCACCGCCGCCGCCGTAACCACCGCCACCACCACCGTAGCCGCCGCCACCGCTACGGGGCGGACGCGGCTCCATGGGGCGCGCTTCGTTGACCACGACACTGCGGCCGCCCAGCGGCTGGCCGTTCATGCCCTGAATGGCAGCCTGCGCCTCGGCGTCGCTGCCCATTTCCACGAAACCAAAGCCTTTGGAACGGCCGGTTTCGCGCTCCATCATGACCTTGGCGCTGGTCACTGCGCCGAACTGGCCGAAAGCCTGTTCGAGATCACCGTCGCGCACCGAATAGGGCAGGTTGCCGACGTAGAGTTTGTTGCCCATGAATGGGACTCCTGTAAAACACAAAGAAAAGCAGCGATGGAGTCCCGGGCGCAAGACCCGCAGCATGTTGGCCTGCGGGGCTGACGAAACTGACCGATCACCCAATGGCCTGCGGCTTTCCGGGCCGAAGGTCCACCCATTATGGGTGATTTATTTGGGAGGGGGGCAGGAATTTCCCTTGAATTGCAACAACCTCCGTGAGTCTGCGAAGCTTGCGCACACTGACATCGATGGCCCGGTGAAAACACAGGTTTCCTAAGTAATCGGAAGAGATCATCGAGTTAATCGGGCGCGGTTGCGCCTCCTTTTTCTGACGCCAACTGCGGCAGGCGTTCCTGCGCCCGCACCCATAGTTTCATGCTGCAGTGCGGCAAGAGCCGCTAGAATCCGCCCCGTCTTTGGGGAGTAGCCGCCTTCCGAGTGCGAGAAGGGCATGCGTCAACAGACTTGTACCGCGCCCCACGCGGAACATGGCGCCTGCAGTGAAGACCTGGCGAGACCATTGACCACGCAGCTTCGGGAACAAGGCCGAAGGCGCTGCGTGGTCGATTGCGTCCTTCGGCCGAGGAACCCCACATCTCTATGGAAGCCTTTCTGGTAGCCACCGGCATCGTCGCGCTGGCTGAAATGGGTGACAAGACCCAACTCCTTTCCCTCGTCCTCGCGGCGCGTTTCCGCAAGCCCTGGCCCATCGTGCTGGGCATCTTTGCGGCCACGGTCGTCAACCATGCGCTGGCGGGCGCCGTCGGCGCCTGGGTGACCGGCTTTCTCGGGCCCACGGTCCTGCGCTGGATCCTGGGCCTGTCTTTCATCGCCATGGCCGTCTGGATGCTGATTCCCGACAAGCTCGACGAGGACGAAGCGCCCCGCGGTGTCTCCAAGTTCGGCGTCTTCGGCACCACGCTGGTGGCCTTCTTCCTGGCGGAGATGGGCGACAAGACGCAGATCGCCACCGTCATGCTGGCGGCCCGCTTCACGCACGACTACCTGTGGGTGGTGATCGGCACTACGCTGGGCATGATGCTGGCGAACGCACCGGTGGTATGGCTGGGCGAGCGCATCGTTCGCAAGGTGCCGATCAAGCTCGTGCACAGCATCTCGGCCGTGATCTTCCTGGTGCTGGGCGTGGCTGCGCTCATCGGCTGGGGCGCCTGAGGCATGACCCTCGCCGGGCGGCGACAGCGCCGCCCGGCCTATACTTTCCACCAGCGCCGATTTGCTCCAGCTTGCGGGCGCTTGATAAATGCAGCTAAAGACGGATGCCCGCAACCCGGCTCGTTTTTGGCGAGGCCGGGTTTTCTTTTTGCTCCCATGTCCTTCGACGTCACACCCCAGTCCATGTCCTTCGCGACGCCGCTGCCGCTGCGCAGCGGCAGCGCCATCGGCGACTACGCGTTGGCCTACGAGACCTACGGCACGCTCAATGCCGACCGCAGCAATGCCGTGCTGGTCTGCCATGCGCTCAATGCCTCGCACCATGTGGCCGGCCAGTACGCCGGCCAGCCGAAGTCGCAGGGCTGGTGGGACAACATGATCGGCCCCGGCAAGTCGGTGGACACCGACCGCTTCTTCGTCATCGGCATCAACAACCTGGGCTCCTGCTTCGGCTCGACCGGGCCGATGCACACCAATCCCGCGACGGGGCGGCCCTGGGGCGCGGACTTTCCGGTGGTGACGGTGGAAGACTGGGTGGACGCCCAGGCCCGCCTGCTCGACGCGCTTGGCATCGACACCCTGGCGGCCGTGATGGGCGGCAGCCTGGGCGGCATGCAGGCGTTGTCGTGGACGCTGCAGTACCCCGAGCGTGTGCGCCACGCCGCGGTGATCGCCAGCGCGCCCAACCTGAATGCCGAGAACATCGCTTTCAACGAGGTCGCGCGCCGGGCCATCGTGACCGATCCCGACTTCCACGGTGGCCACTTCTACGACCACGGCGTGGTGCCCAAGCGAGGGCTGACCATCGCCCGCATGATCGGCCACATCACCTACCTCAGCGACGACGTGATGAACGCCAAGTTCGGCCGCCAGCTGCGCGAGGGCATGCAGGTGCGCTACACCACGCACGACGTGGAGTTCCAGATCGAGAGCTATCTGCGCCACCAGGGCGACAAGTTCAGCGAGTACTTCGACGCCAACACCTACCTGCTCATCACCCGCGCACTCGACTACTTCGACCCGGCCGCGGCCTATGGCGGCAGCCTGCGCGCGGCCTTCGAGCGGGCCATGGCCAAGTTCCTGCTCGTGAGCTTCACCACCGACTGGCGCTTTTCGCCGGCGCGCAGCCGCGAGATCGTCAAGGCGCTGCTCGACAACCGCCGCAGCGTCAGCTATGCCGAGATCGACGCGCCGCATGGTCACGACGCATTTCTGCTGGACGACACCCGCTACCTGGGCGTCGTACGCGCCTGGTTCGACGGCATCGCGAAGGAGCTGCAATGACCACCCGCCCGGCTGCTCCCAGGGGCCCCCGCACCGCAGGCGACGCCGAAGGCACGCCCTTGCGCACGACCCACGACATCAACGACCGCATCGTCCGCCTCGTGCCCGAGGGCGCGCGCGTGCTCGACCTCGGCTGCGGCGACGGCGCGCTGCTCGAGCGCCTGCAGCGCGAGCGCGGCTGCACCGGCTACGGCGTGGAGATTGCCGACGGCAACGTCCTGCAATGCGTGCGGCGCGGCGTCGACGTGATCCAGCTGAACCTCGACGAAGGCCTGTCGATGTTCGAGGACGCCAGCTTCGACGTGGTGCTGCAGATCGACACGCTGCAGCACCTGCGCAATGCCGAAATCATGCTGCGCGAGACGGCGCGCGTGGGTCGCATCGGCATCGTCGCCTTTCCCAACTTCGCGCACTGGCCCAACCGGCTGAGCATCCTGCAGGGCCGCATGCCGGTGACGCGGCGGCTGCCCTACCAGTGGTACGACACGCCCAACATCCGCGTGGGCACCTTCCGCGACTTCGACGCCCTGGCGCGCAAGAACCGCCTGCGCGTGCTGGATGCGTTCGGCGTGCAGCACGGCCGCGAGGTGCGCTGGTTGCCCAACCTGCGCGCCGCGACGGCCGTCTTCAAGTTCGAGCGGGACTGAGTGCGACCCCGGCGCGCGGCAGCGCGGTGCCGCACCGCCGGCAGTAGTGCGCGTCGTCCGCATGGCCGCCCGCGCCGCAGGCGGTGCAATGCGCATCGGCGGCGGCGCGGTCGCGCAGCGTCTGCAGCCGCCGCTGCGCGCCCATCTCGGCCGTGACGATGCCGGTGGGCACCGCCAGCACACCCCAGCCGGTCAGCATCATGGCCGAGGCGATGAGCCGGCCCATGTCGGTGCGGGGCACCAGATCGCCGAAGCCCACCGTCGTCATCGTCGAGACCGCCCAGTACATGGCGGTGGGAATGCTGGTGAAGCCGTGCGGCGGCCCTTCCACCACGTACATGAGCGTGCCCGATACCAGCACCAGCAGCATCACGAAGCCCAGGAAGACCGTGATCTTGCGCGCGCTGGCCGCCAGCGCGAGGGCGAGCGTACGGTATTCGTGCGCATAGCGCGACAGCTTGAAGATGCGGAACACCCGCAGCAGCCGCAGCACGCGCACGTCGATCAGCGCGCCGAGCGATGGCTCCAGGGCCACCAGGTAGGTCGGCAGCAGGGCCAGCAGGTCGATCACGCCATAGAAGCTGAGGGCATAGCGCAGCGGGCGCTGGACGCACACCAGGCGGGCCAGGTACTCCAGGGTGAAGAGCGCGGTGAACACCCATTCGAGCCCGTGCAGCAAGGCGCCATGGCGGGCCCGCATCCCGGCCATGCTCTCGAGCATGACCACGCCGACGCTCGTCAGGATGGCCGCGATCAGCAGCAGGTCGAAGCTGCGGCCGGCCCGCGTCTCCGATTCGAAGATGACCGTGAAGAGCGTGCGGCGCCAGCCGGAAGCGGGTTTGCCGAAGCGGGCGTCGGCCGCCCGGTCATCGAACATGCCTGGGATGTCGTCGTCGGCGTGATGGGCGGGGTCGATGTGTGGGGCCATGAAGAGCGAGGTACAGCGGCGTGAGCCGGACGCGGCGAATTCTGACGGCAAGGCGGCGAGGCGGGCGACATCGGCCTTGCCGCGGGTTGTTACCGATCTTTCGCAAAGAAGTGTCAACATTCAGAATCACTTGCCTACCATTGGCGCTTTCGCAAGGAGATCACCCTTTGGCTTCGCAATCCCCCTTCTTCGGCAAACGTGACCGTGACCCCAACGACAGTGTGACTTCGCGTCCCGCCCCGCTGATGGGCGCCGGCACGCTGTCGGGCCATCCTGTGGGTGGGCCGGCGCTGGCCTCGGCACCTGCCGCCACGCCAGCCGCCGCACAGGCTCCGGTGCAGGAAACGGGCAGCAAGCTGACCGTCGGTCCCAACATCAAGCTCAAGGGCGTCGAGATCACCGACTGCGACACGCTGGTGGTCGAGGGCACGGTCGAAGCGACCATGGATTCGCGCGTCATCCAGATCGCCGAGCAGGGCGCCTTCAAGGGCTCGGCCGAGATCGACATCGCCGAGATCCGAGGCGTGTTCGACGGCAACCTGACCGTGCGCCAGAAGCTGGTGATCCATGCCACCGGCAAGGTGTCGGGCAAGATCCGCTACGGCAAGATCGTGATCGAGGAGGGCGGCCAGCTCTCCGGCGAGATCAGCGTGGGCACGAGCACCTCCAGCGACGCCAAGCCCGCCCTGGCGGCCTGAGCATCGCCATCGCCCGCGCTGCTCGGCGCGCCGTTCAAGGCGCGTCGGCCAGCCGCTTCAGAAGAGCCTCCGCCGCGGCGGGGGCTTTTTCTTTGTGGCCGTTGATGAAGAAGACATAGGTGGGCCGCTCGGCCACCCAGCCCCGCGCCTGGGTCGCCAGTGCATCGAGCGCACTGGGCGCGTAGCCGTTGGCGAAGCGCGGCTGCGCATCCATCAGCCGCGCATAGACGATGGGGCCCTGCGGCGCGTCGAAGGACGGGAATTTCGGGCTGTCGGTGAAGACAGTCGCCGCGCCATGGCGCTTGGCCAGGGCCTGATAGGTCGGGTCGATGAAGCTGGGATGGCGCACCTCCATCACATGCTGCAGCGGCAGGCCATGGACCTGGGGCGGCAGCAGTTCCAGGAAGGCGCCGAAGTCCACGGCGTCGAAGGCGTGCGTGGGCATGAACTGCCAGACGATGGGCCCCAGCCGGTCGCCCAGTTCGGCCAGGCCGCTGCCGATGAAGCGCTGCACCGCATCGCCGGCCTTGGCCAGTTCGCGGCGGTGCGTGGTCACACGGTGCGCCTTGAGCGAGAAGACGAAGCCCTCGGGCGTGGCTTCGCGCCACTTGCGGAAGGTGTCGGGCTTGAAGGTGCTGTAGAAGGTGCCGTTGACCTCGATGGCCGTGAGCCGCCGGCTGGCGTGGGCCAGCTCCTGCGCATGCGGCAGGCCGGGCGGGTAGAAGCTGCCGCGCCAGGGCGCGAAGGTCCAGCCGCCGATGCCCACCCGCACGGGCGTCTGCGGCGGGGCGGGCAGGTCGGCGGCGGTGGGCGCAGCTTTCTTGGGCATGGGCGTGCTGGGGTGATGCGGCTGGCGCACTCTACGCCGGGGGGCATCCCGGCGCAAAATGGATCGACTGCCCCGGCCACGCGCCCCCAAGGAGAAACGCCGATGAACGCCCCTTTGCACAAAGAAATTCCCGCTGGCCTGCTCGACACCGAGCGCGCTCTGGCCGACGTCACCGCCCGCTGGGATGGCGACATCGTCCGCCAGCTCAGCGACTACATCGCCATTCCGGCCAAGTCGCCGGGCTTCGATCCGGACTGGTCGGCCAACGGCTACCTGGAGACGGTGCTGCGCAATGCCGCCACCTGGGTCGAGGCGCAGAAGGTCAAGGGCCTCAGGCTGGAGATCGTGCGCCTGGAAGGCCGCACCCCGGTGCTGTTCTTCGAGCTGCCCGCCAGCGGCACGTCGATGAACGAGACCGTGCTGATGTACGGCCACCTGGACAAGCAGCCCGAGTTCACCGGCTGGCGCCGCGACCTCGGCCCCTGGACGCCCAAGTACGAGGACGGCCTGCTCTACGGCCGTGGCGGCGCGGACGACGGCTACGCCATCTACGCCAGCGTGGCGGCCATCCAGGCGCTGAAGGCGCAGGGCGTGGCCCATCCGCGCATCGTCGGCCTGATCGAGACCTGCGAGGAATCGGGCTCCTACGACCTGCTGCCCTACGTGGACACGCTGCGCAGCCGCCTGGGCGAGGTGGCGCTGGTGGTCTGCCTGGACTCGGGCGCCGGCAACTACGACCAGCTCTGGCTCACCACCTCGCTGCGCGGCCTGGCCGGCGGCACACTGAAGGTGGAGATCCTCACCGAGGGCATCCATTCGGGCGACGCCTCGGGCCTGGTGCCGTCGAGCTTCCGCATCATGCGGCAGGTGCTGGACCGGCTGGAGGACAGCAAGACCGGCCGCCTGCTGCCCGCCAGCTTCCACTGCGAGGTGCCCGCCGAACGTCTGGCCCAGGCCAAGGCCACGGCGGCCATCCTGGGCGACGAGGTCTACAAGCGCTTCCCCTGGGCGCACTACGACTGCGGCGGCGCCACCGCCTTCGCGCTGCCGACCACCACCGATCCGGTGGAGGCGCTGCTCAACCGCACCTGGCGGCCGACGCTGTCGGTGACGGGCGCCGAGGGCTTCCCTGCGCTGAAGGATGCCGGCAACGTGCTGCGGCCCTACACGGCCTTCAAGCTCTCGCTGCGCCTGCCGCCGCTGGTGGAGGCGGCGCAGGTGGTGCAGGAGCTGAAGGCGCTGCTGGAGGACAACGCGCCCTACCAGGCCAAGGTGACCTTCGAGTCCGGTGGCGGCGCCACCGGCTGGAACGCGCCGGCCATGGTGCCGTGGTTCCAGCAGGCGCTGGACGCTGCCAGCCAGGCCCATTTCGGCGCGCCCTGCGGCTACATCGGCCAGGGCGGCACGATTCCGCTGATGAACATGCTGAGCGCCGGCTTCCCGAAGGCGCAGATGATGGTGTGCGGCGTGCTCGGTCCGAAGAGCAACGCGCACGGGCCCAACGAGTTCCTGCACGTGCCCTATGCCAAGCGGCTGACGGCCGCCGTCGCGCAGGTGATGGCCGCGATGCCGGCCAAGCACGCGGCCGAACAGGCGGCCTGAAGCGAGGTTGTTGCCGATGTGGCCGGGCGTTCAGCCCGGGCGCTGGCGTGCGCCGGCCGACTGATCGGGCCGGACCGCCGTTTACCGTCGGCCGAGCAGCGGGCCCAGCGCTCCGAGCAGATCGCCCAGCCCGCCCGCGCCGGCCGACAGCGACGGCTCCTGATCCGGCAACCGGCCGTGCGGCGTCAGGCGGTCGATGAGCACCGGCAGCAGCGTCGCCAGCAGCGGCAGCAGCGTCTGCACGTTCAGGCCCAGCTTCTGCGCCACGGCGCCGATCACGTCCTGGCCCAGCGCGCCGTGCACCTGGTCGGGCGACACGGGCTGGTTCTGGCCGGTGCCGATCCACGAACCTACGGCGTCCCCCAGGCCGGCCTGCTGCAGCTTCTGCACCAAGCCACCCACACCGCCGCTTTCCTGCAGCAGGCTGCCGAAGATGGCGACCGGATCGCTGCCCGGCGAATGCGGTGCCGGTGCGCCGCTGTTGAGCACCTGGCCGAGGACGGAATCGAGCAAGCCCATGGCTTCTTCCCTGCGAAATGAAAACGAGGCCGCCATTGTTCAGGGCAGCCTCGTGTTCTTCGCGGAACGGCGCCGCTTTTTCAGCGAAGCCGTGCGTAATTCACCTTTTGGACACTGGATTTGACGCAATCACGGCGCGCGCGGCGGCCGCTTTTCCAGCAGCGGCGGCGTCACGCCCTGGACGCCCACCAGGCCCAGCACCGTGGCCAGGGAGTTCTGCGCGCCCTTCCAGCCGTCGGTCAGGTCGATCCATTCGCTCAGCGCGTGGAAGCCGCCCGTCTTGCCGCCGCCGCCCACGATGATGGCCGGAATGCCCAGCGCCATCGGCACGTTGGCGTCGGTGCTGGCGCCCGTCAGCAGCGTCTTGTGGCCGAAGGAGGCGTTGGCACGCGTGGCCGCTTCCACGATCACCGAGTCCGACGGCGTGCGGCCGCCCGGCCGGTCGCCGATCAGCTTGGTCTGCACGGTGAGGGTCTCGACGTTCCAGCGCTTGTTTTCCTCGGCCACGGCTTCGTCGATGGCAGCGAGGATCTTCTTCTCGGTGGACAGCAGCGAATCCATCTGGTCCGAGCGGATGTCCACGGCCATGCGCGCATCCGGCGCGATGGTGTTGACCGAGGTGCCGCCACCGACGGTGCCCACGGTGAAGGTGGTTTTGGGGAAGGTGGGCGTGCGCACCTCGGCGATCTTGGCGATGGCGCGGCCCATGCCGTGGATGGCGCTGGGCACCTGGCCGAAGGCGGCGTAGCTGTGACCGCCCGGGCCCTTGAAGTTGACCTCGTAGCGGTGGCTGGCGGTGCCCAGGATCAGCACGGTGCCGTCCGGCGCCGGCTCCAGGCCGACCATGCCGTCGATGTCGCGGTGCTCGGCAAAGATGTGCTTCATGCCGCGGAGGTTGCCGAGTTCTTCCTCGCCCACGTTGCCCACGAAGAGCAGGTCGCCAACGGTCTGGATCTTCTGGTCGTTCAGCACCTTGAGCCAGGACAGCAACACCGCCAGGCCGCGCGTGTCGTCGGAGATGCCCGGCGCATACAGGCGGCCGTCGCGCTCCTTGACCTTGACGTCGGTGCCGGCGGGGAAGACGGTGTCGAGGTGGGCCGAAATCAGCAGCTTGGGCCCCTGGCCGCTGCCCTTGCGCAGGCCGACGACGTTGCCTTCGCTGTCGATGCGGGCGTCCGCCAGGCCCAGGGCCTTCATGCGCGCGAGGAAGGCCTCGGCGCGCGGGCGCTCCTTGAAGGGCGGCGCCTCGATCTCGGTGAGCATCTTCAGGTCGTCGATGGAGCGCGCATGGTCGGCCTTGACCGCCTCCATCAGCGCCTGGATCTGCGGGGCCGACAGCAGTTGCGTGTAGGCCTGGTCCACCGCCGGCCGCACCTGGGCGGGCGTGGGGGCGATGGCGGCGAAGGACTGGGCCCAGGCCGCCGAGGCGCCGGCAAAGGCAAGGGACAGGGCGAGCAGCGAGGCGAGCGGCCGCAGGCGTGGCATGGGGGGCCGGTTCGAAGAGGGGCGAGTCATGGGCGTCGGTTGGAGGGCAATCGGGGCGGGGGGATGCGGCACCTGTCATCAGGCTGACCGGGTGCCGCGGGTCGGCGGAAATTCTGGCGGCTGCATGCAGGCCCCGCTCTGATTTAATCCGCCGCACCGTCAGTTTTTCTTACATGCCCCGGCACCTTCCCAGTACCCGCGCCCTGCTCGTGTTCGACGCCGTCGCCCGCTGTCACGGCGTGGGCAAGGCCGCCGAGGAGCTGTGCCTGACGCACAGTGCCGTCAGCCAGCAGTTGCGCCTGCTGGAGCTGCAACTGGGCGTACGCCTCGTGCAGCGCAGTGCCCGGGGCACGCTGCTCACCGAGGCGGGCCGGCGCTATCACGCGCAGGTGGCCGGCGACCTGCTGCGGCTGGAGAACCACACCCTCGAGGCCATGGCCCAGCGCCCCGACGGCGAGCGGCTGCTGGTGGGCGCCGTGCCCATGCTGGCCGAGCGCTGGCTGCTTCCGCGGCTGCCGGGCTTCCTGGCCGAGCAGCCGGCCTGCAGCGTGCATCTGCAGGTCTTTCCCACGCAGGTCTACATGGACGAGCCCCATTTCGACGTCGCCTTGCAGTACGACGACGCCAGTTGGCCCGGTGCGGCCGTGTGGCCGCTGCGCGCCGAGCGGGTGGTCGTGGTGTGCGCACCGCGGTCGCGCTGGCGTGCCGCGGTGGCCCAGGGCGACTTCCGCGACGTGCCGCTGCTGCAGCTCAGCTCGCGCCTGGGCGCCTGGCAGGCCTGGTTCGCGCAAGCTGGCATCGCCCGGCCTCCGGCGAACGCGATGGTGGGCCACCGCTTCGATCTGTTCTCGATGGTGCTGGAGGCGGTGCGCGCCGACCTGGGCATCGGCCTGCTGCCGCGCTACGGCGTGGCGCGCGAGCTGGCCAGTGCCGAACTGTGCCTGGCCCATCCCTTCGAGGGAGACGGGCCGCGCGGCTACAGCCTGTTCGTGGCACCGCACCGGGCGGGAGACGCGACCGTGCAGGCCTTCGGCGCCTGGCTGGATGCGCAGGTGGCCGAGGAGTCGCAGGGCATCCCGCCGCCGGGCGGCCGGTGAAGCCGGCTCAGCCGGCCACGGCCAGCAGGTGCACCAGCGCCGCCAGCGGCGCCGTCTCGGCACGCAGGATGCGCGGGCCCAGGGTGGTCAGCACGAAGCCACTGGCGCGGGCCCGGGCCTCTTCCTGCGGGTTGAGTCCGCCCTCGGGGCCACTGAGGAACAGCGCGCTGCCCCCCGCTGGCGCCCCGCGGCCCAGCGGCTGCGCCTCGTCGCCGAAGCCGAGCACATGGCGGGCGGCGGGCGCATCCGCGCCCAGCCCGTCCAGCCAGGTGCCCAGGTCGCGCACCGGATGCACCGCAGGCACCTGGTTGCGGCCGCACTGCTCGCAGGCGGCCACGGCCACGGCCTGCCAGTGGTCCTGCTTCTTCTGTGCCCGCTCGCCCGCCAAGCGCAGCACGCCGTGGGCCGTCTGCAGCGGCTGGATGCTGGCCACGCCGAGTTCGGTGGCCTTTTCGACCAGCCAGTCCATGCGGTCGTTGGCGGGCATGCCCACGGCCAGGTGCACGGCCAGCGCGGCCTCGCGCTCGACCGTGTGGTGGGCGCCCACACGCACGTCGACATCGTTGCGGCCCATGCGCTCGACCGTGGCCTCGAACTCGCCGCCGCGGCCGTCGAACAGCGTGATGCCGTCGCCGGGCTGCAGCCGCAGCACCTGCACGTGGCGGGCGGCGCCGGGCGGCAGGCCCAGCGACTGGCCGCTGGCCAGGGGCGTGGCGCAATGGATGCGCGGCATCAGCGTGCGCCCTCTGCCGCGTCGATCACGCCGCCGCCCAGGCAGACCTCGCCGTCGTACAGCACGGCCGACTGGCCGGGCGTGACCGCCCATTGCGGCTGCGGAAACACCAGCTGGAAGCGGGCTTCGGGCAGGGCCTGCAGCAGCGCGGGCGAATCGGCCTGGCGATAGCGGGTCTTGCTGCCGTAGGTGCCTGCGGCGGGCGGCGCGCCGGCCACCCAGCTCGCGTCGGCCGCCAGCAGCGCGCGCGACTGCAGCCAGGGATGGTCATGGCCCTGCACCACCCACAGCGTGTTGGCCTCCACGTCCTTGCGGGCGACGAACCACGGTGCGTGCTCGCCGCCGCCGCGCTGTGCGCCTTTTTCCTTGATGCCGCCGATGCCCAGGCCCTGGCGCTGGCCCAGCGTGTAGAAGGACAGGCCGTGGTGCTCGCCCAGCTTGCGGCCGCGCTCGTCCTTGATCGGGCCCGGTGCCTTGCTGATGTAGCGGTTGAGGAACTCCCGGAAAGGCCGCTCGCCGATGAAGCAGATGCCGGTCGAATCCTTCTTGGTGGCCACGGGCAGGCCGATGTCGGTGGCGATCTGGCGCACCTGGGTCTTGTGCAGTTCGCCCACCGGGAACAGCGCCTTCGACAGCTGCGCCTGGTTGAGTCGGTGCAGGAAGTAGCTCTGGTCCTTGGCGGGGTCCAGGCCCTTGAGCAACTCGTAGCGCGCGGAGGCCGGCACCGGCTCTCCGGCGGCGAAGGCCAGCCCGGTGGCGGCGTCGACAGCGCGCACGCGGGCATAGTGGCCGGTCGCGATCTTCTCGGCGCCCAGGCGCATCGCGTGGTCGAGGAAGGCCTTGAACTTGATCTCGGCGTTGCACAGCACGTCGGGGTTGGGCGTGCGGCCGGCCTGGTATTCGCGCAGGAATTCGGCGAAGACGCGGTCCTTGTAGTCGGCGGCGAAGTTGACGTGCTCGATCTCGATGCCCAGCACGTCGGCCACGCTGGCCGCGTCCACGAAATCGACGTTCGACGAGCAGTACTCGCTGTCGTCGTCGTCTTCCCAGTTCTTCATGAAGATGCCGACGACCTCGTGGCCCTGCTGTTTGAGCAGGTGCGCCGTGACGGCCGAGTCCACGCCGCCCGACAGCCCGACGACGATCCGATGTTTGGTCATCCGGCGATTGTCCCTTGGCCGCGGTGGGCGCTGCGCGGGCGGGGGCTCGGTGGAGGCCGTCGCCGCGGCGGTCGACGCCGGTCCGGCTGACCGGCCGCCTGGCCTTGGCGGCGCGCGCCGGGCTAGACGGGCGGCTTTCCGGCCAGCCAGCGCGCGTAGGCTTCGGGATAGACCACGCGCAGGCGCTCCAGGTGGAACTGCGCCTCCTGCTCCAGCCCCAGCAGGCGCGCGCTGTCGATCAGCTTGACCACCACGCGCGGCTCCGGCGAGAAGGCCAGTGTGGCCTGGGCGAGTGCATGCACGCGCGCAGCCGTCTGGGGCGTCAGGGGCGTCAGCGCCAGTTCCGCAAAGCGCGCCTGGCGGGCGAAGAGCCAGTCCCGGCCGTCCGGATCCAGCTGCGCGAGCGGATCGTCACGCCAGCCGGCGAGCCGCTCTGCCGCCGGAAGGAAGGGCTGGCTGGCGCGCACGTAGCTCCAGCCCGCGTAGGCGACGACGGCGAGCAGGGCCGCCGCCGTCAGGCGGGCGGCCCACCGCGCGCGGGCGGCCTGGCGCTGCAGGACGGCGATCGACGCGGCGCCGGCGTCGTGCGGCACGTCACAGGCGCGCCTGCGGCCGGGCCAGAGCATGCCCAGGCACAGCCCGAACACGAGCTGGAAGGGCCCGTACCACAGCGGATATTCGACCAGACTGTGCAGCACGATCATGGCCAGCACGCCCCAGGCCATCAGCCGGGCGGGATCGCGCTCCTGCCAGGGCCGGGCCGCCGCCACCATCCACAGGAAGCCGCCGCAGATCAGCACCGCGGCCGGAATGCCGAGCTCCACCGCCAGATGCAGCGGCAGGTTGTGGGCGTTGTCCAGGATCTCGACAAAGCGCGGGCCCGGGTATTCGGCCAGGTAGTGCACGAGGCTGAGCTGGCCCCAGCCCCAGCCCGTCCAGGGCCGCTGGGCGATCAGCCACAGCACGTTGCTCCACAGCAGCCAGCGGCTGTGGCCGGGCGGCGCGCCTTCGCGCAGCCGGGTGAGCATGCCCTGAACGTCGGCCCCGGCGCTCCCGCCGCCTGCCAAGAACGACGCGACCATGACGGCCGACCAGGGCAGCGCCCAGGACAGCAGGGCGTAGAGCGCCAGCGCGCCCAGGAACCAGCCCGGACGCGGCAGCAGCGGCTGCCGGGCGGCTCCTTGCGTCACGGCGCCGGGTTCGACCGGCGCGCGTTCGCGCCAAGCCATCCACCCGCCCGCGGCGGCGATGACTCCCAACTGCAGCAATCCGGTGCGGGACGTGGAGGCGGCCAGGCCCGCGACGAGCAAGGCGCCGGCAACCATCAGGACGCGACGTCCGCGGGGGCCTGCCTGGCCATGCGTCCAGAGCAGGGCCACGAGCCCCATGTTCAGCAGTGTGGCGAACTGGTTGCGCTGGCGCAGGTTGCCGTAGGCCATGCCGATGGGCTCCATGGGGACGGCGACCCAGGGGCGCAGGGGGGTGGCGAGGCCGTGGTATTGGATCAGCCCAACGATTGCGTTTACGACGTCTACTGCAATCAACGATACGAAAAAGACCGTGCTTGGGCTTGGGCGCAGCGATGCGCTTTGAACTTGCCCTGCGACCATCACGATTAGTAATGCCGAAATCGCTGGAAAAGCAGCGCAAACATTAGGCGTTGACGTTGCTATGAAAAAGCCCGATAAGGCCAATAGTGTAGAGACCTCCCGCGAAATAGTGCCTTTTGCAAAGGCGGCAACACCACACATCAGCAACAAAATCCAAAGCTGCCGTGGTGCCGACTGCACGGCCTCTAAGTTAAAAGTTAAGGCACAGCCTCCCGCGAAAGCAGCTGCTAAGATCCAGTATTGAAATTTTATTCCCTGTTCCGATGCAGATGTTTTAAACGGGAGATACATTAATTTTGATTTTATTTTTTTCCTCGTCTATTGCAGGGCATTTAAATGAGAGCTTATTTTTATCCCATTCCTCTATCGTTCCCAGCGGAAACGTTAACGCAGAGTTAAGTGGGTGAATGTAGAGTTCATTACCTCTAATTCCTAGGACGGTAATAGTATTGAAATAATTTCGAAACCAGCCATTGATCGATCTAATCGTTTGTATGCGATGGGGAGACAAGGCCAACCCACATTTGTCTTCAATGGCGTCGAAAATCCGATCAACCTTAGAGTACTCTGTTAGCGCGGCCTCATGTGATTGTTGACTAAGGCCTTCCAAATCGCACGTCCAATAGACGTTCGCAATGTTGTTTTGAGAAGATGAGGAAAGCGCAGCACTTGACCACTCAAGTCCAGTCAATGCACTCTTTGTTAGTTCTTTTCCCTTAAGCAGAATATGTGAGCAATTCATATTTTTAATCTTAAATCCGTAACCTGAAAGTAGAGCATTCAATTCAGGTTCGACGCTTTCGTCGAGTTTAGGAGAAATGTCCGAGGCCGCATTGGTCTCAAATAAGATTCTTATCGGCCCAATAGGAGAAGAAATGAATTTCTTTAGATTCGGTGTCATTTTTTCTCCAATGGGCTGGACGTACTGACCGATAATGTTAGAGAATTTAGACTGTGGATTAAGATACGGAAATATGAATGAGTTGCTCTGCACCCCATGCACCAAGTAAGTTGCAGGCTCGTTTTTTAGCGAAGCTGGAACATCTAAATCAATCCATTTTCCGTGCCACCGATGAGCGGTAAAAGAAGGGTTACCATTGAGCACGATCATGGTGATCTGAACAATCGCTGCCGTCGTTAGAACGATCCTGAAAACGGATCTATTAAAATAGCGATTTAAAAGTCCCACACATAGGCAGCTGATCACGAGCCACAAGACATACCCGTACCGCCCTATACCGCTTACGATGCCCCATAATAAATATGAAATAGAAAAGTACGCGCAGAGCGCAAAAAAGCATCTTCTTGCTGATCGAGCGCAATGATTTTCCGCCAAAAATTCTCTGTTTAAAAGTTTTACTTTGGGTCGAATAAAAATTTTCGCGGCACTTGCGACAGCGATTACTATCAAAAGCATTAAGCGAAGATCCGGTGCTGAATTTTCGGAATATAGCATCCCGCCGCTTTTGAGCATGGTTAAGGGCAGAACTGCCCAAGTCCAAGCGCCATAAGTCAGCATTCGTTTATCAGAAAAGTTCTGATCTATAAAGTCCGGAGATTTAAATAAATCGTTGTACAGCGGAAATATTGGGTTGCCGAAATGCTCGTACATTTGCCACATCCACCATCCATTGGTGGCAAGAAAAGCAAAAACGCTTCCCCCAAAAAGAAGTGCCATTGACTTGGCTGTCTTTCTCCAGGATCCATCTGATAAAAATAATAGCGCTACGAACGAAGCGGGACAGAACAGGAGGTTGGTTAATTTTAATCCTGCTCCGGCGCCAAAGAAAATGCCAGACAGAAAAATGTTCGAGATATTAGACTGTGACGGCCCCCTCAGGAGAAAAAAAACTCCTCCTAACGTAAAGAGACCAGATATAGGATCAGCAAAGGTATTGCTTAACGTCGTCAGCTGAATCGGAGACAAAAAGGCAAGAAGAGTTGCAAAAAAGCAAGCGGAAATCGCCAAGCCATTTTCTGGTTTAATTATAAGCTTTGTAATCTTCCAAATAAAAATCAAATTTAATGAGTGAATGATTGCTAACGTAATCGCTACCAAACGATCATCCCATTCTGCTTTAACCATTGCATATACGGGGACCTCAGCCAGTGGATTTAGGTATCCGCTGACAGCCGCAGGAAAATAGTCAGTTCCTATCCTATTCTGAAGTAAAGAATACACGGAATAGAGATGGTAGTTGCGAAAATCGAAATTGAGATCTTTTCCCGCGATCAACGCCCAACATACCGCAGCAACAAGGAAAAAAAAGAACGCCCAGATTGGAGCTGATTTCAAATCAATTTTCATTTTGCAAAAAAAAAGGCCGTTCGAGACGGCCTTCTTTTAAAAATACGAGTATTTAGATACGGCACTCAGTCGGAACGTACTTATTCTTAGTGTTATCGCTCACCGCGCACTTCCAGGTAATGGGTGCAGCAGGGACGGCGGCGGTCGCAAGCGGAGCGGTGCCAGCAGAAGGGGTCAGCGTCAGCGTCAACGCACCGGCTCGCGTGGTTGTATTAACGGTAATGATGCCGGTGTCGCTGGCAACGGTCATCGTCGACACATTGCTGGTAGCAGACGGCACGGTCGTGATGCCCATATTAAGGGTAGACGCACCGTTGGCTGCGTTTTCAGCGACACCGGTTTTGGCGGAGGCGGCCATCACCAGCGCTTCCGACACCCGTGCACGCACGGTGTAGTCCTGGTAGGCAGGCAGCGCGACGGCGGCCAGGATGCCGATGATCGCCACGACGATCATCAGTTCGATGAGGGTGAAGCCCTTCTGGGCGGTGCGGGCGATGGTGCGACGGTTCATGGTCAGACTCCAGGTTGAAAGCGGTCCGGGTACTGCCCCGGTCGTGCCTTCTCTTTGCAGACCGCGTGCCATGCGGCTGCCCGCCTTGAATGCGCCTAAAAGTTCACATTTAGGCCACACAGTCTGACACTTCTTGTTTGTAAACAACTGTTTCCGAGTGACAAAAAAGTCAGAGTCGCTGGCGGTGACAGCTTTGGTCGCCCCTTGCGCCTCCGCGGAGGCCGGGCCTGCAGGCCTCAGCTGCGCGGATGCCCCGCGCCGTGCACCTCGATCGTCTGCCCCGCCTCCAGCCAGCGCAGTTCGATCCGGTCCCACAGCCGCAACTGGCCCACCAGGGCGTTGACCTCGGCCATGATCTCGGCGGCGGCGGCCGGCTTGGTGTGCGTCACGTAGACGGGGTAGCGGGCCATGGGGGACATCTGCGCCAGCTCTTCCACCAAGGTGGGGGGCGACAGGTGCAGGCTGCGTTCGGCCAGCTGGCGCTCGCGCGTGCTGAAGGCGGTCTCGATCACGAGGGCGCCCACGTCCATCTGGTTGATCCGGCGCCAGAAGGGCTTGTTGCGCTCGGTGTCACCGCTGTAGACCCAGTGCGAATGGCCGTCCGCGCGCCGCACGGCGAAGCCGCAGGCGGGCACGGTGTGCACGGCGGGCAGCACCTCCACCACCTTGGGCGCGCGGCGGCCGAGCATCAGGCTCTGGCCGACGTCGAACTCGACGAAGTGGACCAGCGGCGCATCGCTGCTGGGCAGGGCGGTGAAGTCCGGCCAGACCAGGTTGTTGAACACATGCGCCCGCAGCACCTGCAACGTGGCGCGCAGCCCGTGCACCCGCAGCGGCCGGCGGCGCAGGCTGGCGACCGCGTCCACCATCAGGGGAAGGGCCGCGATGTGGTCCAGGTGCGAGTGGGTCAGCACCACGTCGTCGATCTGCGCCATCTCTTCCAGGGACAGGTCGCCGACGCCGGTGCCGGCATCGACCAGGAGGTCGTCGTCGATCAGGAAGGAGGTGGTCCGTGCGCCCCGGGCGATGGCGCCGGAGCAGCCCAGAACACGCACCTGCAGGCTGTTCATGAAGAGCTCTGAATAAAGGAGGCGATGGAGCCGGGCGGGCACCGCGGCAGGCCGGCTCGCCCGCGGACAGTGCAGGCTAAGGCGTCGGTTGCTGCGGCGCAAAGGACTTCCGTCACGCCTCGCCGGGGCGCGAGTATGCCTGTTCGTCGGGGCCGCACAGGATCGGTTGTCACTAATTTGCAGTTCTGGCCGGCGCCGGTGGGCGAGAGCCCCCAGCGTGCCCCCGGTGCACCGGAGCGGCGGCAGGCGGCCTGGCCGGCGCGGGCCCTTCGGGCGTGTAGATGCGCACGCCCCGCTGGCGCCCGCGCACCTGCACCTCGCCCAGTTCGCGCCAGGGCGCATCCGGCATCAGCGCGCGGGTGTTCTCGCCGACGACGATGGGCACGCCATGGGGCGTGCACAGGCCTTCCAGCCGCGCGGCGAGGTTCACGGCGTCGCCGATCACGGTGTAGCTGCGGCGCAGCGCCGAGCCCATGTTGCCGACCACCACCGGGCCGGTGTTGACGCCGATGCCGATGGCCACCGCGGGCAGGCCAGCCGCCTCGTGCTGCGCATTGAGCGCGGGCAGCGCGGCGACGATGTCCTGCGCGGCATGCACCGCCCGCGCGGCATGGTCGGCCTGCACGACCGGTGCGCCCCAGAAGGCCATGAGGCAGTCGCCCATGTATTTGTCGACGGTGCCGCCGTGCCGGTTGACGATCTCGGTGAAGCGGGTGAAGACCTCGTGCAGCAGGGCCTGCAAGGTCGTGGGCGCCATGTGCTCGGCCAGGTGGGTGAAGCCCCGCATGTCGCAGAACATGATGGTGAGCACCCGGCTTTCGGCCCGCATGCTGTAGCGGTGCGGCTCTCGGGCCATGTCGTCCACCAGCTGCGGCGGGACATAGGCGCCGAACAGGCGCATCAGTCCCCGGCGCTTGCGGCTTTCCACGAAGTAGCCCCAGCTCATGCTCAGCAGCAGTCCCGCGGCGCCGGCCAGCAGCGCGGCGGCCTGGGGCAGCACCAGACCGCCATGGCGGTAGAGCAGGTCATTGAGCAGCAGCAGCCCGCCGCAGGCCCCCAGCCCGATGGCGAAGCCGGCGGCGGCCGAGCGCCGGGTCACGCCCAGAACCAGCAGCAGGCCGATCACGACCAGACTGGCCCAGGCATAGCCCGGCGCGTAGTCGGGCACATGCGGCAGGCGCCGGTCGAGCAGGCCGGAGAGCACATGGGCATGCACTTCCACCCCCGGCAGGGCCGCGGCGATGGGTGTGGCGCGCAGGTCCTGCAGGCCGGCGGCGCTGGCGCCGACCAGGACGATGCGGTCCCGCAGGGCCGCAGGCGGCAGGCGGCCTTCCAGCACGTCTCGGGCCGAGACATAGCGAAACCGCGGCCCCGCGTCCTCCCCAGGGCGCCGGTAGGGGACGACGAGGCCGCCGTCGGTGCCCACCGGCACGTCCAGGCGGCCGCTGGCGGTCTGCAGCCCCAGGGCGACGAGCCGCGGGGACGCCCCCGGCGCCGTGGCGAGCCGCAGCACCGGTGGCGCGCTGCCGGTGGCGGCCCGGAAGGTCGCCAGGGCCAGCGACTCGTAATAGCCGCCGGGCGCGGTGTCCAGCCGGGCCAGCAGCGGTACGGTGCGCACCACCCCGTCCTGGCCGCGTTGGAAGACGACGTTGATGAAGCCCGGTCGGGCGCCCGTCGTCCGGCCGGGCAGGCTCGCGACCAGCGTGGGCCAGGCCGGAATCCGGGCGGCATCCGGCCCCAGTGCGTCGGCGGGCAGAAGCGGCGCTGGCGGTTGCACGTTGGGTGCGGCGGACGGGTGGTCCGGGGCGCCAGCCTCGCCGTCGAAATGGACGCCCAGCACCACGCGGCCGGGCGCCGCGGCCAGCGCCCGCGCGAATTCGCCATCAGGGTCGAGGGCCGATGCGCGGCGGGCGAGTTCGGCATCGAAGCCGGGCTCGGCCGGCCAGCGGCCGCCCAGCGCCTGCACCAGCGCCGGTCCGCTGGTGCGATCCGCTTCCGCGAACACCATGTCGAAGGCCAGAACGCGCACCTGCTGGCGCTGCGTCAGTTCCTGCGTCAGGCGGGCCAGCCGCTCGCGGCTCCAGGGCCACTGGCCGAAGGCCTTCAGGCTGGGCTCGTCGATGTCGACGATGACGATGCGGGGGTCGATGCCGCGCGGGGCGTGCCAGCGCAGCCGGGCGTCCTGCAGCTGGGCATCGAGCCGATCCACGCCAGGCAGATGCAGCAACCCTGCCGTGTGGGCCAGCCCGGCGAGGAGGGGCAGCAGGGTGATCGCGATGCGCCAGCCATGGCCCCGAAGGCCGCGCAACAGCCTTCCCGGTCCCATGCCGTGGCTCGGTGCCCTGACGTCCGGGCCCTCAGCCCAGCACGAACTGCATGCGGGTGCCGCCCAGCTCCAGGATGTCGCCGTCCTGCAGGGCCGCCGCGCGCGGCTGGAGTGTCTCGCCATTGAGCGTGGCGCTGCCGTCCACGGGTGCCACCACATAGCCCTGCAGGCGACGGGTGACGGCCGCCACCGCCACGCCGGGCTTGCCGATGGTGGTCACTACCTTGCGCAGCACGATCTCGTGGCCCGCCGCCGATCCGCTGAGGATGCGGATGCAGGCCTGCGCCCCGCTGCCGCCTTCCAGCGCCGCCGGCACCGTCTCGCCCTCGGTCAACGGCATGGGTCGCGAGTCGTGCAGCGGTGCGGTGGCGGTCATGCGCAGGTGTGCGCCTTCGTCGATCTCCGCCGTCTGCAGGTAGCGGATCTTGTACTTGCCGACCTCGATCAGGTCGTTGTGCTCCAGCACCTGCTTGCGGATGGCCCGCGAGTTGACGTAGGTGCCGTTGGTGCTGTCCAGGTCCTCGAGGTACACGCTGCTGCCGATCTTGTGCAGCACCGCGTGCTCGCCGCTGATGGCGAGGTTGTCGATGACGATGTCGTTGTAGGGGCGCCGACCGAGCGTGGTGCGTTCCTTGAGCAGGGGCACTTCCTTCAGCACGACGCCATCGATGGCAACTACCAATTTCGGCATGGCCGACACTCCTCAGACCGGACGGGCGCGCAGGCGCAGGACATCAATTTGTAACCGCGAGCGGGCAGGCCCGCAACCTTTCGGATGACATGGGCGGTCAATGGCCGCCGAAGCGTGCCAGGATGACCGACACGTTGTCCTTGCCGCCGTTGTCGTTGGCCACCGTGATCAGCAGGGCGACCTTGTCGGCCAGCGGGATGTCGGGGGTCAGCAGCGACACGAGCTGCTCGTCGGTGACCATGTCGGTCAGGCCGTCCGAGCACAGCAGGTACAGGTCGCCGCGCTGCGCGGGCTCGTGCAGCAGATCCACCTCCACCTCGGCGCCGATGCCCAGTGCGCGCGTCACCAGGTTGCGATGCGGCGAGGCGAGGGCCTCCTGGGCCGTCATGAGGCCGGCGTCGATCTGGGCCTGCAGGAAGGAATGGTCGCGCGTCAGCGCGGTCAGGCGGCCGCCCCGCAGCCGGTAGCAGCGCGAGTCGCCGATGTGGCCGACCACCGCGCCGCACGGCCCGAATACGGCGCTCACCAGCGTGGTGCCCATGCCGCGCAGGGCGGGGTTGACTGTGCTGGCGTTGAAGACGGCACGGTTGGCCTGAGCGATGCCTTGATGCAAGGCCTTCATGACCGCCCGGCTGCCGGGCGCGTGGCCGGCCTGGGCCAGCCACCGGCCCATGGAGGCCTGCAGCAAGGCCACGGCCATCTCGCTGGCCACCTCGCCGCCGGCATAGCCGCCCATGCCGTCGGCCAGCACCGCCAGACCCAGGCGTGGGTCGAAGGCGATGGAATCCTCGTTGTTGCGACGCAGCCGGCCGGTGTCGGTCTGCGCGGCGAACTCCCAGGGCGGCCCGGCGAGGTCCTGGAGGATGGCAGCCGGGCGCGCCATGGGGCTCAGTGCTGCGCGGCCTGCTGCCGGCCGCGGCTGGCCAGCAGCTTGCCGATCGCCACCACGAGCACGGCGCCGACAGCGGCCGCCACGTAGTGCAGCGCAGGATTGGCGGCCATGGCGTCGTGCAGCGACACGTCGCTCGCCATCGTCTCGCCGCCGACCCAGCCGATCAGGGCTGCACCCAGCAGGATGATGATCGGGAAGCGGTTCATGAGCTTGATCATGAGCGAACTGCCGAAGATCACCAAGGGGATGCTGATGGCCAGGCCCAGCACCAGCAGCACCATGCTGCCGTTGGCGGCCGCGGCCACGGCGATCACGTTGTCCAGGCTCATCACGAGATCGGCGATCAGGATGGTGCGCACGGCGCTGGCCAGGGTCGAATGCTGCTTGCCGCCGCCTTCCTCGCCCTCGTCCTCGCCGCCGAGCAGCTGCACGCCGATCCACAGCAGCAGCAGGCCGCCGATGATCTGCAGGTAGGGCAGGGACAGGAGCTTGACCGCCACGATGGTCAGCACGATGCGCAGCACGACGGCCGCGGCCGAGCCGAGCATGACGGCCTTCTTCTGCTGGTCGGGCGGCAGGGCACGCGCCGCCAGGGCGATCACCACGGCGTTGTCGCCCGAAAGAATGATGTTGATCCAGATGATCTTGAGCAGACCGATCCACAGATCAGGGTTGGAAAGAATCTCCACGGCTTGCTACCTCCACGGTGTAGTGAATTGATGAAGGGCGCCTGCGGTCTCCGACAACCACGGGCGCCCTCCGGCTTTTTTTATGGAGTGGCTGAAGGCACGGCGTTCGTTCGACGCCTCTGGCTTCGCCTGGGATGCGGGCGCCCGCCGGATCGATCGACCGGCTGGGCGCGCCGTCACCCGTTCAGATCAGCGACTTCAGGATGCGGCCCATCTCCGACGGGTTGCGCGTGACCTTGAAACCGCACTCTTCCATGATGGCGAGCTTGGCATCGGCCGTGTCGGCGCCGCCCGAGATCAGCGCGCCGGCATGGCCCATGCGCTTGCCGGGAGGGGCGGTGACGCCGGCGATGAAGCCGACCACCGGCTTCTTCATGTTGGCCTTGCACCATTGGGCTGCTTCGGCCTCGTCCGGGCCGCCGATCTCGCCGATCATGATGACCGCGTCGGTGTCCGGATCGTCGTTGAAGGCCTGCATCACGTCGATGTGCTTGAGGCCGTTGATCGGGTCGCCGCCGATGCCCACGGCCGACGACTGGCCGATGCCCAGCTCGGACAGCTGCGCCACGGCTTCATAGGTCAGCGTGCCGGAGCGCGAGACCACGCCGATGCGGCCCTTCTTGTGGATGTGGCCGGGCATGATGCCGATCTTGATCTCGTCGGGCGTGATCAGGCCGGGGCAGTTGGGGCCCAGCAGCAGCGTCTTCTTGCCGCCCTTGGCTTCCTTGGCCTTCATCTTGTTGCGCACTTCGAGCATGTCGCGGACGGGGATGCCTTCCGTGATGCAGATCGCCAGGTCCAGGTCGGCCTCGACGGCTTCCCAGATGGCGGCGGCAGCGCCCGCCGGCGGCACGTAGATCACCGACACGGTTGCGCCCGTCTGCTGGGCGGCTTCCTTGACCGAGGCGTAGATCGGGATGTTGAAGATCGACTCGCCGGCCTTCTTCGGGTTCACGCCGGCCACGAAGGCGTTCTTGCCATTCGCGTATTCCTGGCACTTCTCGGTGTGGAACTGACCGGTCTTGCCCGTGATGCCCTGGGTGATGACCTTGGTGTCCTTGTTGATGTAGATCGACATGGCTGGTGATTCCTTACTTGACGGCCGCCACGACCTTCTGGGCCGCTTCTGCCATGGTGTCTGCGCTGATGATCGGCAGGCCGGATTCGGCCAGCATCTTCTTGCCCAGCTCTTCGTTCGTGCCCTTCATGCGCACGACCAGCGGCACGGACAGGTTCACGGCCTTGCAGGCGGTGATCACGCCGGTGGCGATGGTGTCGCACTTCATGATGCCGCCGAAGATGTTGACCAGGATGGCCTTCACGTTCTTGTTCTTCAGCATGATCTTGAAGGCCTCGG
>NZ_JAGOPN010000034.1 GCF_017991995.1 Pseudacidovorax sp. | reverse complement strand
ACGCTCCCTCATCAGCGAGCGCACCAAGGCCGGCATGGCCTCCGCCAAGAGCCGCGGCAGCCACGTCGGCCGGCCTCGCGCCCTCTCCGACGATCAGCTCGACGCGCTGCTGCTCGAGCTGCAGCACAAGCCCCTGGAGCAGGTCGCCCAGCGGCTCGGCGTGCATCCGCGCACTGTGCAGCGGTATCTGAAGTCGGCGGAGTGATCTGCCAGGCTCCGCAGACCCTCAAGAACAGGGACAGCGCTGACGCCACGTTCCCCATCGATCGGCCGGGATCGGCCATCAAATGATCGGCGTCGACCTCAGCGCGCGCCCGCGCCCGCCACCTCGGCGTAGCGGCCCCGCAGCGCCTCCACCGAAGCGGCCTGGCTGGCTTCGTACAGCGCGATCTCGTCCGCGACCGGCGCGCCCAGGGCCTGCTCGAAGGCGGCCTGGGCCGCATTGGCGGCGTAGCTCTTCTGCTCCTCCCCGCCCAGATTGGACTGGAAGATGCCGGCCGCGCTCACGGGCAGGAAGTCTTCGTAGACGATGGGCCGTGCGCCCACGATGCCGTCGCGGCGCATCGCGGCGAGATCGAAGGGCGCGCCGCTGGCCGCGCGCGCGGCAAAGCCGGCCTCGTCCGCCACGTGATGACGGAAGAAGGCCAGCGCCTGGTCCAGCAGCACCTCCGGCTCGTCCGGGAAGTCCGCGAAGGCCGCGGCCAGCCGTTGGCCGTAGTCGGCTGCGGCGCTGCCGGCCCCTTCCATCGATCGCACCTGCGCCAGCAGTTGGTCGTAGAGCGCGCGACCCTTGCGGGTGAGCGCCATGCCGCGCTGCTCGATCTCGCCGAAGCGGGCGGTGTGCGAACCGGCGGCGTCGCCTTGCGCAAAGACGATGGCCTCTTCCAGCGCCTTGAAGCTGGTCTGCCGCAGCAGGATGGGATGGCGGCGGCGCGGCGGTCCTTCGACCACGTCCTTGGCCGCCAGACCGCGGCGCGGCATCTCGGCCTGGGCCGCATCGATGTCGAGCGTGCGCGGCGTCAGATGGTTGATGTGCGGGCCCTTGAACGACACCACGTCGGCCACCAGGCGGTGCGCGGCATGCAGCTGGCGATAGGTGTCGAGGCTCACGGTGGCCTCGCTGTGCCAGCGGAAGGTCTCGGTCACCTCGCGCACGAAGGCGTCGGTCTGCGCTTCGGTCAGCCCGCCATCGGACTCGAAGCGCGCCGTGAGTGCCAGCGCCTCGTCGGTGAAGATGCGGCGCTTCGCAAGGATGTCGCGCGCCTGCTCACGCAGGCCGGCGTCGGCGATGAGCTCCAGCCTTAGCAGCGAGGTGAACACACGGAAGGGGTTGAGGCGCAGCGCCTCGTCGCTCACGGGCCGGAAGGCGGTCGCATGCACGGGCACGCCGGCGACGGAGAGGTCGTAGTAGCCGACCGGGAACATGCCCATCACGCGGAAGATGCGTCGCATGGCCGCCAGCTCCTCGGGCGTGCCCAGGCGGATGGCGCCGTGGCGCTCCACGTCGAGGCGATGCAGCTCGCCGGCCTCCGTGAGCGACTGCCGCAGCGCGGGCTGCGCGTCGAGCGTGGCCTGGTTGATCTGCGCCACGAGTTCGAGCAAGGCGCCGTACTGCGGCACCTCGGTCTTGTACATAGCCGACATGGACTGCGAGAAGCGGTCGCGGATCTGATCCGGACTGACGAAGGAGGACATGGTGGAAGCGTCTGGAAAGCGGAGGAATGCGGAAGGGCGAAGCAGCAGCGGGCTTCAGGGCGTTCGTGCCAGCACCCGGCCTGGATTGAGCAGCTGCTGCGGATCGAGCGCCTGCTTGATGGCCTGCATCAGCTGCAGCGCCACGGGCGACTTGTGGTGGGGCAGCTTCTCGCGCTTGAGCTCGCCCACGCCGTGCTCGGCCGAGATCGAGCCGCCGAAGCGGCTGACGGTGTCGTAGACGATGGTGCTGATCGTCGACTCGTGCGCGGCCACGAAGGCCCCGGCATCGCCCTCGGCCGGTGCCTGGATGTTGTAGTGCAGGTTGCCATCGCCCAGGTGGCCGAAGTTGACGAAACGCACGCCGGGCACGCCCGCAGCCAGCGCGGCATCGGCCTCGCGCACGAAGTCGGGGATGCGCGACACCGGGATCGAGATGTCGTGCTTGACGTTGACGCCTTCCTCCGCCTGCGCGAGCGTGATGCTCTCGCGGATGTGCCAGAGGTCGTGGGCCTGCTTGAGGTTCTCGGCCACGATGGCGTCGGCCGCGAGGCCCTGCTCGACGGCGGTCTCGAGCAGCCGCTCGAACTGCGCGCGCGCATGGTCCTCGGACTCGTTGTCCGACAGCTCGATGAGCACGCACCAGGCATGCTCGCGCCACATCGGCACGCGCAGTTGCGGATAGTGCCGATCGACGAGGCCGAGCGCGAACTGGTTCATCACCTCGAAGCCCGTGAGTCCGGCGGCCAGGTGCTGGTGCGCCAGGCCCAGCAGTGCCGTGGCGTCTTCGAGCGACGCCAGTGCCACCCAGGCCGTGAGCTGCGCGGCAGGCCGCGGGTGGAGCTTGAGCGTCGCCGCAGTGATGATGCCGAGGGTGCCTTCGCTGCCGATGAAGAGGTCGCGCAGGTCGTAGCCGGTGTTGTCCTTGCGCAGGCCCGAGAGGCCGTCCCACAGCTCGCCTTGTGCCGTCACGACCTCCAGGCCCAGGCACAGCTCGCGGGCATTGCCGTAGCGCAGCACCTGCGTGCCGCCCGCATTGGTGGCCAGGTTGCCGCCGATGGTGCAGCTGCCTTCGGCACCCAGGCTCAGCGGAAACAGGAAGCCGGCCTCGTCCGCCACCTGCTGCAGCGTCTGCAGGATGCAGCCCGCCTCGACGGTGAAGGTCATGTTCTGCGGATCGATGGACCGCACGGCATTCATGCGGCGCAGGCTCAGCACCACCTGCGTGCCGGTGGCGTCGGGCGTGGAGCCCGCCACCAGGCCGGTGTTGCCGCCCTGCGGCACGAGGCTGGTGCCGGCGGCGGCGCAGGCGCGCACCACGCGCGCCACTTCGTCGGCGCTGGCTGGGCGCACCACGCACAGGGCGCGGCCCCGCACGCGGCCGCGCCAGTCCTGTTCATAGCTGTCGAGATCGGCGCCGGTGAGCACATGGGCGGGGCCCACGATGGCGGCCAGGGTGTCGGTGAGCGTCGTCATGCGTCGGCGTCGTTCTGCGTGGCGCTGTCGGTGGGCTTGCCGCGGCTCACTGCCGGGGAACGCCGGCGTCCTTGATGATGGCGCCCCAGTGGCGGTACTCGCTGCGGGCGAAGTCGCGGAAGGCCGGGCCGGCCAGTGGCTTCACCTCGCCGCCCAGGGCGGTGACGCGCTCCTTGAACTCGGGGCTGGCCGCGACCTTGAGCGTGGCCTCTTCCAGGCGCTTGACGATGGCGGCCGGCGTGCCCTTGGGGGCCAGCACGCCATTCCAGGTCGCGGTCACGAAGTTGGCGTAGCCCAGCTCCTTCATGGTGGGCACGTTGGGCAGCACGGGAATGCGTTCGGCCGAGGTCACGGCCAGGGCCCGCAGCTTGCCGCCCTGGATGAAGGGCAGCGCCGGCGTCACGTTCTCGAAGATGAAGTCGATCTGCCCGCCCAGGAGGTCGGTGAGGGCCAGGGAGCTGCCCTTGTAGGGCACATGCACGAGGTTGAGCTTGGTGGCGGTCTTGAAGAGTTCGCCGGACAGGTGCACGGTGGAGCCGGTGCCCGGCGAGCCGTAGTTCAGGCCTTCGCGCCGTCCTTTCTCGCTGGCCGCCAGCTCGGCCACGGTCTTCGGTGCGCCCTTCGTGTCGCTGACCACCAGCACGTTGGGGATGGAGGTGACCATGGCGACGTACTCGTAGTCGTCGAGGTTCTTCTCGCTCAGGTTCTTGTACAGGCTCTGGTTGATGGCCTGCGTGCCGGCGGTGCCGAACAGCAGCGTGTAGCCATCGGCCGCGGACGTGGCGACACGGCTGGCACCGATGGAGCCATTGGCCCCCGACACGTTGTCCACGACCACGGGCTGGCCCAGGCTTTCGGTCAGGCCCTGGCCCACCATGCGGGCCAGGATGTCGGTGTTGCCGCCGGGCGCGAAGGGCACCACGAGCCGGATCGGCCGGGCGGGATAGCCGCCCGCCTGCGCCTGGGCCCAGGTGGGCAGCAGAAGGGTGGTGGCGGCCAGGGCGGCAGCGCCCAGGAAGTGCTTGCGCGAGAGGATGCGGGTCAAAAGAGGGAGTCTCCGTGTTCGGGGCCCCATCGGCGGGGCGGAAGCCCCGTCGGCCGCGGTGCGTCATGCGGGGCATGGCGCCCGTGGCGTGCGGGCAGGTCGGGGGCGCATGGTCTTGAAAACCGCACCTTGACGTCAATCAATGTTTTGGAAGATGGTCATTCCATTTGAGAATGATGCCGGCGAGGCCTTCCGGCGTCGCGCTTTTCCGGTGGCCTCTCGACAGACGACGCGTTGACCGGCCCGCATCCCGCCGATCGCTCACGCGTACTCATGAATTCCCGTAAATATCTTCCGTCCATGGGCCTGCTTGTGGCCTTCGAAGCCTGTGCGCGCCTGCAGAAGTTCACCGCGGCGGCGCACGAGCTCCATTTGACACAGAGCGCCATCAGCCGTCAGATCCGCGCGCTGGAAGACGCCGTGGGCGTGGAGCTCTTCACGCGCGACCGCCAGACGGTGCGGCTCACGCCGGCCGGGGAGATGTACGCCCTGGAAATCCGCGACGCGCTGCGGGCCATCGGCAACGCCACGCTGCAGCTGCGCGCCGACCCCGGCGCCGGCACCCTGACCCTGGCCATCCTGCCGACCGTGGGCACGCGCTGGCTGGCCCCGCTTCTGCCCGACTTCATGCGCGCCAATCCCGGCGTCACGCTCAACCTGGTGACACGGCTCGACCCTTTCGACCTGGACGCGGAGGGCGTGCATGCGGCGATCCACTACGGGCATGCGCACTGGCCGCAGGCCGAACTCGACCTGCTGTTCGGCGAGACCGTCGTGCCGGCCTGCTCCCCCGCCCTCAAGGCGCACTACGGCTTTGCGGCAGCGGCCGACCTGCGGGCCGCGCCGCTGCTGCACCTGAATTCGCGTCCCCAGGCCTGGACGGACTGGTTCGCCGCGCAAGGCCTCGCGCCCGGCGACGAGGCCGGCACCCGTATCGACCAGTTCGCCACCGTCACCCAGGCCGCTTCGGCGGGGCTGGGCGTGGCGCTGCTGCCGGAATTCCTGATCCGCTCGGAGCTCGAACGAGGCGAGTTGGTGCCGGCCGTCGATCTGCGCTGCGGCAGCGCCGGCAGCTACTACCTCGCCTGCGCCAGCAGCCAGTTGCGCTACCCGCCGCTGCGGGCATTTCGCGAGTGGCTCGGACGTCAGGCGGCTGCAGCACCGCCCTGAGTGGCGCGGCCGGACGCCCGGGCGGCAGCCTGGCTATGAAGCTTCGGCGGCCTCCGACGCCGACATGCCGCCCGCTTCGGCCGGGCCGGCGATGGCCTGCGCCAGCCGCACGGCCTCGGCCAGCGCGCTGAGCTGGCCCAGGTGCTGGCCCGCCAGCTTCTGAAGCTTGCGCTGCCCCTTGGGCAGCAGGTGCACCTCCGTCTGGCGACGGTCGGTGCGCCCCGGCTTGCGCTGCACCAGGCCCGCCTCCTCGCAGCGCGAGATCAGCGCCACCACGCCGTGCACCTGCGCCTGCAGCCGCTCGGCGATCTCGGTCACGGTGGCCCAGTCACGTCCGGCGAAGCCCTGCGTGTGCAGCAGCAGCTGGTAGTGCAGCACGGTGATGCCCTCCTCGCGCGCCGCGTCCTCGCTGAAGCGCAGGAAGTTGCGCAGCCGGTACCGGAACTCCGACAGCGCCTCGAGCCGGCGTTTGTCTGCCGCCGACGCGGCCGATCCTTCACTCATTCGGTCCCCCACGAAATGGAGGCACTTTAGCCCCAGGCGCGGCCCGCCCACATGAGCGTTTGGAAAGGGTAATTACTCATGATGTGATGCATTTTTTGCTCATACCATGATGTATCTGACCCGGCACTGACGCGTCCCCGACGCGCGTCGCGCCCTCCAGGCTGGGCCAACGGGGCGCACGCACCGCCCGCCTGCACGCATCCGCCGTGCCTTCTCCAACCTCCATTGCCATGAAGATCCAAAGCCAGAAGGACTTTTTCTCCGGCCTCATGTTCACGGGCGTCGGCACGGCGTTCGCCATGGGTGCCACCTCCTACAACGTGGGCGACGCCGCCCGCATGGGTCCCGGCTACTTTCCCCTCATGCTGGGCGTCGTGCTGGCCCTGCTCGGCCTGCTTGTGATCGCCGGCTCGCTCGCACGTGGCGATGGCAGCGACGGCCGAATCGGCGCCATTGCCTGGCGTCCGCTGACGCTGATCATCTGCGCCAACCTCGCCTTCGGCGTGCTGCTGGGCGGCCTGCCGAGCATCGGGTTGCCCGCCATGGGGCTGGTGCTCGCCATCTACGCACTGACCTTCATCGCCAGTCGCGCCGGCCCGAGCTATTCCTTCCGCACCACGCTCATCCTGGCCACGCTGCTGGCCGTCGGCAGCTACCTGGTCTTCATCATCGGCCTGAAGCTGCAGTTCCAGGTCTGGCCGACCTTCATCAGCTGAGGACAACCCCACCATGGAACTGCTCGACCACCTGGCGCTCGGCTTCGAAGCCGCCTTCACGCTCCAGAACCTCGTCTATGCCTTCGTCGGCTGCCTGCTGGGCACGCTGATCGGTGTGCTGCCCGGCATCGGGCCGGTGGCCACCATCGCCATGCTGCTGCCGGCCACCTATGCACTGCCCCCGGTGGCGGCGCTGATCATGCTGGCCGGCATCTACTACGGCTCGCAGTACGGCGGTTCGACCACCGCCATCCTGGTGAACCTGCCAGGGGAATCGGCCTCGGTGGTGACCGTGATCGACGGCCATCAGATGGCCAAGCAGGGACGTGGCGGCCCGGCGCTCGCGGCGGCGGGCCTGGGCTCCTTCTTCGCGGGCTGCGTGGGCACGGTCATCCTCGCCGCCTTCGCCCCACCGCTGACGGAGCTGGCCTTCAAGTTCGGCCCGGCCGAGTACTTCAGCCTGATGGTGCTGGGCCTGATCGGCGCCGTGGTGCTGGCCTCCGGCTCCCTGCTCAAGGCGGTGTGCATGATCATCCTGGGCCTGCTGCTGGGCCTGGTGGGCACGGACGTGAACTCGGGCGTGGCCCGCTACAGCTTCGACATCCCGGAGTTGACCGACGGCATCAGCTTCATCGCCATCGCCATGGGCATCTTCGGCTACGGCGAGATCATCTCCAACCTGGCCAAGCCCGAGGAAGACCGCCAGGCATTCACCGCCAAGCTCAACGGCGTCTGGCCCACGCGGGACGACTTCAGGCGCATGACGCCCGCCGTGCTGCGGGGCACGGCGCTGGGCTGCTCGCTCGGCATCCTGCCCGGTGGCGGCTCGCTGCTGTCGTCCTTCGCCTCGTACACGCTGGAGAAGAAGCTGCGCCTGAAGCCGGGCGAGATCCCCTTCGGCAAAGGCAACATCCGCGGCGTGGCCGGCCCCGAGTCGGCCAACAACGCCGGGGCGCAGACCTCCTTCATCCCGCTGCTGACGCTGGGCATCCCCGGCAATCCGGTGATGGCACTGATGGTGGGCGCGATGACCATCCACAACATCCAGCCCGGCCCGCAGGTGATGACCAGCAACCCCGAGCTGTTCTGGGGCCTGATCGCCTCGATGTGGATCGGCAACCTGATGCTGATCATCCTGAACCTGCCGCTGATCGGCATGTGGATCAAGCTGCTGTCGATTCCCTACAAGTGGCTGTTCCCGGCGATCGTGCTGTTCTGCGCCATCGGCGTGTACTCGACCAACAACAACACCTTCGACATCTGGATGGTGGCCGTCTTCGGCGTCATCGGCTATGGCTTCATCAAGCTGGGCTGCGAGCCGGCGCCACTGCTGCTGGGCCTGATCCTGGGGCCGATGATGGAGGAGAACCTGCGGCGCGCGCTGCTGCTGTCGCGCGGCGATTGGGGCGTGCTGGTGACGCGGCCCATCTCGGCCGGCCTGCTCGTGGCCGCCGTCGTACTGGTCGTCATCGTGCTCATGCCCGCCGTGCGCTCGCGGCGCGAGGAAGCGTTCGTGGAGGCCTGAGCCGCTTCGATGGGACGCCCTCGGCGGGCGCACGTCGGACGCGGCCAACTGGCGACGTGCCGAACGGTCCTACGTCGCTTGGGCGGGAAGGCGCAGCGCAAGGGCACGCGGTGCCGACGATGCTTTGCGCATCGCCATCCCGTTCAGGTTCCGTGCCATGCGCCAGTCTTCGTTTGCCTCCTCCTCCCCTCTCCATCACCTGGACCGTCGCCGGATGCTCTGCGCCCTGGCGGCCGGTTGCGCAGCCGCCGGCCTGTCGGTCGCGCAGGCCCAGCCCAACAGCAAGGACCCCGACGACGCCACGCTGCGTGGCGACATGAGCAATGGCGACCGCGTGTTCCTGCGCTCCGCCGGCGGACTCATCGTGCGCGACCGCGAGATCGGCAAGCTGGGCCAGCGGCGCTTCCAGAAGCCGGCCCTGCGCGAGTGGGCCGCATCGCTGGAGAAGAAGTCTGACGCGCTCTACCGCGACATGACGGACTACGCCGAGCGCCACAAGACCAACCTGCCGCTGGACATGTCGGAAGTCTCGCGTCGCATGGTCGACCGGGTCGCAGAGAGCAAGGGAGCCACCTTCGACCGCGACATGGTGCGCACCGTCCGGGCCCTGCTGGAAGAGCAGGTGCGCGTGTTCACCGACTCGGCAGAGACGGCCGAGCATCAGGAGGTCGCCGCCCTGGCACGCCGGGCCGCGGACGACCGCCGCACGCTGTTGCAGGCGCTGGACAAGGCCGCTCCGCGCTCCTGAAATCCCCCGCGTGCCGACGGACCCACTGTCGGCAACGCATTGCCTTCGCGCCGGCCAAGCGCCCATGAAAAAGCCCGGTCGGCCCAAAAGCCGCCGGGCGAAGTCGCAGCAAGGGTGCTGCGAGGAGACCGCTTGCTCCAAGCATGATCCGGGCCAGCTTCTGCGGACGCCTCCGGGCCGCCTACAGCGGCCGATGTCCGGCGCCGACGTCGGGCGAGATGCGCCATGCCCACCATGAGGCGATGCAAGATACCGAGGCGCCCGTGCTGATCGACAGCTCTTCCTCCCGCACCGCGGAACACACGACGAAGGGCTTGGGCGCGCCCGCGCATCCATCCCGCTGGGCACGGCTTTGGCCCACGGTGCGCCGCTGGGCGGTACCTGCACTCGGGCTTCTGGTGCTGGCCATGCTCATCTCGCATGCACACAAGGTGGACTGGGCCGGCGCCTGGGCGGCGCTCAAGCGCTATCCCGGCACTGTTCTCCTGGAGGCCTCGATCCTGGCGCTGGCCAGCCACGCGCTGTACGGCTGCTTCGATCTCACCGGACGGCATCACACCCGGCATGGCCTGCAGGTGATGCGGACCTGGGCCATCGCCGTGGCGAGCTACGGCTTCAACCTCAACCTCGGCTCCCTGGTCGGCGGGGTGGCGCTGCGCGCGCGGCTGTACGCGCGCGACGGGCTGGACGAGACCAAGGTGGGCCAGATCATCGCCATGAGCCTGAGCACCAACTGGCTCGGCTACGGGCTCGTCGCGGGCGGCCTCTTTGCGTCGGGCATGCTGGACCTTCCCGATTCGGTGCCGCTGTCCAACGGCATGCTGCAGGTCATCGGCGTCGGGCTGATGTTGCTGCCGGTGGCGTACCTGGGTGCCTGCCTGCGCTGGCACGGCACCACCTGGAAAGTGCGCGGCAAGTCGGTCCACCTGCCCACGCCGCGCCTCGCCCTGGTGCAGCTGGCACTGTCCGCGGGCAACTGGTCCCTGATGGGCACGCTGATGTACCTGTTGCTGGGGGGCAGCGTGCCCTATGCCCACGTGCTGGGCGTGCTGCTGGCCGCATCGGTGGTGGGCGTGTGCGTGCCGATTCCGGCCGGACTCGGCGTGCTGGAGGCCGTGTACCTCGCGTTGCTGTCGGGCACCGTGCCCCAGGGCAAGCTGATGGGCGCGGTGCTGGCGTATCGCGCGCTTTACTACCTACTGCCGCTGGCCATCGCGCTGGGGCTGTATGCGTACCTGGAGAAGACGGCCAACCCGGATGCAGGTCAGGCCGAGGCCGCCTGAGCCTGCGTCCCCTCTGCCGCCGGCTCGATGCGGACGGCGCGGATGCGCTGGCCGTCCACGTCGAGCACCTGCATCTGCCATCCGTCGTGGACGAGCACCTCGCCGGCGGCCGGCATGCGGCCCAGCCGTGACAGCAGATAGCCCGCCAACGAGGTGTAGCTGTCGTCCTCGCTCACCAGCCCTTCGGTCTCCAGCATCCGCTGCAGCTGATGGATGTCGGCCGTTCCGGCGACGCGCCAGGCGCCTGCCTCCAGGCGCTCGATCTCCGGCAACTCGTCCTCGTCGGGGAACTCGCCCGCGATGGCCTCGAGCACGTCGAAGGGCGTGAGCAGGCCCTTGAGCAGCCCGTATTCGTCATTGACCAGCACCAGCTGGCCCTTGGCCTTGCGCAGGACGTCGATGGTGTGGGTGACGCTGGCACTTTCCGGCAGGTACAGCGGCATACGCATGTGCGCGCCCTGCTCGTCGATGCGGCCCTGCGCCACCAGCGCCGCGAGCAACTCGGTCGCCCGTCCGACGCCGACGACCTGATCCAGACTGCCGCGGCACACGGGCAGCAGGCTGTGCGGCGAGCCCAGCAGGCGCTCGCGCACTGCGTCGGGCGACTCCTCGAGATCGATCCAGGACACATCCGAACGCGGCGTCATGATGCTGCGCGCCGTGCGCTCCGCGAGGGAAAGCACGCCGCTGACCATGTGGCGCTCTTCCGGCGCAAACGCCGGGGCATCGACCGGCGCATGCGCATCGCCGTCGGACACGGCGGCCGCCTGCAGGCGCCGGCCGCCACCCAGCAGCCGCAGCACCGATTCAGCCGTGCGTTCGCGCAGCGGCCGCAGGGCCTGCTGCCGCGCCTGGTTGCGACGCGCCAGCTGGTTGAGCATCTCGATCAGGATCGAGAAGCCGATGGCCGCATACAGGTAGCCCTTGGGCAGGTGGAAGCCGAAGCCCTCGGCCACGAGGCTCAGGCCGATCATGAGCAGGAAGCTCAGGCACAGCACCACCACCGTCGGATGCGCATTGACGAAGCGCGTGAGGGGCTTGGCTGCCAGCAGCATCACGCCGATGGAGATGACCACGGCGGCCATCATCACCGGCAGGTCACTGACCATGCCCACGGCGGTGATCACGGCATCGAGCGAGAACACGGCATCGAGCACCACGATCTGCGCGACGACCAGCCAGAAGCCCGCATAGACGGGGTTGGTGGCCACCTGGTGCTCGGCACCTTCGAGCCGCTCGTGCAGCTCCGAGGTGGCCTTGAACAGCAGGAACAGACCCCCGAACAGCAGGATCAGGTCGCGGCCCGAGAACGAGAGCGGCCCGAGGGCGAACAGCGGCCGCGTGAGCGTGACCATCCACGAGATCACCGACAGCAGGCCCAGGCGCATGACGAGCGCGAGCGAGAGGCCGATGACGCGCGCCCGGTCGCGCTGGTGGGGCGGCAGCTTCTCGGCCAGGATGGCGATGAAGATCAGGTTGTCGATGCCGAGGACGATCTCCAGCACCACCAGCGTGAGCAGGCCGGCCCAGACGGCCGGATCGCTGAGGAGTTCGATCATCGGTGCCTCTGCGCGCGTGGGCGGTGCGGGCATGCCGCATGCCGTGCACGCGCCAAGGCGGCGCGGCAGAGCGAGGCAGCAGGATCGGGGAGGACGGTGCGCGCGCGGCGCGCGCAAGGGCTGGCGAAGGCCAGCCGCGGACTGGGAGGCTCGGAAGAGTCGCTGGACATCTGCTGCCAGTCTAGCGAGCGAGCCAACGCGACCCCCACAAGGCCGACGTGGCCCAGGGACATTGGCGGCGCAGGCGTCTCAATGCGCTATTCGCGCGCGGCGCACCGGCAAGGGATGGCAGCAGTCCTCTTCGTCGGCCAAGGGCGCTGGCGTGCTCTCGCGCACCATCAGCCAGCGACCCTCGACCTTCAGCGCCTGGCCCGAGGTCATCCAGGGCAGGCCCGGTGCCTGCGGCAGATGTTCAGCCAGCAGCAGCGGTGAGGCCATTTGCGCCGGCATCGTCACGACATCGTCCGAGGTGCGGACATGCACCGGCCCCTCCGGCCAGACCGGCGCCGTGCGATGGAGCCGGCAGACCCAGCGCGCGACATTCCTCAGATGTGGCCGCATGCGCGCACTGGCCGGCGTGGGATGGGCCAATAGATGCCGGTAGGCCGAACTATCGAGCACCTCGGCCGACGCGAGCGCATACAGCGTGAGGTAGCGGGGCCGCAATGCCGGTGCCATGGCCGCATAGCGGCACGCGTCCAGGATGCCCGGCACCGTCAGCCGCTCGGGCACATGCTCGTTGGCATGCCAGTCCTCGTACTCGGCTTCCACTTCCGGATCGACGTCATTCCACAGCGCCAGCAGCGCGCCTGCGCCCGCGAGCCAGTCAGCCATCGGAGGGCTCCGGCGCCAACAGCACCTTGCAGGCCTTCTTGCCATGCGCCAGGGCAAAACCTTCGGCCGCCTGGGACAGGGGCAGAACATGGCTCACCATCGGGGCGAGCACCGGGGCGAGTTCCTGCATCAGGTCGAGGGCGAGCGGCCAGTCTGACTCCGGCGGCCGGAAGGAGCCGCGCAGCTGGTGCTGGTTGCGCACCAGGGGGGTGAGGTCCAGCGTCAGCGGGCGGGCATGGATGCCCGTGACCACGACCACGCCATTGCGGCGCAGCAGCGGCAGCGCCTCCTGGATGGTCTCGGGCACGCCGGTGGCCTCGAACACCACGTCGAAGCGCTGGCCATCCATGAACGCAGCGACGCCCTCGGCCAGACTGCCGCGGGCCACGTCCACCTGCTGGGTGAAGCCCATGCGCTGCAATGCCTCCAGGCGCACGGCATCGTCGAAGCCGCTGACGACCACCTGCGCCGCGCCGGCCCGCCGCGCCAATGCGGCGATGCCCTGGCCGATGGTGCCCGGGCCCATCACCAGCACACGCGCACCTTTCACGTCGCCCGCGATGCGCAGGGCTTGCATGGAGATGGTCAGCGGCTCCGTCAGCGCCGCCAGCTCGTCGCTGACGCCATCGGGCACAGGCACGCAGTTGCGTTGTGGCACACGCACCCAGGCGGCAAAGGCACCGTCGCGCGTCATGCCGATGCCGCGTCGCTGCTCGCAGCGGTCGAATTCGCCGGCGGTGCAGGCCGCGCACACGCCGCAGGTCACCGACGGCCGCACCACCACGCGGCGGCCGGCCAGCGGCCCGGACTGCGCCACGCCGACGAACTCGTGGCCGATGGTCACGGGCAACGATGGGGCGATGAAGGTGTAGCTGGAGGTCCAGTCGTCAACGTGCAGATCGCTGCCGCAGATGCCGGCGGCATGCACGCGCACCAGCACCTCGCCGTCCCGCACATCGGCGGCCTGTGGCGCGGGCACCTCCACCAATTCGAGGCCGGCCGCGGCGCGGGTCTTTCTCAGGGCTTGCATGAATGAGGGCTCCTTGACATCAGTCGAGGCGGATGCCGGTCTTCTGGATGATGGCGCCCCACTTGCTGCGCTCCTGGGCCATGAAGCTGGCAAGGGCCTGCGGCGTGCCGCCACCCGGCACCAGGCCCTGCTTGGCAAAGGCGGCCTGCACCTCGGGCTCCTTCAGTGCGGCGTTGACGTCGGCGTTGACCTTGGCGATGACCGCAGCGGGGGTACCAGCCGCACTGAACAGGCCGTTCCACGCCAGCGCCTCGAAACCGGGGTAGCCGGATTCGGCGATGGTGGGCAGTTGCTCCATGCCTTCCATGCGCTTGGCGCTGGTGACCGCCAGCAACCGGATGCGGCCGCTGGCCACCAGCGGCAGCAGGGCCGGCGCCACGGTGAACAAGGCCTGCGTCTCGCCCGAGGCCAGGGAGATGCCCGCCGGCGGCGAGCCGTTGAAGGGCACATGCGTCGCCTCGAAACCGGCCGTGGTGCGCAACAGCTCCATGGTCAGGTGCGAGGAACTGCCGGCGCCGACGGAACCGTACGCCACACCATTGGGCTGGGCACGCGCCCAACTCACGAACTCCTGCACGGTCTTGGCCGGATGGTTGGCCCGCACCGCCAGCACGTTGGGCTGGGACGAGGTCATCACGATGGGCGCCAGGTCCTTGACCGGGTCGTAGGCCATCTGCTTGTACATGAAGGGCGCGAAGGCGATGGGCCCGTTGAAGCCGATGCCCAGCGTGTAGCCATCGGGTGCGGCCTTGGCCACCGCGACCATGCCGAGCATGCCGCCTGCACCCGGCTTGTTGTCCACAATCACCGGCTGGCCCCAGCGGGTGCTCAGGCGGTTGCCGAGGGTGCGCACGATGAAGTCCAGCGAGCTGCCGGCCGGCGCGGGCACCACGACCTTCACGGGCTTGGTGGGCCAGGACTGGGCTGCCGCATGCAGCGTCAACAAGGGAAAGAGCGCGAGGGCGAGGATTCGCTTCATGGGGGGGTGTCTCCAGTGCAAGCCGCTTCGAAACGAGCGGCTGTGGCCCGGATTCTTGGCGTGGCTTCGCAATACGTCCAGCACCGATTCGCTATGCTGCCCATACCTGCGAGGTATGGAGACACCATGAACATCGAGATGCGCCATCTGCGCTACTTCATCGCCGTGGCCGAGGCCGGCAACCTCAGCCGCGCGGCGCAGAAGCTGTTCATTGCGCAGCCGCCTCTGTCGGTGCAGATCCGCCAGCTGGAAGAGGCGCTGGGCACTTCCCTCTTCGTGCGCCACCCCAAGGGCGTGCACCTGACCGAGGCCGGCGAAGCCATGCTGCCCGAGGCACGGGCGCTGGTGGAGCGGGTCGGCGGACTGCGGGCATGGATTGCCGGCGCCACGCCGACCCGCCGGCTCTCGCTGGGCTTCGTGCCTTCGGCCGGCAGCACCGTGCTGCCGCAGTTGCTGGCCGCGCTGCGTGCAGACGACGCCGGCCTGCAGTTCGAGCTGCGCGAGATGATCAGCAGCGAGCAGATCGATGCGCTGGCCAGCGGCCAGATCGACCTGGGCATCGCGCGCGCCGACATCCGCCACCCGCGCATCGCGACCGTGGTCCGCATCCTCGATCCCTTCTGCGTCGCCGTGGCCGCCACGCATCGGCTGCCGCGGGGCGGCACGGCAGACCTGCGCGCGTATGCGGAAGCGGACTTCGTGGCCTTCACGCGTCATCGGGGCCCGGCGTACTTCGACCAGGCGATCCACCTGTGCGCGCAGGCAGGCTTTTCTCCGCGCATCCGCTACGAGGCGAGCACCGTGCACGGGGTGCTGGATCTGGTGGGTGCGGGCCTGGGCATCGCACTGGTACCGGCCAGTTGCGTGTTGCTGTCCGCGCCCCGGGTTCGGCTGCTGCCCCTTGCCCAGCCGCAGAAGAGCGCCGTGCTCACGCTGCTTCGACGCAAGGCCGGCAGCGGTGCCCCCTGTCTCGTCGGGGAGGAAGTCCTGCAGCGCATCGTTGACTTGTTCGAGCGCCTGCGCGAGCGCACGGCCGCGAAGCTGCAAGGCTGAGTGGCGGGAAGACGCGCTGGACAGCGTGCGCTGACACAGCACAAGCTATGTAAAATGTTTTTACGCACTTTAATGCGTTAAATTGATTTACAACACCAATTCTGTATGTCCGCCTTTACTGTACGAACTGCCGACCAGTTGCCTGGCCTGCTGCGTGCGCTTCGCAAGCAGAGCGGGCTGACGCAGGCCCAGATCGCGCAGCGACTGGGTGTGACCCAGCAGACCTACTCGGCCCTGGAGCGCAACGCCGAGAGCATGGGCGCCTCGCGACTGCTGTCGGTGCTCCACATCCTGGGGGCGGACATGGTGCTCGTGCCGACCGAACCCGACGCCACCCCTCGCGCGGCCGAGCGCGATTCACCCGCCTGGTAGTCCATGGGCCGCCGCACCCATCGCCGGGCTCTGGGCCTCTGGATGAACGGCGCCTTCGTCGGCACCTGGAGCCTGACGCCCCACGCGCCCGACACGCTGCAATACGACGCCGACTGGACACGGTCGCCGGAGGGCCGGCCGCTGTCGTTGTCCCTGCCCTTCACGCCCGGCAACGCGCCGCACCGCGGCCCCAAGGTGCGCGCCTATTTCGAGAATCTGCTGCCCGACAGCAGGGACATCCGCGAGCGCATGGCGCGACGCCACGGCACGGGCAGCACCGACGCCTTCGACCTACTGGCGCGCATCGGCCGGGACTGTGTGGGAGCCTTGGAGATCCTGCCTGAAGGCCAGGCCTCGCCGGGCTCCTTCGCGATCCAGGCCGAGCCGCTCAGCGAGGCACGCGTCGCCGCCATCCTGCGCAGCGCCACGGCCACCGCGCCCCTGGGGCTTGCCGTCGACGACGAGGACCTGCGCATCTCCATCGCCGGCGCGCAGGAGAAGACCGCCCTGCTGCTGCAGGACGGCCTCTGGTGCCTGCCGCAGGGCAGCACGCCCACCACGCACATCCTCAAGCTGCCGCTCGGGCTCGTGGGCGGCATGAAGATCGACATGCGCCACTCGGTGGAAAACGAATGGCTGTGCGCGCGCATCCTGCGTGCCTTCGGCCTGCCGGTGGCCGACTGCCAGCCGCTGCAGTTCGAGGAGATGCGGGTGCTGGCTGTGGCGCGCTTCGACCGGCGCTGGTGGAGCGCCCCCGACGGGCGGCAGCAACTGCTGCGTCTGCCGCAGGAGGACTTCTGCCAGGCGACCGGCACGCCGCCCGACGCCAAGTACGAGGTGGACGGCGGGCCCGGCATCGACCGGATCATGGGTGTGCTCGATGGCTCGCTGACGCGCGAGGACGACCGCCGCACCTTCTTCCTGGCCCAGCTGCTGTTCTGGATGCTGGGTGCCACCGACGGCCATGCCAAGAACTTCAGCCTGTTTCTGCGGCCCGGCGGTCGCTACCAGCTCACGCCGCTGTACGACGTGCTGTCGGCCTGGCCCGTGCTCGGCGAAGGGCCGGGCGCCATCTCGGCGCACAAGGCGCGCATGGCCATGGCGGTGCGTGGCCGCAATGCGCACTGGAAGCTGCGGGAGATCCTGCCGCGGCACTGGGTCGCGCTCGGCCAGCGCCATGGCGTGCGCGCAGCGGATGGCCGGGGCGTTGAGGCGCTGATCGAGGCGGCCGCGACACTCACGCCGGGCGTGGTGGCGGCCGTCCACGGCGAACTGCCGGCGGGCTTTCCGGCCGAACTGGCCGACCGCATCCTGGGCGGCCTGGCGGATGCGGCACGCAAGCTCTCCGCCGGGCTGTGACGCGCCCGATGCGGGACGGGCCACCCTGCGCCGCCCCGGGGCTCACGGCGTCCACTACAGTGCCCGCCATGGATTGCCGCCCCGACTGCGGTGCCTGCTGCACCGCGCCCTCCATCTCCAGCCCCATTCCCGGCATGCCGCACGGCAAGCCCGCGGGCGTGCGCTGCATCCAGCTCGCCGACGACAACCGGTGCCGCATCTTCGGCCAGCCCGAGCGGCCGGCCTGCTGCGGCGGCCTGGCACCGTCGGCCGAGATGTGCGGCAGCTCGCGGACCGAGGCGCTGCGCTGGCTGACGCAGCTGGAAGCCGAGACCGCGCCCGAGACCGGACGTTGAGCGACGACGCTCCGCCGACAGCGGCGCAGTGACCCGGCGCGGGCGCGACTCAGGACCTACGAACCGTCCTTCTTCACCGGCGCCGCAACCGCGATGTCTGTCGGGGCTGCCACCTTCGAGGACTGCACGTCCGCCTGCGAGGCGCCCCATCCGCCGCCCAGCGCCCGCACCAGCGCCACGGTGGCCTGGTACTGCGCAGAGCGCACCTGCAGCGCCTGCCGCCGGTTGCGCAGCGCGCTGCGGCGCGCATCGAGCACATCGAGCTGGCTGATGTAGCCATTGCGGTAGCGGGTGTCCGACAGCTGCAGGGCCCGCGCCGCGGCCTCCACCGCCGTGGCCTGCGCAGCGGCCTGCTGCTGCAGCAGACGCAGGCCCGAGAGCTGGTCCTCCACCTCGCGGAAGGCATCGAGCGACTGCGCACGATAGGCCGCGACCGCCTCGTCGAGCACGCCGCTCGCATGCTCCACACCCGCGGCACGGCGGCCGCCATCGAGCAGCGGCAGCGACAGCAATGCACCCACGCCCCACGAACGCGCCGACCACTTGAACAGGTCGCCCAGCTCCGGCGAGGCAAAGCCACCGCCGGCCGTGAGTGCGACGTTCGGGAAGTACGCCGCCTGCGCCGCACCCACGCGGGCCTGCGCGGCCAGCACCGACGCCTGGGCTGCGGCCACGTCGGGCCGACGCAGCAACACGGTGGAGGGCACGCCCGCCGGCACCACGGGCAGTGCGGTCTGCCAGCGATCGACGCCGATGCCGAAGTCCGCCGGCGCACGGCCGACCAGCACGGCCAATGCATGCTCCAGTTCGGCACGGCGGCGATCCAGGGCGAGGGCCTCGGACTCGTTGGCCGAGACCTCGGCCTGCATGCGCGCCACGTCCAGCGCGGCCACGTCTCCGGCCTGCTCGCGGCGCTGCGTGAGGCGCAGCGTGTCGCGGTAGGCGGCCACGCCGTCGCGCACCAGGGCGCGCTCCTCGTCGGCGGAGCGCAGGGCCAGATAGGTCTGGGCCACTTCGGCCTGCACCATCAGGCGCGTGCTCTGCAGAATGGCCTCGCGCGCCTGGGCGTCGAGCGCAGCGGCGTCCTGCAGGCGCGACAGGCGGCCGAACAGATCCAACTCCCACGAGGCACTGAGGCCGGCGTTGAGCAGCGTGGAAGGCTGGGTGGACTGGTTGCGATCCAGCCCGCGCTGCCGCGTGGCGCCGCCTCCCAGGCCAAGCTGCGGCGAACGGTCGGCCTCGGCATTGCGCAACAACGCCCTCGCCTGCCGCACACGGGCCGCTGCCTGCTGCAGGCTGGTATTGGCCTCGGCCGCCTGCGCCACAAGCGCATCGAGCACCGGGTCCTGGAAGGCCTTCCACCATTCGCCGCGGGGCTGGGCCTCGGCGGCGGCGGCCTCGGTCCAGCGGCCTTCGGTCGTAGTCCGAGTGACGGGCAGCGCTTCCTTGAAACGGGCGGGCGTGGCGACGGCAGGCAGCTGCGCCGGTGCGGTGGCGCAGCCAGCGAGCACCAGGGCGGCCAGCAGCGGAACGAGGGTGCGGCGCTTCGACAGGCTCAGCGTGAACGGTTGGTGGTGATCGAAGGCGCTGCGCACTTGCGCTGTACGGGTCATGGTCGCGTCCGTCGACGACGGCCCCCTCGTGGTCGATTGCGTGTTTGTCATGGTCGTTGTCCTCGTGAACAAGGAATGCCTGGGCGTCATTCGTGAGCGCCGCGCGGTGCCGCGGGCAGAGCCGCGAGGCCACCACCGCCGCTGCCGTGATGGCCCGGCGTGGCGGGATGCTCGGCCGAGACGAAGTCGTCAGCCTGGGCCGGCACCTGGCCGTGCTGCCGCAGCGGCCGGTTGCCGGCCAGGCGGCGCAGCGCCACGTAGAAGACGGGCGTGAGGAAGAGACCGAAGGCCGTCACGCCGATCATCCCGGCGAACACGGCCACGCCCATGGCATGGCGCATCTCGGCACCCGCGCCGGAGGACAGCACCAGCGGCAGCACGCCCATGATGAAGGCCAGCGAGGTCATCAGGATGGGCCGCAGCCGCAGCCTGCTGGCCTCGATGGCGGCCTGCACCGGCGTTCGACCCGCAAACTCCAGCTCCCGCGCGAACTCCACGATCAGGATCGCGTTCTTGGCGGACAGGCCCACCAGCACGATCAAGCCGATCTGCGTGAAGACGTTGTTGTCCCCCGCCGAGAGCCACACGCCGGTCATCGCCGCCAGCAGCCCCATGGGCACGATCAGGATGATGGCCAGCGGCAGCGTCAGGCTTTCGTACTGCGCGGCCAGCACCAGGAAGACCAGCAGGATCGCCAGCGGGAAGACGAGGATCGCCGAGTTGCCGGCCAGGATCTCCTGGTAGGTCAGGTCGGTCCATTCGAAGTCGATGCCCGCCGGCAGCGTCTCTGCAGCGATGCGCGCGATGGCGGCCTGCGCCTGGCCAGACGAATAGCCGGGTGCGGCGCCGCCGTTGACGTCGGCCGTGAGATAGCCGTTGTAGCGCATGGCGCGCTCGGGCCCGAAGCTCGCGTCGACCTTCATCAGGGCAGACAGCGGGATCATCTCGCCCGAGGACGAGCGCACCTTGAGCGCGCCGATGTCCTCGGCCCGCGCACGGTTGGGCGCATCGGCCTGCACGCGCACGCTGTAGGTGCGGCCGAACTTGTTGAAGTCGTTCGCATACAGGCTGCCCAGGTAGATCTGCAGGGTGTCGAAGATGTCGGTCAGCGGCACGCCCAGTTGCCGCGCCTTGGTGCGGTCCACGTCGGCGAAGAGCTGGGGCACGTTGACCTGCCAGCTGGTGAACATGCCGGCCAGTTCGGGCGTCTGCCGCGCCTTGGCCATGAAGGCCTGCACCGCCTTGTCCATGGCCTCATAGCCCAGCGAGGCGCGATCCTCCAGCTGCAGCTTGAAGCCACCGGTGGTGCCCAGGCCCGCCACGGGCGGCGGCGGGAACATCACGATGAACGCGTCCTGGATGCCCGCGAAGGCCTGGTTGAGCTGGCCGGCCACGGCCGCCCCGCTCTGCTCCGGCGCCTTGCGCTGGTCGAAAGGCTTGAGCATGGCGAACACGATGCCCGCGTTGGAGCTGTTGGTGAAGCCGTTGATCGACAGGCCCGGGAAGGCCAGCGTGCCTTCCACATTGGGGTTCTTCTTCATGATGTCGCCCATGCGGCGGATCACGTCGTCGGTGCGGTCCAGCGTGGCGCCATCGGGCAGCTGGGCGAAGCCGATCAGGTACTGCTTGTCCTGCGTGGGCACGAAGCCGCCGGGCACGGCCTTGAAGAGACCGAAGGTCAGCGCGACCAGCGCGACGTAGATGCCCAGCATCAGCGTCTTGCGCGAGATCACGCCGCGCACACCGCGGCCATAGCCTTCGCTGCCGCGGTGGAACAGCCGGTTGAACCCGCGGAAGAAGCCACCCAGCAGCCGGTCCATGCCGCGCGTGAGCGCATCGCGCGGCGCGTCGTGGCCCTTGAGCAGCAGGGCCGCCAGGGCCGGCGACAGCGTGAGCGAGTTGATGGCCGAGATCACCGTCGAGATGGCGATGGTGACGGCGAACTGCCGGTAGAACTGGCCCGTCAGGCCCGAGATGAAGGCCAGCGGCACGAACACCGCCACCAGCACCAGCGCGATGGCGATGATGGGCCCCGACACCTCGCGCATGGCTCTGTACGTGGCCTCGCGCGGCGTCAGACCGGCCTCGATGTTGCGCTCCACGTTCTCCACCACCACGATGGCGTCGTCCACCACGATGCCGATGGCCAGCACCAGGCCGAACAGCGACAGCGCATTGATGGAGAAGCCCAGCAGGTGCAGCACGGCAAAGGTGCCCACCACCGACACCGGCACGGCCAGCAGCGGGATGATGGACGCGCGCCAGGTCTGCAGGAACAGGATGACGACCAACACCACCAGGGCCACGGCCTCCAGCAGCGTGTGGATCACCGATTCGATGGACGCGCGCACGAACTGCGTGGGGTCGTAGGCGATGCGGTATTCCACGCCCTCGGGCATGGCCTTCTGGATCTCGGCCATGGTGCGGCGCACCTGCTCGGAGATCTGCAGCGCGTTGGAGCCGGGCGCCTGGAAGACGCCGATGCCCACTGCCGGGTCGTTGTCCAGCAGCGAGCGCAGCGAGTAGTCGGCCGCACCCAGCTGGATGCGGGCCACATCGCGCAGACGCACCACCTGCGTCGAAGGCTCACCGGCGGCGCCGCCCTTGACGATGATGTCGCCGAACTCCTCTTCATTGGCCAGGCGGCCGCGCGCGTTGACCGACAGCTGCAGGTCCACGCCCGAGAGGCCCGGCGAGGCCCCGACCACGCCGGCCGCGGCCTGGATGTTCTGCCCACGGATGGCGGCCACCACGTCGCCAGCAGCGAGGCCACGCTGGGCCATCTTCTGCGGATCGAGCCAGACGCGCATCGCGTACTCGCCGCCGCCCCAGATCTGCACCTGGCCCACGCCTTCGATGCGGGCCAGGCGGTCCTTGACGTTGAGCACCGCGTAGTTGCGCAGGTAGTCGATGTCGTAGCGCTTGTTGGGCGACACCAGGTGCACCACCATCGTGATGTCCGGCGAGCTCTTGACGGTGGCCAGGCCCAGGCGGCGCACCTCTTCCGGCAACCGCGGCTCGGCCTGGGCCACGCGGTTCTGCACCAGCTGCTGGGCCTTGTCGGGGTCGGTGCCCAAGCGGAAGGTCACCGTCAGCGTCATCACGCCGTCGGTGGTGGCCTGGCTGCTCATGTAGAGCATGCCTTCGACGCCGTTGATCTGCTCTTCGAGCGGCGTGGCCACCGTCTCGGCGATCACCTTGGGATTGGCGCCGGGGTACTGCGCGCGCACCACGATCTGCGGTGGTGCCACTTCGGGGTACTCGGAGATCGGCAGGCCGCGCAGCGCGATCAGCCCGGCGATCAGCATCAGCAGCGACAGCACGCCGGCAAAGATCGGCCGGTCGATGAAGAACTTGGAGAGATTCATGGCGCCAACTCCTGGTGGCGGGGTGAAGCGATCCCCCGCGCGCAGCACGAAGGCTGCGCACGGTGGCGACTTGGAAGCGGAAAGAAAGGGAGAGCGCCGCGTGCAGCGCGATGCGTCAGCGGTGGGGTGCCTTTAGCTGCGCGAGGCGACGCGCTCGGCCGCCGCCGAACTGGCGGCCGTCATCGGCACCTCGGTGGGCGCCACGACCATGCCGGGCCGCACATGCTGCGTGCCATTGACCACGACACGCTCACCGGCCTTGAGGCCGGTGCTGACCACACGCAGGCCCTGCACGGGCGCGCCGAGCGTGATCTCGCGGTATTCGGTCTTGTTGCCCTCGCCCACCACCAGCACGAACTTCTTGTTCTGGTCGGTGCCGATGGCCCGCTCACTGACCAGCAGCGCGCGGCTCTCGCCGGCCTGGCCCATGCGGATGCGGGCGAACTGGCCGGGGATGAGCGCACCATCGGTGTTGTCGAAGCGGGCGCGCACCCGCACGGTGCCGCTGCGGGCATCGACCTGGTTATCGATCAATTGCAGGCGACCTTCGTAGGGCGTGCCCTCGGTGGCGGCGGTGCCCATCTGCACCGGGATGCTGGCGAGCTGGGCCCGTGCACTGGCACCGCCGGGCAGTGCCTTCAAGGCGCGGGCCACCACCTGCTCGTCGGCATCGAAGCTGGCGTAGATGGGGCTCACCGACACCAGCGTGGTCAGCACCGGCGCACCTGGGCCGGCGGGCACGAGATTGCCCACGGTCACCTCGGCCCGGCCGATGCGGCCGGCCACCGGCGCGCGCACCTGCGTGTACGACAGATTCAGCCTGGCACTTTGCAGCGCGGCCTGGGCGGCGCGCAGGTTGGCTTCGGCTTCCTGGCCGGCATTGAGGCGCTCATCCAGTTCGCGCTGGGCGATGGCCTGCTCGCCGTACAGCCGGCGGGCGCGCTCCTGCTCGCTGCGGGTGTAGGCGGCGCGGGCCTGGGCCGAGGCCACCTGCGCCTCGGCGCGCTGCACCTCGGCCTGGTAGGGCGCCGGGTCGATGGTCAGCAGCAGTTCGCCCTGCTTGACCAGCGCGCCTTCGCGGAAGTGGATGGCCTGCACGGCGCCGGCCACGCGCGAGCGGACCTCGACGCGCTCGACGGCTTCCAGGCGGCCCGAGAACTCGTCCCAGGCGCTGACGGGCCGCGACTCGACGGCGGCCACGGTCACGGGCGTGGCAGGGGGAGCCGCAGGCACGGGCGTGTCGCTGGCCTCGGCACGCAGGCCGGGAACGCCCAGCACACCGGCACCGATGGCGAGCACGGCGGTAAGGCTGGTGATGGCGGGCCACACGCGGCGGCGGGTGGGTGGCGTGGCGGCAGCGGGGGTCTTGTCGAGGTGGGACATGGAGGTCTTTCTTTCGGATCGAAGGAATGCAGGGGCCAGCCCGGCGCTTGTGGCGCAGGCGGCATGGGCGTGGAAGAAGGGGTGGCGTGCGCGCGGCTTCAGCCGGCGCAGCACGGCCCGCGCGGCCGGGCAAGGCCGCGAGCGCAGTCGCAAGGGGGTGATCGGTCAGCGCCGTACAGCGGCGCCGTCGGCACGCCGATCAGCTGGGCGGCGTGGCCGCCGCCGCGCGCCGGGCCTCGAAGAAGGCCGTGACCCTCTGACGCGCGGCCACACCGCAGGCCGGACATCCCGGGTCATCGGGCTGGTACAGCGCCTCGGGCCACTGGGAGGTGGCGGGCAGCACTTCCGCCACCACGTCGATGCCGGCGGCGCGCAGCCGCTTGGCATAGGCCAGGGCCTCGTCCCGCATCGGGTCGTCGGGGCCGACCAGCACCAGCGTCGGCGCCACGTCGGTCAGCCGCAGGGCCGAACCGGGCACCGCGTAGGGATGCGTGGCATCCATCGGACGGCGCAGGTATTGCTGCCAGCCGGTGGCCCATTTGCAGGCCGCATCGGCGCAGGAGGCCTCGCGCAGCGACGCGGTGCCGGCGCAAGGGTCCAGCATGGGCGAGAGCAGGATCTGGCCCGCCAGCGGCGGGTGGCCACGATCGCGGGCCACCAGCGCCACCGCAGCGGCAAGGTTGCCGCCGGCCTCCTCGCCCGCCAGATAGATCTGCGCGCCCTTGCCCGCCAGCTTGACGCGCTGCTTGTAGAGCCATTCGAGGGCCGCAAAGCCCACCTCGATGGGCTTGGGAAAGGGATGCTCGGGTGCCAGCGGATAGGCCAGCGACAGGACGCGCGCACCCGCAGCGGCCAGCAGCCGGCCCACGTTGCGCCCGTTGTCCAGGTCGCCGCAGACGAAGGTGCCGCCATGGAAATGCAGCACCAGCGGCATGGCCGCCGCTCCCTTGAGACGCTCTCCGTAGATGCGGGCCTTCACGGGCTCGCTGCCGGGCAGGTCGATGTGCAGGTCCTCCTCCGCCACGGCGCAGCCGGCCGGGGAAGTGGCGGCGGACGCTGGGGCTTGGGGATTCGTGCTCATGGCAGGCCTTTCGGATCGGACGTGGGAAGTCTTTGGGGTGCGGCGTGGATCGAACTATACGAACGCCCGCCGCTTGCACGGACCGTGCCGATGCCCCTACTCTGTTTCCCGCGCAGCAACAATGGAGGGCTGGTTGCCGCACAGAATGCGGGGCCACAAGGCGGCCTGGCAATTGCCAGCCTGCCGCATCCCGCGCGCGCGGGATGTCAGCCCTTTTCGCACATCGATCCATGGACCAGATCCAGACCATGCGGGTGTTCGTGCGTGTCGTGGAGGCGGGCAATTTCACCCGCGCCGGCGACTCGCTCGGCCTGCCCAAGGCCACCGTGACCAAGCAGATCCAGTCGCTGGAGTCGCGGCTGCGCGTCAAGCTGCTCAACCGCACCACGCGGCGCGTGACTGTCACGCCCGACGGGGCGGCCTACTACGAGCGCGTCGCGCGCCTGCTCAGCGACTTCGACGAGCTGGAGTCGAGCATGACCAACAGCAACGCCGCGCCCTCAGGCCGGCTGCGCGTGGACGTGGGCACCGCCATGGCGCGGCTCGTCCTCATCCCGCGGCTGCAAAGTTTCTGCGACCAGTACCCCGACATCCAGGTGGACCTGGGCGTCAGCGATCGTCCGGTCGACCTGATCGGCGACAACGTGGACGTGGTGATCCGCGGCGGCGAGATCGGCGATCAGTCGCTGGTGGCGCGACGCATCGGCACCCTGCCCTTCATGACGGTCGCCTCGCCGGACTACCTGAAGCGTTACGGCGTGCCCCGCACGCCGCACGACCTGGAGCGCGGGCGGCAGCATGTCATCAACTTCTTCTCGCACAACTCGCGCCGGGTCTATCCGCTGGAGTTCCACAAGGATGGCGAGACGCTGGAGGTGACCGGCCCCGCCCGCCTCGCCGTGAACGACAGCAATGCCTACACTGAGGCAGCGCTCGCTGGCTTCGGGGTGGCCCAGATGGTCCGGTTCATCGCCGCGCCCTACGTGGCCCGGGGCGAACTGGTGGAGCTGTTTCCGGACTGGGAATGCCCTCCCCTGCCGGTGCATGTGGTGTATCCGCCCAACCGCCACCTGAGTGCCAAGGTCCGCGCCTTCGTGGACTGGACGGCGGCGGAGTTCGCCCGCAACCAGGATCTGGCCCGCGCGCCGGACGCCGCAGCGGTCCGCGCCGGCTGACGTCGGCGCTCGCCCGTCTGCCCTGCCAGGCCGTGCCGGGCATCACTCCTCGTCGCCGCCCATCTCGGTCGCGATCTCCAGCAGATCTTCAGCGCTGGGCTTGTCCCAGCCGGGGCCGAAGGTTGCATCGCCGAAGAAGCGCAGCATCTCCTGCCGCACCATCGGATGCTGCCAGCCGCTGGAACCCAGCCGCTTGATGATGGACGGATGGGCGCCGCGGCCCTGCAGGGCGAGCATCAGCTGGCCTTCCAGCTCGTGCTGGGTTTCCTCGGACAGTTGCTCGATGGCGGACAGGCAACGCTCGTTGGCGCGGCGAATCCATTCCGCCTGCCAGCGCTGGCGACGCTGCGACTGTTGCTCGCGCGCCGCCAGCGCCGCTGCGGCTGGGTGGGCCGCCGTGGCCTGCGCCGCGGCATCGGCTTGGTCGCCGCCCCGGGCCAGCAACGCCTTGAGATAGCGGGCCGGATCCCGCAGCGGTTCGGGATAGGCCGTGTTCACCCGCCGCTCCAGCACATCGAGGGCCGAGCGCACCGCGGCCTCGTCGCAACCCGCCGCCATCTGCTCGAAGGCTTCCTCGCTCACTCCCAGCGCGATGGCGCGGCTCACAGCGACCATGTCGACCGGCGCGGGCGCGCGGGCCAATGTGAGCGCCGACTGCTTCTTTCGGCCAATGTGGAACTGGATCTCGTCGATGAATCGGCCCTGCTTGTGCTCGACCAGCTCGATCTCCAGATCGGTGATCGCATTGACTTCGGCGATGGCCGGCTTGAGGGTGTCGCGCTTGAAGATCCGGTATTCGAGGCGGTCGGTCTTCTCGGTGTGGGGATTGCCGCTGAGCACCGGGTACCACCAGCGCCAGGGCTGTCGCGCCGTCCGGCCGATGTCCTTGTAGCGGGTGCAGATCTCGTAGAGCACCACGCCCGCATGGGTGCGCAACTGGCTGATCACTTCCAGCCGAAGCCGCGCGAACACGCTCGGGTCCAGCAGTTCCTGCTTGAGGTTGACCGCGTAGGACCACTCGACCCAGACCTGGCCGCGCTCCTTGCTGAGTCGCGCATGGGCCAGCAGGCCACTGACATTCCAGGCCGCGCCCTCCCCGCTCGTGGGCGACTGCCACTCCACGGTGGTGGACACCATCGCCCTCAGGTGCTTCTTGATCAGCGCATGGTCGTTGCTGTCGAAATCCAGGCCGCGGACCACCGAGTCGAGCGGGGTCCGGAAGACGTCCTTCTCCATGCCCTGCTCCTGCGCCAGGTACAGCAGCACGTTGTAGCTCTTGCGCCCGAGCGTGGTGATCCGCGTCGACTTGGGGACGATGGCCAGCGTGTTGACGGCCTTGCGCAGCAGCTGCACGTCGTCGGAGACGGCCGGACCGCCGCCGCCCGCGGAAGCACGGGTGCGCAGGGTGTCGGGAGACCGAAGGGTTCGAGCCATGGACGGTAATGTACGCGAGAGGTGATCCGGCCTTTCACCTGAAAGCGTTCCGATCCTGTTCCTGAAAACTCTCACGTGAAACCAGGACCGCGCCCCGCTGAAACAGACGAAGGCGGAGAGTTTTCGGGATCGCCGGCCGAAGAAGCGTGGGCGCCGCCATCTGGAAACGGCGCACCGCCCCGATTTCGGCCCCGGAGTGCCCTTCTCTCTTCCACAGCGCACCACAAAGCAGCGCAAGACACCTCGATGGAGGCCCACGGAGCGGCGGCCCGCCCTTCTTTCCTGAAAACACTCACCTCAGACCGTCTCGCTGCGACCTCATGAACTCATGAAAACACGCACCCTCACTACCGAAAAGTCTCCGTCTTCTCCCGTCTCCCTGGCTCTCAGCTCCCGATCCGTCGCCATATCGTCCTGAATCCCTGCATGTCTTCGGCGCCAAGTGCTTGTCACCATTGGGTTTTCTCGGCTCTAAAGGTATTAAAGAGATTGAAGGACTTAGAGTCTTTCCTAAAGGCGATCCAAACTACAGAAACCGAATCACGCAACAGATGCGGGAGCCTTGACGTTTTTCTGGCCAATTCACGGAATTCCGTCAAGCGCCTCGGTAAACTCGAGCCATCAGGAGTTTCATATGGCATCTTCCCCTCTTCCAGCCCCCCGGCCCATCAGTCTCTCGGACATTGCCGCGCAGGCCGAACGCGCCGTTGCCATGATGGAGCAGATCCGCTCCGCCATGTTGGCACCCACTGCACGCAAAGAAGCCCCCATGTTCAGCCTCTCCCAGCTGGCCAGCCTGCTGGAGATGGAAAAAGGCTCGATCTCGCACCGGCTCGGCAAAGGCGACCTGCCTGCGGGGCGGCTCAACGCTTCGGGCAGCCGACGGGAATTCACGCTGGCCGAAGCGCGCCAGTGGGTTCGCGAGTACCGCAAGGACCGCCTGCGGCCCGAAGGTGCTGAGGCGGTGACCATTTCCATCGGCAACTTCAAGGGCGGCGTATCCAAGACGACGACCGCCGTCACGCTGGCGCAAGGCCTGTCGCTGCTGGGGCATCGCGTGCTGGTCATCGACACCGATCCTCAAGGTTCGCTGACCACGCTGTTCGGCATCCTCCCAGACACGGAGGTCGAGGAACAGGACACCATCCTGCCTCTGGCCATGGGAACGGAGACCTCGATCCGGTACGCGATCCGCTCCACCTATTGGGATGGCATCGACCTGGTCGCCGCCGCGCCCGTGTTGTTCGGCGCAGAGTTCGCGCTCCCTGCCCGGCAGACGCAGGAGCCCGGTTTCGAGTTCTGGCGGGTGCTAGACCTCGGCATCGATGACGTGCGTGGCGACTACGACGTGATCGTGATCGACACCCCCCCTGCCCTGTCGTACACGACCATCAATGCGTTCATGGCCTCCAACGGCATCATCATGCCGTTGCCGCCAAATGCCCTCGACTTTGCGTCCGCCTCGCAGTTCTGGAGCCTTTTCTCCGACCTGACCGGGGAACTGCTCACCAAGCGCGGTCTGGACAAGCATTTCGATTTCATCCATGTGTTGCTGGCCCGGGTCGATTCGGCCGACGCCGCCAGTACGGTCATCCGCCAGTGGATCGGCCAGACTTACGCGGAAAAGGTGCTCCCAGTGGAGATTCCCAAGACTGCCGTCACCGGGGTGGCCAGTGCTGAATTCGGCACCGTGTACGACGTCTCCCGCTACGACGGGAGCGCCCGCACCTTCAAACGTGCACGGGACGCCTATGACAGCTTCGTCGGGCAGATCGAAGGGTCGGTCCGCGCCGTGTGGAACGGACAGGTGGGGGTGTTGAACGGTTCAACACCCCCGGTCAACTCGCCTAAGGAGGGTCGTCGATGAGCAAGAAGCTTGCAGCAAAGGCCAGCCTGATCCAGCTGCCGCCCTTCCGCATGCCGCCTGCGGCGCCCGCTACCCCGGCCGTTGATGCCCAGCCCCGAGAATTGCCGGTCAGCCCCATGGGGGCACCGGTAGCCTCCAGCGCACCCAACGCGGAGGCGCGTCCCAAGACCGCGCCGGGGTCCATGGCGGTGTTCATGGCATCACAGTCGGCGGCCGTGAAAGAGGCGGAAGAGCTGAAGCTCAAGTTGCGCGCGTTTGAGGGTGCGGTGCCGATGAAGGCTTTGGATCCCCGGCGGATCCGCGCTTCCCGGTGGGCGAACCGGCATGCCAACGCGCTGGCCGACAAGGCCTTCGAGGAGTTGAAGACGGACATCGCTTCGAGCGGGGCGAACGTGCAGCCTGTCTGTGTCCGTGCGCTGGCTGAAGGCACCGATCCGGCGGCCGACTATGAGCTCGTGTTCGGCCACCGTCGGCATCGCGCCTGTCTGGAACTGGGCATCCCCGTTCAGGCCATCATTGCGGACATCGACGACAAAGGCCTGTTCGAGGCCATGGAGCGCGAGAACCGCGCCCGCAAGAACCTCAGCGCCTGGGAGCAGGGCATGATGTACAGGCGGGCGCTCGACAACGGCCTGTACCCGTCCCAGCGCAAGCTGGCCGAGGCAGTGGGCGTCGACTTGTCGCTGATCTCCAAGAGCCTTGCCTTGGCGCGCTTGCCCGATGCCGTGGTCGAGGCATTTCCTTCACCCCTCGACGTGCAGTTCCGCTGGGCCCAGCCGCTCAGCGAAGTGCTGCAGCGGGACCCCGAAGGCCTCGTCGCGCGCGCGAAGGAGCTGAAGGCCAGCAAGGTGGCGTTGAATGCCAAGCAGGTGCTAGACGCCCTGCTTGGCCAGGGCGACAAGGTGTTGAACCGTTCAACAGCCCCGGCTGAAAGACGCTTAGGTAGGGCAGGGCAGGGCGCTGTGCTGGCTGCGGATGCGACCGGCCGAATGACGCTGCGCTTCGACCGGGGTGTTCTAACGCCGGCGCGTGAAGCGGCGCTGATCGACTGGTTGAACGCGCAACTCGGGGCAGACTGACCGCGCGCGGTGGTGTTGAACCGTTCAACACCACCGTCTGGCGTCATGGCGCCGGGGCCATGACAAGTAGGAGGAGGGCGTTCATCCACCC
>NZ_JAGOPN010000033.1 GCF_017991995.1 Pseudacidovorax sp. | reverse complement strand
CTGGGCTATTACGTCGCCGGCAGCGGTGCCTCGGCGGCCACGGCCGCGGCGCTGGGCAGCTATGTCGGCACCACGGCGGCGGTTTCTGCGACGCCGGCCCCCGTGGGACGCTATGTCGACACGGTCGGCGCCAGCGCCGCCAAGCTCGCCAGCCCAGGCTACTACGTGGCATCGACCGGGCAGTCCAGTGCCCAGGCCGCTCTGCCGGGGTCGTTCGTCAGCACCGCCGGCGCCTCGGCGGCCACCTTGGCGCCGGTCGGCCACTACGTGAGCGGTTCGGCCGCCACGGCGGCCACGGCCGCGCATGCGGGCGCCTTCGTGGCAGTGGTCGGCGCGGCGGCCGCCGAGGACTGTGTCGCCGGATCCAACTCCTACGGCGCGGCATCCGCCTGCCGCATCGTCACGCCGGGCTTCGCCGGCGATGCCACGCATGTGGTCTCGCCCGAGCTGGCCAGTGACTTTGGCACCGGCGGCACGCATGCCTTGGGCTCGCTGGCGCCGGGCGACAGCTTTGCCTTCGGCGTGAGCAATGCATCGACCGACAGTGCCTCGACGGCCAGCCTGACCACGCTGACGCTGCACTCATTCACGTTGACCGGCCCGAACGGGGCCTCCTTTGACCTGCTGGGATTCACCAGCGGCATGACGCTCGCGGCTGGTGCTGGCGCGGCCCTGTCGGTGCGCGCCAACGCGGACCTTCCGGCGGGCGACTTCGTGTTCTCGTTGACGCTGGAGACCGACCAGTTTGCCGATTTCGGCGCGGCGGGCCAGCAGTTCACCTGGACCTTCACCGGCAGCAACGGTGTCGCGCCGGTGCCCGAGCCCGGGGCTGGCATGCTCGGACTCGCCGGGCTGGGCCTGATGGGCGCCCTTTTCGGCCGTCGCCGCCGCGCTGTTCAGGCTTGACGCACTGCGCGGACACGGCGCTGCCGGCACTGGCGCCGGCGGTCGCGGGGCTGGTCGAACGGGCCGGCGTCTTGCGGTCCGCCGGTCACCTGAAGGCGGCCGAGGAACTGCTTCGGCAGGCGGCGCAACTCGCCCCCGACGCTGCGGCCGTCCTCACCAACCATGGACTGCTGCTGTCGGAACTGGGGCGTCACCGCGAAGGCGCGGCACGCCAGCGTGAGGCTCTGGCCGTCGATCCCGGGTTCGCCGCGGCCTGGACCAATCTGGCGCTGGCGCTGCGGCAGCTGGGCGAGCTGCCCGGCGCCGAAGAGGCGGAAGCGCAGGCCCACCGGCTGGCGCCCGGGACAGTACACACCCTGGTGGCACGCGGAATCGCCTTGCGCGCACAAGCGCGGCTGACCGAAGCGCTGGCGTGCTTTCGGCACGCCGTGCAGGTCGATGCCCGCATGCCCGAGGCCTGGATCAACCTGGCCCTGGCACTGCAGGACCTGGGCGATGCGGCGGCGGCGCGTGCAGCGTTGGCACACGCCCGCGACCTCGCACCACGCGACCGCCGGGTGTGGTCCAACTTGCTGATGGCCAGCCAGTACGACCCGACCCAGGGCGCGGACGATCTGCGCAGCACAGCGCTGCATGCAGCGATCGCCTGGCCATCGCCACCGCCCTGGCCGGCGCCCACCGCAGCGGCGGGTCGGCTGCGCCTGGGCTACCTCAGTGGCGACCTGTACGCCCATCCGGTGGCGTGGCTGCTGGCACCCGTGATCGAAGCCCACGACCGCGGGGTCGTCGAGCTGCACTGCTTCGACCACCACCCGCATCACATCGCCGACGATCCGATGCACCAGCGCCTGCGCGCCGCCGCGGAGCACTGGCATGCCGTCGCCGACCTGGATGACGAGGCACTCGCACTGCAGATCCGCGCCGCCGGGATCGACGTGCTGGTCGATCTGTCGGGCCACACCGAACACGGCCGGCTGGGCGTGCTGGCGCTGCGCCCTGCACCGGTTCAGCTGTCCTGGCTGGGCTATTTCGGCAGCACGGGCGTGCCCGCCGTCGATGCGGTGGTGCTGGGGGCGGCGCAGGCGCCGCCGGGCAGCGAGGCCGGCTACACCGAAGCGCTGGAGCGCGTCTCGGGCGCCCATTTCGCCTATGCGCCGCCGCCGTATGCGCCGGACCTGGCGCCACCACCCTCGGCCCGCACCGGGCTCATCACCTTCGGCTCATTCAACAATCCGGCCAAGTTCAGCGACGACGTCGTGCAGCTGTGGTCGACTGTGCTGAACGAGGTGCCCGGCAGCCGCCTGGTGCTGAAGTGGAAGACCTTCGCCGACCCGGGCTTCGTCACGCACACGCAGCGGCGTTTCGCGGCCTGCGGCGTCGACCCCGCGCGCATCCAGCCCCGGCCGGCATCGCCGCATTCCGGCATGCTGGCCGAGTACGGCGACATCGACGTCGCGCTGGACCCGTTTCCGTTTTGCGGCCTGATCTCCACGCTGGAGGCGCTGTGGATGGGGGTGCCGGTCGTGACGCTGCCCTGGCAGCGCCCCGTCTCGCGCCAGTCGCTGGCCGTGCTGCAGGCCATCGGGCAAGCTCGCGGCATGGCGACAAGCCCGCGCGACTACGTCCTGCAGGCGGCAGGCCTGGCAAAAGACCTCGCAGCACGCCAGGCCTTGCGCGACAACGGCCCCACGGGCCTGCGACATCGCATGGCCACCAGTCCGCTGTGCGATGGAAGGAACCTGGCCGCCGAGCTGGAGGCGATCTTTCAACGCCGGCTGGAGGCCCGTCGCCGGGCAGCATCTGCATGAGCCAGCCGGCGCAGGCTCCTGGGCCGATGCCCTCAGCGCGCCCCACGGACGACCGTCCGGTGCAAGCGACCGGGCTGGAACAGGCCCTTGCCCTGCATCAGGCGGGAGACTTGGGGGCCGCCTCGGAGGCCTATGAACAACTCCTGGCCGCAGACCCGCGCCAGCCGTCGCTGCGCCACAACCTCGGCATGATCCGCCTGCACCAGCGGTCGACGGCCCGGGCCTTGCCGCTGCTGGAGCAGGCCTGGGCCGAGGATGGCAACAACGATGGCTGGCTGCAGAGCCTGCCCGAGATCGGCATGGTGCTGTACCACATGGGCCTGTGGGAGGACGCCCGGCTGTGGCTGGGGCGGGCTGCAACCCATGCGCCCCCCGGCACGACGCTGGCGCCCGCCCTGCGCGACGCGCTGCACCGCATCCAGCCGCGCGACCACCTGGCTCCCGAGGTCCTTGACCCGCTGCAGGGGCGCGCGCTGCTGCGCTACGCGCCGCGGGAATCGGACACCTACGTCTATGCGATCGACGTGGTCGGCACCTGCAACCTGCGTTGCCCGACCTGTCCGGTCGGCAACTTCCCGGCGGCGCAGCGGCCCCGAGGCCACATGGCGCTGGACCTGTTCGAGCGCATCCTCGACAAGATCATGGCCGAAGCGGTGGCCGCTCGGCCGGCGATCTGGCTGTTCAACTGGGGCGAGCCCTTGCTGCACCCGGCGCTGGGAGCGCTGGTGCGCGCCGTCAAGCAGCGCGGCCTTCCCTGCCATCTGTCGACCAACCTCAACGTCACCCGGGGCCTGCGCGAACTGGCGCAGGCCAACCCCGACGACCTGAAGATCTCGCTGTCCGGCTTCACGCCCGAGCGCTACGCCATCACGCACCAGCGCGGCGACCTGGTGCTGGTGAAGTCCAACATGCGCCTGCTGCGCCGCCTGCTGGACGAGGCACGGGCCACGACCCGGGTCTGGGTGGGCCATCACCTGTACAAGGGCGGCGAGGCCGACATTCCCGCCGTGCGGGCGCTGTGCGACGAGCTGGGCTTCGAGCACCACCCGATCGCCGCCTTCTACCAGCCGCTCGAACGGCTGGTGGACCTGCTGGAGGGACGCGGGAGTCCCGACCCCATCGTGTCGATGCTGATCGAGCCGCCCCAGGTCTACCTGCCGCGCATCGCAGCCGCCCGCAGCACGCGACACGATTGCGAACTGCGGTTCAACCAGACCGTCATCAACCACGACGGCACCGTGGCGCTGTGCTGCAATGTCTACGACCAGCCCAATATGCTGGGCCTGGACTTTGTCGACACGCCGCATGCCGAGCTGGAAGCCGCCAAGTACAGGCATCCGTTCTGTGCGACCTGCATGCGGCACGGCCTGTCCTATACGATTCGGGACGCGTCCAAGCTGGGTTAGGGCGAAAGGCGACTGCCGCCGCCAAAGTGCAGACCGAACTCCGGCCGGTGTGCTATCCCCGACCGTCCTGGGCATCTGCCTGCGCATAGGCCTGCAGCGCCGCCGCCAACCTGCGCCGCACCGCCTCGCGCAGGCTGTCCGGCGCCAGCACCCGCACCTGCTCGCCCTGGCGCAGCAGGTCCATCACCAGCTCGGTCTCGTCCACATAGGGCAGGGTCAGCTGCCAGCTGCCGTCGGCCAGCAACTCGCCCTGCTGTTCGGGATGCCATTCCTCGTGGCGTATCCAGGCCGCGGCCTGGGGGCTGAACAGCAGCACGGCCAGGCGGCGCGTGCCGCCGGCATAGATGCCGTAGCCCGAGTCCATCTCGGCCTCGACCTGGCGCATGGCCACGTCCTTGGCGCGGGCCTCCAGCACCTGGGCCTCCTGCACCGCATCCAGCGCAAAGCGCAGCAGCTTGTCGCGGCTGTGGCACCAGGCGTCCAGATACCAGGTGTTCTTGTAGTGCACCAGGCGCTGCGGGCTGACCTGGCGCTCGCTGACCTCGCCGCGGGTGCGCGTGAGGTAGCGCATGTGCAGGCGCTGGCGGCGCACCAGGGCCTCGCCCACGCGCTCGAAGCAGGCCGCCGGCACCGGCCGGCGCAGCGCGCTGATGATCTTGACGCGCTTCATCAGCACCTTGGCCGCCGACTCGTCGCCCGGGCCCAGCAGGTCGTGGATGCGCTCCAGCAGCGGCTGCAGATGGCGGCTGAGCAGGCCCTCGGTGTCCAGGCCCGACAGCAGCTGATGCGCCATCAGCAGCGAATACAGCTCACGCTCGCTGAACCACAGGCCCGGCAGCTCATGGCGCTGCGCGCCACGCAGGCCAAAGCCGGCGCTGCCGAACTTGTAGCCATTGAGCGCGGCGTCGTATTCGATGGGCGCGCCCAGTTCGTCGCGCAGGCAGGCCAGGTCGCGCTTGAGCGTGGCCGACGACACCTCCAGCTCATCGAGCAGGGCCTGGAAGCTGACATGGCCGCGGCTGCGGATCAGCATCTCGATTTTGTACAGCCTGGCCGTCTTGCTCATTGAACCTCCTCGTCCGTGGGCCACTCGGCCAGGCGCCGGCTCAGCACCACCATGGCCCAGGTGTCGCGCTCGCAATAGGCCAGCAGGCGCTGGCGCAGCTGCTCGCGGCGCGCCGGCGGCGTGGCCTCGTCCACCGCTTCCAGCCAGGCGGCCTGGGCGGCCTCGCCGTGCTGCACCTCGTCCAGGTCGGCATGGTCCAGTTCGGGCGCCACCGCCGGCAGCACCGCCTTCAGGCTGTAGCTGGCCTGCTGCGCCGGGTGATACCAGTGCTGGCGCACGATGGGCAGCAGGTCGTGCAGGCGCTGGATCGCCGCCCGCAGCGGCGCGGCGGTCGACTGCCCCTGGGCCAGGAGCGCAGACAGCTGCTGGCGCTCGAAGTCGGCATTCCAGGCCAGCACGCAGCCGGCCTGGCCGGCGGCCAGTGGCGCCAGCAGCCCGGCCAGCGCCCGGGCGCAGGCCGGGCGCGGGTCGTCGCCGCTCAGATCCAGAAAAGCATGGTGCTCCACCCGGCCATCGGCCTGCTCGACATGGCAGCTCCACTGGAACGGCAGCGCATCGAAGGGATGCGCGCCGGCCCAGCGCGGAATGGCCAGGCCAATGGTCTCGAAGTCCAGATGCCAGCGCGGCCAGGGCAAGGCCCGCAGCGCCTCGCGCAGGCCCGGCGAGACCCAGGGCCGGCCGCTGCGCAGGGCCGCCAGCGTGGCACGCGCCCGGCCATCGGCGGGAAAGTCCGGCGGCAGCTGGCCCAGATCGGTCCAGCCGGCTTCGGTGATCTGCGCGCGTTCGCCGGCCGTCAGCTTGCCCAGGTTGCGGCCGCCGGTGAGCCAGGCCACCGGCTGCGTCGGCGGCGGGCCGTGCAGCGCGGCATCGGCGGCGTCGCAGTGGCCGCGAAAGCCGCAAGGATAGGGCCGCAGGCAGTGCGCGCCGGGCCGGATGGCCGGCTCGCCGCCCTCGGCGATGGCCGCGCCATCGGCCAGCCACTGCGCCACCTGGGGCTGCAGCGCGGCCACCGTGTCGCTGACGTCCTCGTCGCGCAGCAGGCCGCTGTAGTCGCCATCGCCGGCGTAGGCGAAGCTGCGGTCGATCAGGCGGATGACCACCTGCTGCGGCGCCTGGCCGGCCGCCGCCATGGCCCAGGCCTGCACCGCCGCATCCTCGGCATAGGGCTTGCCGGCCAGCCGCGTGGACGACTTGACCTCGATCAGGTGCAGCCGGCCCTGCTGATCGTGGTGCACGATGTCGGCGATCACGGCCAGGCCGGCGTGGCCGTCAGGCCCGGCATCCACCGCAAACGGCGCCTCGAACAGCAGCACCGGCCCGTCGCCGGCCAGGCGCTCGCGGCAGCGCGCCAGGCCCGTCTCCCAGCCGTCCTGCACATCGATCAGCTCGCCGGCCAGGCCGGTCTGCTGCTCGGCAAGGCGGCGCGCCAGCGCGCCGACTCGGTGGCCCTCGGCGATGACCCGCTCGCGGCCGGCCGGCAGCGATTCGATCACCGGGCGGTGCAGCATCAGCCACAGCCGGCGCGGGCATTGGCGTGCGGCCACGAGCTTGGTCTTGGTCAGGCGCAAGGGGGGTGCTGCTGGCGGTGGCGGGGCCTGCAGTGTGTCATGAATCTGGATCATCAGATGATCCATCCAGGCCCATCTGCGGATGGCACTCTATAGGTAAAAAAATACTGGATGTGAAATCAGGGTGGATCACTATTTGATCTACATGCGGCCCACACTGGCAGCCATGCCGGGAGGTCCCGGCGACGGCCAACGCCCCAGGAGATCCGCATGTTCCAGACCGCGCTCCCGTTTTTTGCCCTGCCCGCCACGCTGGCGGCCGCCGCAGCCAGCGTCGGCTTCGCCCCCCGTGGCCTGGCCGCACCGCTGACCCCGGCCAGCACCCACACGGACGAGCCCGGCGATGCGCTGCAGGCGCAGGGCTTCCAGCTGGGCTGGGACCATGCCCGCCACCGCCTGACGCCGCCGGTGGACCAGCTGCAGGCCGACAACCCGGTGCGCCAGGGCTGGCAGGCCGGCCGTGCAGCCCTGGGCCAGCGCAGCCGCCCGGCCAGCGCCGCGGTGCGCCAATGGCTGGCGCTGCGGCTGGAGGCCTGGTCGGCCGGCGCCAGCTTCGAGGACGTGCAGGTCACGCCGCACTTCCTGGCCCGCATCGACGCCGTGCAGTGCCCGGTGCGCCGCGTCACGCTGCTGCTGGCCAGTGGCCGCGACGACGACAGCCAGGTGCAGCGCCTGAACACCGAGGCCGCCTATGCCGCCGGCAACCTGGCCGCGATCAGCCGCAGCGCCGCCCGGGCCCGCGGCGCGCTGCGCTGGGACGAACTGCTGGCCCTGGCCCAGCAACTGGAGGGCCGCGAAGCCTCGGCCACGCTGCGCGGCCTGGACCGCGACGAATGGCTGCGCCTGGCGGTGCTGGCCAGCTTTGCCACGCCCATCGCCCACGAGCGTGCCGCCTGCCTGCCGCTGCGCGTGCTGCCGCCCAACCGCGTGCGCGTGATCAACCCGGTGCAGTCGCTGCAGCTGCTGCTGACGCTGCAGTTCAGCCGCGACGGCTATGCCCGGCGCCTGCTGGAGCTGGCCGCGCTGATGCCCGGCGACGAGGCCCGCCAGGCCTTCCAGATCTTCATGCACACGCTGCTGGCGCGGCGCCTGGCCGTTGGCGTGGATGCCGGCCCGGCCGACGTGCGCCGCGCGCTGGAAGACGCCTGGGCCGATCCGCTGGTCAACCGCCGCTGGCAGCGCCTGGCGCTGCGCCTGTCGGCCGCCGACTGCGAGCGCGTGGTGCAGCATGCCGCCCAGCGGGGCCTGGTGGTCGGCGGCGGCCGCTGGATGGGCCGCGAGGCGGCGCTGGACGGCTGGGAGCTGCCGACCGCCCAGTCCGGCGCCCAGTCCGGCACTCAGTCGGGATCGCTGAAGGCCGGCGCCGCTGGCTGGGTCGGATCGGGCACCAGGCCGGGCAGCGCACGCAAGCGCGGCTCGCAGAAGCTGGCCAGCTGAGCGGGGCTGATGGCGCCGGCCTCGTTCCAGTAGCTGCGCGCCGGGCCCACGCTGGTGGCCAGGCATTCCAGCACCGGCGAGCCGGGGTCGAACTGGTACAGCACATTGGCGCCGCGCCACAGTGCGGCGGTGGGCCGGCCATGCTGGCCGGCGGCGGCCATGGCCGCGGCAATGCTCTGCAGCATCAGGTCCACGCGCAGCTGGCCACGCCACTGGGCCCGGTCGTGCAGGCGTGCCTCGGCCGCCCGGTCGCTGCCGCGCAGGCCCGGCGCCTGGCTCAGGCAGATCAGGCCGTCGCCATGGCTCAGCAGCACATCGGGCTGGGCCTGCAGCGCACCGGCGCGGCAGGTGCTGCGTGCGCCCTCGGCACCCAGGCGCTGCGGCAGCGGCTCGCCGTCGGCACCGTCGGCCAGCACCGGCAGCAGCCGCGCCACCGGATCGGCCAGGGCCTCGACCGCCACCGGATCGAAGAAATAGGCGCGCACGCGCACGCCCAGCAACTCGGCCTCGTCGTGCCAGTTCAGCGGGGTGGAGACGGACGCCATGGGTTCAGGCCTGGGTGGTGATCAGGGGCCGCGCCGGCAGCGGCGACGGCGACGAAGCCGGCATGGGGCTGGCGCCGGGCGCGGTCGGCTGGGCCTCGCCGCCCGCCCGCCCCGGTGCGCCCAGGTGCTGGTTGGCGGCCCACACGGCCAGGCCCAGCATGGTCAGGCTCAGCAGCAGCTTCAGGCCGCTGAGCAGCAGGCGCTGCTGCGGCCCGTGCTCGATCCGCGCATGGCGGTGCAGGTCCAGCAGCGCATCGGCCGAGCGCTGAGCGGCCAGGGCCGCCGTGCCATCGGCCGGACGCTGGGCGGCGGCCTCGATGCCGGGCTCCTGCGGATCCAGCAGCACCCAGCGCATGCCCTCCACACCACGACGGCCCAGCACACTGGCGATCTTGACCTCGATCATGCGGCGAGCCTCAGGCGGTGGTCTCTTGATCGGCCGGGGCCGGACGGGGTGGTGCGGCCGCCGCAGGGGCTGCAGCCTCCGCGCGCGGCGCCCGTGCGGGCGTGGCGGCGGCCATCTGGGCCAGCACGCTGCGGGCCAGTGCCGCGGCCGGGGTTTCGCCGTGGCCCGACCCGTCCAGCGGCATGTCCTGCACCGGCAGTCGGCGCCAGGCCAGCTGCAATGCACTGCACAGCAGGCCGCTGATGGCGCCAAAGGGGGCATAGAAGGCGGCGGCCGTCCAGGGGCTGGCCGCGCCATGCCAGGCCACGCCCACCGCGGCAAAGGCCGAGGCCGACGCGGCGGCGCTGAACAGCAGGGAGGGCAGCAGCTGGAGCAGTCGACGGCGCATCCCAGCCTGATCGGCCGGCCGCGCCGGAACTTGAGGCCGGCCCGGCCGACGCCGCCGGCGCTGCCGTCAGGACACCACGTAGGCCGCGGCGGCGGTGGCGATCAGCTCGCCGCTGTCGCTGTGCAAACGCATCTGCGTGGAGCCGACGCGGCCGCCCAGGCGGGTGATCTCGGCGCTGGCGATGAAGTGCTTGCCCAGGCCGGGGCGCAGAAAATCCACCCGCAGGTCGATGGTGCCCATCTTCAGGAAGCGGTGCATCACCTGGTCGGTGCTCTCATGGGCGAACTTCTCGGCCAGGCCGACCAGCAGCGCGCCGCCGCCCAGGGCATCGAGCACGGCCGAGATCACGCCGCCATGCAACCGGCCATAGTGGAAATGGCCAACCAGCTCGGGCCGCATGTCGAAGCGCAGTTCCAGCGAGGGCAGCAGGCGCTGCACCTTCAGGCCCAGCAGCTGGTTGAAGCTGATGCGCTGCTCCATCAGCTCGGTGAGTTCGGTGTCCAGCCGGGACTGCTCGGCAGCGCTGCGGCGCGGTGGCGGGGGCGAATGGGTCATGGTCGCCGAGCATACTCAAGCGCCGGACTTGCAAATCCCGGCAGCATCCCCACGTCCCGCACAGTTCATCCACCGCCCTTTCCGACCATGCCGCTTGTCCTGCGCCGCAGCCTGCCCTATGCCTTTGCCGCCCTGCTGCTGGGCGCGGCCGGGGCCCTGCTGTCCACCCAGCTGCAAGCCCAGCGCGGCGAGGCCACGCCGCGCGCGGTGACGCCACGCGGCGCCCTGCATGCCGACGAGCAGGCCACGGTGGACCTGTTCAAGCGCCTGTCGCCGTCGGTGGTGCACATCACCACGCTGCAGGTGCAGCGCGACTTCTTCAACCGCGCCGTCGGCCAGGTGCCCAGCGGCACCGGCACCGGCTTCGTCTGGGACGGCAACGGCCACATCGTCACCAATTTCCACGTCATCCAGGGCGGCAGCGGCGCCACCGTGACCCTGGCCGACCAGAGCACCTTCAAGGCCCAGCTGGTGGGCGCCTTTCCCGACCGCGACCTGGCGGTGCTGAAGATCGACGCACCCAAGGACAAGTTGCCGGCCATCCCGGTGGGCACCAGCCGCGACCTGCAGGTGGGCCAGAAGGTGTTTGCCATCGGCAACCCCTTCGGCCTGGATCAAACGCTGACCACCGGCATCGTCAGCGCGCTGAACCGCGAGATCGAGAGCTTCAACAACCGCAGCATCCGCGGCGTGGTGCAGACCGATGCGGCCATCAACCCCGGCAACTCGGGCGGCCCGCTGCTCGATTCGGCCGGCCGGCTGATCGGCGTCAACACGCAGATCGCCAGCCCCTCGGGCGCCAGCGCCGGCATCGGCTTCGCGATTCCCGTCGACGAGGTCAACCGCATCGTGCCGCGGCTGATCCGCGACGGCAAGATCAGCCGGCCGACGCTGGGCATCAGCGCCGCCAGCGAGCAGATCCAGCGTGCACTGCGCCTGCCCGACGGCGTGGCCCTGGTGCAGGTGGCGCCGGGCGGCCCGGCGGCCAAGGCCGGGCTGCAGGCCTTCAGCCGCGCCCGCGACGGCAGCATCGTCGCCGGCGACATCATCGTGGCCATCAACGACGAGCCGGTGGCCAGCCTGGACGACATGCTCACGCTGCTGGAAAAGCGCCAGCCCGGCGATGCGGTGACGCTGGCCGTGTCGCGCAACGGCCGCGGCCGCAAGGTGCAGGTGCATCTGGGCCAGGGCGACTGACGCACATCAAGGCCGGCGCGACGCCGGCCGCGCAGCATGCGGGCATGACCCCGCGCCGCATCCTGATCCTGCAAGGCCATCCCGACGCCTCCGGCCACCACCTGCTGCATGCCCTGGCCCGCGCCTATGCCGAAGGCGCGCAGCAGGCCGGCCATTCGCTGAAGACGGTGGACATCGCCACGCTGGACTTCGCGCTGCTGCGCAGTGCCGATCAATGGCAGCACGGCGCGCTGCCGGCCAGCCTGCAGCCGGCGCAGGACGCCATCGCCTGGGCCGAGCACATCGTGCTGCTGTTCCCGCTGTGGCTGGGCGACATGCCGGCCCTGGTGAAGGGCTTCCTGGAGCAGGTGGCGCGGCCGGGCTTCGCCTTCCGGGCCGAGGGCGGCAACCCGTTTGCGCACAAGGGCCTGGCCGGCAAGTCGGCGCGCATCGTCGTCACCATGGGCATGCCGGCCCTGCTCTACCGCACCTGGTTCCGCGCCCACAGCGTCAAGTCGCTGGAGCGCAACATCCTCGGCTTCGTCGGCATGGCGCCGGTGCAGTCCACGCTGATCGGCAGCGTCGAGCAGCTGGGCGACAAGGGCGTGTCGCGCTGGCGCGCCCGGCTGCGCCAGCTGGGACGCGAGGCCGGCTGAGCCCTGTCTCCGAGGTCATTGACAAGGCGGGCACATCCGGCGAGAACCGACGCTCCTTGACGAGCGCCGGAGACCGCCTGTGAGTCCAGATCCGAGTCCTGACAGCCAACGCCACTACCGCATCTGCCCGCTGTGCGAGGCCTGTTGCGGCCTGGAGGTGCGCAGCCGCGACCAGCAAGTGATTTCAGTGCGCGGCTGGGCCGGCGACGTGCTCAGCGACGGCTACCTCTGCCCCAAGGGCGTGGCGCTGAAGGACCTGCACGAAGATCCCGACCGCCTGCGCCAGCCGCTGATCCGCCGCGGCGGCCGCAACAGCCCGCTGCAGCCGGCCAGCTGGGACGAGGCCTATGCGCTGATCGCCGCGCGGCTGCCGCCGCTGCTGGCCGAGCACGGCCGCGACAGCCTGGCCCTGGTGGCCGGCAACCCGTCGGCGCACAAGATGGGCCTGCTGCTGTACTTCGCCCGCCTGGCGCGCGCGGTGGGCAGCAAGAACGTCTACTCGGCCAGCACGCTGGACCAGATGCCGCGCCAGCTGGCCAGCGGCCTGCTCTACGGCCACTGGCTCAGCGTGCCCCTGCCCGACCTGCCGCGCACAGACTTCATGCTGATCCTGGGCGCCAATCCGGTGGCCAGCAACGGCAGCATGTGGACCGTGCCCGACTTCCGCGGCAAGGCCCGGGCGCTGCGCGAGCGTGGCGGCCGCCTGGTGGTGATCGACCCGCGGCGCACCGAAACCGCCGACCTGGCCGACCAGCACCTGGCCATCCGCCCCGGCGCCGACGCCCTGCTGCTGGCGGCGATGATCCACACGCTGTTTGCCGAGGAGCGGGTGACCCTGGGCCGGGCCGCGGCCTGGATCGCCGAGGCCGATGTGCAGGCGCTGCGCGAGGCGCTGGCACCGTTCACGCCCGAGGCGGTGGCCGGGCGCTGTGGCATCAGCGCCGAGCAGATCACCACGCTGGCGCGCGACTTTGCCGCCGCGCCGCGGGCCTGCGCCTATGGCCGCATCGGCACCTGCACCCAGAGCCTGGGCACGCTGGCCACCTGGCTGATCGACCTGCTGAACATCCTCACCGGCCGGCTGGATGTGGAAGGCGGGCTGATGTTCGCCCAGGCCGCGGCCTTTGCCGCCAACACCCAGGGCACGCCGGGTCGCGGCCGCGGCGTGGCCACCGGCCGCCACCGCAGCCGCGTCAGCGGCGCGCCCGAGGTGTTTGGCGAGCTGCCCATCGTCAAGCTGGCCGAGGAGATCGAGACCCCCGGGCCCGGCCAGGTGCGCGCGGCCATCGTGATGAGCGCCAACCCGGTGCTGTCGGCGCCGGGCGGCGAACGCCTGGCCCAGGCGCTGCAAGGTCTGGACTTCATGGTCAGCCTGGACATCTACTGCAACGAGACCTCGCGCCTGGCCGACGTCATCCTGCCCGGCCTGTCGCCGCTGGAAGAAGGCCACTACGACGTGCCCTTCCCGCAGCTGAGCTGGCGCAACCAGGCGCGCTACAGCCGGCCGGTGTTCGAGCCGGCCGCCGGCCAGCCGGCCGAATGGCAGAGCCTGCTGCAGCTGATCGCCATCGTGCAGGGGCGCGGCGCATTGGCCGGCCAGGACCTGCAGGCGCTGGACGACGAGCTGCTCGGCGACGACCTGCGCCGCCAGGGCCTGGCCGACGCCGCGCCGGTGCTGGCCGCGCTGAAGCCCTGGACCGGCCCCGAGCGCCTGGTGGACCTGGCGCTGCGCAGCGGCCCTTATGGCGAGGGATGGGGCGATGGCTCCGGCAAGCAGCCCGGCGGACTGAACCTGGCCAGGGTCGCCGATGCCGAGGGCGGCATCGACCTGGGCACACTGTCGCCGCGCCTGCCGGGCATGCTGCGCACGCCCACGGGCCGTGTCGACATCGCCCATCCCATGCTGCTGGCCGACCTGCCACGCGCCCTGGCCGAGCTGCAAGCGCCCGCGCCCGCGGCCGGCCAGCTGAGCCTGATCGGCCGGCGCGACAGCCGCTCCAACAACAGCTGGATGCACAACCTGCCCACGCTGGCCAAGGGCCCCGAGCGCTGCACGCTGCAGCTGCATCCCGACGATGCACAGCGTCTGGGCCTGACCGAGGGCGCCAGCGCCCAGCTGAGCGGCCGCCAGGGCCGCATCAGCGCGCCGGTGGAGATCACCGAGCGGGTGCGGCCCGGCGTGGCCTGCCTGCCCCACGGCTGGGGCCACGACCTGCCGGGCTCGCGCCTGTCGCTGGCCGCCCAGCGCCCCGGCGCCAACCTGAATGCGGTGCTCGACGATGGCCTGATCGACCCGCTGTCGGGCAATGCCGTGCTGTCGGGCGTGGCGGTGAGCGTGAGCCCGGCCTGAGCCGGCCGGGTCAGCGCGGCTGGCGGCGCCGGCGCGTCCAGGCGCCGGCCGCCAGCAGGCCGCCGGACCACAGCGCCCAGGCCGCCGGCTCGGGCACCGGTGACACCAGCAGTTCCAGGCCGTCGGTGTCCAGCGTCAGCGAGCCACCGCAGCAGAACGAGTTGTAGAACTGGATCTCCAGCCGGTGGCGGCCGGCGGCAATGGCCACGTCGGCACCGGTCTGGCCATAGGAATTGGGGCCGGGCCGCGACAGCACCAGCTGGCCGTCGATGAACAGATAGGCCGCATCGTCCGAGCCCAGCAGCAGCGCGTAGTCGCGCGAGGTCGCCGCATCCACGTCGACGGTGATGCGGGCGCCGAAGGAGTTGTACTGGCCCAGCGGCCACCAGTCGTTCAGGCCTTCCGCGGCATGGCCGAAGTCGATCACCATGGCCCATTCGCTGGCGCGCCAGTCCGACAGCGCGATGCCGCTGCCGACGGTCTCTTCATAGCCACCGTACAGATCCACCCGCACCGGCCCGGTCTGGGCCTGGGCGGGCAGCGCCGCCCACAAGCCCAAGCCCAAGCCCAGGGCCAACATCAGCATCCCCCACCTGTTGCCACCTCTCGCCATGCCGTTCTCCTCGACTTGTGGCTGGATTGGGCGCGCCGCCAGCGACCGCAGCAAGGGCCACGCCCCCGCAAAGACGGGGGCCCGGCGGTGGCAAATGGCAACCGACTGCAACAGCGGCCGCGTCAAGGCCGGGTCAAGCCCATGCGTTAGCATCGCCGGCCGCTGTTTCCACCTGCCCTGAGTCCCGCCCATGCAAGTCGTCTGCCTCGATCTCGAAGGTGTGCTGATCCCCGAGATCTGGATCGCTTTTGCCGAACGCACCGGCATCGCCGAGTTCCGCCGCACCACGCGCGAGGAACCCGACTACGACAAGCTGATGCGCTGGCGCCTGGCCCTGCTCAAGCAGCATGGCCTGAAGCTGGCCGACATCCAGGCGGTGATCGCCGGCATGGCGCCGATGGACGGCGCCAAGGACTTCCTCGACGACCTGCGCAGCCGCTTCCAGGTCATCATCCTGTCGGACACCTTCTACGAGTTCGCCGATCCGATGATGCGCCAGTTGGGCCGGCCGACGCTGTTCTGCCACAAGCTGGTGATCGACGGCGACGGCTTCGTCGCCGACTACAAGCTGCGCCAGCCGAACCAGAAGTTTCATGCCGTCAATGCACTGAAGGGCCTGAACTACCAGGTCATCGCCGCCGGCGACAGCTACAACGACACCGGCATGCTGGGTGCGGCCGACGCCGGCTTCTTCATCCACCCGCCCGAGAGCATCGTCGCTCAGTTCCCGCAGTTCCCGGTGAACCGCAGCTATGCCGAGCTGAAGGCCAGCATCGACGGCGCCGCCGCCCGGCTGAAGGCCGCCGCGGCCTGAGCCCCAGGCCATGGGCGACCTGCTCTGGCCGGCCGTCACCCGCCTGGGCGAAGCCCAGCTGCTGCTGCCGGCCATGGCACTGGCCCTGCTGGCCCTGGCGCGCCGGCCCGAAAGCCGGGCGCTGGCCGGCACCTGGCTGGCCACCACCGCGCTGGCTGCGCTGCTGACCACGGCCACCAAGCTGGCCTTCATCGGCTGGGGCCTGGGCCTGGCCTCGCTGGACTTCACCGGCATCTCCGGCCATGCAATGTTCTCCGCCGCCATCCTGCCGCCGCTGCTGGTGGTGCTGGCACAGACCTTGAGGCCGCATGCCCGCGTGCGCAGCGGCTGGGCGCTGGGCCTGGCGCTGGCCGCCATGGTGGCGGTGTCGCGCGTGGCCGTGGGCGCGCACTCGTGGAGCGAGGTCATCGCCGGCTTTGCGCTGGGCACGGCCGCCAGCGTGCTGGCGCGCCTGGCCGGGCCGCTGCCGCGCACGCCCTTCGCCCGCTGGCCGGCGGTGGCCCTGCTGGCCTGCGTGCCGCTGGCCGTGGCCTGGGCCCCGCCCTCGCGCACGCACGACTGGGTGACCCAGCTGGCCCTGACGGCCTCGGGCCGCACCACGCCGCACCTGCGCTGAAAACGGCGGCAGCGACAGCCATGGCAGCAGCGGCGACAATCGCCGCATGCTCCGCAACATCGCCCGCGATACCCTCGAACTGCTGGCCCCGGCACGTGATGCCGACATCGGCATCGCCGCCATCGACCATGGCGCCGACGCCGTCTACATCGGCGGGCCCAGCTTCGGCGCGCGCGAGAAGGCCGGCAACGAGGTGGCCGACATCGCCCGCCTGGTGCAGCATGCCCACCGCTACAACGCGCGCATCTTCGTCACGCTGAACACCATCCTGCGCGACGACGAGCTGGAGCCGGCGCGCCGCCTGGCCTGGCAGCTCTACGAGGCCGGCGCCGATGCACTGATCGTGCAGGACATGGGCCTGCTGCAGCTGGACCTGCCACCGCTGCAGTTGCATGCCAGCACCCAGACCGACATCCGCACGCCCGAGAAGGCGCGCTTCCTGCAGGACGTGGGCTTCAGCCAGATGGTGCTGGCGCGCGAGCTGACGCTGCCGCAGATCCGGGCGATACGTGCCGAGGTGCGTGACTCGGTGCTGGAGTTTTTCATCCACGGCGCGCTGTGTGTGGCCTATTCGGGCCTGTGCGACATCAGCCATGCGCTGACCGGGCGCAGCGCCAACCGCGGCAGCTGCAGCCAGGAATGCCGCCAGCCCTACACCGTGGCCGACGCGGCCGGCCACATCATCGCCCACGACAAGCACGTGCTGAGCCTGAAGGACAACAACCAGAGCGCCAACCTGGCCGCCCTGGTCGAGGCCGGCATCCGAAGCTTCAAGATCGAGGGCCGCTACAAGGACGTGGGCTACGTCAAGAACGTCACCGCCCACTACCGGCGGCTGTTCGACCAGATCCTGGACGGGCGGCGCGACCTGCGGGCCTCGTCCAGCGGCCGTTGCACGTTCTTCTTCACGCCCGACCCCGAGCGCAACTTCAACCGCGGCACCACCGACTACTTCGTCAACGGCCGCAAAGAGGACATCGGCGCCTTCGACAGCCCCAAGCATGCCGGCCTGGCCTTGGGCGAGGTGCTGAATATCGGGCCCGAGCACCTGGACGTGCTGCTGGCCGACGGCGTGGACGCAGTGGCCAATGGCGACGGCATCACCTGGTGGGACCTGCAGGGCGAGCTCAACGGCGTGCAGGTCAATACCGCCCGCGCGCTGGACGCGGCCGGCCGACGCTGGCGCCTGCTGCCCAACGAGACGCTGGCCGGGCTGAAGGACCTGAAGCGTGGCACGGCCCTGTTCCGCAACCGCGACATCGCCTGGGACCGCACGCTGGAGAAGAAGACCGCCGAGCGCCGCATCGATTGCGACCTGCGCCTGGACGAGACCGGTGAACTGGGCGCGGGCCTGGTGCTGACGCTGACCGACGAAGACGGCCATGTCGGCCAGGCCGAGCTGGCCGGCCCGCTGCAGCCGGCGCGCGATGCGGCCCGCGCCCAGGCCCAGCTGCAGGAGCAGCTGGCCAAGCTGGGCACGACGATGTTTGCCGCACGCAGCCTGGACCTGGCCCTGTCACAGCCCTGGTTCGTGCCCACCGCGGCGCTGAATGCGCTGCGCCGCGATGCCGTGGCGGCGCTCGAAGCCGCCCGCTCCGCCGCCTGGCAGCGCCTGCCGCGGGCCACGCCGGTCGAGCCGCCGGCGCCCTGCCCCGAACGCTCGCTCAGCTACCTGGCCAATGTCTACAACCATGCGGCGCGCGACTTCTATGCCCGCCATGGCGTGGAGCTGATCGAGGCTGCTTACGAAAGCCACGAGGAGCTGGGCGAGGTCAGCCTGATGGTCACGCGGCACTGCGTGCGCTTCAGCCTGAGCCTGTGCCCCAAGCAGGCCAAGGGCGTGACCGGCGTGCAGGGCACGATACGCGCCGAGCCGCTGCAACTGCGCCATGGCGATGACGTGCTGACGCTGCGCTTCGACTGCAAGCCCTGCGAGATGCATGTGGTGGGCCGCATGCAGCCGCATGTGCTGAAGGCCGCCCGGGCGGCCGAACGTGCGGCCGAGCTGGCGGCCACGCCGGCGGCGCCGCTGACCTTCTACAAGGCGCGGCCGACCAGGGTGTAGCTGGCCGCGTTGTCGGCCAGCCAGCGGCCGCCGGCCTCACCACCGTGCTGGCCGGGATGGAAGTCGGCACGGCGGTAGGCGCGCCAGGGTCCGGCGATGGCCGGGATCAGGCCCGGCTCGCCATCCTGGCCGGCGAACAGAAAGCGCCAGGCGCTCTTCCAGGTCGACCAGCGCCACAGCGCACCGTCGCGCCACAGGTTGTGCAGGGTCTGGCGCAGCGCATCGGTGGCGAAATGCCAGGTGACGATCAGGAACAGGCGCTGGCGCCAGGTCTGATTGCCGCCAAGCGCCCGGTACAGGTCGAAGGCCGTGCAGCGGTGCTCGCTCTCCTCGGCCGAATGCCAGCGCCACAGCAGGGCCAGGCGCGGCTCGGCCCCGGCCAGCGGGCTGTGGTGGTTCAGCAAATGCTCGGCCAGGATGGCGGTGAAGTGCTCGGTGGCCGCGGTGGCGCCCAGCCAGATGCGCACATCCACGCCCTCCAGCTTGCGCAGCCGGCGCTTGGCCCGCTGTTCCCAGTGGTTGACGAAGCCCTGCTGCTGCAGTTGCTGGTTGTACAGCGCATGGATGCGGCGGTGCGTGGCCTCCTGGCCGATGAAGCCGCGCACCTCGGCCTCGAACTCGGCGCGGCGCTCCGCGGGCAGATCGGTCGGCAGCTTGGCCAGGCCATCGCGCACCGAGTCGATGAAAAACTGCTCGCCCACCGGAAAGCTCATCGACAGCGCATTGAAGAAGGCGCTGCGGAAGGCGTCGCCGCCGTTCCAGCGCCGCTCGAACGGGCTTTGCAGATCCACCAGCAGGCGGCGCACGGGCAGGTCGGTCACAGCATCTCCGCGGCGCAACGGGCGCACGACGGCAATGCTAACCGGATTTGGTACTTATCAGTACCAATGTCCGAGCGTCAGGATGGCGGCGGGCGTGCATGGCATCATTCCCGCATGCTCGTCGACGTCCTGCCCGACCTGGACCACCGCCACCGCCTGCTGCAGGCCATGGCCGAGACGGTGGCCGCCAAGGGCTATGCGGCAGTCACCATCGCCGATCTGGCCTCGGCCGCGCGGGTGTCCAAGCGCAGCTTCTACGAGCATTTCAGCGACAAGCCGGCCTGCTTCATCGCGCTGTACGAATCGGCCAGCCTGGCCACGCTGAAGGTGCTGCGCGAGGCGCTGGACCCGCGGCGCGACTGGCATGACCAGGTCGAACAGGCGCTCGCCGCCTACCTGGCCTGCCTGGCGCGCAACCCGGCCCTGCTGGCCACGCTGTTCGTCGAGATCATGGGCCTGGGCGCCGAAGGCCTGGCCGCGCGCCGGCGCAGCACCGAGCGCTTTGCCGACCTGATCATCGAGGTGGTCAAAGCCAGCGGCCAGCACGACCTGGGCCGCGAGCAGGCGGTGGCCATCGTCGGCGGCATCCACGAATGGGTGCTGCAGGCCGTGGAATCCCAGCGTGTGCCCGACCTGCCCCGACTGGCCGCCCCCGGCGCCCGCCTGGTGCGGGCGGTGCTGGACGCCCGCGGCTGACCCTGCGCCGGTCTGCGGCGACCGGGCTCAGCGCAGGCGGCCACGGCCATGCCGCACGCGCCTGGTCAGCCAGGCGGCCCCGGCCAGCCACAGGGCCCAGGTGGCGGGCTCGGGCACGGCGTTCACGACCTCGATGCTCAGCGTCAGCGCCGGCATGCTGCCGCTCAGACTGCTCTCGTTGCTGCCATCGCTGTACTGCCACTGCCAGGACGTGCACTGCAGGGTGCCGCTGCCTTCCGGATCGATGTTGTCGCACTGGCGTGACGCCGACTCCTGGCTGTAGTACGAGGTGACGTTGACCGCCCAGTCGCCGGACGCGGTGATCTGGAAAACGCCCGCCTGCGGGAACAGCATCGAAAACGTCCAGCTGCCGCTGTGGCCGCTGCCGGCAGGCGCACTGGGCATGTCGTTGAACCCGTTGCCACCGGCCTGCAGGCTGATGCTGCTCACCGTCTCGGTCTCGGAGTTGTACCAATTCACGGCCCAGAACTGGTAGCCCTCCTGGGGCGCCGGCTCGACCGGATCGGCCCCGCCGGAGGACCAGCTGCTGGCGCTGACGCTGTAGCTGACCGTGAAGTCGACCGTGCCGCCCACCGGCACGCTCAGTGCATTGGCACTGAAGCTGTCGATCTGGCCGCTGGCGGCCTGCGCCGAAGCCAGGCCGCACAGCGAAAGCGCCGTGCCCAGCAGCAGGCGCATCGAAGAAGAAGTCATCATCGTTGTCTCCTCGCCACCAGGCCAATCACCCAGCATGCAAGAGGAGCGTACAGCGATGCCCCGCAACAATCGATGAAGACCGCAATGCGTTTGTAGGGATCGCCGGGCTGGTGCCCAGAATGAGGATCGCCCGGGCCGCGCATACGCGCGGCCCGGGCGAGTGGCTCAAAGCCGGGTGGATCAGTCCTGACGGCGGCGGCGGGCCAGCAGGCCCACCACGCCCAGACCGGCCAGCATCAGCGCATAGGTCTCGGGTTCCGGCACCATCTGCGCCATGCCCAGCGTGCTGCTGTCGATGAAGTCACCATAGGCCGACAGCACCATGCCGCCGAAGTAGGTGCCGTAGGTGCCGCTGACCTGGTCGTCCCAGCGTCCGCCGAAGGTGTTGTTGCCGAACAGCACCAGCTGGCCTTCGTGCAGGATGAACGACGGGCCGCCGGAGTCACCGCCGCCGATGTTGCCTTCGACGCCGGTGGGCAGGCGCGGGGTGTTGGGCAGGCCCAGCTGGCCCCAGGTGTCCTGCAGCTGGCCACGCTGGTCGACGCCGTCGAAGTCGGCGTACCAGACCTCGGACGGGCCGGCGGCAAAGCCCTGCTCGTCGTCCAGATCGTAGAGGTCGGCGGCGTTGTAGGCCACCTTCTTGATGTAGTAGTTGGCCGTGCCGCTGACATGGCCGACGTGGCCGGTGCCCGAGGTGCCGTAGCCGACCATGGTGATCAGCTGGCCATCGGCCGGCGCGCCGCTGTAGATGCTGTAGATCTTGGCCGCGTCCGGAGCCTTCTCGGCCAGCGTGATGATGGCCAGGTCGTCGTTCAGGCAGCCCGTGGAACCATCGGGGCAGTTGTTGAAGCCCTGGTAGTTGCCATTCATGCGCACCGTCTGCGCAGAGATGCGGGTGGTGCCGGCGAGGGTGCTGCTGGCGTTGTCGTGGTTGAAGTTCACCGCCACGGTGTTCTGCGCATTCAGCGACATGCCCAGGCCGTCATCGTTCTTGTCGATGCAGTGGGCGGCGGTCAGCACATGCCAGGGCGAGATCAGCGCGCCCGAGCAGATGTAGGCCGCCTGGGTGGGCAGACCGATGTCGTAGACCGTGCGCACGCTGACCACGCCGCTGAAGGCCGAGGTCGGCACGTTGGCGTCCACCAGGCGGTTGGCGTTGTAGGCGCCGCCGCCGGCCAGGATCAGCGGCGAGTGGTTGGCACCGGTGGCGGTCAGCTGCGAGGCCACGCTCTGGGCCGACGCGGGAACGGCCAGGGCCAGCAGGCTGGCCAGCGCCAGGGCGGTGCGTGCGAGGTTGTTCTTCATGGTCTGTGACTCCGTCCTTCTATGGAGTGGATGGGTAGCGAATCGGACCGCTCTCATGAAGCGGCCCCTGACCTGTGCGCGGCAGTCTGTCCAGGGTTTGCGGTGCATCGCACCGGCCCCTTGGGTGCAATCCGTCACGCCAAGACCGGGAAGGCTAAGCAAGTAGAGCGCCGAGTTCACCCCGGGCAAGCCCGCCCCCGAAAGTGATGGTGGGATGACGGAATAGTGAATCGCTTGTAAAGACAAGCACTTGGCGCATGGGCCACGGCCTGGGACGGTCGCCACCACCCCCGTGATCGAGGGGGATGGGCCGCGGGCCGGAAGGCCCGTTCAGGCGTCGCGGTCGAACAGCCGGCGCAGGCCCAGCCACTGCTGGGCCCAGAAGCCGTGGCCGTAGTCGCGGCCTTCGAGCTGGTCGCGGATGCCGGTGGGGGCGATGCGCGATGCTGGTGCATCGAAGCGCGCCGTGCCGCCCAGCATGTCCCAGATCGGGAACAGCACCGCGAAATTGCAGCCGCCCAGCGTGCCCGCACCACCGCGCGGGCCGCTGGCCTCGTGGCCGATGCCGATGGCATGGTGGGTGCGGTGGTAGCGCGGGCTGACGATCAGCCGGCTCAGCAGCGGGCCGAAGTCCAGCCGGGTGTTGGCATGCGACAGGCTCTCGACCAGCTGCGTCACCGCCACCAGGGCGATGAACTGCGCCGGCGCCACGCCGATGGCGATGCCCAGCAGCGCAAACACGCTGTCGCGCAGCAGGTCGTCGGCCAGGTGGTTGCGGTTGTCGCTCCACATCGTCATCTGGCGCTGGCTGTGGTGCACCGCATGCAGCTGCCACCACCAGTCCAGCCGGTGCTGCACGCGGTGGTACACATAGTCCACCGCGTCGAACACCAGCAGGTAGATCAGGAAGCTGACCCAGGCCTGGTCGGTGACGCCCGGCCACAACCGGTCCAGCTCCAGGCCGCCCATGCCGTGCAGGCCCAGCCAGCCGCGCAGCAGGTCCCACAGCGGGTCGATGGCGAAGAACAGCGCCACGCGGAACAGGCCCAGGCGGTGGATCAGCGTGTAGACGATGTCGGTGCGCACCGCGGCACGGTCGACCACGGCCTCGGCCGGACGCCAGCGCTCCAGCGTGCGAAACACCGCCAGCATCACCGCCAGCTGCAGCAGGCCGACCAGCAGCCAGCCGGTGGCGCGGTGGCCGTCGGCCAGCAGATTGCCCAGCCCGGCGTGGAACATCAGCGGCTGCAGCCAGGTCTCGAACAGCCACAGCTGGGCCTGCTCGAAGCGGTCGGTGATCCAGTCCATGGCCGTGTTCTATCCGCCCGCCGGGCCCAGCTGCGGATGCTCGCGCAGCGTGGCAAAGCAGAAGCCCCGCGCCTTCAGGCCCTCGATCAGCGGCTCCAGCACCGCCGGCGCCCAGGGCTCGCGGCGCGACCAGATGCCCAGGTGGGCCACCAGGATGTCGCCGGGCCGGATGTCGCGCAGGGCCTGGGCCAGCAGCCGTTGATTGGGAAAGCGCTCGCTGGGCAACTCGTCGCCCAGGAAGCCGGCCGGGCTCCAGCCGACATGGGTCCAGCCGCAGGACCGGGCCGCCGCCAGCAGGGCCGGCGAGGTCTTGCCGCCCGGCGCACGGAACCAGCGCGACATGGCCTGGCCGGTGATGGCCTGGAAGCGCTGCGCCGGGCGCTGCAGTTCGGCGCAGTAGGCGGCGGCGTCCACGGTGAGGCGCTGGCCGGCCTGCGGGCCTTGGCTGGGCCGCAGATCAAAGCGGCCGTCGGGCCGGTCGGCCAGCCAGCTGCCATGGTCCCAGGTGTGCGAGCCGAAGGCATGGCCCTCGGCCGCGCGCTCGCGCCACCACGGCGCCCATTGCTCGTCCAGGCTGGCGCCGCCGGTCTGGGTGCGTTCGTTGGCCAGGAAGAAGGTGGCCTTGACCTGCTGGCGCCTGAGCACCTGGGCCACCAGCTCGGCCACGCCCATGTGGCCGGTGTCGAAGCTCAGGTAGACCGGCTTGGCGCAGGCCGGCGCCGCAGCGGCGCTGGACACGGCCAGCACCAGGCCAAGGGCGGTGCTGGCGCTAGCGCCGAGGCGCATGGTCCAGGGTCCAGATGCCATGCGGCGAGCGGCCGACCTTCACCTGGCGCAGCACCTGGCGCGTCTCCAGGTCGATCACGCTCATCTTGCCGGCCCAGCGCGAGCTGAGCAGCAGGGTGCGGCCATCGGCCAGCAGGTCCATGCAATCGGGGCCGCTGGGACCGGGCAGCGTGGCCAGCACCTTCAGCGTCTGCACGTCGATCAGGCTCAGCGTATTGGCCACGCGGTTGCTGACCAGCAGCTGCCGGCCGTCGCCGCGGGCGCGGAAGGCATGCGCGCCCTCGCCGGTGACGATGCGCTCGATCAGCTTGCCCGGCGACTGCGTGACGTCGTAGACCTCGACCACCTTGTCGCCGGTGAGGCCGACGAACAGCCGCTTGTCGTCGGGCGACAGGTAGACGTCGGCCGGCATCTTGCCGACCTTGATCTTCCATCGCGGCGCCTGGGTGGCCAGGTCGATGGCCATCAGCTCGTCGCTGTCCTGCAGCGACACGTAGACCGTGCTGCTGCGGTTGTCGATGAACAGATGGCTGGGCGTCTTGGGCGCGGCGATGCGCTTGGCCAGCTTCAGCGGCTGGGCCGTGTCGGCGGGCACCCAGCGGTAGATGTCCACATGGTCCAGCCGGTTGGCGGCGGTGACGAACCACTTCATGTCCGGCGAGAAGCGCAGCTGGTAGGGATCGACGATGCCGTCCAGCACACGCTGCACCTCGGCCGTGACCGGGTCGATGAAGGTCAGCGTGTCCGACAGCGCATTGGCGACGATCAGGCTCTTCTCGTCCGGCGTCAGGTACAGGTGGTGCGGCTCCTTGCCGGTGGGGATGCGGCGGCGCTCGGTCCAGGTCTGCGGATCGATGACGCTGACGTTGGCGTCCAGCGAATTGAGCACGAAGATCGGCCGCCGCGCTGCGCCAGGCTTGGCGCCCAGACCGTCGGCTCGGGCCAGCGGGGACGCAAGCATGGCCGGAGCCACGGCGGCCCGCAGGCCCAGGGACAGGAGTTGGCGCCGGGCGACACCGGCGGGAGGCAGCAGGATCACGACAGGGCGGCAGGCTTCAGGGCAACCCGCAAGTGTAAAGGGCAGGTGGCAGACCGGGCCGCCACACTGCCTTGTCGTCGATCAAGCCACGATCACTTCCGGCTCAATCGTCGTCGCCACCGCCCAGGATGCCGCCCAGCAGGCCGCCGCCGGCCACGCCGGTCAGCACCGAGCCCTGCTCGCGCGAGCCGCCATTCTGCGGCGCGGCGGCAAACACGCGGCTGGCCAGGCGGCTGAACGGCAGGCTTTGCAGCCACACCGTGCCCGGGCCGCTGAGCTTGGCGAAGAACAGGCCCTCGCCACCGAACAGCGCGGTCTTGATCTTGCCGACGTACTGGATCTCGAAATTGACGTTGGGCGTGAAGGCGACCACGCAGCCGGTGTCCACCATCAGCGTCTGGCCGGGCTGCAGCTCGCGCTTGACCACGGTGCCGCCGGCATGCACGAAGGCCAGGCCGTCACCTTCGAGCTTCTGCATGATGAAACCCTCGCCGCCGAAGAAGCCTACAGACAGCTTCTGCTGGAAATAGATGCCCAGCGAGACGCCGCGCGCCGCGCACAGAAAGCTGTCCTTCTGGCACACCAGCATGCCGCCCAGCTGGCGCAGGTCCATCGGGATGATCTTGCCCGGATAGGGCGCGCCGAAGGCCACGCGCTGCTTCTGCGGCGCCTGGTTGGTGTAGACGGTGGTGAACAGCGACTCGCCGGTGATCAGCCGCTTGCCCGCGCCCAGCAGCTTGCCGAAGAAGCCGCCACCCCCCTGGTTGCTGCCGTCGCCGAAGACGGTGTCCATGCCGATGCCGGCATCCATGAAGAACAGGCTGCCGGCCTCGCCGACCGCGGCCTCGCCGGGGTCGAGCTCGACCTCGACAAACTGCATTTCCGAGCCCTTGATCTCGTAGTCGACGACATCCATGGCCATGGCGGGTGTGCTCCTGAAGCAAGTTGAAGATTGAAACGGGCGCGATGGTAACCAAGCCGCGTGGCGCCGCTAGCGCCGTGCGACGGACGGTCGCCAGAAGCCGACCAGGGCCACCACGGCCAGCGCCGCGGCCAGGCCCCAGCGTGGCGCCAGGTCCAGCATCAGCCCGGCCACCGCCGGTGCCAGCACGCCGCCCAGCGTGTAGGCGGTGACCAGCACCGCCGTGGCATCGACCAGGCCGCCGCCCGGCGCCTGGTCGTGGGCGGCCCCGTCGGCATACTGGTGGCCGATCTCGGTCATCGCCAGCGTATACAGGCCGGCGCCGGCCGCGCCCCACAGCGCGACGATGGGCCAGATCAGCCAGGCCCAGGTGCCGCCCCCGCCCAGCCCACCGGCCGACACCGCCGGCACCAGCAGCGCCCCGCCCAGGCACAGGGCCACGCCGATGCGGCGCAGCCGCTCGCGCGGCCAGCGGTCGGCCAGTTCGCCCACCGGCGCCGCCGCCAGCGTGCTGCCCAGGCCCGACACCGTCACCAGCAGGGCCGCGGCGGCCTCGGTCCAGCCCAGGGCCAGGCCCCACAGCGGCAGTGCGCCGGACAGTCCGGCCTCGAAGAAGCCACCCACCAGGCCGGTGACCATCACCACCGGCGCGGCACGCAGGGCCAGGCCCAGGCCGGCCTTGGGCGCGGTGTCGCCAGCGGTGGCGGCCGGCGCCGCGGCCAGCTCGGGCGCGCGCACGCCGGCCAGCAGCAGCAGACCCAGCACGGCCAGGCCCAGCGCCAGCCAGCCAGCCTGGTGCGGCGTCCAGCCGCGCGCCAGCACCGCCGCCAGCAGGGCCGGGCCGAGCATGAAGGTGCCGCCGATCATGGTCGAGAACCAGCCCATCAGCCGGCCGCGCCGGTGCGGCGGCGCCAGCTTGGCCACCAGGGCCTCGCTGAGCACCCAGCGCAGCGCGCCGGCCATGCCGGAGATGGTGTTCAGCAGGGCCCACAGCGGCACGCTGTCGCTGAGCTGGATGCCGGTGATGGTCAGCACCGGCACGCCGCCGCTGACCAGCAGGGCCCGCGCCGTGCCCAGGCGGCGCACCAGGCGCGAGGCGAACGGCGTGGCCACCAGCACGCCAATCCAGCCCAGCGCGGCAAAGGCGCCGGCGGCGGTGCTGCCCAGGCCGCGCGCCTTCAGCTCGATCAGCAAGAGCGGACCGAAGACGAAGATCGAAGTCAGCTCGACCCCCGTGGCGGCAAACAGCGCCACCAGGCTGCGCGTGGCCGACGCCGTGGCCGCCACCGGCGCAGCGGCCGGACCCGCTCCTGCCATGCTCAGCGCGTGGCCTCGTCCTTGGTGCCGAAGATCTTGTCGCCGGCGTCGCCCAGGCCCGGGATGATGTAGCCGATCTCGTTGAGGTGGCTGTCGATGGCCGCGGTCCAGCAGCGCACGTCGGGATGGGCGGCGTTGAGCGCGGCAATGCCCTCGGGCGCGGCCACCAGCACCAGGGCGCGAATGTCCTTGCAGCCGCGGGCCTTGAGCAGATCGACCGTGGCGATCATCGAGCCGGCGGTGGCCAGCATCGGGTCGATGATGATGGCCGTGCGCTCTTCCAGCTGGCCGACGAACTTCTCGAAGTAGTTGACCGGCTGCAGCGTCTCATGGTCGCGCGCCAGGCCGACCACGCTGACCTTGGCATTGGGCACCAGGTCCAGCACGCCGTCGAGCATGCCCAGGCCGGCGCGCAGGATGGGCACCACGGTGACCTTGCGGCCGGCGATCTGCTCGATCTCGGTCGGGCCGCTCCAGCAATCGATGGTGGTCTTTTCCAGCGGGAAGTCGGCCGTGGCCTCGTAGGCCAGCAGGCGCGCCAGCTCATGCGTCAGCTCGCGGAACTTCTTGGTCGAGATGTCGGCCTCGCGCAGCAGGCCGATCTTGTGACGCACGAGGGGGTGTTGGACGGCGAAGACGGGCATGGCGCGGCTCGGTCGGAAGAGGTGGACCGCAGTGTATCGACGCGCTCAGGCCAGGTTCAGGCCTCGCCCTGCCCGCGCCGCTGGCGCAAGGCCTCGTACAGGCACACGCCGGCAGCCACCGAGACGTTGAGGCTTTCCACCGCGCCGCTCATCGGGATGCTGACCAGCTCGTCGCAGGTCTTGCGCGTGAGCTGGCGCATGCCCGGGCCTTCGGCGCCCAGCACCAGGCACACCGGGCCGCTGAGGTCCAGGTCGTACAGCGTGCGCTCGGCATCGTCGGACAGGCCGATGATGCGGATGTCGCGCTCCTTCAGCTCGTTCAGGGACCGCGCCAGATTGGTGACCATCAGATAGGGCATGGTCTCGGCCGCGCCCGAGGCCACCTTGGCCACGGTGGCGTTCAGGCCCACCGCATGGTCCTTGGGCGCCACCACCGCATGGGCGCCGGCCCCATCGGCCACGCGCAGCACCGCGCCCAGGTTGTGCGGATCGGTCACGCCGTCCAGCGCCAGCACCAGCGGCGCGCCTTCCACCTGGTCGAGCACATCGTCCAGCGAATGGCTGCGCGCCACCGGCGTGACACGCGCCACCACGCCCTGGTGGCGCGGGCTGCCGGCCAGGCGGATCAGGCGCTGGTCGTCGCTGTCGACGATCTTGGCGCCGGCGGCCTGGGCCCGCTCGACGAACTGGCGCATGCGCGCATCGCGCCGCGTGGCATCGACGTGGATCTCGACGATGGACTGGGGGGCGGTCTTCAACCGCACGGTGACGGCATGGAAGCCGAACAGGACCTGGGCGCTCATGAAGCCACTGTACCCGCTGCATCGCCGGCGGCGGCAACGGCCGCCGGATCGACCGCGGGATCGACCGCCGGGTCGGCAGCCACTGCCGCATCCACGCCGTCCAGCGGCACCGCCTCGGGCCGGGCGGCGCCGGTCAGCGTGCGCGGGTCGTCGACGCGGGCCACGCGCAGCTGCGTGCCATAGCTGCGGTAGGTGTCGTTCAGCGCCTGCAGCCGCTGCTGCAGGCCATCGGCATCGGCGATGGACTCGCGGTGGCGCTGGATGGTGCTGGCCGCCAGGTCCATCAGCTTGGCATTCAGCGTGCGCTCGGCGCCGGCCAGCAGCAGCGTGGCGGCCTGGTCGGGCTCGCCGGCCACGGTGTGGCCCACGGCCTGCTGGGCGATGGCATTGATGCGCTCGTATTCGGCGCGCACCGTGGGCACCAGCTCGTGGCCGGCCCGCAGCGCCGCGCACAGCAGGTCGCAGGTGGCGCGGCTGACGGCAAAGCGCGAGGCCAGCCGGCCCACCTGCTCGGGCAGCTCGGGCAGGTGGATCTCCTTGCTGTCCAGCCGCGCCAGCAGCATCAGCAGATTGCAGCCGGCCTCGAAGTCGAAGCTGGGCTCGGCGATCTCGTCGACCATCGCGCGGATCGCCGCCAGGGCCTCGACGACGCGCCGCTCCAGCAGCGCCAGCAGCACCTGCAGCACACTGGCAAAGCGCTGCAGGCGCGGGCTTTCGGGCGCGGTGGCCAGGGTGCGCTCGAGCAGCGCCACCGAGGACATCAGGCCGCGCGCATCACCGGCCTCGAACTGCAGCGCCGCCAGCAGCATCAGGCCCTGCAGGTCGAAGCTGCGCGAGCTGGCACCCAGCCGCACCGCCTGGGCCAGCGAGGCCGCGGCATCGCCGGCCTCGCCAAAATAGAACTGCATCACGCCCAGCTTGACCTGGCGGGCCACGCTGTGCGGCGTGATGCGCGCGGCCTGGCCCAGGGCCTGCAGCGCCGCCGGCACGTCGCCCTGCTCGAACAGCACCCGGCCCAGCACATCGTAGGCATCGGTATAGCCCGGCAGGTCGGTGATCAGGCTTTCCAGCGTGCGCCGGGCACGGAACACCGCGCCGGATTCGGTCTGCGCGCGCGCCAGGCCCAGGCGCGCCCAGGGCAGCGCACCGTTCTGCAGCACCAGCTCCAGCAGGCGCTCGCTGTCGGCCGGCCGGCCCAGGCGCAGCCACAGGTCGGCGGCGATGCGCGCGGCCTGCAGCCAGACCTGGCCACGCGCATCGACCAGGGCCTCGGCCTGCACCGCGGCATTCTCGAACTGGCGCTCGTTGATCAGCTCGAACACCGTGGCCAGCGCCCGCTTGCGCTCGCGCGCCTGGCGCAGGCGCACACGCAGCGCATCCGGGGTGTGCGGCTTCAGCAGGTAGGCGTCCAGCGCCACCTCGGCGGCCTCGGCCACATGGCCGTAGTTGGCCTCGCCGGAGATCATCACCACCACGCAGGACAGCGGCAGCACGCCGGCCTGGCGCAAATCGTCCATCAGCTCCTGGCCGTTCATCGGCTCGCCGGGAAAGTGGTGCTCGCACAGCACGATGTCGAACGGCCGGATTTCCAGCATGCCGCGCGCATCCTGCGGCCGGCCGGTCTGCTCGATGCGCGTGACGCCGAAGTCGCGCAGCATATTGGCCAGCGCGCGGCGCGTGCCGGTGTTGCCGTCGATCACCAGGGCCAGGGCCTCGCCGATCTGTGCATCCAGCGGCTGGTTCATCGCGCCCCCCGCTGCAGCAGCCAGCCCAGCGCCATCAGGCCGCCGATCAGCAGCGGCTGGTGCAGCATGTAGACCGTCAGCGGGCGGCGCCCCAGCCAGGCCAGGCCGCGACCGGCGCCGGCCAGCGCCGCAGGCAGGGGCGCGGCCAGCCAGTGCGCACGCCGCGCCAGCAGCCACTGGCCGGCGGCCTGGCCCCACAGCATCAGGCCCAGCCAGGGCAGCACCGGCACATAGTCCTCGGTGACGGGCTTGTGCGTGACCAGGCCGATCCAGTTGCTGGCGCGGTGGTCGAACCACGGGTGCTGCCACAGCCAGGGCGCCACCAGGGCCAGCGCGCCCAGCGGCCACAGCCAGACGCCAGGCAGGCCGGCCACGGCCAGGCCGCGGGTGACGATCAGCATCACCGCCATGCCGTGCAGCACGCCAAAACTGATCCAGCTGCGCGGAAACATCAGCGCCGAGCCGGCCGAAACCAGCAGCGCGCAGACAGCCACCTGGGCCCAGCGGCGCCAGAAGCGCGGCCAGCCCTGGCCCGCCGCCAGGGCCAGCGCCTGGCCCAGGCCGGCGCACAGCAGGAACAGGCTGACGATGGCCGTGCGCTGGCCGGTCCACAGCGCATCGCGGTAGAAGTCCTGGCGTGGCTCCAGCCAGCCCAGGTGGTTCAGGTCGAAGGCGAAATGAAAGCCCACCATCCACACGATGGCCAGGCCGCGCAGCGCATCCAGGCGGTCGGCGCGGGTGGGCGCAACAGGGGGCAGAAGGGGCGACGCCGGTGCTGCAGGCGCGATCGGGGACATGCCGCACTGTAGCCGGCGCCCGCCCGCGGCCGGCCGCGCCGCGGGCTCCTAGAATGCGCAGCCTTCACGCCGGGCGGCTCTGACGTCCGGCGCCATCTGCCCGTAGCTCAACTGGATAGAGCAGCTGCCTTCTAAGCAGCAGGTCGGGGGTTCGAGTCCCTCCGGGCAGGCCAGCGGACAGGCTCGGCCATGCCAATGCCATCGCCCAATGGAAAACGGGCCGAAGGCAAACAGCCATCAGCCCGTCAACCGGTGCTCAAAGTGGTCGGGGCGACACGATTCGAACGTGCGACCCTCTGCTCCCAAAGCAGATGCGCTACCAGACTGCGCTACGCCCCGAAGCTGCTCATTCTAGCCGCAGGCCGTGGCAGGCCCCGGCGGCGGCCTAGGCGCCTGCAGCCAAAGGCGCCGGCAGCATCAGCTGGCGCGCCACCGCCTCGCACTGGCGGATGTGCTGCTCACACACGTAGCGCAGGGCCGAGAAGGTCAGCGCGGCCGACAGCAGCTGGC
>NZ_JAGOPN010000021.1 GCF_017991995.1 Pseudacidovorax sp. | reverse complement strand
AGTGCCGAGCGCACCGCTTGGTTGCCCGCTTTCCTGCGCTACTACAACTGCGAGCGCCCGCACTGCGCTCTGGGGCACAAGCCCCCAGCCTCCCGCCTTTGTGGGAACAACCTATTGCAACTCGACATCTAGGGCCCGGGCAGCTTCATCGGCGCGGAGACGCGTTCAGCGGCGTCCACGACGTTTGCAATCAGTCCCGCGGAGCGGCCTGTGACACAGACGCCAAGCTCCAGGGAATAATCCAGTGACCACCGATTCATGTTGAGCGAGCCGACGTAAGCGGTATGGGCGTCGGCCAAGACCACCTTCGCGTGGGAGGTTTCGTTTCCTGCTGCGTCCTCCCGCTCGACCCGGAAGCTCAAGACGTTCACGCCCAGGTCGGCCAGTTCACGGGACACGCCGTTCAATCCGGCCGGCAGCAAGTCGCCGCTGTCGGCTCGAGAGATGAATATACGGCGCACGCCTTTCGGTGCTCGGGCAAACAAATTGACCAGAATGGGCGCGCCTATCTCGTCCACGTAGGGTGTCATCACACAAAAACGCGTTCGCGCCGACTCGGCGATGCCGGGCAGGGCTTCCTTTGTGTCAACCATGCCCCACTCACCTGCCGCCGCAAGCAGTTCTTTGGTGAACCGGCTTGGCGACGGCGGCTTCGTCACTACCACCTGCACTCTGTCGTGGTCCGAATGAACTTCCGTACGGTACAAGCACGCGCCAGTGAACATTGGGGCGAGTTCAACGTGCAGTGAGCGCGACACGGGACGCCACGTGAGGTGCGACGTCCGCTGAAAGAGCCCGGTCTTTGCAGCCGCTTCCAGGAACGCTTCGACCTCTCCAGCGCGGGCCATCGCGATGCCCGAACCCAACGCATGCGATGCGGTGCTGGTCTCCGCGTCGCCGTCGCGGAGCACCGGAACCTGTGCCGTCCCAAAGCGCGCCCACACGGGAGGAGCAGCCTGCGCTGGCGCTACAGGCGGCTTCGGGTCTTGCGCGGACTCGATGGGCTGACGAGCAGGTTCAGCCTGTTGAACTGCGGGAGGCTGCTGCCCTTGAGTGCTTTTGGGCGCAGCAAGTTTGGCTAGCAATGCCGCTTTTGCGGCCTTGGCCTTTGCCTGGTCATCCAGACGGTCAGTAAGTTTCCGTGGTCGCATGGCTCGAACGGCAGCGAGGTTTCAATTCACCGTCTAGCCATTCGCGAGCCCGTACACGGCGTGCACGGCTTCTATCATCGAACGGCCGGCCGCCAAGAGCTTCTTGACATGATGGGGGTCCGGCAGCGCGAGTTGGCTAAGCTCGAACGCGGAAACATTGGTTGCTCCAGAGATGCACCGGAAGTAGCGGTCGACCGCCGGCACTGCCAGCAGCTGCGCCAGTTGGCTGGGCGTTAGCACCGGGGAGGTCTCCTCAGTAGCCTCCAAAATCACCAGATGGTTTTCACCGACGAAGCCGCCGTATTCTTCGGTGAGTCCCTCAGGCACCGCGGCTGCCACCAGTCGGCGGGCCTGGGTATTGGACGTGACTCGCTGAAGGACGACAGCAGGCCGAGTCACCATTGACGGGTGCTGTCGGTCTCCAAGGTCGACGAATCGGTGTTCGTCAGGCTTTGCGGCCGCTGCCTCGAATTGAACGTCTCCTGCGAGGGAGATGTCCCCTGACCATAAGAGCGGAACGGCAGTTTGGCATCTTGCGTGCTTGACGTCCCTAGAACACTGAAAGGTCGGCCGCTTGTCTCTGTTCCAGACGAAGGCACCGATACGCACGCGGTAGCCATAGTCGGAGAGGCGGAACTTCGAAGCCCCCGCAACCTTCAGCAGGGGGACATCCGTCACTGCACGCGGAATCGGCCACACCGCGCCGGTGTCCAGTAAACGGCTTGGGCCCACGCTTTGATAGGCGCCAGACGGTGAAACGACTGATACGTCAGCCCAAGTCTCTCCGCCTGCGCGTTGAGCACGGCGCAGTACTGTTAGCGCCGTCTCCTGTTCAACGTCGATGAACACGCCGAGGCGGTCACTCACCATTCCGATGTGCTCCACCACGGAGTTGCGGGCCAGGTATCTCCGAAGCGCGCTGAAGTGTTGGCCTGACAGGAACGACGTGGGGGTCACCAAAGCCGCACGGCCGCCGTCCCGTAAGAGCCTGACGCAGAGCGCGATGAAAAGGCCGTACAGGTTCGGCTGCGACTCGATAACGTCGCCGTAGGCTGCCCGCAGCGGAACCAGCTCGTCTACCGTCATCTTTCGGTATGGCGGGTTGCAAACAACCACGTCGAGTTGGCCGGCCATCGCCGCCAGCTCCAGCAGCGAGTTGGCCTGATGCACTTTGAACTCGGGGAAGTACGCTGCTGCCTGGATTTCCGAGTGCAGAGCCATGCGCAAGAAGTGAGCTGACAAGCCGCACAGCGTTGCGTCCAAGTCCGTGCCGTAAAGGTGAGACTCAACGTGCTCCAGAATCGCGCGGGGCCGCGCACCTTGACTGCGAAGCGTGTCTCGCATCCTCAGGGCGATAGGCGCCAGGAACGCCGCACCGCCGCACGCGGGGTCCATGAAAGTCTGTGTTCCGAAGTCGACGCCCTGCGCGGCGATGTCGTCAAGCAGCCCTCGAGTGAGCGAGGGCGGGGTGAAGAACATGGCTAGCTGCTTGCGGTGGCCTTCGTCGGCCAACATGGCATACGCAGAGCTGAGCCAGTAGGACGCTTCAAGAAAGCCGAGGCGGCGGAGCGACTGGACAAACACCGCGAGCTCAGCCGTTTTGGACAGCTTTCTGGATTGAGGAAGCCCTGGATTCGGGAGGCCTTGGCAATCAGCCTCGCACCACTTGCTTAGCGCAGTTCCGATTACTGCCGAGGGTGATGCTTTGCACCCACGGGCTGCAGTCTCGAGCCGACGAATTTGTCGAAGCAGCGAAAGCCGCGAGGGGAGACGAGGCACACCCGCCAACTCCGGAGCTTCTTCTCTTGCAAGTCCCTCGCTTATGCGCTCTGAAATTCGCTCGTCCATCCGTGCTCCCTTTTTTACTTCTTTCTGGCTGGCGTTTTCCGCTCGGTTTGCGTCTTCGCTGCCACCCCGATCTTCTTGGCGTAATCGCGCACCATCACCTCAAACTTGTTGGTGAGGCTCCGGCTTTCTGCGACTGCGCAAAGCTCCCAGAGCTCTCGGACTTCTGGGGTCATCTTCAGCGACGTGGCGGCGGTCTTAAGACGCGGGCGGGGCATGGTGAGTAGTGAAGCGACGGCTTTTAGCAGTGGTAGTGCAAACAGATAGCACCACGTAACCGATGAAGTTATAGAAGCTGTCGATGTCCTTGACGTGCGCCATTCGCGGGCCAATTGAGACGGTTGATTGGAGGTCCGGTTGTGGCCGGAACCGGTAGGCCGAAAGGATAGCCCGAAGGAGGGCTTCCGCTGCATAGGCGCCGTTCAGGGTAGATCGGCGCATCGAAAGCCCGCTCATCTGTCAGCGGTGACCGAAGCGATTGCCGCACACCTGGGCCCAAAGCCGTCACGCGAAAGGGTCCTTGCCGCCTGACCGACCCGTCCTGCGCTGCAGACACTTCAACCACGAGCCCCCCGAAGACGCTCGTGCGTCGCTTCAAGCAGCCTGCTACCTCAGTGCCGCTGGCCTCGCACTCACGGCAGGCTGCGGGCAAAGCGCTCACCGGACTTCCGCGCGGTGATGTTCACGCGCATCGCAAGGCGGATCGACGTCAGGGCAGTGCCTGCAGGAACCCGCCATCCCGCCCGATACGATACGGTCCACACCGTTACCAGAGGGTGCACGCCTTGCCACCGGACTTCCCACCCGATCAGCCGCCCTCGCCCTGCCGGACCCAGCCCAACCGCTTGGCCAGCGGCCCACTTCAACAAGGCCGCGCACCGTGACCCGCCACATCATCCTCGGCGACTCCGACGACACCCCCGACGGCGCCCTGGCGGCGGCGTACGCCGCCGTCGACCAAGGCCAAGTGCACGAGGCCTACGACCTGGCCGCCGCCGCGCTCTCCGCGGCCAACGGCGACAACCTCCGGCTCGAGGCCCGCGCGCTGGCCTGCCTCGCGCATTGCGACCGCATCCATTCGCGCCTGCGCCGCGCGAGCGGCACCAGCCGCAGGGCGGCGCAGCTCTTCGAACAGCTGGGCGACGCGCAGGGCGAGGCCAATGCGCTGACCACGCTTGCGCATGTCTGCATGCTGCTCGGTCGCAACGACGAGGCGGTCGAGGCCGCCTTGCTGAGCGTGCAGCTGTGCAAGACCAAGCAACCGCAGCCGCCCGCGGTGCTCGCGTTGAACTGCCTGGGGCTGGCCTACTCCTGGGGAGGCGACCACAAGCGGGGCGATGCGGCGCTGGAGCTTGCCGTCGACGCGGCGCGGCGCTGCGAGCCGGCGGTCAGTGTCTTTCAGCCGCGCATCAATCAGGTGTGGGTCGAGGCGTCTCGCCTGATCGATGAGCGCTTCCACACCGGCACGATGCGCAGCCTGGCGCGTCTGGCAAGCCTGGTGGCGGAGTGCCGGGAGCTGGAGCGCGCCGGCATCGGGTTTGCGCTGCTGCCGGGGCTGCAGGCCTTCCGGGCCGTGATTTCTCCGGCCTCGTGCGCGCTGCTGGCCACATGGCAAGGCGACGCGGGTCTGGCCCAGACCGAGTTCGAGGCCGCCCGGCGTGCGCTGGGCAAGACGGTCACCTGGCTCGATGCCTTCGTGCGCTGGTGTGCCGCCGAAATGGCCTGGGCGCAGCACGACTGGGCAGCCACGCAGCTCGAACTGGAAAGGATGCGCGATCTCGCCCTGAGCGTCGAGCATGAACAGCTGGCCTGCCGTGCCCATCTGCTGCTGATCCAGGTCTTCGAACTGCAGGGCCGCCATGAAGATGCGTTGCGCGAGAACCGAATCCTTCGGCAACGCGAACAGCGGGTCGTCGCGGACAGCCTGAGCCATCGGGAGGCGCTGGTGTCCTGGCGCCTCGGTGCGAGGCAGAGCGAGCGTCACCTGCAGCAGGCGCTGGTGGCGTCCAGGCAGTTCGAGCGCTGGTCGCTGGAGGATGCATTGACGGGCATCGCCAATCGGCGACATCTGGAGCAGGTCCTGGATGAAGAGCTGCGGCTGCACGCATCCGCCGGGCAGCCCCTGGCCGTGGCGCTGCTCGACATCGACCAGTTCAAGTCGATCAACGACCGCTTCACCCACGAGGTCGGTGACCGTGTCCTGAAGACGGTGGCCGGCATCATGTCATCGCAGCTGCGCGAGCGCGACCTGCCGGCGCGATGGGCGGGCGACGAGTTCGTCATCGTGTTCGCCAACGCCACGGCGGGCAGTGCGGCGCAGGTGTGTGAGCGCGTCTGCGCCACCATCACGTCCTTCGACTGGGAGTCGATCGCTGCGGGGCTGCGCGTGGCAGTGAGCATCGGTTTGGCCGAGGCCATGAATGGGGACACCACGGCGTCCCTTCTTCACCGCAGCGACACGTCGATGTACAGGGTCAAGCCGCGCTCCGGTACATAGCACCGCGCGGCGGGGCCATCCGTGCAACGGTTACACGGATGGACATCGATACAAGTTGCCGGCCTCATGGGCCCGCCCGGTCAGGCCCGTGCAAGCCCACCCTGACGATGCTGTTCCTTCCTCCTCCCAAGGTGACTCGAAGAAGAAACACAGCCTCGCCATGACGTTCACCGACCGATTCCCCCAGGCCGCGCGCCGCACCCTTGCAGGCAGCCTTGCACTGGTCGCCGTGGCAGCAGGCCTCAGCGCCTGCGTCACTCCCGTCGTCGAAGAGCGGCCCGTGATCGTTCGGCCACCACCGCCGCCACCCGCACCGCATGTGGTCGTGCGCGCCATGCCCGCGCCCGTGCATGAGGACCGGGGCAATCCGCCCGGCCCGGGCTTCAACTGGGTGCCGGGCCACTGGCGCTGGGCCGGCAACGACTGGCTCTGGCAGCACGGCCAGTGGGTGCGCCAGCCGGTGCCACCCATGCCGCCGGTCATCATCGAACAGATCGGCGTGCCGCCCTCACCGCAGCATGTGTGGGTGCCGGGCCATTGGGTCTGGCGGCCGGAGGCCGGCGGGTGGGCCTGGGTGCGCGGCACCTGGTACCGCTGATGGCGACAGGTTTTTGCGCCGGCCGCAACACCGGACCTGCGTAGCGTCGGCAGACGATCGGCACCGGTGGCGCAGCCTCAGGCACGCGCCGCCTCCAGCAACCTCCGCACCGTCGCCACGCCCTCGATGGGCCGGGGATTGGTCCGGATCCACGGGTCGTGCATCGCCGCCTGGGCCACGGCTTCGATCCGCTCGTCGTCGTCCAAGCCCACCGCGCGCAGCGTGAGCGGCAGCCCCAGCCCCTCGATCAGGCCCGCCACCACCTGCCACGCGGGCACGCTGGGCTGGCCCATGGCTTCACTGATCATCGCGTGCTGCTCGCGCACCACCGGCTCGTTGAAGCGCATCACGTGCGGCATGAGGATGCAGGACGTGAGTCCGTGCGGCACGCCGCCCGTGCCGCCCAGGGCGTGGCCGATGCCATGGCTCGCGCCCTTGTTGACGCCGGCCTGAGAGCCCACGGTGGAGAGCCAGCCCGCCACCTGCGCATCGAGCCGCGCGCGCAGATTGCCCGCGTCGCGATGGGTGGCCGGCAACGCGCGGGTCAGCAGGCGGATCGCCTGCAGCGCCGTGCCCTGCGAATAGGGCTGCGCGTCGATGGAGCAGATGTCCTCCACCGCATGATCGAGCGCCCGCACGCCGGTCGACAGCCACAGCGCCTGCGGCGTGGGCAGCGTCACCGCTGGATCGAGCACGACGACGCGCGGCACTTGCTGCGGATGGGTGAACACCTCCTTCAGGCGCGTCCGCGGATGCGTGACGCCGGCATAGGCCGTGAACTCTGCGCCGGCGAGTGTGGTGGGCACCGCCAGCAGCGGCAACTGCGGCGCACGCACCCCAGCGCCTGCCGCGGTCATCGACTGCGAGGGCGACTTGCGCAAGGCGTCCATGTCGTCCACCGTGCCGACGTCGTTGGCCAGGCAGGTCGCCACCACCTTGGCCGCATCGATGACGGAGCCGCCACCCAGCGCCACCAGAAGATCGGCGTCGGCGCGCCGGGCGGCCTCCACCGCGGCGATGACGTCGTCGCGCGGGGTATGGGCGGCGATGCCGCTCCAGGTGGCCGCATGGCGCGCGCCCAGTGCGACGGCCAGGCGCGCGGGCACGTCCGTCTGTTCGGCCAACAGCGCGGCGGTCAGCACGAAGACGCGCTTAGCGCCCAGGCGCTCGGCCTCTGCCGCGACCACCTCGGCCGCCGGCTGGCCAAAGACCACACGCTCGATCTTGGGCAGGGCGTAGATGCCGCGGTACAGCTCGTCAGTCATGTCGCTCGGACTCCTTGCGGCGCAACGGGCCGCCGTGATGGCATTGAGGGGATCGGTCCATGACGGCCGGCCTATTGCAGTTCCAGGCCGGTGAGCTTGACCAGCGACTTCCAGCGCGCGATCTCCTCGACCTGGTAGCGGCGCATGTCCTCGGGCGTGGAAAGCCGCATGTTCACCAGCTGGCCTTCGTAGAACTTGCGGGTCTCGTCGCTGCGCCCGGCCTGGGTGAACAGTTCGGCGAGCCGCCGCGTCGCCTCGGGTGGCGTCCTGGCGGCCACGGCCGCGCCCACCCAGGTGAAGGCATCGAAGGCGGCCAGGCCGGCCTCGGGCGCGCTGGGCACGTCGGGCATCAGGGGCGAGCGCTGGGGCGCCGCGAGCATCAGCCCACGCAGGCGGCCCGACTTGACCAGCTCGACCGTGCTGCTCGCATCGACGATGGCGAAGTCCACGTTGCCTGCCATGACGGCGGCACCGGCATCGCCCGAGCCCTTGTAGTTGATGGGCGTGGCCTTGATGCCGGCAAGCTGGTCCATCCACTCCGCATACAGCGTGTACGAGATCGAGCCCGAGCCATAGTTGAGCGCGCCGGGCCGCTGCCTGGCATCGGCCACCAGATCGGCCACGCTGCGGTAGCGCGAGGTCGGCGGCACCACCAGCATCACGGGTGCGCCCACCAGCAACGAGATCGGCGCGAGGTCGACCAGCGGGTCGTAGGGCAGCTTGCGAAAGGCCGCCGCATTGGTCGCCAGGGTCGAGTTGCTGCCGAGCAGCACCGTGTGCCCATCGGCCGGCGCATTCAGCACCATCTGCACGGCAATGAAGCCATTGCCGCCGGGCTTGTTCTCGACGATGGCGGGCTGGCCCGACATCTCTCCCAGTAGGCGCGCAAAGTGCCGCGCCGCGATGTCCGTGCCACTGCCTGGCGGAAAGGGCACCACGAGCCTGAGCGGACGCGATGGGAAGGGCTCCGGCGCCGCCAAGGCATGGGGCGCCAGGGTGGCCGCGATGCCAGCGCCGCCAAGCAGCGCGAGCCACCTGCGGCGATTGAAGGAATGCTGGGGCATGACGATGTCTCCGTTGTTGTTGCCGACCGCTGTCGATCATGGGCGGCAGCCCCTTCTTCCTCAACCGGGCTCACGCCAGTCATTTCCATAGAATGGAAACTCCCGCTGGCACCCCGCACCCAGGAGCTGCCCTTTGCGACCTCGCAAGCCCGTCGACCGCACCAACACCGCCACCAACCAGACCCTGCGCCGCGGCCTGGCATTGCTCAAGGCCTTCCGGCCCGGCTTTCCCGTCCTGACCAACGGCGCCCTGGCGGAGCTGAGCGGCCTGGCGCCGTCGACGGTCAGCCGCATGACCGGGGCGCTGGTCGAGGCAGGCCTGCTGCGGCAGTTGCCGGGCGCGGGCGGCTACGCGCCCACGGCGGCCTGCATCAGCCTGGGCTTTGCGACCTTCCAGGCGATGGCACCGGTGCGGCAGCAGGTGCTGGCCCGCATGGAAGAGGCCGCCGAACGCCACAACGTGAGCGTGAGCCTGGCCGCCCCCGACGGCGACGACATGGTCTACGTCGACACCTTCCGCCGCGCGCGGCGCGAGACGCTGATGCACATTGCGCCGGGCGTGCGCATTCCCATGACCTACACCGCCCTCGGCACGGCCGCGCTGGCCTGCATGCCGGCGCAGGCACGGGCGATGCACATCGCCCACTTGGTCGCGCGCCACACGGGGGACCGCGCCGCCTTGCGCGCGCAGATCGAAGCGGGCGTGCAACACCACCAGATGCACGGCTGGTGCCAGGCCTCGTGGGTGGCCGACGTGGTGGGCGTGGCGCGGGCGGTGCACCTGCCGGCGCACGGCATCCTCAGCTTCAACTGCGCGGGCTCGTCGACGCAGATGGGTGCGCCGAAGATCGAGCGCAAGCTGGTGCCGCTGCTGTTCGAGCTGACCGAACTGGCCCTGTCCGCCGACAGCGAAGCGCGCTGATGGCAGCGGCCGTGGGCCGCAGGACCGACCCCTAGAATCCGCCCGCTCCAGCGCCCCCACCTGCCCATGAAACACCACGCCAAACGCGCCAGCATCAAGGACGTGGCGGCATTCGCCGGCGTGTCGCTGGGCAGCGTGTCGCGGGTCATCAACAAGGCCGGCAACGTCGGCGACGAAGTGCGGGCGCGGGTGGAGCACGCCATGCGCGAGCTGGACTATTCGCCCGACCAGACGGCGCAGGCCTTGCGCTCGCGCAGTTCGCGCACGGTGGGCTGCATGTTCACCGACGTGGCCAACCCGCTCTATGCGCGGCTCTACCAGACCTTCGAGACCAAGCTGCACAAGGCTGGCTACATGGTGCTGCTGGCCAACAGCCTGAATGACCTGCAGCGCGAGCGCGAGATCCTGTCGATGTTCCAGAGCCGCCGCATGGACGGCGCCATCATCGCGCCGGGCCACGAGCGCGATCCGGCCCTGCTGGAGACGATGGAGAAGCTCGGCCTGCCGGTGGTCATCCTCGACCGCGACATGGACGTGGCGCACGACCGCGTGCTGTTCGACCATCTGCGCGGCCTGCACGACGCCGTGCAGCACCTGGCCGCACTGCAGCACCGCGACGTAGCCTTGCTCATCGCCGATGTGCCCAACCGGCCCATGCGTCGGCGCCTCGAGGGCTTCAAGGCCGGGCTCGAAGCCGCCGGTCTGGCGCTTCGCCCTGAGCGGGTCGTGCGCCTGGGCTCATCGACCAGCCCGGCCTATGACGAAGTGCTGCGCCTCCTGCGCCCCGCCGACCGGCCAACGGCGCTGATCACACCCGGCACCAGCGTGCTGGCCGATGCGCTCAACGCGGCAGAAGCGCTGGGCCTGCAGGTGCCGCGCGACCTGTCCATCGTGAGCCTGGGCGACCCGGACTTTGCCCGCCATCACCGGCCTTCGATCAGCAGCATCGCCATCGACCACGAGATCGCGGCCGAGGCCGGCGTGGACATGCTGCTCAAGCGCATGCGCGGCGAACCGCCCGCCCAACCGCGCGAGGCCATGGCGCCGGCGCGATTCGTGGCGCGCGAGTCGACCGGGCCCGCCCCCACCCTGCCTCTTCGCCGCGCACGCACCCCGCGCACCTGAGTCCACCGGCAGCCGGGCAGCAGTACTCAATACACCTCGTGGTGAAACGTTTCACCCTGGGGAAAACGCTCTTCTTGTGCGGTTGCGCGCAGACCTACGCTGAGGCCATCACTCCATGGGCCATCGGCCCCGAGGTCCCGCGTGAACACCACCCCGACCCCCTTCGGCGCCGCCGACCATTCCCAACCCGCGAGCAGCCGCCTGGATGGCCGCGTCGCCATCGTGACCGGCGCCGGCTCGCGCACCGCCGATGTGGGCAACGGCCGCGCGGCCGCCATCCTGCTGGCACGCCGCGGCGCCCGCGTGCTGCTGCTCGACCTGCAGCCCGATGCCGCCCGCGACACTGAGCGCACCATCGCGGCGGAGGGCGGGCAGGCGATCACGCTGGCCTGCGACGTGTCCCAGGCCGAGGCCTGCCGCCAGGCCGTCGCCACGGCCGTGGAGGCCTGGGGCCGTGTCGACATCCTGGTCAACAACGTCGGCATCGGCGGGCCCGGCGGCAGCGCGGTCGACCTCGACCTGGACGAGTGGGACCGGGCCCTGCGCATCAACGTGACCTCGATGATGTTGATGGCCCGCTACGCCATCCCCGAGATGCGCAAGCTGGGCCGCGGCGCCATCGTCAACATCGCCTCGGTGGCCGGGCTGATGGGCGGCACGCCGGCCCTGCTCTACCCCACCTCCAAGGGCGCGGTGGTCAACATGACGCGGGCCATGGCCGCGCATCACGGCACCGAGGGCATCCGCGTCAACTGCGTGGCGCCGGGCATGGTCTACACGCCCATGGTCGCGGGCCGCATGACGCCTGAGGTGCGCGAGGAACGGCGTATGCGCTCGCTGCTGCAGACCGAAGGCTCGGGCTGGGACGTGGGCCAGGCCGTGGCCTACCTGGCCAGCGATGAGGCGCGCTGGGTCACGGGCGTGATCCTGCCCGTGGATGCCGGGGCCACCGCCGGCAAGGCGCCCTCGCCGGGCCTGAAGCCGGACGAGCGCGAGACCAAAGCTGGCTGAGTTCACCCCTGCTCCATCGCCAGCCAGCCCCATGCCCCGCATCCCCCTGCTCCCCGAACACCCGGCCGATCCGCAGGCCGCCGCCCTCTTCGACGAAGTGCGCCACGCCCGCGGCCCGGACTTTCCGATGCCGCACCTCTACCGCGTGCTGGCCACGGCGCCGGCCATGTTCCGCGGCTGGCTCGACTTTGCCTGGCCGCTTCGGCAGAACGCCCACACCCCACGGCCCTTGCGCGAGCTGCTGATCCTGCGCGGGGCGCAGATCTCCGGTACGGCCTACGAATGGGCCCACCACGTGCCCATGGCGCTGGAGGCCGGCGTGAGCCAGGCCCAGATCGACGCCCTCGGCCAATGGCCGACGTCGCCCCTGTTCGACGCCCCGCAACGCGCCGTGCTGCAGCTAGCCGATGAGGTCACGCGCGGCCCCGCGGCATCGCACGCCACGGTGCAGCAGTTGAAGCAGAGCGGCTTCGACGATCCCGCCGTGGTGGAGCTGGTGCTCACGGCGAGCTTCTACGTGTGCGTGGGGCGCTTCCTGCAGTCCATGGACATCGAGCTCGAGCCTGGCTACGACGCGCTGTTGTCGTCCATGTCGACCGGCGACGCGCCCCCCACCGCCCACCCGCCCTCGGCCCCTGTGCACTGAACCCACGAAAGGATTCCGCGATGACGCACCTTCCTCGGACGCCCCGCCGCCGCGCATTGGGCGCCGTCATGGGCCTGCTCCTGGGCGCCGGCCTGCTGGCCGCCGCGCCGACTCAGGCCCAGGCGCAGAGCCAGAGCGGGACCTTTCCCGACCGGCCGCTCAAGATCATCCTGATGTTCCCGGCCGGCAACGGGCTGGACACCAGCACCCGCAACTTCGCCGATGCGCTGGGCAAGGAACTGGGGCAGCCGGTGGTGGTCGACAACCGGCCCGGGGCCAATGGCGTCATCGCCTTCTCGGCCGTGCGATTGGCACCAGCCGATGGCTACACGCTGCTGGTGGGCAGCTCGTCGGGCATCACCATACCGGTTGCGTATGGCAAGAGCCTGCCCTACGACCCGTTCAAGGACTTCAAGCTCGTCGGCGGCATGCTGCGCGCGCCGGCCATCCTGACGGTGCCGCCCGACTCCAAGTTCACCACCATCCGCCAGATGATCGAGGTGGGCAAGGCCAAGCCCGAGCCGCTGACCATCGGCACCTATTCCGACGGCTACTACCTCACGTCGCAGCGCTTGGCCAACCTGGCCGGCATCAAGCTGCGCAACGTGCCCTACAAGGGCTATCCGGCCTCGCTGCCCGACCTCGCTGCCGGCCGAATCGACATCGGCTACGGCGACGCCACGGCCACGCAGGAGCTGATCAAGTCCGGCAAGATCCGCGCCCTGGCCGTGACGGGCACCACGCGCCATCCCAACTACCCGGACGTCCCCACCGTGGCCGAAAGCGGGGTGCCCGACTTCTCGTACTACAGCTGGGACGTCTTCCTGGTGCGCAGCGAGACGCCGGCGCCCATCACCGAGAAGTTGATGGCTGCGGTCAAGCGGGTGCTCCACGGCCCCGACTATCCGGCCTTCCTGCGGGCGAATGGCTCCGAGCCGATGCTCGACGACATGCCCGCCATCCAGAAGATGATGACCGACGAGGTCACCCTCTACAAATCGCTCATCGCCAGCACCAGCGCCGAAAGCCGCTGAGCACGCCGCCCATCCCTCATTGCATCGGCAGCATGGCAGCCGGTGCGCTCCACCTGTACACCGCACCATGGCCCGCGTCCCCTACTTCGACCTCTCGCAAGCGTCCGACACCTACCTGCAGCTGATCGGCTCGCGTCCGCCACTCAACCTCTATCGCATGCTGCCGCATGCCGGCAAGGTGGCCGAAGGCTTCCTGGCGTTGGGCGGCGCCATCCTGCGCGAGAACCGGCTCGACTCAAGGTTGCGCGAGATCGCCATCCTGCGTGTCGGCCTGCTGTGCGGGTCGAGCTACGAAGTGCACCAGCACCGGCGGGTGGCGCGCAACGTGGGTCTGGCCGATGAGAAGGTGGCAGCGCTGGAGATCGGCGCCGACACGGGCGCGCTCGACGACACCGAGCGCATGGTGCTGGACTACGTCGACCAGGTGGTGACGCACGTCAAGGCACCCGACGCGATGTTCGACGCCCTGTGCCAGCAACTCTCGCCCGCCCTCGTGGCCGAGCTCACCCTGGTCATCGGCTTCTACATGATGGTGAGCCGCTTCCTCGAGAACTTCGAGGTGGACATCGAGGCGCCAGCCGCGACGCAGAACGCCGGTTGAGGCCCGGCCTCAACTGACCTTGCCGTCTTCCTGCTTGGCCTGGGCCATGGCCTCGGGCTCCAGTTCTTCCGCCTCCCGGTTGTAGCGGATGAAGACGCCCCACCCCGCGAGCAGCACGCCGACGGCAACGACGAGGGCGCTGGCGTAGAGCATGTCTGCCGGCGCCCTTTGCGCCTTGAAGGTAGCCACCAGCCCCTCCACCGCGAGCGCCACCACCAGCACGACCAGAAAGCGCGACAGGAAGCGGCGCACCCGCGTCGGTCCGCTGATGTGGGCTTCGCGCACCACCTCCTCTTCGGCGATGGTGCGCGAGATCTGCAGCGCCACCACCGCCGAGGCCAGCACGCCCAGCGCCTCGATGATGGAAGCGGCCGAGCCGCGGTCCAGGCCGGCACCGAAGGCATCCCAGCCGATGCGCGCCGCGATCACCAGCAGCATCAGCGACGCCACCGCGAACACCACAGCCATCAGGGCGTGCACCAGGGGAAAGAGGTCGAGGAAGCGCTTCATGCGGACCAAGCCTGCATGCCGGCCGCGGCGTCGCGTGTCAGGCGGCGCAGCGTCCTTCAGAAGGCAAGCAGGCCGGCCCGTGCACCAGGTCCGGCCTGCCCGCCGCCTTCAGGCGGCCTGCTTCACGGCACCCGCGGCCGCCAGCGATTCGATCTCCTCGGTCGACAGCCCCGCCTCGCGCAGCACTTCAGCGGAATGCTCGCCCAGCGTCGGCGCCAGGCGCGCGATGCGTGCCGGCGTCGTGCCAAAGCGCACGGGCGGCCGCACCTGAACGGTGGGGCCCTCGGTGGGATGCTCATGCGTCTCGAACAGGCCGACGCTGACCAGCTGCGGATGCTCGCGCAACTCGTCGAGCGCATAGATGCGCGTGGCCGGGATGTCCAGCGCTTCGCACAGCGCCAGGCAGGTGTCGCAGTCCATGTCGGCCACCACGGCCGCCAGGTCGGCATACAGCTCGCGCACACGGGCATTGAGCTGGCTGCGGTCCATCGGGCCGTACTTCTGCAGAAGGGCCGCGTGGCCGGTGCGCTCGAACAGCGCCTGCCAGTGCGCGGGCGAGTAAGGCAGCACCGTCACATGGCCGTCGCGCACGGCGATGGGGCGCCGTCCGCCATTGAGCACCCGCGCGTAGCCGGGCTCCGCCGTCGCAGGCTCGAAGGCATGGCCGCCCTGGTGCTCGACCAGCGTGAAGGCGGTCATGGCCTCGAACATGGGAACTTCCACATACTGGCCCTGGCCGGTGCGCGCGCGGTGCAGCAGCGCGGCCGTCACGGCCTGCGCCACCATCAGGCCTGCGGCCTTGTCGGCCACCAGCGTGGGCATGTAGCGCGGCTGCGCCCCGTCACGCAGGTTCAGGTCCACCAGGCCGCAACCGGACTGCACGATGTCGTCGAACACCGGCTTGCCGGCGAAGGCGCCGCCCTCCTGGTAGCCGGTGGCCACGCAGTAGACGATGTCGGGCCGGACGCGGCGCAGCGCCTCGTAGCCCAGGCCCAGCCGCTCGATGGCCGGCACGCGCATGTTGTGGACGAACACGTCGGCCGTGGCCGCCAGTCGCAACAGCGCCTGCACGCCCTCGGGGCGCTTGAGGTCCAGTGCCAGGGAGCGCTTGTTGCGATTGATGGTGAGGTAGATCGAGCTCATGCCCCGGTGCCGCGACACGCCATTGGCCCGCATCAGGTCGCCCTCCAGGCTTTCGACCTTGATCACGTCCGCGCCCTGGTCGCCCAGGATCTGGGTGGCCAGCGGGCCGAGCACGACGGCGGTGAGGTCGAGGACGCGCAGGCCCGCAAGCGGCCCGCTGGCGGAGGAAGAGTTCTGCTCGGAAGGCTTCATGGGATCCAAAGAAAAAAGGCCGGCACGCCCATGGCGTCCACCTGCCGGGTCATCGTCATTGCTGCACCAGGCCGGCCGCTTCGGCCACGCGCTTGAAGCGCTCGTACTCGCGCTGCTGGAACTTGCGCATCTCGTCGCCCTTGAGGTCCAGGAAGTCGGCGCCCCGCTGCTGGCGGTAGGCCACGGCCTCGGGCTGTGCCATCACCTCGGCCAGCGCGCCGATCAGCTTCTGGGTGATGTCGGCGGGCGTCTCGCTGCGCACGAAGAAGGAGCTCCAGACATAGGTCTCGAAGTCGGCGAAGCCGCTCTCGATCATGGTGGGCACCGCGGGCAGCGTGCCCATGCGCTTGGCGCCGGTGACGGCCAGCATGCGAATGCGGCCTTCCTTCTGCATCTCGACGAAGGCCGAGGGGTCGACGATGGCCACTTCCAGCTGGCCGCCGATCACGTCCGTGACCATCTGCGAGCCGCCCTTGTAGTTGATGTGGTTGATCTGCGCGCCCGAGGCCGTGCCCAGCCACGCGGCCACCAGCTGGTAGCCGGCCGAGTAGTTGCCTACAGCGATCGGACGCTTCTCGCGCTTGGCCGCGGCCACCACGTCCTGGATGCTGTGGGCGGGCGAATCGCCTTTCACCACGAAGGCGGCCGGGCCGACGGCCGAGCCCACCAGCGGCTTGAAGTCCTTGAACGGGTCGTAGGGCAGGCTCTTCATCACGGCCGGGTTGACCGACATGGGCGAGTTGCTGGCCAGCAGGATGCTGTAGCCGTCGGCCGGGGCCGACTTGACCGACTGCACCGCGATCAGGCCACTGCCCCCGGGCCGGTTCTCCACGATCACCGGCTGGCCCAGCTTCTTGCCGAGCAGGTCGCCGTAGAAGCGCGAGTCCGAGTCGGAGCCGCTGCCCGCGGTGAAGGGCACCACGATGCGCAGCGGCTTGGTGGGAAAGGCCGCCTGGGCCAGGGCGGCCGGACTGGCCGCCAGCAGCGCGCCGCCGGCGCCGAAGGCGCCCAGCGCAGCCAGGAAGGCGCGACGTTCAAGGGTCATGGGATGTCTCCGTCTGTAGGTGTGGATTCACGCAAGTCCGGGAAGGCCCGGGGTGGACCTCGCTTGCCTGGGCGGACTCTAGCACTTATATTTGTTGACCAACAAGCAAGTTGCTTTAGGTGTTGACCCGGACGCTCCTGTCCGGCACGCACCTTCGAAGGAGACAAGCCATGCAAGCCCTGGACATCCGTCCGGCCGAACTGCCGCCCGACTGCGAGCGGCTCCGCGCCGAGGTGCGCGACTTTCTTGCGCAGACGCTCGGGGACCTGCCGCCGCATGAGCGGGCGCGCAACTGGTCCGGCTACAGCCCCGAGTTCAGCCGAGCCCTCGGCCAACGCGGCTGGATCGGCATGACCTGGCCGCGGCGCTACGGCGGCGGCGAGCGCTCCATGCTCGAGCGCTACGTGGTGCTGGAAGAGCTGCTGGCCGCTGGCGCCCCCGTGTCGGCCCACTGGGTGGCCGACCGCCAGAGCGGCCCGCTGCTGATGCGCTATTCGCCCGAGGTGCTGGCGCCCGAGCTGCTGCCGCGCATCGCGCGGGGCGAGTGCCATTTCTGCATCGGCATGAGCGAACCCGATTCGGGCTCGGACCTCGCCTCCATCCGCACCCGGGCCGTGCGCGATGGCGACGGCTGGCGCATCAGCGGCCGCAAGGTGTGGACCTCGGCCGCGCACAAGGCGCACTACATGATCGCGCTGGTGCGCACCGCACCACCCAGTGCCGACCGGCATGCGGGCATGTCGCAGTTCCTGGTGGACATGCGCAGCCCCGGCCTCACCATCCGGCCCATCGTCAACCAGTTGGGCGAGCACGAGTTCAACGAGGTCACCTTCGACGAGGTGCCCGTGCCCGCGCACCACCTGATCGGCGCCGAAGGCGAAGGCTGGCACCAGGTCACGACCGAGCTGACCTTCGAGCGCTCGGGTCCCGAGCGCTACATGAGCAGCACGCAGCTCATGCTCGAGATGCTGGACGCCGCCGATGCCGACAACCCGCACCACCAGCTGGTGCTGGGGCGGCTGGCCGCGCAGTACGCCACGCTGCGGCAGATGTCGCTGGGCGTGGCCGGCATGCTGGCCGCGGGCCAGAACCCCGGGCTGGCCGCTGCGGCCGTCAAGGACCAGGGCGCACTCCTGGAGCAGGGCCTGCCCGACCTGGCGCACGAACTCTTCGGCGGCCGCATGCCCCCCGAGAGCGACCTGGCGCGCGTGCAGCGGCACCTGGTGCTGGCCACGCCGTCCTTCTCCCTGCGCGGCGGTACGCGCGAAATCCTGCGGGGCATGCTCGCGAAAGGAATGGGCCTGCGATGAACGACGACCAACAGATGATCCAGGACAGCGCCGCGCGCCTGTTCGCCGCTGCGGCCGGGGCCGCGCTCAACACGCAGGTGGAGGCCGGCGACTTTCCGCAGGCGCTTTGGCAGCAGGTGGAAGAGGCCGGCTTCGCCGCGTCGCTGGCCGCGGGCGATCAGGGCTTCGGCCTCACGCCCGACCAGGCGCTGCCGATCTTCGAGGAACTGGGCCGCCATCGCGTACCGTTGCCGCTGGCCGAGACGGCTGCCGGCCTGGCACTGCTCGCCTGCACGGGACATGCGCCGCTGGCCGGGCCGGGCACGCTGATCGACGCGGGGCCGGGGCAGACGCTGGCGCTGACGGCGGACGGTCGCCACCTGAGCGGCGAGGCGCCGGCCGTGCCCTGGGGCCGGCATGCCGCCTGGGCACTCGTGCAACTGCCGCAGGGCGACATCGCCGTGGTGGACCTGAAGGACGCCACCGGCCTCACCTGCGAACCGGGCCTGGACCTCGCCAGCCTGCCCGCCGACCGCCTGCGCCTGGCAGTCGTCGCGGTGCGCGCGGTGCTGCCCGCCTCGGCATTCGGCATCGCGCTGCCACTGCGCAGCACGGCCGCCCTGCTGCATGCGGCCATGATGGTCGGCGCCATGGAATGGGCGCTGGCCGAGGCCATCCAGTACGCCAACGACCGCGTGCAGTTCGGCCGGCCCATCGGCAAGAACCAGGCGCTGCAGCAGATGCTGGCGCAGGCCGCGGGCGATGTGGCCTCGGCCCGCATGGCGGTGCGCGCGGCAGGGCTGGACTTCAGGCTCGGCGACGCGGAGCGCGCGGCGCGTGCCGACTTCGGCGTGGCTGCGGCCAAGGTGCGCTGCGGCGAGGCGGCCACGCGCGTGGCGGCCACCGCGCACCAGGTGCTGGGCGCCATCGGCTTCACGCACGAGCATGCGCTGCACTTCGCCACGCGCCGGCTGTGGGCCTGGCGCGCGGCCTATGGTGCCGATGCCTGGTGGGCGCAGCGACTGGGCGCCGCGGCCATCCGCGCCCGCGCGGCCGGCTTCTGGCCGGCGATGACGCAGCGGCAGTTCTCCGTGACCGCGGCCGAGTGAGCTGCGCCGAGGACGTCTCGCGCTTCAGCGTATGGCGCCCAGCATTCCCTTCACATTCCCCGAGACCTTCATGCCCCCACGCAGCCACACCGACCTCGGCGTCGACATGGACGGCCACGTCGCCATCCTCGAGATCCGCCGCCCGCCGCACAACTTCTTCGACGTGCCGCTGATCCGCGCCATCGCCGATGCGCTCGAAGACCTCGAAGCCCATGCCGACTGCCGCGCCGTGGTGCTGGCCGCGCAGGGCACGGCCTTCTGCGCCGGTGCCAACTTCGGCGGCGACACCGATGCCACGGCAGCCACCAGCCCGCGCGCACTCAACCCGATCTATGCCGAGGCGCTGCGCATCTACGCCACCGGCAAGCCCATCGTGGCCGCGGTGCACGGGCCGGCCATCGGCGGCGGACTGGGCCTCGCGCTGGCCGCGGACTTTCGCGTGAGCTGCCCGCAGGCGCGCTTCAGCGCCAACTTCAACCGGCTGGGATTCCATCCCGGCTTCGGCCTGTCGGTCACGCTGCCGCGGCTGGTGGGTCCGCAGCAGGCCGCCCTGCTCTTCTACACCGGCCGGCGCATCGACGGCACGCAGGCCCACACGCTGGGCCTGGTCGACGAGCTGGTCGATGGGCCCGAGGCCGTGCGCGGCGCGGCCCTGGAACTCGCGCAAGAGATCGCACTGTCGGCGCCCATCGCCGTGCAGGCCACCCGCACCACGCTGCGGCGCGAACTGATGCCGCTGCTGCGCGAAGCCGTCGCGCGCGAAAGCGAGATGCAGTTCGCGCACTTTCGCAGCGAGGACTTCCGCGAGGGCGTGCAGGCCATGTCCGAGCGCCGGCCGCCGAAGTTCAGCGGCCGGTAAGCCGGCGGCACGCCTCCTCTTTCGCAACAACGCCCGCACCGCGGGGCCAGGGCAACACCATGCTTCAAGACGGACTGCTGCGCGGACGGCGCATCCTCATCACCGGCGGCGGCAGCGGCCTGGGGCTTGCCATGGCCGAGCGCTTCGCGGCGCTGGGCGCACAGCTGGTGCTGTGCGGCCGCCGGGCCGAGCTGCTGGCGGCCGCACGCGACGGCCTCCTGGCACGCCACGACGCCAATGTGCAGACCCTGACTTGTGACGTGCGCGATCCGTCCGCCGTCGAAGCCATGTTCGATGCAGCCTGGCAGCAAGGCCCGCTCGATGTGCTGGTCAACAACGCGGCGGCCACCTTCATCGCGCAGACCGAACGCCTGAGCGCCCGCGCGGCCGACGCCATCCTGGGGCCCACGCTGCACGGCGCGCTGTACTGCACGCTGCAGGCCGGCCGACGCTGGATCGACAGCGGCCGGCCGGGCGTGGTGCTGAGCATCCTCTCGACCTCCACCCGCACCGGTCGCGCCTTCACCGTGCCCTCGGCCATGGCCAAGTCGGGGCTGCTGGCCATGACGCGCAGCCTGGCCGTGGAATGGGGTCCGCACGGCATCCGCAGCGTGGCCATCGCACCCGGGCCCTTCCCGACGGCGGGCGCGGGCCAGGCGCTGGACCCAACGGCGGGGCGAGCATTTGCCAATGCGGCGCCGAATGTGGAGGCGAGCGCAGGCACTGGCGTCGCGGCTGAGGCCGGGGCTGCCGCCCCTTATCCAGCCAACCCGCTGGGCCGCGTCGGCCGGCCGCCGGAGCTGGCCGAGCTGGCCGCCTTCCTGGTGAGCGACAGCGCGGCCTATATCAACGGCGAGATGATCGCCATCGACGGCGGCCAGCACCTGCGCACCTCCGGCGCCGAAGACCTGCTGGCCTGGGGACCGGACGACTGGGCTCGCGCGCGGGCGGGCCGCGGCGGCTGAGCCCGGCGGCCGCCGTCAATGCGGCGCCAAGGTCCTGTCGACCATCTGTAGGGCCAGGTCCCGCACCTTGTCCAGCCGCAGGTCGCCCAGCACCAGGCGCTGGTGCAGCACGCCGCGCAGCGCGCCGAGCAGCAGCGTGGCGGCGGTGGTCGGGTCGATGTCGGCACGGATCTCGCCCAGCGCAATGCCGTCGCGGATGTGCTGCTCCAGCCGCGAGATGCTGCTGCGGATGTATTCGCCGATGTAGGGGTTGAGTTCCGAGTCCTCCATGAAGCCCTCGGTCATCATCACCAGCAGCGCGCGGGTCTCGATCCAGCGGGTGTCGTCGCGGACGAAGTAGGTGGAGACCAGACTGCGCACCGCGTCGAGCCCAGGACGGTGCTGCGGCAGCGCGAGGCGCCGTGCCTCGAAGCGCGCGCCGATGTTGAGCACCACCCGCTGCAACAGGCCGGCCTTGTTGCCGAAGCGATGGGCCGGCAGGCCGCGGCTGTAGCCGGCGGCCTCGCCCACTTCGGCCAGCGTCATGCGTACCGAGCCGCGACGCGCCACCAACTCCAGCGCCGCGTCCAGGATGCGCCGCTCGGCCAGCGCGCGGCGCTCGGCCTGGGTCAGCCGGGTACCGGCTTCGCCGCCCTCGTCCGCAGGGACTTCCTCGTCCATGGCCACGTCCACGGCGGGCGCAGCAGAGGCGGCGACGGCCTTGCGGGTCACGCGCTTGCGCAGCGCCGGCGCGGTGGAAGGGGACGAGGCTTTGGAGGGCATGGCGAACGTGGAGGCGGGAAGGCCACGGGGACTGGGCCGGAAACGATAGCACCTCGGTCGCGCGGCAGAGGTCGTGTTGGTGCCCACCGGCACAATGCCCGGATGCCCCGCTCCCTGCGCTTCCTGCTGCCCTGGCTGCTGGCCTGGCTCGCCGCCGTGCTGGCGGGTGGTGCATGGCTGGCGCGGACCGAACTCGATCGCCTGCAGGCCGACTTCGACACCGAAGGCCGCATCGCCCATCGGCTGCTGAGCCAGCAGGTGGTGCAGTACGACGCGGTGCTGGCCACGCTGGCGCTGCTGGGTGGCGCCCAGGCGTCCGCCGCCGCCGACCGGCCCGAACAGCGGCTGAGCGCCGTCTATCCCGCCATCCTGCGCGTGCAACGGCGCGCGCCCGGCACCGCATGGGCCGATGCGGAACTGGCCGCCGCCGAAGCCCGCTCGCGCAGCCGCAAGGCGGCGGTGCTCAGCCGCATCGACCTGGCCGCCGGCCGTTATCAACTGCTCATGGCGGCCGAGCCGACCAGCTACGCACTCGACATCGACCTGGCTGCGGCCGTGCCCTGGCAGGAATGGCCGAGCGATCCACGCACGGCCGCCGCCCGAACGGTGCTGACGCTGGATGGCCAGGCCTTCGTGCTGCAACCCGGCCGCGATGCGACCGCGGCCGGCGGCTGGCACTTCGGCTTCCGCAAGACGCTGGCCTCGGCCAGCCAGCCCTTCGAGGTGGTGTCGATGCGGCGCGTGGGCTGGGCCGAACTGCCCTGGGCTGCGATGGCGCTGTGGGCGGCGGCCGTCGCCCTCGCGCTGGGCGTGCTGCAGGCCTGGCAGCGCCAGCGCACCGGGCGCCGCCGGGCCGAGGAGTTGCTGCGTCTGGGGCAGGTCGGCCGGCTCAACACACTCGGCGAGTTGGCCGCCGGCATGGCGCACGAGCTCAACCAGCCCCTCACCGCCATGCTGGCCAACACGCAGGCCGCACGCCGCCTGCTCGACGACGACCCGCCCGAGCTGGCCACCGCCCGAGGCGCCATGGCCCAGGCGGCCGAGCAGGCCCGCCGCGCCGCGGCCGTGGTCGCGCGCCTGCGCCGCGCCATCGAGCGGCCCGAGGCACAGGCCGGCGAGCGGCGCACCGTCGTCGCGCTGCAGGATGTGGTGCGCGATGCCCTGCATCTGCTGGAGCCCGAATGCACGCGCCGCCAAGTGGCGGTGGAGACGGCCGCCACCCCGGAGCCGGTGCGCGTGCAGGCCGACCCCGTGGCGGTGGAGCAGATCGTCCACAACCTGCTGCTCAACGCGCTGCAGGCGCTGGAGAGCCGGCCGGCCGACGCGCCGCGGCGCATCCGCATCGCCGTGCTGCGCCAGCAGGGCCAGGGCCTGCTGCAGATCCACGACAGCGGGCCGGGCATCGCGCCCGAGCTGCTGCCGCGCATCTTCCAGCCCTTCGTCAGCACGCGCCCGGGCGGACTCGGGCTGGGCCTGAGCCTCAGCGAGACGCTGGCCACCGGCCAGGGCGGCAGCCTGGCCGCCGACAACCCGCCCGAAGGCGGCGCGCGCTTCACGCTCGCCCTGCCACTGGCCGAGGCCTGATCACCCGCGTCCGCATGCCATGAACGCTTCGCCCCAATCCCCGCTCATCCACCTGATCGACGACGACGACGCCGTGCGAGACGGGCTCGCCCTGCTCATCGGCACGGTGGGGCTGCGGGTGCAGGCGTGGGCCGACCCGCTCGCCTTCCTGGCGCAGTTCGACCGGCGCGAGATCGGCGCCATCGTGCTCGACGTCCGCATGCCGGGCATCAGCGGCCTCGCGGTGCTGGACCGGCTGATCGCCGAGGGCGTGGACCAGCCGGTGCTGATGCTCACCGGCCACGGCACGGTCGAGCTGTGCCGGCGCGCCTTCAAGTCGGGGGCGGCGGAGTTCCTGGAGAAACCGGTGGACGACCAGCAACTCATCGACGCGCTGCAGGCTGCCGTGCGCCAGCATGTGCGCTCGCGCGAGCGGCTGCTGGGCGACCATGCGGCGCGCGAGCGCTTCGCCCAGCTGTCGCCGCGCGAGCGCGAGGTGCTGGCCTTCATCATCGAAGGCCTGACCAACAAGGAGATCGCGCGCCGGCTGGACCTGTCGCCGCGCACGGTCGAGACGCACCGCGCCAACCTCTTCGCCAAGCTGGACTGCGAGTCGCTGGCGCAACTGATCCGGCGCTATGCCGTGCTGGCCGAGGCGCCGGCAGCCTAGCGACGCCAGCGTGGCGCCATCGCGGCGCCGCTGCCGCAGGAGGCGCCGTCCATGCGCCATCGCCGCTCCGTAGTTCTACGCAGTGGCGCGCGTAGCCGCACGAATGGGCGCGGTGCGGACGGATTTCTACAGTGGCATCACCGCCGACGAGCGGACTTCACCGCGTCACAACACTGGAGATTTCCATGCCCATTTCGCCCGCCTCCCTGACCCGCGCCTGCACCGGCGCCGCCCTGGCCACGCTCGCCAGCCTTGCCCTGGCCCAGCAGGCCACGGCACCGGCCGCCGCTGCCGCACCCATGCTCCGCACCGAACGCGCCCTGAGCCTGCCGCTGGCCAACCAGATCGCCGCCGCCACGGTGGCCGCCTGCGCCGCCAATGGCTACGCCGTCACGGCCACCGTGGTCGACCGCGCCGGCACCGTGCGCGCCGTGCAGCGCGCCGACAACGCCGGCCCGCACACCGTGGCCGCGGCCGAGCGCAAGGCCTTCACCTCGGCCTCGGGCAAGGCGCCCACGCTCGCGATGATGGAGAACGCCCAGAAGAACCCCGGCGCCGCCAACCTGGTGAACATCCCCGGCTTCCTGCTGCTGGGCGGCGGCGTGCCGATCAAGGCCGGCAACGAGGTGATCGGTGCCGTGGGCGTCGGCGGCGCGCCCGGCGGCCACCTGGACGACCAGTGCGCCAATGCGGGCCTGGAATCCGTCAAAGCACAACTGGGCGCTTGAGATGCCGATGCGCTGCGGCCGCCTCGCCGCTTCCCTTCTGGCTGTGGCCGCAGCACTGTCGCTGGGTACGGCAACCGCATCGGCGCAGGTCGCGCCCACCGCCGCAGAGGCCGAGGCCTACACCGGCCTCTTCCGCGCCGCGCAGCGCGGTGACCTGCCGGGGCTGCGTCAGGCGCTCGCCCATGGCGCACCGGTCAATGGTCGCGATGCCCACGGCCGCACGCCGCTGCATGTGGCCACTTTCGCCCGCCAGGCCGAGGCCATCCGCGCCCTGGCGGCGGCCGGTGCCGACCTGGGTGCCATGGACGCCGACCGCTACGACGCCGTGACCATCGCCGCCGTGGCCGACGACCTGCCGACGCTGTCGCTGCTGCTGGACCTGGGCGCCTCCGCGCGCCTGGTCACCAGCCGCTACGACGGCACCGCCCTGATTGCCGCCGCACACCTGGGCCACGACACGGTGGTGCAGCGGCTGATCCGCGCCGGTGCGCCGCTGGACCATGTCAACAACCTGCACTGGACTGCGGCCATCGAGGCCGTGGTGCTGGGCGACGGCGGGCCGCGCCACCAGCGCACGCTGGCCGCGCTGATCGACGCCGGCGCCGACCTGCGCCTGGCCGACCGGCAGGGCCGCACGCCGCTGGACCTGGCCCGAGCACGCGGCTATACGGGCATGGTGCGGTTGATCGAGGCTGCGCCACACCGTCGCACGGTACCCGGCGCGCCAGCGCCCAGCGCCACCGCCCCGACCTCCTAGGACGCCATCTCGAACATCTTCCCCGGATTCATGATGTTGGCCGGATCGAGGGCGCGCTTGATCGCCCGCATCAGGTCCACGCCCTCCGGATGCTCGGCCACCAGCTGGTGGATGCGATGCAGCCCGATCCCGTGCTCGCCGGTGCAGGTGCCGCCCATTCGGATCGCGCGCATCGCCACGCGCTCGGCCAACGCCTCGGCCCGCGCACGCTCGTCCTCGCTGCCCGGGTCGAACAGGATGCCCAGATGGAAGTTGCCATCGCCGACATGGCCGACGAGCGGTGCAAGCAGACCGCTGGCCTCGATGTCGCTGCGGGTCTCCTCGATGCACGCCGCCAGCGCAGCGATGGGCACACAGGCATCGGTGCCGATCATCCGGCAGCCCGGTCGCAGCGCCAGGTTGGCGTAGGTGACGTCATGGCGCGCCTTCCAGAGGCGGCTGCGGTCCTCCGGCCGCTCGGCCCAGGCGAATCCGCTGCCGCCGTTGTCCGCGGCGATCTGCTCGATGGTCTCGATCTGCTCGCGCACGGCTGCGGGCGAGCCATGAAACTCGATGAACAGGGTGGGCCGCGGCTGGAGCTCGGTCAATGCCGAGAAGGCGATGCAGGCCGCCGTCTGAACGTCGTCCAGCAGTTCGATCCGCGCGACCGGTACGCCGATCTGCAGCACGGCAATGACGGTCTGTATGGCGGACCGGAGATCGTCGAACTGGCACACGGCGGCCTGCACCGTCTCGGGCAGGCCCCACAGGCGCAGCTGGATCTCGGTGACGATGCCGAGCACGCCTTCGCTGCCGACGAACAGCCGGGTCAGGTCGAGCCCGGCCGCCGTCTTGCGCGCGCGCGTGCCGGTGCGCACGATCCGTCCATCCGGCATCACCACGGTCAGGCCCAGCACGGCATCGCGCATCGTCCCGTAGCGCACCGCAGCCGTCCCCGAGGCCCGGGTGCAGGTCATGCCGCCGAGGCTCGCATTGGCGCCAGGGTCGATGGGAAAGAAGAGCCCAAGCTCCCGCAACTCCGCGTTGAGCTGAAGGCGGGTCACGCCCGCCTGCACCCGGCAGTCCAGGGAATCGGCGCTGACATCGAGCAACCGGTCCATGCGCGACAGATCGAGACTGATCCCGCCACGGACCGCCGCCACGTGCGCCTCGAGCGAGGTGCCGGTGCCAAAAGGCACGATGGGGACGACGGTCTGGTTGCACAGCCGCGCGACGAAGGCCACCTCCTCGTTATCCAGCGGAAACACGACGGCATCCGGCAGGCTGCGGATGGGCACGCCCTCCCCGCCCCCGCCGTGGTGGTCGAGGACGGCGGCGGCCGTTGACACACGGTCACCAAAACGCGCGCGCAGCGCCGGCAGCAGCGCCTGCACGCGCTGTGCGACGAGGTCGCGCGCTGAATCATTCACGGTTGAAAGGCCCCACCGGGTATCCGTACAGTCCGGCCGCTCGTCCAGTCATTTCATGCCCCGAGGTAGGTCTGCCGCACGTAGTCGTCGTGCATCAAGTCCGAGGCCGGCCCTTCGAGCGCGACGGCGCCGTTCTCGAGCACATAGCCGTAGTCCGAGATGCCCAGCGCCGCATAAGCGTTCTGCTCAACGATCAGCACCGTGCGCCCCGTGCGCGCAATGCGCCGGATGTCCGCGAACATTTCGGTCGTGAGCTTGGGCGAGATGCCCATCGACGGTTCGTCGAGCAGCAGCAGCGAGGGGTTGGACATCAGGCCACGGCCGATGGCGAGCATCTGCTGCTCGCCGCCCGACAGGACGCCGCCCAGCATGTTCGCCTTCCTGGCGAGCACCGGAAAAAGCGCATGGACCTCGTCCAGCGTGCGGGCCACGCCGGCCCGGTCCCGGCGCCGCACATAGGCCCCGACCTCCAGGTTCTCCAGCACCGTCAGGGTCCCGAAGATGCGCCGGCGCTGGGGTACGCAGGCCACGCCCGCGGCGATGATCTGCTCGGTGTCCAGGCCCAGGATCGACCGGCCATCGAGCTCGACGGCCCCTGCGCTGGCACGCAGGCGCCCCATCACCAGATTGAGCATGGTCGACTTGCCCGCACCATTGGCCCCGATCAGCGACACCACCTGTCCGCGGGGCACGCGCACGCTGATGTCGAACAGGATCTGCGCTTTGCCGTAGAAGGCGTCGGCATGGCGGATGTCCAGCACCAGCGGACCCGCGTCCGGCGCAGGCCCGCTCCGCAAGCCCGCGGGAAGGTCCGTCACGGCGTTCATCAGAACCGGACCGTGGTCTTCACCACGGGCTGCCCCTTCTGAATCTCGACGATGTTGATCTGGTTGTTGCAGTCGCCATTGGGCAGGCACTTGTAGTCGGCCAGCACGCCCTTGTACGAGATCCTGGCGAAAGCTTCGCGCACCTTTGCCGGCTCGGTCGAACCGGCATCGCCGATGGCCTTTGCCAGCAGCCAGGTGGCGTCGTAGTAGGTCGCCGCGTAGAGCTCGGTCTCCGTCTTGGTCCGCGCCTCGTATTTCTTGACGAACTCCTGCACCGCCGGGTCGGGATTGCCGGGCACGAAGTCGCTGGAGCTCAGCGCCCCTTCCGCCGCCTCGCCGGCCAGCTTCACAAACACCGGCTGGCTGAGCGAGGTGCTGCCGGCGAACTTCATCTTCAGGCCCAGCTGCTTGGCCTGGCGCACGATCAGGGCCGCCTCGTTGTCATGCGTCCACATGATCACCATCTGCGCGCCGGCATCGCGCAGGCGTCCCAGCTGGGCAGAGAAGTCCTTGTCCTCGGGGTTGTGCGACTCGACCCGCACGGGCTTGAGGCCCGCCGCCTCGATCTGCTCGATCACGCGGACGGCACCGGCCTTGCCGAAGTCGTCGTTGATCGAGAGCACGCCGATCTTGTCGAGCTTGAGGTGGGTGCGTGCGTACTCGACGATGGCCTTGGCGTTGAGGTTGTCGTTGGCGCGATTGCGGATCACGGTCATGCAGCCGGCCGCCGTCACGGGCACGCCACTCGCGCCCGTCACCGAGACGGCGCTGTCGCAGTACATCTTCTGCGTCGCCAGCTGCGCCACCGAGAAGTGTGGGCCCACGAAGGCCGTGACCTTGTGCACCTTGAGCAGCTTGTTGACCGCGTTGATCGCCACGTTCGGGTTGTCGGCCTGGTCGTCCTCGAACACCACCTTGAGCGGCTTGCCGAGCACGCCGCCACCCTTGTTGATCTCGTCCACGGCCAGCTCCACGCCCTGCCGGAAATAGCGGCCCAGGTTGGCACGCGGGCCGGTCAGGGGCGCCGCTGCACCGATGGTGACGGCGTCCTGCGCCATCGCCGGGGCGCTGAACAGAAGGCCGCCGGTCAAGGCGAGCGCGGCGGCCATGCTGGCCTTCAGGGGACGGTGTGCAGGGTTCATGGTGGTCTCCGGGTTGTCGTTGGCAGGGCAGGGTCTCGGCTGAAGCGCCGCGAGGCGAGTGACGGTGCGCGTGCGGGTGCAGGTGTTCAGGCGTGGTGGGCGAGCACAGCCGCGGCTTCGTGCTGCGGATGCGAGGTGCCGAGCGCAACAGCCGCGGCGTCGTAGCCGGCACGCTCGCCAAGGTAGGCCTCGATCACCTCAGGGTCGGCCTGGATCTCGGCCGGTGTGCCTTCGGCGATCTTCTTGCCGAGGTTCAGCACGACGACCCGGTCGCACATGGCCATCACGAGCTTGATGCGATGCTCCACCACCAGCACCGTGGTGCCCTGGGCGCGCAGCTTCTGCAGGATGTCCGCCAGCTCCAGGATCAGGCCGCCCCGCAGTCCGGCGGCGGGCTCGTCCAGCAGCAGCAGTCGGGGCCGGGCCACCATGGCGCGAGCGAGCTCGACCATCCGGCTCTGACCGAAGGACAGATCGCCAGCCCGGCGCGTCGCCAGGAAGTCGATGCCCATCGCCCTCAACGCCTCTTGCGCCGCACTGCGCGCCGCCGATTCGCGCTGTGCCGGCGTCGATCCGGCCGCAGCGCCGTGCCACGCGAGCATTACGTTCTCCAGCACGGTCATGGACTCCCACAACCGGACGTTCTGGAAGATGCGGGCCACGCCACGCGCATGGATGTCCCAGGCAGGCTGGGCGGAGATGTCCTCGCCGTCGAGCTCGATGTGCCCCGCGTCGGGCCGGACGATGCCGGAGCAGGCGTTGATCAAGGTGCTCTTGCCCGAACCGTTGGGGCCGATCACGCCCAGGATTTCGCCCTCGCGCACGTCGAAGCCCACCTGCTGCAGCGCATAGACGCCGCCGAAGTGCTTGGAGACATCGCGCACGCGCATCACGACGCGCGCATCGGGGCCGGGCGGTGTGGGGCGCGAGACGGGCGTGGAGTTCGCGTCGACGTCTTTCGGAATCGCCAGCACCGTGCCCGACTGCGGGCCGTGCTCCGTCTTTGGCAGCCACGGCGCCAGCAGCCAGTCGCCCACCACCCCCAGGCCATGCGGGGCAAGCAGCAGCACCAGCATCACGCCCAGCCCGAAGGCGGCCATGTAGTAGGCCTGCAGGTCGCGCAGCGCCTCGGGCAGGATGGTGACCACCGCGGCGCCCAACACGGTGCCGCCGATGGAGCCCAGCCCGCCGATCACCGTCATGAGCAGCAGCTTGACGCTTTCGACGATGAGAAAGTTGTTGGGCGAGATGAAGCCGTTGGTGAGCACGTACAGCCCGCCAGCCAGCGCGCCGAACACGCTGCACAGCACGAAGGCCTGGATCTTGGTGGTGCGCGAGTCGACCCCCATCGATTCGGCGGCGAGTTCATCGTCGCGCACCGCGCGCATGCGGCGGCCGAGTTGGCGGCCGTAGATCCGGATCGCGATCGCATAGACCGCGACCAGGATCAGCAGCAAGGGCAGGTACAGCAGGGTGTCCGTGTCGGGCCCCCACGATGCGAACAGGGCTGGCGCGGGCACGTCTCGCAGGCCCATCGGCCCGCCGGTCACGGCCTCTTCGTTCAAGACCACCTGCCGGAAGATCTCGTTGAGGGCCAGGGTGACGATGGCCAGGTAGTGGCCCTTGATGCGCATCGACAACAGGCCCAGCGCCACGCCCACGACCACCGCGATGCCGAGTGCAGCGGGCAGCGCGGCCCACCAGGGCACGGACAGCCGGGCGACCGCCAGGCCGGTGACATAGGCGCCGACGCCCATGAGCGCAGCCTGGCCGAGCACGATCTGGCCCGTCATGCCCGTGGCGATGTTCAGGCCCAGCGCAGCGATGGCCGCGATCCAGGTGAGGTTGAGGATGTGCAGCCAATAGGTGTTCACGGCCGCCACCCACGGGAACGCGGCCAGCGCCAGCAGGATGGCCAGGAGCAGGAACTTGCGCGCAGTCATCGTCATGCGTGCGCTCCTCATGCCCGGTCGGCGCTGCGTTCGGGCAGCAGCCCTTGCGGACGCAAGGCGAGAAAGGCCAGCAGCAGCACAAAAGCGATGGCCTCCTTGTAGGTCGATGAAATCCAGTACGCGCCCAGGTTCTCGCTCACACCGAGGAGCACGCCACCGAGGATTGCGCCGGGAATGCTGCCGAAGCCGCCGATGATCATCGCGACGAAGCCCTTGAGGCCCACCATGCCGCCCATCTCCGTCGTCACGAAGAACAGGGGCGCCAGCAGGATGCCGGCCAGCGCCGCAAGCACGCTGGAGTAGGCGAAGGTGCCCGCAAGGACCTTCTGCACCGGAATGCCCATCAGCGCAGCCGTGTCGCGATCGGCCGCCACGGCGCGCATCATCTTGCCGACCATCGTGCGACGCAGCACCACCTGCTGGACCGCAGTGAGCGCCAGCACGACGCCGATGATCATGAGGTGCTGCCAGCCGACGTTGAGGCCCATCAGCGCGATGCCGCCATCGCCCAGCGGGCTGGGATACAGCAGCGGCTCGGGCCCGTAGATGATGTGCGCCATCTCCTTGAGGAAGATGCCGAAGCCCACCGTCGCGACGATAGAGACCAGAGGCCGCTGCGACTGCAGCCGCGAGAACACCACGCGGGAGAAGACCGCCCCCAGCAGCGCCATCACCACCGCGGCCGACACCGCGGCGATCACGAAGGGAAAACCCAGCGCCGTGACGAAGGTCGCCACGAAGATGTAGGAGGAGAAGGTGACGAACTCGCCAGCGGCGAAGTTGACGATGGCCATCGTCCTCCAGACGAAGGCATAGCCCAGCGCCAGCAGGGCATAGATGGCCCCCATGGACAGTCCGCTGATGATGATCTGGCCGGTCATGCGGATTGACTCCAGCAAGGCGTGGACGAATACATGGCTTTCTCCTGGCGAAAGGGGCCCGCAGCCGAGCCGGCCGACCCTCGAGGGTGGCCGTCGGACTGGCGGCAAAAGGATGGCGAGTGGCGCTTACTTCTTCGCGCCGAGCTGATCGATCAGCTGCTTGAAGAGCGCCGTGTCACCGGAGATCTGCCGCTGGAAGGTCGCGCCGTCGGCCACCGCGTAGCCGAGGCTCTGACGCTCCATCGACTCCTTGACTGCGGGGTCGTTCGCGGCCTTGGTCGAAGCCGCCGTCAGCACACCCACGACATCCGCAGGCGTTCCCTTGGGCACCGCAACGCCGCGCCAGGTGCCCATGCTCAGGTCCACCTTGCGCTCCTTGAGCGTGGGCACATCCGCAAAGGCCCCCTGCATGCGCTGGTCCGACAGCACGGCCAGGGGACGGACCTTTTTGCCACTGACATAGGTCGCGACCTCCGACGGCGAGGACATCACCGCATCGATGTGGCCGCCCAGCAGCGCGACGATGGCCGGCGCGTTGCCCTGGAACGGCGCGTGCGTGAAGCTGGTGCCCAGCTTCTGTTGCAAGGCCAGCGCCGCCAGATGCGACACGCCGCCCGTGCCGGCATTGCCGAAGGTGACGGGCTGCGGGCGCTTCTTGACCGCCTCCACGAATTCGTCCACCGTCTTCCACGGCGAGTCCGCACTGACGCTCAGGACCAGCGGGTCCGAGTTCAGCCGCACGATAGGCGTGAAGTCGTCGGTGGTGAACTTGGCCACGCCCATGTGGGGCAGGATGGCCAGTTCGACCGAGATCATGCCGATCTTGTAGCCGTCGGGCCGGCTCGTGGCCACCTCGCCGAAGCCGATCGCGCCGCTGGCGCCCGGCTTGTTGATGACGGTCACCGGCTGCGGAAGGTGCTTCTTGATCGCGTCCGCAAACACCCGCGCGAGAGCGTCGGTGCCGCCGCCCGCGCCGAAGGGCACGATCATCTCGATCGGATGGTTCGGATAGTCGGTGGCGCCCTGCGCCATCGCAAGGCCGGGCAGGCCCTGCAGCGCGAGCAGCGCGCTCATGCAGCCGATGCGATGGAAGTGGCGGCGATAGGTGTTCATGGTCTTGTCTCCTTCGAATGTTGATGGGGCAACCGGCAAGCGGCCGGGGCTAGATGGCCTCGGCCATCCGCAGCACGGCCACCATGCCGGGGTCGTCGAGGCCGACACTGCGGTCGGCGAACATCCGGGCGCGCCCGACCTTGTTGGGCCGCCCGCGGTAATCGTCCAGCGCCTGTCGCGCGGAATGGACGGCAACGGCTCTTGCATCGGCCGTCAGGGGTGCCTGCTCCAGCGCCCGCGCAATGGCGTCCAGCGAGTCGAGCATGGTCTTGTCGCCCAGCGATGCACCACCGCGCGCCGCCAGCTGGGTGACGCACAGCGAGAGCAGTTCGGCGATCTGGTGGGGGCTCAGCGTCTCACGCGGTGGCACCCATTTCGCACTGCCGAGGAAGGCCGCGGCCAGCAGCGTCCCGAAGCTGGAGCCCGAGGCCTTGGCACAGGCCTGCGCGGCGCCGCGGAACACGGCTTCCAGACTGTCCGGCATGGCGGGCAGTGCCTGCTCGATGTTGGTGGCGCAACGCTCGAGCGTCGCGCCCAGGTCGCCATCGCCCAGCCGTCTATCGAGCTCGTTCAGTTCCGCCGCGGCCTTCTTCATCGCGTCCGCCCAGCGCGCGAGCGCTGCCTTCAACAGCTGTGCGTCCATGGTCAGACCTTCCAGAAGGGACAGTCAGCCGGTGCTTTGAGCAGGGCCTCGAGCTCGTCGTCCAGGGGCATCAGCGACAGGGAGGCACCGGCCATCTCCATGGACGTGGCATAACGCCCGACCAGCGGCATCACCGGCGTCACGCCCAACGCCCCGAGCCGCGCGGCCACCCGCCGGTAGAGGATGTACAGCTCCTCCAGCGGCGTGGCGCCGAGGCTGTTGACGAGCACAGCCACTCTTGCGCCCTGCCCGGTGGAAAGCTCCGGCAGCAGCCGGTCCAGCATTTCGTCGGCAAGCGCGTCGGCCGTCTTCAGCGGCCCGCGCCAGATCCCCGGCTCGCCATGGATGCCCATACCGAACTCGACCTCGTCCGGGGCGAGTTCGAAAGTCGCCTTGCCTGATTCAGGAACGATGCACGGTGTCAGCGCCACGCCGATGCTGCGAACGGCGTCGGCGGCCTTTCTTGCCGCGGCCGTCACCTCGGCCAGGCTGCCACCCAGGGCGGCCCGCGCCCCGGCGACCTTGTAGACCAGCACGAGCCCTGCCACACCGCGACGTTTGTCGCGCTGCTCGGCAGGGGCGCTCGCCACGTCGTCCGCCACGCGCAGCGATGTGATCGCCCTGCCCTCCAGTTCCAGGAACTCCTGCGCCATGTCGAAGTTCATGCGGTCGCCGCCGTAATTGCCGTAGAGGGCCAGCACACCCGCGCCGCCATCGCACTGCGCCATGGCCAGCTGGCAGTCGGCGACCCGGGGCCCGGCGAAGACGTTGCCGACGGCGCAGCCGTCCAGCAGCCCCTCGCCCACGTAGCCAAGGAAGACAGGCAGGTGGCCCGAGCCGCCGCCCGTCACGATGGCGACCTTGCCCGCCACGGGCCCATCGGCGCGGACGATGACGCGGCGATCCTCCCCGAGCAGCCGGTAGGTGTCGGGGTGGGCAGCGCACAGGCCTTCCAGCATCTCGTCCACGTAGTCGGACGGCGCGTTGAGGATCTTCTTCAAGGGGTGTCTCCGGGATCTGGTGCGCCAGGGCAGACGCCCTGTGCGTCGGGACGAAGCTCAGGCGAGCAGCGGCTGCAGGTTCTTCTTGATCGCCGCCTTCTGCGCATCGCTCACGCGCATCATGGGCGCGCGGGGTTCGAACATCGACACGCCCTGCAAGTGCTGGATGTACTTCACGCAGGCTGGCAGGTTGTCGTGATTGAGGCTGTTCCAGAGCGCATTGAGCTTGAAGTGGATGTCGCGCGCGGTCTCGTGGTCGTTGGCCGCCACGGCCTTCTGCAGCTTGACGATCACGCCCGGCACGGCACTGGTCAGCGCCGTGATGGCACCGTGCATGCCCAGGCAGAAGCCGGGGTACAGCAGCGCATCCACGCCCGAGAGCACCAGGTTCTCCGGCTTGCATCGCAGCAGCAGGTCGGAGACCGACTTCAGGTCGCCGCCGCTCTGCTTCATGCCGACCACGCCCGGCACCTCGTCCATGATCCGCAGCATGAGGTCGACGCTGAGGTAGTTCCAGGGGATCACGTTGTAGATCAGGATCGGGATGCCCGTCGCGTCGTAGATGGCCCGGAAGTGCTCGATGGTGGCTTCCGCATCGGGCTTGAAGAGGTAATGCACGGGCGTGACCTGCAGCGCCTCGATGTTCAGGCCCTTCAGCCGGTTGGTACGGACGATGGCGTCGCGCGTGCTCTGCACGATCAGGCCAGCGACGAAGGGAACGCGGTTGTTGGTGGCCTCGTACGCCTCGCGCATCACAGCCTCGTACTCGGCATCCGTGAGTGTGTGGCCTTCACCGGTGCTGCCGCCGGCGACGACGGCATTGGCGCCGGCTCCGATGATGAAGTCGATCTGCTCCTTCAGGCCGCCCTTGACCAGCTCACCCTTGGCGTCGAAGGGCATGGTGATGGGCGGCAGGACGCCGGTCAGTTTCTGGCGCAGCGAGGAAGAAGACGGTGCGGTCACGAGAGATCCTTTGGAGGTTGGAAAGGGCGAAAGCCATTCAGGCAGCGTCTGGCCAGGTTCCGCTAGGGAAGTGATCGTCGGCAAGACGGCCATCTATCGCCACTAATTCCGGAATCCGGTACAACGTTCCGTAATTTTGCGGGCCAAAAAAAGGAGCCACATCGGGGCTAACCCCGTGTGTGGCTCGCTGCAGCCTGGGCCGCCTTCAAAGCGAGAGCAGCGCCGTCGACCCTGCCATCAGCGCGGCGGCATGTAGCCCAGATGCATGGAAATGGAGTCAGCGGCCTGGATGACCAGACTGGAGAGCTGATGGATGCGCTCGTCGGTCATGCGGTCCGCCGGTCCGGTCACGCTGACAGCGGCAAACACCTGGCCTCCTGCATTACGGATCGGGGCCGCCACGCAGCGCACCCAGATCTGATGCTCGGAGTTGTCGATCGCATAGCCCCGCTCCCGTATCGTCGACAGCTCGGCGCGCAATGCCTCGCCGCTGGTCAGGGTCTGTGCAGTGAATGGCCGCAGGCCGGCGGCGATGATCCTGTCCACCACCTCCGGACCCTGGAATGCGAGCACCGCCTTTCCGACGCTCGTGCAGTAGGCCGGTGCAGATTCGGTCCCGCTCAGGTGACGCCCCGGCACGCGTTCCTGCGGGTCCTCCCGCTCCACCACGACCACGTTGTAGCCGTCGAAGACGCCAAGGTGGGCCGACTCGCTGGCGAGCCGTGAAAGGCGATCCATGAAGGGCTTGGCCTCGCGCATCAGGTCCAGATTCGCCAGCGCCAGACTGCCCAGCTCGAACAGCCGCAGTCCGAGGCTGTACTGGCCGCTGCGGCCGTCCTGCTGAATGAAGCCGATCTCGCGCAGGGCGGTCAGCATGCGATGGGTGGTCGCCCGCGGCAGGTCGGCCGATTGCGCGATGCGCGCCAGGCTGAGCGAGCGGTCGACGGTGGTGAAACAGCCCAGGATGTCCATCATCTTCCCGAAGGACTGGATGCGGTTCTTGTCGCTGGCGGCGGAATTCTTGATGTCGCTCATGGTGGCGCAGAGTCGTGGATCAGGCGACTGTAGACCTTCCGGATTCCGGAATCAAATCCATAGACCCAGCAGGATCACCTGCGGGTCGTCCAAGCGCAGCGCGGCAGCCGCCCGGGTCGCCGGCTTCACCCGACGATGCGGATGACGGCAACCACGGCCGCCCCCGAGCCCAGCGCCGCCGCCAGCATCAGCACGCCGTCCCTCACCAGAAGGGCCAGTCCGAACAGCGCGATGGCCAGCATGGGCACCGAACTGGCAAAAGGCACCAGCTCCAGCGGCGGTACAAGGCAGGCCAAGGCAATGACTGCGGCAGCTGCAATGCGGACGAACGGGCCGCGCGTGAGCATCGACAGGCGCCGGTGGCAATGACGGTCCAGGAAGCGGGTGACCGGCTGCAGCCTGTCCAAAGCGGTCGGAAGGCGCCCACCCGCCACCGCGCGGCGACGCAGCCATTGCGGCATCCAGACCTGCTGGCGACCGAAGAGCATCTGTGCGGCAAAGAGGGCCACCACGCCGGCCAGCAGCGTCGGCACGCCGGGCACGCCGCCCAGGGGTGAAAGCTCCAGCAGTGCGGGAACGAGCAGGAACGGCCCGTAGCCTCGCGTGCCCATCGCATCGGCCACGCAGCCGGCCGTCACGCGTTGCTCCCGGCGCGCGAGCGCGCGCAGCTTGTCCACCAGTGCAGCCGCGCCGTCGGTCGCTGGCGCGGGCGATGTCGCAGCCCCAGCGACCGCCGCCGTGGACTGCAGCGCGCTTGCGGCAGGCGCGCGCTGCGCGCGGGGTGCAGAGGGATCGGGCATCGACGGCATGGGCTTCTCGGCGGGCAGCATTCGCCACACAGCATCGCGACCCTGCCCTTTCGGGAATGTCGGCCGCCTCGGCGCTCGGCTGTAGGGGGGATGCGCCCGGGAGGCCCCGCCACCGCTCAGGCAGCGTCGGTGCGCGGCGCCGCGGAAGCCAGAGGCGCCAGTCGACGCAAGGTTCGCTCCAGCATGTCCACCTCCACCAGCTTGGCAAGGTGCGCAGAAAAGCCGCGCTCGAGTGTGGCGGCGCGATGGGCCGGCAGCGCATAGCCGCTGATGGCGACGAACCGCGGAGGCTCGCGCAGCGTCAGATGCGCCTGGTCGGCGACTGCCCAGCCACTCATGCCCGGCAAGCCCAGGTCCAGCAGGACCACCCGGGGTCGCAGCCGGCGGATCTTCTCGAGGGCCTCCGGTCCGTCGAGGGCCCGGGCCACGGCGTAGCCCAGCGTCTCGATCAAAAGCCCCAGCGTCTCCGCCGAATCCGGCACATCGTCGACGACGAGCACCAATGGCGCGACAGCGGCGCCCACCCCTCTGACGCCGCCTTCCTCCACAGGCGCCAGCGCAGGCAGCAGGACCACGAACTCGGAGCCTTCGCCAGCCACCCCTGTGCTTCGCGCCTCGACCTCGCCGCCGTGCATCTGCACCAGCTGCCGCACCAGCGCCAGTCCCAGGCCCAGGCCGCCGGGCGCACGCTCGCTGCCGTGCCGACACTGCTCGAACATCTCGAAGACGCGGGGCAGCTCCTCGGGCGGGATGCCGGGTCCGTTGTCGCGCACGCGAATCCGGACCTGATCGCGCGCCGTGTCCCGCGACGCCTCGACATGGATGTGGCCGCGGGGCTGGGTGTATTTGACGGCATTGACCACCAGATTGGAGACGACCTGGATCGGCCGCGCGCGATCGCCTGCCGTCCAGAGCCCTGGGGCAAGCTCGACCGACAGGGTCTGCTCACGGGCCGCAAATGCGCGGCTGGAAGGCTTCCGGCGCCTCCTCCAAGGCAGGAGCAATCTCCACGGGCTTGCGCTCCAGCTGGATCTTGCCGTTGGCGATGCGGGCGGCATCGAGCAAGTCGTCCACCAGCCGGGTCAGCTGGCGCGTCTGCCGCCCGATGATGCCGGCCATGCGCGCCACGGTCGGGTCGGCCTGACCGCGGCCGAGGATCTCTGCGGCGGTGGCGATGGGCGCAAGGGGGTTGCGCAGCTCATGGCCCAGCAGCGCCAGGAACTCCTGGATGCGCCGGCCTTCGGTCTCCAGTGCCGCCACGCGGCGCTTCTTGGTGAGGTCGCGCGTGACCTTGGCAAAGCCCTTGAGCACCCCACCCGCGTCGAAGGTGGCCGAGATCACCACATTGGCCCAGAAGCGCGTGCCGTCCTTGCGCAGGCGCCAGCCCTCGTCCTCGAAGCGGCCCACGGTGCGGGCCTCCTCCAGCTCGCGATCGGGAAAGCCGGAAGCGCGCACCTCGTCGGGATAGAACACCGAGAAGTGCTGGCCGACGATCTCTGCAGCTTCGTAGCCCGTGTTCGCACGCGCGCCGGCGTTCCAGCTCACGACGTGGCCGCTCGGGTCGAGCATGAAGATGGCGTAATCCTTGACGCTGTCCACCAGGAGCCGGAAGCGCTGCTCGCTGGCGCGGATCTCCTCCTGCTAACGCTGTCGCTCGGTGAGGTCGCGCGTGACCTTGACGAAGCCCAGCACCTGGCCCTGGTCGCCATCGATGCGCGTGATGATGACGCTGGCCCAGAAGCGCGTTCCGTCCTTGCGCAGGCGCCAGCCTTCCTCCTCGTACTTGCCGACCTGGACCGCCACGGCCAGTTCGTGCTCCGGCCAGCGCCGCGCCAGCAGCTCGGGCGGATAGAAGATGGAGAAATGCCGGCCGATGATCTCGTCGGCCTCGTAGGCCTTGAGGCGCTGCGCGCCACGGTTCCAGCTCAGGATCACGCCGTTGGCGTCGAGCATGAAGATGGCGTAGTCCTCCACGGCCTCCACCATGCGCCGGTAATCCGAAGCGGGGGTCGCGGAGCGGCGGGGCAGCGTGCTGACGCTGCCCAGGGAGGGCGGCTTGTCCATGCCGGTCGGGCGTTGAGACGGCGCCCGAACTCTGCACGCAGCGACGCCGCGAGGTCAAACCGGCAACCGGCCAAAGCTAGGGTGCCGTGCCGCTCGTCACCGTCCACCAGCGCGGCAGCAGCGCCAGCACCTCGGGCTGGGCAAAGCGGTCGTCCAGCAGGTGCACCACGCCCGTGTCCTGCTCGGTGCGCACCACACGCCCCGCCGCCTGCACCACCTTGCGCAGGCCGGGGTAGAGGTAGGTGTAGGCATAGCCCTGGCCGAACATGGCCTCCATGCGCTCGCGCAGCACCTCGTTGGCCTCGTCGTGCTGCGGCAGGCCCAGGCTGGCGACGAAGGCACCCACCAGCCGGTCGCCGGGCAGGTCCACGCCTTCCGCAAAGGCACCGCCCAGCACCGCGAAGGCGATGCCCTGCCCGCCCGGCGCGAAACGGGCGACGAAGGCGGTGCGCTCGCGTTCGGGCATGCCGGACGACTGCCGCCAGACCGGCACCCCGGGATGCTGCCGCGCGAAGGCCTCGAAGGCCATGTCCAGGTACGCGAAGCTGCTGAAGAAGGCGATGTAGTTGCCGGGCCGCTGCGCGAACTGCCGGGCCATCACCGCCGTGATCCGCGGCAGGGAGCGCGGACGGTCGCGCAGGCGCGTGGAGACGTCGCGCGCCACCTCCACGCGCAGCTGCTCGGCGCGGAAGGGCGAGTCCACCTCCAGCTCCACCGTGTCCTCGGGCAGGCCCAGCAGGTCGCGGTAGTAGCCGAAGGGCGCGATGGTGCCCGAGAAGAGCACGGCCGTGGACGCCCCCGCGAAGCGCGGCCGCAGAAAGCCGGCCGGCACCAGGTTTCTGATGGCCAGGGTCAGCGGCTCGCCCTGCGGCGTGTTCGTCACCTCGAAGACCGAATGCGGCCCGAAGACGTCGGCCAGCCGCACCAGCGCCAGCAGGCCGAAGAACAGCGCCTGCAGCGGCCCGGGCAGCTCCGGCGACGACTGCGCCGCATGCTCCGACAGGGCCGCGACCGCATCGGCCAGGCTGCGCACCAGCGGCTCGGGCAGGTCGGTGGCCGCGGCATAGGGCACGGTCTGGGCGCGCGACACCTGCCGCCATTCGCGCCGCACCCGTCGCAAGGCCGCCTGCACGAAGGCCGGCGCCGCCGCCTCGCCGCCGTCGAGCAGCGTGAAGGCCAGCGTGGTCGAGTACATGGCGCGTGCCCGGTCCACCAGGTTGTGGGCCTCGTCGACCAGCACGGCCACCTGCCATTCCTCCTCGCGGGCGAGCGCATGCAGCATGGCGGTGCCGTCGAAGTAGTAGTTGTAGTCGCCCACCACCACGTCGCTCCAGCGCACCATCTCCTGGCCCAGGAAGTAGGGACACACGCCATGGCCGGCCGCGATGCGGCGCAACGCCTCCCGGTCCAGCCAGCGGGCCTCGGCGGCTTCGGCGCGGGCCGCCGGCAGGCGGTTGTAGAAGCCCTTGGCCAGCGGGCAGCTGTCGCCATGGCAGGCGGCACCGGGGCGCTCGCAGGCGGACTCGCGTGCGCTCAGCTCCAGCACCCGCAGCGCCCGGTCATCGCCCAGCTGGCGCAGGGCGTCGAGCGCCACCTGCCGTCCGGGCGTCTTGGCGGTGAGGAAGAACACCTTGTCCGTGCCGTGCGCGGCCATGCCGCGCAGCAGCGGATAGGTGGTGGCCAGCGTCTTGCCGATGCCCGTGGGCGCCTGGGCGATCAGGCAGCGCCGGCACGCGGCGGCGCGGTAGACGTCGCGCGAGAGCTTGTGCTGGCCGGCGCGGAAGTCGCCGTGCGGAAAGGCCAGCTGCGCCATCTGCGCATCGCGCTGCGCGCGGTGCGCTTCCTCCTGCTGCGCCCAGCGGGCATAGGCCTCGCACATGGCCTGCAGCGCGGCCTTCAGGGCAGTCGCCTCGCAATGCTCCTGCAGCACCGTCTCCTCACCGCTGGCGAGGTCCAGGTAGACCAGGGCGACGGTGATCGACGTGAGCGCATCGCGCTCGCACAGCAGGGCCGCATAGGTCTTGGCCTGCGCCCAGTGCAGCGCGCGGTGGTTGCCCTTGATGCGCGCGAAGTCGCCGCGGAAGGTCTTGATCTCCTCCACCCGCCGCTGGCCGGCGTCGTAGCCGTCGGCGCGGCCACGCACCTGCAAGCCGTCGACGACCGTCTCCAGCGCCACCTCGCGCTCGTAGCCCGGTCCGCGCCGCGACTGCACCAGCGAATGGCCGGCCTGCCCTTCGTGCGCGGTGGGCGCCGGCACGAAGCGGATGTCCAGGTCGCCCGCCTTGGCCGCGAAGGCACACAGCGACTTGACGGAGACGCGGGACATGGCGGGAGCGCAGCCGGGCGGGCCGGTCGCCGTCAGCGCAGAAGCGCCGCCGCGCGCACAACCCGCGCGCGCCCCGCACCCGCGCCGGCCAGGGCCAGCGCCACGCCGATGACGCCGAAGAGCAGGGCCGAGGCGCGGAAGCTGCCCGTCCAGGCCCGCAGCAACCCCACCAGCATCGGCCCCGTCGCGGCCACCAGGTAGCCCACGCCCTGCGCCATGCCCGAGAGCTGGGCGGCGACGCGCGCGTCGGGCGAGCGCATCACGATCATCGTGAGCGCCAGCGAGAAGGTGCCGCCCTGCGCAATGCCCAGCAGCACCGCCCAGCCCCAGATGCCGCCCAGCGGCGCGAACATGCAGGCCCACAGCGTCGCCACCGTGAGCACGGCCAGTCCCACGGCCAGCGCCACCTGGTTGCGCTGGCGCTGCGCCAGCGTGGGCAGCACCAGGCAGGTGGGCACCTGCACCAGCACCGACAGCGAGACCACGAAGCCCGCCGTGGCCGCGGCCAGGCCCCGTTCGCGCAGCACCGGCGCCAGCCAGCCCATCACCGAATAGGCGAGCGCCGACTGCAGGCCCATGAACAGCGTGACCTGCCAGGCCAGCCCGTCGCCCCACAGGCCGCGCACCCGGAAGGCGGATTCGCCGGCATCCCGCCGCGCCGGCCAGGCACGCGGCGCCCACAGCGCCAGGGCGACCGCGGCCGGCACGGTCCACATCGCCAGCGCGCCCTGCCACCCCAGGCCCAGCGCCTGCTGCAAGGGCACGGTGAAGCCCGCCCCGCTGGCGGCGCCGGCGCACACGGCCATGGTGTACAGGCCCATCATCAGCGCCGTGCGGCTGTCGAAGTCGCGCTTGACCAGGGCCGACAGCAGCACGTTGGCCACCGCGATGCCCACGCCCGCCAGCGCCGAGGCCGCGAACAGCAGTGGCAGTTGCGCCGAGCCGCGCAGCAGCGTGCCGGCGGTGATGAGCACCATGCAGGCCAGCAGCGTGCGCTCGATGCCCAGGCGCCGGCCGAGCCAGGGTGCCACCATCGCGAAGGCGCCGAGGCAGATCACGGGCAGCGTGGTCAGTGCACTGGCCGCGGCCGCCGACATGCCGGTGGCCGCCACGATGTCGGGCAGCACCACCGACAGGCTGGAGAACACCGGCCGCAGATTGAAGGCGATGAGCACGATCGACAGGGCGAGCAGCCCCAGGTTCTGCGCAACGGGGCCGGATCGCGGGCGGGAGGACGTGGAAGCAGTGGGGAAGGCAGGCATGCAAGAGAAAGGCAGCACCCGCAGGTGCGCGAAGGTCGTGGCCGACGACGGGCGCCGCTGGAACGGCGGCAGGCCCGCCGTGGGAGCGCGGATGCTGCCACAGCGGGCCCATGCGGGCTGTCGCGCAGGCCGAAACCCATGAAGGCGGCGCAGCCCGCAGGGGGTGGCTCGTAGGACGGCACCGCCAGGGCGCCGCACATCGCGCAGCGGCGGGTGTAGTCCGGGGGCGGGGGGTCGGTCCCGGCCGACAGCCACCCGCGCTGCGCCCTTGCCGACGTGACCGGCCAACACCCCGATGGTGGATCCATGCAGAACACACCCCTTGCCCGAAGGGCCGCCGAAGAAGCCCAGATGCACCACCTCACCACCGCCTCGCCCGCGGCGCCGCTGCAGCCCCGGGCTGGCGCCCCTGCCGCGAACGAGGACGGCCGTGCGCTGGCCCACGGCGCCCGCGCGCTGTACGACGCGCTGCTGCAGGCCAACGACCAACCGGACGACGCGCTGCGCGCCCAGGCCCGCGCCTTCATCGAGCGCTGGCGGGCCGAGATGCGGACGCAGCCCTGCGACCTGCCCGCTTCGCCCGACGGCCTGGCCGCCTGGCAACAGGCCAACCTGGCCTCGACCGGCGCGGCCTACCAGGCCTATCTGGCCGTGCGCAAGGCGGGCGGGCCACGGCGCTACTTCGGCAGCCGCTCGCATGCGCTCAACTTCCTGCGCGCGGTCGCGCCCACCAAGCTGGTCGATGGCGCCTGGCTGTATGGCCTGCTGCCCGATGCCGCCAATCCGCACCTCAACGACCTGATCCTTACCTACGTGGAGGAACTGGGCGACGGCGACCCCGACAAGAACCACGTGCTGCTCTACCGCCGCCTGCTCGATGCCATGGGCATCGTGGACTGGGCCGAACAGCCTGACGAGGCCTATGTGCAGGGCGCGCTGCAGCTGTCGCTGGCCGCCTGCACCACCGAGCTGCTGCCTGAGGTGATCGGCTTCAACCTGGGCTACGAGCAGTTGCCCCTGCACCTGCTGATCACGGCCTACGAGCTGGACGAGCTGGGCATCGACCCGACCTACTTCACGCTGCATGTGACGGTGGACAACGCCGCGGGCGGCCATGCGCAGCGCGCCCTGCGGGCCGCGGCCGAGAACCTGCCCGCCCTGGCCGACCGCGAGACCTTCTGGGCCCGGGTGGCCGACGGCTACATGCTGAGCAACGCCGGCCCGGGCACCACGGACGCCATCGCCGCCTTCGACCCCCACGAGGCCCTGCTGCAGGTGCTGGGGGGCCGGGCCGGTGAAGGCAGCCTGGCTCATTCCGACTACTGCCGCATCGAAGGCCGCACGGTCAACCAGTGGCTGGCCGATCCGGCCGCCATCGGCGGTTTCGTGGCCGCCTTAGAACGCAAGGGGTGGCTGGTGCGGGGCAGCGACCCCGCGCAGAGCCGCTTCTGGGCCCTGCTGCAAGGCGAGCACGCGAGCATGTTCGGCGTCTTCGGCGACTACGAGCTTCAGGTCATCTACGACTGGATCCGCGGCGATGCCGCGGCCGATGGGGCGGCGTTCGTCCGCGCCGGCCCGGCGGCCCGGGCGCCGGCGCCCCCGCGCGCCTTCCGGCATGTGCGCCGGGCCGCGCAGGGTCAGACGCCGCTGTCGCTGGCCACGCTGGCCGAGGACGGCAGCACGCTCGATCCGGACCTCGCCGAGTTGCGGCAGGTGCTGGACGGCGACGATGCGGCCGGTCGCGGCGCGGCGCTGCGCCGGCTGCTGGGGCCGGCCATGCACTGGGGGCCGGCAGGGCTGGAAGCCACCCGTCACGTCGCCCAGATGATGCGGGCCGCCTGAACGCGCCTGCGCCGCCCGCCGGGGGCTTCAGGCGCCGTGCGCGGCGCGACGCCCGGTGTCCAGCGCCAGCAGGCGCGCGAGCAGGATCTCCACCTGGGCCGGCTTGGCGAAGTGGTCGTCGAAGCCGGCGGCCAGTGCCTTGTGCCGGTCGGCCTCGCGGCCATAGCCGGTGAGCGCGATCAGCGCCATGCGGGCGGTGGCGGGCTGGGCGCGCAGACGCGTGGCCAGCTCGTGCCCGCTCAGTCCCGGCAGCCCGATGTCCACGATGGCCCCCTCCGCCGGCTGCTCGGCCAGGGCGTCCAGGGCCGCCTCTGCCGAATACACCACGCGCACGCGGTGCCCTTCCAGCTCCAGCCAGCTGGCCAGCGAATCGGCCGCGTCCTGGTTGTCATCCACGACGAGCAGCGACAGGACCTGGCGCGGCAGCGCAGGGGGCGCGGTCGCCTCTGCCGCGGCTGCGGGCAGTGCGTGAAGGGGCAGGCGCAGCTCGAAGGTGCTGCCCCGCCCCACGCCCGCGCTGTGCACGGTGATGGCACCGCCGTGCAGCCCGGCCAGGCTCTGCGCAATCGCCAGGCCCAGCCCCAGGCCGCCCGCGGCCCGCTGCAGCGGCTGCTCGCCCTGCACGAAGCGTTCGAAGACGCGCGGCAACAGCTCGGGCGCGATGCCGATGCCCTCGTCGATGACCTGCAGCACCGCCTGCGGATGCGCAGCCGCCGTGTCCACCGCCAGCACCACGCGGATGGCCTTGCCCGCCTCGGTGAACTTGGCGGCGTTGTTCAGCAGGTTGCCGACCACCTGCGCCAGGCGCAGCGGGTCGCCATGGACCGGCACGGGCTCGGCGGGCAGCCTCACCACGGGCATCTCTGGGCGCTGCTGCAGCACGGGCAGCGTGAGCTCCAGGGCCCGCGCCACCACGTCGCGCAGGTCCAGCGTCTCGGGGCGCAGGACGATCTTGCCCGAGACGATGCGCGAGACGTCCAGTAGGTCGTCCACCATGCGGGACAGGTGGCGCACCTGCCGCTCGATGATCTGCCGCTCGCGCGGGAAGGCCTGCGGGTCGCGGCGCTGCACCAGCTGCAGCGCCAGCGCGATGGGCGCGAGCGGGTTGCGCAGCTCGTGGCCCAACATGGCCAGGAACTCGTCCTTGGCCTGGTTGGCGTCCTCGGCCTGCTTCTGCGCCGCGCGGGCCCGGGCGAACAGCCGCACGTTGTCCAGCGCCAGCGCGGCGCGCTGGGCCAGGTCGTTGATCAACGCGCCGTCCTCGGGCGTGAAGCGGCGGCCCGACTCGGCCTGCAGCACCGCCATCGCGCCGATGGTGCGGCCGCGCGCGACCAGCGGCACGATGCAGCCGGCCGTGACGCCGAAGGCCTGCACGAACTCCCGCAACTGCGGATCGAGCGCCTCGGGCATGCCCTCGTCCTCGATGTTGCGCAGGAAGCTGCGGCCGGTGGCCACGGCCCAGGGAAAGGCGCCGGGCGCATCCGCCGGCGCGGCGCGCGTCTCCACCAGGGCGGCGATGGCGGCCGTGCGCGCGGGGTCGAAGTGGTGCGTCAGCTTGCGCTGCAGCATGCCGTGTTCGTCCAGCAGGTCGATGCGGCAGAGGTCGCCCACCGAGGGCACGATCAGCGCGGCGATGGCGCGCAGCGTGGCCTCCTCCTCCAGCGACTGCGACAGCACCGCGCCGGCGCTGACCAGCCGGGCCAGCCGCTGCTGGGCCGCCTGCGCGGCCGTGCTGGCCGCGCGCTCGGCCTCCAGCAGCTGCTGGCGCTCGGCCTCGCTGCGCCGTCGCTGCAGCGAGGCCGCCGCCAGCGCGTCCGCCACGGCCTCCACCTCGGGCACACCGGAAGGCGCCATCGCAACCGGCTCGCCCCGGCCCAGCGCGTCGGCCTGCTGGCGCAGCCGGGCCATGGGGCCGGTGACGCCGCGCGAGATCCACCACGCGGCCAGCGCCCCGTAGGCCAGGGAGAAGAGCAGGCCGCCGAGGTAGGCGACATAGGTGCGGCGCAGCGGCGACTCGGCCAGGTCGGCCGATGCGCCCAGCACGACGAACCACGGCGCCGACTCCAGCCGGGCCACGGCGGTCTGCGAGCGCACGCCGTCCACGTTGGTCGAGCGGCCGACGCCGTCGGGCGCATCGCCCATCTCCGCCAGCAGGCGGCGCAGCGTGTCGCTCGGACCGCTGCCGCGCAAGCGGGCGTCGTCGATGTTGCGCGCCACGCGGCGCTCGCGCGAGTCGAAGACCGACACCGACCAGCCCTCGGGCACGCGCTGGCGGCCCAGCACGGCGGTGATGGCCTCCGGCCGCACGACCGCGGTCAGCACCTGGAGGGTCTGGCCGTCGCGGATCACGGGCACGCGCACCGCGAAGGCGAGTCGGCCTGCCGGCCCCGGCACCATGGCGCCGACGGCGGGCTGCCCGGTGCGCAGCACCCGCTGCAGGCTGTCGTCGTCGACCACGCGCCGCAGCGCGCCCGAGACGCCGCCATCGGTGTTGAAAAGCAGGCGCCCGTCCGGCGCCGCGAGCACCAGCGCCAGCCACTCGGGATGCGAGCGCCGCACGGCGGTGGCCAGCCGCGTCGCCTGGGTCAGGCCGGCGCCGGCCTGGGTGCCCAGCGGCTCGGTCAGCGCGAGGGCGTCGAGGGCGGCGATGGTCAGGCGCAGTTCGCTGTCCACCGCGGTGGCGACGGCGCGGGCCACGCCCAGGGTGCTGGCCCGGTGCTGGTCCTGCTGGCTTTCGGCCAGCGCGTACAGCGCCAGGCCGCAGACGATGGCCAGCGGAAGGATGGCCATCGATGCGATCAGCATCAGCCGGCCCTGCATCGTGATGATGCGCATGCGTCTCCTCGGGGGGGTGGGGCCGGCCGCCGGCGGGCGTGGCCGCGCGATTGTGCAGCAGCCCCCGGGCCGCCGTGTGCCGGGGTCATCCCGGCGCAGCCAGTGCGGCGAACTCCTCGTCCAGCAGTTGCATGAAGACCTGGCCGAGCGTGGAGAGCGGCCGGTGCGTGTTGCTGGCGGCCAGCAACGGAAAGGCGGGCGCCTGGGGCACGGGCACCAGCACCAGGCGGCCCGGCGCGAAGCTGCGCGCCGACAGGTCGTCGACGAAGGCCACGCCGGCGCCGCTGGCCGCCATGGCACAGGCAGCATGGCCAGAGCGCACCTCCACCGCACGCCGCGGCACGATGTCGCGTTCGGCCAGCCAGCGGTCGATGACCTGGCTCTGGGGTGCCTCGGGGCTGTAGAGCACGAGCCGCTCGCGCAGCGCCGCATCGAAGTCGAAGACCGGTGCCGCCAGCAGGCAGTGCCCCGGCGCGAGGGCGCACATCAGGCGCCACTGGCCGATCTCGCGCAGGTCGAGCACGGGATGCTCCAGCGGCGCGGAGGAGACGGCGAGGTCCGCGTCCTCCGCCACCAGCAGCTTGACGATCTCGCGCGTGGGCAGCGCCTCGAAGCCGACCTGCGCATCCGGAAAGCGCGCGAGCAGCCGCGCCGTGGCGCGCGGCACCAGTTCCAGTGCCGTGTTGGCACTGGAGAGCACGCGCAGCGTCGCGTGGGCACCGAAGCGCAGGTGCTGCGCCACGTCCTGCACATGACGCACACCCCGGTAGACCTTGTCGACCTCCACCTGCAGCGCCCGCGCCTCCGGCGTGGCGAAGAGCCGGCCGTTGCGCCGCTCGAACAGGGCCACACCCAGCTGCACTTCCAGGTGGCGGACCAGCCGGCTCACGCCCGGCTGCGACACATGCAGCAGCCGGGCGGCGCCCGTGATCGAGCCGGCGCTCATCACGGCCCGGAAGACTTCGATCTGGCGCAGGTTCATGGCGAGGGGCCGAGGCCACGAAGGCCAGAACAGCAGAGATTCATCGACACCGCCAACCATAACAGCCAGGCATGCCCCGCCAAAGCCTTGGTATTGGGCGCCGGGGCCAGCGGTTCCTAGCATCGGTGCCACACCTTCCACGGAGACAACCATGCAACGAATGCTTCGCCGCCGCTGGCTGGCGGTGGCCGCCGCCACCGCCCTCGGCACCGCCGCCCTGACGCCCACGGCCTGGGCCCAGAGCTATCCCTCCAAGCCGATCACCCTGGTGGTCGGCTTCGCGCCCGGCGGGTCGGGCGACATCCTGGCCCGGCTCATGGGCGACGCGCTGGGCAAGGCGCTCGGCCAGACCGTGGTGGTGGACAACCGCCCCGGCGCGGGCGCCACCATCGCCACCAGCTACGTGGCCACCGCTCCGGCGGACGGCCACACGCTGCTGTTCGTGACCAGCGGCTTCCCGGGCAGCACCTCGCTCTACCCCAGGCTCAACTACGACACCGTCAAGACCTTCGCGCCGGTGGCCAAGGTCGGCGCCTCACCGGTCGTGGTGGTGGTGCCGGCCGCCTCGCCCTTCAAGGACTTCCGCGCCGTGCTCGACGCGGCACGCAAGTCGCCCGGCAAGCTCAACTACGCCGCGGGCGGCGGCGGGGCCACCACCACCAGCCTGGCCGCGGAGTTCCTCAAGAGCGACGCGAAGGTCGACATGCAGATGATTCCGTACAAGGGCTCCGGCCCGGCCCTCACGGCGCTGCTGGCGGGCGAGGTGGACCTGGGCTTCGACATCCCGTCCAGCGCCCTGCCCCACATCCAGACCGGCAAGCTGCGCGCGCTGGCCGTGACGACGGCGAAACGTTCGGCCGTGCTGCCCGAGGTGCCCACGGTGGCCGAGCTGGCGCTGCCCGGCTTCGAGGTGACCGGCTGGTTCGGCATCCTGGCCCCGGCCGCCACACCGCCGGCCATCGTGGACCGCCTGAACCGCGAGGTGAATGCCGCCCTCGCCCAGCCGGCGGTGCAGCAGCGCCTGCAGGCGCTGGGCGTGGAGCCGGGCGGCGGCACCAGCGCGGCCTTCGGCCAGTTGATCGCCACCGAGACGGTGCGCTACGGCGACGCCATCCGCCGCCTGGGGCTGCGCGCCGAATGACGAGCGCGGTGCACGCACGCGGCCTCGGCCATGAGCTGCAGGCCGACCTGGTGGTCGCGGGCGGCGGGCTGGGCGGCATCGCCGCCACCCTGGCCGCGCTGCGCCAGGGGCTGCGCGTGGTGCTGGTCGAAGAGCTCGACTGGCTCGGCGGCCAGCTCACCGCGCAGGGCGTGCCCTTCGACGAGCATCCATGGATCGAGCATGTCAGCGCATCGCTGAGCTACGCCCAGCTGCGCCAGGGCATCCGGGCCTATTACCGCGACCACCTGCCGCTCACGCCCGAGGCACGGCTGCATCCGCGGCTCAACCCGGGCCAGGGCAACGTCAGCACGCTCTGCCACGAGCCCTGGGTGGCCGTGCGGGTGATCGACGCGCTACTGGCGCCGCACGAGGCGGCCGGCCGCCTCGTCGTGCTACGTGAGCACCGCATCGATGCCGCCCAGGTGCAAGGCGACACGGTGCAGGCCCTGGAGGTCTTCGACCTGCGCGAAGGCCGCCGCCGCGTGCTGCAGGCCGGCATGTTCATCGACGCCACCGAAATCGGCGACCTGCTGCCGCTGGCCGGCGTCGAGCATGTGTTCGGCGCCGAGGCCCGCGCGCAGACCGGCGAGCCGCATGCGCTGGACGAGGCCGATCCGTACGACCAGCAGGCCATCACCTGGTGCCTGGCGGCCGAGCTTCGGCCCGGCGAGGACCACACCATCGAGCGCCCGCGCGACTACGACCGCCTGCGCACGCTGCAGCTGCCCTGCTGGCCCGGCCCGCAGCTGAGCTGGACCCTCAGCGACTTCGTGACCCACCAGCCGCGCGTGCGTCCCCTCTTCGTCGGCCCGACCGACGAAGAGGGCCTGTACGACCTGTGGCATGCGCGCCGCATCGCCTGGCGCGGGCACTTCGCGCCGGGCGCCTATGCCAGCGACATCACGCTGGCCAACTGGCCGCAGATGGACTACTGGGAGCAGCCGTTGGTGGGCGTGGACCGCACGGCGCAGCAGCAGGCCCTGCAGGCCGCGCGCGAACTGAGCCTGGCCTTCTTCTACTGGATGCAGACCGAGGCGCCGCGCCACGACGGCGGCGAAGGCTACCCGGAGCTGCGCCTGCGCGGCGACGTGCTGGGCACGGCCGACGGCCTGGCCAAGCAGGCCTACTACCGCGAAGGCCGCCGCATCGCGGCGGAGTTCACCGTGCTGGAGCAGCACATCGGCGTGCAGGCGCGGCCCGGCCACGACGGTGCCGAGCCCTTCGCGGACAGCGTGGGCCTGGGCGGCTACCGCATCGACCTGCACCCGAGCACACGCGGGCGCAACACGGTGGACATCGACGCCTACCCCTTCCAGATTCCGCTGGGCGCACTGCTGCCGGTGCGGGTGGACAACCTGCTGCCGGCCTGCAAGAACATCGGCACCACGCGCGTGACCAACGGCGCCTACCGCGAGCACCAGACCGAATGGAGCATCGGCGAGGCCGCCGGCCTGCTCGCCGCCTTCGCGCTGCAGCGCGGCACCCTGCCACGGGCCGTGCGCAGCACGCCGAGCCTGCTGGCGGACTTCCAGCGCCTGTTGCAGCGCCAGGGCGTGATGCTGGCCTGGCCGCGCTTCGGCGCACTCACGCCGACGCTGCGCACCGGCTACCAGACGGCGCGCTGAAGGACGCAAGTTCACCACAGGGCATCAACGCTCCAACCGCCGCCCAGGACGCGGTAGAGCCGCACCTGCATCTGCAGCATGGCCTGGTGCAGGACCGCGGCCTCGTCCTCGGCCGAGAAGAGAGTGCGCTGCGCGTCCAGCAAGGCCAGCGCGTCGTCGGCCCCCGCGCGCCATCGCGCCTCGGCCAGGCGCTGTGCCTGGCGGGCCTCGGCCAGCGCAGCGGCCTGGGCCTCGCGCCGCGCGTGCAGCGCGGCCTGCGACTGCAGGGCCGCTTCGACCTCGGCAAAGGCCTGCACGACCGACTGCCGGTAGGCGACCAACCGCTCCTCCCGCACGGCCACCGCCTCGTCCCGTTCGGCCGCCAGGCGGCCGCCGCCGAGCAGGGGCGCCACCAGCCCCACCGCCAGCGCATAGGCGGGATCGCGCAGCAGCGTGCGCGACGAGGCGCTTTCGGCGCCCAGGCTGGCGGTCAGCGTCAGCCGGGGCCAGCGGGCGGCCTCCGCGGCCAGACGCTGCGCGTCGGCGGCAGCCAGCAGGGCGGCCGCGCGTGCGATGTCGGGCCGGCGCGCCAGCAGCCCTGCCGGCAGGCCGGTTGCCACGACGGGCGGCGCCAGCTGCGCCAGGCGGCTTCGGGGCGTCCAGCTTGGATCAGGCTGGGCCGTGAGGATCGTCAGCGTGGCACGGACCTCTCCCACCCGCTGGCGCAGCGCCTGCACCTGCGCGCGCTGCGCCTGCACCAGGCCGCGCTGGCGGCTGGCCTCCAAGGCCGTGGCCGTGCCCGCCCGCCTGCGCACCTCGGTCAGCGCCGCGATGCGCTCGGCCGCGGCCAGACTCGCTTCGCCGATGCGGATGCGCTCGGCCAGGCCGACCGCTTCGAGCCATGCCTCGGCCGCGGCGGCCGTCAGGGTCAGGCGCAGCGCCTGCGCATCGAGCGCGCTGGCCTGGACGGCGGCCTGCGCCCCATCCCGCTCGGCGCCGAGGCGGCCCCACAGGTCCCATTCCCAGGCGGCATCCAGACTCAGCGCATGGCGCGGATCGGCAGCGGCGGCCTGGCCCCCGAACGCGCCCTGGCGACGGACCTGGGCCTGGGCCTCCAGGACCGGCCAGCGCCCCGCCTCGGCCTGCCGTGCCCGGGCCTGCACCTGACGCAGCCGCGCTGCCGCGGCGGCCAGGTCGAGGGAGCCGGACTGCACGCGCAGCACCAGCGCATCGAGTTCGGCGCTGCCGAAGCGCCGCCACCAGCCGTCCCCGGCCGGCTCGGCGGCATCGGCCACCGCGGATGGCGGCAGGGGAACGGACCACTGCGCCGGCAGGGGCGGTGCCGAGGCCGGCGCGGCCGGCAGCCGCGGCATGGCGCAGCCGGCCAGCAGCCCCACCAGCACCGCCATCGCGAATCCGCGCACGGCGGCGCCGCGGGTCGTCGGGATGTCGTGCCGCATGCTCAATCTCCCGCCAGGGCCACGACCGGGTCCAGGCGCGACGCCGAACGCGCCGGCGCCCAGCCGAAGACCAGCCCGGTCGCCAGCGCACAGGCGAACGCGCCGGCCATCGCGCGGACCGAGAACACCACCGGCACGCCGCTGGCGACCAGCACGGCGCCGGTGATGCCGCCGGCCAGCACGCCGGCCACACCGCCCGTCAGCGTCAGCAGCACCGCCTCGGTCAGGAACTGCCGCTGCACGTCGCGCTGGCGGGCGCCGACGGCCATGCGGATGCCGATCTCACGCAGCCGCTCGCGCACCGTCATCAGCATCACGTTCATCACGCCGATGCCGCCCACCACCAGCGAGACGGCGGCGATGAGGCCCAGCATCATCGTCATGCTGCGGCGCGTCTGGGCCTCGGCCTGCAGGCGCGCCGCGGCGTTGCTGATCTCGAAATCGGCGCGGCCGTGGCGCGCCAGCAGCAGGCGGCGGATGGCCGCTTCGGCCGGCGCCACCTGCCGCGGCGAGGCGGCGGCGACGACCGTGTAGTCGGGCTGCGTCTGCACGCGGTAGACGCGCGCCCGGCCCGCGCGGTAGGGAATGAAGACCATGTCGTCGTAGCTTTGCGCGCCGGACTCCGCGCCCCGCTCGGCCAGCGTGCCGATGACCTCGAAGGGCGAATCGCCGATCAGCAGTTGCCGGCCCCGCGGGTCCGGATCGCCGGGGAAGAAATGCGCCTTCGCCCGATGGCCCAGCACCACCAGGGGCGTGAGCGCACGGTCTTCGGCCTCGGTATAGAAGCGGCCCTGCGCCAGCGGCCACTGGTGCACCCGGGGCATGAACCATTCGGCCGCGAACACGTAGACCTGCCGCTCCAGCCGGCCGCGGCGCACCGGGATCGGGTCGCCGATGACGGGCATGACATGGGCCACGTCCGGCAGGCCGGCGATGGCCGAGAGGTCCTCGTCGGTGATGCGGCCCGGCGGCCCCCCTTCGGCCGGCGCGCTGCCGCCCAGGTACATGATGGTGGTGCCCAGGGTGCCCATCTGCTGCACCACGCGCTGGCGTGCCCCCTCCCCCACGGCCAGCATGACGATGACCGAGGCCACGCCGATCACGATGCCGAGCAGGGTGAGGCCGGTGCGCAGGCGGTTGCGGCCCATGCCGCGCCAGGCGGCGCGCGCGGCCTCGCCCAGGTCGGCATGCCAGGCCCGGGCCGGCCCGGGCGAGCCGGGCGGCATCGGTGCGGTAGCGGCCTGCGTGCCACCTGCCGCGGCCGATGCGGCCGACGTCGACGATGCCGCGCCCGGCCCCGGGCCATCGGCCACGATGCGGCCGTCCCGGATCTCCACCACGCGGTGCGCCTGCTCGGCCACGCCGCGGTCGTGGGTGATCAGCACGATGGTGTGGCCCTCGTCCGCGAGCTGGTGCAGGAGTGCCATCACCTCGGCGCCGCTGGCGCTGTCGAGCGCACCCGTGGGCTCGTCGGCCAGCAGCACGCGACCGCCGTTCATCAGCGCCCGGGCGATGGCCACGCGCTGCTGCTGGCCGCCCGAGAGCTGGTGCGGCCGGTGCTCGGTCTTGTCCGCCAGGCCCAGGCGCGCGAGCAGGGCCCGCGCCCGGTCGGCGCGCGCTGGCGGCGCCAGGCCGGCGTACAGGGCCGGCAGCTCCACGTTCTCGCGCGCCGTCTCGCTGGCGATCAGGTGATAGCCCTGGAAGACGAAGCCGAAGGCCTCGCGGCGCAGCCGGGCCAGCGCGTCCGGGTCCAGCGAGGCGACGTCGCGCCCCTCGAAGCGGTAGTGGCCGGCGCTGGGCCGGTCCAGGCCGCCCAGCAGGTTCATCAGCGTGGACTTGCCCGAGCCGGACTGGCCCACGATGGCCACGAATTCCCCCGCGCGGATCTCCAGGTCGATGCCATGCAGCACCTCCGTCTCGGGCTGGCCGCTGCTGCTGCCGCCGCCGTAGCGCTTGCGCACGCCGGCCAGCGCGATCAGCGGCGGCGCAGGGGCCGGCCCCGCGCTCACCATTGCAGCCACGCGGGCCACCGGGGCACCTGCGTCTCGCCGACGATCAACTGCTCGCCTTCGGCCAGGCCCCGCGTCACCTCGGCCAGGTGGCGGCTGCGCACGCCCAGCTGCACCTCACGGACCTGGGCGCCGGTGCGTGCATCCAGCACCCGCACCTGGGTGCGCCCGGGCTGGCCGGGCACCGGCTGCAGCGCCGACAGCGGCACGGCCACGGCCTGCGGCGCCTGCGCCACGCGCAGGCCCACCTGGGCGGTCATCTGCGGCAGCAGCGCGCCGTCGGCGTTGTCCACGTCGAAGAGCACGGTATAGGTCACGGCCTTGGTGGCGGCGGGCGCCGCGGCGGCATCGGCGCCCTTCTCGGCCAGCGGCGGAGCGGGCAGCACCTGCCGCACGCGGCTGTGCCAGCGCCGGGGTTGCGCCTGGTCCTCGCCACCCAGCGTGGTGAAGCTGGCCGGCATGCCGGCGCGCACGCGGCCGATGTCGGCCTCGGAGACCTCGGTCCACACGGTCATGGTGGCCAGGTCGGCGAGGCGCAGCACACGCGGCGTCTGGTAGGTGGCGTTGAGGGTCTGCCCCTCGCGCGCCTCGACGCCGATCACCGTGCCGTCCATGGGCGCATAGATGCGGGTGTAGCCCAGGCGGGCTTCGTCGGCGCGCTGGGTGGCGCGGGTCTGGGCGATCTGGGCGCGCCACTGGTCCAGGCGGGCGCTGCGCACGGCCAGCTCGGCCCGGGCCGCCTGCACGTCCTCGCCGCGCGTGGCGCCGTCGGCATCCAGCCGCAGCTGCCGCGCGGCCTGGTCGCGGGCCCGCTGCCATTGCGCTTCTTCCTCGGCCAGCTGCGCACGCAGGGCCTGCAATTGGGCACGGCCGGCATCGACCACGGCCTGCTGCACGCTGGGGTCGATCTCCACCAGCAACTGGCCCTGGCGCACGGTGTCGCCGGCCGCCACGTGCAGGCGGCGGATCTGCCCCGAGACCTGCGCCCCCACGTCCACGAAGCGGCGCGGCTGCAGGGTGCCGATGGCGGTCACGCTGGCCTCCACGTCATGGCGGCGCACGGTCTCGGTCTGGTGCTGCACGGCGGGCTGCGCCATCCATGCCGCCAGGCCCGCGCCTGCGGCCAGCACCACGGCGGCCATGATCCAGCGCCGCTTCATGGAGACGTCACCTCGAAACTCAGCGTGGCGCTGTGGCGCACCTCGGAATAGTCGCGCCCCTCGAAGCGGACCTTGCCGCCATCCACGCTCGCTGTCACGGACAGCACATAGAGCCCGGGAAAGGGCGTGCTCAGCGTCACCAAGCCGTCCGCTTCGGGGCGCAGCAAGCGCTGCCAGCCGGCATCCGTCTGCACCTCGACCTGGGTGGCCGCCACGGGGCGGCCCTTCCACATCAGGCGGAAGCGCCGGCCCTCGGGCTCGGTCGGCACCAGCTCCAGGTCATTGACGGGCAACGTCTCCCTCCGGCCCAGGCGGGCCTGATGGTGGACCAGCACGCGCTGCCCTTCGGTCTCGACCGCGGTCAGGCGCAGGTCGCCGGCCGCCGCGTTGCCGCGTGCGATGAGGCCGTCGGGCCCGGGCACGTGCGTCGCATCCGCACCGGGCGCGGCCAGCGCCTGCAGCGGTGGCAGGGCAAGGGCGGGCTGGTCGGGCGGACCGGCGCGAAGGCGCGCGCCCTGGGCGGTGGGCTGCAGCCAGAGCGACTCGGCCAACGCCGGGGTGGCCGCCACCGAGAGCAACCCGGCGCCTGCGGCCAGCAGCGCCGCGTGCATCAACGGCGAGACGGCGCTCACTGCACGAACCCCGGCCGGACTGGCATTCCGGCCTCAGCGCGCCACATAGCTCAGGGTGGCGGTGTAGTCGACGGCTTCCACGCGGGTGCCGGCCACGTCCTGGGGATGGCGGTCGGTGTGGGCGGCGATCAGCACATAACGGCCGACGCCGCGGTCCGGCACGGTGAGCCAGCCATCGGCGTCGGTCTGCAAGCGCCGGCTCCAGCCCGCGGGATCGACCACGGTCACCGCGCGGCTGCCCGCCGGCTGGCCCTTGAAGACCAGGCGGAAACGGCTGGCCCCGGCCTGTTCGGGGACGAACTCGTAGTCGAGCACGGCGCGCGTGTCGCGCCGGCCCTCACGGGCATTGAAGACAGCCGCCTTGAGCACGCCGTCCTTGCCGCGCCAGGGCTTCCAGACCTGGTCGTTGATCAGGCGCAGGTCCGCATCCGCGGGCACGGAGGCCGCCAGCAAATGGTCCTCGCGGACCGCGAGCGGCAACGGTGCGGCGGCATCGGCCGCGAAGAGTCGAGTGCTGGCGCCCAGCTTGGCGACCTCGTCGCCGCGGTCGCGCTCGCCATCGACATCGCCGACGTAGACACGGGCCGTGCCGGGCGCGGCGCGCTCGATCCAGAGCTGGTGGGCCTGGGCGCTGCCGATCGCGGTGGCAGCCAGGGCAAGGGCGAAGAAGGCGCGGTGGGCCATCGATGGTTCTCCGTGGAAATGGAAAGGAAGGGAGGACGCTGCGCGTCGTTGACGGCAGCACGAGATACGTTGGAAGACACGGGCGCGCGGCGGACCGCGGCCGATCAGAAGCGGGCTTCCACGCCCAGCCGCAGCTGCCGCGGCGCGCCCCAGTAGCTGTTGCCCGTGGTGTTGTAGTAGCGCTTGTCGAATGCGTTGAACACGTTGAGCGTGGCGCTGAGCTGCGGCGTGAAGGGGTACTTCAGCATCAGGTCCACCACCGCATAGGCGGGCTGTTCGAAGCGCTGGTTGCGCGCGGGCCCGAGGTTGTCGGCGTAGATCCCGCTCTGCCAGCGCACCGCGCCGCCCACGGTCAGACCGTTGCCCACGCCGGCCATGCGCCAGCTGGTGGCGAGCTTGAAGTTGTTCTGCGCCACGTTGGTCAGCAGGCGCTGGCCATCGCGGTCGCGCGTCATGTTGCGCGAGAAGCCGGCCGACAGCTGCCAGCCCGGGCGCAGCTCGCCGCTGGCTTCCAGCTCGAAGCCGCGCGTGCGCGTGCCCGACACGGCCCGGTAGGCCTGCGAGCCGTCGGGCGCGAAGGTGTCCGGGATGGAGACGGCCAGGTTGTCCTGCTTGCTCTCGTAGACGGCCGCGCTCAGGTTCAGGCGGTCGTCGAGCACGCTGCCCTTGATGCCGAACTCACGGCTGACGCCGGTCTGCGGATCGATCTGGTCGCCCGTCGGCGTCTTGTAATCCTGCGGCTTGAAGATGTCGGTGTAGCTGGCGTAGGCCGTCCAGTCACGGGCGAAGTCCCAGGTGATGGCGGCATAGGGCGTGACCACGCCGCGCTCGCGACGGTCGGCGGTGGTGAGGCTGGCGCTGGTCCAGCTCTGGCTGCGTTGCTGGCGCCGCCAGTCGGTCACGCGGGCGCCGAGCAACACGGCCACGCCATCCAGTGGCTTGAAACGCACCGTGCCGTAGGCGCTGTTGAGACGCTCGTCCGAGTCGTCGGTGCCCACCTGCGGGTTGTAGGGTTCCAGTGGCGAGAGACCGTTCCACAGGTAGATGTTGGGGATCGACGGGTCCCAGCCGGCATGCCGCCAGTTGGTGTAGGCCGGCGCGAAGTAGGCGGTCCGCACGGCCGTCGCGCCGAACACCAGATCGTGCTGGCGCCCCAGCAGGTTGAAGCGACCGTTGACCTGCACGTCGGCGGCGTCCTGCCGCGGCGTGGCGGCCCAGCGCCCGGCCCACAGGCCCACGCCCGCGCCGGTCAGCCGGTCCGGATAGCCGTTGGACGCGTAGCCGATCACCTCGTCGTAGGCGTTGAAGCTGCGCGACACGGTGGCCTTGAGCGACCAGTCCGCCGAGAAGTGGTGCTCCACCCCGCCGAAGAGGCTGCTGTATTCGCGGTGCGACGACGCCCATTCGGGGGCGGCCGAGGCCGACACGTCCCACACGGCGCGGCTGCCGTCGCTGAAGTAGGCCGGCAGGCCGCCGCGGGCGTGCCCGGTCGCATCGAAGCGCTGCCACGACAGACCGGCGTGGAGCACGGTGTCGGGCCCGACATCGGCCTCGAGCACGCCATAGAACACGTCCTTCTTCTCGTGCAGCCGGTCGATGTACGACGCGTTGTCCTGCTTGGCGGCGACCAGGCGCCCGCGCAGCGTGCCGGCCGCATTGAGCGGGCCCGAGACGTCGAGCTCGCCGCGGCGGTGGGACCACGACCCCAGCTCGCCGCGCACGCTGGCCTGGAAAGTGGCGGTGGGCCGCTTGCGCACCAGGTTGATGGCCGCGCCCGGCGAGCCGATGCCGTTGAGCAGTCCGCTGGCGCCGCGCAGCACCTCCACGCGGTCGACCAGGGCGGTGTCGAAGGTCTGGAAGATGTCGGTGTAGTTGGAGTCCACCAGCCGCACGCCGTCCACCAGGTAGTTGTCGACCTGGAAGCCGCGCGCATAGATGGGCGAGCTGTCACTGCCGGCATTGCCGGCCTGCGCGAGCGTGAGGCCCGGCGTCTGCTGGACCACATCGGTGAGCTGTGTGAGGCCCTGGTCGTCCAGACGCTGGCGGGTGATGACGCTGATGGACTGCGGGGTCTCGCGCGGCGCGAGCGGCAGGCGGGTGGCCAGGCTGGTGCTGCGCGCGGTGTACGCGCCGGTGCCTTCAGTGGTGGCGCTGCCGTCCGCCTCGGCGCTGACCGTGATCGTGGCCAGCGTGGGCCCCGCGCCGGTCGCGGCTGGGCCGGCCTGGCCGGCAGGCGGTGCGGCAGGCGCCAGCACATAGCCGCCCGCGGCGGGCAGGGCTCGCAGGCCGGTGCCGCGCAGCAGCAGGGCAAAGCCTTGCTCCACGCCGTGGCGGCCGCGCAGCCCATCGCTGCGCAGGCCCGCCACGCGGGACGCATCCACCGACAGGCCGACGCCGGCCTGCTGCGCGAATCGCACCAGTGCCTGGTCGAGCGGGCCGGCCGGGATGTCGAACGGCGCCACCGCGGTGGACGGGGCGGGCTGCGCCCAGGCAGCGGCGGGCAGCCCCACGAGGCAGGCCAGGGCCAGGGCGGCGGCCACGGCGGTGGGGCGAAGGGCGGCGGGATGCGCGACGGTCATGATGGGCGGGAGGTCTGGGCGTAAAGAAGCGGTGTTCACTTCCCTTGACGGCCCGGCCCGCACATCCGGAACCGCCTTCGCCAAAAAAATGCCCCGGTACCCGGGCGGGGCCGGAGCCGGGACCTCAGTCGGCCGTGCCCACCTGCACCCACCACGCCGTCACGCGGCGCACCTTCAGTTGCGGGAAGCTCGCCTGCAGCAGCGCGAGCGCGCGGTCGGTGTCGTCCAGCGGCAGTACCGCACTGACGCGCAGCGCCGACAGCGCCGGCGCGTCGTAGCCCAGCCGCCCGACCCGGTGGCGGCCGAGTTCCTCCAGGACCTGCGTCAGCGGCATGTCCACCACGGCCCATTCGTGTCGCGACCACGCGCGCGCCAGCGCGGCCGGCTCGATGCCGGGCAGCCGCTCGACGGCGTCAGGCCGGATGCGCACCTGTTCGCCCGCATGGACACGGACCGCCTCTTCCAGCGGCCGGGCAAACGCCTGGCCGGGCCGCACGGCGGTGACCGACTCGATCATGGCCAGCCGGGTCGCCTCCGCCTCGCGGCGCACCACGAAACGGGTGCCCAGGGCGCGGATCTCGCCGTCGCGGGTGCGGACCTCGAAGGGCCGTGAGGCGTCGGGGGCCACGTCGACCAGCACATCGCCCCGCAGCAGCCGCACCTCGCGACGGCCGCGGTCGAAGTGCAGGTCGACGGCACTGCCGCCGGCCAGGGTGAGCTGGCTGCCGTCGGGCAGGCGCTGCGTGCGCCATTCGCCGGGCGCCGTGCGCAGGTCGGCCGCAAGGCTTTGGGGCCACTCGCTGCGCCACAGCGGCGCTGCCACCAGCGCGGCCAGGAGCACGCCCATGACGCCGGCGGCCAGCGCGCGGCGCCGGCGTGGGCCGCGGCCGGCCGCCGCCTCGCCGGCACGCAGCGCCGCCCGCGCGCCGGCCGCATGGCCGTGACGCAGCGACTGCATGCCGCCCAGCAGGCGCTCCATGGGCGCGGCCGCCGCAGCGTGCCGGGGATCGGCGGCCTTCCAGGCCTCGAAGGCAATGCGGGCCCGCTCGCGCTCGTGCGGGTCGGTGGCCGTCAGCGCCACCAGCCAGTCGGCGGCCTGCTCCTGCGCGCTGCCGTCGGCGGGCCGGGCCCTCATGCGGCTTCGACGGCCACCTGCACGAGCACCTGGGCCAGGTACTTGCGCACCATGCGGTCGGACACGCCCAACTGCGCGGCCACCGCCTCGTGCGTCAGGCCGTCCAGGTGGTGCAGCAGAAAGGCCGCGCGTGCCCGCGGCGCCACCGCGTCGAGCACCCGGGCCAGCGTCTGCAGGGTGCGCAGGGCGTCGAGCGCCTCCTCCGGCGAGGGATAGGCCTGGTCCTGGTCGGCGAGTGCCTGCATCTCGGCCAGCCAGGCACGTTCGATGGCGTCGTGCCGCGCCCGGTCCACCAGCAGCCGCTGGGCCGTCGTGCGCAGGTAGGCGCGGGGTTCACGCAGCAGCGGCAGCGCGGCGCGCGCGCCCAGCAGGCGCATGAAGGTGTCGTGCGCCACGTCGGCCGCGTGCTCCGAACAGCCCAGCCGGCGCAGCAGCCAGCTGCGCAGCCAGAGGTGATGGTCGCGGTAGAGCAGGCCGATGTCCTGCGCCGGTTGGGCGGACACCGCCGCCATGGAAGCCGTGGACATCGTGTCCCTCGCACCCTCGTCGTTCTACACCTCTCAAATGATAATTGTTTTTATTTGGAGGGACGAGGAAGGGCACGCTCCGCCGCGGGGATCAGGGGGACGGCGCGTCGTACGCCGCCAGGGCCGCCGGCAGCGATGCAATGACGGTGGCGCCCGCGGCCGGCAGCCCGACCAGCACGGCGCTGGCCACTTCCTGCCGCGTGGCACCCAGGTCGCGGGCGGCCTGCGCATGGAAGGGCACGCCCGCCGTGTTGCCGGTGGCGGCCAGCACCGCGAGGTAGCTCAGTGCCTGTGTCTTGGCGTCGAGGCTGCTGGCGGCACCCAGCGCCTGGGCGGCTTCCGACCAGGCCGCGGCATGGGCCGGCGCTTCCTTCATGAACAGGGCGAAGGCTGTCGAAACACTCATGGTCGGCTCCTTGCCGGTGTCGCCCCGGAGCGAGGCGGTGCGATTGTCCGGCGCCGATGCCGGCGCGCGCCTGATGCCGCGCAGACGCAGACGCGCCCTACCCCGCCTTCAGGAACAGTTCCGCGCACACGCCCCGCAGCCAGCGGTTGCCCGCGTCCTGGTGGAAGCGCGCATGCCAGTGCTGCCGCACCGGGAAGGCAGGGATGGGCACCGGGCAGGGCAGGACACGCAGGCCACCCAGGACCGCGAGCGTCTCGCCGATGTGCCGCGGCAGGGTGGCGATCAGGTCGGTGGTCGAAAGGATGGCCGGCAGCCCCAGGAAGCCCGGGATGCTCAGCACCACGCGCCGCTCGATCTGCAGTCGCCGCACCGTGGCGTCGAGCAGCGCGGCGCCGGTGCCCTGCACGATGCCGGCGTGCGCCTCGCGGCGGTAGTCCTCGAGCCCGAAAGCGGCCGGGCGGATCCGGGGGTGGTCGGGATGGACCAGGCAGACCCAGTCCTGGTCGTAGAGCGTCTGCTGGTAGAAGCCCGCATCCAGCGCCGGGATGAAGCCCAGCGCCAGGTCCGCGGCGCCCGACTCCAGCTCGGCCGCCATGCCCCCGTGGATGGCCGCGGCCTCCAGCGCGATGCCCGGCGCCAGCGCCCGCACATGCGAGAACAGCCGCGGCAGCAGCGTGATGTGGCTGGCGTCGGTCATGAAGATGCGAAAGCGCCGCTGCATGGTGGCCGGGTCGAAGGCCGCGGGCACCTCGGCAATGCTGCGCAGGCCGGCCAGCACGCTGCGCACGGGGCCGATCAGCGCCTCGGTGCGGGGCGTGGGCAGCATGCCCTGGGCCGTGCGCACGAAGAGCGGATCCCCCAGCTGCTCGCGCAGGCGCGCCAGCCACAGGCTCACGGTGGGCTGGCTCTGCCCCAGCTGGTCGGCCGCCCGGGTGACGCTGCCGGTGGCGTAGAGCAGGTCGATCAACTGCAGCTGCCGGCCGTCCAGCAGTTGAAGCTCGCTCATCGGCACCTCCATGTGAAAACGACATGGAGTGTATTTGGCCCATGCGATTTACTGAATGGAAGTCGCGCCGAAGAATGCCGGCCAGCTACAGGAGACTTCCTTTTGAAGATCGCAGTTCTCGGCGCCGGCGCACTCGGCTGCGCCATCGGCGGCACGCTGGCCACGGCCGGCAACGACGTGGTGCTCATCAACCGCAACGCGGCCCATGTCGATGCCATTCGCACCCACGGCTTGCGGCTGCGCGGGCCGGAGGGCGAACGCCGCGTCGCCGTGCAGGCCGAGACGGACTGCCGCGCACTCGGCCCGGTCGACCTGGTGATCGTGCTGGTCAAGTCCTTCCACACGCAGGCCGCCATCGCCGCCGCGACGCCGCTCGTCGGGCCGCAGACGCTGGTGCTGTCGCTGCAGAACGGCCTGGGCCACGAGGACATCCTGGCCGAGGCCGTGGGCCGCGAGCGCGTGATCGCCGGCAAGACCTACGTGGGCGGCGTCATGCTGGCGCCCGGCCATGTGCAGGCCGGCGTGGCGGGCAAGGAAACGCTGATCGGCGAACTGGACGGCAGCGACAGCCCGCGCGTGCGCCGCATCGCCGACACCTTCGATGCCGCCGGCCTGCGCACCACGGTCAGCACCACGATCATGGGGACGATCTGGGACAAGCTGCTCATCAACGTCGCCACCGGCGCCGTGAGCGGCATCACCGGCCTGGGCTACGGCCCGCTCTACGCCATCCCCGAGATCGAGGCGACCGCCCTGGCTGCGGTGCAGGAGGCCATGGACGTGGCCCGCGCCAGCGCGGTGGCGCTGTCGTACACCGACCCCAGGGCCGCCTGGACCAAGGCCGCCGCCGGCCTGCCCCCGGACTTCAAGACCTCGATGCTGCAGAGCCTGGAGAAGGGCTCCATCACCGAGATCGACTTCATCAACGGTGCCGTGGTCCGCTGGGGCCAGCGCTGCGGTGTGCCCACGCCGGTCAATGCCACGCTGGTGGCCTGCATCAAGGGCATCGAGCATGCCCGCCACTGCCGCTGACCCTGCCCGGCCGCCCTCATTCCACGGAGACACGACATGCCCCCCTTCACCCCGTCCACCACCGCCTATGTCGAGCACGTCGCCATCCGCGTGCGCGACATCCACTGGCACATCCGCTTCTTCTACGAGGTGCTGGGCATGGACGTGCGCGAGATCGACGGCCCCACCGACGACCCGCGCCAGTACTGGACGCTCGGCGGGATGCAGCTGATGGCCACGCCCGGCTTCGAAGCCCCGCCCAGCAACGACGCCGGCTGGCTGGCCCATCTGGGCGTGATGGTCGACGACCTGGAAGCCGCGCTGGCCGCCGCCGAACCCTGGAACGTGAAGCCGCTGCCGCAGGGCCGCAACTGGCTGCAGCTGCCCGACGGCCTGGCGGTCGAGCTGATCCAGGCGGCGCCCGGCAGCGTTGCCCAGGCCCTGGCCGTGAAGCCGCGCGGCTGATCTTTTCGATTCCGGAGACGAATCCCCATGAAACTGACCCCACCCCCGCAGCACTTCTCGACGCCCGAGAAATACTGGGACGACGCCCGCGAAGGCGACACCTGCACCAGCCCCGAGTACGAGGTGACCGAGGCGCGCATCAACGCCTATGCCGAGCTGACCGGCGACTACACGCCGGTGCACATCGACGAGGACTATGCCAAGACCACGCCCTTCGGCACCCGCGTGGCGCACGGGCTGTTCGGTCTTTCCGTCGCCGACGGCCTGAAGACGCGCAGCGAATACCGCTTCCTGCCCGGCATGTCGCTGGGCTGGACCTGGGACTTCCTGCTGCCCATCAAGATCAACGACCGGCTGCACGTGCGCTTCACCGTCACCGGCCTGCGCGCATCGAAGAGCCGGCCCGGCTGGGGCATCGTCATCCAGCCCTCTGAGCTCGTCAACCAGCACGGCGAGGTCGTGCAGAAGGGCGAGCACCGCCTGATGATTCCGCGGAGGCCGGCATGAGCGTGGCTCCCGAGAACACGCAGCCGCTGCCGCTGGCCGGCATTCGCGTCATCGACTACTCGCACTTCCTGGCCGGCCCCTACGTGGGCCGCTGCCTGGCGGGCCTGGGCGCCGAGGTCATCAAGGTGGAGCGTCCCGGCAGCGGCGACGCCGGCCGCCACCATGCCTGGTTCGTGGGTGAGGACGATGCCTACTCCGGCTACTTCCTGCAGCTCAACATGGGCAAGCAGGGCCTGTCCGTCAATACCAAGGACCCGCGCGGCAAGGCGCTGATGCACAAGCTGGTGGACAGCGCCGACGTGTTCATCGAGAACTACCGCCCCGGCGCGCTCGACAAGCTGGGCCTGGGCTATGCCGAGCTGAGCGCGCGCAACCCGGGCCTGGTGTATTGCTCCATCTCGGCCTACGGCCACACCGGCCCCGACGCGCACCGCGCCGGCTTCGGCCTGATCGCCGAGGCCAAGAGCGGCATCATGCAGATGGTGGGCACGCCGGGCGAGCCGCCGCCGCTGCTGCGCATCTCGCTGGGCGACATGTACACCGGCATCCACGCGGTGGCGGCCATCAACGCCGCGCTGCTGGGCCGCACCCACACGGGCCGTGGCCAGCACATCGACATGGCGCTGTACGACACGCTGGTCTCCATGCATGAATACGCGGTGCAGTGCTACACCCTGTCGGGCGGCAAGGTGCTGCCGGAGCAGACCGGGCACGACATGCCCACCTCCACGCTCTACGGCGTGTTCCGCGCGGCCGATGGCGACCTGGTGATCGCCGCGCAGGTGGACGATGCCTGGAAGCGTTTCGCGGCGCTGGTGGAGGCCCACGGCGGCCCGACCGGCTTCGGTGCCGATGCCCGCTTCCATACCTCGACCGGCCGCAACGCGAACCGGCTGGAGATCCTGGCCGTGGTCAAGCCCTGGGTGGCCTCGCGCCGGGTGGCCGACGTGCTGGCGCTGCTGGACGGCATCGACGTGCCCTGTGCCAAGGTGCAGCGCATCGACGAGGTGCTGGCCGATCCGCAGATCCAGGCCCGCGGCATGGTGGTGGAGCAGGAGCATCCGGTGCTCGGCAAGATCCGTCTGCCCAACCTGCCCTTCAAGTTCTCGGACTGCGACACCACCATTCGCCAGGTCGCGCCCGACCTGGGTCAGCACAACGCGGAGATCGCCGCGGCACTCGGCTACAGCACCGACGAGATCGCCCAGATGCAGGCCGACGGCGTGCTCTACACCAAGGAGATGAAGTGATGAGTGATCAATACGCCGTCATCGGCAACCCCATCGGCCATACCAAGTCGCCGCTGATCCACGGCATGTTCGCCGCGGCCACGGGCCAGGACCTGGTCTACACGGCCATCGAAGGCCGCCTCGGCCAGTTCGCCGAGGATGCCCAGGCCTTCCGCGCCGCCGGTGGCCACGGCATGAACGTCACGGCGCCCCTCAAGCTCGACGCGTTCGCCTTCGCCACCGAGCGTTCGCCGCGCGCCAGCCTGGCGGGCGCGGTCAACGCGCTGAAGTTCGAGGGCGAGCGCGTGCTGGCCGAGAACTTCGACGGCGTGGGGCTGACGCGCGACGTCGTGGAGAACCTGGGCTGCGCCATGCGCGGGAAGCGCGTGCTCATCCTGGGCGCGGGCGGCGCCACGCGCGGCGCGCTGCTGCCCTTCCTGGAGCAGGACCCGGCCGAGCTGGTGATCGCGAACCGCACGGTCGAGAAGGCCACCGCCCTCGCCGCCGAATTGCGCAGCCACGGCCCGGTGCGCGGTTGCGGCTACCAGGACCTGGACGGCCACCGCTTCGACCTCGTTTTCAACGCCACCTCGGCCAGCCTGCGCGGCGAGTTGCCGCCCGTGCCGGCCACGGTGTTCACCGCCGACGGCCTGGCCTACGAACTCGCCTACGGCAAGGGCCTGACGCCCTTCCTGCGCATGGCGCAGCAGACGGGCGTCAAGCGGCTGGCCGATGGCGTGGGCATGCTGGTCGAGCAGGCCGCCGAGGCCTTCGACTGGTGGCGCGGCGTGCGGCCCGACACGGCGGCCGTCATCGCCAAGCTGACCGTGCCGCTGACGTGAGCGCGCAGGAGACACGGCGATGAAATTCCTCATGCTGCATGGCATCAACCACAACATGTTCGGCAAGCGCGATCCCAAGCAGTACGGCACGACGACGCTGGCGCAGATCGACGGCGAACTGCAGATGCTGGCGGGCGAACTGGGGGTGGCGGTCGAGTCCTTCCAGACCAACTACGAAGGCGCGATGGTCGAGCGCATCCACCAGGCCTACTTCGACGGCGCGGACGGCGTGATGCTCAACGCCGGTGCCTGGACGCACTACAGCTACGGCATCCGCGACGCGCTGGCCATCCTGACCTGCCCCATCGTGGAGCTGCACATGTCCAACATCCATGCGCGCGAGGCCTTCCGGCACCATTCCGTCTTCGCGGACATCGTGCAGGGGCAGATCGCGGGCTTCGGGGTGGACAGCTACCGGCTGGCGCTGCGCACGGCCGTCACGCACGCGCGGGCGCGGGCCGCCGCCTGACGGGCAGCCGCGCCGGCCGGCACTCAGGCGCGCGCGGCGCGTAGGTCTTGCAGCCGCTGCTCGGCCTGCTGGCGCAGGTCGGCATACACGCTGCGGCCGTGGGCATCGATGGCCACGGTGGCCGGGCCCAGGTCCTCGACCTCCAGCGTCAGCAGGCGGAACTGGGCGATGTAGTCGGTCCAGTGCACGGCGACGACCCGACGGATGGCCTGCGACAGCAGCGTGCAGCCGCCGCCCAGGAAGGACAGGTAGACGCAGCCCTGGCGCTGCAGCGCCTGCACGCTGGCCGCATCCAGCCCGCCCTTGCCGCCCACCAGCCGCAGGCCGGCACCTTCGATGAGGGCCGGCATGTAGGGGCTGTAGCGGGTGCTGGTGGTCGGGTTGAGGTACAGCGCCTCGTGGCCCTGCCCGTCCGCCCGCTCGCGGTTGAAGCAGCTCAGGTGGAAGAAGGCGCCGCCGCGCAGGTCCACCGGCAGCGGCTCGCCGCGCGCCAGGTGGTCCACCATGCGCTGGTGCGTGGGCAGGCCGATGGACATGGTGACCTGGCCGCTGACGGTGACCAGGTCGCCCACCGCCAGGGCCTCGGCCTCGGCGCGCTCGAGGGGCAGTCGCAGCGCCTTCATTCGATGCGCTCCACGCGGCCGTCCGCATGCAGGCGCGCACGCGTGCGGCGGTTGATCCAGCAGTTCAGGCTCACGGCCACCGGCACGAAGCCGTGCGAGGCCGCGTAGTTGATGTGCACCGCCATGGCCGTGGTGTCGCCGCCCGTGCCCATGGGGCCGAAGCCCAGGCGGTTGATGGCGGCGAGCAGGCGGCCTTCCATGGCGGCCAGCGTGGGCTCCGGATTGGTCTGGCCGAAGGGGCGCAGCACCGCCTCCTTGGCGATGCGGGCCGCATGGTCGAAGGTGCCGCCGATGCCCACGCCCACGACGATGGGCGGGCAGGGCTGCGAGCCGGCGCGCACCACCGTGTCGAGCACGTAGTTCTCGATGGTCTCCAGCGAGGGGTAGACGAAGGTGTCCAGCGCCTCCCACCGGCCGGTGCCCATGGCCTTGGGCGCGCAGGTGATGTCCACGTAGTCGGCCTCGTCCAGCAGGTCGAAGGTGACGATGGGCATGTCCTTGCCCGCATGGCTGCGCTCGTGCGTGAGCGGGTTGGTCACCATCTTGAGGATGGGCGGATCGCTGCGCGCGGCCATGCGCGCAAAGCCTTCCACGATGGCTTGCCGCACCGGCCCCTCGAAGCGCACGCGGGTGCCGATCTTGATGCTGTAGGTGGGAATGCCCACATCCGAGCACACCAGGCCACCGGTGCGCTCCGCCGCCTCGGCGGACTTGAGCATGATGGTGAGCGTCTTGCGGCCGGTGTCGTTGCCCTCGCGCGGCACGGCCTCGCGCAGGGCCGCCTGGGTGTCGTTGGGCACCTTCTTGAGGGACCATTCGTAGAGGTCGGCCACGACCTGGGCCACCTGCTCGCTGGTGATGGGCATGTCCGCCTCCTTCTTTCAGGCGGCGACGCCGCTGCTCTGCGCGCGCAGCTTGGCCAGCCCGTGGATAGTGGCCAGGGCCGGCAGCGGCATCGCCACCGCGGCGGCGCATTCCAGCACCGCGCCGAGGATGGCGCCGATCTCCACCGGCCGGCCGGCCTCGAAGTCCTGCAGCATCGAGGTCTTGATGTGGCCCAGCGCCCGCGCCTGCGCGATGCGCCGCGCCGGCTCGATGTCCAGCGCCAGGCCGATGCGCCCGCCGATGCCCAGCAACTCGTCCATCATCCGCACGAACAGGGCGTGCAGTTCGGGCGTGTCGATCATGTCGTCGGTATGCGCACCGGCGAGCAGGCTCACCGGGTTGAAGCAGGCATTGCCCAGCAGCTTGAGCCAGATGTCGCGGCGGATGTCTCCGCTCACCTGGGCGTCGAGGCCAGCGCCCTTGAGCCGCTGCGCCAACAGCTGCACACGCGTGCTGTCGCCGCCGGCTGGCTCGCCCAGCAGCAGCCGGCCGCCGCTGTCGTGCTGCACCACGCCGGGCGCGGGGCAATGGCAGGCCGCGAAGACGCTCAGGCCCAGCAACTGGGGCAGCGGCAGCGCGGCTTCGATGCGCGCGTCAGGGTCGACGCTGCGCAGCCGCAGGCCCGCACAGCTGCGGCCGCCGGCCAGGAAGTACCACCAGGGCAGTCCGTTGGCAGCGCTCAACACCAGCGTGCCGGGATGCAGCAAGGGCGCGAGCCGCGGTGCGAGGGCCGGCAGCGCGGGCGCCTTGACGGTCAGCAGCACGATGTCCTGCGGGCCCAGGGCCTCGGGCGCCTCGGCCGCGCGCACCGGCACGACATGGCGCTCGCCCTGACTGCGCAGTTCCAGGCCCTGTCGCTGCAGGACCTGCAGCGTGGCGCCGCGCGCCAGCACACTGACCTTTTCGCCAGCCAGCGCCAGCCGCGCGGCCAGCCAGCCGCCGATGGCACCGGCGCCGACCACGCAGATGCGCGGGGCCGCCGGCTCCTGCGCTTCGTCCGCCACAGGCCTGCTCATCACGCCGTGGGCAGCGGATAGTCGTGCTCGTTGGCCACCTTGCCCGGCTTGCCGGCGAAGTCCATGCGCGGCGGGGCGAAGATGTCCAGCAGCCAGGCGCCGCCGTCGTTGGTGTTGCGGCTGGTGTGAATCACCTTGGGCGGGATCACCGTGAGCGAGGGGCTGCCGACGCGGATGGCCTCGTCCTCGCGCCAGTCGTTCATGTCGGCCGTCCAGGGATAGCGCATGTGGTGCACCCAGTCGCCACGGATCGCCAGCGAGCCCTGCTCGAAGTCCGCATGCGAATGGGGGCTCAGCTTGCGCACGTCGCGGGCCACCATGCGCGGCGTCATCACGTTCACCATCAGGTTGGTGCTGCGGAAGATGCGCATGTTGCTGTCGGCCTGCGTGTGCTGCGCCAGCGGATAGTGCCGCAGCCGGAAGCCGTCCGCCGGCGTGGGCCAGGGCACGAGCGGCGCCACCTCGGGCGTGGGCTGGGCATAGTCGGCCGCGTTGCCGGCCAGCGCCAGCAGGTCGGCCGCCCGGTGGGAGAAGACACGGACCACCTGCCCGGTGGCCTTCATCACCACCCGGCTGTCGCCGGGCGGCACGATGGTCACGGACTCGGCGCCGGCCTCGATGCTGGCGTCGCCCGCGTGGATGGTGGCGCCGGCATCGGGCAGGAAGACGAAGTATTCGTCGGGCTGATCGCGGCGCGCCAGCGTCGCACCGGCCTGGACCTCACTCACGGCCACGATGAAGTTGGCGCCGCGGCCCACCCAGGTGCGGGCGCCGTCGGCCTCGTGCGCGGGCGGCTCGTCATGGTGGCGGGCGACGGAGGCGGGTCGGATCGTGGAAGTGCTCATGCAGTCACCTTCGAAGAGGAGGAAGAAGCCGGCGCGGCGGGCCGGGCGATGGCCTGCGCCGCCTGGCGCAGCAGCCCCTGGTCGGAGCCATGGATGAACCAGCGCACGCCGAGGGCGCGGTAGCGCTCGCGCTCGGCCTGGCTGCCGACGAACATGCCGACCAGCTTGCCGGCGGCCAGACCGTCGCGGATGACCTGCTCGGTGGCCTCGGCCACCTCCGGCGCCTGGGCGCTGTCCAGGCCCATCGACAGCGCCAGGTCGGCGCGCCCGATGAAGAGCCCGGCCACGCCGTCGACGGCGGCGATGGCCGCGGCATTGCGCACCGCCTCCACGCTCTCGATCTGGGCCAGCACCACGCTGCGGTCGCCCTGCCAGATGGCCTCCTTCATGCCCAGGGCGCCATAGCCGGCAGCGCGCGGCGAGCTGGAATAGCCGCGGTCGCCGCCCACGTAGCGGCAATGGGCGACCACCTCGCGCGCGTCGGCGGCCGTGTCCACATGCGGCACCAGCACGCCGGCCGCGCCCATGTCCAGCACCGAGAGCAGGCCGGCGGCCGTGCGCTCCAGCACGCGCACGAACAGCGGCAGCCCGCAGCTTCGGCCCGCCATGAGCGCGAGGTCCAGCGCCGCGCGGTCGAAGGGCGCATGCTCGGCATCGAGCACCGCGAAGTCCAGGCCGGTGCCGCCCAGAATCTCCACGCACTGCGGCGAGGTGGTCTTGACGAAGGTGCCGACATGCCAGTCATCACCGGTGGGAAGCAGTGGGCGCGTCATGGGGTGTCTCCGGCAGGTTCGCCCGGCGGCCGCTGCAGCGCCGGGCGGTGGAAGGTCTGGCCCAGCGCCGCGTAGTACGGGCCGCCGAGCCGCGCGATGGGGCGCAGGCGCTGGCTGTCGACATTGCGCCCGTCGTAGACCGTGCGCGACAGGTGGAAACTCAGCACCTCGCCGATGTAGAGCGTGTTGAGCCCGCGGCCCAACGTGACGAACTGGTCCAGCCGGCATTCCATGTGGATGGGCGAGGCGGCGATGCGCGGCACCGGCGTGTGCACGCCGGGCAGCAGCGCGATGCCCAGGGCCTCGGGCTCGCCGACCTCGGGCGGATAGTCGGCGCCGCACTGGTGCAGTGTCTCCATCACCTCCTCGGTGGCCACGTTGACGCAGAAGAAGCCGCTGTCGCGGATGTTGCGGGCCGTGTCCTTCAGCGTGCCTTGGCGCGTGCCGATGTTGACGGCGACCATCGGCGGGCTGTGGGCCACGTAGTTGTAGGAGCTGAAGGGCGCGGCATTGACGCGCCCGTCGCGGTCCACCGTGGTGATCCAGGCCACCGGCCGCGGCACCACGATGCCGCAGATCAGGCGGTAGGCGGTGGCCGTGTCCAGGCCGCCGGCAGCGACTTCCTCGTGGTCGTTCACGCGTGCGCCCTGACGCCGCCCTTGGCGAACACGCGGCGGCCGGTGTCGTGCCACACGGCCCGCTGCTCGGCCGGCGTGAGCAGGTCCGACGCGTCGATCATGCGCTGGACCATGTCCTGGTAGGTGCCCGACGAGGTGCCGATGTCCGAGCCCCACATCACCCGCTCGGCGCCGAACAGGTCCACCGCGCGCCGCAGCACCCGGTTGGCGGGAAAGCCTTCCTCGCGGCAGTGATCGAGGTTGATGGAGGTGAACTTGAAGGAGATGCGCTCGCAGGCGGCCAGCTGCTCCCAGCGCGCGTCCATGCCGAAATGCGGGCCGTCGTGCAGCTCGGGCTCCAGCAGGTGGTCCAGCACGATGCGTACGTTGCGGTAGCGCTCGGCCAGCGCCAGCAGCGCGGGCACGGCCGGGCCGCCGCCGCCCTGGGCCAGCACTTCCAGGTCCATGACGATGCCGGCCTCGTCCACGGCCTCCCAGCTCTTGAGCGCGTTGGGTGAATCGAGCCAGGGCATGCTGCCGTCCGGCTTGCGGCCACCGAAGAGGCGCAGGCCCACCAGGTCGTGCTCGCGAACATAGCGGCGCACCAGGTCCGGCGTGCCCGGGTCCTCGGCATCGAGGATCACCACGGCGGAGAAGATCTCGGGATGCGCGTCCGACGAGTCCAGGATGTAGCTGTTGTCGTAGCGGTAGACCATGCGCTTCTGCACCGCGACGGCGCCGTCCACGTTCTCCTCCTTCATCCACACACGCATGCGCGAGACGTCGGGCACCTCGTTGATGGGGTTCGGGCCGTGGTGGCCGCCGGGGCGGCCGATCACGCCCGGCGGTCGGTAGGGCGCATCGGCGGCGCGTTGCATGGGGTTGCGCGGATAGCGCTGCTGGTCGTCGGCCACCAGGTGGGCATGCGCATCGAACAGCAGGGGGCGGGTGTCGCTCATGGGTCAGTCCAGGGTGATGTTGGTGGCTTCGATGACCTTCTTCCACTTGGCGCTGTCGCTGGCCATCAGCTGCACCAGCTGCTGCGGGCTGCCGCCGATGGGCGCGGCGCCGTACTGCTCCAGCCGGGCGCGCGCCTCGGGCGTGGCGATCACGGCATTGATCTCGGCGTTCAGGCGCGCCACCACGGCCTCGGGCAGCCCCTTGGGTCCCACGATGGCCATCCAGACGGTCGCCTCGACGGGAATGCCCTGCTCGATGGCCGTGGGCACCTGCGGCAGGCCCGCGAAGCGCTGGCGCGAGGTGACAGCCAGGCCCTTGAGCTTGCCGGCCTGGATCTGCGGCACCAGCGAGGTGATGGGCATGGACACCGCATCGACGTTGCCGCCCACGGTGTCGGTGATGGCCGGCGTGTCGCCCTTGTAGGGCACGCCCAGCGCCTCGACCTTCGCCTGGCTCTTGAGCAGCTCCGCCGTGAGGTGGCCGATGGTGCCGTTGCCCGGGTTGGCGATGCTCACCTTGCCGGGCTGGTTGCGGGCCCGCTCCAGCAGCGCGGCCAGCGAATCGACCTTGAGTGCGGGGCTCGCCGCAATGCCCATCGGGATCTCGCCAATGGCGATCACCGGCGTCAGGTCCTTCTGCGGGTCGAAGCGCAGGTTCTTGTAGAGGTACTTGTTGTTGGCCAACGGGCCCGAGGTCGAGAGCGCGAGCGTGTAGCCATCGGGCGCGGCCTTGGCCACCATGTCGGTGCCCAGGTTGCCGCCGGCACCGGCGCGGTTGTCGACCACCACCGGCTGGCCCAGCTTCTCCGACAGGCGCTGGCCGATGAGCCGGGCCAGCGCGTCGGTGCTGCCGCCGGCCGGGAAGGGAACGATCAGGGTGATCGGCTTGGCAGGCCAGTCCGCAGCCAGGGCCGGCAGCGCGGTGGCGCAGGCCAGCAGCGCCATGGCAAGGCGTCGTTTCATCATGCGTGTCTCCGTTGGAATGCCGCGATCATGCGCAGCCCTGCCCCGCCGACCAAGCGGCCATTGCGGACTTTCCGTGACGCGGAAAGTCAGCGCCGCGAGGGTGCCAGCGCTTCCAGCGCCTGGGCGATGGCCGTCGCGGCCTGCTGCAGTGGCGGCACGAAGCGCTCCACGGCCTGCGCGGACGTGAGCGCGGAGGAGAACCACGTCAGCCCGATGGTGGCCACAACGCGCGGGCCCTCGAAGATCGGCACCGCCACGGTGGAGGACTCCGGCCGCACCCGCGGATCGCGCAGCGCGTAGCCGCGTGCGCGGGTCTCGTCGAGCATGGCGCGGATGGCCTCGGCGTCGCCCCCCTCGCGTTCTTCGGGATGCGGCGTGCGAGCGAGCAGCTCGATCAGGGCCTGCTGCTCCTGCGCATCGGCGAAGGCCAGGTAGGCCCGGCCCAGCGCCTGCGTGAGCAGGCTCAGGCGCATGTTGATCGTGGAATGGAAGAAGGACAGCGGCGACTGCGGAATGGTGCTGTAGCGCACCACCATTGCATCGCCGTCATGCACCGCCACCGAGACCGGCCATTTCAGCTCGGCCGTCAGCCCGTCGGCGATGGCCGAGGACGCCTCGACGATGCGCGGCTCACTGTGATAGCCGCTCGCGAGCGAGGCCACCTCGGCGGTGAGGTAGTAGGCGCCGTATTGCGGCGCATGGCGCACGAAGCCCGCGGCCTGCAGGGTCTGCAGCAGCCGCACGATGCTGGGCTTGGGAATGCCGGTCTGCCGGTGCAGCACGTCCAGCGTGGAGACAGGCTGGCGGTTGAGCGCCTGCAGCAACGCCAGGGCACGGACGACGACGTTGATGGGCGGGGCAGAGGGCATGGGGCGGGACGGCGGGCGATTCTAGGAAGGTCCTCCAAGAAGCGATCGCTCGCAGGCGCTGACCCTTGCGGCGCCACGCTGTCCCGGACAGTCGCCGCACCGCCTGCTTGCCGCCCGCGCCCGGGCGAGGCCACCCTATCGCGGCATGACCGATGCCACGAAGTTCGTCGGCTCCGGGATGTCCGCCAGGCCGGTATGCCGGGCCCGGATGGCGAGAACGCCCCGCAGACGATGCGGTTCCAGTGCCAGATCACGCTGGAGCCCGCCGTCGCTGGCAAGAAGATCGTCGAGCACGCAGGCCGCGGTCGCCGCGTCCAGCCCTTCGTGGCGCGCCATGAGCTCGCCGCAGGCCTTGGGCCGATGCGCGGGCACATGCAGCCAGTCCACGGCCTCGCGGTAGGCCTGCATGAAGGCCCGGGCCTGTGCGGCATGGGCGTCCAGCCAGCGCTGGCGGGCGGCCCCCACGGTGCCCATGTACGGGCCGATGAGCGGCCCCGCATGGGCCAGGATGCGCAAGCCCTGCGCGGCCGCCAGCCGCTCGTAGGGCGCGCGCAGCAGCGTGGCGTCGTGCGACCCGGCCAGCAGCTGCTGGTAGCGCGTGGCCGTGCCGCCGGCGCTCACGATGCGCACCCCTTGCTCGGACAGGCCCGCCTGCGCCAGCATGTCGCGCAGCACGAAGGCGAAGCCCGTGGTGAGCGCGTCCACCGACAGCGTGCAGCCGGCCAGGGCCTGCAGCGACGTGATTCCGGGCCGCGCCACCAGCGACAGGAAGCCGCCATCGCCGCCCATGAAGGCCCGCAGGTCCGGCCGCTCGGGCAGCTCGGCCTCGCCCTGGCCGAGCTGGTAGGCGGCGATGTTGTCGAAGCCGCACAGGCCGATGTCGGCCTCACCGTTCATCAGCGCCTGCACCAGGAAGCGGGAGTTCGGCGTGTAGGCCAGCGAGACGACGAGCCCGCGGCCGGCGAAAAGTCCACGCGACTGGCCGATCCAGATCGGCAGGTTGAAGGCGCCGTCGAAGGCCAGGAGGCGCAGTGGGTACGCGGTCATGCGCACCTCGTTGCACAAAGCGCGGCAGCGCGCCTCAGGCGTCGGCAGCGCCGGTGGACTGGCGCACCACCAGCTCCGGCTGGAACACGATCACGCGCGGGGGCCGCGGTGCCTCGGCTGCGGCGCGCGCCTCGATCTCCTCGATCATCAGGGTGCCGGCCTGCCGCCCCATCTCCAGATGCTGCATGCGCACGGTGGTCAGCGGCGGACTCACCAGGTCGGCCATCAGCATGTCGTTCTGGCCCACCACCGACAGGTGCTGCGGCACCAGCAGGCCCGCCTGGCGCGCGGCCTCGTAGGCACCCAGCGCCAGCAGGTCGTTGGCCGCGCACACAGCCGTGAAGGGCGGGCGCGCCTGCGGGCCGTGCCCGGCCAGCCGCTGCTGCATCGCCTTCAGGCCGGCATCGCGGCCCGTGCCATCGGCCACGGCCACGGCTTGGGGTTCGAGCCCATGACGAGCCAGGGCCGCCGTCGCAAAGCGCAGCCGTTCGACGCCCAGCGGCGTGTTCTGCGGCGTGGCCAGCAGCGCGATGCGCCGATGCCCCAGCGCATGCAGATGGTCGATGGCCAGGCTGGCGGCCCGTTCGCGGTCGCCATGCACGGCGCTGAAGCGTCCATCGGGATCGGCCCGCGAGGTAAGCACGGCGGGCAGGCCAGCCTTGGCCAGGGCAGCGAGCAACTCGTCGTCCAGCGTCGCCACCACCACGCCGTCCACCCGCTGCCACAGCAGCCGCTCGACCATCGCCTTGCCCGAAGGCACGGCATTCATGCTGACCACCAGGGGGAAGAAGCCGCGCGGGACGATGGCGGCTTCCACGCCCTGCATGATCTGGGCGGTGACGAGGTTGGTCATGTCGGGCACGAGCACGCCGATGACCATCGACCGGCCCTTGCGCAGCGAGGCGGCTGCGCGGTTGGGGCGCCAACCCAGCTCCTTGGCCGCAGCCTCCACCTTGGCCACGATGTCGCGGCTGATGAGGTGGCGCCGCTCGGGATCGAGGGCCCGCGACACCGTGGAGAGATGGACGCCCGCATGCTTGGCGACTTGCCGCAATGTGGCGGGCGCGGGGGGCGGCACTGTCATGGAGCGGCGGATCATACAAGGGGCATGGCGGGGTCCGGCCCCTCTGGAAGGGGGTTGGCGACAGCGAAGGCGAGTGCGTCCTGGACATGCATTTCTCCTGGTGCGGCACCGATCAGCCGCGCACGGGCCAGCGGGGCTGCGCGAGGCGTTCGAAGCCCGCCTCGTCCAGCAGTTGCGCGGCATCGGCCCGTGCCGCGGCCATCACGGCGTCGGCATCGGGCACCTGCGGAAAGTGACCGTCCTGCATCGCGATGCGGCCGTCGACCATCACCAGCGTGGCGTCGGCGCCCCGGCAGCCGCGCACGAAGGCGGTGAGCGGGTCCTCGATCATCTGCAGGTGGGCGCGGCTGCGATCGAAGAGCACGAGGTCCGCGCGCTTGCCGGGCTCCAGCGAGCCGATCTTGTGCGCCAACCCCAGCGCCCGTGCCGCACCCAGCGTCGCCATGGCGAGCGCCTGGCGCGGCGTGACGGCATCGCGGTCGCCGTAGCGCACGGCCTGCAGGAAGCAGCAGGCCTTGATCTGCTCGACCATGTCGACGCTGTAGTCGACGGCCGGGCCGTCGGTGCCGAGCGCGCAGCAGATGCCGGCCTCGTGCATGGCGCGCCACGGCCCCAGGCCACCGCCGCGGATGGACTCGGAGGTCGGCGTGTACACGACCGAGGCGCCGCGCCGGGCCACCTTGTGCAGGTCCTCGTCGCTGAAGTGGATGCCGTGCTTGAGGATCCAGCGATGGTCGAGCACCCCCAACTGCTCCAGGTATTCGACGTCGCTGCGGCCGGTCTGACGCCGGTACTTGGTGAAGCCCATGCGCATCGACAGCGTGCCGCCGGACATGTGAACCGCCACGCGCAGGTCGAGCGCCTGGGCCAGCGCATGGCCCGCGCGCACCAGGCTGTCGGAGCTGCGGCCCATCTCGGTATGGTGGGCATTGCATTCGACGGTCAGGGCCGTGCGGGTCATGCCGTGCGCGCCGCCGTCGAGCAACTCCACGAGGCGGCCGATCTGCCGGGTGGCCTCCGCTTCGTCCCAGGGATGCTCGGGCAGCTTGGGCGTGCGGCACTGGAAAGGGATGGCCAGCACCTGACGCAGTCCGGCCTGGGTCATGGCCTCGGCCGCGTCATGCGTGAGCTCGGGCCATGGAAAGGGCGACTGGTGGTTGAGCACGCAGGTGGTGCCGGTGCGCAGCATCTCCAGCGCGGCCAGCCGTGCCGAGTTGCGCACCGCCGGGCGGCGCATGGCGCGTCGGCTGTGGGCACTGAAGTCGCGGGCCCAGGGTTCGAGCAGCATCCCGTCCGCCAGACCCTTGAGCAGGTTCATGTGCAGGTGCTGATGCATGTTGATCAGCCCTGGCGTCAGGAATCTGCCGCAGGCGTCCACGATGCGCGTGCCTCCCGGCATGGCGGGCAGCGCTGCCATGGGACCGACGGCCGCGATGCGGCTGCCCTCCACCAGGACGAAACCCTGCGGGTGGATGTCACCGGCCTCGGCGCCGGTGATCACGCAGGCATTGGCGAAAAGGGTGCGCATCGCGGCTCCTTGGATCGGTGCGGGGTTCGGGCTCGCGGAGGGCGTCATGCCGCCACCGCGCGAAGCCGGGCATGCAGGGCCGTGCGGCACGCCAGGCCGGCCTCGGCCAGCGCCCGATCGTCGTGCCGCGACGGCGCGCCGTCGGCGTGGATGCAGCGGCCTGCCACGAACACGGCGTGGGCGTCGCGCGCACGGCCGCAGCAGACGAAGGTGGAGATCGGCTTGTGCGAGACCTGGAAATGCGGCGCACGCATGTCGAAGACGACCACATCGCCCTGCTTGCCGGGCTCCAGCGAGCCGATCTCGTCCGCCAGGCCGAGAGCGCGCGCACCATCCAGTGTGGCCGCCTCCAGGGCCGCCTCGGCGGACATCGAGGTCGGATCGAGGTTCAGTGTGTTCTGGAGCATGACCAGCGCCTTCATCTCCTCGACCATGTCCACCGTGCAGCTTGCAGCAGGGCCGCCGGTGCCGATGGCGAAGTGCCCCCCGAGGCGCAGCAGCGTCGTCCAGCGCGTGTGGGCGCGGCCCCGCACGGCGTCCGACAGCGGCTGCGCCACGCCCATGCAGCCGGACTCCAGCATCAGCATCAGGTCGGCCGGGCCGAGGCGGTCCACGTCCCCGATCAACCAGCGCGAATCCAGCAGGCCCAGCTCCATCAGGTGCGTGATGGCGCTTCGGCCCAGACGGCGGTGGGCCGCCTGCCATTGCGCATCGTCGGCACTGCCTCCGGGCTGCGTGAACAGCCGCAGGCCGTGGCGGGCGGCCAGGGTGGCGGCGCGGACCAGTCGGGCCTCGTCCGCCGCGCCGGTGCAGATGGACACAGGATCGCTCAGTACCGACAGGGCGATGCGAAGCAAGGGGCCGGATGCCTGCGCACAGGCGCCCTCGACCCGATCGACGCCAGTGGCAGCGACATCGACGCAAGCCACCTGCCGCAAGCCGTGCGTGTCGAAGGCCTCGATGGCCGCGGCCAGCCGCGCTGCCGTCGCGGCGCCGGGAACATGGTGCAGCACGGTGGTCACGCCGCCGGCGGCCAGCTCGGCCGCGGCCAGGTGGGCGGCGACGCGTACCTCCTCGTCCTGCAGCGCCGAAGCGGCTGCAGCACAGCGGGCCGGATCGGCGGCCCCGGACCAGCCCATCAGCAGATGCTCCCACGGCCGGTGACCGGCGTCCACGAGGCCGGGCAGCACGATCATGCCGGTGGCGTCAAGTTGCACGCCGTGGAAGCCCTGCGGGATGCCGGCCTGCGGCCCGGTCGATGCGATGCGGCCGTCGTCGCCGATGAGCACGAAGCCGCCGGGAAACACCTCCCGCGCCGCATTCATCGTGACGACATGGCCGCCATGGATGAGGGTCGCCATGCGTTGCCTCAGCCGCACACGGTCACTTCGGACGGCGACGCATGCATGGAGACATAGCCCTCGGGTGTGATCAGGCCCATCTGCCCCAGCTGCATGCCCACCTTCTCGTCGGCAGTGGTCGGGTTGGGCTGCAGCACGATGGTTACGCCCGGCTCCAGGGTGTAGGGCACATGCGGCGGCGCAAAGTTGGGGCCGAGCGCCGGCGGCAGTATGTCGACGCCGAAACCGTGCAGCAGCCCGTCCACGGTGGTGTAGCCCGCGTCGCGGATGCTCAGCGACACCTCGCGCAGCTCGTCCAGGGTGACGCCCGGCTTCATGGCCTCGGCCAACGCGTCGTGCGCGGTCTTGAGCACGCCGTACAGGTGCGCGTACTGCGAGGTGGGCTCGCCCAGGAAGAAGGGCCGCAGCAGCTGGGCCGAATACATGCCGTAGCTCACCGTGAGCTCGGTGTTGATCACGTCGCCCATCTGCAGCTTGCGCCGCGACAGGATCTGGTTGGGCACGCAGCTTTCCGAGGCCGCCATGGGCGTGCTGTTGAGGTAGAGGAAGTTGGGCTGGCAGCCGAACTGCCAGGCCACCTGTTCACTCAGCACCAGCAGTTCGCGCTCCTCCACACCGGGGCGGATGGCGGCATGCAGGGCCGCCATCACCCGGTCGCAGCCGGCCGCGGCCACACGTTGCCAGGCCAGCTCCTCCTCGCTCTTGCGGATGCGCAGGCGCTTGAAAGGCATGCTCAGGTCGGTCCATTGCGCATCGGGTACCAGCCCCAGCAGGCGCGTGTGCTCCTGATGGAACATGGGTCCGACCAGCCCGAGGGCGGCATCCGCCAGGCCACGGCTGCGCAGCTCCGCTGCGATCACGGCCGGCGCGTCGCGGGTGCCTCGGCGCACGTCGGCGATGCGCGACAGGTCCCGCGCGGTGGCGAAGTGGTTGTGGTGCGTGACCCAGAGCACCGGCTCGCCCTCCACCGGCACCAGGCAGTAGGCCTCGTGAAAGGGCGCCACTTCGGTCACGTAGTGGATGTCCGCCTGGTAGTGGCGGCGTGAACCGCTGTGGCCGAACAGCAGCAGGGCGCGCACGCCACGCTCTTGCGCCAGCCCACGCACGGCCGCCAGGCGCCGCGCCATTTCGCCGTCGCTGAAGCGCGGCAGTCCTTCGATGCTCATGGAAACCTCCAGAGAAATGCCCGGCGTAAATGCAACCGGTTGCATGATCATATGCAAAGCTCGCGGCAAGGCGCAAGCGAATGCGCATCGGACACAAATCGTTTGACAGGGTAGACGAGGTGCGGCACGATTCCCTGCAAATGCAACCGGTTGCAGCCACCAAGGAATGAACGTGATCCTTTCGACGCGCATCAGCCGCAGGGCGGGCCTGCCATGAACCGCCCCGCCATCGAGATCCGGGCGCTCACCAAGCGCTACACCAACGGGGGCGAGGCGCTGGTCGCCCTGCAATCCTTCGACGTGAGGGTCGAGGAAGGCGCCTTCGTCGCGGTGGTGGGGCCCTCGGGCTGCGGCAAGTCCACCCTGCTCAAGACCGTGGGCGGCCTGCAGCCCTACTCCGAGGGCAGCGTGGCCATCCGCGGCGAGCCCGTGCGCGGGCCGCGCAAGGACATCGGCATCGTCTTCCAGTCGCCGGTGCTCTTTCCCTGGCGCACGGTGCTGCAGAACGTGCTGCTGCCGGCACAGATCCTGCGACTCGATCCCGCCCGGCATGCCGCCGTGGCGCGCGAGTTGCTGGCGCTGGTCGGCCTGGCCGATTTCGAGTCCCGCTATCCGTGGGAGCTGTCGGGCGGCATGCAACAGCGCGCGGCCCTGGCCCGTGCGCTGGTCAACGACCCCACCCTGCTGCTCATGGACGAGCCCTTCGGCGCCCTGGACGCCATGACGCGCGAGCACATGAATGTCGAGCTGCAGCGCATCTGGCTGGAGCGGCGCAAGACGGTGCTGCTCATCACCCACTCGATCGCCGAGGCGGTGTACCTGGCCGACCGCGTGCTGGTGATGTCGCCGCGCCCGGGCCGGCTCATCGACGACATCCGCATCGACCTGCCCCGGCCGCGGGGCCTGGAGGTGATGGCCTCGCCGGAATTCGGGGCCCATGTGGCGCACATCCGTGCGCTGTTCAACCTGCGCGGAGGCGTGGACTGATGATGACCCGACGACAACTGGCCATGGTGATCGCGCTGTTCCTGTGCACGCTCCTGCTGTGGGAGGCGGTGTGCCGCCTGGGCGCGGTGCCCAACTACGTGCTGCCCTCGCCCAGCGAGGTGTTCGCCGCGCTGGTGCGCGGCCTGGCATCGGGCATGTACCTGCGCCATGGCGCCGTCACGCTGCTGGAGACGCTGCTGGGCTTCGTCATCGGCACCGGCCTGGGCCTGCTGCTGGGCACGCTGATCGCCACCTACCGCTCCGTGGACATGCTGATGTATCCCTACATCATCATGTTCCAGTCCATGCCCAAGGTGGCGCTCGCGCCCATCTTCGCGCTCTGGCTGGGCCTGGGCATGCAGTCCAAGGTGTTCAGCGCCGCCATCATCTGCTTCTTCCCGCTCATGGTGAACACCATCGCCGGCCTGCGCTCGGCCGACGAGGACCGGGTCAGCCTCATGCTGTCGCTGGGCGCCTCGCCCTGGCAGGTCTTCCGGCACCTGCGCTTGCCCGGCGCCCTGCCCTTCGTCATCGCCGGACTGGAGCTGGCCGTGGTGCTGTCGCTCATCGGCGTGATCGTGGCGGAGTTCGTGGGCGCCGAAGCGGGGCTGGGCACGCTGATCCAGACCATGAGCTTCAACATGGACGTGGCGGGCCAGTTCTCGGTGCTGCTGCTGCTGTCGGTGATCGGCCTGGTGCTCAACCGCCTGATCAAGATGCTGCGCCGGCGCGTGCTGTTCTGGGACCCCTCCGAGAAGGCACGCCGGACGCCGCCCAGCGTCTGACCCCGCCTTGCCCGCGCTGCATGCACCCGATCCCACTCTTGAACCGGAGCCGTCGTCCATGACCCCTGCATTCCCGATCCAGCGCCGCACACTCTTGCGTGCCGCAGCCGCCGCCACAGTGTCGGCCGGGCCCTTGCGCGCACTGGCGGCCGCGCCCTCGCGCGTGCGCTACGTGCTGGCGATCCCCACGCTGTCGGTGGTGATCTCCAACCAGACCTCCATCCCCACCGCGCTCGGCTACTACGACGAGGAAAGCGTGCGCGTGGAGCCGGTGCTCGCGGGTGCCGCCGGCATCACGGGTGCAGTACAGCTGGTGGCCTCGGGCAACCAGGACATGGGCTCGGGCTCCTTCATTCCGGTGATGTCGCGCGCCGCCGCGGGCCAGGACCTGGGCCTCACCTTCTTCTACCAGCAGATCCGCAGCTACCCTGTGGAGGTGGCGGTCCCCACCGACCACCCGGCCCGCACCCTCGCCGACCTGCGCGGCAAGCTCATCGGCGTGCCCACGCTCGCCAACGAAGGCGTGGCGATGGTGGAATTCGCGGCGCGCGAGGCGGGCCTGGTGCCCGGCACGGACCTGCGCGTGATCGCGGTGGGAGCTGGCGCACAGGCGGGCCAGGCGCTGCGCTCGGGACAGGTGGCCGCCTATGTCGCACCCCGCTCGCAGACGCGGCAGCTCGAAAGCCTTGGCATCACCCTGCGCGCACTGCCTTCGCCGCCGCGCTTCAAGGATCTCTTCGGCGCCAGCAACTTCGTGCGGCGTGATTACATCGCCCGCAACCGGCGCACGGTGGTGGGCGTGGGCCGCGCCATCGCCAAGAGCACGATCTTCCTCATCAACAACCCCGAGGCCGCCATCCGCCTGCACTGGAAGGCCTTCCCCGAGCAGATGCCCCAGGGCGGCAACCCCGACAAGGCGCTGCAGGACGCGATGCGCGTGATGAAGGCACAGATCGAGTCGCTGTCCTTCCAGGACAACGATGGCATGCACAAGTGGGGCTACTTCCGGCCTCAGTCGCTGGCTGCGTTGATCGACATCTTCGGCTGGACGAAGGTGCAGCGGCCCCAGGACTACTTCACCAACGACCTGATCGACGAGATCAACGCCTTCGACGCCGACAAGATCGCCGCGCAAGCACGCAGTTTCCGGGTCTGAGCGCGCTCCCAGTTCCGGGATGGCCCGTTGACTGCTGCAGTCCAACGCGCAGGAGGGGCAGGGTGGCGAATCAGCGCCCGCAGCAACGCCAGGACGCGAACGATGCGGGCACCGCCTTCAGCCTGACGCGGGCCCGGTGAACGCAAACGCCGCCACCGGCTCCCAAGGCCCGCCCATGTAATACCAGAGCTCCAGGGCGGTCGCTCCGACCTTCCAGGGCACGAAGTCGCGAGCAAGTTCGGCATGCAGCATCCGGGCCTGATCGGGACGCACCTTGTTCTGCACCGTCACGTGCAGCGGGCCGCGCCACTGCCGGTCCTGCGCGCCGAGCAAGCCCGACCAGGCCGTTGCGAGCGTCGCGCGCAACCGCAGCGCTTCCGGCGCGCTCATGGCATAAGCGACGCCCGCCCCAAGGAACTGCACGCGGTCCACATCCAGCTTGAAGGGCGTGGTGCGATTGGCGATGTCCGCCATGTCCTCCCGCACCCTCGACAATTCCGCGATGGGCAAGGCATGGAACAGGGTGACGTGCGCATCGAGCCAGTTGCGCGATGGCGGAAAGTGAGCGCTGCGAAGCGCAGTCAGCGCCGCGGCGGACGCATCGTCCATGCGCAACGTGACGATCAGAGCGGTCGGCTGCATGGGTCAGGAGTGGACCATGGGTTGGCGCGTGACAAAGCCATTGCTCCCGACCAAAGGACCCAGGTGACGCAGCCAGGCAGAAGCTACTCTGCCGAGAAGTCCTGGGCCGGCTGTATGCGCCATTCGCCACCGCCCAACAGTTCCAGCACATGCGTGTGGTAGCGCAGCACGGCATGCCGGTGCGCAATGCTGACCATGGTCGAGCCGGTGTCGCGCAGGCGCTGGTACAGCGCCGCCTCCGTGGCCGCGTCCAGCGCACTGGTGGCCTCGTCCAGGATGACCACGCGCGGCCGGCGGGCCAGCACGCGCGCGAAGGCCATGCGCTGCTGCTCGCCCATGGAGAGCAGCTTCTCCCAGTCGTGCACCGCATCCAGGCCGCCCACGCGCTCGGCCAGGCCGCCCAGGTGCACGGCATCCAGGATGTCGAGCAACTGCGCATCGCTGTGCTTCGACGCATCGGCCGGGTAGAGGATCTGGCTGCGCAGCGTGCCCAGTTGCATGTAGGGCCGCTGCGGCAGGAAGAACACCTGCTCGGGCGGCAGGGTGCGTACCGTGCCGCTGCCATTGCGCCACAGCCCGGCCAGGGCCCGCAGCAGCGAGCTCTTTCCGCAGCCGCTCGGGCCCGCGATCATCAGCCCCTCGCCCGGCCCCAGGCGCAGCGACAGGTCGCGGATCAGCAGCCGGTTGAACTGCGGCGTGTAGAGCGTGACGTTCTCCACGCAGAGTTCGTCGTCGCCGCACTCGCTCTGGATCTGCGTATCGGGTGGCGTTGCGACGGCCACGGCCGAGGGCGCGCGCGTGCTGCCGGGCATGACCACGCCCGCCAGCGTATGAAGCCGGTCGATGCCGGCCACGAAGCGGCTCAGGCCTTCGAAGTTGTCCACGATCAGGCCCACGGCACCCAGCACCGCGGCGAAGGCGCCGCCCGCCTGAACGGCGCGGCCCACTTCAAGGTTCCCGGCGAGCACCTCGCCCGCCAGGATGATGCTGGGCACCACCAGCGTCAGCTGGCTGAAGGCGCGCTGGAAGAGGTTGAGCGAGCGCTGCTTCTTGATGAGCCGGCCGTAGTTGGCAAAAGCCGCCTGGAAACGGTTGTCCAGTTCCATGCGCTCCTGCGCCTCACCGCGGTAGAAGGCGATGGACTCGGCGTTCTCGCGGAAGCGCATCAGGCCGAAGCGGAAGTCCGCCTCGCGCCGCAGCTGCCAGAAGTTGAGCCGGATCAGCGGTGCCCCGAAGACATACAGCGCCACCACCGTGCCCACCGTGGCATAGATGGCCAGGAAGAGCACCAGCATCTTCGAGATGGACCACAGCACGGCGCTGAAGGCCACCAGCTGCATCAGCGAGCCGAGGAAGATCAGCGCGTAGTTGATGGAGCGGCCGGTGAAGGTGTTGATGTCCTCGCTGATGCGCTGGTCGGGGTTGTCCAGGTCCTGCCGGCTGCCCAGCTCGTAGTAGCGCCGCTGCTGCAGGTAGCCGTCGAGGAAGCGGTGCGTGAGCCAGCGGCGCCAGTGGTTGCCGAGGTAGTCCCGCAGGTAGTAGTAGCCGGCATACATGGGGGCCGCGAAGGCCAGTACCACCAGGCTCCAGCGCACGGCGCTCCAGAAGCGATCGGCATCCCGGGCGGCCAAAGCCGAGGTCATCTCCCCGGTGCGCGAGATCAGCATGACGGCCAGCTGCGTCTCGCACAGCATCACCACCAGCAGCACACCCAGCAGGCTCCAGGCCTTGACCCGCTGGTCGCCCACCCAGTACGGGCGGGCCACTTCCATGAACTGGCGCCACGCCGCCATCGAGAGCGTGGGGGCGCGGTGTCGGCGCTGCTTGTTGCTGCGGTCGCGGGGCTTGGGCGAAAGGTCGACGGGTTCGGGCGGCGCGATGGCGGACATCAGGCGTCTGAAGTCAGGGAGAGGAATTGCGGCGCTCACACGAAGGCGGCGCGGGCATGGGAGGCTTCAGACTCGGCCAGGGACGGGTGCGCTCAGCAGCAGCCCAGGTGCGCCTGCACCGCACGGCCGTTCAGGCCTGCTCGGTCGACTGCGCCGATCAGGTGCTGCTCGTCGACGCCCAGTTCCTGGGCATAGTGGCGGATCTCGGTGCGGTCGTTGACGTTGATGTCGGAGCGCTCGCTGCGGCGCAGGGCGAAGGGCTCTTCGGCAAGGTACTTTTCCATCGAATGCATGACCGGCTCCCGCACGTTCGTGGTGGTGATCGAGTGCGGCAGATGATCCGGGAGGCGGGCCCTCGCGGCCTCGCGGACGGCGGCTGATGCCGCTGAAGTCCGCCGCCTACGCGCTGCGCAGGCGGCCATGCCGCGCGGGGCGGCTCAGCGGCCCGACTGGCGCATCGGCATGCGGTCGATGGTGCGGAAGATCTCGGCCAGGTCGGCGCCGCCGTTCTGGCGCAGCTTGGCGCCGCCGTCCTTGCCCACCAGCACCAGCTGCGCGGGGGCATCGGCGCGGAGTTCGAGCGCGGCAAGCAGCGCCCGGGTCTGTCCGGGCGTCAGGGCCCGGCCGTCGCGGCTGCCGACGCCGGCCACCACCCGGTAGAGCACCATCTCGCGTTCGATGAAGGCCTCGCGCGCGGCCGTCCGGGCAAGGGTGGCCTCGACCTCGCGCAGCAGCGGGTCGTCGGCGCGCGGTGCGACGACCACCAGCGGCCGGGTCTTCCAGCGCTCGGCATCGAGCGGATTGACGTCGGCCGCCACGGCGGCGCCAAGGGCGGCGAGGCCGGAAAGGGCGAAAGTGGCGGTGCTGGCAGTTCGCTGAATCGGGTTCATGCGTCCAATCGTCGGTACACGGCCAGTCCGGCCGTGCCCGTCACCATGCTGCGTCGGGGTCGGCCGCGACCGCGGTAGCCGGATCCGGCACGGCAATGGCAGCCACTGCGGCTGTGGCACGCGCCGCGTCGACAAGTCGACGCCCGGCGTGCTAGATTCTATTGGTACAGCCATTCACAATCATATTCGCTGCCCTGGAAGAACGCCATGCTTGTCCACACACCCATCCGCGCCCTCGGAGCGCCACGCTGATGGCCGGCCCGCTCCACGGCGTACGCGTGATCGAGATCGCCTCGATCGGCCCCGGCCCGCTAGCCGCCATGCTGCTGGCCGACATGGGCGCCGAGGTGATCCGCGTCGACCGCCCCGGCCCAGCCGCCGGCGGCGGCGGCGGCGGCGGCATGGTGCCGCCGCACAAGGACATCTCGCGCCGCGGCCGGCGCTCCATCGCCCTCGACGTCAAGCAGGACGCCGCCCGAGAGGTGCTGCTGCGCCTGATCGAGGGCGCCGACGTGATGGTGGAAGGCTTTCGCCCGGGCGTCATGGAACGGCTGGGGCTGGGGCCCGACGCCTGCCTGGCGCGTAACCCGCGCCTGGTCTATGGCCGCATGACCGGCTGGGGCCAGGAAGGCCCCCTGGCCACGGCCGCAGGGCACGACATCAACTACATCGCCCTGGCCGGCGCTCTGGGCATGATCGGAACGCCCGAGGCGCCGGTGGCGCCGCTCAACCTGGTGGGCGACTACGGCGGCGGCACCATGCTGCTGGCCTTCGGTATCGCCTGCGCGCTGTTCGAGGCACGGGGAAGCGGCAAGGGCCAGGTGGTCGATGCGGCCATGGTGGACGGCGTGTCGCTGCTGATGACGCTGTTCCACAGCGTGCAGGCCGCCGGCCGCACGAAGCCACGCGGAACCGGCGTGCTGGACGGCGGCAGCCACTACTACGGCAGCTACCGCTGCGCCGATGGCGGCTGGATCTCGCTGGGCAGCATCGAGCCGCAGTTCTACGCCCTGCTGCTGGACAAGCTGGGCATCGAAGACCCTGCGGCCTGGCCGCAGCACGATGCCAGCCGCTGGCCGGCGCTGAAGGCCGAGCTGGCCCACCGCTTCGCCCAGAAGACACGCGACGAATGGTGTGCCCTGCTCGAAGGCACGGACGTGTGCTTCGCGCCGGTGCTGGCTCTGGACGAGGTGCCCGACCATCCGCACCAGAAGGCGCGCAACGCCTTCTACACGCAGGACGGCCTGACGCAACCGGCGCCGGCGCCACGCTTCAGCCGTTCCGCGCCCGAACGGCCCCGCGCTCCGGTGGCTGCTGGCACGGACACCGAGGCGATCCTGCGCGAACTCGGCTACGGCGACGCAGACATCATCGCCCTGCGCGGCGCGGGCGTGGGCTGAACGGGCGCGCCGCTTGCCTCGGCTGGATCAAACAGCAAGGACGGGCATGACGGCCTTGCTCGCGCCCCCTCAGGCCACCAATGCTGCAGCCGCCGACAGGCGCTCGCGGCACTCGCGGGCCATGCGCGCCAGCAGGTCGGCGCACGAGGGGATGTCGTCGACCAGGCCGACCACCTGGCCGGCCCACACCACGCCGTCGTCGACGGCGCCGGAATGCAGCGTGGCCCGCCCGCGGGCGCCGGCCACCAGCGGACGCAGATCGTCGAAGCTGCAGCCGCCGGGGCGGTTTTCGAGCGCCACCACCTCTTCGCTGACGGCATTGCGCAGCACCCGGGCGGTGTTGCGCAGCGTGCGGAACATGAGCCGGGTGTCCGTCTCCCGCGCGGCGAGCAGGGCCTGCTTGATGTTCGCGTGCACCGGCGCTTCCTGCGTGGCGACGAAGCGGGTGCCCATGTTGACGCCCTCGGCGCCCAGCGCCAGGGCCGCCGCCATGCCGGCGCCGGTGGCGATGCCGCCGGAGGCGATCACGGGAACGCGCAGGGCCCGCACCGCGGCCGGGATGAGCACCAGGCCGGGCAGGTCGTCCTCGCCCGGATGGCCCGCGCATTCGAAGCCGTCGATGCTCACCAGGTCCACGCCGCGCTTCTCGGCCGCCAGCGCGTGGCGCACCGAGGTGCACTTGTGGATGACCGTGATGCCCGCGCCCTTGAGCCGGTCGAAGACCTCGGCCGGCACATTGCCCGCCGTCTCCACCACGCGCACGCCCCGCGCCACGATCACGTCGAAGATGCGCTCGTAGGGCGGCGGATTCATGGTGCGCAGCATGGTCACGTTGACGCCGAAGGGCCGGTCCGTCATGCCGCGGCAGCGCTCGATCTCGCGGCCCAGGGCTTCGGGCGTGGGCTGGGTCAGGGCGCTGAGCGTGCCCAGGCCGCCGGCGTTGCTGACGGCCGAGGCCATCTCGGCCGTGCCGACCCACTGCATGCCGCCCTGGATGATCGGCAGCCGGATGCCCAGGGCTGCTGTGATGCGTGTCTTCATGGAAACGCAACCGCTCATGAGCGGAGCGTGACGCGCCCGTGGCTCAACACCACCACCTCGCGCGCCGGCACGCGGGCGCGCAGGGCCAGTTCGCTGGCGCCCAGCGCCCAGAAGTCGAAGGCCAGCGTCTCGCCCGGGAACACGGGCGAGGACAGCCGCGCCCGCAGGCCCGTGAGGCGCGACGGATCGCCGCCGCAGAAGTGCTGCACGGCGGCGAGGCCGGCCATGCCCCAGGTGGCCAGGCCGTGCAGGATGGGCCGCGGAAAGCCCGAGCGCGTGGCCACGGCCGGGTCGATGTGCAGCGGATTCAGGTCGCCGGAAAGGCGGTAGAGCGCTGCCGCATCGGCCCGCGTCGCCACCGTCACGCTGAGGTCGGGCGCCGTGTCGGGCACGGCGGCCGGGGCCGGGGTCGGCGCGTCGCTGGCCGCGCCGGGCGCAAAGCCTCCGTTGCCGCGCAGGAACAGCACTTGCTCGCAGGTGGCCAGCCGCTGGCCGGTGGCCTCGTCGGTCAGCACCTTCTCGACATGCATCACGGCGCCTTTGCCCTCCACCTTGTCGACGAGGCGGGTGACGCGGCTGCGGCCGATGAGCGCCGCCGCCGGCGGGAGCGGCGCATGCAGCGTGACGGCCTGCTCGCCGTGCACCAGCTTCAGGAAGTCGATGCCCAGTTCGACACGCTCGCGCATCCATGAACCGGGCGAAGCCAGCACGGCCGCCATGGTGGGCAGCGCCGCCAGTTCCTTCTCGTAGATGAATCGCAGCTGCTGCGGATCGAGCGGATCGGCACCCGCGCCCAGGCCGAGGGCGTAGAGGATGCAGTCCTTGGCGGTGTAGTGCTGGCGCACGTCGCCGGAATTCCAGGCACGGGTCTTGTCGGAATCGATCATGGGAAAAGCGCCGGTTCAGGCGTCGTTGGCGGAAGGGGAAGCCGGCCACTGGAACTGGGCCGGCTCCTTGTGGGCAAAGCGGCGCACGGCCTCGGCCACGTAGTCGCTCGCGGCGACGACGGGGTTGGACAGCACCTCGAGGTCGAGCATGGCGCCGAGCCCGCTCTGCAGCGAGGCCTGCAAGGCCCGCTTGCTCAGCCGCAAGGCCACCGGCGAGGCGCCGCCGAAGCTCTGCGCGATGGCCAGAGCGCGCGGCAGCAGCGCCGCAGGCGCGAGCACCTCCAGCGCCAGGCCCATCTGCCGCGCCTCGTCGGCGCCGAACTCGCGGGCGGAGAAGATCAGCTCCTTGGCCCTTTGCAGGCCGACCACGCGCGGCAGCGTGTACCAGGCGCCCAGGTCCGGCACCAGGCCCACGCGGTGGAAGGCCATGGCCAGCCGCGCACGGCGGCTGAGCACCACGATGTCGGCCGTGAGGGCCAGGCTCAGCCCCGCGCCGAAGGCCACGCCATCGACCGCGGCGACGAGCGGCTTGTCCAGGCCGAGCAGGGTTTCGGTCAGCGTCCGGTAGCGCTGCATGCCGGCCAGCCGCTGCTCGGCCGTGCGCGGGCTGGCATCGGCCATGACCTTGAGGTCGCCACCGGCGCAGAAGTCGCCGCCCGCCCCGGCCAGCACCACGGCGCGCACCGCGTCGTCCTGCTGCGCGTCCCGCAGCGCGACGGTGAGCGCCTCGGCCAGGGCCGGGCTGAGCGCATTGCGGCTGCCGCGACGGTCGAGGGTGAGCACGGCAACGGCGGCCTCGCGGGCCACCTGCAGACCGTCCGGGCCGCTCATCGGGCGGCCTCCGGCGTTGCCGCTGGCGCCGTGCCGCGGCGGGCCTCGGACGCGGGCACGCCGTCCTCCATCAGGTCGCAGAACTCGATCATGCCGAGCACCGTGCGGTCGCCACAGCGCCATTCGGTCAGGCTTTCGGTGATCCGGGTGTCGCTGCCGCCGCCGCGGCGCCTGTGGCGCAGCGGCACGGTGCGCAGCACCCTGCCCTGGAGTAGGTAGACACCCTGGGCGGTGGTGACCGTGGCGGTCACCGCACGCGGATACCACGCCTCGTCGTAATCGGTCTCGATGCGGCCGTCGATCACCGGCTCGTAGACGCCGCCGCGCAGCACGTTGCCGCTGATGCGGTCCGGGCCGCCTTCGGGCCGGCCCTTGATCGACAGCAGCACGCCGAACTCGCGGTCGAAGGTGACCGGAATCCACTTGTACCAAAAGAAGCTGTGCCAATGCCGTGGGCCCCAGGACTTGTCGCGGTAGCCCGTGCCCCGCACGAAGTCGAAGCGCTGCCCGTCCACCATGATGTGGCCGGTGACGGCCATGTTCTGCTCGGTATGGCCGCGATAGACCGACAGCGCCGGATCGACGTCGATGGGCCGCCCGTCCATGGTGACGATCTCGCCGCCATGCATGGGCGAGATGCCCTCGAAGTCCAGCACGAAAGTGCCCGGCTTCTTCGGAAAGATCTTGAAGGCACGGCTCGGATCGGCCATGGCCAGGGGGTCGTCCATGACGAGCAGCTCGCCCACGTAGCTGCAGCGCAGGCGGCGGAAGGGCTCGATCACCTCGAAGCGCATGCCGCCGGCATCCATGGCGTCGTTGTTGCCGATGGCCGGCCGCCCGAACATGAAGGCCACCCGCCCGTCGGGCAGGTAGATGCAGCAGGTCATCTCGGCATGGCCTTCGTTGGGCCGGTTGCCCAGACGGAACCAGGCGCCCACGCCCGTGGCCGTCTCGAAGGCATTGAAGTACATGCTCTCGTTGTAGTTGCCTGCGGCTTCGGGCGTGTGGGTGTACTCGTCACGCGGATCGAGACGCAGGCGCGTGTCGGGAGGCATGTACATGGGGGCTCCTGGCGGGTCGCGGCGCTCAGAGGCTGATGTGGAAGCCGCCGTTGACGCCGATGTGCTGGCCGGTCATGTAGCTGCCTGCATCCGACAGCAGGAAGGCCAGCATGCGCACCGCCTCCTCGGCGGTGGACCAGCGGCCCAGGGGAATCTGCGCCAGCATGCCGTCCTTGAACTTCTCGCCGCGCACCACTTCGGTCATGGGCGTTTCCACCACGCCGAAGCAGATGGAGTTGGTGCGGATGTTGTAGCGGCCCCATTCGCGGGCGGCGGTCATCGTCATGCCCAGCAGGCCGGCCTTGGCGGCCGCGTAGTTGATCTGGCCGATGGAGCCCTTGCGCCCCGCGTCCGAAGAGATGTTGATGATCGAGCCGCCGCGGCTGTCGCCGCCCCGCGACCGCGCCACCATGTGCCGGCCCACGGCCTGCAGCCAGTAGAAGCTGCCGGTGAGGTGCACGTCGATCACGTCCTTCCATTGCTGGTCGGTCATCTTCTCGATCATGGCCGGGCGGGTGATGCCGGCGTTGTTGACCAGGCCGTGCAGCGCACCGAAGCGCTCCACCGCCTCGTCCACGGCGCGGGTGGCCAGCGCGGCGTCGGTCACGCTGCCGACCACCGTCATCACCCGGTCGGCGGGCAGCTCGGCCAGGGCGGAGCGCAGGCCGTCGCCGTTCATGTCCACCGCCACCACGCGGCCATCGAGCTGAACGATCAGCTCGGTCAGCGCCTTGCCGATGCCCTGGCCGGCGCCGGTGACGACGACCGTGCGGTCCTGCAGAGTGACAAGAGGATTCATGGGTCGTTGCTCCATTTTGTTTGGTTGAACCAATATTAGATGCTGGCCGATTCGGACGTCAACGGTCGACCCGGTGGCCTGCCCGCGCATCTGTCGCGTCCGTGTCTCGATCACTTATGGTTGAACCATTATTATGGTGGCGACCATCTTTCAAGGTTCACAGGAGAAACGCCGATGACCATCAAGGGCAAGGCCTGCATCGCAGGGGCCTTCGAGCATCCGACGCGCAAGGCGCCGGACAAGACCGTGGCCCAGCTGCATGCCGAATGCGCGCGCGGCGCCCTGGCCGATGCCGGCCTCACGCTGCAGGACGTGGACGGCTACTTCTGTGCCGGCGACGCGCCCGGCCTCGGCGCCAACAGCATGGCCGACTACCTGGGCCTGACCCGCCTGCGCCAAGTCGACACCACGGACACCGGCGGCTCGGCCTACCTCATCCACGTGTCGCATGCCGCCCAGGCCATCGCCGCGGGCAAGTGCGACGTGGCGCTGATCACCCTGGCCGGGCGGCCGCGTACCGAAGGCGGCAGCGGTGTCGGCGTCGGCGCCCGCCTGGTGACGGCCGCCACGCCCGACGCGGCGTGGGAGATGCCGTATTCGCCGGTCACGGTCAACATGTACGCCCTGGCCGCCGCGCGCCACATGCACGAGTACGGCACCACCTCCGAACAGCTCGCCTGGATCAAGGTGGCCGCCTCGCAGCATGCCCAGCACAACCCGCATGCGATGCTGCGGGAGACCGTGACGGTCGAGGAGGTGCTGGCCTCGCCGTTGATCTCCGACCCGCTGCACAAGCTCGACTGCTGCGTGGTGAGCGACGGCGGCGGCGCCCTGGTGGTGGTGCGGCCCGAGATCGCACGCCGGCTCAAGCGGCCCGTGGTGCGGGTGCTGGGTGCCGGCGAAACCATCAAGGGCCAGCTCGGCGGCGCGGTGGACCTGACTTGGTCGGGCGCCGCCGTGTCCGGCCCGGCCGCCTTTGCGGAGGCCGGCGTGAAGCCGGCCGACATCCAGTACGCCTCGATCTACGACAGCTTCACCATCACGGTGCTGATGCAGCTGGAAGACCTCGGCTTCTGCCCCAAGGGCCAGGGCGGCCGCTTCGTGGCCGACGGCAATCTGATCTCCGGCGTGGGCAGGCTGCCCTTCAACACCGACGGTGGCGGCCTGTGCAACAACCACCCGGCCAACCGGGGCGGCATCACCAAGGTGATCGAGGCGGTGCGCCAGCTGCGCGGCGAGGCCCATCCCAAGGTGCAGGTGCCCGACTGCCGGCTGGCGCTGGCGCAGGGCACGGGCGGCCTGCTCGGCTCGCGCCACGGCAGCGCAACGCTCATCATGGAAAGGGAATGACATCATGGCGACGCCCTACACCGAACGCCCCCTCACCACGCTGCCGCACGATGCCGCCACCGAGCGCTTCTGGGCCGCCACCGCCGACCACCTGCTGCTGACGCGCCAGTGCACGAGCTGCCACAAGCCGCACTGGTATCCGCGGCCGGTCTGCCCCTTCTGCCAGGGCGACACGGAGTGGCGCAGCCTGTCGGGCCGGGGCACGATCTACAGCGTCAGCGTCACGCGCCGCGCAGGCCCCATTCCCTATGCCATCGCCTACGTGGCGCTGGACGAGGGCATCACCATGCTCACCAACATCGTGGACTGCGACCTCGACGCGCTGCACATCGGCCAGCGCGTTCAGGTGTGCTTCAAGCCTGCCGAGGACGGCACGCTGGTGCCCATGTTCACACCGGCCTGAAGGACGACCGCCCATGGACACCCTGCAGTTCGAGGTGCGCGAGCAGGTCGGCTGGGTCCGCCTGTCCCGCCCTGCCATCCACAACCCCTTCGACGCCCAGCTGCGCGCCGACCTGATGGCCGTGCTGGAACAGGTGCGCGACGACCCCGGCATCCGCGTGCTGGTGCTCACCGCCACGCCCGGCACCTTCTGTGCCGGCGGCAACCTGCATGTGCTGAAGGAGCACCTGGATTCCGGGCCGGCTTACTGGCAGCAACGCATCCGCGGGGGGCTGCGCTTCATCCAGGACATGCTCCATCTGGGGCGACCGGTCATCGCGGCCGTGGACGGCCCGGCCATGGGCGCGGGCTTCGCGCTGGCGCTCACCGCCGACATCGTGCTGGCCTCCGAGCGCGCGCGCTTCTGCATGGCCTACCTGCGGCTGGGGCTGGTGCCCGACCTGGGGGCGATGTACCTGCTGCCGCGCGCGGTGGGCGTGCAGCGGGCCAAGGAGCTGATCTTCTCCACCCGGGACATCGATGCGCACGAGGCGCAGCGACTGGGCATCGCGATGGAGGTGCATGCCAGCGAGGCGCTGGAGGCCCGTGCCGCCGCCATCGCCCGCAGCCTCACCCAGGCCGCGCCCACGGCCCTGGCCCTGACCAAGGCCGCGCTCAATGCCTCGCTCGATGCGGACCAGCAGACCCTGTTCAGCATGGAGGCGGGCAGCCAGGCCGCCGCCTTCGCCGCGCCGGAGCCGCGCGAGGCCATCGAGGCCATGCTGGCCCGGCGGCCACCGCCGTACCGCGGCTTTCCGCCAGCCGCCTGAGCGCGATCGCCCGAGCGTCGGGCCTGGGGCCCGGAGACGCCTCGTCGCTGTATTACGATTGCCCAAAGAGGTTCATCCAATGCCGACGAAGCGCATCTCCCCGTCCATCCCGCGCGCCAAGGCCGGCCCCGGCGCCACAGCCGCCCTCGCAGAACCGGCGGTCACGCCCCTGTTCCAGCCGGTGCGCACGCGTCGCACCTTCGAGGCGGTCGCCAGTCAGATCCGCGAACAGCTGGCCCGGGGCGAGTTGCGCCCCGGCGACCGGCTGCCCGCCGAAAAGGACCTGGCCGAGCAGTTCGACGTCAGCCGAAGCGCCGTGCGCGAGGCGTTGCGCAGCCTGGAGTCGGCGGGTGTGGTGGAGGCCCTCACCGGCCTGAACGGCGGCTTCTTCATCCGCAACGGCAAACCCACCAGCCTCACCCAGTCCGTGCGCGACATGGTCTCGCTGCAGCAGGCGTCGATCGCTCACGTCACCGAGGCCCGCATCGAGCTGATGGCCGTGGCCATCCGCCTGGCCTGCGAACGGGCGACCGAAGAGGAGATCGACGCCATCGAGGCCGACATCGACTACCACACCGACCTGTTCCGGCAAGGCCACGGCTCGCGCAACACCCATTCGGTGATCCGCTTCTACCAACTCATCGCCGAGGCCACTCACAACGAGGTGTTCACGGCGATGGTCGATGCGCTGTCGGAAATCATCCGCGGCCTGCTGGCCCAGGTGGACCCGCGTCCGCGCAAGGACTTCATGCAGGTGCGCCGCAAGGTGCTCACGCACCTGCGCGCCCGCGATGCCTCGGCCGCGGCGGCGGCCATGACGGCCCACCTCAAGCTCATCAGCGACTACCTCGAAAGCGAAAGCAAGAAGGCAGCGACCAAACGCGTCGCGGCCCGGCGGGCCGCTTGACGCCCCAGCTCTCCAGACCCATGGCAACCAAGACATCGTCTCCCTCCGCCCTCTCCGCCGCGCCGCAGCCCGACCCCGCGGCGCCTGCCGTGCGCTTCCAGGCCGTGCGCTCGGCCCGCGCCTTCGAGGAGATCGCCGACCAGATCCGCACCGAATTGGCCGAGGGCCGGCTGAAGGTGGGCAGCCGGCTGCCGGCCGAACGGGCCCTGGCGGTGCAGTTCGGCGTGTCGCGCAACACGCTGCGCGAGGCACTGCGCTCGCTGGAACACGGCGGCCTGGTGCGGCTGCAGAAGGGCGCCAGCGGCGGTGCCTTCATCAGCGGAGGCTCGGGCCTGGCCATCACCACCAGCCTGATGGACCTGTACCACATCGGCACCATCACGCCCGCCCACCTGACCGAGGCGCGCATCTGGCTCGAATCGGTGATCGTGCGCGAGGCCTGCAGCCGCGCCACGCCCGCGGACCTGGAGGCGCTGCGCAACAACGTCGAGGCCGCCGCCCAGGCCACGAAGGACGGCGACTTCCAGCGCCGCGCCGAGATGCACCTGGACTTCCACCGCATCCTGGCGCGCATGACGGGCAACCCGCTCATGGTGCTGATGATGGACAGCCTGATGGCCGTGCTCAGCCGCTTCATCCAGACCCTGGGCGAGTACGAGAACGCCTTTGTGCTGCCCTCGCGCAAGCGCTTCCTCAAGCACATGGAGGCGCGCGACGTCGACGCCGCCGTGGCCGAGATGGAGGCCAGCCTCAAGCGCCTGCAGAAGGGCTACCTCTCGCACCTGGCGACCGATGACGCCGCGCCTGCGCCCCGCAGCCGCGCGCCGGCGAAGAAGCGCTGAGCGGCGCGGGGTCGCGCCCGCTTCCTTTCTCCTGTCTTTCCTGCCTCGCCGTTGGCGAAGGCGGACGCTCGCGGCCGCCTGCCCGGCGCGGCCGCGTTGCGTGCGTGCGTCCTCGGGACATAGAATGGCTCTACCATTGAAAAATGCATGGCCTGCAGCCGTGCGGCCACCACCATGTCCTACACCTACGAGCGCACCCCGCGCGGGATGTATTTCGAGGATTTCGAGATCGGCCAGACCATCGTGACCTCGCGGCGCACGGTCACGCTGACCGACATCGTCAACTTCGCCTGCCTGTCCGGCGACCACAACGCGCCGCACATCGACCACGAGTTCTGCAAGACCCAGTCCTATGGCGAGCCCATCGCGCACGGGCCGCTGGTGCTGGCCATCGTGGGCGGCCTGCAGTGCCTCACCGGCATCAACGACGGCACCATCATCGCCATGACGGGCCTGGACCAGTGGCGCATGCACCTGCCGGTGAAGGCTGGCGACACCATCCATGCGCTGATCACGCCGGTGGAGAAGAAGCTCACCAGCAGCGGCACGAAGGGCATCGTGACCTGCGAACGCATCGTCAAGAACCAGCGCGGCGAGACGGTGCACTCCATGGTGATCGGCAACATGTACCGCTGCCGGCCTGCGGCCGCCTGACCAACGCGCGTCCGGGCACGGGCTGCGGTCAGGAGCGTCCTCCGGTCAACCCCTAACTTGGACTTCCGGCGGCGACGGGCCACAATCCCATTGGCCCAACCATTGAATCTCGCCGAAGCGCCGACACAAGGAAGACCTTCCATGCACCGCCCCACCGCCGCCCGAATCCTCTGCCTCGCCCTCGCCGCCACGGCGCCGGCCCTTGCCGCCGCCCAGGAGGCCTATCCGAGCCGGCCCATCACCATCGTCGTGCCCTATGCGGCCGGCGGCACCAGCGATGGCCAGGTGCGCATGTTCCAGGACGCGCTGGGCAAGGAACTGGGCCAGCCCATCGTGGTGGACAACCGCCCCGGCGCCTCGGGCGCCATCGCCGCCCAGCTGGTGGCGCGCGCCCGGCCCGACGGCTACACCCTGCTCTACCCCAACAACGGCGTGCTGACCACGCCGCTGCTGAACGACAAGGCCGGCTACGACGCCTTCAAGGACTTGCGGCCCGTGACGCTGACCTCGGTGGTGCCCATGGTGCTGGTGGTCAACAAGGCGGTGCCGGCGGACGATGCCAAGTCCTTCTTCGACTGGGCGCGCAAGCAGCCCAAGGGTGTCATGTACGCCTCGGCCGGCACGGCCTCCTACGGCCACCTGTCCACGGCCCGCCTCATCCAGCTGTCGGGCATCAAGGCCGAACACATTCCCTACAAGGGCGAGGCGGCCTCCACCATGGCGGCGCGCACGGGCGAGGTGCAGATGCTGGTGACCACGCCCTCCTCCGCCATGCTGGGCCAGGTGCAGCAGGGCAACCTGAAGCTGCTGGGCGTCGGCACCCGGGAACCCTCCAGCGTGGTACCGGGCACGCCACCCCTGAACCGCGCCGTGCCCGGCTACGAGGCCCAGGCCTGGTTCGGCGTCATGGCGCCGGCAGGAACGCCCGACGCGGTGGTCGAACGGCTCAATGCCGCCTTCCGCAAGGTCATGGCCGACGACGGGCTCAAGACCCGGCTGCTGGCGACCGGCGCCGTGGCCCGCACCACCAGTCCGGCCGACTTCGCCCAGATGATGAAGACCGAGTCCGATCAGCTGCGCGACATCGTCACCCAGTTCAACATCAAGGCGGAATGAACACCCTTGCCACAGAGGCCGCCGAGCACGACCTGGTGGTCGTCGGCTCCGGCGCGGCCGGCCTCACCGCCGCCATCACCGCCCGCAAGCGCGGGCTGGATGTGGTGGTGCTCGAGAAGGAGCCCGTCTTCGGCGGCACCACGGCACTGTCGGGCGGCGTGCTGTGGATTCCCCTGACCCACCACGGCCTCCGGCAGAACCCGTCCGACACCGCCGAGCAGGTGCGTACCTTCATGCAGGCCGAGACCGGGCAGTTCTACAACGCAGCCGCCGTGGACGCCTTCATCGAGAACGGCCCGCGCATGGTGGACTTCCTGGAGCGCGAGACGGCCATGCAGTTCGTGCCCACCCTCTATCCCGACTACCACCCCACCGCGCCCGGTGGTGCCGACGTGGGCCGCTCGATCCTGGCCACGCCCTACGACATTCGCGGCCTGGGCAAGGACATGCCGCGGCTCAAGCCGCCGCTGCGCAGCATCACCTTCATGGGGATGATGTTCAACTCGTCCAACGCCGACCTGAAGCACTTCTTCCGTGCCACCAGGTCGCTCACTTCCTTCTTCTACGTGGCGCGGCGGCTGGCCAACCACCTCAAGGAGCTGCTGCTCTACCGCCGCGCCGTGCAGGTCACCAGCGGCAATGCGCTGGCGGCACGGCTGGCCCAGTCGGCGCTGGACCTGGGCATTCCCATCCTGACCGACACGCCGGCGCGACGGCTGCTGGTGGAAGGCGGCCGCGTCACCGGCGTGGTGGCCGGACCGGAAGGGGACGAGCGCACGCTGCGCGCACGGCATGGCGTGATCCTCGCCTGCGGCGGCTTTCCGCACGACGCCCGCCGCATCGCACAGGCCTATCCGCACCTGCGGCGCGGGCACCAGCACCTCTCGCCCACGCCGGCAAGCAACACGGGCGACGGCTGCGCGATGGCCGAAGACGCCGGCGGGGTGGTGCAGATCCGCTTCAAGGAGCCCGCTGCCTGGATGCCGGTCACCCATGTGGACTTCGGTGGCGGCCAGACCGGCGTGTTTCCGCACCTGCTGGACCGCTACAAGCCCGGCGTGATCGGCGTGCTGGCCAATGGCCGGCGCTTCACCAACGAATCCAACTCGTACCACGACGTCGGCGCCGCGCTGCACCGAGCGTGCGAGGGCATGCCCGAGACGGCGATGTGGCTGGTCTGCGACCAGATCGCGCTGACCAAGTACGGCCTGGGCTATGTCAAACCGGCGCCGATCCCGCATGGCGCGCTGCTGCGCAATGGCTATCTGCTGCGTGGCCGTACCCTGGAGCAACTGGCCCGGCATGCCGGCATCGATGTCGAGGGTCTGGTCCGCACCGTGGCCGACTACAACCAGCACGCCGCCCGCGGCGAGGACCCGGCTTTCCATCGTGGCGGCACCAGCTTCAACCGCTACCTGGCCGACCCCGACCATGGGCCCAATCCCTGCGTGGCGCCGCTCGTCCAGGGGCCCTTCTATGCCATCAAGCTGCTGATGGGCGACCTCGGCACCTTCGACGGCCTGAGCACCGCCGTCACCGGCGAAGTGCTGCGGCCCGACGGCAGTGCGATTCCCGGCCTCTATGCCGCCGGCAACGACCGCGCCAGCGTGATGGGCGGCAACTACCCGGCGGCCGGCATCACGCACGGGCCCAACATGGCCTTCGCCTTTCTCACGGCCAACCACATTGCGGACCAAGCCCTGAAGCCCACGCAGGCCGCGGCGACGATTCAAGGCGGGCAGCCGGTGCCGGACATTCCGGTGGTCCGACCGGCGCAGGTGGCCTGATGGGCAAGTGGCGAACCGAGGCACGCTTCGTCGGCATGGCGGTCGACGCCGGGGTCGCGCGCCTCACCCTCGACCATCCGGCACGCCGCAACGCCCTGTCGTGGGACATGCTGGTCGAGCTGCGTGCCGCGCTGCTGGAGGCCGACGACCTCCGGGCCGTCCGCGTCATCGTGCTCGAAGGCGCGGGGCCCGACTTCTGCGCCGGCTACGACATGCAGTCGGCCTACGCGCGCTATGCCAGCGAATCCGCCGGCGAGGCCGGCGCGGACCTCTACCGCAGCGGCAGCGGCTCCTTCGACGACGATGCCTGGAAGCTCGAGCGCTTCCAGGAACTGCTGCGCACGCCCTTCACGCTGCACAAGCCCGTGATCGCCAAGGTGCATGGCCATTGCGTGGCCGGTGGCACCGACCTGGCGCTGTACTGCGACATGGTGATCGCGGCGGACGACGCCCGCATCGGCTTCCCGGCCACGCGCGCCATGGGCTCGCCGCCCAACCACATGTGGTTCTACAACGTGGGACCGCAATGGGCCAAGCGGCTGCTGCTGAGCGGCGATGTGGTCAGCGGCGCCGATGCGGCGCGCATCGGCCTGGCGGTGGCCAGCGCGCCCGCCGAGGCGCTGGAAGAAGAGGTGATGACGCTTGCGCGCCGCCTCGCCACCATCGATGCGGAGCTGCTCGCCACCAACAAGCGCATCGTCAACATCGCGCTGGAACTCGCGGGCGCCGGCACCATCGCCCGCCTGGCCGCGGAGATGGACAGCCGCGCCCACCTGAGCCGGGCCAAGCGAGACTTCGATGCCGACGTTGTGGCGATGGGCTTCAAGGCCGCCGCGCGCCGGCGGGACGAACCCTTCGGCGACGGCACGGTGCGGCCCAGCTGGTGAGGTCTGCGGTGCCCGCAGGCGCCAGGGCCCCAGGCCCCGAAGGCCTCGGGCCCTGCGCATCCCCTCGTCTCAGAGCTTCACGCGCCCCGAGCGCACCAGCTTCTCCGAACTCGCCAGCTGCGCCTTGAAGAAGGCGTGCGTGCGATCCGGCGCCCAGCCGACCGAGTCGAAGCCCAGCTCGGCAATCTTGGCCTTGACGTCGGGCAGCAGCACGATCTCGTTGACCTCTTTCGTGAGCAGGTCCACCACGGCCTTGGGCGTGCCGGCGGGTGCCATCAGCGCCGCCCAGCCCGGCATGTCCACGCCGGGATAGCCGAGTTCGGCAAAGGTGGGCACGTCGGGATAGCTGGGCGAGCGCTCGGCCGAGGCCACGGCCAGCGTGCGGATGCGCCCCGGGTAGCGCTTGGTGCCGCCGATGGAGGCGCACACGGCCTGCACCTGGCCGCCGATCACGTCCTGAAGCGCAGGCGCCTCGCCCTTGTAGGGCACATGGATGGTCTCGATGCCGGCCGCCACGTTGAACAGCTCGCCGACGAAGTGCCCGCCCGAGCCCTGCCCGTAGGAGGCATAGGCGAGCTGCCCCGGCCGGGTCTTGGCCAGCGCCACATACTGCCGCAGCGTGGAGGCCGCGAGGTTCTCGCTGATGCCCAGGGCGATGGGCGTGAGCGCGAGCATGCCCACGGTGCTGAAGTCCTCCTGCCGGTAACCCGGCTTGGACATCAGCAACAAGTTGCTGAGAAAGGCGCTGTAGGCCAGCAGCAGCGTGTAGCCGTCGGGGGCGGCCCGGGCCACGGTCTGTGCCGCGATGGCACCGGTGGCGCCGGGCTTGGACTCCACGATCACCGGCTGCCCCAGCCGCTCGGTGAGCTTCTGGCCCACCAGCCGCATCATGATGTCGTGGCCGCCCCCCGGGGGCGTCGGAATGACGAAGCGGATGACGTTGTTGGGATAGCCCTGCGCCTGGGCCGCCGTGGTGGCGGCGCCGCCCAGGGTGGCCAGGCCGGCCGCCAGCACCTGTCGCCGGGAGAATTCCATGGTGTGCGTCTCTTTGATTGGTTGAACCATCTACGTTATCAGGATGGTGAGGTGTTGCGCTCGGGAATAACGCGAAGGTGGCGCCCGTGCGCCTTCGCCGACACCGGATGCAGGGCGTTGACAGGCCCCAGGGATGCTCTTCACGAACGCGCGCGCCGTGGGCATCTGCGGAGTCGGGCGATCCGCGTCGTTGCAACTGCTCGCAGTAGCCGGGCTATTGCTGCGCTTTGCGCCTCGCCGCTCATCCCGATCCGCAGCGCCCAATTGCCGCTCGATTCGTGAAGAGCATCCCTAGCCGCCGGTGTCGCCGCCCGGCTGCACCCAGCGGGGGTTGTTGATGGCAAGCCCATCCCGCAGCCCTTCGCGCAGATGCGCCAGCAGCGCTGGCGAATCAAGCGGCAGTCGGCCGGAGGCGATCTCGGCGCGCAGGGCGTCGTCCGGGGCCGGGGCGTCCGCCCGCGCCTCTGCGGCCGCGCTCTCACCGAGCAGCGCGGCCAGCCCGGCACGCGCCCGCGCGTCGGCCGCGGGACCCAGGCGCAGTTCGCGCGCCACCAGCCGCAGCACGTTGACGCACACCCGCAGCTGGAAGGCGTGATAGCCCTCCAGCAAGGGCCGCAGTTCCAGGTCGAGGTAGTCGGCTGCCGCGTCGAGCAGCACTTCGGCGGGCGGCACCCGTGTGGACACGGGGCGGTCTTCGGCCTTGCCTGCGGAGGGAGCACTCACGGCGCCATCTCCAGCGGCGCGACCAGGTTCAGAAAGTCCCACAGCGGCTCCTCCATGCGGCGGCCGATGGCGGCCAGTTCCAGGCTGGCGGGGCGGCCGTCGGGCCGCTTCTGGCTGCCGCGACGGGCACAGGCGATGGCCCACTTGAGGTTGGCGAACGCCTCCCAGAAGCGCACCCGCTGCGGATCGACGGGCTGCCCGGAAGCCGACTCATAGGCGGCATAGAGCGCCTCGCGCGCGCCGAAGCCGCCCACTTCGCCCAGGCCGCCAAAGCGCCAGGTGCGCATGCACAGCACGCCCAGGTCCTGCATGGGATCGCCGATGCGGGCGATCTCCCAGTCCAGCACACAGCGCACACCGTCCGGCCCGACGACGAGGTTGCCGGTGCGGAAGTCGGCATGCACCAGCGCCGGCGCCACCGGCGGCGGCAGATGGCGGCCGATCCAGGCCATGGCATGGTCGAGCGCGGCATGGCGCACGCCGCAGCCATCGAGCAGGGCGCGGTAGGCCGCCAGCTCCTGCGCCGGGGTGAAGGCCTGCAGGAAGGTCAGCCCGCCGAGGGGCGTGCGATGGATCGTGGCGAGGATCTCGCCGCACTGGCCCGCCATGCGGGTGCGGGCAGCGGCGAAGGCCTCGCCGCGCAGGATGCGGCGGCCCAGCGTCTCGCCGGCCACGCGGCGGGTGACGTAGCCCTCGCCCAGGCCGTCCTCCGGCGCGAGCACCGCCTCCACCACGGGCGCGGGCGTACCAGCGGCACGCGCGGCCTGCATCAGCGCCGCCTCCTGCGGGCCGCTCAGCTTGGGCACCTGGCCGGCGGCGGCACCGAGTGGGGGCGTCTGCTGCAGGATCAGCGGCTGCGGCTGCGGCGGCGCGCCCGGCACGGCCCAGTCGAAGGACCAGGTGGCCTTGGTCCCGCCGGCCGTCAGCCGCTGCAGGCCGCGCACCTCGCCGGTCGAACCGGAGCGGCGTGCCAGCACGCGGCCCAGCGCGGCCGCGACTTCGTCGCTCGGCAACGCGGCCATCAGATCTGCCGGCCGGTGTTCTGCCAGAAGGGATCGCGCAGCCGGCGCTTGAAGATCTTGCCGCTGTCCTCGCGCGGCAGGGCGGCATGGAAGTCGATGCGGCGCGGCACCTTGTAGCGGGCCAGGCGGGCCTCCAGGTAGTGGCGGATGTCCGCCTCCGCGAGCTGCGCGCCGGGCTCGCGCTCCACGGCCGCAGCCAGCGACTCGCCGAAGTCCTCGTCCGGAATGCCGAAGACGGCGCAGTCGCGCACCCCCGGGCACTGGGCCAGCACCATCTCGATCTCCGCGGGATACACGTTGGTGCCGCCGAAGATCACCATGTCCGAGCGGCGGTCGCACAGGTACAGCCGGCCGTCCTTGAGATAGCCGACGTCGCCCACGCTGATCAGGCCGTCACGCTCCACGCTGCTGCGCTTGGCGTCGTTGTTGAGGTAGGTGAAGTCGGGATAGGCGGACACGCGCATGTAGATCTCGCCGATCTCGCCCTCAGGCACCGGCCGGCCGTCCTCGCCATAGAAGGCGACGCGGGTACCCGGCGTGGGGGTGCCGACCGAGCCGGGGTGCGCCAGCCAGTCCTGCGGCGTGGACAGCGTGGCCGTGCCCACCTCGGTGCCGCCGTAGGTCTCGTAGACCACCGGCCCCCACCAGTCCATCAGCGCCTGCTTGACTTCACGCGGGCACGGCGCGCCGGTGTGCGTGACCCACTGCAGCGAGCCCACGTCGTAGCGCGCGCGCACCTCGGCCGGCAGCTTGAGCAGGCGCACGAACATGGTGGGCACCATCACCGCATGGGTGATCCGGTGCCGGGCGATCAGCGCCAGGGTTTCCTCGGCGTCGAACTTGGACTGCACCACCAGCAGCTCGGCCGCACCGAAGGCCTGGCGGCCGTAGGCATTGGGCGAGGCGTGGTACAGCGGGCCGGTGATCAGCGCCCGCACGCCGGGCACGAGGCCGTACACGCGCTCGATGATCTCCCGGTAGGCCTGCGCCTGCTCAGGCGTGGAGGGATGGCGCCGCACGCCCTTGGGATGCCCGGTGGTGCCCGAGGTGTAGATCATGGTGGCCCGGCTCGGCCGCGGCGGCGCATCCCAGGGCGCGAAGCGCTCGCACCATTGCGGCCAGAGCACGTCGTCCGGCGCGGGTTGGGCCTGCGCGTCGTCGATGCCGTAGCGCGCCAGCACCTGCGGCGGCGTGGGCACCACGCGCACGACGAGCCCTGCCGGCAGCCGGCCGCGCAGCGGCGCCAGCAGGTCCGCATGGGCCACCAGCACCTTGGGGCGGGCGTCCTCCAGCACGTAGAGCAGCTCCTCAGTCTTGCCGTGCCAGTTCAGCGGAACCGCGTAGGCACCGATGGCGGCCGCCGCCTGCTGCACCTCGAAGAAGGCGAAGTCGTTGCGCAGCAGCAGCGCCACGCAGTCGCCCTCGGCAACGCCCAGCTCGGCCATGCCGGTGGCTGCGCGCCGGGCCTGCAATTGCACCTGCGACCGGGGCACGCCCTGGTCATCCAGATAGATCATGGCTTCGTTCATGGCCGTCTTGCTCTGCTCGTTGTCTCTGATGTTTCTTTCGGGACCGGTCATCGGCGCCCGTCACGCCGCCAGCGCGGTCGCGAGGCGCGACGCATGGGCACCGCTGTCGCCGAACAGCTGGTCCATCACGTGGATGCGACGCAGGCAGTGGCCGACGGCGTATTCCTCGGTCATGCCGATGCCGCCGTGCAGCTGGATGGCGCCATGCGCCACCTCGCGCGCATGGCGGCCGACGCACAGCTTGGCACGGTGCAGGTCGAGGGCCGCCTCGTCGCCTTCGGGAAGGTCGACCGCGACGGCGGCGGCCATGGCCATGCTGCGGGCCATCTCGAGATCCACGCGCATCTCGGCCACCCGATGACGCAGCGCCTGGTTCTCGCCGATGGCCCGGCCGAACTGCTTGCGGGTGTGAAGGTAGTCGACCGCGAGCCGGTTGGCGGTCTCCGCCGCGCCCAGCATGTCGGCGCAGGCCAGCGCGATGCCCATGGCGACCGCACCGTCGATGGCACGGCCGCCCGCATCGCCATCGGAGGGATCGGTCAGGGGACGGGCCGGCACGGCCGCCAGCCGCAGTTCGGCGGCCGGCGTGTCGTCCACCATGCGGTAGGTGCGCCATTGCAGCCCGGGGGCACCGGCATCGACGAGGAAGAGGGCGCGCCCGGCCGGGCTGTCCGCGCTGCCGTCGGTGCGGGCACTGATGATGACGTGGCCGGCCGAGGCCGCGCCGAGCACATGGGCCTTGGCGCCATCGAGCACCCACGCTCCAACGCGGCGCGTGGCGCGGGTCTCGATCCAGCAGGGCGCGTGGCGGCCGGCGATTTCGTCATGGGCCCACGCGATGCAGGCGCTGCCGTCGGCAAGGGCGGGCAGCAGCTCCGCGCACAGCGCCTCATCGGCGCCCAGTCGCAGCGCCGTCGCAGCCAGCACCTGGGGCAGCAGCGGCTCCAGGCACAGGGCCCCACCCAGGGCCTGCATCACCGGCAGCAGGGCGCGGGCGCCACCGTCGAAGCCGCCGTGGGCCGACGGCACCGCCAACGCAGTGACACCCAGCTCGGCCAGATGCTGCCAGGTTTGCGGGTCCTGCCCGTCCTCGCTGGCGGCATGGGTACGGCGCTGCTCGAAGCCGTAGCGCTCGGCCATCAGGCGCGTCAGGCTGTCCTGCAGCGCGCGTTGTTCATCGTCGAGTTCGAAATTCATCGGGTTCCCTGCCTCATCCCAGGATGGCCTTGGCCAGAATGTCCTTCTGCACTTCGCTGGTGCCGCCGTAGATGCTGGCGGCGCGCGAGTAGAAGTAGCGCGGCACCAGCGGGCCGTGCACGAGTTCCTCGTCGCCCTCGCGCTGCTCCAGGCCGGCCGGGCCGGCGAGCCGCGCCAGCAGCGCATTCACCGCCTGCTGCAAAGCCACGCCCTTGAGCTTGAGCACCGACGCGAAGGCCGGCAGCGCCTGCTGCTCGGCGGGGGTGAGCAGGAAGCGGTAGTTGGTCAGCTCGAGTGCACGGATCTCCGCATCGAGTGCCGCCATCTCGGCGCGCAGCCCGGCATCGTCGATCAGCCGCCCACCTTGCGGCAGCGCCTGGGCTGCCATGTGGCGTGCAAGGTCCAGCCGCTCGCGGCACAGCCCGACGTTGGCGATGCCGGTGCGTTCGTTGCCGAGCAGGAACTTGGCGCAGTCCCAGCCCTTGTTCTCCTCGCCCACCAGGTTGGCCACGGGCACCTGCACGTCGTCGAAGAACACCTCGTTGAGATGGTGGCCGCCGTCGATGGATTGGATGGGGCGGATGGTGATGCCCGGTGACTTCAGGTCGATCAGCAGGAAGGAGATGCCGGCCTGCTTGCGGGCCTCGGGGTCGGTGCGTACCAGCGCGAACACCCAGTCCGCGAGGTGGGCAGTGGTGGTCCAGATCTTCTGCCCGTTGACCACATAGTGCTCGCCCCGGCGCTCGGCGCGGGTGCGCAGCGAGGCCAGGTCCGAGCCGGCGCCCGGCTCCGAGAAGCCCTGGCAGAACCACAGGTCGAGGTTGGCGAGCCGCGGCAGAAAGTGGTCGCACTGCGCCGGCGTGCCGAACTTCATCAGCACCGGGCCGAGCATGGTGAGGTTGAACACCTGCGGTAGCGGTGCTGGCGCGCGGTAGAGCTCGTCCATGAGGATCAGGCGCTCCATCTGCCCCAGCTCGGCGCCGCCATAGCGCGCCGGCCAATGCGGCGCCGCCCAGCCGCGCTCATTGAGGATGCGCTGCCACGCCACGGTGTCCTGCTTGCGCGGCGGATGCCCGGCGCGCAGACGCGCGCGGATGTCCGCCGGCAGACGCTCTTCAATGAAGGCCCGTACCTCGGCACGGAAGGCGCGCTGCGCCGGTGTGAATTCCAGGTCCATCTCGTCCTCTTGGTGTCTCCAGCCTCGAAAACCGGGCGGCGCTATTATTATGGTTGAACCAATATCAATGAGCAACGATGGCCAGACTTCGACGGTCTGGCCATTCATGAAAAAAGGGGCTTGCGCCCCCTGCTGCATGACTGAGGCCGGATCAGCCCAAATCCATCTGCTTGGCCAGGATGTTGCGCTGGATTTCGTTGGTGCCGCCGCCGATGGGGCCCACGCGCGAGTCGCGGAAGAACATCTGCATGTCGTATTCCATGGAGTAGCCCGCGCCGCCCATGATCTGCATGCCGATGTCGGCGCACTTGAAGTTGTTGTCGGTGGCGACGATCTTGGCGATGGAGGCTTCGGTCACCGCGGGTGTTCCGGAGTCGAGCACATCGGCCGCGCGGTACACCATCTGGCGCGCCGTCTCCGACAGGATCAGCATGTCGGCCAGCTTGTGCTGGATCACCTGGAATTGCGAGATGGGCTGGCCGAACTGCACGCGGTCCTTGGCATAGTCGCGGGCGTATTCGGTGATCTTGAAGCAATGACCGGCCGAGATGGCGGCCAGGCCCAGCCGCTCCAGGCCCAGGCAGCTCATGATGTTCTTCCAGGCCCGGCCTTCGCCGCCGAACAGGTTCTGCGCCGGCACGCGCACGTTCTCGAAGAACACCTCGTTGGCGTGCGAAGTGCGGCGGCCCAGCATCTGAAGTGGCCGCACCGTCACGCCGGGCGTCTTGGCATCGACCAGCAAGGTACTGATGCCCTGGTGCCGGTTGGCGCCATCGCGGTCGGTGCGGGTGATGACGACGAAGTAATCCGCCACATGGCCGCAGGTGATCCACACCTTGTTGCCGTTGAGGATGTAGTCGTCGCCCTCGCGCTGCGCGAAGGTCTTGACGCCGGCCACGTCGGAGCCGGTGCCGGGCTCCGACATGCACAGCGCCAGCTTGGCCTTGCCCGCGATGATGCGGGGCACCAGGTCCTTCTTCATCTCGGGACTGCCGAACTTGGCGATGTGCATGCCCGCATACACGGCCGAGGTGGTGATGGCCTGGGCGATGCCGGTGTAGTGGTAGCCCATGGCCTCCAGGAAGATGGCGATGTCGCGGTAGGAGCCGCCGGTGCCGCCCAGCTCTTCCGGATAGAAGAGGCCGATGTAGCCGGCATCGGCCAGCGCCTCGTAGGCCTCGAGCGGGAACTCGCGCGCCTCGTCCATCTTGCGGATCTTCTCCCAGGGCAGATGGCGGCCCAGCAGGTCGAGCACGCCCTCGCGCATCATGCGCTGGTCGTCGGTGAGGCCGGTGGTGTTGAACAAGCTCATGGCTTTCTTTCTCCTGTGTATCGAATCGGGTTGAAGGTGAAGGCCGTGCTCAGCCCAGCGGCCGCGCGGCGAACAGCGGACCGTCCCAGTACTGCAGCACCACCATCTCCACGGTCTGGCCGATGGCCAGCGGTCGCTGGGGGTCCTCGACCAGGCGGCAGGCCAGGCGCAGGCCGTCGTCGAGATCGACGATGCCGCAGGCATAAGGCGCTTCGGGCGCGAACACCGCAGGCGCCGCATGGATGCGCGTCCACGAATAGAGCGTGCCGGTGCGCCCCAGCGGGCTCCACTCGACGTCCGTGGACCAGCAGTGCGGGCACACCGGCTTGGGCGGAAAGGTCTGGCGTGCGCAGGACTTGCAGCGTGTGCTCGTCCAGCGGCCTTCGCGCAGCGCCTGCCAGAAGGTGCTCGTGAACGCCGATGCCCGCGGCGGATAGGCCCGGTCCTCGGCGACGGGGAGTTGGGGCAGCGGCTGCGTCATTGCACGGCCTCCATGACATGGATGAGTGCGGCGTTGTAGTTACCCAGTTCGCCCGTGGCCAGGCCGAAGCGCGCGTTCTTCACCTGCCGCTCGCCGGCCCGGCCGCGCAGCTGTTCGGCCAGTTCGACATAGTTGTAGAGCGAGGTCACATAGGCCGGATGCCCGCGGGAGGTGAGGCCACCTGAAGTCGAGATGGGAATGCGCCCGCCGAGCCGCGTCTGGCCTTCGGCCGCCGCCCGCGCACCCTGGCCGCGTGGCAGCAGGCCGATGGCCTCGCTCACCAGCACCTCCACGATGGTGCAGGGGGCATAGAGTTCGGCCAGATCGAGCTGCTCCGGACCGATGCCCGCCTGCCGATACGCGTCCCGCGCGGCCTGGCGCGCCGCCGTGAAGCCGATCATGTCATTGGGCACGTCGCTGATCTGGTGCGAGCCGTCGTGGCAGAAGCCGCGGCCGCGCACGAGCACGTAGGGCCGGCCCAGCGACTTGGCCACGTCTTCGCTGGCCAGCACCAGACAGGCGGCCCCGTCACCGCGCGGCGGCACCTCGTACAGCCCCAGCGGCTCGACGATGGGCCGCTGCGCGACCACCTCGTCCAGCGTGATCGGCTTGCGGAACTGGGCCAGCGGGTTGAGCGAGGCATGGTGCCGGTTCTTGACCGCCACCGCCGCGATCTGCTCGCGCGTCGCGCCATGCTCGTGCATGTAGCGCATGGCGTCCATGGCGTACCAGGCAATGGGCGTGAAGCCGGCGGAGGTGTGGAAGTCCACGTCGCCGGTGGTGCGCATGCTGCTCATCATGTGCTCGGTGGCGGACACCGCGCTTTCCATGTTGATGCCCAGGGCCAGCGCCACATTGGCCCGGCCCAGCAGGATGTCGTTGCACGCCTGGTCGAAGGCCAGGGCGGCCGTCATGCCGTTGCCCATCACCTCCATCACGTTCCCGCGGCAGGCCAGCCGCAGCTGGCCCATCAGGAAGGTATGGAAGTACTTCTGCCGCGTGTAGGGCCGCGGCAGCGTGAAGACCAGGCTCTGGATGTCCTGCTTGTCGACGCCAGCGTCGCGCACGGCCTCGACCACCAGCCGGGTCATGATCTCGTGCTCCAGCGTCTGCAGCACCGCGTCGTCGGCAGTCTGGTGACGACCGACCGGAATGGCGCTCGCGCCGACGATGGCGACGGCGCGGCTCACTGGGCGGCCCTCCGCGCGGGGCGCCCGGGGATTCGCACTCGTGCCTGGACCGGTGCGTTCATGGCTGGGCCACCAATTCGGGTGCGCCGAAGGCGCCGGCCGCGCGCAGCGCCTCGATGCGTTCCTCGTCCAGGCCCAGCGCGTCCGCCAGCACAGCCTCGGTGTCCGCACCCACGGCTGGTGCCGCCCGCTCCACCACGGCTGGCGTGCGCGACAGCCGCAGCGGCGTTGCCACGTTGGGCACCCATCCCTTGACTGGATGCGGGATGCGCGTGACCAGCTGGCGGTCGCGCGCCTCCTCCGAGGCCAGGGCCTGCGCCAGCGTGCGCACTTCGCCCGAGGGCACGCCCGCCGCGCGCAGCCGCGGCTGCCAGTGGCGCCAGGGATGCTTGCCGAACTCGGCCTGAATGATGTCGAACAGGTACTCGCGCTGCTGCAGCCGATTGGCGCGCTTGGACAGTACGGGGTCGTGGGCGATGTCGGGCCGCTCCAGCACCTGCTCGAACAGCCGCACGAAGATGCCGTCGTTGCCACAGTTGATGTAGAAGGGCATGTCCTGGCACTGGAAGACGCCCGACGGGCAGGTGTCCGGACTGGTGTTGCCGTTGCGCTGCGGCTCATAGCCGGTGGTCAGGTGCTGCATGGCGCCGAAGCCGGTCATCAGCACGGCCGTGTCGAACAGGGCCACCTCCACGAACTGGCCCTTGCCGTCGCGGGTGCGGGCCATCAGCGCCAGCAGGATCGCGTTGGTCGCGGACATGGCGGTGGCCACGTCCATCACCGCGGCGCCACTGCGCACGCCCTGGCGGTCGGCATAGCCGTTCATCGAGATGAAGCCGCTCTCGGCCTGCGCGATGGGGTCGAAGCCCAGCCGGTCCGCATGGGGGCCGGAGCGGCCATAGGCCGACACCGAGCAGTAGATGAGCTTCGGGTTCATCTGCGCGCAGCGCTCATAGTCGAAGCCGAAGCGCTCCATCACGCCAGTGGAGAAGTTCTCCACCAGCACATCCGCGGTCTCGATGAGCGCGCGTACGACCTCGCGGCCGGCCTCCGACTTGAGGTCCACGCCGATGCTGCGCTTGTTGCGGTTGGTCCAGATGTAGGGCGCGCCCTGGGCGGGCAACTCCGGATCCATGGGCGGGTAGTAGCGGAAGTCCTCGCCCTTGACCGGCGCCTCGATCTTGATGACGTCGGCACCGAAGTCGGCCAGCGTCATGGTGGCCAGCGGCCCGGCCACGAAGTGCGTGAAGTCCACCACCCGGATGCCCTCGAGCGCCTGCGGCGTGCGCGATGCGGGCACCGGCTGCTCGGGCAAGGCGTTGATTCTTGCTTGATCGAACACTGTCCGTCCTCGAAAATGTCTATGGTTCTACCATTCTTGCACAACGTCAACGCGAGGTAAGCGGCAAATGACCCTGGACATCCCTGAGACGGAAGCGGACCTGCTGGTGATCGGCGCCGGCGCCGCAGGCATGACGGCCGCGCTCGTCGCCGCGCTGGAGGGTTTGCGCGTGGTGCTGTGCGAGGCCACCCAGCAGGTGGGCGGCACCACCGGCACCTCGGCCGGCACGCTGTGGATCCCGGGCAATCAGCATGGCGTCGCCGCGGGCCATGGCGACACGGTCGACGCCGCACGCACCTACCTCGACGCACTGATCGGCGAGCCCGACCACGATGGCCGGCGCGAGGCCTTTCTCTCGAGCGGGCCTGCGATGCTGGCGTACCTCGAGGCGCGCACGGCGGTCAGGTTCGCCAGTGCCGGCATGCATCCGGACTACCTCCCACACCTGCCCGGCGCCGCGGTGCGGGGCCGGGCAGTCTCTCCCCTGCCCTTCGATGGGCGGCTGCTGGGCGCCGACTTCGGCCGCGTGCGCCCACCCCTGGCCGAGTTCATGGTGTTGGGCGGCATGATGGTCGGCAAGGCCGACATCGCGGCGCTGGTCGGCCGCTATCGCTCGTGGCAGGCATTCGTCCACAGCGCACGGCTGGTGCTGCGCCACGCCCGCGAGCGCGTCCGCCATCCGCGCGGAGCCCGATGGGTGATGGGCAACGCGCTCGTGGGGCGCCTGCTCCACAGCCTGCGTCTGGCCGGCGTCGAGTTGCGCTTCGGCGCGCGGCTGCGCGGCCTCGAGGTCGAAGATGGGCGCGTGATGGGTGCGAGCGTGGAAGCGCTGGGTCGGACCCAGGTGCTTCGCGCACGTCTGGGCGTGGTGCTGGCCACGGGCGGCGTGGGCCACGACGCGGCGCTGCGGCATTTCCTCGCCCCGCACGGGCCGACCATGCTCGCGCTGGCCGCCGAGGCGGTGCGTGGCGATGGCCTGGGCGCTGCCCGCGCGGCAGGCGCTGCGCTGGCGGGCCTGGAGCGGCCCTTCCTCTGGCAGCCGTCATCGGTGGTGCATCGCAAGGACGGATCGACCGGGCTCTTTCCCCACCTGTTCCTGGATCGCGCCAAGCCCGGCCTGATCGCCGTGGACCGGCAGGGCCGTCGCTTCGTGGACGAGGCGGCCTCGTACCACCATTTCGTCGAGGGCATGGTGCGCGCTGGCGCCGTGCCGGCCTGGCTGGTGTGCAGTACCGCCTTTATCCGGCGCCATGGGTTGGGCGCCATCGCGCCGGGCACGCGCGACCTGCGGCCCTGGGTGGAGCGCCGCACGCTGGTGGTGGCTCCGACACTCGACGACCTCGCGCGATCGCTGGAACTGCCGGCCGCCGCGCTGGCCGACACCGTGCAGCGCTACGACCATTGGGCCCGCCTCGGCAGGGATCCGGATTTCCACAAGGGCGAATCGGTGTTCGACCGTTTCAACGGCGACCCCGGCCATGCGCCGAACCCCTGCGTCGGGCCTGTCGGCCCGGGCCCCTACGCCGCCATAGCGGTCTGGCCCGGGGACGCAGCATCGAGTGCCGGACTGGCCACCGACGCCCAGGGTCGCGTGCTCGACGCGCATGGCCGCCCCATTGAGGGGCTCTATGCCTGCGGCAACGATGCGGCCTCATTGATGCGGGGCCACTATCCCGGACCCGGCACGACGCTCGGCCCCGGCATGGCGCAGGCCTACCGCATCGCGCTGCATGCAAGCGCAATGGCCCGCGGCGACATCCCCTGATCCGGGATCCGCGCCAGGCCACGGCGGCGCATCGCACTCGTCTTTCCGCGCGCAACCCATGCCGGGGTGCTTGACGTGATGTGCGAGCTTCATAGAATTGGTTCTACCACTTTGGCCCAACCAATCAACTTGCCGCATACTGCCGGCCCACGAATCCCATGCTTTCCCGAGAAGACAACGAAACCCTCGTCCGTGTCGGCCCCCAGGCACCCATGGGGCAGTTCATGCGGCTGTACTGGATTCCTTTCCTCAAGTCCTCGGACGTCGCGCCGGACGGCCAGCCGTACCGGGTGCGGCTGCTGGGCGAGGACCTCGTCGCCTTCCGCGACAGCAGCGGCCGTGTAGGCCTCGTGGCGCAGGCCTGCCCGCACCGCGGCGCACCGCTGGTCTTCGGCCGCAACGAGGCCGACGGGCTGCGCTGCGTCTACCACGGCTGGAAGTTCGGCGTGGACGGCCGCTGCCTCGACATTCCCGTCGAGCCGGCCGGCAGTCCGATGTGCAAGCGCATGCGCGTGACCGCCTATGCGGTGCGCGAGCGCAACGGCATGCTGTGGGCCTACATGGGCCCCGACCAGGAGAACCCGCCGGAGCTGCCCGCCGTGGAATGGAACATGGTGCCCGAAACGCAGGTGGCCATCTCCATGCGTGTGCAGGAGTGCAACTGGCTGCAGGCCCTCGAAGGCGAGATCGACTCCGCCCATGCCGCCATCCTGCATGGCCGCGTCGATGTTGGCGGCACCATCAACCAGTGGAAGCAGGGCGCCGACCTCACGCCCACCTTCGAATGCGTGCAGCACGATGCCGGCGTGAGCATCGCCTCCCGCCGCAAGACGCCGGACGGCCAGAACTACGTGCGCGTCAACCAGTTCATGCTGCCCTTCTGGACGCTGGTGCCGCCGCAGGCGCAGTTCCCGGACCTGAGCGGCCATGCCTGGGTGCCGATCGACGACGAGCACACGCTGTGCGTGATGTTCTCGTACACCCCGGCCCAGCCCTTCTACGAGAAGACGCGTCAGGTCTTCAAGAACGGCCATGCGGGCCGCGAGACCGGCCACCACTCCGACGGCGCCTACGAGAAGCGTGCGGTGACGGAGCCATACCACACCTATTGGAGCCGCTTCAACCGCGGCAACGCCTACCACTTCGACTACGCGCAGCAGGTCAGCAAGTACAACTCGGGCATGCCCGGCCTGTGGATCCAGGACGCAGCCTGCCAGTCCGGGGTCCAGCCCATCTACGACCGCACCCAGGAGCACCTGGGCACCAGCGACAGCGGCATCGCGCGCACGCGGCGCGTGCTGCTGGAGGCCGTGCGCCAGCTGAAGGCCGGCACGCCGCCGGTGTCGGCTTCAGAACCCGGGCTCTTCATGAAGCGGGCCGTGTCCATCACCATCCCGAGCGGCGGCGACTGGATGGAACTGGGAGGCGAGCACATGCGCGCCGAGCTGGGCAAGGACTTCGGCTACGCACCCTGAGGCGTCCTCGTGCCGCATCTCAGCACCGCCGCCGTCGACATGCGCGCGGGTTTCGTCCAGCCGCCAGCTCGCCCGCGCGAGAGCAGCGGTCAGATCGGCACGGTAATCTCCGGCGTGCTGGCCTATCTGCGCGAGCGCAGGCTGCAGCCGGGCGACCGCCTGCCCTCGGAACGCGACCTGGCGGAGAACCTGGCCGTGGGGCGCAATGCGGTGCGCGAGGCCCTGGCCATCCTCGGCACGCTGCGGGTGGTGGACTGCCGCCCCAACTCGGGCGTCTACCTGCGCCACATGGGCCGCGACAGCAGCTTCGAGGCGCTGGTGATGCTGGCCGACATGGGCGCCACGCCCACGCCCACCGAGGTGGCCGAGACGATGGAGGTGCGCGCCCATCTCGAACTGCTGGCCGCCGGCCTGGCCTGCGAGCGCCGCACCGAGGACGACCTGCAGCGCATGGAAGGCATCCTGGCCCGCACCCGCGGGATCCTGGCGGGTGGCGGCAACATCGCCGAGGCCGACAGCGAGTTCCACCTCGCCCTGGTGGAAGCCACGCACAACTCGGTGCTCGTGCGCGTGCTCAATGCCTTCTACCGTTTCACCGCATTGCGGCGCGAGGCCCTGTTCCATGACCTGGCGCAGGGCCAGGCCTCGGAGCAGGACCACCGCCAGATGCTGAGCCACCTGCGCGCGCGCAGCGCACCCGAGGCCCAGGCCCTGATCCTGCGCCACATGCAGCGTGCCCGACGCTACTGGACCGACCGGCTGGCCGATGCCGCGCCGGCCCCTTCATCCCAAGAACATTCCGGAGACGCCCCATGACCCTCGCCCCTTCCAGCCGATTCAGCCGCCGCGCAGCCCTGGCCGCCATCAGCCTGCTCGTCGTCGGGGCGGCCTTCGCGCAGTCCTATCCCAGCAAGCCGATCCGCATCGTCGTGCCCTATGCCGCCGGGGGCAGCACCGACCAGCTGGCGCGGGCCATCCAGCAGCCGATGAGCGAGTTCCTGGGCCAGCCGGTGATCGTCGACAACAAGCCCGGCGCCGGCGGCACCATCGGCGTGGACAGCGTCGCCAAGGCAGCGCCGGACGGCTACACGCTGGTGTTCGGCAACAGCGGACCCAATGCCATCGTCTCGCTCATGCGCAAGGTGCCCTATGACGAGCTCAAGGACCTGCGGCCGATCTCCACCGTGGCGATCACGCCCATGATCCTGGCCGTGCCCACCGACAGCCCGGCACGCACGCTGAAGGACTTCATCGCCTACGCGCACAAGGAGGGCCCGGCGCTCAACTTCGGCTCGGTGGGCAACGGATCGCTGTCGCACCTCACCGGCGCCTACTTCAACGAGCTGGCAGGCACGCAGATGCAGCACGTTCCCTACAACGGCGGCGCGCCCATGACCACCGCCTTCGTCGGTGGGCAGATCCAGGCAGCCTTCGTCACGGGCCTGGATGGCGCGACGCTGCTGGCCTCGGGCCGCGTGCGCTACCTGGCCGTGGGCACCACGCAGCGCAGCGAGGCGGTGCCCGAGCTGCCGCCCATCGCCGAGGTCGTTCCCGGCTTCGAGAGCGTGGCCTGGTTCGGGGTACTGGCCCCACGGAACATCCCCGACGACGTGGCGGCGCGGCTGAACGCGGCCGTGCGGGCGGCGGTGGAACGACCCGAGGTGCGGCGCCTGTTCGCCGAGCGCAAGGTGGAGGCGCGCAGCAGCACGCCCGAGCAGCTGGAGCAACTGATCCGCAAGGAGGCGGCGCAGTGGGGCCCGGTGGTGCGCAAGGCCAACATCCAGATGTGAGCGGCACCCCCATGCAAGCGCACACGCGCCGGGCCGGCGCCACCGTTGCGGCGCGCGCCACCCGCACGCTGCGCGGGCAGGTGGCGGTCATCGGCATCGGCGAAGGCGGCTACTGGCGCCATGGCCAGTCGCCCGACCCCGAATTCAAGCTGGCCCTCAAGGCCATCCTGGCCGCCTGCCAGGACGCCGGTCTGGACCCGCGGGACATCGACGGCTTCGCCTCGTATGGCGACGACCGCAACGACGCCTCGCGGCTTGCGACGGCCCTGGGCATCCACCGCCTGCGCTCGGCCACGATGCAGTGGGGCGGCGGCGGTGGCGGCTGCTGCGCCGCGGTGGCCAATGCCGCCGCCGCCATCACGGCCGGCATGGCCGACTGCGTGGTCGTCTTCCGGGCCCTGGCCCAGGGCGAGCACGGGCGCTTCGGCCAGGTGTCGGGCGTGTCGACCATCTCGGGCGAGAAGGCCTACCTGATGCCCTACGGCGTGCTGGCCCCGCCGCAGCGCTTCGCCATGCGGGTGCAGCGCTTCATGCACGAGCACGGCGTGCAGCAGGCGGCGCTGCGCGCCATCGCCCTGGCCTGCTACCACCACGCGCAGGCCAATCCGCGCGCGCTGATGCACGGGCGGCCGCTGGATGCCGCCCGGTACGACGCCTCGCGCTGGATCACCGAACCCTTCCATCTCTTCGACTGCTGCATGGAGAACGACGGCGCCGCGGCGCTGGTGCTGGTCGCGGCAGAGCGCGCACGCGACTTCGCGGCCGAGCCGGTCTACCTGCTCGGCGCTGCGGCCGGCGCACCGCAGCGCGCCGCCGCCACGGCCCACAACGCCCCCGATTACGGCAGCGCCGGCTACGCCGCCGTCGCCGAAGAGCTGTGGCGCATGGCCGGCCTTGGGCCCTCGGACGTGGGCTCGGTGCAAAGCTATGAGAACTTCACCGGCGGCGTGGTCATGGCGCTGGCGGAGCACGGCTTCTTCCGGCCCGAGGAGGCCAACGACTTCCTTACGCTCGACAACCTCGTGAGCCCCCACGGCCGGCTGCCCCTGAACACCAGCGGCGGCAACCTGGCCGAGTGCTACATGCACGGCCTCGAACTGGTGCTGGAGGCCGTGCGGCAGGTGCGCGGCACCTCCACCAGCCAGGCACCGCGGCGCGATGCCGCGCTGGTGATCGGGGCGCCCATGGTCTCGCCGGTGAGCAACCTTCTGTTGGGATCGGAGGCCACGCTGTGAGCGAGACCTCGATCCCGCCGCTGCCCGCCGGCCTACCGATTCCCGTGTCGGAGCCGGACGGCCTCTCGGCCCCGTACTGGCAGGGTCTGTGCGAAGAGCGGCTGCGCGTGCAGCGCTGCACGCACTGCGGCACGTGGCAGTTCGGCCCCGAATGGATCTGCCACCACTGCCATGCCTTCGACCCGGCGTGGACCGAGGTGCCGCCGCAAGGCGTCATCCACAGCTGGACGCGGGTGTGGCATCCGGCGCACGCGGCCCTGCGCGGGCACGGCCCCTATCGCGTGGTGCTGGTCGCGCTGCCGCACGCTGGCGGCGTGCGCATGGTGGGCAACCTGCTGGGTGACCCGATGCAGGATGTCGCCATCGGTGCTGCGGTGCAGGGCGTTTTCGCGCACCATCGCGACGCGCAACCTGCGTTCTCGCTGCTGCACTGGCGGCTGTGCGAGCGGTAGCCACCGAACCCTGCCCCTTCACTGCAACATCTCTCCATGCCCATCGACCCAGCCTCCACTCGTGGCGAGCCTGCGCCCGCCGCCGCCGAGCCCGCCCTGGCCCTCCAGGCCCTGCTCGACCAACGCTACAGCTGCCGCGGCTTCCTGCCGCAGGAGGTGCCCCAAGCCACCATCGAACGCATCCTGCAGCTGGCCCAGCGCACCGCCTCGTGGTGCAACGCCCAGCCCTGGCAGGTGGTCGTCACCCGCGGTGCGGCCACCGGGCGCCTGCGCGAGGCGCTGCTCGCGGCGCAGACCCAACCGCCCCAGCCCGACTTTCCCTGGCCGCGCGAGTACCACGGCGTCTACCAGGCACGGCGCCGCGAGTGCGGCCTGGCGCTGTACGACGCCGTCGGTGTCGCCAAGGGCGACCGCGAGGCCTCGGCCCGGCAGGCGCTGGAGAACTTCCGCTTCTTCGGCGCACCGCATGTGGCCATCGTGACCAGCGACGAGGCGCTGGGCGTGTACGGCGCGGTGGACTGCGGCGCCTTCGTCTCCAATTTCATGCTGGCCGCCACCAGCCTGGGCGTGGCCACCGTACCGCAGGCGGCGCTGGCCTCGCGCGCGGACGTGCTGCGCGCGCAGCTGGGCCTGGCGGCCGATCGGCGCGTGGTCTGCGGCATCTCCTTCGGCTTTGCGGACGAAGCGCATCCGGCCAACGGCTTCCGCACCACGCGCGCGGGCCTGGACGAAGTGCTGACCTGGGTAGAAAGCTGAGCGCCTGCGGGCACAGGCCAGGGCGCCTTGTGCTGCGGTCTCCCCTCATGGCAGGGCGTGGGCCGGGTGGCATGATCCCGGCCCGGCCTCCGGCCGGTTCCTGAAGCATTCCAACACCTAGACAGACAGGACCCTCGCCATGACTCTCGCCCCTTCGCGCCGCCGTGCGCTGCTCGTCGCCCTCTCCACCGGCCTGCTGGCCGCCGGCGCCTCGGCGCAGCAATGGCCCACCAAGCCGATCCACTTCGTCGTGCCCTTCTCCGCTGGCGGCGCCAACGACCTGATGGGCCGCGCGGCGGCCGACGGCGTCTCCAAGGCGCTGGGCCAGCCGGTGGTGGTGGACAACAAGCCCGGCGCCGGGGCCGTGCTGGGCACCGATGTGGTCGCCAAGAGCGCGCCCGACGGCTACACCTTCCTCATCAGCGCTGCGGGCGTGGTCTCCAACAGCATGATCCGCAAGGTGCCCTACAAGGACAGCGACCTGGTGCCGGTGGCCATGATCGGCCTGGCACCCTCGGTGATCGTGGCGCCCGCCAACTCGCCCTACAAGGACCTGACCGACTTCGTGAACAAGTCCAAGCAGGGCCAGGGCCTGCACTTCGCCACCGCCGGCACGGGCAGCACGCCGCACTTCGTCGAAGGCCTGCTGGAAAAGAACTACGGCGCCAAACTCGACGTGGTTCCCTACAAGAGCGGCTCCGAGTCGATCACCGCCGTGCTCAGCGGCCAGGTCGACGCGACGTCGGAGGCCAGCATCGTGGTGCTGCCTTACGTCAAGGCCGGCAAGCTCAAGGCCCTGGCCACCACCTGGACGCAGCGCATCTCGGCCTATCCCGAGCTGCCCACCGCCGTGGAGCTGGGCTTCAAGGACATCCGCATCGCCCACTGGGCCGGCGTCCATGCGCCGGCCGGCACGCCGCCGGCCATCCTCGACAAGATGGCCGAGGCCGTGGACAAGGCCATGAAGGACCCGGCCACCGTGCAACGCCTCAAGGGCATGGGCATTGAGCCCATCGGCGGCACGCGCACCAGCTTCGTCAAGTTCGTCGACGAGGAGCGGGCCCGCCTGGGTGCGGTGGTCAAGGCCACCGGCATGAAGGAAGAGTGAGCGCGGCGGCCGGCCCGCGCCGGCCAGCCTGAACGGCGTCTGAAACGCACGGTCAGGAAGGATTCACGGCGGACTCCTAGCATCCGCCGCCATGCTGACCGACCCTTCCCCGGCGCCCGTTCATCCCGCGTTCACGCGCATGCGCCGTGACGGGCGGCGCGTCGGCGCATGCGGATGCGGGGTGGCGCGATGACCCGCCCCGACATGGCCCTCTTCCTCGCGATGACGGCCGGCAGCTCGCCCACGCCCTGGCTGCTGTCCATTGCCAGCGCACTCGCGCGCTTCGGTCCCTGGCTCAGCGCGGCCGTCATGCTCGGCGCCGGCCTGCGCCACCGCGACGAACGCGGCTACCTGCTCGCGCTGCTGTGCATGGCGGCGATCGGCTCCCTGGTGGCCCATACGCTGGCCAGCGCGCTGGGCTATCCCCGCCCCTTCATGCTGGGCCTGACACCCAGCCACCTGGCCCATGGCGGCAGCGACGGACTGCCGAGCACCCATGCCACCGTGATGGGCCTGGTCGCCTTCGGCCTGCTGGTGCGCCGGCCGCTGCGCCGGTATGGCCTGGCGGCCATGGTCCTGGCGCTTGCCACGGGCTGGGCCCGCATCCATGTCGGCGTGCACTTCCCGCTGGACGTTGTGGCGGGAATGGGGCTTGCCGCCGCGCTGCTGACCAGCTTCCTGGCTCTGCAGTGGCAACTTCGGATCCGCCTGGGCGCCCGCCCCGCCCAACCGGTCGCGCCGCCGCTCACGCCACCGGTCATCGCCCCTTCGCATCGAGAGAAACCGCTGCCATGAATGCCGCCGTGCACGCCCCCACCGCACGCCTGAAGGTCGTCGAGACCGACGAGGTCGTCGCCCAGCCCCCCGTGCAACTCGCCGCGGCGGCCCTGTCGTGCGTCATCCCCTGCTTCAACGAGGCGGCCAACCTGCGCCTGCTGCTGCCGCTGCTGGAGCAGCTGCTGCAGGGCATCGGCCTGCGCTGGGAAGTCATCGTGGTGGACGACGGCAGCAGCGACGACACCTCCGACGTGGCACGCACCTGGTGCCAGCTGGCGGGCTTCCGGCTGGTGCGGCTGTCGCGCAACTTCGGCAAGGAGGCCGCGCTGAGCGCCGGACTCAAGGCCGCGCGCGGCGATGCCGTGGTGCTGCTCGATGGCGACCTGCAGCATTCGCCGCAGCTCATCGGCAAGATGGTCGAGCAGTGGCGCAGCGGCGCCGAAGTGGTCTACGCGGTGCGCGAGAACCGGGCCGACGAAGGCGCCCTCAAGCGCGTGGGCACGCGGCTCTTCTACCGGGCGGTGAACATCTCCAGCCGCACGCCGCTTCCCGAGGACGCGGGCGACTTCCGGCTGATGGACCGCAAGGTGGTGGACGCCCTGCTGGCACTGCCCGAGCGCAACCGTTTCATGAAGGGCCTGTACGCCTGGGTGGGCTTCAAGACGGTGGCGTTGCCCTACACGCCGGCCCCGCGGGCCGAAGGGCAGAGCCGCTTCGGCGCGCTGCGGCTGCTGAACCTGGCGCTGGACGGCATCACCTCCTTCACCACCTGGCCGCTGCGGCTGATCAGCGTGATCGGGCTGCTGCTGGCCGTGCCGGCGCTGGGCTATGGCGTCTTCCTGGTGTTGAGCCACTTCATCTCGGGCAGCGATGTGCCAGGCTGGTCCACCATCGTCGTGAGCCTCATGTTCTTCATGGGCATCCAGCTGGTGTCGGTGGGCATCGTGGGCGAGTACGTGGGCCGCATCTTCGAGGAGGTCAAGGCCCGGCCGCTGTTCCTCGTGCGCGAGGAACACGGCCACGGCCTCGCGGAGCGCACGCCGTGAGCGCCGCCGCGCAAGCGCGCGGCACGTCGTCGTGGTGGAAGGGGCATGCCGCCTTCCTGCTGATGGTCGGCGTGTGGCTGGCCTGGACAGCCGGCCTGCGACCGCTGACCGCCCCCGACGAGGGCCGCTATGCCGGCGTGGCGCGCGCCATGCTGGCGTCCGGAGACTGGCTGGTGCCACGGCTCAACGGCCTGCCCTTCTTCCACAAGCCGCCGCTGTTCTACTGGCTCGGCGCCGGGGCCATGCAGCTCTTCGGCGTGCACGAGTGGGCCGCGCGCCTGCCTTCGGTACTGGGCGCCTGGCTGGCGGCCGCATCGCTCTACACCTTCCTGCGGCGGCATGCCGACCTGCGCCTGGCGCGCGGGGCCACGCTGGCGCTGTGCACCAGCCCCTTCTTCTTCGTCGGCGCCCAGTTCGCCAACCTCGACATGCTGGTGGCCGGCTGCATCACCGCCACCATCGCCTGCGCCGCGGATGCACTGCTGTGCCTGGACGAGGAGCGCCCCTGGCGCGCCGCCCTGGCGCTGGCCTTCGCCTCGGCGGGGCTGGGCCTGCTGGCCAAGGGGCTGATCGGCGTGGTGCTGCCGGGCGGCGTGATCGTGCTGTGGGCCCTGCTCACACGCCGCACCCGCGTGGCGCTGCGCATGGCCGTGTGGTGGCCGGGCTGGCTGCTGATGGCGCTCGTCGCCGGACCGTGGTTCGTCGCCATGCAGCTGCGCTACCCGGAGTTCTTCGACTACTTCGTCATCACGCAGCACTTCCGCCGCTTCGCGGCCAGCGGCTTCAACAACGAGCATCCGTTCTGGTTCTATGCACCCGTGGTGCTGGGCCTGTGCCTGCCCTGGACGGCATGGCTGCTGCTGTGGTGGCGCAAGGCCGCGCCGGCGCCCTCGCGCGGCGCCCAGGGCCTGCCGCTGCTGATGCTGGTGTGGATGGGCGTGGTGGTGGTGTTCTTCTCGCTGCCGCGCTCCAAGCTGGTGGGCTACGTGCTGCCAGCCCTGCCGCCCCTGGCTGCCCTCGTCGCGCTGGGCCTGGAGCGCGCCCTGGCAGGCTCGCCGCGGCGCGCCAAGGTGCTGGGCGCCACCGGCGCGCTCGCCGCCCTGCTGTGCGTGGGGGGCGTGGCGGCGGCCGGGCATTACGGCACCCCTCCCGACGCCCGGCTGCAGCTGCCCGCGGGCGAGTCCGTGCAGCCCGGGGATCGCGTGGTGATGCTCGACCACTACTTCTACGAATTGCCCTTCTACTGGCAGCTTCCCGGCCCCGTCACCGTGGCGTCCGACTGGCGGCCGGCCGTGGCCCAGGCCAGCGACAACTGGCGCAAGGAACTGGCCGACGCCGGCGCCTTCGAGCCCGCGACCCGGGCCACGTGGCTGCAGGGCGTCGACGCCCAACCGGCGCGGATCTGCGCCCCAGGCCGCACCTGGGTGATCGGGCCCTCCAACGCGCAGCTCGTCGCGCCCTGGGTGCTGGGCATGCAGTTGGTCACCTTCAACACCGAGATCGCGGTCTGGCGCCACGACGGCCGCGCGGGCGAGGGGCCGGACTGCCTGTCGGGTCACGGCACGCCCGGTGCACTGCCTGCCTGGGCCGGCGCCTCATGAGCCCACCGCACCCGGTCTTCCTGCGCCGCCTGTGCGTGTGCGCCGATGACTTCGGCCTGAGCCAGGGCATCGACCGCGCGATCCTGGCGCTGATCGACCAGGGCGTGGTCACGGCGACCAGTTGCATGGTGCTGCGCCAGGCCTGGGCCGCCGACGCGCCCTTGCTGCGCACCCGCACGGCCGCCCGCGTCGATGTGGGCCTGCACCTGGACCTGACCAACGTGGACGGCACCGCCCGCGAGGCCAGCCTGAGCGGCCTGGCGGCACGCAGCATGCTGATGCCCCGCGGCGTCGAACACTGGGGTCCCATCCTGCGGCAGCAGCTGGACCGTTTCGAGGACGCGATGGGCCGGCCACCCAGCCATGTGGACGGCCACCGGCATGTGCACCAGCTGCCGGGCGTGCGCGAGACGCTGGCCGAACTGCTGAACCAGCGCTACGGCCGTGCACTGCCCTGGCTGCGCGGCACGCGGCCCGGCCCGGCATCGGGCGCCGTCGCCTTCAAGCAGCAGCTCATCCACCGCCTTGGCGGCCCGGGGGCGCGGCGGCTCGCCCGGCGCCGGGGCATTCCCCTGAGCCATCGCCTGCTGGGCGTCTACGGCTTCGACCGCGACGTGCAGGCCTATGCGCGGTCGCTGGACGCGTGGATCGCCCAGTGCCGGGACGGCGATGTGCTCATGTGCCACCCGGCCATCGGCTCGGCCCCTTACGACGGCATCGCCGCCGCACGCCAGATCGAGTTCGAGGCACTCAGCGCGCTGAGCCCCGCGCTGGTGGAACAGGGCTGGGGCGTGCGGCTTTCGCCGCAGCCCGTGCGCGCGGGGCGCTGAGCGCCGGTGCCGCCCCGGCGGCGTCTGGCGCGGACGAGCCCGCCTGTCTGACCGCGTTCTCGGTCTCCTGCAGGTGGCGGTCCATCAGCGCGATGGCGGTCGCGGCGTCGCGCGCGAGCACCGCGTCGACGATGGCCTGGTGCTCGGCATTCACGTCCCGCGCCTGAAGGTGCGCACTCTCCAGCCGAATCTTGCGATAGCGCTGGGAATGGTCCGCCAGCTGATTCCAGAAGCGCAGCAGCCACTGCGAGGTGCACGCACCCACCAGCGCGGCATGGAAGGCGCGGTGGTGCACTTCCCACTCCGAGGCCATGGCGTCGCTGCGGCTGAAGTCGGGCAGCGGCGTCCGGTGCAGCACGTGCAATGCCGCCACGATGCCGGCCTCCCACCGCGCATCGCCATGGGCGATGGCATCGGCCAGGCACAGCCGCTCGATCTCGCGGCGCGTGCGGGTCAGGTCGATGAGTTCGGCCGGCGACGACTCCACCACACGCGCACCCCGATGCGCCTCGATCGCCACCAGCCCCTCGCTGCCCAGGCGGGCCAGCGCCTCGCGGATCGGCGTCAGGCCGAGCTGGAAGCGCTTGTCCAGGTCGGCGGCGCGAAGCCGCTCGTTGGGCGCCAGCTCGCCACGCAGGATCTCCTGGCGCAGCCGCTCGTAGGCGCGCTCCGTCCGCGAGCCGGAGGCGTCGGGCACAGGTTCGTTTAACACGGATGCCTCCATGAAGTAAATACGCCATTATACGAACGGCAATATTTCATGAAACTTGTAGATTTCATGAAATCCGAGGCGCCACATGAAAAACGCATCGGTTCATCCGTCCCTTTTGCCGCTTCGCATCCCTGTCCTTCCGTCTCATGACCTCTGCACGTCCCCTCCCCTGTCTTGTTGCCCTGGCGCTTGCGAGCGCGGCGACCTCCTCCCTGGCGCAGAGCAGCGTCACAGTCTATGGGCTGGTCGACCTCGGCTTCGTGCGCGAAAGCGGCGGGCCGGGCAGCGCCGAGGCCAGCAAGCTGACCAGCGGGGTCTCCGCCGGTTCCCGGCTCGGCTTTCGGGGCGCCGAGGATCTCGGCGGCGGGCTCTCTGCCGTCTACCGGCTGGAGATGGGCCTGAATGCCGACACCGGCACCCTGGGCCAGGGCGGCCGCGGCTTCGGCAGGGAGTCGTGGGTCGGCCTGCAGGGCGACTGGGGCCGCGTGCTGCTGGGCCGGCAGTACACGCCGGTGGCCTTCCTCCAGGCCGAGTCCGACCCCTTCGGCACCGGGCTGGCGGGTGATTCGGCCAACCTGATCAGCCCCGGCGGCGCCGGCGGCAGCAACCGCATGGACAACACCGTGCGCTACGCGCTGGAGACACGCCAGGGCTTCACCGTGGACCTGGCCTACGGCTTCGGCGAGAAGACCAACGACGCCAGCCTCGCGCGCGAGTGGGGCGCCGCCGTCGGCTACGTCTCGGGGCCGGTGTACGTCAAGCTGGGCCATCACAACGTCAACGACGCCAACGGCAGGCCGGGCAGCATGAGCCTGCTGGCGGCCAAGTACGACTTCGGCCTGCTCACCGCGCATTTCAACTACGCGATCAACAAGGGCTCGTCGGTGTTCGGGGTGCTCAACCGCGATTCGCGCGACGTGCTGCTGGGCGTCTCCGTGCCCTACGGAGCCGGCCGGTTTCTTGCGTCGTACATCCGCAAGGACGACCGCACCCTCGCCAACAACGATGCCAACCAGTGGGCCGTGGGCTACGTGCACAACCTTTCGCGGCGCACAGCCCTGTACGTGTCCATCGCACGCATCCACAACAACGCCCCGGCCGGCTCCGCCACCGGCTTCTACCGCGTGGGCAACGCCACCGAGCAGGGACTGGGCAGCCGCGCCTTCAACGTGGGCGTGCGCCATGCCTTCTGAGCGTCTGCCCGTCCGCCTCCGCCCTCATCCCCTCTGCCCATGAACCCGCACATCGCCATGAACCGCCGCTTCCTCTGCCAGCACCTGCTGGCCTGCGCTGCCGCCCCGCTCGCGGCCATCGCACCGCTGCCCGCCTTCGCGCAGGGCACGGCCGGCTATCCCGCCCGGCCCATCACGCTGGTCGTCGGCTATCCCGCTGGCGGCGACTCCGACGTGCTCGCCCGCTTCCTGGGCGAGAAGCTGTCGGCGCGGCTGGGTCAGCCCGTGGTGGTCGACAACCGCACGGGCGCCGCCGGCACCATTGCCGTCAACTACGTCTCGAAGGCGCCGCCCGATGGCTACACGCTGCTGGTGGCGCCCAACACGCTCGCCATCACCCCGCATGTGCTGCAGACGTCACGGACCGCCCAGGTGGATCCGGCCACCGACCTCACGCCGATCATCCAGCTCGCGAGCCAGTCGCTCTTCGTGGTGGTGGCGTCGGACACGGGCGTCAAGACCATGAAGGAGCTGCTCGCCAGCGTCAAGGCGGGCCGTATCCGCAGCTATGCGAGTCCCGGCTACGGCTCGCCCATGCATATCCTGGCCGAACTGGTGGACAAGTCCGCCGGCGTGAAGATCACCCAGGTGCCCTACCGCGGCAGCATGCCGGCCATCGCGGACATGGTCGCCGGCCAGGTGCCGATGATGTACACGTCGCTCGGACCGGTGGCGCCCTACATCGACAGCGGCAAGCTCACCTTGCTGGCCGTGGCCGATGCCCAGCGCTCGCCCTTCCTGCCGCAGGTGCCCACGCTGGCCGAGGCCGGCGTACCCCATGCCGAGATCGGCGCCTGGCAGGCGCTGCTCGGGCCCAAGGGCCTGCCGCCCGCGCTGGTCGCGCTGCTGAACCAGCACTTCAACGAGATCATCCGCATGCCGGACGTGGTGGCGCGCATGAAATCGATCTCGCTCCAGCCCGAAGGCGGCCCGCCGGACAGAATGAAGAAGCTCGCCGAAGACGACTACCTGCGCTATGGCAGGCTGGTCAAGGAATTCGGCATCCGCGCCGAATAGCGCGCGTGCCCACTGCAAGGACCCTGTGACCTTCCTCGACATCGACGCCCTTTCCCCCCAGCCGCCCCTGCCGTTCAAGGCAGCGGCGGAGTACGCCGAGACCGTGCTCGGCTGGGCCCGTGAGGTGCCCGCCGCCCTCGTGCAGGTCCGGAACGTGCCCTACGGCGACGACCCGGCACAGCGCTACGACGTGTACGGCGCCCCGGGGATGCGCGACGCACCCGTGCTGGTCTTCTGGCATGGCGGCGGCTGGACGCATGGCCACAAGGAATGGTGCGCCTTCATGGCGCCCGTGGTGGCCGCGCTGGGCATGCGGCTGGTCACGCCGGGCTACCGCCTCGCACCCGCGCACCGTTTGCCGGCCGCCCTGGACGACAGCCTGGCTGCCTTGTCACACATCGCCCGTCATGCAGCCGGATTCGGCGGCGATCCGCGGCGGCTCTATCTGGCCGGACATTCGGCGGGCGGCCACCTCGCGGCCCTGGCGGCACTGCGCACCGCCGACGCGCAGCGCGCTGGCGTGCCGTCGCAGGCGATACGCGCCTGCCTGCCGCTGAGCGCCATCCTCGACCTGCACCATCCGCTGCCGCCCGCCGGCAGTCTGGAGGAGCGTGTCTACAGCCATGTGCTCCTGCATGCCGACGACGACGCCCCGCTCAGCCCCCTGTGCTGGACGGCGGGCAACCGAATTCCCATGCACCTCGGCTGGGGCGCGCAGGATAGCGATCGGGTCCAGCGGTCCAACCGCCGCACAGCCGCCCTGCTGGCCCTGCAGCCGGGCGGGGTGAGCACACACGAGATGCCACTGCTGGACCACTTCGGCACCCATCTGGCGCTGCGGGATCCGCAGGCGCCGTGGTACGGGGCGCTGCTCAGGCTCGTGGCACAGACCGGTTGAAGCGCGGGCCTGCGCCGGGCCGCCGGCCGCTCACAGCCCGTGGCGGCGGTGCCACTCGGCGAGCGACTCCTTTGGAAAGTGCTCGAAGTGCGCGTCGCCCGGGCGGCCTTCCACCTGCACCCACGGGGCCTTCGAATCGAGCAGCATGTGCACGTTCTCGGGCGGCACCGGCAACGGCGTGTCGATGGCGCCGGCATGCGGGTGGATCAGCTCGGGCCAGGTCTTGTCGTACAGCCACAGCGCCGTGCCGCAATGGCCGCAGAAGTGGCGCTGACCTGTGCTCTCCTTGCCGTCGATGCGGGCGCGATAGACCCGCACCGCGTCCTGGCCGCTGTGCAGTTGGAAGGTGCGGGCATCCGCGCCCAGGTTGATGGCGTAGCCGCCCGTTCCGGCAGTCTTGCGGCAGATCGAGCAGTAGCAACGCATGAAGGGCACCGGCTCCGTCGACTCCACGCTGAAGCGCACGCGCCCGCAATGGCACGATCCGTCGAGATGCATGGGCAGGACTCCTGGGAAAGTGAGGAACTCTCAAGCCTAGGACATCGCGAGAGGTACCACGTCGGGCGGATGGCCGATGCCGCCGTAGGCGTCGGCCACCCTTCGCGCGTTCGGGCTTCATCTCCTGGACGATGCCCCTGCAACCTCAATCCACCTTCACCTGGAACAGCACGGCGCCCTCGCCACCGCTGCTGAGGGTGCCGGTGAAGGTCCAGGTGATCGGGCCAATGCCGCCTGCGGTCTGCGCCACGTCGCAGCCCACCGGCACCGCCGGCGTCGAGGACGTCCCTGCATTGACCGGCGTCACCTTCGTGCACGCCGTCAGGCTCGTGGGCGTGGTCTCCGTCTTCGCCTGCACAAAGGTCGTGTACCCCGGCGTCGTGTCGCTGATCACCAGGCTGTTGATCGGCGACAGCGCGGTGTTGGCGTACTTGATCCGGTACTCCAGCACCTCGCCCGACTTGGCCTGGTTGTTCGGGCCGAAGGTCGTCACGCCCTGCGTCACGTTGCGCACTTCCTTGGTCAGCTGCAGCGCCGAGTTGCTTACCGTCGTGGTGTCCGTGGCCGCAAAGCTCGCGCTCAGGCCCGGCGCCGCATTGGTGAACGTCAGCGTGGCGGTCACCGGAACGGCGTTGCTGCTGCCCTCGGGTGCGGTGGCCGGCACCTGCTCGTGCACCAGGAAGCACAGCTGCTGCCCCTGCACCACCGTCAGCGTCGTCGAGGCGCCCAGTTGCTGCGCCGACAGGTCCAGCGCGCCCGTGCAGTTCGCGTCCAGGTAGGCCGCCTCGCTCCAGCCCGTGACGGTGCTGGGCGTCGCCGTGGCCGTGCCCAGCTGCACCTTCAGCGCGCCGCCCGTGCCGGCCGTGAAGGTGTGCGGATGCAGCGCACGCAGCCCTGGCCGGCTCTGCTGGCGGCCCGCCGTGGGAGTGAGCGTGCTGACCGGCACCTGCCCGAAGTTCAGCGTCACCGTGCCCGAGGCAGGGGCGGTGAAGCTCGCCTGCTGGCTGGCCCGGGTGTAGGTGTAGCCCACCCCGCCCACGCTTGTGGCGCTGCCGTCGGGCAGCACCGTGCCTGCGGCGTTGGCGCCGGTGGCCAGGGTGTTGGCCGCCAGCACCGGCTGCACGCACACCGTCTGGCCGATCTGCGCCGTCGGGATGCTCAGGCCGAAGGCGCCGTTGCCGTCGGTCGTCGTGCTCGCATAGATGGTGCCGCTGCAGTTGGTCAGGTTGACCGTAATGCCGCCCACTCCGGCTTCGGAGCCGTTCTGCAGCCCGTCGTTGGGCGTGCCGGTATTGGTGCTGCCGCTGGGCGCGCCGCCGTCGTTGAACACCGCCCCGGAAATGCCGTTGCGGGTGTTGGTGAAGGTACAGGTGATGTCCGCACCCGCCACCATCTGCGCAGTCCCGAGGGTGACCTGCACACCCGAGACGGTGCCCAGAGCGCCCGTGCCGTTGCCGGTGCTGGCGCCGTTGGCGTCCACGCAGCTGATGCTCGCGGGCGTGCTGGGCCACCCGCGCCCGCCGTGACGTCCTTCGCGTTGGCAGAAGTCGCGCCCGCACTGCCCAGGGCCACCCCGTAGGTGCCCAGGACATTGAACGCGCTCTCGTTGGACGTGGCATTCAGGCCCGCCGGCGCGCCGATCACGGCCGTGGGCGCATCGTCCTTGCTGTACGTCACCACGTTGGCGGTGGTGCCCGTACCCAGCGTCGCGCTGCTGTTGACCAGCACGACGAAGCTCAGGGTGCGCTCGTTGCTCACCGGCAGAACCTTGTCCAGGAAAGTCAGCGTCTTGCTGGCGGCGTCGTACTTGAAGTCGACATTGGCACCGTTGGCGCCATTGCCCGTCTCATCCAGCGCCACGCCAGAATTGCTGCTACTCCACACCGCGGAACCCGTCACGTAGGTGAAACCAGCGGTCCTGCCGGTTCCGATGACGTCCTGCAGGTTGAAGGTGCCCACCTGGCCACCCGTGTTGCTGTACGTGATGGTGTAGGTGGTGTACGTGCAGGTTGCGCTGTTGCTGACCGGCCAGGCGGTGGCACAGGACGCACCCGAGGAGCGCTGGCCTTCGGTCTTGGCGGTCGGCAGCGGCCAGGCGCCACCACCCGGTGCAGCCACCGTCGGCGCCGCGATGGACGTGCGCACGTTGAACGCCGCCACATTGGTCAGCGTCACATCATCCTGCACCGTCACCGTCTGGTTCGACGCCGTGTACAGGCCGCTGCTTTGCGGCACCGCCGTCACCAGACCCGAGTCAAAGAGCACCGGCGCGCTCGTGACCGCCGACGCCGGGATGGTGTAGGCCACCACGAAGCCCAGCTTGCCGCCCGCGCTGACCGCCTGCGCAGGGACGCTGCAGGACGTGGGCGGCGATGACGGAGCAGTGGTGCACAGCGGCGTCGGGTTGTCCGCCTTTCCGTCGAAGTCGTTGTCCAGGAAGACCTCGATCTTCTCGAACTTGTTCGCCGACGTCGGCGCCGCCGTGATCAGGAACGAATCCGTCCCGTTACCGGTGTTGACCAGCACGTGCGGCGCATAGATCGTCGCAGCCGTCGAGCCCGTCTTGGTGTTGACGACCCCGCCCGCAGCCACCGACTTGCTGTCCAGCGTGAACGCACCGACCTGCAGCACGGTCGTCAATACCTCGTTTGATTGCGAGAACTGGTCGTCGCCGTTGGGGCCCTTGTACGTGGCCGTTGCCTGGTTGCCGATCTTCAATCCCGCGGGCGGCGTCGCCGCATGCGCAACAGAACTTCCACTCAGGAAGACTGCCGCCAATGCAGCTGCGCCAGCCCACGCCGCATACGGCTTGGCGCCGCCGCGGGTCTGTGGGTGATGGGTTTTCACGTGTTTTCTCCTCTCAAAGGAATGCCGACGTTCACAAAAGGGATAAAAACTGCCTCGCGATACGGCCCTCAGCCGCATCTCCGGGCAGGACGGTGCCGGTCCTCAGAACTCCTCGGCCGCATCCAGCCGAAGCCCCCCTGACAACCCACACGGGGTGTGCGCAGCCGCGCGCGCCCTCCTCGCGCGCAACACGGCCGCGCGCTCGTTCAGCGCTTGGCCGCAGCGCCCGCGGCAGCCGCCGCAGACACGGGCGAGATCTCCTGCGACGGCGCGGCCATCTCCACCTTCGCGCGCGCACTCACCACGGCCTCGGCCCCCGGCGCGAGCTCGTCCAGGCGCCAGCGGATCTGCCGGTATTCGTTCAAGGGCACCGGCTGCATGCGCCCGTCCGCACCCTTGCGCATCAGCGGCTCCGCCTCATAGGTCCCATCGGCCTTGAGCGCGAACTGCACGCCCTTGCCCGGCTGCGCCGTGCGCGCCACGTACTCCAGGCCCTCGGGCAGCGGCAGGTTCGCCGCCACGCCCTTGAGGGCCTGCTTGCTGACGTTCCTGTAGACCGCCCGGTACTCGAGCACGTCCCCAGGGCGCACCCCGTCGACCTCCTCCAGCTTCTCGCGGCCCCGCTCGTCCTTGACCACCTTCTTCTGCGTCAGCTCCACCGTGATGGGCTTCTGCTCGGCCTTCTGCTCGACCTTCGCGGGGGCAGAGGCGGACGCGGACGGCGCAAGCTGCGCAAATGCCGGCACGGCCAGCACCACGCTCAGCAAGGCCGGCGCGATCAGGCGCACGTTCATCAAGGGATTCATCAGGCGGTGTTTCATGGTCTTCACCTCTTTCAGGTCTTCAGGGCTGCTACAGGACAGGGTCGAACACGCCGGCGCCCTCGCAGGGGCGCCGCTCGAAGTCAGGGGCGGCCGCAGCACGCGGCGCACAGGCACAGGCACAGGCACGCATCGGCGCGTCATCCGCCAAGCGCTCCGGAAGCCCGGTCGGCCGCATCCGCACGCACAGGCGAGGCGCCGCGTCGGGCCGCAAGAACAGACTTCGGGGAGATCGGCTGCACCGGCGTACGCGAGGCAGCGGCAGCACCTGCAGCCGCCGCGGCGCTGGCAGGGACAGCAAAGGCGTCCGCAAAGGACGGCGGGATTGAAGATGGGGTGGACGGGGTCATCGGCTCGCCAAAGGACGAGGCCGGCGTCAGTGCAATGGAGCCCGGGGACGGCGTGAGGGCTGCCGCCATGGGCATGCCAGCAACGCCGGCAGCAGCAGCCATCCGGCCCCCCTGCACCATCTGCCCACGCCCGCCCGCCGGCTCGTCGCCCACCCTCAGCCGGTAGCCCCAGCCGTGCACCGACAGGATCGGACACGGCGCGCCCGAACGATCGAGCTTCTTCATCAGCCGCATCAGGATCATGCGCATGCTGCTGGTGGCCAGCGGCTTCTGCCCGAAGTTCGCCCGCGTCTGCGTCAGCAGCTCGATCAGCCCACCCAGCGACAGCGCATGCTGCG
>NZ_JAGOPN010000020.1 GCF_017991995.1 Pseudacidovorax sp. | reverse complement strand
ACACGCTTTTTTCTAAAAGCGCAACTTCTTTTTTTACTCAGAAGCCGCCGCCACTCTCTCAAACCCCTCACCAGCCAAACTCAGCAACCAAAGGCTACGTATCAGTCAGCGAGCCCGCCAGTATACGGCGCTGGCTGACAAAGATGCAAGCCCCGTCTGACAAGAAATCGCATTTCACCTCGGATGCCCGGTGCGTGGCTGATGGCTTCAGCTTCGCCCCGGAGCTTGGAGGCTCTTTCTGGATGGTCTTAGTTGGCGGACGGGTTGGGCAGCCGAGCCCGTGACCCACACTCGCAGCGCTTGGCATCCTGCGCGTATGCCCGCGCCACGCAGCTGACGCGGCGCTGCGCGCCGGCCGTGCGTACGTGAGCAGGGGGATGAACAATCTCTTTTCGGGCCCGTTCTTCGTCAAAGTGCGTCGCCTGCTCCCGCGTGGCGCCGCCGTGCAGGGCAAGTGAAAAACACATGGTGCCCAAGTCTCGTGGGCGTGCTGCCCGCTGTCGCCACTAGCTGCCGCTGCGCCATCCTGCGTAACGCGCAAAGTGGGCGGCCTACTGGGTACCTGTGTAGAGAGAATCACGAGGGATGGATAAAGCGCCTCCGGCGGCTCAAAGGTGAGCGGGCTCTGCATTCAGTCCACTCCGTGCGCCCGAGACACCTTGTGCCCCGGCCACCGGGCAACGCTGCGGCACGCTTCGATAATCTGCGCCCAATGGCACTTATCACCTTACTGGACGCACAGCTGGCCTTCGGCCATGTGCCGCTTCTCGACCACGCCGATTTCTCGCTGCAGGCCCAGGAGCGCGTCGGCCTGATCGGCCGCAACGGCGCGGGCAAGTCGTCCCTGCTCAAGATCCTCGGTGGTCTGGAGAAGACCGACGACGGCACGATGCAGGTGCAGCAGGGGCTGCGCGTGGCCTATGTGGCCCAGGAGCCAGTGCTCGACGCAGGGCACAGCGTGTTCGATTCCGTCAGCGATGGACTCGCAGAGATCGTCGCACTGCGCGCCCGCTACCTGGCTGGCGGCGAGGGCGATGACCTGGACGCGCTGCAGTCACAGATCGAGGCGCAGGCGGGCTGGAACTGGGAGCAGCGCGTCGACGAGACCCTGCACCGCCTGAACCTCGCGCCGGACGCGCGCATCGGCGCGCTCTCCGGCGGCATGCGCAAGCGCGTCGCCCTGGCCCAGGCCCTGGTGGCGGCGCCCGATGTGCTGCTGCTCGACGAGCCGACCAACCACCTGGACCTCGAAGCCATCGAGTGGCTCGAACAGCTGCTGCTCGCCTTCAAGGGCAGCGTGGTCACCATCACCCACGACCGCGCCTTCCTCGACGCAGTGGCCACGCGCATCGTCGAGCTGGACCGCGGCCAGTTGCGCAGCTACCCAGGCAACTTCGCGCGCTACCAGGTACAGAAGGAAGAGCAGCTCGCCCAGGAAGCCGTGATCAACGCCAAGGCCGACAAGCTTCTTGCGCAGGAAGAGGTGTGGATCCGCAAAGGCGTCGAAGCCCGCCGCACGCGCAGCCAGAGCCGCATCGGCCGACTGGAGACGCTGCGCAGCCGCCGTGCCAGTCGGCGCGAGGCGCTGGGGCGCGTCAAGATGGATGTGGCCAGCGGCCTGCCCAGCGGCAAGATCGTGGCCGAGCTCACCGAGGTGACCAAGCGCTACGGCGAGCGCACCGTGGTGCGCGACTTCTCCGCCACCATCCTGCGCGGCGACAAGGTGGGGCTGATCGGCCCCAACGGTGCCGGGAAGACCACGCTGCTCAAGCTGATCCTGGGCGAGATCGCGCCCGACGCGGGCCGCCTGCGCCAGGGCGCCAATCTGGAGGTCGCCTATTTCGACCAGATGCGCGACGCACTGGACCTGGACGCGACGCTGGAGGACTTCATCAGCCCCGGCAGCGAATGGATCGAGGTCGGCAAGCAGCGCAAGCACGTCAAGAGCTACCTGTCGGACTTTCTCTTCTCCCCGGCCCGCTCGCAGTCCCCCGTGCGCTCGCTGAGCGGCGGCGAGCGCAATCGGTTGCTCCTGGCGCGCCTGTTCGCGCGGCCCGCCAACGTGCTCGTGCTGGACGAGCCGACCAACGACCTGGACATCGACACCCTCGAACTGCTCGAAGAGCTGCTGCAGGACTATGAAGGCACCGTCTTTCTGGTGAGCCATGACCGCGCCTTCCTGGACAACGTGGTGACGAGCACCATCGCCGCGGAGGGCGATGGCCGCTGGCGTGAGTACGAAGGTGGCGTGCAGGATTGGCTGATCCAGTCGCGGCGCGCGCGCGAAATCGCGGCCGCATCGGCCGCCGCGACAACGTCGAGCGACCCCGCGGCGGCGCCAGCCACGGCAACGCCGCCTGTCGCCGACGCCACCACTGCGGCCCCGCGCCGCAAGCTCAGCTACAAGGAGCAGCGCGAACTCGACGCGCTGCCCGCGCGCATTGCGGCCCTGGAAGCCGAGCAGAAGACGGTGCAGACCGAACTCGAACGCGGCGGCGGCGCCATCTACGGCACCGACCCCGGCCGGGGCGCCCAGTTGGCGCAACGCTTCGCGCAGATCGAGGAAGAACTGCTGGAAGCGCTGGAGCGCTGGGAAGTGCTCGAGGCCCGCTGAGCGCCGGAGGCCGCGCCCAGGGCGCCAGAAGCGGCGAGAGCACGTCCCGCCACGTTGCGCAAAGCGCCTCAGAAAAAGGCGCCTTCCGTCGCGCGAAGCGCCCCCTTGTCCGACACGGCGACGCACCACCCCGGGCTATACCGCGGGCACCATGCCTGCCAGCCCCGTGCAATGCCACCTTCACTGACCCTCCGTCGCCGGACATTGCGCCGCGGCGCCGGTGCCGCCCTGCTCGCTGCGGCCGCCCTGCTGGGCGCCACCGTGGGGGGCTGCACCAGCCTGCCGGAGAACGTGAACCGGCCCGTGTCGCAGGCCCTGCCACCGGCGACGGACGGCCCGCTCGCCGCGTTCATCCAGCAGAACGGGTCGGACAAGCCGGCCACCTCTGTCGCCGCGCCGCGCACCACCTCCGGCTTCATGCTCATCGACGGCCCGCAGGCCGCCTATTCCAGCCGGCTCGCCCTCGCCGAGCAGGCCCAGCGCAGTCTGGACCTGCAGTACTACGCGATCCACGCCGACGCCAGCACCGGTCGCCTGATGCGTGCCGTGCAGGACGCCGCCGGGCGCGGCGTGCGGGTGCGCATCCTGATCGACGACTTCCACAGCGCGGGCCGCAATGCGCTGGTGCTGGGCCTGGCGGATACGCCCAACGTGCAGATCCGGCTGTTCAACCCGCTCGCCGGCGCTCGCGCCTCGTCCATCGGCCGCGTCGTCGTCTCCTTGGGCGACATAGGCCGCATCCAGCAGCGCATGCACAACAAGCTCTTCATCGCGGACAACACGCTGGGCATCACCGGCGGGCGCAACCTGGGCGATGCCTACTTCGGCCTGGGCGGCGACGCCGGCAACTTCGTCGACCTGGACGTGCTGGCCGCCGGCCCCATCGTGCAGCAGATGTCCAAGAGCTTCGACCAGTACTGGAACGACGAGCGCGCCTATCCCGTCGAGTCGCTGGTGGACCGCAAGGAGATGGACCGCATCCGCGAGAAGGCCGCCGAAAGCGGGCGCTCGGGCGCCAGCGGGGGCGCGCAAGGTGCGCCCTCCCCGCCCGACGGAGAGCCGCGCCCGGATGCGCAAAGCGCTGCCGCCTTCGGCGACAGCAAGGCTGCCCAGCGCCCGGGCTGGGACGAACAGCCCATGGACCTGAAGACAGTGAAGTTCACGTGGGCGCCCGCGCTGCTGCTGGTCGACCGGCCCGGCAAGATCCCTGCCGACGAGCAGGCCAAGGAAGGCCCCGCGCCGGCCAAGCCCGACGCGCCGCACGGCGAGATGCCGGCAGGCGAGACGGTGGTCGAGGGCGTGCTGCCCCTGATCGCCCAGGCCAGGCAGGACCTGGTCATCGTCTCGCCCTACTTCGTGCCGGGCAAGGAGATCCGCAACGCCTTCGCCAAGGCCCGCGAGCGGGGCGTGCGCGTCCGCGTGCTGACCAACTCGCTGGCGTCCAACGATGCGCCGGTGGCCCATGTGGGCTATGCGCGCCACCGCACCGACCTGCTGGACATGGGCGTGGAGCTCTACGAGATGCGCGCCGACCAGGCCGGCCTGCGCCAGGCGCTGGGCACGGGCAGCGGCGTGACGGGCGGCATGGGCGAATCCAAGGCCATGCTGCATTCCAAGTTCATCGTGCGCGACGGCCGACTGCTGGCCATCGGCTCGATGAACCTCGACCTGCGATCGCAGAAGCAGAACACCGAGATCGCGCTGGTGATACGCAGCCCCGAGCTGTCCGCCGAGGCCGCGTCCATCGTCGAGAAGAGCCTCAAGGAAGGCGCCTGGAAGGTGGAACGCGATCCGTCGGCCGGCGGCGCACTCGTCTGGCGGGCGCCGGCCGGCAGCGGCCTGCAGGATGCCCACACGGAGCCCGACACCAGCGCAAGCCTGCGCGCCTTGCTGTGGCTGATCGGCCCCCTCGCGCCCGACTCGATGTTGTGACCTGTCGCCAATGCCCGCGCCCGTCCAGTCGGCGCGGCGGGCCAGGCCCCCCTTTCCGGCGCGGGTCGACCAGCTCGCTCGCCACGCAGACCACCCTTGCCAACGCATTACGGCTTCCGACTTCCGCCACCGACTTCCCACCGCAACCTTCGCGCAACCCGACGACCCGATGCGCCCTTCCGTCCTCCATCGCCTGTGCCGCCTCATGCGCCTGCCCGGTGCTCCGGCCTTTTTGCTTTCGCTGTGTGCAGCCGCGACCGCCCAGGTGCAGCCGCTCGCGCCGGCGCCCGTCACCGTGCCCGGCACGCCGTCCCACGTGACGCCGGTGCCGTCGGTCGTGCCGGCACTGCCTCCGACGTCGAGCACGGGCGCGGACTGGCGGGCCCGCATGGCCAGCGCCATGCAGCAACTGGACGGAGGGCCACAGACCGGCATCGGCGTGTACGTGCTGGACCTGGGCAGCGGCCAGTCCTTCGGCCACCGGGCGGACGAGCGCTGGTACCTGGCCTCCATGGTCAAGGTGCCGGTGGCCATCGCCGTGCTGCAGGCGGTCGAGCGCGGCGAGATCTCGCTGGACACCACCGTCACCCTGAGGGCGGGCGACCGGGTGGACGGCGCGGGCGCCACGCTGCGTCAGCCATTGGGCGCGTCGCTCAGCGTGCGCTGGCTCATGGGCCAGATGATCATCTACAGCGACAACACGGCCACCGACATGCTGATCGACCTGGTCGGGCTGCAGGCTGTGAACGGCGTGGCGCAAACGCTGGCGCCGCGTGGCATTGCACGCATCACGCCGCTGGCCGAGGTGCGGCGCCAGGTCTATGGCCAGCTCACGCCCGCGGCCAGCCACCTGTCGGGCAACGACCTGCTGACCCTGCACCGCGCCGGCAGCGACGCGGCGCGGCGCCGCCAGCTCGCCGAACTGCTGGCCCTGTCACCCGGCCAGCTCAAGGCCGGCTCCCTCGAGGCCGCCTACGACGCCTACTACACCGAAGGCCTCAACAGCGGCCGTCTGGATGCCTATGCCCAGATCCTCGTCGCCCTCGCCGAGGGTCGCGCGCTGGGCGCCGAGGCCACGCAGACGCTGCTCAAGCTGATGGAAGACGTCGTCACCGGCCCGCAGCGGCTGCGGGCCGGGCTGCCGCCGCAGGCGCGCTTCGCCCACAAGACCGGCACCCAGCGCCGCCGCATCTGCGATGCCGGCCTGGTGCGCATGCCTGGCTCAGACGCCCGGCACCCGGTGGTGCTGGTGGCCTGCGTCCGCGACGCACCCAGCCTGACCCGCGCCGAACATCTTCTGGCCCAGACGGCCGCCGCCCTGTGCCGATCCGGATTGCTCACGCAAGGAACCCTCGATGCGCCCACCTGCCCTGCTTTCATGCCTGACGATCGCCACGGCGCTGCTGCTGCCGGCCTGGCGCGCTGAGGCCGCCGAAGACGGCGCCTGGCAGCAACGCCTGGCCGAGCGCATCGCGCGCATCGACCAGCAGACGCCCGGGCGCCTGGGCGTCTACGTCAAGCGCCTGTCGGACGGCAGCGAGATGAACCATGGCGCCGACCAGCGCTGGTACCTGGCTTCCATGGCCAAGGTGCCGGTCGCGCTGGCCGTGCTGCGTCAGGTGCAGGACGGCCGCCGCTCGCTGGACGACGAACTGGCGCTGGAAGACGGCGACCGCATCGACGTGGGCAACATCGTCTGGAACGAGACCGGCACCCGCTACAGCCTGCGCACGCTGATCGAACGCATGCTGCTGGAAAGCGACAACACGGCCGCCAACATGCTGATCCGCACCGTGACCGTGCAGACGCTCAACGACGGCACGCGCCAGGCCATGGGCACGCCCAACGTCACGCTGACCACCTTCGCGCAGGTGCGGCGCGACGTGTATGCCGAGGTGCACCCGAAGGCGCGCGACCTGGACAACCGCACGCTGGTGCGCATCGCCTCGGCCCGCAACGGGCCAGCGCGTGTGGAGGCCATCCGCCGCGCCGTCGACGTGAAGCGCACCGACCTCGCCACCACCGGCATGGACGAGGCCTACGAGCGCTACTACCGCCGCGACCTGAACACCACCACGCTGATCGCCTATGGCGCCATGCTGGAGCGGCTGGTGCGCGGCCAGGTGCTGCCCGACGCGCCGCCGCGAGCGCTGCTCTACAAGGCGATGAAGCACGGCATCTACACCGGCTACCGGCTGCAGGCCGGCCTGCCGCGCGACCATGCCTTCATCCACAAGACCGGCACCCAGCACCGCCGGGCCTGTCATGCCGGCGTGCTGGACCCGGACGACCTGCAGAAGGCGCTGGTGATCGTGGCCTGCACGGCCGACCTGGACGAGCAGAAGCAGGCCAGGCCGGTGCTGGAATCGGTGGGGCGTGCGATCCGGCAGGTGGCGCTGGGCAGCTGAGCGCCGCCGTCACAGGGATGGTGGATGATGCGCGCCCACGCGCCGCGTCATCCCATGCAAGCCATCCAGAACTTCAACCTTCCTTCCCTGCTCGACACGCTCGTGAGCATCGGCTCGGCCTTCCTGCTGGGCGGCATGATCGGGCTGGAGCGGCAGATCCGGCAGCGCACCGCCGGCCTGCGCACCAACACGCTGGTGGCCGTGGGCGCCGCGGTGTTCGTGGACATGGCCAACCGCCTGCATGGCAGCGACGGCGCCGTGCATGTGGTCGCCTATGTGGTCTCGGGCATCGGCTTCCTGGGCGCGGGCGCGATCATGAAGGAAGGCGCCAACATCAGCGGGCTCAACACGGCGGCCACGCTATGGGGCTCGGCCGCGGTGGGCGCCTGCGCGGGGGCCGACCTGCTGGGCGAGGCCGTCGTCGCAGCCCTGTTCGTGCTGGCCAGCAACACGCTGCTGCGGCCGGTGGTCAACCGCATCAACCGTCAGCCGGTGGTGGAGGAGATCACCGAGGCCGCGTATTCGGTCTACGTGATCTGCGCCCGCGCCGTGCAGGCGCAGATGCGCGAGGAACTGGTGGAGCGCCTGGCCGCCGCCAGCTACCCGGTGCGCGAGATCGACCAGCATCCCTTCGGCCAGGGCGATGCGGAGATCGAGGCGGTGCTCTATGCGACGGCAGTGGAGGCGGACGAGCTGGACCGGGTCACGCAGGCGCTGGAGGCGCTGCCGGGCGTTCACCAGGCCTTCTGGAGCGCCAGCGCCGAAGACTGATCAGCGCATCGCGTCCCGCGTGCGGCCAAAGGCCTTCCAGAAGCCGGCGTCCTGCGCGGTGGCGAAGTTGATGCGCATCAGCGTGGTGGGCTGCCGACGCGCGTGGAACAGCGAGCCGGGCGCGAGCAGGTAGCCCTGGTCCAGCATGCGCTGGGTGAGCGTGTCGGTGTCCACGCCCGTGTCCAGCCAGCCGAACAGGCCCGCGGGCTCCGAGGCCAGCGTGCAGCCATGGGCCAGCGCCAGCTTGACGGCGCGGCCGCGGGCACCATCCAGCCGCAGGCGGATGCGCTCCACGTGGCGGCGCAGCTGGCCCTGGTCGATGCACCAGGCCAGCGCCCGCTCGAACAGGGCCGGCGTGGTCAGCGTGGCCAGCAGCTTGGTCTCCAGCAGCCGCTCCACCAGCGGCGGCGCGGCCGCCAGGAAACCGATGCGCCAGTTGGGCGCCAGCACCTTGGCGAAGCCGCTCACGTAGATCACGCGCTGCAGGCCGTCGAGCACGGCCAGCCGGGTCGCGTGCTCGGGCGCAAGGTGGCCGTAGGTGTCGTCCTCGACGATATGGAAGTCGTGCTGCGCCGCCAGCTGCAGCACCCGGTGCGCGCTGCCTGGCGACAGGCAGTGGCCCGTGGGGTTGTGCAGCACGCTCACGCTGACGAACAGCTTGGGCGCATGGACCTCGCAGTAGCGCTGCATCACGGCCAGGTCGGGCCCGTCGGCGCGGCGCGGCACGGGCAGCACGCGCATGCCCAAAGCTTCGAGCCGGGCGAATTCGACCGCCCAGCCGGGCTCCTCGACCATCACCGGATCGCCGGCGCGCAGCAGCGTGCGGCTGACGATGTCCAGCGCATGGGTGGCACCCACGGTGCTGACGATCTGCGATGGCGTCACCGGCAGCTGCAGGCCGGCCAGCTTCTGCGCCAGGCTGGCGCGCAGCGTGGCGTCGCCGGCCGGATCGCCGTACTGCAGCGAGAACTCGCGCAGCGCGGCCGGGCCGGTCACCCGACGCACGGCGGCGGGCATGAAGCTGCTGTCCAGCCAGTCGGGCGGCAGCACGCCCATGCCGGGCTGCGGCTTGTCGCTCTGACGGTGGAACATGCCGCGGATCAGGGTGCTGGCGTCGGCCGGGGCGGCAGGCGCTGCAGCCAGCACGGTGGCGACGGGCGCGACGGGCACCGCGCGGGCCCCAGGCTCGGCGCGGTCGGCCGCCTCGGCCTGCCGCACGAAGAAGCCGCGTTGGCGGCGAGCCTCCACCAGTCCCTGCGCCAGCAGCTGGTCGTAGGCGGCGACCACGGTGTGCGGGCTCACGCTGTGCTGGCGGGCACATTCGCGCACCGACGGCAGCCGCGCGCCGGGCGCCAGCAGGCGGTTGCGGATGCGCTCGGCAAACAGCGCGGCCAACTGCTCGGTGAGGGTCTGGCTGTGGGTGCGGGTGAGCATGTGTGCTGGTGCGCCCACCAATACAGATGGGCCTGATTGTTCGCAAAACTGTATTGCTTCTGTACTGGCGCCAAAGTGTAGAGTGGCCCTCCATGACCTGGCAAGAATTCACCGCGCTGCTGGTGCTGGCCTCGGCGATGAGCTTCTCGCCGGGCCCCAACACCACGCTCTCGACCACGCTGGCCGCCAATGGCGGCCTGCCGCGGGCCATGCGCTTCGTCTGCGCGGTGCCGGTGGGCTGGAGCCTCTTGCTGTTGCTGACGGCGGCCGGCCTGGGTGCGCTGGTGACCGCCGCGCCCGCGGTGCGCGTGGCTGTCAAGGCCGCGGGCATTGCCTACCTGCTGTGGATGGCCTGGCGCCTGTGGGGCGCAGACCGGATGGCGCAGGCCTCGGCCGCGCAATTGCAGGTGGGTTTCTGGCAGGGCGTGGGCCTGCAGTTCGTCAACATCAAGGCCTGGCTGCTGGCCCTGGCCATCGTGGCGGGCTGGGTGAGCGGGCAGGCGCAGCCGATGGTGCGCACGGGCATCGTGACGGGCGTGATGATCCTCTTCGCGCTCGCGAGCAACCTGGCCTATGCGGCTGCCGGCGCGCTGCTGCGCGGCTGGCTGGCGCAGGGTCGGCGACTGCTGATGTTCAACCGCGCGATGGCGCTGCTGCTCGTGCTGACGGCGGCGTGGATGGTGAAGGCATGAGCACGAGCACGCATGCCCGCGACCAGCGCCTGGGCCTGTGGCTCGGCATCCTGGGCGTGGCCGTGTTCGGCATCACGCTGCCGGCCACCCGCCTGGCCACGGGCACGGCCGAGGCGCCGCAGCTCTCGCCCTGGTTCGTGACCCTGGGCCGCGCGGCGCTGGCGGGGCTGCTGTCGGCCGCCTTCCTGCTGGTCACCCGCTCGCCACTGCCGCAGCGCCAGCACTGGCGACCGCTGGCCTTCGCCACGCTGGGCAATGCCCTGGGCTATCCGCTGCTGCTGGCGCTGGCCCTGCGTACAGTCACGGCCGGCCATGCGGCCGTGGTCACGGCCCTGCTGCCGCTGGTGACCGCCGTGATCGCCGCGATGGTGCTGCGCCAGCGGGCGCACTGGGGTTTCTGGCTGTGCGCGGTGGCCGGCAGCGCGCTGGTGATCGTGTTCTCGCTGCTGCGCGCCTCGCCGCAGGGCGGCTTCGGCCTCGACCCGGCCGACCTGCTGCTGGTGGGCGGCGTGGTCGCGGCCTCGGCGGGCTACATCTACGGCGCGCAGGTCACACCGGCACTGGGTGCGGAGCGCGTGATCTGCTGGGTCTGCGTGCTGGCGTTGCCGGTGACGCTGCCGGCCACCTTCCTTCTGTGGCCCACGGCGCCTGTCGCGCCGGTCGCGTGGGGTGGCCTGGTGTACCTGGGCGTGTTCTCCATGTGGGCGGGCTTCTTCGCCTGGTACCGTGGCCTGGCGCTGGGCGGCGCGCTGCGCGTGAGCCAGGCGCAGCTGCTGCAGCCCTTCTTCTCGATCCTGGCGGCGGTGCCCATCCTGGGCGAGCGCATCGATGCCATGACACTGGGCTTCGCCCTCGCCGTGGTGGCGACGGTGCTGCTCGGCAAGAAGCTCGCCCAGCCGCCCGCGGCGGCGCGCCCCGTCACCGACCGACCCCTCTGACCCTTTTGCAAGACCCTGCCCCGCCCCCGCGAGGCCTGGCACACGACAACCCGACAAGGAGCACCCCATGACGACCTGGAAACTCGCCGCCCGCGCCGAGAAGATGAACCCCTCCGCCATCCGCGAGATCCTCAAGGTGACGGAACGGCCCAACGTGATCAGCCTGGCCGGCGGCCTGCCCTCGCCCAAGACCTTCCCGGTGACGGAGTTCGCCGCCGCCTGCGCCGAGGTGCTGGCCACCGACGGCCAGGGTGCGCTGCAGTACGCGGCCAGCGAGGGCTATGCGCCGCTGCGCCAGGCCGTGGCCGACATGCTGCCCTGGGACGTGGAGGCCGACCAGGTGCTGATCACCACCGGCTCGCAGCAGGGCCTGGACCTGATCGCCAAGGTGCTGATCGACCCGCAAGCCAAGGTGCTGGTGGAGACGCCCACCTACCTCGGCGCGCTGCAGGCCTTCAGCCCCATGGAGCCGCAGGCCGTCAGCGTGGCCAGCGATGCCGAAGGCGTGCTGCCCGAGGACCTGAGCGCCAAGGCCGCCGGCGCCCGCTTCATCTACCTGCTGCCCAACTTCCAGAACCCCACCGGCCGCACCATGAGCGAGGCGCGCCGCGCCGCCGTCTCGGCCGCCGCCCAGGCCGCGGGCCTGCCCATCATCGAAGACAACCCCTACGGCGAGCTGTGGTTCGACGAGGCGCCGCCGCTGCCGCTGACGGCGCGCAACCCCGAGGGCTGCATCTACCTGGGCTCCTTCTCCAAGGTGCTGGCGCCGGGCCTGCGGCTGGGCTTCCTGGTGGCGCCCAAGGCGCTGTACCCCAAGCTGCTGCAGGCCAAGCAGGCCGTGGACCTGCACACGCCCATTTTCACGCAGCGCATGGTGAGCACCGTGATGCAGGGCGGCTTCCTGGAGCGGCATGTGCCCAAGATCCGCGCGCTCTACAAGGCGCAGCGCGACGCGATGGTGGACGCCCTGCAGCGCGAGATGAAGGGCCTGGACGTCGAGTTCAACGTGCCCAAGGGCGGCATGTTCCTGTGGCTGCGCATGCCAGAGGGCATCGACGCGACGGCGCTGCTGGCCCAGGCCGTGGAGCGCAACGTGGCCTTCGTCCCCGGCTCGCCCTTCTATGCCGGTGAGCCCGATCCGCGCACGCTGCGCCTGTCCTTCGTGACTGCCACCGAGCAGCAGATCGCGACCGCCATCGCCGCCCTGGCCGAGACGGTGCGCGAGGCACTGGCCCACCGCGCCGCGGCGCAGGTGCAGCAGCAACTGGCCGCCGCCCACTGACGCCGTCGCCGGGGCCAGAACCATGCACACCGCCATCCTCACCTTCGACGGTTTCAACGAGCTCGACTCGCTGATCGCCCTGGGCGTGCTCAACCGCATCAAGCGGCCCGGCTGGCGCGTCACGCTGGCCGCGCCCACGGCGCGCGTCACGTCGATGAACGGCGTCACGCTGGAGGCCACCGCCTCGCTGGAAGAAGCCGCCCAGGCCGACGCCGTGCTGGTGGGCAGCGGCATCCGCACGCGCGAGGTGGTGGCCGATGCGGCGCTGATGGCGCAGCTGCGGCTCGACCCGGCGCGCCAGCTCATCGGCGCCCAGTGCTCCGGCACGCTGGTGCTGGCGCGCCTGGGCCTGCTGGGCACAGTGCCCGCCTGCACCGACCTCACGACCAAGCCCTGGGTCCAGGAGGCCGGCGTGCGCGTGCTCGACCAGCCCTTCTTTGCCGACGGCAACGTCGCCACGGCCGGCGGCTGCCTGGCCTCGCCCTACCTGGCCGCCTGGCTGATCGCGCGCAGCGAAGGCATCGCCGCGGCCCGCTCAGCGCTGCACTACGTCGCGCCCGTCGGCGAGAAGGACGACTACGTGGCCCGCGCGATGGCGGCCGTCGCGCCTTACCTGCCGGCGGCTGCGACGCCCGCCTGATCAACGGACACGCACCCATGATCGCTGGCACCACCCTGGGCCTCTTCCTGCTGGCCGTGCTTGCGCTGCTGGCCTCGCCGGGGCCGAACATGGCCTTCATCCTGGCGCAGGGTGCGGCGCACGGGCCACGCGGCGCATTCGCGGGCGCCGTTGGCATCGCCCTGGCAGACCTGGTGCTCGCGCTGGCGGCCGCCAGCGGCGTGGCCGCGCTGTTGGCTGCATGGGCCCCGGCCTTCGACCTGCTGCGCTGGGCGGGTGCGGCCTACCTGGTGTGGCTGGGCGTGCAGGCCCTGCGCGCCGGCTCCGGTGCGGCAGCAGCACAAGGTGCCGGACCCAGGCGCGGCCTGCACATCGCACGCATGGGCTTCTTCCATACGCTGATGAATCCCAAGGCGCTGCTCTTCTTCGTCGTCTTCCTGCCGCAGTTCGCGCATCCCGACCGGGGGCCGGTCGGCGTGCAGATGGTGCAGCTCGGCGCCGTGATGGCGGTCGTCTCGCTGGCCTTCAACACCTCGCTGGGCAGCGCCGCGGGCCTGGTGGCGCGGCGCATGGCCGCAGGCGAAGGCAGTGCACGCCTGCGCCAGCGGCTGCTGGCCAGCGTGATGTTCGGCCTAGCGCTGCGGCTGCTGGTGATGGCGCGCCCTGCCGTGGCCTGATCGCGCTTCCCCGGCGCACTTCCAAGCTCTAGACACCATGAATGTCCAGCACATCGCCGCCTTCTCCGACGGCCCACGCGGCGGCAACCCGGCGGGCGTCGTGATCGGCGACAGCCTGCCCGACGACGGGCAGATGCAGCAACTCGCCACGACGCTCGGCTATTCCGAAACCGTGTTCGCCGCGCCGATGGCGGACGGCACCTGGCGGGTGCGCTACTTCTCTCCGGCGGCCGAGGTGCCTTTCTGCGGCCACGCCACCATCGCCCTGGGTGCCGCACTGGCGCGAGCGTACGGCGACGGAACGTTCGCGCTCACGCTCAACGCCGCGCGGATCACGGTGGAGGGAAGCCGCGACCGCCCATCGGCTGCCGGCCTCATGCAGGCCGCGCTGCAGTCGCCGCCCACGCGCAGCCAGCCCCTCGACGCAGCCTGGAAGGCCGAGGCCCTCGCGCTGTTCGACCTGACTGAGCCCGACCTGGACCCGCGCCTTCCCCCGGCCGTGATCCACGGCGGCGCCGACCACTTTCTGCTGGCCCTGCGGGACCGGGCCCGGCTGGCCGCCATGCACTACGACTTCGAGTCCGGTCGCGAACTGATGCAGCGCGCAGGCCTGGCGACGATCGTGCTGGCGCATGCCGAAAGCCCCCAGCGCTTCCATGTGCGCAATCCCTTCGCAGGCGGTGGCGTCTACGAAGACCCGGCCACCGGCGCCGCTGCCGCCGCGCTGGGCGGCTACCTGCGCGACCGGCGCTGGCCGCATGGCGGCACCATCGCCATCACGCAGGGCGAGGACATGGGCGTGCTCTGCCGCCTGCAGGCGGATATCGCTCACACGCCTGGCGCTTCGATCCGCGTGCGCGGCACCGCCCGCATGATGACCCCCTGACCCGCTTCGACAAGGAAACCGACCCATGCTCAATCTCTGGGGCCGCATCAGCTCGATCAACGTGCGCAAGGTGGTGTGGTGTGCGCAGGAACTCGGCCTGGACTTCCAGCGCACCGAGGCCGGCGGTGCCCACGGCCTGGTGCACACGCCCGAGTACCTGGCGATGAATCCCAATGCGCTGGTGCCGCTGCTGCAGGACGGCGAGGGCGACGCCCGCTTCGTGCTGTGGGAAAGCAACGTCATCGTGCGCTACCTCTGCGCCCGCCATTCGCACGGACTCATGTATCCCGAGCCGCTGGAGGCGCGCTTCGACGCCGAACGCTGGATGGACTGGCAGCAGACCACGCTCAACCCCGCGGGCCGCGATGCCTTTGTGCAACTGGTGCGCGTGCCGGCCGCCGAGCGCGATGTGCAGGCCGTCGCCGCCTCCATCGCCGCGACCGAGCCGCTGATGGCCATGCTGGATGCCCACCTGGCCGGCCGCGACTTCATGACCGGCGAGCGCTTCACCATGGCCGACATCCCGGTCGCCTGCGAAGTGCATCGCTGGTTCGGCCTGCCGCCGGCCGAGTACCGCCGCCCGGCCTGGCCGAACTTGGAGCGCTGGTTCGATGCGCTGCGCACCCGGCCGGCCGCCCTCGGCGTGCTGGATCTGGCGCTGGCCTGATCCGCCGCGGGCCCGCCCGCGACACCTGGCGCCCGACCAGCGCCCGCAGGCGCCCCGGCGCCGCCCCCTCCGCTTCCTCCTTCATTTCCGCTTCCCGAGTCCCGCCATGAGAACCCGCCCCTTCCGCCAGCCCGACGTCTTCACCGACACGCCCACCCGCGGCAATCCGGTCGCCGTGGTGCTGGACGGCCAGGACCTGGACGACGAGGCCATGCAGCGCTTCGCGCGCTGGACCAACCTGTCGGAAACCACCTTCGTGCTGCCGCCCACCGCCGAAGGCGCCGCCGGCGGTGCGGACTACCGGGTGCGCATCTTCACGCCCGGCGGCGAGCTGCCCTTCGCCGGCCACCCCACCCTGGGCACCTGCCGCGCCTGGCTGGCCCACGGCGGCCGGCCACGGCGAGCCGGTGGCATCGTGCAGGAATGCGCCATCGGCCTGGTGCCGATCCGCGTCGAGGGCGAACGCCTGGCCTTCGCCGCGCCGCCGCTGCAGCGCAGCGCGCCCAGCCCCATGCTGCTGTCCAAGGTGGCCGCGGCCCTGGGCCTGAAGGCCTCGCAGATCGAGGCGGCGCAGTGCCTCAACAATGGGCCGGTCTGGCTGGGCCTGCTGCTGGACAGCCCCGACACCGTGCTGGCGCTGCGGCCGGATCACGCGGCGCTCAAGGCGCTGGGCCAGAAGGTGGGCGTGGCGGCACGCACGGACGCCCAGGATGCCGGCGCACCACCGCTCATCGGCCGCGCCAACCGCGAGGCCCGCGCCTTCGGGGCGCGCAGCAGCACGGCGGCCGCCGCAGCAGTGGCCGCGCCGTCGGTCGATCTGGAGGTGCGCGGCTTCGCCGCCCCCATCGGCGTGGAGGAAGACCCGGTGACCGGCAGCCTCAACGCCAGCCTGGCGCAGTGGCTCATCGCCGATGGCCTGATGCCGACGCGCTACGTCGCCGGCCAGGGCCAGTGCCTGGGCCGTGACGGCCGGGTGCATGTGGCGCAGGACGCCTCGGGCCAGATCTGGATCGGCGGCGACGTGGCCGACTGCATCGAGGGCCAGGTGCTGCTCTGACCCCAGCCCGCACCGGCCTCATCCGCACCTTCCGGGCGCCCGACCGCCTTCTGCTCCGGCCTGTTCGCCCGCACCTTCGAGGATCCCCCATGCGCTTCACGCCCGACGACATCGCGGCCGCACTGGCCACCGTGCGCAGCGCCCTGCCTCCCACGCCGCAGTACCGCTGGCCGCTGATCGAGCAGGCGCTGGGCACCGAGACCTGGATCAAGCACGAGAACCACACGCCCGTGGGCGCCTTCAAGGTGCGCGGCGGGCTGACCTATTTCGAGGAACTGCGCCGCACCCAGCCCGCGGTACGGCATGTGATCAGCGCCACGCGCGGCAACCATGGCCAGTCGGTCGGCTTCGCGGCCCGGCGCCACGGCCTGCAGGCCACCATCGTGGTGCCGCACGGCAACTCGGTCGAGAAGAACGCCGCCATGCGCGCCCTGGGCGTGGAGCTGGTCGAGCACGGCGACGACTTCCAGGCCGCCGCCGACCATGCGGCCGCGCTGGCGGCGCAGCACGGGCTGCACCGCATCCCCTCCTTCCACCGCGACCTGGTGCGCGGCGTGGCCACGGCCTACGTGGAATTCTTCGAGGCGACGAAGGCGGCCGGCGGCGCGCCGGACGTGCTCTTCGTGCCGATCGGGCTGGGCTCGGGCTTCGCCGGTGCCGCGGCGGCACGGGCCCACTGCGGCGTGTCCACGCGGCTGGTGGGCGTGGTGTCCGCGCATGCGGACGCCTGCCTGCAATCCTGGCGCAGCGGCACGCTGGTGGAATCGCCCGCCACCACGCGCATCGCCGACGGCATGGCCTGCCGCACGCCGGTGGCCGAGTCGGTGGCCGTCGTGCGCGCGCAGGCCGAGGACGTGGTGGCCGTCACCGACGACGAGGTGGCTGGCGCGATGCGCCTGCTCTACACCGCCACGCACAACGTGGCCGAAGGCGCCGGCGCCGCCGCGCTGGCCGCGGCGCTGCAGCAGCGGGGCCGCTGGGCAGGCCAGCGCATCGGGCTGGCGCTGACCGGCGGCAATGTGGATGCGCCCCTGTTCGCCGAGGTGCTGACTGCGGGCGCCAACGAGGGCTGAGGATTGCCTCCCTCTCCCGCAAGGGGAGAGGGAGCGAGGCCGGGTCACCGAAGCGACGGCCACCGCGCATACCGTCCCACGCGCGACAAGCGCCGCCGGCCCGCTTTGGACAATCGCCCGCCATGGGAACGCTCTACCTCGTGCGCCACGGCCAGGCCTCCTTCGGCTCCGACGACTACGACCGCCTCAGCGAACTCGGCCACCGCCAGGCCGAGCGGCTGGGCGAATACTGGCGCGAGCGCGGCATGCGCTTCGATGCCGTCATCACCGGCACCCTGCGCCGCCACCGCGAGACCTGGGAAGGCATCACCCGCGGCATGCAGCTGCCGCCGCAGGACGTGCTGCCCTGGCCGGGCCTGAACGAATACGACAGCGAGGCGGTGGTCGCCACCATCCATCCGGAGAAGCTGCCCAAGGCCGACACGCCCGAGCTGTACAAGGCCCATTTCCGCCTGCTGCGCCAGGGCCTGGCCGCCTGGATGAACGGGCAGGCAGCGCCCGTGGGCATGCCGAGCTATGTGGACTTCCTGGCGGGCGTGACGACCGCGCTGGACCATGTGCGCGACCGCCACCATGGCGCGAAGGTGCTGGTGGTGAGCAGCGGCGGGCCGATCTCGACGGCAGTGGGCCATGTGCTGGGCACCTCGCCCGAGACCACCATCGAGCTGAACCTGCGCATCCGCAACACGGCGGTCACCGAATTCGCATTCACGCCCAAGCGGCACATGCTGGTGACCTACAACACGCTGCCGCACCTGGACGGCCCCGCGTACGAGAAGTGGGTGACGTACGCCTGATCAGGCAGCGGCAGGCGGCTCGGCCGTGGCCTCGGCCAGCCAGCGCAGATAGGCCGGCGAGCCGGCCGTGATGGGCAACTGCACCACCTCGGGCACGGCATAGCTGTGCCGCTCCTGGATCAGCGCCTGCAGTGCCTCGAAGCGGCCCGCGCGCGTCTTGCAGATCAGCAGCCACTCGGGCTCGCGGCGGGTCTCGCCTTCCCAGCGGTAGACGCTGCGCACCCGCTGGATCTGCACGCAGGCCGCCAGGCCCGCCTCGACCATCGCGCCGGCCAGGTCCTCGGCCTCTTCTTCGGTGCCGGCCGTGGTCATCACCACGCATGCGGTGTCGGTCATGGCTTCAGCGGCGGCGGCCGGCCACCATGCCCCAGACGAACAGCAGGACGACGGCACCGATCACCGAGGCGATGAAGCCGGCCGGCTGCCCCACCGTGTACCAACCCATCGCCTGGCCCAGGTAGGTGGCGATGAAGGAGCCCACGATGCCGATCAGCGTGGTGACGATGAAGCCCGCCGAGTCGTCGCCCGGCTTGATGGCGCGCGCCACGAGGCCGACGATGAAGCCGATGAGGATGGTGCCGATGATGCCCATGGTGATCTCCTTGAAGGGGTTGGAAAGGAAGGAAGGGAAACGGGTGTCTCAGTGCAGGGTACCGGGATTGCCGCCCGCCGCTGCGGGCGCCAACGCCTGGGCCACGCAGGCCGCGAGCGCAGAGATCTCGAAGGGCTTGATGAGGATGGACTGCGTGCCCAGCACACGCCCCACCTGCGCCATGTCCGCATAGCCGGTGGCCAGCACCACGGGCACGGCGCCCACGCGTTCGCGCGCATGCACGATGAACTCGGCGCCGGTCATGCCCGGCATGGCGTAGTCCACCACCATCAGGTCGGGCCTGGGCTGGGCGCCCAGCACCTCCAGCCCCTGGCGCCCGTCGGCCGCCTGCGTGACCCGGCAGCCCAGCAGGGACAGGCTGTCGGCGATGACGCGGCGGACCTCGGCGTCGTCCTCGACCACGAGCACCGAGCGGCCGGCGGCCAGGGCCTGGACCTCGGCCTCGGGCGGCGGCGGCGCGTCGGCGGCCGGGACGGCCGCGGCGGGAAAGAGCAGGTCCACCCGGGTGCCGTGGCCTTCCACACTGTCGATGGCGGCCTCGCCCCCCGATTGCCGGGCGAAGCCATACACCTGGCTCAGGCCCAGGCCGCTGCCGCTGCCCAGGGGCTTGGTGGTGAAGAAGGGGTCGAAGACCTGACCGAGCACGCCGGCCGGGATGCCGGCGCCGGTGTCCTGCACCTGCACGGCCACATAGTCGCCGGCGGGCAGGCCGCCCGCAGCCTCACGCTGCACATGCCCGGTGCGCACCGTGAGCACGCCGCCGGCCGTCATGGCCTCGCGCGCGTTCACGGCCAGGTTGATCAGCGCCATCTCCAGCTGGCTGGCGTCCAGTACGGCCCAGCAGGGTGCCGGGTCGAGCGCCAGCTCCACCCGGACGGCCGAGCCGACCGAGACGGCGATCAGCTCGCGCATGCCCTCGATCAGCGCATTCACGTCCGACAGCCGCGGCAGCAGCGACTGCTTGCGCGAGAAGGACAGCAACTGACTGGTCAGGCGCGCACCCTTGGCCACGGCGCCGCGGGCGCGTCCGCTGATCTCCTGCACCTTGGCCTCCTTGGAGATGCGGCCGAGCAGGTCCAGGTTCATCTGCACCACGTGCAGCAGGTTGTTGAAATCGTGGGCGATGCCGCCGGTGAGCCGGCCGACGGCTTCCATCTTCTGCGCCTGCAGCAGCGCGGCCTGCGCGCGCTCGCGCTCGCCGATCTCGGCCATCAGCCGGTCATTGGCGCCGGCCAGCTCGCGCGTGCGCTCGGCGATGCGCGTCTCCAGCCCGGCGTTCAGGCGCTGTACCTCGGCGCGTGCCGCCTCCAGCTGTTCGATCTGCTGGCGCATCGTGTACTGGCGGTGGCGCTGGCGCACGGCGGCGTGGACCGCGCGCGTCAACGTCTCGTCGCAGGCGGGATGGTCGACCACCACCACATTGCCGAGCTCACGCAGCCGTGCCATCGCCTCGGGCGTATGGCCGTCCTGACTCATCAGCACGACGAAGGGAAAGTCCGACCATGCCGGCTGGGCCGACAGCCAAGTTTGCAGCGTCGCTTCGGGCAGCAGGGACAGGGAAGGGCCGGTCAGCAGGGCGGCGGCAGCGCCTTCCTGCAGATGCGTCATGAGCACCGCCAGCGAAGGACAGGCCACGGCGTTGAGCCCCAGGCCGCGCGCGATGCGGGCCAGCATGTCGGCGTCCGCCGCCTCCGGCGCATGGATGAGAACGCGGCGCTCCATGGCTCAGCGTGTGGCCACCGCCACAGGATCGACGACACACACGGCAGGGCAGCAGGACATGAAGGCAGGAAAACCGGACAACGAAAAACCAACGCGACCGTGCGTCGCTCGGGACAGCACAACCGTCGCAATGTAGGGAGGGCGTCCGGCGGCGCGTGTCGCTCGAAGTCCTACATCCGTGTGGGCCAGTTGCGCCTACCTTGGCGCCATGCTCGAAAAACTTCCTGGGGCCATCGGCCAGGCGCTGGCCGGCGTACGCGCCGGCCTGGACGACATCGTCTTCAACACGGTGGGCCTGCGCGCGGGCCACGGCACGCTGCAGCTGAGCAGCCTGGCCTTCGGGGACCATGCGCCGATTCCGCAGCGCTACACCGCCGATGGCGAGGGGCTCTCCCCGCCGCTGGCCTGGACCGGCGTGCCGGCCGGCGTGGCAGAGCTGGTGTTGATCGTGGAAGACGCCGATTCCCCCACGCCGCATCCGCTGGTGCACGCCATCGCGGTGGATCTGCCGCCCGAGGACGGCCACCTGGCCGAAGGCGCCTGGCCCAGCCCGGACCACGAGGGCGCGGGCCTGCATGCCGGCCGAAACTCCTACCTGCAGGCCGCCTGGCTGCCCCCCGATCCGCCGCCGGGCCATGGGCCGCACCGCTATGCCTTCCAGCTCTATGCCCTGGCCGAAGGCGAGGCGTTGGGCGAGACGCCCGGCCGCGACGCGCTGGTGGAGGCCATCCAGGCGCGCGCCGTCGCCAGCGGCCTGCTGATCGGCACCTACGAGCGGGGCGACGGCAGCATTCCGGTGGGAGACGCGCCGGCCGTGGCCGCCGGCTGAACAGGCAGCCGCTGGGCAGCGGTGCCCCGCTTGGAAATCGGCTGGGACGGCCACCCTCGATAGGCCGACACCCGGATGACTCAGCGCCGCGGCGGATCGGCGCCCAGCGTGGACAGCGGCAGGCGCGACACCTCTTCCAACGCCTGCGCCAGCCCCCGCGCCGCGGCGTCGAGCAGCGCGCGGCCCTGCGCCTCGGTGGCGGCCGCGGCATTGCCGGCCGCGCCTTCGGCGTGGTAGTCCTGCATCGCCCAGCCCAGCTTGGCGCTGCGGCCATTGCCGAGGATGGCGTAGTCCCGTGCCCGCTCGCGCGAGGTGGAGGGGAAGTCCTTGACGGCCTCGCGCCGCACCTGCTGCGGCGCCAGCGCCAACATCAACGCCGTCTCGAACTCGCCCGCATGCACATCGAAGCGGTCCGGCACCAGCGCCTGGCCGGTTGCGGCATCCGTCAGCGGCAGGTTGAACCAGCTCAGGCTGTAGACGATCAGGTCGTGCGCCTCGCGCAGCTCGCGCGCGGCGATGTCCATCGCACCGGTGTGGCCGCCATGGGCATTGAAAAGCACCAGCTTGCGCACGCCGGCGCGGGCGACGCCGGCACCGATCTCCTTCCACAGACGCAGCACCGTCTCCGACGACAGGGTGAGCGTGCCGGCGAATCGGGCATGTTCGGGACTCAGGCCCACGGGCAGGGTGGGCAGGAAGAGCACAGGCAGTTCCGGCGGCAGCAGCGGCAGCGCGGCCTGCACGATGCCGTCGGCGATGACGGTGTCCACGCCCAGCGGCAGATGCGGGCCGTGCTGCTCGGTGGCGCCCAGCGGCAGCACCGCCACGGTGGTGGCCGGGTCCAGCGTGGCGAAGTCGCGGGTGCCGAGTTCGGCCCAGAAGCGGGGGAGCGTCGGCGGCATGGCGGGCTTGGCGGTCATGCGGCGATGTTAGGCCGGCCTGCCGCCCTGCCGGCCCCGGCCGCCACACCGCCCCCGGCGTTGGCGATGCCGGCGGGATCGTCGGCCAGCCACTGCGCCAGCCAGTCGGCCAGAAAGTCCACCAGCGCCCGCACCCGCGCGGGCACGAAGCGGTTGCTGGGCAGCAGGGCATGCAGCGGATAGGCCTCCGTGTCCCAGTCGGGCAGCAGCCGCACCAGGGCGCCGCTGTCCAGGTCGGCCCGCACGTCCAGGTAGGACTTGAAGGTGATGCCCACGCCGGCGACCGCCCATTCGCGCGCCAGCGAGGCGTCGTCGGCATGGCGGTCGCCATCGATGCGCACCGCCACCCACTGGCCGCCCTGGCCGAAGCGCCACTCGCGCTGGCGTCGGCCACCGCGGTGGAAGCTCAGGCAGTTGTGTTGCACCAGGTCCTGGGGCAGGCGCGGTGTACCGCGCCGCTGCAGGTAGGCGGGCGCGGCGCAGAGCACGGGCCGGGTCTGCGCCAGCGGGCGCGCCACCAGCCGCGAATCGGCCAGCGGACCGTAGCGCAGGGCCAGGTCCACCTCGTCGCGCATCACGTCCAGCGGCCGGTCACCCACCGACAGCGCCAGTTGCACGCCGGGATGCCGAGTCAGGAATTCGTCGAAGGCGGGCAGCAGCACGCGGCGCGTGAGGTCCGAGGGCGCCGCCACCCGCAGCGTGCCGACCAGCTCGCCGCGGCCGGCGGCCACCTGCGCCTCGGCCTCGGCCAGCAGCTCGAAGGCGCGGCCGGCGTAGTCCAGCAGCGTCTGGCCCTCGGCGGTGAGCCGCAGGGCCCGCGTCGAGCGCTCGAAGAGCCGCGCGCCCAGCTGCGACTCGACCCGTTTGAGCGCCGCGCTGGCCGCCGCCGGCGTCAGGCCCAGCGTGCGGCCGGCGGCACTCAGCGAGCCGCTGCGTGCCGCTTCCTGCACCAGCCGCAGGTCGGCGAGATTTTCAATTCCCATTTGAAGATGATGCCACTGGCGGGCGGCTTATCAATGCCGGACGCAGAACCTAGAGTCACGCCATCGCAACGTCCCTTCTTCGGAGAACGCCCATGAAAGCCATCGGCTACCGCCAGAACCTGCCCATCGAACAACCGGAATCGCTGATCGACCTCGATCTCCCCGAACCGCAGCCCGGCCCGCGCGACCTGCGCGTGCGGGTGGCCGCCATCTCGGTGAACCCCGTCGACACCAAGGTGCGCCGCCTTGCCGCGCCCGAGGCCGGCCAGGCCCGCGTGCTCGGCTGGGACGCCGTGGGCACGGTCGATGCCGTCGGCAGCGACGTCACCGGCTTCGCGCCCGGTGACCGGGTGTATTACGCCGGCTCCATCGTGCGGCCGGGTGCCAACAGCGAACTGCACCTGGTGGACGAGCGCATCGCCGCCCGTGCGCCCGCCACGCTCGGCGATGCCGAGGCCGCGGCCCTGCCACTCACGGCCATCACGGCCTGGGAGCTGCTGTTCGACCGCCTGCAGGTGCCGCGCGGCGGCGGCGCCGGGCAGACGCTGCTCATCACCGGTGGGGCCGGCGGCGTGGGCTCGATCCTGATCCAGCTCGCGCGCCAACTGACGCAGTTGCGCGTGGTGGCCACCGCCTCGCGGCCCGAGACCCGCCAGTGGTGCCTGACGCTGGGTGCCCATGCGGTGGTCGACCACAGCCGGCCGCTCGCCGCCGAACTGAAGGCCATCGGCATCGAGGCGGTGGACCTGGTCGCCAGCCTGACGCAGACCGCCCAGCACTACGCGCAGCTGATCGAGACACTCAAGCCCCAGGGCCGCCTGGGCGTGATCGACGACATGCCGCAGCTCGACGCCATGCCGCTGAAGACCAAGGCCATCTCGCTGCACTGGGAGATGATGTTCACCCGCTCGCGCTTCGAGACGCCCGACATGGCCGAGCAGGGCGCATTGCTGGCCGAGGTGGCGCAGCTGGTCGATACAGGCCGACTGCGCACCACCCTGGGCAAGCACTACGGCCGCATCGATGCGGCCAACCTGCGCCGCGCGCATGCCTTCGTCGAAAGCGGCCAGGCACGGGGCAAGGTGGTGCTGGAAGGCTTCTGAGCCGCCGGCCCGTGGGCGGCGTGCGTGCGTGGCACGCCGGCCGGGCGCTTTGCCCGGCTCAGTCTTGCTGCTCGTAGTGCGCCTGCCGCGCCTCCATCGCCTCCCAGCCGATCACGCGCTTGAATTCGGCCATGGGCACCTGGCCGGCCGGCAGGCCGTCCACCTCGCCGCTGCGACGCGCGGCCAGCGTGGCCAGGTTGGCCTGCAGCGCATGCACCGTGCTCATCAGCGTGACGATCGGATAGGTGGCGAAGGCCGCCACCGACTCGACCTGCTCGCGCGAGAGCTTCTCCATCCACAGGCCCTGCATCAGCTGCAGCGACAGGCGTCGGCCCGACACCTCGCGCAGCTTCACCAGGTCCTCGTAGCGCTTGAAGGTGCGCGAGATCGGCTGGATGAGGTCGGCGCCCGCCTCGGCATAGCGCGCGGCGCGGTCCATGGCCTCGGCCGGGTCGAGCACATCGGTGCGCGCCACGATCAGGAAGTCCGGATCCTGCCGCGCGTCGACCGCGGCGCGGATGCGCGCCACCGCATCCTTGACCGGCACCACCGGCATCACCGAGGCAGCGGCGGGGCAGCGCTTGGGGCTGATCTGGTCCTCGATGGAGATGGCCGCCACGCCTGCCTTCTCGAACTCGCGCACGGTGCGGGCCACGTTGATCACGCTGCCGTAGCCGGTGTCGGCGTCCGCGAAGATGGGCTTCTTCACCACGTTGGCGATGCGATTGACCACCGCCACGTTCTCGGTGAGGGTGTAGACCTCCATGTCCGGCTGGCCCAGCAGCGAGGCCGAGATGCCGAAGCCGGTGGTGAAGATGCCGTCGAAGTCCGACTGGTCCACGAGCAGGGCCGACAGGGCGTCCTGCACGCCGGCCATCCAGAAGGTGGGGCCGTCGGTGATGCGTTGGCGAAGGGTCTGGCGCAGAGTGGGCACGGAGAATTCCTTGTCGAGCGTTGTTCGGATGATCGAGTGGCCGCGGAGCAGGCCATGCCAGGGCACCCGAGGAACTGGCTTTGCCAGGCCTCTGGGTGCGCCCCCCTCCAAGCCGAAGGCGCATGAGAGGGGGGAGCCGCGAAGCGGCATGGGGGGTGCTTATCTCTTCACCGGATCGATGTAGCCGCCCAAGGGCGCGAACTTGTCGCCCTTGAGTTCCATCAGCGCCACGCCGGTCTGGCCGCGGCGCGAATAGGGGCCGGCGTTCAGCGGCTGGAAGGTGATCTTGGGGCCGATCTTCTGGTCGAAGTCCTTCAGGCCGTCCAGCGCTGCCACGACCTTGGCGCGCGAGGGCTCGTTGCCGGCGCGTTGCAGCGCCTCCACGGCGACGGCCGCGGCCGAGTAGCCCATCAGCGCGTTCGACGACGGCGCCGACTTGGGATAGGTCTTCGTGTAGCGCGCGAAGAAGGACTGGATCGCCGGGTTGTCGCCCTCGATGGCGTCGTAGTAGGAGGCCACGTAGAGCTTGGATTGCGTCTTGCCCAGCAGCTCCACGAACTTGGGATCGTTCAGGCCGCCGGCACCGAAGACGGTGGGCTTCCAGCCCAGCTTCTCGGCGCTGCGGAAGAACTGCACCGCCTCCTGGCCCAGTGCATAGACCACGACCACATCGGGCTCAGCCTGCTTGAGCTTGAAGACCTGCGAGGTGAGGTCGGTGGCGAAGCGCTCGAAGCTCTGCGCCTCGACCAGCTTCATGCCGTGTTTCTCCAGCTGCTTGACGGCGATGTCGTAGGCCGGTTTGCCCCAGCCGTCATTCTGGTAGAGCATGGCCACCTTCCTGGCCTTGAGCGTGCCCACGGCATAGTCGATGTAGGCGGCCGTCTCGGTGGACTGCGGCGAGGGCAGCACATAGAGCAGCTCGCGCGGCGGCGTGCTGGTCAGGTCCGAGATGGACAGCGCGCCGATGGTGGGCACCTTCTTGGTCGAGCTGTATTCGTAGGCGCTCACGTTGGTGGCATGGCCGATGTTGCCCACCATGGCCAGCACGTTGTCGCGCTCGATCAGCAGCTTGGCATTGGCCACCGACTTGGCGGGCTTGAGCTCGTCGTCGTAGGTGATCAGCTTGATCTTGCGGCCGTTGACGCCGCCCTTCTCGTTGACCATGTCGAAGTAGGTGCGCATGCCCTCGTCCACGGCCTTGCCCATGTAGGCCAGCGTGCCGGACAGCGGCTGCGAAGAGCCGAGCACGATCTCCTTCTCCAGCACGCCTTCGTCCTTGTTCTCGAAGGCGGCGGCCGGCAGCGCGGCGGCGGCCAGCGCACAGGCGGCCGCGGCGATCAGGGTGCGGCGGGAATGCAGCGTCATCATGGGTGTGTCTCCTTGGGGTGGGTTTGTCGCGGAAGGAAGAAGCGCAAGGGAAGCGGCATCAGCCGCCGAGGTAGGCGCGCCGGACGTCCTCGTTGCCGGCCAGTTCGGCCGCGCTGGCCTGCATGACCACGCGGCCGGTCTCGATCACATAGCCCTCGTCCGAGATGTCGAGGGCGATGTCGGCGTCCTGCTCCACCACCAGCAGCGTCAGGCGCTCACGGTCGCGGATGTCGCGCAGGGTGGAGAAGATGGCGTCCTTGAGGATGGGGGCCACGCCCATCGAGGGCTCGTCCAGCATCAGCAGCCGGGGCCGCGCCAGCAGGCCGCGGGCGATGGCCAGCATCTGCTGCTCGCCGCCCGAGAGGGTGCCGGCGCGCGAGCCGATGCGCTCCTTGAGCCGCGGAAAGTAGTCCAGCACATGCGTGATGTGGTCGCGCACCTCGCCGGCGGGGCGGGTGTAGCCGCCGAGCATCAGGTTCTCGCGCACGCTCAGCTGCGCGAACACCATGCGACCCTGCGGCACATGCACGATGCCGCGGCGCACCAGCGTCTCGGCCGGCACGTTGGCGATGGACTGGCCGTCGAACTGCACCGTGCCGTCCATGACCGGCAGCAGGCCCGACAGCACCCGCATCAGCGTGGTCTTGCCGGCCCCGTTGGCACCCAGCACGCAGACGATGCGGGCCTCGTGCACCGTGAGGCCGATGCCATGCAGCGCGCGGATCTTGCCGTAGCCGGCCGCGAGCCGGTCCACCTGCAGCAGCGGGCGGATGGCGCCCGTGGGTTCAGCGACGTTGGCCACTCTTGCCTCCTCCCAGGTAGGCCTCGATCACGGCCGGATGCGATTCGATCTCCCGCGGCGTGCCCTGCGCCAGGAAGGCGCCGTTGTGCATCACGGTGATGGTGTCGGAAATGGACATGACCAGCGGCATGCTGTGCTCGATGAGCAGCAGCGTGGCGCCGGTGCGCGCCTGCAGCGTGCGCAGCGTGTCGCCCAGGGCGTCGATCTCGCGGTTGTTCATGCCGGCCGCCGGCTCGTCCAGCAGCATCAGCACGGGCTCCAGCGCCATGGCGCGGGCCAGCTCGACCAGCTTCTGCGTGCCGTAGGGCAGGTCGCGCACCAGCGTGTGGGCGTGGGGCGCCAGGCGCAACTCTTCCAGGAGGGCCTGCACGCGCTCGCGCTCGGCGCGCTCCTCGCGCCGCTGGCGCGGCAGGTTGAGCAGGGCCTCGGCCAGCGTGGCACGCATGGCCTGCGAGCGGGCGATGAGCACGTTGTCGAACACCGTTAGCTCGGCGAAGAGCTCCAGGTTCTGGAAGGTGCGGGCGATGCCCAGGCGCGAGATCTGGTGCGCCTTCAGGCGCAGCAGGTCGTGCTCGCCCTGCGCCGTGCGCAGCACCATGCGGCCCTGCTGCGGCGTGTAGAAGCGGCTGATGCAGTTGAGCATCGTGGTCTTGCCGGCGCCGTTGGGGCCGATCAGCGCATGCACGGTGCCGGGCATGACGTCGAAGCCCACGTCCTGCACGGCCACGATGCCGCCGAAGCTCATGCGCACACCGGCCAGCGACAGCAGCGGCGCCGCGGCACCCGCCGGCCGCGCCCCGCCCCGCGCGGGCGCGGCCTGGGCGTCGATCGCGCGCATCATGTGCCCTCCTTGCCGGGCGCGTCGGCGCCGGGCAGGCGGCGCGTCTTGAACAGGCTGGCCAGCCCGTCGGGCAGGAACATCAGCGCCAGGATCATGGCCACGCCGTACAGCGCGCGCTGGAACTGGTCGAAGCCGAAGTAGGTCAGCAGCTGCGGGGCGCCGATGACGAAGATGGCGCCCAGCACCGAGCCCAGGATGGAGCCCAGGCCGCCGACGATCACCATCGACACGAAGCTGATCGACACCATGATGTTGAACAGCGATGGGTCGATGAAGCGCACCAGCGGCGCATAGAGCGCGCCGGACAGACCCGTGTAGAAGGCGCAGACGCCGAAGGCCACCAGCTTGAGGCCCGTGGTGTTGAGCCCCAGCGCGCGGGCCGCCGTCTCGCTGCCCTTGATGGCCAGGAAGCCGCGGCCGAAGCGGCTGCGCGCCAAGTTGCGCGCCAGCCAGAGCGCGGCACCCAGCACGCAGGCCGCCAGCAGGTGGTAGGCGCGCTCGTCCAGCGCCAGGCCGAAGAGCGTGGGGCCGGGCGCGCCCATGCCGTTCTCGCCGCCGGTCAGGTCGCCGCCGGACTTGGCGATCTCCACCGAGATCATCACGAAGCCCAGCGTGGCGATGGCGAGGAACACCTCCTCCAGCCGCAGCACCGGCAGCGCCAGCACCAGGCCGACCACGGTGGCAATGGCCGCGGCAATGAGCATGGCCAGCAGCATCGGCACGCCGAACTGCTGCGTCAGGATGGCCGTGCCATAGGCACCGATGCCGAAGAACACTGCACCCGCCATCGAGATGAGGTTGGTGTAGCCGGTGAGGATGTTGGTGCCGAAGGAAGCCAGCGTGTAGATCAGCACCAGCGTGGCGATGTAGAGCACGTAGCCGCCCGGCACCAGCGGCGCCAGCACCAGCAGGGCCACGAACAGGGCGGGGGCCAGCCAGGGGCGGCCGTCGAGCAGATGGGTCATGCGCGTCGTCGCCTCCTCAGACCTTCTTGACCTGCCGGCGCGCCAGCAGCCCGTGCGGGCGCAGCACCAGGATGGCCAGCATCACGATGAAGGGGACGGCGTCCTTCCAGGCCGAGGACACATAGGCGCCGGTGAGGTTGCTGCTCACGCCGATGATCACGCCGCCCAGCAGCGCGCCCGGCATGCTGCCGATGCCGCCCAGCACCGCCGCCGCGAAGGCGAAGTGCAGGGCGTGCTGCATCATCGAGAAGTGCACGAAGGTCAGCGGCGCGATCAGCAGGCCCGCCGCCGCCGCGATGACGTGCGACAGCGCCCAGGCCAGCGCATAGATGCGCTTGATGGGAATGCCCATCAGCCGGGCCGCCACCGGGTTCTCCATGGTGGCCTGCATGGCGATGCCCAGCCGCGTGAAGCGGAAGAAGGCGAACAGCGCCGCGGCCAGCGTGGCGCACACGGCCACGATGCCCAGGTCGATGCCCGACACCACGGCATCGCCCACCTGCAGCGGCGTGCTCGGGAAGATGCTCGGCAGCTCCTGCGTGTCCTTGCCCCAGATCCAGATGGCCATGTCGCCGAACAGCAGGAACAGCCCCAGCGTGCAGATGGCCGAGGACAGCAGGGCCTTGCCGATGAAGCGCCGGATGATGAAGCGCTCGATCAGCATGCCCAGCGCCGCGCCGAACAGCAGCGTAAGTGGCACCACCGCCCACATCGGCAGGCCCAGGCGCACCAGCGTGCAGGCGGTGAAGGCCGACAGCATGGCGGCCTCGCCATGCGCGAAGTTGAGGATGCCCGTGGCCTTGAACACCATCACGATGCCCAGGGCGATGAGCCCGTAGATGGCGCCCAGGGCGACGCCGCTGACGATCATCTGCAGCATGCGCGGCGCCCTCAGCCTGCGGCGGCGCCGGTGGTGGCGGCGTCGGCGGCCGCCTTCTGCGCCGCCTCGCGTGCCAGCCGCGCCTTCAGGTAGGGGATGAAGCCGCCGGCCGCCAGCGTGCCGCGCTCGACCGAGGACAGCGGCTCGAAGGGCAGCTCGGCGCCGGTGTCGAGGTTGATGACGCGGCCGAGCGCCCAGTCCACGCGCAGCCGCTGCCAGCGCTCGGTGGCGGCGCGGATGCCCGGGCAGGTGACGAGCGGAAAGCCCATGCTGATCTCGCCGCGGAAGAAGCCGGGCGAGAAGGATTCGGCGATCACGCCCGCCACGCCCAGGTGGCGCATGGCACGCATGGCCGGGTAGTGCGGGTGGCCGTAGCCGAAGTTGTGGCCGCCCACCAGCAGGTCTCCCTTTTGCACGCTGGCGGCGAACTGCGGGTCGTAGCTGGTCATGGTGACCGCGGCCAGCTCGTGGATGTCGGTGATCTTGATGTTCTTGATGCCGACGATGAGGTCGATGTCGTAGTCGTCCTCGGTGAAGATCCAGGCCGCGCGGCCTTCCAGGTTGGGCAGTTGGGCGCTCATGCCGCGCTCCCTTCGGCCGCGGCGGCCGCCGCCAGGTAGGGCCGCGGGTCGGCGATGCGCCCCTCCAGGGCCGAGGCGGCGACCACCGCCGCGTTGCACAGGAAGATCTCCGTGTCCGAGCTGCCCATGCGGCCCGGGGTATTGAGCGTGCCGGTGGACACGGCGCGCTGGCCGTCGGCCATGGTGGCGATGCGACCGTAGCAGTAGTCGCAGCTCGACGAGCTGATGAAGGCGCCGGCATCCACCAGCGTGGCGATCAGGCCTTCGCGCGCGGCCTGCGACATGATGGCCTGCGAGGTGGGCACCACATGCAGTTGGAAGCCCGGCTTGATGCGCTTGCCGCGCAGCACGTCGGCCGCGGCGCGCAGGTCCTCCAGCCGGCCGCTGGCGCAGGAACCCAGGTAGCCGGTGTGCACCTCCAGGCCCGCGTAGTCGGCCAGGTCGCGGGTGTTGGCCGGGCTGGGCGGCGCCACGACGATGGGCTCCAGCGCCGAGACGTCGATCTGCACCACACGCTCGTACACGGCGTCGGCGTCGGGATACACCGGCTCCAGCGCGATCTTGGCCCGCTCGCGGGTGTACGCCAGCGTCTTGGCGTCGGGCGCGATCAGCATGGTGGTGGCGCCCAGGAACATGGCCTGGCCGCAGATGGTCTGGCGGCCCTCGATGCTCATGGTGTCGATCACCGGGCCGCTGAGCTCCACCACCTTGAAGCGGCAGGAGGACGGGCCCATCACCCGCACCATGTGGTGGAACACGTCGCGCGCCATCACGCCCGGCTGCAGCGTGCCCGTGAGCTCGACCTTGACGGTGGCGGGCACCGTGAGCGCCATCTTCTCGCTCACGAAGGTCTCGAGCACGCTCTTGCGCGCGCCGAAGGCCAGGGTGCCGAAGGCGCCCAGCTGGCTCACATGGCCGTCGAAATGCACGGCGAAGGCACCCGGCGTGGCATAGCCCAGCTCGGCCGACACCTGGTGGCCGATGCCTTCGCGCTCATGCACCGGCACGCCCTGCTCGGCGCCCCAGGCGCGGGTGACGCGGTGCAGCTCTTCTTCCTTGGGCGCGGCGGCCGGCACCATGTGGTCGATGAACAGAACGAAGCGCTCGGGGCTCGTGACCTTCTCGACGCCGAATTCCTCGCGGGCCTCCTTGAAGAACACGTCGGTGTAGCCGGGGAAGTCGTAGGCGATCACGAAATCCGGCCGGGCCAGGATCTCGTCACCGGCCTTCACGGCGGGCAGCCCGGCCACGCGGGCCAGGATCTTCTCGGTCATCGTCTGGGGCATGGCGCCTCGTCTCCTTATCCACAATGTGGCGCCTTGCTCGGCACCCATGGATGAATTACAGAGCGTGCACCCGATTCACCCTGATGCGGTTAACCCTAGATTGCCCACAATGTGGATGCAAACTACAAAGCTCACATGAGTGAAGAGAACGAGGAAGCCGCCGAAGGCACAGACGGACCGCCACAAGGTGGACAGACACGCACCGGCACGCAGAGCATCGAACGGGTGGTGAACATGCTCCGCGTTGTGGCGTCCCGCGGTCGCAACGGCATGCGCATCGGCGAGGTGGCGGCCACCAGCGGGCTGCCGCAGAGCACCTGCTTCCGCATGCTGGCGCGGCTGGAACTGGAAGGCCTGGTCGATCGCGATGCGCGCACCCGCAAGTACTACCTGGGGCCCTTGCTGCACGAGCTGGGTCTGCTGGCACGTCCGCGTTACCGGCTCAGCGAGATGTGCGACGCCGCCCTGCACCGGCTGGCCGAGACGACGCAGGACACCCTCTACCTGAGCGAGCGCAGCGGCCTGGAGGCGGTGTGCACCAACCGTGCGCTGGGCGACTACCCCATCAAGGCCTTGCCGCTGGACATCGGCATCCGCCGGCCGCTCGGCGTGGGCGCGGGCGGCCTGGCCATGCTGTGCGCCATGCCGGCCGCAGAGGCGGAGTCGATCATCCAGGCCAATGGCCACCGCTACGAGAAGTACGCCTCTTTCTCGGCCGACTTCCTGCGCGAGGTCGTGGCGCAGGGGCGGCAGCAGGGCTACTCGTTTCTGGACAGCGTGGTGACGCCCGGCACGGCGGCCATCGGCGTGGCCTTTCCGCCGGACAACCCGGTGGCGGCGATCAGCGTGGCCGCGATATCGGGCCGGCTGACGGCCGAGCGGCGGGAGGACATCGCGCGCGAGGTGCAGCGGCAGGTGCGGCTGATCTGCGCCGACATGACGGCGCATGCGCTGCTGCCGCCCGAGGCGGGCGGCAGCTAACCGGGCGCGACAGGCGAGCCCGCTGGGGTCAACGGGCCCGCGACACGCGCCACACCGCGCCGCCCACGTCGTCGGCCACCAGCAGGGCGCCCGACTTGTCCAGCGCCACGCCCACCGGTCGGCCCAGCGCCTTGCCGTCGGCCGAGAGGAAGCCGGTGAGGAACTCGCGCGGCGCGCCGCTGGGCTTGAGGGGGAAGATGTTTGAATTGATCCAGAAAAAAGGCGCCGAAAAACGCGAAAAAGTGCGGATGGATCAAGGGGTTAGGGGCTTGGGCGGGCTCCGGGCCGAAACGTTTGGTTTGATCCAGTGACTGCCCAAAAAGCGGGGCAGATCGCCCGAAAAATGTTCGCCGCCTGTTCACCTAGCGCCCGGTTGGTGACCAGAAAGTGACCGAGAGGGCGGCGGCGGATCACAGTTTGCCAGCCAGCAGGACCAGCCCGCCAGCGTTTCGAAGCTGCTCGGCGGCCACGGTGTCAGCCCGGACCACCGACACCGTCGCCCCCTGCTTCGTCGCCACGTTGGGCAGTAGGGTGAGCTGCGGCAGGCGGCCCTCAGCTCCGGGAATGGTGCCCTGTGGGATCACCACCAGCCGACCGGCATTCGCGTCCCAGAGCACCGCCCGGTAGTCGCGCAGCGTGCCGGGGAGATCGTCCACCCAGTCAGCCGGCCAGCAGCCGCCGCCGCTGGCTGGTGGCACTGCAAAGCGGCGCGCCTGGTCATCCAGCACCGACACGGCGGTGGACTGCAGGCCCAGCGACGGCGCTACCGATGCCAGCCCTTCCAGTGTGGCGCTGTCGAGAAAGCCCACCACCTGCGAGCTCGCCGCCGTGGCTTCGCCAGCCGCAACAGCCGTTCGAAAGCGCTTCCAATTGCCTTCAAGCACCCGCTGAAAGGCCGGCGAAACGGTCTTGTCCACCAGGATGCCCTGCAGCTGCCGAGGGAGCCGGGCCAGCTTCTGCCCGAGGGCCAACTCGGGGGCGATCCAGCTCGTGCCCACGTTGTGGTCCCAGCCCGGGTCGATGCCCACCGGCACGCGGTCTTTGATCTCGCCGTCACGGGTGATGACCTCGCGCGTCTCGGCCGGGATCGGCTCCGACACCTGCAGCCCTTTGGAGTCCAGGTCGCCCTGGCTGTAGGCCCGGACGGTGCATCGGCAGCCCCACCCGTTGGGCGGGTAGTGCGTTTGCCAGAAAGCATCATCGACGGGGTACACCAAGCCGTTCCATGCGCGATGCTGGGGCCGGACCCGCGCGTCCCCCGCAGTGCGGTACTGCAGGAAGGGCCGACGGTCCTTGCCCGCCTGAATCTGAGCCCAGCGACCAGCCATCGCGGCGGAGCGCATGTTGGCGTTGAAGATCACGCTGGTGCGCCAGCCTCGGGCGCCGCGGTAGGTCCAGCCATGTTCGGCAACCGCGGCATCGAAGTCCTTGCGGAAGCTGGTGATGGTGCCGCCCGACTCCTTGGCCTTGACCACTGCGGCCTGCAGGTCGCGCAACAGGTCGGCCTTTGTCGCGCCAGCAACCGCAAACACCTTCCCATGCACCACGCCAGCCAGGTCATCCCAGGCGAGCGTGGCCTCGGGCAGCTTGCCGCGCAGGTTGTCGATTGCTTCCTGAAAGCGGACGCCGAAAGGTTGGATCGTGGGCACGGGGGCGGTACTGGATCAGAATGGCGGCAGCTCGGGCAGGCACAGCGGCGTGGTGAGCACCGCCCCGGGCCGCGATGCGATCACCCTGCCGCCAAGAGCAACGTGTGTAGGAACCGGCTGATGCCGCGCGACGGCGACGGCTTCCATCACGACGAAATCAGACTCCGGATGCTGAGTCGCGAGTCGTAGGGCCTCGGCCTCGGCCACCTCGCGCGACGGCTGCAGGACGGTGCAAACCCGACCTGCAGGTATGCGACGGCCGCCGCCTGGTGCGCGCGGCCACTCCTCTGGCTTCGCCACTGCAATGACCACGCACTCGCTCATTGCTTGGCGGCCATTTCTGCGCCCACGAGTGCAACGGCCATGAAGCCGTGTTCACCGTGGACTTCGATGAGCGCGCGCAGCTCTGCTGCCGCCGCATCAACCTTCGCTCTGTCGTCTTCCGGCAGGCCGGCGATTGCGCCGCGAATCAACAGGAGCGCGTGTTCTTCCTCGCTCATGGCCGGCCCCTGTCAGACGGCGGGCTGGGCTACGGCTCGCACCAGGGCCATGATGCCGGTCTGGATATCGGTCTTGCCGATGGCAGCCCAGCGCATGGGTTCGGCCGCTTCGAAGCGGCGCAGCTCGACACTTTCGGGGCTGCTCTCGTGCTCGGGCGCCAGCTTCGACGCACGGGCTGCGGCCTTCTTCACCTCGTGGTCGGTGGACAGGCGGCCTGCCAGCGTCGCCTGCAGGGCGAGCAGCTCGGCGCCCTTCTCCTTGATGAGGTTCATCAAGTTGATTTCCTCCGGGGTGAGGTCCCGATAGCCGGTGATCTTGGTGTGCTGGTCCTTCATGGGCGCTCCGATTGAAAGCCTGATCATTGCTAAGCGCTCAAGCGCTGGCAGGGTGAAGCGATGCACCATCCCAAGCGATGCCCTGCGCCTCGGCGATCCGACGGCACGCCACCGCGAACAGGTCGGGCTGCTGCTCGCAGCCGACAAAGGTCCTGCCCGACCGCACGGCCGCCACGCCGGTGGTGCCGGAACCCATGAACTTGTCGAGCAACTTTCCACCAGGGGTGCACACCTCGATGATGTCGGCCATCAGCTCCTCGGGCTTTTGCGCAACGTGCTCGCGCTCACGCGGGACGCCGTAGCGGAAGAAACCCGGGAGACAGCCCACGTCGCGCTCAACTGGCATGCCGCCAGAGCTGCCCCACACCACGTATTCACATTGGGCGCTGAATCGCCCCTTCTGCGGGCGCGCCGAGGTCTTCGCCCACGGCACGATGCCACGCCACACCCAGCCGCCGGCCTGCAGATAGTCGGTGGAGATCGGCAGCTGTCGCCAATCACTGAAGAAGCAGGCCGGGGCGCCAGGCTTCGCCACGCGCAGCGCCTCCGAAGACCAAAGAGCCGACCAGAAATGGAACGCGCGCTGGTCGCGACAGTCGCCCCCGAAGTTGGGCAGGCGCTCGACGTTGCCGCTGTCGCTCTGCAGGTACTTCTGGCGCGTGTCCGCGACACGGTCGCCCCGGTAGGCACCGCCGCTGGAATATGGGGGGTCGGTGACCACCGCGTCCACACTGGCGCTGGGAAGCGCGCGCAGCACCTCAAGCGCCTCGCCACAGTACAGCGTGGCGCGTCCAATGATCACCGGTTGCAGGGAGTTCGCCACCAGAGCAAGCCTTTCTTTGGTCATTCCAAGTTCTGTTAGGCTCGGCGCGCTCTCGCGAGAGTGGCGGGCCTTGCCGGCTTGCGGTGTACGCCGCAGGGCGGGGTTTGAAGGGTGCTCCAACACCCGACAGGTCGCCCGTCTTTTTTCCGCCCTGATGGTCGCCTAGCGCAGGCGGCGGGGCATGGTGAAGCGTTTCACCCGAGCCGAAACGCCAGCACGAAGTCAGCGACGTTCAGCGCACCCAGCAGCCACATGACGATCGCCACGTAGCCCACGCACGTGGCGAGCAGCCGGATGCAGGTGAACACCATCAGGCTGCCTTCGTGGCCGCGCCGCGCAGCATCGAGTAAGCCAGGGCACGCTCCAGCACCTCGCGCAGCGCCTCGTCGTCCAGCTCGCCCACCATGTCGGCCAGCGCATCGCGGAAGTCGTCGAGCGACTTCCCGTCCTTCTCGAACTGCTCCAGCATGCGGTAGATGGGGCCGATCATTGCCTCCTCGATGGCCGCATCTGCGCTGTCGGACGCAAGCTGCAGGGCCTCGTCTTCGGTCATGCCCGCCGCCTTGGCGAATTCGAAGCCGACCAAGTTCGCGAAGTCGGCCGCGGTCGGCTCATCACCCGCGGCCGATGCGGGCGCTGTGCGCTGCTGGCGAGGCTGCAGGGCGTCGTCGTCTTCCTCGGCGGCCGGGATGTTCAGTTCCTCCAGCATGGCCGTGCGGCTTGGCCTTGCGCCCAGATCGGCCACGATGCGGTAGACCTCGGCGCGTTCCTTCCCCGCGACCTGGTGCTTGTAGAACTCCAGCGTTGGCGGCGCCACGCCGTCGCCGAAGTTAAACAGGGTGATCCAGCGGAAGATTTGGCCCATGCCGGCCGCCCCGATGTCGCGGTCGGAGTCGTGAACCTCGCCCTGGCGCTCCTTCGCGGTGTCGGCCGCAGCCTTGGAGCCGACCTCCAACTGCTCGCCGATCATGGCCTGCGACGTGAGCGCCTTCGACATCTCCCGATTGGCGAGCACGATGAGGCGCTCCTGCGGCAATGTGCTGCCGCCGCTGGTGGGCGTGAGCAGCTCCAGGCTGCTGCCTTCCTGGGCCACCACGTAGCCGGCCTCCATCATGCCGGCCACGGCCTCTTCCAGGCGGTCGATGTCCTCCTTGCTGCTGCCCTGCGGATAGCGGGCCAGGGGCCAGGGCAGACCGTGGCGCTCGCAGAACTTCATGAAGAACCGCCATCCCCCGGTCTTGAACGTCCAGGGCCAGAAGCACGAGCTGAACAGCGCAACGCCGTAGGGGTTGGTGCTGGTCGGCATGTGCCGCGAGATCACGAACTGATAGGGCTCGACCGGAGCGCCCATCAGGTGTTCACGGCTGATGAGCAGCGGTGCACCATAGGCGTCGAAGACGATGCGCCGACCTGGCCGGTCCACCACCTCGGTCGGCAGGAGCTTGCCGTCGACCAGGCCCCAGGTCACCTCATGAGGCCGGTAGCCGGTGAAGATGCATGCCGACATCTGCCACATCACCTCCAGCCAGTCGGACACGGCATTGGGCGGCGCGCTGCGCATCCACTCGGCGCAGAGCTGGGCGGCGGCCTCGCTCTTCGTGTCGCCTTCCTGGCCGGGCTTCACCCGGTATTCGTGGGACCGGAAGCTGCCGCGGATCGAACGAATCTCGCCCACCACGTGCGGGTCGACCATGATCGAGTTGTAGACCTGTTCTGCCCGGCCCATGGCCCGCAGGATGGGGTCGGGGTTGGGTAGCGCGAAGAGCTGGCCGAAGAACAGCGAGGGGTCGCTGTCCGGCGCTGCGATGGGCTTGCCGAGCCAGCCCTTCACCGATTGAACGAGGCCGCGGAGGGGGATCATTTGCGATTTCCGATTCGGGGGATGGAGATGCCGCCAGCACGAGAGACCGACAGCGCCCAGAGCATGTGCAGGGCGTCGGGGCCGTCGTCATGGTCGGCCTCGGGCCAGTGCCGCAGCTGCGAATTGAGGACCGTGTGCTCCTGCTTGAAGCGGATCAGGCCGTTGTTGACGTGGGGGCTCAGCGACTCGATGCGCAGGTCTTTGTCGGCATGCGGATGCACGGGAATGGCCGGCACCGGCACGCCGGCCTGGGCCGAGCGCTTCACAAGCTCTGTGCGCAGGAATTCCTGGAACTGGACCGCTTCGAAGGCCCAGGCCAGGCACATGTACTCGCGCTGGAATTCGATGACATGGCTGATTTGCAGGTCGGGGATGCGGCGTGCCACACGCGCCTCGACGATGTCCAGGACGCCGTGGTTGCGGTCGAAGCCGCCCACCAGCGTGGCCGACGGATCACGCTTGCGGTTGTTGCGGCCAAGGCTCGGATCGTGGGAGCCGTAGAACACCCAATCGCGCGACGGCTGGACCCAATACGTCATGCCCTGGAAGAACGAGGCGTCGTCGTTGGTCGGGTCGTTCTGATACTCGCAATCGAAGGCGTGGTGGTCGCTCGCCCTGATCTTCATCAGCTTGAGCAGCGGGCGTACACCGGGCCAGCTCACCACGGCGCCCAGATCCATTTCGGCGCGGCGCTCGGCGTAGAAGGCGTCCGATGCCTCCTCGCCTTCGTTGACAAACAGCTCTTCCCACTGCTGCCAGAGGTCCATGCGATCCGGCCAGCGGATCACGGCCTTGAACTTGACCCGCTTCCAGAGCGGGTTGCGGTGGAAGCGGTTCGCCACCGAGTCGTAATGCAGGATCGTGTTCAGGTAGAGCACGTCCATGGTGCCATCAGGCGGGCCGAGCGGGAGCACCACCTTCTTGACCCAAGCCTCGATCTTGTCGCGCTGCTCGGGCGAACGCACGTTCTCGTCGTTCTCGATGTCGTCGAGCATGACCAGGTCGGGACGGTGCGGGCCGTGGCGCAGGCCGCGCATCTTCTTCGCCGAGCCGAAGGCTTGAACCTTGGTGTTGCCGCGCGTGACGATCACCCCGGCATTCCACACGCGGCCTGCCCCGCACGCGTCGGGGAAGTCCATCGCCAGGCGCGGATTGCTCTCCAGCTCGACCTTCACGGCTTCCAGCATCGTGGCGGCCTGGTCGAAGCTGTCCATCACGATGGGGATGAACTTCTTTCGGCCCGTCACGATGCACCAGAGCGTGAACAGCTGCGTGCCGAGCGTGGACTTGGCCTCACCGCGGGGCGCGGAAATCTCGATGAACTGGCCGGAGGGCTGGTCGATCAGCTTCGGCACGTTGTCGAAGAACCAGGCGTGAAAGACCGACTCCTCACTCTTCACGTAGTGCGGAAAGTAGGTCTTCGTGAAGAACTTGTAATCGTGTCGCGCACGGCTCGCGCGCTGGTCGCGGGCAGCATGGTCGGGCGAGAACCCATCGCACTCGGCTTCGACGAGGCGGCGCTGCTCGTCGGCATAGGCGCGCAGCTCGTCGAGGAACTCCTTCTCGCGTAGACGCTTCTGTCGGGCCATCAGGCTGCCTTTGCGCAGAGACGCGCCAGATTGGTGAGGTAGTGGGCCAAGGGTGGCGGCGTGCGCTCTCGCTCTGCCTTAGTCACGATTGGGAGGTGGCTCGCGTACACGCCGCCGATCCAACTGGCCGTGCTGGGCATGAACTGCGCAAGACCCTGCGCGCCCACTGGGCTGCGTGCATCGGCGCGCCACCGGCTCTCCTGGTGCACCTGCGCGGCGAAGGTTGCCACCGGCGCATCCAGGCCCCAGGTGCGCTGCGCCTCGCGCTTGAGTGTGAGCTGGTAGCGCTCGGCATCGCGTGGGATGGTCTGTGCGGCGGCCGTGCAGGAGACGCCGAACAGTGCGCACAGCATCAGCAGCACGATGCACAGCACGACGCGGCCCATGAGGATCAGCAACACATGCAGCTGCGGGTCGTAGCCCATTGCTGCCAAGCGGGCAGCGCGGCGACCCCGCGGCCCGAGCCGCTCGGGCGAGTTCCACCAGGCCCGCATGTCAGGCGCCCAGGCCGACGCAGATCAGGGCTGCGGCCACGATGATGGCGCGCCGGATCATGGCCGCGCCGTAGTTGCGGCCGTCCACCAGCTCGCCCACCCCTTCAAGCACCTGCGCGTCGGGCGGAATCGTGTCCGGCTCCTCGGCCTCGGGCAGCAGGTACTCATGCGGGCGGTCGTAGGGGAAGAGGCCACGGTCCAGCCAGTAGCCGATCCAGCCGCCGAGGGACAGCAGGTGGGCCTTGTAGAGCGACACCGCGACGATGTTTCCCGGTGCCTGGCTCTGCGCGAACAGGGCCGCCAGTGCCAGGATGATGGACACCACGAGCCACGGCAGAAGCCGGGTGACGTTGCGTTGCATGAACACCTCCAGATAGAAAAAAAGGACTCACGAATGGAGTCCTTAGTCTCTGGAGTGCGGCCGGCTAGGTCAGGGTGAAGCGTTGCACCTCGGTCCGCGTTTGGCGGGGTGGTGAACTGGCAGCATGAACACCAAAGCCCTCGCCATCATTCACCCCGCCGCTCGACTCAGCGTCCTCGTGCATTCATCCTGCAGTGCCGAGCAGCTCGCCGCCTGGCGCCGCTGCATCAGTGACGCGCTGGCGGCGGGGGATTCTGTAGCTGAATTTCGAGCTCGATGGGAAGCCAGCACGCTGCCGCGAGATGCTGCTCAGCCTTGCATCAACGACCCCACGCAATCACTCGGCCTTCCATGACGTGGAAGTACGCGCCTCCGCCTTGATAGGTGCTTACGATGCCGTCGGCACGGTTGATCTGTGAGGTCATCTTCACCGGCGTCACGCACTCTTTCACGCGGTCGACGCTCATTCCAATTTTTGGTGACTGATAGTCGCTGCCGCATCGGGCGCGGCGGTCGGCGGTCGCCTCAGCCGCTCTTCTTTCCGCGGTGGCCTGCCTCTTGCCTTCGGCTTCATCTTCAAGGCGTTGCCGTTCTTTGTATTCCAGTTCGCTCTGCGCGCGAGCCGCCTTGAGATCGCTTTGGCGCTTCTCTTGCGCCGCCCGCTTGTCAGCATCACGAGCGGCCTCCTCAATCGCTGAGCGGTGCCGTGCCTGCTCCTGCGCACGCTTCTCAGCTGCTCGCTCCTCTCGGCTCCGAAGCATGAGCGTGCATTCGTCCTGAGGCATTCCCCTGCAAGGCCCTGAGGCATACGTTGGCCCCCACTGAGCGTGTGCGGTGGTCACAGCGGCCAATCCACCGAAGGCGAACCACAGAAGGGCGAATCGCTTCATGGCTTCTTTCGAATCACAAAGCCGTAAGTCTTCTCGAGCTGCTCGTCATCGAGTTCCAGCAGCGAATCGGCGTTGAAGCTCTTTTTGATATAGGGCTTATAGATGTCCACACCGTCGAACTGATTTTTGCAGCGCGCTTTGATCGCCCCGATCCTTTTTGAGCGCCAAGCAGCATCCTTCTTTGGAGCGCTCTTCATTGCGGCCAGTATGGCCATCTGACGCTTCACATAGGCCACCGCGTCGTCGTAGCGATCCTTTCTGATGAGCACCTGCGTGGTGGCGCCCGCTGCCCTGTTGATCGCCGCTTGAGCCGCGCCATGTGTCAGGGGCAGCTTCTTCAATTTAAGGTGAAGAGCTATCCAGTCATCGCGGAGGGCGCGCAATGCCAGTACCTGTGACGGCGACACGTGCACCGCCTCGTCGGGCTGAACCACAACACGCGGACGTGCCGGCTTCGTGGTGATGTGAACGCTCAGCGGGCCTTGGTTCCCGATGATGTTCGTTCCGCCATTTATGGCACTGACGCTCGTGGTGGCACCTGGACTGACATTCACGTCACGCCCTGCTGCGTGGCCGTGTTGGCTTCCTACCTCTTGCTTGTTCATTGGACCCCTCTTTTTGGTTGACGTTTACATCGCGGCCCGCGGCGTGGCCGTGCACAGACGAGACGACTGACCCTTCGCGCTTCTCGGGGGACTGATCGCGGACGTGCATGCCCGCAGACAACAGTGCGGCGGTCTGGATCAGGGTTTGACGAGCCGCCGGCCCACATCGGCGATAGCTATCCAGCAGCACCTGCTCCGCTGAGTCGGTGGCAGGCATGGCCGCGTTGCGCTGGCCTGTCAGCACGTAGAGGACGTCGGCACCGGCTTCCGCGATGGCCGCCAAGTAGGCGCTGTCAGGAGCGCGCTCGCCCTTTTCGTAGTTGATCTGAGCGCGCTTGAGCACACCGCCCAACGCGCCGAACTTCTCTTGGCTGAGGCCAAGACGCTCACGCTCTTCCCTCAATCTGTCGCTTGTGCTCATGTGGACGCCATATGCCTATTGCAAGGTGTCCGTTTGAACACCATAATTCAATGCAACGCAGGTCGCTTCTGCGCTGATTCAACAAGTTGCATTGAAAGGATAGCAGCCATGCACCCTGAGGAAATCAAGGCAGCTCTTCGGATGAAGGGCTACACCTTGGCCGCATTGGCCGATGACTTGGGCATGTCCCGCTCTGTCGTCTCGCACGTGGTTGCTGGACGTGCGCAGTCGGCTCGCGTGGCACAGCGCATCGCCCAGATTCTGGGCAAGCCCGTCGTAGCCATCTGGCCGCCCAAGCCGCAGTCCAAGCTGCGTCGCACTCGTGAACAGATCGCTGCGCAGCGTGCTGCTGCGTTGGCTGCTTGAGGGAAGCGGCAATGGCGAAGAAGCAAGCCACCGAGCTGGCGCCGATTGAAGCGCGGACGTCCGCGCATTCGCCGAATCCCCGCACGTCCGGGCTTTTGGACTTCACCCCTGCGGACGAGTCCGCAGCGGGTTCGCTCGGCATCGTTTTGAACGGCACCTTGGAGGACCGGATCAGTCGAGCCGTCTACGCGTTTAACAACGCGACCCGCTATGCCGTCGAGGCCGGCTATCTGCTGCTGAGTGTCAAAGGTGAGGTGGAGCGAGGACAGTTCGAAGCAGGCATTGAGGGCTTAGGGCTGAGCAGCCAGCGCGCATCCGAGCTGATGCGCATGGCGAAGTTCGCCACAGCGCTGCCGGAGGACCGTCGCGCAGAAATGTTGATGCTGCCGAAGTCCAAGGTTCTGGCCCTGGCCTCCGCCGATGCGGAGGTCATCGCTGACCTGCTGGACTCACCTGGCGGTGAAGACGTCGATCTGACCAGCTTGTCCGTCCGTGAGTTGCGCCAACGCATCCGCGAGCTGGAGGCCAAGGCCGTGGACGCCGCCACCGAGCGCGACACGCTCGCCGCCGAGCGTGACGGCCTCGCCAAGAAGTTGCGCCGTCGTGAGCGGGACGCCGAAGACCACGAGGGCACGCCCCTGGTTGTGGCCGACATGCGCGCCGAGGGCGCCGCGCTGCTCAAGAAGGCCGAGCTTGCTCTGGGCGGCCTGCACCCGCTCGGCGTCGAGGTTGTCGGCCTGGCGAGCGCCGACGCGGCCGACTGGATCAAGCCCAGCCTGCGGCTGGTGCTCTCCGGCATCGTCGCGCTGCGCTTGCAGGCCGACGGCCTCATTGCTCAGTACGCCAAGGCCCTGGGCGACGACGCCCGCAAGCTCGTCAGCCAGCCCGACGCGCTCGCCTTCCTCGACGAGACCGAAATCAAGACGGTGGCGGAGGACTGGGCACGCCTGGTCGCCGTGAACCAGCACGAGGCCGCACTGCGTGCGCACGAGCGCAAGCAGGCCAAGCCCCGCGGCAAGGGCCGTCCCGAGAAGGCGCCCCAGGCGCCCGATGGAGTCTGACGCATGGCCGCGGTGCTTCGCTTGGCCCAGGACGCTCGCCACATGAGCGAACTGCCGGCCGTTCTGAACGAAGACCCCTGGGCGATCCGCCTGCACCTGGCGCGCCTGGCGATTGCCGACGCCAAGGGCTACGTGCGCGCCCGGGAGAACATCGGCGAATACATGGTGGGCGAGGTGCAGGACAACCTCGACGGCCAGCGCCTGTATGACGGGAGCGCCATGCCGCAAAGCAAGGCGGCCATCGCGCGCAAGGGCAAGACCCTGATCGACAAACACCACCTGTATGACAGCTATGTCTTCCAGCTGGTGCCGGGCGGCGTGGCCGTTGGCTCCAACATGGTCTATGCATTGATCCACCACGCTGGCGGACAGACGGGGCGCGGCCACAAGACGAAGATCGTCGCCCGGCCAGTGCTCGGCGTCGCCGCCGCGCAGGAGAAGCGGATCGGCGACATCCTCCTTGCGGAAATCGAGGCGATGCAATGACCGGCATCGTCCTCGACCTCGCCATCGAGCGGCTGCGTGCCGCTTTCACGCCTGCCGAGGTGCGCCAGGTGCTGCCCTATGGCGGCGAGTTCACGGCCGAAGAGGTGCCGCACAAGACTTACACCTGCCCAGCCATCTTCGTGGCCTGCCTGGGCTGGACGCCGCAGACCGACAGCAAGCGGCTGCGCGGCCCAGACGTGGTGCAGGTGCACATGGCCGCCTTCGTCGTCTTCAAGCACGTGGAACGGACCGCGCGCATGCGCGGCGCCATGGTGCTGGCCGAGCGCGCGTCCCAGAGCCTGCGGACATGGGCGCCGAACGTGGGTGCGCGGCCGTACCTGGTCGCGCCGCTCGACAAGGACACGCCGCCCACCGTGGAGAACCTCTACGGCCGAAAGATGGATGCCCTCTCGCAATCCCTCTGGATGCTGCGCTGGAGCCAGGACGCGGTCAACAACGGCGAGCCTCCCTCGCTGGCGGACCTGCGCTACATCGAGATCAACGAGAACCCGCTGCCCGGCCAGGTGCCGCCGCCTCCGCCGCCTGGCGGTGTGGTGCCCACCGTGACGGACGGCATCACCTTTGCCCCCCTTCCACCTGCTGAGGAACCCTGATGGCCACCACCCCGAAGAAGAACCAGGCCGGCGCTGACACCGCCGTCGAAAACCAGGCCGACGCGGGCACCGTGCCCGGCATCGTCGTCGAGCGACCCCGCCCCCGCCTGGGTGAAACGGTGCAGGTCACCGTCGCCGAAGACGTGGTGCTGATGAACACCGAGACGGGCGCGCCCTTCACGCCCGGCGAGGCCACGCCGCAGCTGGTGACCGTCACCACGCTTCGGCGCCTGGACGACGGCGACCTGACCCTGGTTTGACCCTCCGCCGAACCGCCTTTGAACCCCAGTCGATAGGAGCCTGACCCATGGCGATCAAGAACCTGCTGAGCCTTTCTTTCTTGGTGCCCTTCGTGGCAAACAAACTGTCCTTTGCCCGCGCGATTCGCGGTCTGCGCGGGATGCCGCGCAGCCTGCTGCTGGTCGGCCACAAGCTGGCGGCGGGCTCGGTGGCGGTGGGAACCATGGTGACCGTGAGCACCGAGGCCGACGCCATCGAGCGCTTCGGCGAGGGCTCGCAACTGCTGGCGATGTGGCGCGGTGCGAAGGCGAATGCCGACCTCGGCCTGCCCATCAACTGCCTCGCCATCGCGACCGGCTCCGGCGCGACCGCGGCAAGCTCCACCATCGTGGTGGCGACGACGGCGGGCACGGTCGGCACGGCCGGTGAGGTGATGCTCTACATCCACGGCAAGCGGGTGAGCACGGGCGTGACCAGCACGGACACCGCGACCACCGTCGCCGGCAAGCTCATCGCGATCATCAACGCCCAGCCCGCCCTGCAGGTACTGGCCGCCACCACGGCCACGCCCGGCGAAATCAAGCTGACGGCGAAGACGGTCGGCCCCAACGGCAACGACATCGACGTGCGCACGCTGCACTACATCGACGACGTCCTGCCGGCCGGCTTGACGCTGACCATCCCGGCGATGGCAGGAGGTGCCGGTGCGCCCGATGTCTCGCCCGTGGTCGCAGCGATGCAGGTCTACCGGCCGACCGAGATCGTGTGCCCGTTCACGGACAGCACGAACCTGAACATCCTGGAGACCGAGTTGGCCGCACGCTGGGAAGCGAACAACATGCGCGACGGCATGGTGATCAACTGCCTGCGCGGTACCGAGTCGGCGTTGACCACGTTCCTGGCGACGCGCAACAGCCCGCACGTGCACACCATCACGGTGACGAAGGACATGACGAACCCGGCCGAGACGGCGGCGATGGCCGGTGCCGTGATCGAGAGCATGGCGGCCACGGACCCCGCCGTGCCGCATACCGGCGCCGCGCTGTCGGGCTACCTTGGCCCCAAGCCGCAGGACCACTGGACCGTCGACCAGGTCAACAACCTGCTGGTGGCGGGCGGCTCGTCCCTGCAGATCGGCCAGGACTCCACCGGCACGCTGCTGCGCATGGTGACCAACTACAAGCGCACGGCGGGCGGTGCGCCGGACCGCAGCATGAGCGAGGTCTGCTGGCTCAAGACCGCCAGCTACAAACGCTGGTTCAACATCACCGAGTTCGCCACGAAGTACACGGGCTACAAGCTGGCCCAGTACGTTGAGGACCCGCTCCCCGGCCAGAAGATCATGACGGAGCTGCTGGCCGAAGAGATCATGCTGGGCATCTACAAGGTGTTCATGGACGCGGGCCTGTGCCAGAACCCGGACTATTACCGCTCCACGCTGGTGGTGGAGATCGACGGGGCGAATCAGAAGCTCAAGATCATCGACGAGCCCGTGCTCGTGGTGCAGCACTACCAGACCGAGATCACCAGCGACGTGGTCGGCGGCACGGTCTGACCCGCCCAGATTGACGACACCGAGAGGACACGCACATGGCAGCAGACAAGCAGCTTTTCCACCCCGACGAGATCGCCATCGCGGGCGCGCCGATTGCGTTCGAAGACGCCTCGGCCATGATCACGGGCGCGGCCCGGTTCGAGAACACGCCGGTGCCCAGCGGCGGCAATGCCGACGACTTCGTCAGCCGTCGTCGGGTGCCGACCACGGTGCAGTTCAAGCTTCAGTTCGGCCCGAACGAACACCCGATGGAATACGCCACCATCACGGATGCCCCGATCACGTTCCGCGACCGCGTGAGTGGCCGGCGCGCCTTCATGCCCCGCTGCAGTTTCGGCAGCCTGGGGCAGATCGGAGGGGGAACCGTCGACGTGACGTTCAACGTGCTCTCGCCGATCCAGTGGCTGTAGGCATTCCAAGCCCTGCCGCTGTGTCGGCAGGGGCGCCGCCTGGGGGCGCGAAGGCCGGGTCGCCGCGATAGGCGCCTGGGCACCCAGCAAGGGGCTGGACCGCGAGGTCTGGCCCCTTGTGCTTTTGGGGTGCAGCGTTTCACCGTGTCTCCCTGGGGGCGCCTGGGCAGACTGGCGCCATGGATACCCCTGCCAACTCCGCACCCTCGGCGGTGATCGAGGACCTGTTCCGGCTCACACTGGCCGATGGACTGCCGGCGCAGTCCGGCGGCAAGACGATCCGTTACCGCGTGGTGCACCTGCGCGAGACGGGCGTGGCCCACGAGCGCAAGGCCACGCGCCAGGCCGAACGTGTGGTGATGGTGGGCGCCGCGCCGAAGCTGCTGGTGAGCGAGGCGGACTTTCGCCTGGCGCTCACCGCCCAGCACATCGAGGCATTCGAGTGCGACGGCATGCGCCTGGGCGCCGAGGCCATCGACCTGGACGTGATCGGACGCCTGAGCACGCACGACTTCGGCCTCATCGAACAGCGCACGTTCCTGATCGGCCTGGCCGCAGAGCTGCGCTATGGGAACATCACCCAGGCCACCTTCGATGCCGTGATGCGGGGCGAGCCCGCCGCCACCGGGGGCGGCAGCGCCCCGCGACCCGTGGGCCAGGCTGGTGATGTGGGAGCGGCTGCTCAACCGCCTCAGCCTGGCCCTGCGATGCTCGCCGACTTTGCTGGAGGACCTGCCGCTGGCGCGCCTTCGGGCGCTGGTCGCTGAGGCCGAGCGCAAGGAGTGAACCATGCGTGAGCTGCGCCTGCGCTACCTGATCGACCTGGCGAGCAACATCGGCCAGCGCTCGCGCGCCGAGGCGCAGGCGCTGGAGGCCGCGCAGAAGGTGATGCAAGGTGCTATCGCCGGCACCAACAACAAGCTCACCGACTGGACGAAGCTCAACGCCAGCGCGACGAAAGAGACGGACCTGCTGCAGGCGGCCGTCACCGGCGTGTCGAACCGCTTCACTCAGGCCCGGGTGGCGGCTGACCAGTTGCGCACCGCGACCGACCGGCTCGGCACTACCGAGCGGGAGACAGTGCGCGACACCGAGGCGCTCGACCGCGCGCTCACCCGCCTAGGCAGCAACACCAGCACCGAGCGCCAGGCCCGCTACATGCGCCAGCTCGCCGACTCCACGCAAGCAGCGCAGACGCGGATGGAACGGCTAGGCAATGCATGGAATGCTGCCCAGCGCGTTGGCACGGTCGCCGCTGGTGCGGCGGCTGGCGGCTATATCGTCGCGTCTGCCTTGAAGGCGCCGATGGACTATGACACCCGACTTCGCGCGGTGGCATCGACTGCCTTCGCTGGCGGAACCATCGGAGAGCTGCGAGGCGGCATGACGGACATCAACGACCTCGTGAACGGCACCGTGCGCAACGTGAAGGGGGCCCGCCGCGAGTCCGCCCTTGAGGCGTTTGAGAAGCTCGTGGGCACGGGGTCATTCAGCTACGACGAGTCGAAGGCGCTGTTGCCCAAGATCATGCGGACGGCTGTCGCCGGCCGGGCAAGCGCCGACGATCTAGTGCAGGCCGCGGAGAAGTGGAAGGTAAGCCTTGGGCTGACGCCGGACGAGATCGAGCTGGCCCTCGCGAAGTTGACGCGCGCAGGACAGGAAGGTGGCTTTGAAATCAAGGACTCCGCCAAGTGGGTCGGCCCCCTGATGCCCTACATGAAGGGCTATCACGGCATGGAGGCCGTCGAGCAGCTCGTGACGATGCTGCAGCAGGTGCGTTCAACGGCCGGCACTAACGACGAGGCCGCGAACAATCTGCGCAACTTTGTCCAGAAGATGGGCGCCGACAGCACGCGCAAGGAGTTTGCAAAGCAGGGATTCGATCTGGATGCCGAGATGGCGCAGGGCGTGCTGAAGCGCCAGACCCCGGTCGCCACCTACATGGCGTTGCTGGAGAAGGTCATGGCGAAGGGCGACCCGGAAGGCAAAGCCCGAAAGCTCATGGAGCAGGCCGACAAGGCTGCAACGCCGGAACAGCGCACCCAGCAGTATGAGGACATCAAGCGCATCTACGAGGGTTCGCAGGTTTCCAAGATCATCAACGACCTGCAGGAGTTTGGTGGCTACGAGGGCTTGCGGCGCACCGGTGACTATGGACGCCGTGTGCTTGCTGCCGTGCAATCTGAGCGCGGTGGCGCGGTAGATATCGGCTATCAGTTCATGGCCGAGGGCATTGGAGCCAAAGCCATCGCGCTGCAGAACTCACGCGATATCGCTGGCTCCGACGCGCTGGAGAAGCTGAGTGGCCCTTTGGGAAATGTCATCGACGGTACGAACGCACTGGCGGAGAAGTTTCCAAGCCTTGCGAGTTCTGCGTGGGGGGCGACCGTCGCCCTCGGGGCATTGCAGGCTATGTCGATTCTGCAGACGGCGCTGTTGGCAAAGGCCATCAAGGGCGCGCCTGGTGCCGCCGGAGAGGGTGCGGCTGCAGGCGCCGGGGCAGGCGCCGGAGCCAGTGCCGCGCGATCGGCGGCACTGGGCCAGGTTGCAAGAAACGCGCTCAAGTATGGTGGGACTGTCGCCGCCATTGGGGGAGGCATTGAGGCACTGGGAGTCCTGGCCGATCCCGAGGCCGACAAGGCACGCGAGCTGACCCGGGTCGGTGTAACGACAGGGGGCGGACTCGCTGGCGCCGTGGGCGGCGCCGCGCTGGGGAGCATCGTGCCCGGCGTGGGCACTGTGCTCGGCGGCCTGATCGGCGGAGCACTGGGCGGCTTTGGTGGATCGGCGCTGACGGGCTCGCTCTTCGATTGGCTGTGGTCCAAGAAGGACCCTGCGCAGCGCGCGGCGGCCACGCCTGTGACGCAGGCCGAGATGGCGCGCGCCTTCCCCAGCGGCCTGCAGGTGCCCAGCCTGGACCTGCTGACGCTGTCCGCACCTGGTGCGGCGCTCGGCACCACGCTGCAGGCCGGCAAGACCACCGAGTTGAAGGTGGGTGAAGGGGTGTTGCGGCTCGACCTGGTCGTGCGGGATGAGCGCGTCGACGTGCGGCCGTCCGTCCCGCAACAGCCGTCGCTCATCAAGATCAATCCGGGTGGCACCGACCCGGGCAGCTTCACGGGGTTCGGGCGATGAGCTGGCTCGACCAACTGCTGCCGGCCAGCTTTCGGGGCGTGCCCTTCCAGGTCGATGACATTCGCCACGATGCGGGCGACACGGTCGTGGTGCGCGAATATCCATTCCAGGACCTGCCGACCGTCTTCCGCATGGGTGAGGGGGCGGAGGAGATCCGTCTGAGCGCCTATGTGGTGGGCGACGACTACATCGAGCAGCGCGAGGCCCTGCGCCAGGTGCTGACCGGCGAGGGCGTGCTGGTGCATCCCACCGCCGGCTCGATCCGCGTCTATGTGGCCGGCCGCTACTCGCTGCGCGAGAACCCGACCTTCGAGGGCGGCGTGGCCCGCTTCGACCTGGTGTTCATCCGGGCCGAGAGCCGGCGCTACCCGGCCGGGGTGGAAAACACCGAAGCCGCTGCGGCGGACGCTGCTGATGCGGCGGCAGAGGCCGGGCAGGATGCCTTCGCCGCCGAATGGTCGCTTGCCGACCCGCCCGCGTGGGTGGTGGAGCGGGCCACGGCATCGCTGCAGGCCGCCATGGGCGCCGTGTGGGATGCCATCGGGCCGGCCGTTGGGCTGCTCGGCCAGGCGGACGAGTGGGCAAGCAGCATGATCGGTGCATGGCAAGAGCTGCAGGCCGGGTTCGCGCAGCTCGTGGCTGAGCCGGCGGCGCTTGCCGGACAGCTGGCGGCCCTCTTCACGTTGCCCGCTGTGCTCACCCAGCCGCAGGCATTGGCGTTCCAAGGCGCCTACGCGGGGTTGTTCGATGTGTCCTCGGTCGTGGTGCGAACGGACTTCGAAACGGTGGTGATGCCGACCGACGGCGGCGGCCTGGCAATGTTCGGCACGGGCAATGCGGCTGTGCTGGGCGTGGATGCAGCGGCGCGGGTCCGCCTGGCGCAGCTGACGGCCGCGGGCGACCAGCTCGTCGAAACACTGGCGACTGCGGGCTACGTCCGCGCGCTGGCCCGGGTGGAGATGACCAACTATGACGAGGGCATGGCGGCCAGGGCTGCGCTGCACGCGCAATGCACCCGCCTGCTGCTTGCTTCCTCGGATGCCAGTGCCCCGCGGGCGCTGCCTGGCAGCTCCTGGCATGACGCCATGATGGCGCTGCACACCGCTGGCCTACGCGACCTTCAGGCCCGCACGCAAGACCTGGTGCGACTGACGACGTACACGCCTGGCGCGTGGATGCCGGTCTGGTACATCAGCCACCTGCTGTATGGGACCGCCGACTACGCCGACGAAATCCTGCAGCTGAATGACCACATCGAACACCCCCTGTTGGTGCCGCCCGGCCGGGCGCTGCGGGTGCGGAGGGTGTGATGCGGCAAGGTGATCGCTACGAGCGCGATGCCGCGCAGATCACGGTAAAGGTCCGTGGGAAGACCTTCGAGGGCTGGCTGCAGTCCGAGGTGACGCGGGACATCGAGGCCATTTGCGGCACGTTCTCGATCCCCGTCACGCTGGTGCCGGGCTCTCCGCCGGAGATTCAACGGCAGGACGAGGTGGAGGTGTTCATTGGCGCGACGAAGGTCATTACGGGGTACGTGTTGGGCGCGGAGCCCTTCTACACGCGGCAGGACTGCGGCATGCGCATCGTCGGCCGCGACCGCACGGGCGACCTGGTGCGCGCGTCAGCCGTCCATAAGGGCGGCCAGTGGCGGGGCGCGAAGCTGGACCGAATCGCTCGCGACCTGGTGAGCGCCTACGGCATCCAGGTGAAGGTCGACGCCGATGTGGGCGCGGCCATCGGAGACTTCAAGCTGTACCACGGCGAGACGGTTCTCGCGGCACTGTCGCGGGCTGCTCGTCTGCGCGGGCTTCTGGTGACCCGAGACAACGAAGGCCGCCTGCTGCTCACCAAGGCGGGCGTGAAGCGCTTCGCGGGGTCCATCGTGCGCGGCACCAACGTGATCAGCATGGAGGGCGTCGGCAGCGACGAGATGCGCGCCAGTGAGTACATCGTCTATGGGCAGGCCAACAGCGTGGACGACTTCGAATACGCCCGCGGGTTGAAGGCGGCGGCGAAGGACCCGGAGATTAGGCGGCATATGCCCCTGGTGATCAACGCGGACGGCAACACCACGCAGGCCGAGCTGGAGGCTCTGGTGCGGCACACGGTGCGCGTGAGGCGCGGCCACGCCTACGGCATCAAGTACGTGGTCGAGGGCTGGACGTGGAATGGCGAAGCCTGGCCGGTGAATGAGCGCGTGGCGATCTTCGACGACGTGGCCGGCATGGACGGCACGGAATGGCTGATCGCGTCGGTGCGGCAGTCCTGCTCCCGCCAAGAGGGCGACGTCACCGAGTTGGTCGTGCGGCCGGTCGAGGCATACGACACGGTGCCGCTGCAGTCGAAGCCGAAGCGCAGGCACTGGGGCAACGCCGGGAATCGGACGAATCACCCGCGCGGCCCGCGGGACAAGGCGCGGGGGGGCTACTGATGTTCACCATGCTGAGACGGGCCCGGCTGCGCGGCCTGTTCGAGGGGTTGGTGCAGAAGGTGCGGGCCGAGGCTACGGAGAACGACGGCAAGGACGCGGTCGAGCGGTTCCAGGACTACGGATTCGCCGCCAACCCGGTCGAAGGTCAGGGGCTGGTGCTTCACTGGGAGGGGCACACTATCGTGCTGCGCATGGACCGCATGGCCGAACGCCCTCGCCTGGGCGCTTACGAGGTGAGCGTGTGGCACAAGGAGGGGCACCACGTGACCCTGCGCGCTGGGCGACTGGTGGAGGTCGAGTGCGACGACTTCCTGCTGAAGGCTGCGAACTCGGCGACAGTGGAAACGAAGACCTTCACGGTGCGCGCATCGCAGAAGATCAGGAACGAGACGCCCCTTGATCAGGTCACTGGCATCCAGCAGCCGCAGCAGCTGACGGTCGGGGGCATATCGGGTCCTGGCTCGGCCACGATGGTGGGCGGCAGCTGGAGCATGACGGGCGTCAGCTGGTCGGCCACCAACTGCCAGACCGCCTATACCGGCGGCACGCTCACGATGAACGGCAAGGACCTGAGCGACCAGCACAGGCACGGCCTGGTGCAACGTGGCACCGACGACAGCGGCGCGGTGAGCTGAGGCGCTGCGCTGCGGTGCAGCGTTTCACCATGACCCTTTGGCGGGTGGCCGACATCATGGCCACATGTTCGATTTGGCGACTCGCCCGCAGCGGCTCGATGACGTGTCGGCGGCACTTTCGGTGCCGTTCGACTGGCAGCTGACCGCGCCGGCCGCCGCCACCTCCTACCCGTTCACCGACTACTCCAGCGGCGCGCCGGTGCCTGGCGTCGAGGTGCTGCAGACGTTTGCTCTGCAGCTGGAGGACACGCTGTCCTCTGCCGTCATCATTTCCTTGTTCACGGATCGCCGCGCTGGCCCCGACGACAGGTTGCCTTACGGGCAGACCGACCGCCGAGGGTGGGTGGGCGACGAGTTCATGGGCGCGGGCTTCGACCAGCAGCCGACGGGTTGGGGGTCGCTGCTCTGGCTCTACTACTCGACCAAGACCGTGGCCGAGGTGCTAGAGGCCGCGCGGTTTACGGCGCGCGAGAGTCTGGCCTGGATGGTGGAGGCCGAGATCGCCAGCCGTATCGAGGTCGAAGCGCTGTGGGCCGGCCCGCGCGAGGACCGGCTCGCGCTGCGTGTGACGATCTACCAGGCAGATCAGCTGCAGCCGGTCTATGACGTGCTTTGGGGCACGAGCTTCCTGCGCGGGGTGCAGTGATGGCCGTGAGTCCGCTCCAGGTTCCTATCCCTTCCATCGGCGAGCTGTCGCAGAACGCCGCCCGGCTGCTGCAGCAGTCGCTGGCGCAGGCGGCTCAGGCCGCCGATCCCGCGAAGCTGACCGCGGCAGACCTGGAGCTGGCGCGCGGCAACATCCAGGCGCTGGCCTTCGTCGAGGGACTCGGCCTGCACGGCGCCTACCGCTACCTGCGCGACTTCATCGCACGCCAGGCCATTCCGATCAAGTCAGCGGGCGCCTTCCTTGATGGGTGGCTCGAGACGTACAAGCTGCCGCGCAAGGGGGCGGCGGCGGCCTCGGGGCTGGCGGTGGCAGGCACCGGCGTGGATGACGCCGTGGTGGCGGCTGGAACGCTGCTGCAAACAAGCGACGGGCGCCAGTACAAGGTCACCGCCGACGCGACCGTCTCGGGTGGCGCGGTGTCAGTGGCGGTGCTCGCGCTGGTGGCGGGCGTGGGCGGGAACCTGGCCGCCAGCTCGACGCTGCAGCTGGTGTCGCCGGTCAACGGCATCGACGCCACATGGACGGTTGGCGGCGATGGCATCAGCGGCGGCGTGGACGTGGAGAAGGACGACGCGGCCGTCTACCGGCTGCAGCAGCGTCTGAGCAATGAGCCTCGGGGCGGGTCGCCCGGCGACTACGCCCGCTGGGCGATGTCACTGCCCGGCATCACGCGCGCCTGGGGCGTGCGCAACCCGGCCGGGCCGACTTCGGCCGGCGTCATCATCATGGCCGACGGCAACGTGGCGCCTGGCCTGCCCACCGAGTCACAGCGACTCATGGTGCGCGACTACATCAGCGATCCGCGTCGCGGCCCGCCGGACGAGTTGCACGTGATCATCGCGGCGCCCGTGGTGCACAACTACACGATTCGGCTCCGGCCGGACACGGCGGCCAACCGCGAGGCCACCATCGCCGCGCTCCAAGACCTCTACTTCCGTGAGCCCACGCCGGGCGGCGGCATGCCCCACTCGCACGTCAGCGAGGTGATCAGCGGCGTGGTGGGCGAGTACAACCATACGGTGCTATCCCCGCTGCTGGAGCCCGGCGGCGTGTTCACGGCGCCCACCTTCGACGCACTGCTGGCGCTGGGTACGGTGAACTTCGTCACATGAGCGCTGATCGCTTCACCCAGGCTCTGGCCTATCTGTTGCCCCAGGGCTTCGCCTGGCCGCGCTCGCCGGCCAGCGTGCTGATGCGGACCGTCCGCGGCATCGCTGGCAGCTTGGACGAGCTGCACCGCTTCACCTCGGCAACGGTGGCCGGTTGGCAGCCCCACACGACGACGCGCGTGGCCGAGTGGGAAGAAGCCACGGGCCTACCCGACGCCTGCTTTGCCAGCGACGACACCACGCGGCGGCAAATGCTGCTCATGCGCCTGCGCGGGCCAGAGCTGCCTTACGAGGACTCCAGCCCGGCCGCGCCCGACGTGCTGGCCGCCCTCTGCGCCAGCGTCGGCTATCCGGCCACGGTTGCCTACAACACCCCGCTTCGGGTCGGTATGCGCGTTGGGTCCCACATGGGGCGGCTCGATGGCGAGCTGTACGTCACGGCCACGCTGCCGGCGGGGCGCATGCGTGTCGGCACGGCCAAGGTCGGCGACCGCCTCATCTACGGCACGAAGACGGGCAGCGACCTCGCGTGCCTGCTCCAGCGCGTGGTGCCGGCACGCTTTCACATCAACCTGATTCTGGTTTAGGGGGCAAGGTGGACTACACCCTATCGAACGGCTACTTCACGCACACGGGCACCGGGCAGCGCATGCACCGGGAGAATCAAGCCGTGCCGACGGCCGTGAGCGACAAGGACCTGAACTCGGTCACCTGGTCGATGATGGAGATCATCAAGGAGGCCGGACTGGCGGGCGTCCAGTTCGACCCGGACATTCCGGCGACCTACCGTGTCCTGCTGCAGGCGATCAACAAGCTGATCGGCGCGGCTTCTTCGGACGGCCCTGGCCGCGTGTCCATCTTTCTGCAGCCCGACCCGCCGCCCAAGCACATGCGCATCAACGGCGTGCTGCTCTCCCGTACTGCGTTCCCGGAGCTGTGGGAGCACGTCCAGGCGGTGGGCGCCGTCACCGAGGCGGAATGGTTTGCCGACCGCTGGGGGTGGTTCAGCAGCGGCGACGGCTCGACAACTTTCCGCATCCCGCTGGTGGGGGGCGAAGCTCTGCGGTTCCTGGATGGCGGCCGGGGAGTCGATATCGGCCGCTTGATCGGCTCCTGGCAGGGCGGAGCCAACCAGGCGCACGGCCACGACACCATCCAGACGCCGCACGGTCACATCATCATCGAGTCGCCGCATGCACACACGGGCGCGACGAATGTGGCCGGTGGGCACAACCATGGCGGGACGCGGGTGCCTGAGCAGCTCGCAGACACGGACCGCGGAACCACTTCCAGTGCGTTCAGCCTGGACAACCTGGTCAACCTGCCTACGGACGGGGCGCACCAGCACGAGTTCGTCACGAACGGGCAGACCACGGGCGCGACCATTCAGCCGCAGCTCGCAAACATCTCCATCGCTTCCCAAGGCAGCGAAGCGCGCATGCGCAACATCGCCTGGCCGGTTTATCTCAAGTACGAATGGTGAGGTGAAACGATGCACGCCCATTTCTACGATCCGGCCTCGCGCCTGTATGCGGGCTCCTGGCTCTGCGAAGAGTCGCCCCGCGAACCCGGCGTCTTCATGCTGCCGGCCTTCGCTTCCACCGCGCCGCTGCCCGTCGGCGTGGAGCTGGTTGAGGTCCCGGGCACCCGCCAGCTGCAGGGCAGCATCCCGGCCGGCCAACTGCTGCGCCTGAGCACGGAAGGCGTGTGGCTGCTGGAGGATGTGCCGGCGCCCGAGGCGGTGCCGGAGCCCGCGCCGCAGCCGCCGGCCGAACCCTCGCCTGAAGAGCGTGTGAAGGCCCTTCAAACCGCCGTTCAAGGCCAGCTTGACGCGGTCGCGCGAGCCCTGGGCTATGACGGCATCTTCACCGCCGTGACCTACGCCGACGAGCCGGCCGTTCCGCGCTTCCAGGCCGAGGGCCAGGCACTGCGGGCCTGGCGCAGCCAGGTCTGGGCCGCTTGCTATTCGGTGCTCGCTGCCGTCCAGGCCGGCGAGCGCGAGGAGCCGACCATGGCTGAGCTGGTCGCCGAGCTGCCAGCGTTCGTCGCTCCGGCGCCGGTGACCGCCGCACCCGAGGCCGAGCCAGCCGGCGACGCTGCAATCAGTGAATCCTCGACCGGAGCCGACGCATGAGCCTTGCCACGCGCGCGCTGCGACTGCGCTTGCTGTCCGCCGCTGGCAACCCGCTCGGCGGCGCGAAGGTGAGCCTGCACCTGTCGGCCTACCAAGTGGACGGCACAGACATCGTGCCACTGCAGTGGGATGCGACCGAAGACCCTGCGGCGACCGGCGACTACATCTTGGTCGTCTGGCCGAATACCCGTGGCGATGGCGGCACGCACTACGACATGCTGGTACAGGCTAACGGCCAAGTGCTGCTGAGGGAGACGGTTACGGTCCCGGCCGGCGATGTCGAAGCGTTGGTCACGGCCAAGATCAACCCAGCGCCGTGGCCGCAGCTCTACGAGGCGGCAGCAGAAGTCCAGGCGTCTCGCTGGTTCTCCGACGCAGCTGGTGAGTCTGCCAGCCTGGCATTGGCGGCAAAAGACGTCGTGCTGCCGGTTGCCGAACAGTTCGGCAATGTCGCGGCCATCGTAGGCGATGTGACCGCGAAGCGTGATCAAGCTGGGGTGTCTGCTGCCGCGTCAACTACTCAGGCCGGCATCGCCACTGTTCAAGCCAGCATCGCGAGCGCGGCAAGTGGAGCAGCGTTGGCCGCTGGTCGCATCGTAGCGACGCGTGCAGACGGCCTTGTCGCCTATCCGTCCACCGCACTGCCCGACAGCGTGTGGTGGGTGCTGCCGAATGCGACGGACGGCTACACGGCGCTGACTTGCCTGCGACGGACGGGGCCGACCACGACAGTTACTGTGCAGACCCTGCCCAGGGCAGAAGACATCACGGCAGAGCGGACCTTTGCGAATCGCGTCGGTTTGCACAACGCCACGGTCGCACTTACCGGCGCAGGCGCTGACGTCAACGACTGGACCTTCACATACCCGAACGGCGACACCGTCATCAATGGGGACTGGGTTCGCTTCAGGGCGCCGGCAACAAATACCGGCCTCGTTCTCGCTCGCATGCCCGAAGGCATCGCAACGAACTTCTTCGATGCAGCCATGCAAAAAATCGGGGAGAAGAACCCGCTGATCCAGGGGCGCTGGTACGTGATGGAGCGAATCGTCAACGGCGGTGGCAACCACTACCGTTGCTTCTTCGACGATGCACTGTGGATGGATGCTAGGGCTGGAAAGCCGCGAGTCGCCACCGCGACGGTGGCGGCTGGCACATCGGACATGGAAGCCACGGTTCTGGACGATCCGTACACGCTGTCGTACAAGCGCGGTGCCATTTTTGTCGTTCGCATTGCCCAAGCTACGACCGCAGGCCAGGCCCTGCGGCTGCGCCTCAATGGCAGCGGGCAGTATCCGGTGGTCCTCAATTCAACGCAGGTCACCGAGGTCATTCCTGCCAACACTGACCTAACGGTGATGTGGGCTGACGGCCCAGGGAACAACTACCTTCTTCTGAGCTGGGCGCAATCACGACTCGAAGGCAAGCCATTGTTCGCCGACGGGTCGGTGGCTGCAGGTACGGCCGACGTGGACATTTCGATCCCGGAGGCACCTGGGCTGCAGGCACTGAAGCGGAATCAGCAATTCACGATTCGCCTCGGCAACGTCGGTACCGCCGAAGGGCAGAGTCTTCGGGTTCGGGTGAACGGTTACGCATGGATCGGGGTCGCCGCCGCCGGCGGGGGCGCATACACCAGCGCCCTGCCTGCGTTCTCCAACCTCACCGTGATGTACACCGGAGCGCCCGGTAACAACTTTCTCCTCACGTCGGTGCAGCGCCCCGCTACCGGCGTTGTTGGAGAACCTCTAGACGCCATCGTGGCCGCCATTCAGGCGATGGTGACGACGACCCCCTACGGTGCGCAGACCTACTCCAACGGCGTAGTGACGCAAACCGACAACCAGATCCCGCTGGTGAGCGTCGGGACATCGGTGGGACTCGGTGCGGGCAGTTACCACCCCTCCAGTGTCGTGCGTGACGACAACTACGCGCCCGTGAAGCGCATGGCTGAAATTTTCGCGGAGGAGTTCGGGTTGGTTGGCAACTTTGCCTTCCCGTTCGAAAACCAGAGCGTGGGCGGCTCGTTCGACAACCAAGCGCCGGCCCAATTCGCGGCACGGTCGGCAGCGTTCCAGTCCGGCAGGATTCTCCTCCTGACGCCGGGGATGAATGCCGCCTCTGCTTTTGGTCAGTTCACGGCAGCGACTCGGCCAGGGCAGATCAACGGCCTCCGGACGGTGTGCCAGCAGGCTATCTCCGCTGGATTCCTGCCGGTGCTGCAGACCACAATGCACCCGCACCCGCTCTTGACGTGGCAGGGGGCAGGCACGGACGCCCTCGACGGATGGAACTGGCCAACGCCAACTTTTCGCGTCCAGCTCATCTACACCGTCGATGCGGCAGCCATGACCATCACAAATGGGGCCGCGTTCCAGACTCCGCAGTGGGGCTCGGGAAAAATCAAGGTTGGGTCGATCCTGCGTTTCACCGATGGTCCGAATGCGGGTGTCGATCACGTAATCACCGCCCTCAACAACACGACGGCCACGATTGGTGGCGGCACGCTCCTGGCTTCCGAGGCGGCCACGCGGACCATGTACCACCGCGTGTCAGTGGCAGAAAACGAGACGTTGCTGCCGGTCCCGCCTTCCAAGCGATATGTGAGGGCGAATCGCAGCGGCAGCGGGTTGCTCATGGGTGTCCGCCTTTGGGATGCGTACAACGCCGCCATCGCGGCTCTGGCGCGCGAACTACGCGTGCCACTCGTCCAGATTGATAAGATGAGCTTCGACTTCGTCAGCGCCAACGGCGGCGACTCGCTTGCTTGGGACGAGGGGACACGGACGATGACCGGTGCGGCGCCCGGCTGGGACGCCGGATACACCACGAGCTATCCCGGCTATTCAGACGTTAAGCAGAACAATCACCCCAACGTTGCGCACCGTGCGGCGACCTTCGACCTTGGCGCGCGCAAGCTCGCTCGGCTCATCACCAGCGGGCAGCTATCGAGGGATGCTGTTATTCGCTGAAAATCCCGGATCAAATCAAACGTACCTCCGGATCAAACCAAACGTCGCGCTACTGCTTGCCGCCGATGAAAGGCACGAAGCTCACGCGGTAGCCCGAGGGCGGGTTGCGGTTCCAGGAGCCGTGCTCGCCGATGAAGGCGCCGTTGGCGAATTCCTCCGGCATGCCACGCGCGCTGGAGAAGGCCAGGCCCAGCGGCGCCACGTGGTTGCCCAGCGCATAGTCGGGACGGATGGCCGTGGCCACCTTTTCGGGCTGCTGCGGCTGCACGCGGGTGTCGACCACGCCGCCCCAATAGCTCCAGGGCCAGCCGTAGAAGCCGCCGTCGCGCACCGAGGTCAGGTAGTCGGGCACCAGGTCGCTGCCGATCTCGTCGCGCTCGTTGACCACCGTCCACAGCACATTCGTGTCGGGCTCCCAGGCCATGCCGTTGGGGTTGCGCAGGCCGCTGGCCATGAGGCGCTTGGCGCCGGTGGCGCGGTCCACCTCCCAGATGGCGGCACGGCCTTCTTCGTGCTGCATGCCGTAGTCGGCGATGTTGCTGTTGCTGCCCACGGTGACGTAGAGCTTGGCGCCGTCGCGGCTGGCGATGACGTTCTTGGTCCAGTGGTGGTTGAAGGTGGCGGGCAGGTCCGTCACCTTCACGGCCGGGCCGCCGGCCTGGGTCTGGCCTTCGGTGTAGGGCAGCTTGACCAGCGCGTCGGCATTGGCCACGAACAGCTCGTTGCCCACCAGCGCCATGCCGAAGGGCGAGGTCAGGCCGCTGGCAAAGACGGTGCGCGTCTCCGCCACGCCGTCGCCGTCGGCATCGCGCAGCAGGGTGATGCGGTCGGCGCTGGGCGTGCCGGAGCCTGCGCGCTTCATCACCAGGCCGGTGACCTTCTCCTTGATCTTGTCGAAGAAGCCACCCGGCTTGGGGTCGGCATTGCGGGGCCGGTCGCTTTCGGCCACCAGTACGTCGCCATTGGGCAGCACATAGACCCAACGCGGATGGTCCAGGCCACGAGACAGGGCCGTGACCTTGAAGCCGGGCAATGGCGTGGGCGCGGCGGTGTCCTGCCAGCCCGTGGCGGACGCCACCTTCATCGTGGGCAGCAGCGTCTTGTTGGGCGCGGGCAGCTGCGGGTTGGGGCCGGTGCCGGCCTCGAAGGGCAGCTTGGCGGTGTCGCCGCAGCCGGCCAGGGCCAGCACCGCGGCAGCGGCAAGGGTGAGGGTGGCGGTGCGCATCATGGGTGCGGATGATCGGGGCCGGGCGTCCCGGGCTGTGTAGTCGCACGCCGCGCGTGACCCGCTGGCAGACGGTGCGTACGCACACCGACGGGCTGCGGCCCCAGGGCTACCATCGCAGGATGACCGCCGATGCCCCTGCGGCTGCGCCCTCGCCGGCCGCGCCCGCCATCCCGCCCACGACCACCGACGACCTGTTCCGCGCCGACGCCTATCTGCGCGACTGCCCCGCCCGCGTGCTGCGCGTGGAGGCCGCGACCGGCACCGTGGTGTTGGACCGCACCGTCTTCTATCCGCTGGGCGGCGGCCAGGCCAGCGACAGCGGCGTGCTGCGGCTGGCCGACGGTGCCGAACTGGCCATCGCCGACACCCGCAAGGGCAAGGACGCGGAAGGCAAGCCCACCGCCGAGATCTGGCACCTGGCCGCACCGGGTCAGGACTCGCTTCTTGCGCGGATCGCGCCCGGCGACACCGTCACGGCCGCCATCGACTGGGACCGCCGGCACCGCATGATGCGGCTGCACACCGCCAGTCATCTGCTCTGCCACCTGGTGGCACAGCCGGTCAACGGCTGTTCCATCACCCCCGAGGCGGTGCGCGTCGATTTCCACATGAGCGAGGCGCTGGACGCCGCGGCCCTGGCCGAAGGGCTGGCCGCCCTGGTGGCCCAGGCCCTGCCGGTGACCGTGGGCAGCGTCACCGACGCCGAACTGGACGCCAACCCCAGCCTGGTCAAGAGCATGAGCGTGCAGCCGCCGCGCGGCAGCGGCACGGTGCGCACCATCCGCGTCGGCAGCGCCGAGGCGCCCATCGACCTGCAGCCCTGCGGCGGCACGCATGTGGCCAACATCGCCGAGATCGGCGCGCTGCGCGTGGCCAAGGTCGAGAAGAAGGGCGCGCAGGCCCGGCGCGTGGTGCTGGCCTTCGGCGAGGCAACCTGATGGCGGCCTGGCGGCACGCGGCGGCCTACGCCGTGGACGGATGCGCCGTGGCTGGCGGCAAGAACAGATCGACAACCCTGGCGGCCGGAACTTCAGGCCCGGGCCCCGCTCCGACCCCGCGCATGCGCACCGCCCACTCCCTTCTTCCTGCCCGCTGGCTGCTGCCGTTCTTCGCGGCCTTCCTGCTGGCCACGGGCCTGCTGCCCCGCGCCTCCGCCCAGCTCACGCCCGGCAGCAACGGCGGCGGCAGCGCCGTCGTCACCACACCGCATGTGCGCGCCGAGCTGGTGGCCCAGGCGCCACAGGGCGTGGGCCCCGGCGCCACCGTCTGGCTGGGCCTGAAGATCAGCCACCAGCCCGAGTGGCACACCTACTGGAAGAACGCCGGCGATTCCGGCCTGCCCACCGAGCTGCGCTGGCAACTGCCCCCGGGCCTGGACGCGGGCGAGGTCGACTGGCCGGTGCCGCACAAGCTCTTCATCGGCAGCCTGGCCAACTACGGCTACGAGAACGAGGTGCTGCTGCCGGTGCCCGTGACGGTGGCGCCGGACTTCCGCCCACCCACCGCGCTGACCGGCACCGCCACGCTGCCGATCCGCCTGTCGGCCACCTGGCTGGTGTGCCGCAAGGAATGCATCCCCGAGGACGGCGAGTTCCGCCTCGACCTGCCCGTACGCAGTTCCACCGCGGGCCATGGGGCCGAGTTCGACGCCGCCTGGGCGGCGCGGCCGGTGGCCGTCGAAGCGCCCGCCACGGCCAAGCTCGCCGCCGACGCCCGCAGCCTCGCAATGCGCATCGAGGGCCTGCCCGCCGCCGCGCAGGGCCGCACGCTGGAGCTGATGCCCGAGACCGCCGAGGTGCTGCGCAACGGTGCCGTCGCCGGCACCGACTGGCAGCAGCGCTGGGAGGCTGGCGTGTGGACGGCGCAGTTCCCGGTGGCCGACCAGCGCTCGGCCAGCCCCGCGCGCATGCCGCTGGTGCTGGCCCTCACCGGCGAGGACCGCAAAAGGGCCGAGGCCGCTGGCCAGCCGGTGGGCTGGCGGGTCGATGCCGCGGTCGACGGCCAATGGCCCGCCGTGGGCGCGCCCGCCACCGTCTCGCCTGCGCTGCAGGCGGCGCTGGACGCCAATGCCCGCCCGGCCGCGCCCGTGGCGCCGGCCCCGGTCGCACCGGCCGGCCTGCTGCTGGCCCTGCTCGGCGCATTCGCCGGCGGCCTGCTGCTGAACCTGATGCCCTGCGTCTTCCCCGTGCTGGCGATCAAGGTATTGGGCTTCGCCCGCCATGCCGACGACCGGCGCGGCCATCGGCGTGCCGCCATGGCCTACAGCGCCGGCGTGGTGCTGAGCCTGCTCGCCTTGGGCGGCCTGCTGATCGCGCTGCGTGCGGCCGGCGCCCAGCTGGGCTGGGGCTTCCAGCTGCAGTCGCCCGGCATGGTGGCGGCGCTGGCCGGGCTGTTCACGCTGCTGGGGCTCAACCTGGCGGGCGTCTTCGAGGTGGGCATGCTGGCGCCGGCGCGGCTGGCAGGGACGCAGGTCCGCCATCCGGTGCTCAACGACTTCCTCTCAGGCGTGCTGGCGGTGCTGGTGGCCTCGCCCTGCACGGCGCCGTTCATGGGCGCCTCGCTGGGCCTGGCCATCGGCCTGCCGGCGCTGCAGGCGCTGCTGCTCTTCGCCGCGCTGGGCTTGGGTCTGGCCCTGCCCTACCTGCTGGCCGGCTTCGTGCCGGCGGTGGCGCGGCTGCTGCCCAGGCCCGGACCGTGGATGGACACCCTGCGCCGGCTGCTGGCCTTCCCGATGTTCGCCACCGTCGCCTGGCTGGTGTGGGTGCTGGGCCAGCAGGCCGGCATCGACGGCGCCGGCGCGCTGCTGGCCCTGCTGGTGGCCGGCAGCGCGGTGGTCTGGGCACTGGGCACGCTGGCCGGCCGCACCCGGCTGCTGCTGGGCGGGGCGCTGGCGCTGGGCTTCGCGGCGCTGGCCGCGAGCTTCGGGCCGCTGCTGCTGCAGATGGCACCCGCGCCACAAGCCACGGCGGGCGGCGCGTCGTCCGAGGCGCGTTGGCAGCCCTGGTCGGCCGAGCGCGTGGCGCAGCTGCAGGCCGAGGGCAAGCCGGTGTTCATCGACTTCACGGCCGCCTGGTGCGTCACCTGCCAGGTCAACAAGAAGACCACGCTGGGCAACGCCGATCTGCTGGCCGACTTCGACGCGCGCGGCGTGCAGCTGCTGCGCGCCGACTGGACCCGGCGCGATCCGGCCATCGCAGCCGCGCTGAACGCGCTGGGCCGCAATGGCGTCCCGGTGTATGTGCTGCAGGCGCCCGGGAAGGCGCCGGTGGTGCTGAGCGAGCTGCTCTCGCCCGCTGAGGTGCGCGAGGCGCTGCGTGCGTTGCCGGGCGGGGCGGGCAAGTCCTGAGAAGCGGATCGCCGGAAGACCCAAGCGCCACGCGGGGCTTCGACAAGCTCAGCCCGAACGGTCGTTGACTCACGGGCTGCCAGGGCCTTCAGCCGGCTGCTGCCCGGCAACGGCTGCTCGATCAGCCTGCCACTGCCCGGCCGCCCCGTCCCTCAGGCCGCCAGCGCCGGCCAGCCGCGCACCAGCGCCGGCAACTGATCCATCCGCTCGAACAGGCCCAGCGCGCCGGCCTCGGTGAGCCAGCGGCCATGGTCCGCATCCACATGGCTGCCGCCCAGGAAGCCCAGCACCGCCATGCCCGCCGCGCGGGCGGCCAGCACGCCGGTGGCGCTGTCCTCGACCACCAGGCAGGCGGCCGGCGGCACGCCCAGTTGGCGGGCGGCATGCAGGTAGGCATCGGGCGCCGGCTTGGGCCGGCCCACGTCCTCGGCGGCATAGACGTGGCGGCCGGCGAGCGGCAACAGGCCCGACGCCTCCACGCTGCGGTGGAGCCGGTCGAAGGCGCTGTTGGAGACGATGGCCAGCGGCAGGCCGATCTCGGCATAGGCCTCGTACACGCCGGGCATGGCCGGCGCCAGGCTGGCCACGCGGGCATCGATGTCGCGCTGCAGGGCCGCGCGGTGCTCGTCGGTCAGCGGGCGCTCCAGCCGCTGCTCCACCAGCCGGATGATGTCGATCACCCGCCGGCCGAACAGGCCGGCCAGGGCCGGCTCGACGTCGACGCCGCCGAAGGCGCCGGCCAGCACCTCGCGCATGGCGCGGTCGGCCACCACCTCGCTGTCGACGATGACGCCGTCGCAGTCGCTGAGCAGGGCGCGCAGGGCCGCCGTGCTCACAGCTCCGTCACCCGCTTCTTGGCCGCGAGGATGGAGGCCGGGCTCATGCTCAGCTCGGTCACACCCATGTCGACGAAGCGCGGGATCAGGTCCAGGTTGGCCGCCGCCTCGCCGCACAGGCCCACCCAGATGCCGGCGGCGCGGGCGGCCTCGCAGGTCAGCGCGATGGCGCGCATGACGGCTGGATGCTCGGTGCGGTAGAGCGAGGCGATCTGCGCATTGGCGCGGTCGGTGGCCATCACGTACTGCGTGAGGTCGTTGGTGCCGATGGAGAAGAAGCCCACCTCGGCCGCCAGCGCGTCGGCCTGCAGCACGGCGGCCGGCGTCTCGACCATGATGCCCAGCTCGAAGCGGGCATGGGCCACGCCGGCGGCGGTCAGCTCGGCGCTGCATTCGTCGACCAGCGCGCGCACGCGGCGCACTTCGTCGACGTCGCTGATCATCGGGATCATCACCCGCACATTGCCCACGGAGGCGGCGCGCAGCAGCGCCCGCAGCTGGGGCTTGAAGACCTCGGGCCGGTCCAGGCACATGCGCACGCCGCGCCAGCCCAGGAAAGGGTTCTCTTCCTTGGGGAAGTCGATGCCGGCCACCGGCTTGTCGCCGCCGATGTCCAGCGTGCGGATGATCACCGGCCGCGGGTGGAAGGCCTCGGCCAGGCGCTGGTAGACCTCGGCCTGCTCGTCCTCGGTGGGCAGGCTGCGGCGCTGCATGAACAGCAGCTCGGTGCGGAACAGGCCGACGCCCATGGCGCCGGCGGCCTGCGCCAGCGGGATCTCGTCCAGGCCGCCCAGGTTGGCCACCACCTCGATCTCGCGGCCGTCGCGGGTGCGCGGATGCAGGTCGCGGTAGCGGTCGAGCGCGGCGCGGGCCTCGCGCTCGGCGGCCATGCGGCGTTCGGCATGGCGCTGCTGCGCGGTGTCGGGGTTGACGATGACGCGGCCGCGCGTGCCGTCCACCACCAGCGTGTCGGCGGCCTTGAGCTGGGGCGCGCCCAGCGGCACGCCCAGCACGGCCGGCACGCCATGGGTGCGGGCCATGATGGCCACGTGCGAGGTGGCCGAGCCGCCGGTGCACACCAGGCCGCGCACATGGCGGATGGGCACCTGCGCGAACTCCCAGGCGCTCAGGTCGGCGGCCACCAGCACGCAGGGCGCGTGGATGCCGCGCAGGTCCGGCAGCGACTGGCCCAGCAGCCGCGCCGCCAGGTGGCGCGTGACGCCGCGGATGTCCTCGGCCCGGGCGCGCATGTAATCGTCGGCCATGGCGTTGAAGCTGTCGGCCAGCACCTGGCCGACGCGCAGCGTGACGGCCGCCGCATCGCCGCGGCCCTCGATGCCACGGATGATGGCGCCCACGTATTCCTCGTCCTGCGCCAGGTCGATCAGGGCCTGGAGGATGGCCCGGTCCTGCTCGCTGGCGGCGCCGTTGGGCACGCCGCCGCCGGCCGGCTGCACGAAGTCGGCCAGCGTGCGGCGGAAGCGGTCCAGCTCGGCCGGCACCTCGGCGGCGTCGATCACCTGGCGGCTGGCCACCAGCGGCTGCGGCAGGTAGACATAGGCCGGCGCCAGGGCGGTGCCGCGGCTGCCGGCCACGCCGCAGAAGCAGTTGTCGGCGATGGCCTCGTCGGCATCGTCGGCATCGTCGGCCCCGCAGTCCTGCGCAGCGGCGTGCGTGGCGGGGGCGATCAGTGCGCCCTCTTCCAGGCCGGCACGCGGGTCCTGCAGGTACTGCACCAGACGCGCGAGCGCATCCTGCTCGTCGCTGCCATCGGCGCGCAGCAGCACCTCCTCGCCCTCCTTCACGCCCAGCAGCATCAGCTTGACCGAGCTCTTGGCGTCCGCCGGGTTGCCCTGGCGGACCAGGTGGATGCTGGACTTGAAGCCCTTGGCCAGCTTGGCCATCTGGGCGGCGGGACGCGTGTGGAGGCCTTCCACCACACGGACAACGGTGGATAACTCGATCATGGGGAGTTCGGGGCGCGGGGAGGTCGGAGGGCGTACCGCCGCGCGCGCTGAAGGCGGCGGCAGGACGGGCCGGGCGCTGCGCCCGACGCCCCGCGGCCGTGCCGGCGCAGGCGGGGAACGCAGGCGAGGGAAGCGTCAGTCGGCGATGGTGATGCGGCTGCCGGCGCCGATCTCGCGGCGCAGGGCGTTGGCGTCCAGGGCCTCGACGCAGATCTCGCCGGGCCGCTCGGCGGCGGTGGCGCCATTGAAGCTGATGACCACGTGACCCATGTCGCGCACCTTGTCCCAGGCCGTGCTGCCGACGGCGGTGACGCGGGTGTCGATGCCGCCCAGCGTGATACGCGCGCCCACCGGCGGGCATTGCAGCGGCACCTCGGCCGCCACGCGGTGCTGCACCGACACCTCGGCCAGGGCCGGCGGGGCGCCGTCGGCGTAGAGGATCAGCACGCCGCCGTCCAGCAGGTCGGGCACCTCCTCGCCGATGGCGGTCACGGTGGTGGAGTAATAGATCATGGGGTCTCCGTACAGGTCTTGGATGCTCAAAGAAGGAAGCTGGCCGCCCAGGCGATCACGACCGAGGTCGGGCCCATGATCTGGCGCGAGATCAGCACCGCCGGGACGCCGACGCGGATCGTATCGGGCTTGGCCTCGCCCAGCGCCAGGCCCACGGGCACGAAGTCGCAGCCGACCTGCGCGTCGTAGGCGAACAGGGCCGGCAGCGCCATGGCCGGCGAGATGGTGCCGTTGGCGATGGCCGGGCCGATGATGGCCGCGCCGATCACCTGCGCGATCACCGCGCCGGGCCCCAGGATGGGCGAGAGGAAGGGCAGCGCACAGATGGCCGACAGCACCAGCAGGCCGATCACGTTGCCGGCCAGCGGCTCCAGCAGGTGGGCCAGCACGCCGCCGATGCCCGTCTCGTTGATCAGGCCGATCAGCATGGTCACGAAGGCCATGAAGGGCAGCACGTTGCGCAGCACCTGGTCGATGGACTTGCGGCCGCTGTTGAACAGCACGCCGATCACGCCGCCCATGCCGCGGCCGATGGAGGTGATCAGGCCCACCACGCCGCCCTGCGGCGGCTGGTTGTCGGCCGCGCGGCTGGAGGCCGCCATGACGGCCGCGCCGCCGAAGGCACCGCCCATGGCCGCCGCGGCCGGGGCGGCCGCAGCCGCCGCGCCGCCGGCGGGCTGCAACTGCTCCACCTTCACGCCCGAGACGTAGATGTCTTCCGCGATGAAGTCGGCCAGCGGGCCCGACTTGCCCACCGGCGTCAGGTTGATGGTGGGGATGCGCTTGCGCGGATAGACGCCGCAGCGGGCCGTGCCGCCGCAGTCGATCACCACGGCCGCGACCTCGCTCTCGGGCGGCGGGGCGCGGAAGCCGTCCACCACCGTGGCGCCGGTCATCTCGGCCAGGCGGCGCGCCACCTCGGGGATGTCGCCGCCGGTGACGGCCATGATCTTGTCGCGCTCGGGTGTCGGCGTGATGGTGAGCGGGCCGCCCCAGCCGCCGGGGCCGGCGGAAACGGTGACGGAACGGAACGCGGAAGTGCTGGACATGGCGCGGGTCTCCTCGGGTCTGGTCTTGTTGTGCTTTTCGGTGGGGGCGGGGCGGTCGGATCGCGGCGGCTTACAGCGCGACGCCGTCGCGCTTGGCGATGAGCATCGTGATCTTCTCGGTGACGATGCCCTTGAGCAGGTTCACCACCAGGCCCACGAGCAGGTAGGCCAGGGCGAGCTTGGGCAACGAGAAGGGCGCATGGCCCTGTTCGGCCAGCTTGGTGATGGCGGTGGCCACGCCCAGCCAGACGAACAGCTCGCCGGGGTTGCAATGCGGAAACAGGCCGGTGATGGGGTGGCACAGCGACACCGCCGAGTCGTAGAAGGCGGGCTTGTGCTTTTCTTCCACGAACATGCCGAAGGTGTAGGCCATCGGGTTGGTCAGGAAGAACATGGCCAGGAAGGGCAGCACCGTGTAGCGGGTGATCGCGTTGCCGGCGGCGAAGCGCGCCAGCCGGTGCACCCGCTGCTCGCCCACCAGGGCGATCACGGTGTAGACCGCGGTGAGCAGCACGATCAGCGTCGGCAGGATGCCCGTGACGAAGCCGACGAAGGTCTTGCCGCCGGCGTTGAACACGCCGATGAACGCCTCCGCTGCGCGGGCGAGGAATTCGAAAGTCTCCATGGAATGTCTCCGTTGTGGTTGTGGAGTGGACGGGGGGAAATCGGGGGCGGCGCGCGTCGACGGCGCGGCGCGTGAGACGTCGGGGTGTCAGGCGGCCTGGGGCTGGGGCTGCGGTACGGCCTGGCCTTCGGGGGCGGCGGGCCCTGCTGGCGCCTCGGCGGCGCGCTCGGTCTGGCGCCGATGGACGGCCTCGACCTGGGCGATGGCCTGGCGGATGGCCAGGGCCTGGGGCGTGCTGCCCTCGGCCTGGGCGGCCAGCTGCTGCAGCGTCAGGCCTTCGGCGCCTTCCTGCGGCTTGAAGCGGGCGAAGATGCTGATGCCGCCCAGCAGTTGCAGGCGGCGCACGCGCAGGGCCGGATCGACCTCCAGCAGCGCCACGGCGCCGCCGCGCAGGCGGCGGCGGGACTGGCCCACGCCCAGGTAGCCGTCGGACCAGCGGCGCGTGGCCTCGCCCATCGCGCCGCGGTAGTGGCGGTACTGCACCCAGGACGCCGCCACCTGGAGGGCCCAGAACAGGGTCAGCAGAAGCAGCAGTTGTTGCGTTGTGGGCATGGTGTCTCCAGGTTGTTGTCGGCGGCCGGTTATTCGGTTACGGCACGCCCGCCATCGATCGTTGGCGATGGAGAAAATGGTACATTTGTCCATCGACTAGTCAATATGTTCACGCATAAGGGTGTTCACTAGGTGCCAGGCCCGGGCGCCGGTGCCATCGTCCGACCCCCATGCTCGACACCCAACTCGCCCACCTCTGGAGCGTCCAGCCCGACTTCCCTGCGCAACTGCGTCGCTGGCACTGGTGCCGCGACGCCCATGCCGCGTTGCTGCTGGGCCGCGCCCGGGCCCTGGGGTCCGACGGCGTCGATGCCACGGTGGACCGCCCTGCCCTCGCGCAGGCCTTCTGGACCTGGGCGGCGCTGCTGGAGCAGGCCCAGCCGCTCGAAGCACGCGATGCCGTGGACGTGGCCCACTTCGCCAGCGGTGCGCTACTGTGGCAATGGCTGCGCCACCCGCCGCTGGTGCTGCCGCGTGCGACGCACGAGGCTCCGCAGGTGCGTGTGCTGACCGACGCGGCGCTGACGCTGCTGCAAGCCTGGCGTGTGGCGCGCGGCGCGCCGCCGCTGGACGCAGGACTGGAGGCGCGCGTGGCGCAGCACTGGACCAGCTACCTGGAGAACGTGCGCGAAGACGCCGGGCAGGCCATCGCCTTCCTGGACCTGTTCAGTGGCGCCAAGCCAGTCTGGCGCTATCCCACGCATCCGCAACTGCGGCCTGCCTTCGTCGCCGTGCCCGCCTGAATGACGCCGCTTCAGGGGCGGCTGTGCGATGCACGGGGCCCATTGGCGGCTTGCTTGACGAATGGGGGCCAGTCGACGACTGGGTTGCCACCCGGCAGGGAGGCCCAACGACTGGAGTGCCAACCGGTGGAGGACGCCGGCATGCGTGCACCGGGAGCGCGCATGCCGGCGCACTCTGCCGGGTCAGCGCCCACCCGCCCCGCGCCACCCTCAAGCAGTCGCCTGACGCGACACGACCCAACCTGAAGCCCAAGCCCAAGCCCAAGCCCAAGCCCAAGCCCAAGCCCCGACCCAGACACCGATGCCGAGGCGCCCCGCCGCGCGCCTAACCCTGCGCCACCGACCCCACCGCACCGCACTGCAGCGCGGCCACCTGCCCCACCCACGCGCCGGCCTCGACCTGCGGCAGATGGCCGACGCCCGGCAGCAGGTGCAGGCCCACCGACGGCGGCAGGGCCTCGACCTGGGCCCAGGGCAGGATGCGGTCCTCGCGGCCCCACAGCACATGCACCGGCACGTCGGCCTGCGCCAGCACCGCGTGCAGCGCCGGCGCTGGCCCGGCCGCTGGCAGCAGCCGTTCGGCCAGCGTCCGCAGCGCCTCTCGGCGGCCGGGCCGCTGCAACTGCTGCAAGGCAGTGGCGACGAAGGAGCCGGTGATCCAGCGGGCCTCGTGCACCAGCCGCCCCATCACGGCCTTGAGCATGGATTCGTCCTCGGCCTGCGTGAGCCCGTCGATGAAGGCGGGATCGGCCCCGCCGCCCAGCCCCAGCGGCGCCAGCAGCGTGAGCGAACGCACCCGCACCGCCGCCTGCTGCAGCAGCGCCAGCGCCACGCCGCCACCGAGCGAATGGCCCAGCACATGCGCCGTCTCCACGCCCTCGCGGGTGAGCCGGTCGAGCACCTCGGCCGCCACGCCCGCCAGGTCCACGGCTCCGGACTCGGGCGACTTGCCATGCGACGGCAGGTCCAGCGCCAGCACCGGCAACGTGGCCGGCAGGTGCGCCAGCAGCGGTCGCCAGGAGCCCAGGTCGGCACCGAAGCCATGGATCAGCACCAGCGGCGCGCCCTGCCCCGTGCGCAGCCACTGCAAATGCAGGCCCGGCGCATCCGTCGCCGCACCGGCGCCGCCCAGCAGGTCGGCGGCGAGGATGCGGCCGTCGGGCCCGCTGCCGCGCACGGTGGCGAGGTCGATGCCGCGCTGGCGCGCCAGGCTGCGGGCCAGGGGCGTGGCGCGCAGCAGGCCGCCTTCCGCCGCGAGGGGCGCCGCCGCGGCGGCGGCAGCGATGGCCGCGGGCTGGGCGATCGCCTGCGCCACCGGCTCGTCCGACAGGGCCTCGGCATGGGCGGCGGGGGCGGCAACCGGGCCCGACTCGGCCGGCGGCGCCTCGCCCGCCGCCAGGATCCAGCCCACGATCTCGCCCACCGGCATCGACACGCCGATCTCGCCGCGGATGCCGTGCATCGTGCCGTCGGCCGGCGCGTCGACTTCCATCGTGGCCTTGTCGGTCTCGATCTCGAACAGCACCTGGCCCTTGCGCACCGCGTCGCCGTCCTTGACATACCAATGGGCGATCTTGCCCTCGGCCATGTCCATGTCGACACGCGGGAGGATGACTTCGGTGGCCATGCTCAGCCCCTCGCGCGCACGCTGCGGCGCACCGCGCCCACGATGTCGGGCACCTGCGGCACGGCCGCGCGCTCCAGCTGCGGGTTGTAGGGCAGCGGGCAGTCGGCCCCGCCCAGGCGGATGATGGGGGCGTCCAGCCGGTCGAAGGCGGCGCTTTCGGCGATGGCGGCCGACACCTCGGCGCCGATGCCCAGCTCCTTGGTGCCTTCGTACACGCAGACCAGGCGCGTGGTGCGGCTGACGCTGTCCACCAGTGTGGACAGGTCCAGCGGCCGCAGCGAGCGCAGGTCCACCACCTCGGCCGAGATGCCCTCGGCGGCCAGTTCGATCGCGGCCTCCAGCGCCTTGTGCACCATGATCGAGTTGGCGGCGATGGTCACGTGCTCGCCGGCACGGCGGATGCGCGCCTCGTGCAGCGGCTCGGTGTAGTAGCCCTCGGGCACCGGGCCCTTCATCTTGTAGAGCAGCTTGTGCTCGTAGAACATGACCGGGTCCGGGTCCTCGATGGCGGCCAGCAGCATGCCCTTGGCGTCGTGCGGCGTGGAGGGCTGCACCACCTTCAGGCCGGGCACGTGCGCCAGCCAGGCCTCCAGGCTCTGGCTGTGCTGCGCGGCGGCGCCGGTGCCCGAGCCGCTCGGAAAGCGCATCACCAGCGGCACCGAGGCCTTGCCGCCCAGCATGTAGCGGATCTTCGCGGCCTGGTTGACGATCTGCTCCATGGCCAGCGTGGCGAAGTCCGAGAACTGGAACTCGTACACCGGCCGCTGGCCCATGAGCGCGGCGCCCACGGCCACGCCGGCGCCGGCCAGCTCGGAGATGGGCGTGTCCATCACGCGCGACTCGCCGAAGCGATGCACCAGGTCGCCCGTGATCTGGAAGGCGCCGCCGTAGACGCCGATGTCCTCGCCCATCAGGAACACGCGCGGGTCGCGCTCCATGGCGATGGCCAGCGCCTCCTGGATGGCCTGCGCGTAGCTCAGCTCGCGGCTCTCAACGGACATGGGCGGCCTCCTTGGGCGAGCGCGTGTAGACGAAGTCGGTGACGGATGCGGCGTCGGGGGCCGGGCTGTTCTTGGCGTATTCCACCGCCTCGGCGATCTCGCGCGCCACGTCGTCGACGAGGGCCGACACCTGCTCGGGCGTGATCAGGCCGCAGGACTGCAGCGCCTGCTCGTAGCGCCCGATGGGGTCGCGCGCGATCCAGGACTCGATCTCCTCCTTGGTGCGGTAGCGGTTGCGGTCGCTCTTGGAATGGCCGCGGTGGCGGTAGGTCAGGCACTCCAGCAGCGTGGGGCCCTGGCCGCTGCGGGCACGCTCCACCGCCTCGATGGCGGCCTCGGCGACGGCGGCGAATTCATTGCCGTCCACCGTCACGCCGGGGAAGTCGTAGGCCTGCGCGCGCTGGGCGATGCGGCGCACGGCCGTGGAGCGCTCGGTGGAGGTGGACATGCCGTACTGGTTGTTCTCGCACACGAACACCACCGGCAGCTTCCAAACGGCGGCCATGTTCAGGCTCTCGTGGAAGGCGCCTTCGTTGTTGGCACCGTCGCCGAAGAAGCACACGGCCACGTTGGGCTTGCCCTGCTGGCGCAGCGCCAGGGCCGCGCCCACCGCGATGGGCAGGCCGCCGCCCACGATGCCGTTGGCGCCCAGGTTGCCGCTGGCCACGTCGGCGATGTGCATGGAGCCGCCGCGGCCACGGCAGTAGCCGGTGTCCTTGCCGAAGAACTCGGCGAACATGAACTTCGGGTCCGCGCCCTTGGCGATGCAGTGGCCGTGGCCGCGGTGGGTGGAGGTGATCACGTCACCCTCGCGCAGCGCCGCGCCGACGCCGGTGGCGCTGGCCTCCTGGCCGATGGACAGGTGCATGGTGCCGTGCACCAGGCCGCGCATGTAGGCCTGCTCGGCGCCTTCCTCGAACTGGCGGATCAGGTGCATCTGCCGCAGAAAGCCGTGCAGCTGCTCGACGCTGAAGCGCTCGAACACGCGCGGCACGCCTTCGGCGCCGACGACGCCGCCCTGGACGGAAGGCGTCGTCATGCTGCGAGCTCCAGTTCGCCGTAGACCAGGCGGTCCTGACGGCGGCGGAACTCGACGATGCGCGAACTCTGGTCGACGGCCACGTTGGCCGAGGTCAGCAGCTCGCCCTTGCGGATCGGCTGCGTGACCTTGCCGCGTTCCAGCAGGCCGCAGGGCACGGCGCGCTGGCGGCGGGCATCCTCGGCCGTCATGGCCCAGGCGCGGTAGGTGTACTCGCCGATGGCGTCCAGCGTGTCGCCGGGGCGCAGGTCGCGCTTGGCTACGGCGCACACCTCGGCCGTGGGCCGGGCGATGGGCGCCATGTCGGCGCGGTTGTAGAGCACGGCGCGCACGCAGGTCAGCGGCACTTCCAGGCTGCACAGGTGGTAAGGCCGGTAGAAGGTGTAGTACGGGCCCTTGCCGAGCTTGAGGTAGTCCATGCGCTCGCGCAGGCGCGGGTGCGCCATCTCGGCCACCACGAACACGCCCGGGGCCACGCCCTTGCCGATGGTGTAGTCGACCACGCCCTTGCGGCCGAGCACGCCGCCGTCCTCGCGCGGGACCAGCACCTGGCTCAATTCCTCCAGCGAGCAGGACGGGCCATGCATGCCGGGCACGTCGGGCACCAGGCCGGTGGCGTTGGCGATGGCGGACATCTCCACCGCCGTCTTGGAGCCGTCCACGAACTCCACCAGCATGCGCGGGTTGAGGTTCTTGGAATGCGCCTCGGCCGCGTAGTCGTCGGGCGTGGCGTCGATGTTGAGCGGATTGTTCTTGCCCTTGCCGGCGGCGATGACCGGATAGCCCAGGGCCGAGACGAACTGGATCAGCTCGATGGTGGAGCTGGGCTCGTCGCCCGCCCCCAGCGAATAGATCACGCCCAGGCGGTCGGCCTCGTGCTTGAGGTAGGCGCCGATGGTGACGTCGGCCTCGACGTTCATCATGACCAGGTGCTTGCCGTGCTCCATGGCGGTCAGGCCGATCTCGGCACCCACCGCGGGCTTGCCGGTGGCGTCCACCACCACGTCGATCAGGCCGCTGCGGCAGACCAGCTGCGCATCGGGCGTCACGGCCACGCGGCCGGCCTCGACGGCGCGGTCGAAGTCACTCTGCGTCTCCACCACGCGATGGGCGTCGCCGCCGTGGCCGGCCTCCTGCAGCGCGCGCAGGGCAGCGGGCACGTGGATGTCGGCAATGGCCGCCACCACCACGCCGCGCATCTGCAGCACCTGCGTGACGATGTCCCCGCCCATCATTCCCGAGCCGATCAGGCCGATGCGGATGGGCTTGCCCGTCAGGGCACGGGTTTCGAGATCGGCCGCCAGGCCGCTGGGAATGAATCCGCTCAAGGGAGTCTCCTGAAAGTGTGGGGGAAGGAGGACCGGCTCGGCCCATGAATGAACATTTGATTTTTATTTTGTCATTATGTTCATCTCTCAGCAAGGCCGGGCGGCGCGGCCCACGGATCGGGGAAACCCGGAGGCAGCAAAAAGCCCCGCGTCGCGGTGCGAGGCGGGGCCTGGGGGCGCGCCAGAAGGCACGCGGCATCGGCGTAGGGAGGGTCAGTCTTCCTGGTCGATCTCCAGCATGCGGGCGGCGGCATGCTCGTCGGTGATCAGCACCGTGGGCTTGAACAGGCGCATGGTGGCGTGCAGCGCCCGTGCCTTGCCGACACCGCCGGAGGCCACGATGCGCTGCGGCACCTGGCGGATGGTGTCGGGCGGGATGGCCATCACGCACTCGTGGATGGGGTGGTCGATCAGTTGGCCGCGCGCGTCGTAGAAGTGGAACAGCGACTCGCCCACCGCCCCCAGGCGCAGCATCGAGCGGCGCACCTCGTCCGACAGATAGCCATCGCGGAAGGCGGTGGCCGTCGGCGCCAGGTCGCCCACGCTCAGCAGCACGGCGTCGAGCTCCCTGGCCTTGTCGAAGACCTCGCCCAGGCCGCAGCCCTCGATCAGCATGCGGCGCGAGGCCGGGCTGTCCACCAGCGCCGGCGCATTCATCTGCAGGCATTCGGCCTGGAACAGGCTGGAGAAGCGCCAGGCGAATTCCGAGGGGTTGTAGCGCTTGATCTTGGTGATGCCGCCCAGCATGGAGACCACCGACAGGTCGGGCACCGGCGTCGTGCGGATGTAGCGCAGCGATTCGAGCAGCGTGCGGCCCCAGCCCAGGCCCAGCTTCATGCCCGGGCGCACCAGCTCCGACATGTACTGGCCGGTGGCCGCGCTCACGGCCAGGGCGGCGTCGGCCTCGGGGCTGGACAGCGGCGCCACCACCGCCTCGGCCAGGCCGAAGCGCCGCTCCAGCGCCCGCTCGAGGTTGACGCATTCGGGCACGCCGCTCTCGATGGTGAACTTGACCTCGTGCCGCTCCAGTGCGTCGTTGAGCAGGCGCACCACGGTCACCCGGCCCAGGCCCAGGCGCTGGGCGATGTCGTTCTGGGTCATGTCCTCGATGTAGTACATCCAGGCGGCGCGCAGGCGCATGCGCCGGTTGCGGGCATTGGCGGTGACCTTGTCGGCGCCACCGTCCTGCGCCGCCGCTTCGTCCGTCGACGTGGCTTTACGGTTCAATGGAGGGACCTCTTGCTTGGCGGACACCCCTTGCGTCCAGCCGGTATGCTACCCCCTGTACATAGTGCCTTGCCGGAGTCGCAAATGTCTCGCAAACCCCAGGATGCCGCTGCCGCCAGTCCGGACAAGGCGCTGGCGCTCAAGGACGGCCTGCGCGAAGTGCGCTTCAACGTGAAGCAGGGCGTGCGCAAGCTGACCGAGGCGGTGGACGCCATGGCCTCGGCACGCGACCTGCCGGCGCCCGGTCCGCTGGCCATGCTGGGCGAGCCGCTGGGCCTGGCCCTGCGCACCACCGCCTCGCTGCTGAGCAACGTGGACCACGCGGCCGTCAGCCTGCTGGCCGACGATGCGCCGCTGCGCGCCATGCAGGCGCCGCCCCTGCCCACGGCCCGCTATTTCGGCGGCAGCGCCGACCCTGCGCTGTCGCTGCATGCCTTCACGGTCGACCACGGCTGGCGGCAGCGCCACTGGCTGAAGCGGGCGGGCCACGACCGCGTGTTCGTGCACGAGGCGGCGATCGAAGCCGCCGGCCTGCAGGCGCGGGACGACCTGGCCGCCGGCGGCGACGGCGCCACGGCCCCGCAGGTGCTGGCCACGGTAGCGGCCGCCATGGTGGCGCACGGCGCGCTGAGCGGGCCGATCATTCCCGCAGGCGAATGCGGCGACGACCTGCAGCGCCTGACGGCGCGCGGCGCCATCGTCGCCATGCTCGTCGGGGAAACCTACCCGCTGACCCCGGCGCAGGACCCGGCCCGGCGCTACCGTGACGCGCTGGACATGGCCGACGACATCATGCGGGCCCAGGAGGAGGCATGGCTGCAGGCGCTCCAGTCCGACGATGCCGTCGGCGCACTCACCCGCTGGTTCGGCTTCGTGGCCCGGCACCTCTGACGCGGCGCCGGGCGCCCCGGCCCTGGACCGGTGCCACCGCGCCTGCACGCGCGATCCCGATTTCCCCCGATCCGTACAGGTTGTCGCGCCGGCTTCAAGAAAGCGGTCTAAGCTCCCGCTGCGCTTCAGCATTCAACCCGGCCGACACGGCGCCCGCCGCCCGTGCAAAGGCCCCTTCCGTCATGAGGAGCTGATCCATCCATGTCGACCTCGCCGTCGCCATCCAAACTTTCGCGCACCGAGCGCGCCGCGCGCAATGTCCGCGCGGCCCGTGCCGCCCTCTCCCGTGCCTCGCGCCGCGCCGTGATGACGGCCGCCATGGCCCTGGGCGCCAGCCTGCTGATCAATGCCCAGGCGCATGCCGCCCCGACCGTGGGCCAGAAGGCGCCCGACTTTGTCGCCGTGGACACGAGCGGCCAGCGCCACCAGCTGTCCGACTTTGCCGGCAGGTACGTGGTGCTCGAATGGACCAACCCCGGCTGCCCTTTCGTGCGCAAGCACTACGGCAGCGGCAACATGCCGGCCACCCAGAAGGCCGCCACCGCGCGGGGCGCGGTCTGGCTGGCCATCAACTCCACCGAGCGCGCCGCCAGCGACTACCTGCCGCCGGCCGAGCTGGCCGCCTGGATGAAGGCCCAGTCGGGCGCCCCCACCGCCGTGCTCATGGACGAGGACGGCATCGTGGGCCAGGCCTACGGCGCGCGCACCACGCCGCACATCTTCATCATCGATCCCCAGGGCGTGCTGGTGTACGCCGGCGGCATCGACAGCATCGCCTCGGCGCGGCCCGACGACATCAGGACCGCGACCAACTACGTGAACCAGGCATTGGCCGATGCCTTCGGCGGCCGCCCGATCTCGGTGGCGAGCACCAAGCCCTACGGCTGCTCGATCAAGTACCGCACGGGTTGACCGAGGCCGGCGGCGGGGCGCCAGCCACCGCCGCCGCCAAGTCCGTCACGCTCTGGGGCACCGCTGCGACAATCCCGCGATGCCCTTCGCCCCCCTCCAGAACGACAGCTTCCTGCGCGCCTGCTGGCGTCAGGCCACCGACCACACGCCCATCTGGCTGATGCGCCAAGCCGGCCGCTACCTGCCGGAGTACGTCGCCACCCGCGCCCGGGCCGGCAGCTTCATGGGCCTGGCCACCAACGTCGACTACGCGACCGAGGTCACGCTGCAACCACTGGACCGCTTTCCGCTGGACGCGGCGATCCTGTTCTCCGACATCCTGACCGTGCCCGACGCCATGGGGCTGGGGCTGTCCTTCGAGGCTGGCGAAGGCCCGCGCTTCGCGCGCACCGTGCGCGACGAGGCGGCGGTCGACGCGCTGCAAGTGCCCGACCTGGAGCGCCTGCGCTATGTGTTCGACGCCGTGGCCTCCATCCGCCGCGCGCTGGCCGGCCGCGTGCCGCTGATCGGCTTCTCGGGCAGCCCGTGGACGCTGGCCTGCTACATGGTCGAAGGCAGCGGCTCCAGCGACTGGCGGCATGCCAAGGCGCTGATGTACGGCCGCCCGGACCTGATGCACCGCATGCTGGCCATCAATGCCGACGCCGTGGCCGCCTACCTCAACGCCCAGATCGACGCCGGCGCGCAGGCGGTGATGGTGTTCGACAGCTGGGGCGGGGCGCTGGCCGACGGGGCCTTCCACGAATTCAGCATGGCCTACACCGCGCGCGTGCTGTCGCAGCTCAAGCGCGAGGGCGCGGACGGCCAGCGCGTGCCGCGCATCGTGTTCACCAAGGGCGGCGGCCTGTGGCTGGAGGCCATGGCCACGCTCGACTGCGAGGTGCTCGGCCTGGACTGGACGGTGGACCTGGCCGTGGCCCGCGCCCGCGTGGGCGAAGGCCCGAAGGGCAAGGCGCTGCAGGGCAACCTCGACCCCAATGTGCTGTTCGCGCCGCCCGGCCGGGTGGCGGCCGAGGCCGTGCGCCTGCTCGACCGTTTCGGCGTGCCGCACCGCGATCCGGCCACCACCGGCCCGACCCACATCTTCAACCTGGGCCACGGCATCAGCCAGTTCACGCCGCCCGAGCATGTCGCCGCGCTGGTGGAGGCCGTCCACCGGCATTCGCGCGCCCAGCGGACTGCATGACGGCCGGCCGCCGCTGCACGCATTGAGGGAGCATCCAGCCCGCATGGAACGGGCGCCGGCAGGGCTTTGGCGCTTTGTCAAGCCCCCGCGCCCCTACTTATGCACAAAGTTCGTGCTGCGGTGCGCCATAACACCGGGTGCCTGCCACGGCGGAGCCCCTGCCGTCGAGCACTGCTAAGTGATTGATTCCTATGGATTCGTCACCCTGCCCTTTTTACGGGCAATCTGGCCAAGGCCTTGATTTGACGGGCTTTGGCGGCCTTCACAGCCGCCTATCAACAAAGTTATCCACAGGAACTCTGGATGACTGCCAAACTCCCGAGAAATCAAACACTTAGATGTTGCTTGTCGAAACAAGCATGAATGAAGCGTCCCAAACCGGGGTTCGCGTGCGGGTGGCGGTGCAGACGCCGGCCCACAGCGGCATCTCCGAACCTTTGACCTACATCACGCCCAGCCCGGTGCCGGCGGGAGCGCTGGTGCGGGTGCCGCTGGGCCAGCGCGAGGTGTTGGGCGTGGTGTGGGGGGAGGCCGGGGGGGAGCCCGCAGGCACCACCCTGCGCGCCGTGGCCGCCGTGCTGGAGGGCCTGCCGCCCCTCTCGGCCGGCTGGCGCGATCTGGTGGAATTCGCGGCCCGCTATTACCAGCGCGCCATCGGCGAAGTGGCGCTGGCCGGCCTGCCGCCCCAGTTGCGGGAACTGGGCGCCGACCAGCTCGCGCGTCGGCTCGCCCGCCAGCCCAAGGCGGCGGCGCCGGTGGAGGGCGACGCGCCCCGCCCGCCCACCGCCGAGCAGGCGGCCGTGCTGGCCGAACTGCGCGCAGGCGATGCGGGCGTCTTCCTGCTGCACGGCAGCACCGGCAGCGGCAAGACCGAGGTCTACCTGCAGGCCGTGGCCGAGCTGCTGGAGGCCGACCCCGAGGCGCAGGCCCTGGTGATGGTGCCGGAGATCAACCTCACGCCCCAGCTGGAGGCGCGCTTCGTCGCCCGCTTCGCGCCGATCTACGGGCCGGGCGCGGTGGTGTCGATGCACAGCGGCATGACGAATCCCCAGCGCCTGGCCAGCTGGCTGGCGGCACACCTGGGCCGCGCCCGCATCGTGCTGGGCACGCGCATGGCCATCTTCGCCAGCCTGCCCCGGCTGGCGCTGCTCGTGGTCGACGAGGAACACGACCCCAGCTACAAGCAGCAGGAAGGCGCCCGCTATTCCGCGCGCGACCTCGCCGTGTGGCGGGGCCGGCGCGAAGGCGCCCGGGTGCTGCTGGGCTCGGCCACGCCGTCGCTGGAAAGCTGGTGGGGCAGCCGCCCGCCGTCGGACGGCGATGCCGGCGGCCGCTACCGGCGCCTGTCCATGCCCAGCCGCGTCGGGGCCGGCGACCTGCCCACCGTCCGGCTGGTGGACATGACCCTGCAGCCGCCGCGCACCCGCCTGTCGGCCGCGCTGGTGGACGCCATCGCCCAGCGCGTGGCCCGCGGCGAGCAGAGCATGCTCCTGCTCAACCGCCGCGGTTATGCCCCGGTGCTGGCCTGCGGCGACTGCGGCTGGAAGAGCGAATGCCCGCACTGCAGCGCCTACCGCGTCTTCCACAAGATCGACCGCAGCCTGCGCTGCCACCACTGCGGCTTTGCCGAACGCGTGCCGCGCGCCTGCCCGGCCTGCGGCAACCTGGACATCGCCCCCGTGGGCCGCGGCACCGAACGGCTGGAGGAGGAACTGGCCGAATTGCTGGCGGGCGTGCAGCGGCCCGAGGGCGACGGCGGCGGCCCGGTTCGCATCGCCCGCATCGACGCCGACAGCACCCGGCACGAGGGCGCCCTTGCCCAGCAGCTGGCGCAGGTGCACGACGGCGCCGTGGACGTGCTGGTGGGCACGCAGATGATCGCCAAGGGCCACGACTTCCGGCGCATCACGCTGGTGGCGGCCATCAACCCCGACGGCGCGCTGTTCTCCAGCGACTTCCGCGCGCCGGAGCGGCTGTTCTCGCTGCTGATGCAGTCGGGCGGGCGGGCAGGCCGCGACAGCGCCTGGCTGGCGGCACAGGGCAGCCGGGCGGAGATGTGGATCCAGAGCTTCCATCCGCAGCATCCGCTGTTCGCGGCGCTGCGGCGGCACGACTACGCGGCCTTTGCCGAACAGCAGCTGGAAGAGCGGCGCGCCGCCAGCCTGCCACCCTTCGCCTACCAGGCGCTGCTGCGCGCCGACGCCCGTACGCAGGAAGCGGCCCAGGCATTTCTGACGGCCGCCAGCTCGGCGGTGGACGATCTGCCCGAGGCAACCGCCGTGCAACGCTATCCGGCGGTGCCGCTGGCGATCCAGCGCGTGGCCAATGTGGAACGGGCGCAGATGCTGGTCGAAAGCGAATCGCGGGTGGCGCTGCAGCGCCTGCTGGCGCAGTGGCATCCGCGGCTGCATGCGCTGCGGCGCGGTCCGGAGGGGCAGGGGATCATCCGGTGGCTGATCGACGTGGATCCCCAGGCGATCTGAGGCACGCTCCCGCGGCATCGCGGCCTTTCACCGCGGGGCGGTCACCCCGGCCCGTGGAATATGCCGGCATCCCTCAGGCCTGACGGTGCTCGATGTGCCCGAGCGGGGGCTTGATGACCTGCACGTAGGAGAGCACCCGCCGGCGCGTCGAGCGCAGGCGGACGGCCCACAGACCGATCGCGAGCAGGACGGCGCCAGCCGCCAGAAGGGCGGCGGCCCATCGCACCTGGCCGTGCGCGGCCATTGCACCCACCGCGGCCAGTGCCGCCACGGCGACCATCACGCGAACCCATGTCTGCATGATCAGAACCTCTGAAACATGCGCTCACATTAGGCCCAGCCGCGTCCGCGCGGCGTAGGAATACCTCGCATGCCAGGGGGAACGAAGGGCCTATGGCGTCCGTCTCGGCAGCGGCTCAGCGCGTGAGCGACACCGCCAGCGGAAAGCTCAGGGAGGCGCCGACGGTCGTCCACAGGATGATCCGCGCCACCCGGCCGGTGTCCGCGCCGTAGCGCTCGGCCAGCATCGAGACGTTGCTGGCACTGGGCAGCGCCGCCGTGAGCACCAGCGCCACGCCGGCCAGCGGCGACAGCCCGGTGCCTGCTGCTGCCAGCGCCGTCACCAGCCCGAGCACCAGCAGCGGATGCACCAGCAGCTTGAAGCCCACCACCGGCAACAGGTCGCGCAGCGCGGCGCGCCACGGCAGTTGCGCGCCGCCCTCGCGCGCCCGCAGGGCCGAGCGCGCCAGCACCGCGCCGATGGTGAACAGCGCCGCTGGCGACGCCGCGTCCGCCAGCATGCCCACCGTGCGGTCGACCGGTGCCGGCAGCCGCCACTGCAGCGCGGAGCCCAGCGCGCCCAGCACCATCGACCAGGGCATCGGGTTGCGCACGATGCCGCCCAGCGCGCGCCGCACGGCTTGGGCCGCGGCGCCGCCCTCGTGCGTGTCCAGCCGCGACAGGGCGATGCACAGCGAGGAGGTCAGCACCATGTCGAAGGCGATGGTGACGATCACCGGCCCCGCGACTGCCGGCCCCAGCAGCGCGGCCAAAAGCGGCACGCCCATGAAGCCGGTGTTGGGAAAGGCGGCCACCAGCGCGCCGAAGGCGGCGTCGTTCCAGTGGTGTCCGGCGCGCCGCGCGGCGGCAGTGGCCAGCGCCACCATCGCCAGCGCGGCCACGCCCCACACCAGCGCCACCCGTGCATCGAGCAGTTGCGCCAGCGGCGTGCCGGCCGCAAAGCGGAACAGCATGCAGGGCAGTGCGAAGTACAGGACGAAGACGTTCAGGCCCGGAATCGCCTCCAGCGGCATCAGCCCGCGCCGAGCGGCCAGGTAGCCCAGGGCAATCAGCGCGAAGAAGGGGAAGGTGGCGGCAAAGACGGCAAGCACGGCGGCGCATTCTCGTCGCCAGCCCCCCGCCAGTATCATTGCGCGCTTTTGCGTCCGGCCGATCCAGCGCCGCGGCGCCTGCAGCCCTCCCCCCTCTCGCCATGTCCTCCGGCCTCAATCTCGCCCAGCAGGAAGCGGTCAACTACCTCCACGGGCCCTGCCTGGTGCTCGCCGGCGCGGGTTCGGGCAAGACGCGGGTGATCACCCACAAGATCGCGCGGCTGATCCAGGCCGGGCTGGAGCCCAAGCGCATCGCGGCCATCACCTTCACCAACAAGGCGGCGGCCGAGATGCGCGAGCGGGCCAAGGGCCTGATCGGCCGCGACGCCAAGCAGGTGGTGGTGTGCACCTTCCACGCCCTGGGCGTGCGCATGATGCGCGAGGACGGCGGCGTGCTGGGCCTCAAGCCGCAGTTCAGCATCCTGGACGCGGACGACGTCACCAAGATCCTCAAGGACGCCGGCGGCACCACCGACACGGCCACCGCCCGCACCTGGCAGTGGACGATCAGCAAGTGGAAGAACATGGGCCTCAATTCGGCCGAGGCCGAGGCCCAGGCACTGGACGACAACGAGCGCATCACCGCCAAGATCATGGCCCGCTACGAGGAGCGCCTGACGGCCTACCAGAGCGTGGACTTCGACGACCTCATCGGCATGCCGCTGCAGCTTCTGCACAAGCACGAGGCCGTGCGCGAGAAGTGGCAGAAGCTGCTGGGCCACATCCTGGTCGATGAGTACCAGGACACCAACGCCACCCAGTACGAGGTGCTCAAGCTGCTCGCCGGCGAGCGCGGCCGCTTCACCGCCGTGGGCGACGACGACCAGTCCATCTACGGCTGGCGCGGCGCCACGCTGGACAACCTCAAGAAGCTGCCGATCGACTATCCGCAGCTCAAGGTCATCAAGCTGGAGCAGAACTACCGCTCCACCAGCGCCATCCTGCGCGCGGCCAACAACGTGATCGGGCCCAATCCCAAGCTCTTTCCCAAGACGCTGTTCAGCGAGCTGGGCGAGGGCGAGCCGGTGCGCGTGGTGGACTGCGACAACGAGCAGCACGAAGCCGAGCGCACGGTGGCCCGCATCCAGGGCCTGCGCGAAAGCTCCACGCAGAAGGAATGGCGCGACTTCGCCATCCTCTACCGCGCCAACCACCAGGCGCGCATCTTCGAGCAGGCGCTGCGCCGCGCCAACATCCCGTACAAGGTGTCGGGCGGCCAGAGCTTCTTCGACCGCGCCGAGATCAAGGACCTGTGCGGCTGGTTCCGCCTGTGGGTCAACAACGACGACGACCCGGCCTTCCTGCGCGCCGTGACCACGCCCAAACGCGGCATCGGGCACACCACGCTGCAGCAGCTGGGCGTGTTCGCCAGCCAGTACAAGATCAGCCTGTTCGAGGCGCTGTTCTCGCCCTCGCTGCCCAGCGCCGTGCCCAAGCGCGGCATCGAGGGACTGCACGAGTTCGGCCGCTACATCAACGACCTCGAATACCGCGCCCGCCACACCGTCGGCGCCGAGGGCGCGCGGGCCTTCCTGATGGACTGGCTCAAGGACATCGAGTACGAGAAGCACCTCTACGACGGCGAGGACAGCGAGCAGGCCGCGGCCAGCCGCTGGACCAACGTGCTGGAGTTCTGCGACTGGATGTCGCAGCGCTGCGGCGGCCAGGTGGAGGACGCCTCCGGCGCCACCAGCGGCCCCGAGGCCAAGAGCCTGCTGGAGGTGGCGCAGACCATCTCGCTGCTGTCCACCATCAGCGAGCGCGAGCAGGACCAGAACGTGCTCACCCTCTCCACGCTGCATGCCTCCAAAGGCCTGGAGTGGCCGCACGTGATGCTGGTCGGCGTGAACGAGGGCCTGCTGCCCTTCAAGCTGGACGACGACGAAGGCCGGCAGGAGAAGGTCACGGAAAGCATCGCCGAGCGCCTGCAGGAAGAGCGCCGCCTGATGTACGTGGGCATCACCCGCGCCCAGCGCACGCTGGCCGTGAGCTGGATGAAGCGCCGCAAGAAGGGCCGCGAGATGGTGCAGGCCGCGCCCAGCCGCTTCATCGCCGAGATGGCGCTGGACAAGACCACGGCCAAGGAAGACCCGCGCGAGAAGCTCAAGGCCCTGCGCGCCGAGTTCGCGCGCCGCGCCGCTGCGGCCGCCTCGGCCGCCGAGCCCTCGAACTGATACCGCCCCAAGGAGCCGCGATGCGCCTGCTGCCCTCTCTGCTGATCGCGCTGGCCGCCGCCGGCTGCGCGGGCACCCGCGTGCCGCCCGGCTGTCCGGCCACGGCCAGCGACATGAAGCCCTCGGACCTCTATGGCTGGTGGGATGCGCGCTTCCAGAACGACGCGGCGCCCGCTGACGTCGAATTGCGCCCGCATCCGGAATACGCGGGCAGCGTGCGTGGCACCATCGCCAGGGCCGGCTCCCCGCTGGCCCAGCTGGCCGGCGACATCAATGCCGACGGCCAGTTCAGCCTCGACGAATCCCGGGACGGCCGCACGATCAGCGCGGTCTGGACCACAGACCTGCAGCCCGCCTCGTGCGGCAAGGAGTTCACTGGAACATGGCGCAACACCGCCACCGAGCAGAGCGTGCCCGTCGTTCTGCGCAAACGCCCCTCACCCTGAGCTTCCTGACGCTGGCTGCCCTGGCCAGTCCGTTCGCAGTCCAGGCCCAGACACGCGCGCTGGCACAGGCCGCCCCCGCACCGGGCCTTCCGCCCAGCCCGCTGGCGGACGCCCAACTCACCTGGCAGCAGTGCGCGCGCCTTTCCGCCGACAACGCCGCCCGGCTGGCCTGCTTCGACCGCTGGGCCCTGCAGCAGCAGACACCTGCCGCCACGCTGCCACCGGCCCCGCCCGCGCTCGCCTCTGCGCAGCCGCCGGACGCACCGGCCGTGGACAAACCCGTGGACGTGGCCCAGCCCGCCACGCGCGTGATCGCCGTGGCCGACACCGAAGGCTGCCGCGACCGCCAGTACTCAGCGCTCTCGCGCTTTTGGGAGCTGGAGGAAGGCAGTAGCTGCGGCACCTTCACCTTCCGCGGCTACCGGCCGCTGAACGTGTCGATCTCCACCGCCGACGGCCGGCCGCAGACGCCCACCTCGCCCGCCGAGGGGCACACCGGCACGGCCATGGCCTACCAGCCCAGCGAGATGCGCATCGGACTTTCGGTGCGCACCAAGCTGGCCGAGGGCCTGCTCACGCGTGGCGACCCGCTGCGCCGCGATTCGCTGTGGTTCGGCTACACGCAGCAGTCGACCTGGCAGGTCTTCAACTCGGACCTGTCGCGACCCTTCCGCACCACGGACCATGAGCCCGAGCTCATGTACGCCTACCCGCTGGACCTGAGCCTGCCCGGCGGCTGGCGCTGGCGCTATGCGGGCCTGGGGCTGGTGCACCAGTCCAACGGTCAGAGCCTGCCGCTGTCGCGCAGCTGGAACCGCGTCTACCTGATGGGCGGCGTGGAGCTGGACAACCGATTCGCCATCACCGCCCGCGTGTGGCACCGCGTGCACGAAAGCGCGGCCGACGACGACAACCCCGACATCACCAGCTACCTGGGCCACAGCGAGATCATCGGCACCTGGAACGTGGACCCGGTCAACACGCTGCGCGGCACCGCACGCGGGCTCATCGGCGGCAGCGGCAAGGGCTCGGTGCGACTCGAATGGCTGCGCGCCATCGGCGATCCGGCCAAGAGCGACCTGCGCTTCCATGTGCAGCTGTTCCACGGCTACGGCGACACGCTGGTGGACTACAACCGCAAGCGCACCGTCCTGTCCGTCGGCCTGAGCCTCGTGGACTTCTGATGCCGCGGCGGCCCCGCATCGGCCTGGCACTGGGCAGCGGCTCGGCGCGAGGCTGGTCGCACATCGGGGTGATCCGCACGCTGGAAGAGGCCGGCTACGCGCCCGACGTGGTGTGCGGCACCTCCATCGGCGCACTGGTGGGTGCCATCTATGCGGCCGGCCGGCTCGACTGGCTCGAAGACTGGGTGCGCAAGCTCACGTGGTCGGGCACGGTGGCCATGCTGGACCTCAAGATGGGCGGCGGGCTGATCGAGGGCGGCAAGCTGCTGAAGTTCTTCCGCGAGCATTCGCAGGACCCCGACTTCGCCGACCTGCCCAAGGCCTTCGGCTGCGTGGCCACCGAGCTGGCGACCGGCCGCGAGGTGTGGCTGCGCGAAGGGCCGGTGATCGATGCGGTGCGTGCCTCGATGGCCCTGCCGGGTCTGTTCACGCCGACCCAGCAGGAGGACCGCCTGCTGGTGGACGGCGGGCTGGTCAACCCGATCCCGGTGTCGCTGTGCCGCGCCATGGGCGCCGACCTGGTGATCGCCGTGGACCTCAACTGGGACCTGATCGGCCGGCGCAACCGCACCGCCTCCACCGATGGGATGGCCGTGGCCGAGCTGCCCAAGGCCGGTGTGCTGGCCACGGTACTCGGCAAACTGCGGCCGGCGCCGCGTGCGCCCGCAGGCGGCGGCACAGAGATGCCCTCGCTGCTGGACGTGCTGGGCACCAGTCTCAACATCATGCAGGTGCGCATCACCCAGAGCCGCATGGCCGGCGAGCCGGCGGACGTGATGGTGCGTCCGCGTCTGTCGGACATTGCGGCGATGGACTTCCACCGCGCCGCCGCCGCCATTGCAGAGGGCGAGCGCGCCGCCCGGCAGGTGCTGCCGCTGCTCGCCGACCTGGCGGTGCCGCTCAAGGATGGCGGCAGCCTGCCGCCGGTGACCGTCCAGGGCTGACGAACACTGAAGGACGACGGAGGCTGGCGGCCGGCCGGCCCGCACGTCGCGCGGCGCCGCTGGCCCATCCAGGCCTGGCGCGGCCCAGCGTCGCTCAGGCCGCGCTGCGCAACGCGGCCTGCAGTGTCTCGTGCACCGCCTCCGGGTCCGCCGGCTTGATCAGGTGTGCGGCAAAGCCGGCGGCCTGCGTGCGCTGGCGGTCGATGGGACTGCCGTAGCCGCTCAGCGCCACCACGGGCAGCCGGGCACCGAGGGCGCGGCCGATCTCCACGCCGCTGCCATCGGGCAGGCCCAGGTCGGTCAGCACGATGTCGAATTCCTTCTGCGCAGCGCAGGCCAGGCCTTCGGCCACCGAGGCGGCGTGGGTGATGGCATAGCCGTAGTCCTGCAGGAAGAGCATCAGCAACTCGGCCGCCTGGACGTTGTCCTCCACCATGAGCACCCGGGCGCCCTGGGCAGCGGCCGGGGCCGGCGGCAGAGTGGGCGCGGCACGCAGGGGCTGGGTCTCCTCGCGATCGGCCAGCGGCAGGCGCATCTCGAAGGTGGCCCCCTGGCCGGGCCCGGCGCTGGTGGCGGTGAGCATGCCCCCGTGCTCGATGACCAGGTGCCGCGCAATGGCCAGGCCCAGGCCCAGCCCGCCGAACTGGCGTGCGACCTCGCGGTCGGCCTGCTCGAAGGCCTTGAAGATGCGCTCCAGCGCGTCGGGCGCGATTCCGATGCCGTGGTCGACCACGCGCACGACGAAATGCCCGTCATGCACCTCGGACTCCAGCCGGATGGTGGCGCCGGCCGGACTGAACTTGATGGCGTTGCGCAGCAGGTTGGCGATCACCTGCTTGATGCGCGCCGCATCGGCCCGCACCCAGGCCCCCTCGGCCACGCCCCGCACGCCGAGCTTGAGCTTCTTGTCGGCCAGTGCGCCGCGCATCATCTCGCCCACCTCGGCGGGAAGCGATGCCGCGTCCAGCCGGTCGGCGCGCAGGCTCAGCTTGCCGCTGGTGATGGTGGAGACGTCCAGCAGGTCGTCGATGAGGCGGGCCTCCAGCTCGACGTTGCGGCGGATGCCGGGGATCAGGTCCTTGTGGCGCTCAGGCACGGTGGCCAGTCGCTGCAGCAGCTGGGCGGCGAAGGAGATGGCGGCCAGCGGATTGCGCAGCTCGTGCGAGACGATGGCCAGAAAGCGGTCCTTGGCCTCGTTGGCGCGGGCCATTTCTTCCTGCGCCGCCTCGGCCTGGGCGACGGCGGCGCGCAGGGCCTCGGCATTGCGATGCTCGGCGGTGCGGTCGCGGATGATCAGGCAGTAGCGCACGCGGCTGGTGGCCACGGGCGGCGGCGCGGCCGAGGCCTCGGCATCCAGGCAGGCGACGACCACATCGGCCCAGCAGGGCTCGCCGCGCAGGGGCTGCAGCCACAGCTGCGCGTTGAAGCTGCCGCCCGCGCAGCTGGCGTGCAGCCACTCCATGGGCTGCGGCCCTTCGCGACTCGTGAGAAATTCATGCAGACCGCGGCCCAGGGCCTCCGACTCGGCCGAGCCGAAGATCTGGCGCGCACCCAGGTTCCAGCGCAGCACGCGCGCCTGGGCATCCAGCAGCACCACCGCATAGTCCGCCAGCGAATCGACCAGGCGGCCGAAGAGCAGGTCGTTGTCCTGCAGGGCGCGCTCGGCGCGCACCCGCCCGTCGCGCACCGCCACCTCGCGCAGCGCGCGGTCCACCACCATCGGCAGGCGCGAGAGGCGGCCCTTGCTCACATAGTCGGTGGCGCCCTGGCGCAGCAGTTCGACCGCGTTGTCCTCGCCGATGACGCCCGAGACGAAGACGAAGGGCACCTGCGGCGTGAGGCTGCGCGCCAGCTCCAGCGCCTGCTGGCCGGAATAGCCGGGCAGCTCGAAGTCCGACAGGATGAGCTCGAAGCGCTCCTGCCGCAGCGCCTCGGCATAGCCGGATTCGTCACGCACCGTGGTGACCTTCGCATGCGGATACGCGCGCAGCAGTGCCTGCATCAGCAACTCGGTGTCGAAGACCGAGTCCTCCAGCATCAGCACACGAAGGCGTGCGGCTCCATTGCCGGCCGGCGTCGCCCGGGATGCCGAGTCCACGCCGGCGGCCGCCCGTTCACTCATAGCGGCGCGAGGTCTTGACCGAGCCGGGCGGCGGCTCGTTGAGCACCGCCCAGAACACGCCCAGGTCGGCGATGGCCGAGACGAACTGCTTGAAGTCCACCGGCTTGACCACGTAGGCATTGACGCCCAGCTCGTAGCTGCGCAGCACGTCGGACTCCTGCTGCGAGGAGGTGAGCATCACCACCGGCACGCTACGCAGGCTGGGATTGGCGCGCACCTGCTCCAGCACCTCCAGGCCGTCCACCTTGGGCAGCTTGAGGTCCAGCAGGATGACCGCCGGATTGCCCGTGCCGCGGTCGGCGAACTCGCCTTCCTGGTTGAGGTAGGCCAGCGCCTGGGCGCCGTCGCGCACGGTGATGACCTCGTTGGCCAGCTGGCTGCGTTCGAGCGCCATGAGGGTGAGTTCGAGGTCCCGCTTGTCGTCCTCGACCAGCAAGATGGGCTTAAGCATGCAGTTCTCCGAGCGCGTCCTGTGCGAGACCGGGGTGATGGGGGGGGAGCACGAAGCCGAAGCGGGCGCCGCGTCCGGGCTCGCCCTGCGCCCAGACCCGGCCGCCATGACGTTCGACGATGCGCTTGACGTTGGCCAGGCCGATGCCGGTGCCCTCGAATTCTTCCGCGGAATGCAAGCGCTGGAACACGCCGAAGAGCTTGCCCACGTACTTCATTTCGAAGCCGACGCCATTGTCCTCGACCTCGATGCCGCTGCCGTCCGCCTCGCGGATGGCACGCACCTGGATCACCGCCGGGCTGGCACCGCGGGTGTACTTGAGCGCATTGGCCAGCAGGTTGCGGGTGGCCACCTGCAGCAGCAGCGGGTCGGCCTCCAGCACGGGCAAGGGGGCGTCCACCTTCCACTGCACGCCGCGGGCGGCATCGCCGCGCGAGAGCTCGTGGATCAGCCCCTCGATCAGGTCCGCCATCTTGACCGGCCGCAGCTTGAGCGCCGTGCGGCCCATGCGCGAGAAGTCGAGCAGCGCGTCGACCAGCTCGCCCGCGAAGGCCGCTGCGTCCTTGACGTTGGAGAGGTAGCGCAGCGCGCGCTCGGACAACTGCCGCCCTTCCATGTCGACCACCAGGTCCACGAAGCCCGCGATGTGGCGCATGGGCGCGCGCAGGTCGTGCGAGACGGTGTACGAGAAGGCCTCCAGCTCGCGGTTGACACGGCTGAGCTCCGTGGCCACCGCGGCCATCTCCTCGGCGCGCCGAAGCACGATGCCGATGAGCGCCTGGCGCAGTTCGTCGGCCGCGGCGCGCTCCTCCGCCGTCCAGGGCAGGCTGCGGCCGCGGATCTTCTGCGCCCAGCTGGAGAAGCTGCGCCGCGGATGGATGCGGCCGTCCTCCGGCCGCACTTCCTTGCGCGGATCGCCCGCCCAGGTGATGGTGCGCACATGCTCGGGCCGGAACCACAGCACCAGGTGGCGGTGCACCTGCGAGATCGACACCGCCAGGCAGCCGGCGACCTCCTGTCCCGCCGCCCAGGACGGCACCGTGTGCGGGCTCAGGGCATCGTTGGCATAGACCGGCTCTTCCAGGCCGGCGATCCAGCTGGCCAGGGCCAGGACCTCTGACTTGGGCGGCGTCTCGCCGGTGGTCCAGACCTCGTCGTCAAGCACCACGGCCGCACCGGCCGCGCGCGCCAGCCGCAGCAGCGGCGCCGGCTCGGCCAGCAGGCGCTGCAGGCTGGCATCGCTGTCGGACAGGTGGGAGACGATCTCCAGGATCAGCTTGCGCAGTTCCAGCCGCTGGGCCGCCGAGGCATTGCTTTCCTTGGCCTGGATCTGCAGCGACACCAGCCGTCCGAGGTGTTCGCAGGCCAGGCGCGTGGTGGGCGCCAGGTGGCGCGGCTGATGGTTGTGGCAGGAGATCAGGCCCCACAGGCGCCCCTGCACCACCAGCGACACCGACATCGACGCCAGCGTGCCCATGTTGCGCATGTACTCGAGGTGCACCGGCGAGACGCTGCGCAGGCCCGACTGCGACAGGTCCACCGGCCGCTCGTCGCCCGGCCCGATCAGCGGCACCGGCGTGTAGTTGGCGTCGGGGATGATGCGGAAGTGGTTGAGCGTGTACAGCTCGCGCGCCTGCGCCGGGATGTCGGAGGCCGGGAAATGGTGGCCCGTGTAGCGCTCGTAGCCGTCGTCGGCCACCTCGGCCAGCACGCGGCCGTCGTTGTTCTCGTCGAAGCGGTAGAGCAGGCAGCGGCCGAAGCCGCTGAGCTGCTTCATCTCGGCGACGGCCAGCACAGCCAGTTCCTCGATGTCGTCCACGGCCTGCAGCCGCGGCATGAAGGCGCGTGCCACCGTGTAGATGGAGGTGCTTCCGTGGGCGGGCTCTTCCTGCGGCGGCTCGAACTCCACGATGAGCCGGCCATCGCGGGCATGGGCCGAGGCGTGCATGTGGCCGCCCTCGCCCACCGCGAAGCTGCCCAGCGGCACGGGGAAGGCCTGCTCCGGGAGCGCCTGCAGCCCGCGGGCCAGCAGCTCGGCCACGGCCGCATGGCGCTCATGCTCCGGCCAATTGGCACTCCATGCGGACTGCCGGCCGGTGGCGATGTCGATCACCAGCAGCCGGCCATGCGGCTGGATGGCGCCGGGAATGCGGATCGGCTCGTCCTCGCAGCGCGCCAGGTCGGCGGACTCCGGACCCGGGTTTGGCGTGAGCGCGGGAGAGGCAGGGGGCGAAGTCATGCGGATGGATGGGCGCGCTCACAGCGAAGGTGGCAGACCGGGGAATCGGGGGCGGACAAAAGGTGGTGGAGCTTCTCAGCTTTTGCGGGGCGGCCTTGTAGGCATAGGCCGACACGCGACAGCGATTCCTGGAACACCACACCCGACGGACGATTCCAAGCGGGTCGAGCGCCCATCGATGACAGCCGCCGGAAGGCCAGCCATTCATCGCGCAGAGGCAGGGCGCGGGCAGCGGCCCGGGCAGCCCTTGGGGACAACAGCAGGCGCCGATGCGATACCGGAACAGCCCCAAAAAGGCCTCCCGAAGGAGACCCGAAAAACAGGGCGATGCCGTCCGAAGAAGGCGAGGGAGGAAAGATTGCGCCCTGCCGGTTCGTCCACGCCGAAGCGCACGTCGAGCGTCGCCCCCCCCGGGGACGCCTCGGGTTCCGCGGCGCCTTCCGTACTGGAGCAGCGGCACCGTATGCCAGGGCCTCGGGACCACGGCTTGGGGCACACCCCAATCGCAGGTGGCCCGTGTGCGGGATTGCGCATTTCGGGCCACCGCCTCGCTCGAGGCGCCCGTGTCACGCTCGCCGCACGGCCGAATGCGCCAAGGTCGCCGGCGGCACCGGCGGCCAGCACGCTCGGTGCGCCACGGCTTCAGCCTCCTGATCGGGCCGCACGAGGGCATGAAAAAAGCCCCTGACCGTGGGATCAGGGGCTTTGGATTTGGTGGCCTGGGGCGGAATCGAACCACCGACACGCGGATTTTCAATCCAACCGACAACCTAGCATCCATGCGGGCTTCAGAAGGTTGGAGGGAACTGAAGCAGCCAGAACACCCCTCCAGTTAGCGCGCTGCGCGACGGGCGTCCCCATCGCGAGTTCCGTCGGATCGATAGACAGCGCGAACGAGGGGGCTAGCCAGGCGGAGCCCCAAACACCCTTGGAAATACGGTGTGCTTAACATCTATCCAAGCTTTCGGCAGATCGCCGTTAACTTCCAGGGCTTCGTATATCTCCTTAATTAGGAGATTATCAATTACCCTCGCTGAGACCAGCTTGCTAAGCAGCTCAAATCCGTGCCAGACGGAAAGGCCAAACTCCGCAGCAAGCTGATGGATGGCAAGATCGTCGGTCACGACAATTGCCGATTTCACTTGCGCCAACGCCAGAAGCCAACAATCTGTCCAACTTGGGGGTGATCGGCCGCCTGTTATATAGGCACCCGGATCCTCTAGAACCCAATTGTGAAGGATGCTGTGCGCGGCGTCGACCGCTTCTTTATCTTCTGCACTCAGTCTAATCTGCTTGGCGAAACGTTCTTCGGCGAATTCTTCGCCATCAAACCATGGGAATCTCTCTCGCAGGCGAGGGCTCCTATGGACTTCATCCTCGACAATTTTGTGGATTGTGAGAACGTATTGTTTTTGACCGAATTTAATTCCAACCGCAGGCCGGACACGCTTGGCAAGCCGAAGATAGGCATTCGTGTCAAGCAGAACAAACATTATTTGCTCAATTCTACGTAGAGCTCTACCGCATCCCTATGAGATATATCCATTACTTGCTGCACATAGCCCGCGCCCGGCCCACCACTCTTGATCATGCGTTGCAAAGCGGGGAAAAATTCACTGCGAAACACATTTTGTGACGCCGCTATGTACGCCACCGGCTCAGCAGGAATAGGCTCAAATAGCATCTCGCTGACCAACTTGCCCCTCTGGCTATTGCGAATCTTGTGGATCTCAAGCTCACGACAGCTCAACAAGTCTAGCCCGCTTGCTTTCGCATAGCCGTTCACCTGTTGAAATACAGTAAACAGCGAAATCTCATGCTCCTCTGCGTACGCCTGAAGCTCACTTATCTGTCCGTGAGCTGACTCGTGCTTTATCGCCTTAGCATAAGCAGCGGATGCTATCGCCCTAGGAAACAGAAGAGCTCCAGCAAGCGCGTCAGCAAAATCTTCCCCTTCATCTGTGCCAGCCAAATCAGGCGTGTAGACATGAGCGAGTTCATGCGCCATCCAAAATTTGAAATCCTCAATACGAGTATCGAGATTCAAAAATATGAATGTAATCTGCTCTTCCGGCAGCAAAATATGGAGCGCATTCTTATGGTTCTTTTTCTCACCCCATAGCACCGGAACGATCACCGCCGCATTATTTCTAAACTGCTCGATTAGATGCTCATAAGGCAACGCCGCCTCGGCCCCTAAACCAATCCGATCACGGACTTCGGACGCAGTCGCCTGGAGGGCGTTGTATTCGATCGAGGGCGAGGGCGCTTGAACGCGTAAAGATTTGAAAACCGGAAGGAATGGCACCAATGGCTTCAACAGCGAGCCCATTGCTGTAGCCTTCAAGACGTGTTCGTCTGTGGTTTTCGCTGCACCCTTCTTCCGAAACGCAATGATCGGACGATTCGCTTTACGACTGTCGACCAAGTCAGCGAAGCCCAGCTTCAAGGTGGTCGCAAGCTTAAGCAACTTGTCTGGTCGAGGGAAATCATCGCCCTTGATCCAGTTCGTGACCGCTTGTGCGGTCACCCCCAGCTCCGTGGCCAGAGTCTTCTGTGTCCACCCACGAGCCTGCAGTGCCTGCCTGAGCCGTTCGCTGTGGATAACTTTGTGCATAGCCGGTGAATTATAGGTCGTCATGTGGTGCGAATCAAGTTTTATCAAGTGACCGCTTGGCACCGTCCGAAGCCTCCTATGTTTTGTTTTCCGGGGGCAACATCACGTTTCTGCGGCTACCAGTCTCCATCGAAGCTGAATGATCCGACCTGGATCCTCCGCCGCCTGCCGTACTCCCTGAGCATGTCCATCCCGTACTCCAGGCACTCGGCGAGTTTGTTCGCGAAGTGCTCGCCACCTGTCGTGTAGATGTCCGCTCGCAGCGTCACGTCAAGCTTGCTTCCTGCGGGGGCCGCTGCGTAGATGGCCTCCAGAAGCTCGCCCAGAAGCCACCCGGTGGCCACGGACAGATCCATGCCATATCCCTGGCGCCGAAACCTCGGAGCAACGTAGACCATGTCTGCCGCGACGATCAGGTCGACGAAGTGCTCCTCATCGCTCACGAAAAGCTCGACAGACCCGCTGAAGAAGCCCACAGGTTGCCGGTCGACAACCGCCACCATCAACAAGCTTTGCCCCTCACTGGAATAGCTTTCGCCAGGCCGGGCGTGGAACTCCCAGGCTCTGGCGATGCGCCCAGGAAGACCGGCCATGGGCGACACGCCATCCCGGAGGAGGGCTCCTCGATCAAGTTGGACGCGCTCCATCAGCCGGCGGAGCGAAGGCCGGCGTGGGTTGAGGATGACCCATCCTGGATGTCGCTCGCTGCTACTCGCAAGGAGCGCCTCAATCTCGCGCTCGGCCAGTCCGGAGACTACGCACTCGAACTCGCGATCCTGCCGGTGGACATGCGCGGCGAACCGCAATCCGTCAGGCCCGAGCCCCAGTGACCCTCCGGGATGGAAATGGCGTGGTCGGAGTAGCGGGGTGCGGCGTGACATGAGCGTCCACTCGTTGCGATGCAGGAATGGAGCCGAGCGTAGAGGTCCGGCCGTGAAAGGGGCAGCAACCGCGCAGCGTGGGCGTTGCGGCCCAATTCAGCAGAGCCAAATTGGCCCGCGCTACGTTCATGTAGGTAAAAGCACCTACCCGCAGCTAGTCAATATGGGTGAATTCGTGTCAACAAGAGATTCCTAGCATCGCTCTCGCAGCCACGGTCGGCTGCGCACAACGAGAGGAGATCTCATGGCTGCAGTTGGAACGACGGCAAGAACGGGCGAGAAATGTCCTGAGAGTGGTGTTTGGCAGTCGCTGGACTCACCATCCACGACGGCGCCCATCGCCAAGGGAGATACGATGCCGCCCCACAATGGAAAGGCCGTCACCTGGAAGTTGATTCAACTGGCGTGATTGAGTAGCGCTCTGTCCGGCGCGCAAGTGCGCCGGACTCTGTTCCCCTTCTGCTCAGGCAGCCGGCCTACACCGCGGAGAAATCCGGCGCCTGCTTACCCAGGCCCAAAGCGGCAATCTGCTGGTACACATACCTCTCCAGCACGCCGACCACCTTGTCGCTGTCGAGGCCCAGGTCGGCGGCCACGTAGGGGGCGAACTTGGAGGGGAAGCCAAGCCACGCATCGCGAGTACTGCGGGCCGCTTCGAAAAACACGCGCTCGGCAACCGCCAGGTCGATCGCCGCGCCCTCCTTCTGCTCGTACTCGAGCTTCTGGAGCAACGCCAGATAGTTTTCCTTCACCCTGCGCGCCTCGTCGAAGGACATGTCGGCGCCCAGGGCGGCTACCACCTTGGCGGCAGCCACTGCCGGCGGGTCATCGTCCGAGACGCCCAGCTCCGAGGGCAGCGCCCCGCCGGCCTTCGCCGTCTTCCATCCATCAGCCTCGGACACCACGCTGGTGGGCTGCCGTGCGCGGTTTGGCCGCGTCCCGCCGCTGGCCGACGACGCGCCGGCCGTGCTGCCTGGGCCGCTGTTACCCACGCGGCTGTTACCTGTCTTGGCGGTGTTACCTGCCACGCCGCCGCGCCGGTATCGCGCCAGCACTTTGTCGGTCGCCTCGACGTCGACGCCGCCATCGCGAAGGACCAGCCACGACTGCGATTTCCATTGGGAAACCGTCTTTCGCGAGACCCCTCGAAGGCGAGCGTATTCGGCCTGGGAAACGATCGTCATAGCTCCGTGGCTGCGCTGTTACCTGTTACCTTGTTACCCAAATTTCAAACCTCATAGCTGGCCGGAGGTCGGGGCGCGCAGACTCCCGCGTGAGTTCGACGCCAGGAGGGACCCGTGACCCACACGCGGGCGCAGCCCCCGCACGGGGGCCTGGTCCGAAGGCGACTGCCCGAGGCGCGCGCGACCAGGTTGGCCAACTGGATCACCATCGCTCACGCCGGCGCTCAGCATCACGCCGCCAGAGGCAGCCCGACGGTCGCCGAAAGGCCTGCCAGCCACGCCTGGCGTAACTCGCGCTGCCGGGCCTGCTCGGACGCTGCCTCGATCTCGGCCGCCGAAAGCAAGGCCTCGGCCTTCGCGATGGATTCCTTGTCGATAGGCAGGCTCTGGGGATGCTCCAGGCACAGCTGCCCGGTGTGGAAGCGCAGCAGCCGCACCTGAAAGCCTTCGCGATGCGCGAGCGCGCCGGCACGCGCCAACACGTCATGTTCGAGAGCAGGCTCGACGTTCAGGATCAGCTGCGACGGTTCCGTGGTGTGGTCGGGATCGATGGAAAGGATCTTCATGGGGTGTTCGTCTTGTGAGGGTGGGTGCATGCGGTCAACGTGATGGCCCGGAGCCCGCATGCTGGCCGGCCGAGGCTGGCAGGCACGGGGGTCCGGCCAAGCTCCCCAGGTCATTGACCGCCTGCCGCGGCGCGGTCCCGCTCCAGCATCCGGATCGCCTGCGCCTCCCACCAGGCGAGTTCACGCCAGGTGAGCGACCAGGCATCCCGCGGGCCCCAGCCGTAGAAGCGGGTCAGCTCAGCGACGGTGTCGCGCCAGTGGTCAGGTCGACCGAGTTGAACTGCTCCAAAAAACTGCCCGCCTCCCGCATGTCGCGCTGGCACAGGCCCTCGACGACGCGACGCGGCACCTTGGCCACGATGGAGATCAGGTTGATCGCGACGGACATGTTCGAGCCGGCCGCAGCCGCCTTCTCCAGTTCGCCGGCGGTCGGCTCTCGCAGTTCCAGCTTGTCGAAGGTCTGATCGCCCAAGGTCACGGGCTTGCGCAGGGTGATGGTGGTTTCGAGTTCCATGGTTTTTCCTTCAGAGGAGATGTGAAAGCGGATCCGCATTGAGCGGGCCGCCGGAGGGGCGCCCCCATTACGCGGGGGGCGTCGCGGTCGGCCTACCGCTTGAGGGGGTCAGCGTCCGACTGCCGGTGTTGCAGCGTCCACCGCCGGCTGGGACGGGATCTCAGGTGCCCAGGGCCGCGGCAGTCATGGCGGGCGCGACGTTCAACTCCTGCGGCTCGACGCGGGCGGCCGGCGACGCGGCGGTGCCGGGGGCGTCGCTGTCGCTGTCGCTCTTGCTCGTCCAGCTGCGGATCTCGTAGCCTTTGCGCACGTACGGCACAGGGCGCCGCGCCAGCGGCACATAGGCCGTGTGCGACTCACCGGCTCGCAGTGCCTGCAGCACCGGCAGGCACTGGGCTGCAACTGCCTCGGCCTCGGCCGGCTGGCTGGTTGGCAATCCCTCGAGCAGATTGCGGCCCCGACTCTCCCACCCGGTGGCAGTCGGGATGCGCACGAAGCCATCAGGGTCGGGGATGTAAGCGGCCGCCACGAAGTCGGAGAGGCTGGTCGCACCCGTGCCAGGAGCAGCTGCCTTGGCCACGGCGACCAACGTGCGGATCGGTGCGACGAGCGCCTCCAACTCCGTGCCGATGCGGGCGGCAAGGCCGTTCTGCCAGCCACTGAATTCGATGCGCAGGTCGCTGACCGCAGCGCGCAGCGCTTCGTCGAGCGCCGGCGCCTGCTCCTCCAGGGCTTGGATGCGGGCGCGCAGCCGCTTGACCTCACGCTCCTTCGTCTCGGACTCGGCCAGCAGGTCCTTGATGACCTTCTCGTGCCGCTTGATTTCGGCGGGGGCATCGGCCAGCGCCAGCTTGCCCTCCTCCGCGCCGATCTCGCCGGCCAAGCGCTGCAGGTCGGCCTCCAACGCGGGGAGTTGTGCGGCAGCCTCGTTGATCTTGGCCGCCACCTTGGCGCAGTCGTTGCGCGCGGCCTGTGCCGCGGCGATGACGGTGTTCAGTTCAGGGGGAAAGGCGTAGTCCATGTGAAGATCCTCAGGGTTGGGTGATGGAACTTGGGGTGGGGGAAAGGGATGGGCAGCGCCAGCGCTCACCGCTGGCTTTCGATGCCCCACAAGAACGGGGGCGAACCCGGCGCCGGCGCAACATCGCCGAACTTGTTGAATTGCAGGACCGGCATAGGGTCGAAGGCCTTCGGCGGCATCAGCGTGAGGTGAGCGGTCGTGCCAGCCGTCGGGTCGCGCTGGTAGCTCACGGCCGCCACGATCATCTCGACGGGTGCGCCGATGTCGCCCAGCTTGCTGCCCGGCATCTCCACCGGCACAAGCGTGTTGGGCTCCCACAGCCGGCCGTCGGAATCGCGCCAGCTGTCCACCGTGACCTGCAGCACCGTGGAGCGCGCCATGCGGCGGTTCATCTCCCATGTGGCGCGCCTCTGGTTGAAGTCACGGCCGAGGTGCGGCGCCTCTGTGATGAACTCCAGGAGGCGGGGCCGCATGATTTCCGGATCCTCGGCCGTGCCGACCAGGTTGCCGCCGTTGCCGACGTCGTTCATGACTTCGACCGATTGCTGGAAGCACCGGTAATTGCTGAAGCGCTGGTCGTGCGCGAACGTGACAGCCGAGGACTGCACGTTGTCGCCCTGCCGCACGCCGCTGGCCGCCCGGACCGTGCCCGCATTGGTCAGCAGCAGATTGCCGTCGGGCTGGTCGTACACGAGCAGCGCGCTCCACCGGCAAGCGCGCTCGATCACGTCCCAGACCCGTTCGCCGTGCAGCAGGTTGATCTGATCCAGCACGGGCCCCTTCTGCCCGGTTGCCGTCACCTTGATGCCGTAGCGGCCGGCCAGCTTCGTCGCGATGGCGAGCGCGTTGCAGTTCACGATCTGGAAGCCGGGCCACTCTGCCGAGCAGTCCACGACATCGGCGCACTTGCTGCGGCCGACCATGGCCAGCGTGTGCGCGCCGTTGTCCAGGTTGATGTTGAGCCGGTCGACGTAGCCGGTCAGCACCACGTCGCTGGCAAGCTTCACCACGCACGGGTCGCCGGGCTTTGCGATCACTGCGGCGGCCTCGCCGGGGAATTGCTCCGTGAAGCCGATGTCGAAGTCCGACGGGCAGCGCTCGATGCCGCGGCTCACGCGGATGTGCGTCCATCCGGAGATGGCCTGACCATTGACGGTGAGGAACAGTTCGTCTTCCATCGCCCTGCCCTCACCAGCCCGGCGTCATGGCCACGTTCACCTGAACGGGCTGCCCGTTGGCCCGCCGCGCTGACGCCTGAACGCCCGGCGGCAGGCCGGTCAGGCTGATCTGGATCTCGTGCTCGACCTTCGACGGCCCGCCCGTCGCCTGCGCCGCCTGGGCTTGCTGCGATGCCTGGATGGCAGCCTGCACCGACGAGAGGCTGGTGCCGGTGCGCTGCCCGTACGCGGAGGCGCCCGTGTCCGCCTTCGGGAACGAGGCCCAGATTCCGGCCAGGCCATCCTGCATCTGCCGCATGTCGCCCGTCGCCCGCGTGGCGATCAGGTACGAGGCCAACTTGTCCTGCATGGCGGCGTCGAACTTCTCGTCGCCCGTCAGGCCCATCTTTTCGCGCATGTCGCGCAGCGTGGTGCGGGTGATCTGGTAGCGGCCCACCGCCGACGAGTTCAGAGTGTTGGCGGGGTTCGACAGCATCTTCGTCTGGAGGTCGTCGATCTCCTTGAGCGTCATGCCGATCAGGTCGACCGGGCCGCCGGTGTAGCGGCCATAGCCCAGCGTCTCGTTGTAGCCGCGGCCCTTGTCCGTGCCCTCGGCCTGGCCAACCAAGTCCAGGATGGACTTGTACTCGCCGTTCGCGCCAGCGGCCAGGCCCTTGGCGATGTCGGCGTTGCTGGAGCCCATGGCCTTCTGGCCGAGCGCCTTCAAGAAGTCCATCGCGGGCAGGTTCGCCGAGGCGGCCCACCAGTCGCCGTTCTGGACGTCCTGCGCGCCCTTCTTCATGTCTGTGTCCGGCAGGCCCAGCATGCGCGCGACCTGCAGTGCAGCCCAGGAGAGAGAGACCACCAGCCCCAGCTTGGACACGAGCCCCGTCAGCCCGCCGGCCGTTGCCAGCTTGTCGAAGGCCGTGACGAGCAGCGGCACGGTGTACGTCGCCAGCCGGCCGATGCCCAGCGCCACGGACCCGATCGCAAGCAGCGTCGGCCCGGCCATGATGGCCGCCACACCGATGGCGGCAACCTTCCATCCGCCGATCGAATCAACGAAATCGCCGATGCCCTTGACGGTGTCCTCGATGCCCTTCGTGAGCGCCTTGAAGTCGATGCTGTCGATCCACTTGGCCAGCTTCGACGCCCACTGCCCGACCTTCTCGGCGATCACCTCACGGTTCTTCGAAATCAGGTCGGTCAGCTTGATGATGAGCGGCTCGAAGACGGGCAGCAGCCGGTCCGCGATCGAGTTGCGCAGGCCGCGCCCGGCCAAGTCCATGTCGTTCAACGCGAGCGCGAACCGCTCGGCCCGGGCGATCTGCTCCGGCGTCATGACAGCGCCCAGCTCCTTCGCCTTGCGCACGTAGGCCTCGATCGCCGCTGGGCCTTGGCGGAGCAGCGGCAGCAATGCCTCAAGGCCGAACTGGCGGGCCACCATCGCCTGCGTCTGCGGGTTCGGGAGCTTGCTGATCGCGCCAGCCATGTCGGTGAAGGCGCGCGCGCTGTCGACGGCACCATCGGCCGTCTTGTGGATGGACACGCCCAGGCGGCTCAGCAGGATGGCCGCGTCGGTGTTCCGGCCCATCAGCGCATCCTGCATCGTGCTGCCCAGCGATGCGAGCCCGGCAGTCAGCGATTCGGACGAGAGCCCGGCCGCCTCGGCCGCGCCGCGAAGCGACTGCAGCTGATTGGTCGAGATCCCGATGCCCTGGGCAGATCGGGCGATCTCCGAGCCCATGCGCGCCCACCCGTTGGCCAGCGCGCTGATGCCGGCGATCGTGCCCACGCCTGCGAGGCCAGCGATCGGGGCCGCGATCTTCGCAATGTCGGCGCCAGCGGTGCGGGCCACGCCGCCCAGGTCCTTCAGGGACTGGCCGATCCGCTGGAAGCCGGCCTCCTTGCCGAAGGCCTTGAACGACTTGCCCAGCTCGTCGAAGGGCCGCGTGAGCTTGCTCATCGAGTCATTGATCTTGCGGACGGTGGCCGTTGCGCCGTCCACGGCGGTGATGGTGAAAGTGAAGCCGTTCACGCGAGGTTCTCTCTGGGGGGTTGGGTGGTGGTGTGGAACGCGATGGGCAGGGCCTACAGGTCCGCTCCCCTGCCCTTCGCAGCGCGGTGCGGCACCGGCGCCAGCCATGCCTCGAAGCGCTGGTGCGCGCCATCGAATCGCAGGTGCACGTCACCGGTGCGGCCCTGGCGAACCTTTGCGACGCGCACCTTGGCGTAGTGCTCCCAGTCCTGGCCGAGGCCGGGATTCGAGGCAATGGGCCGATGCAGGAACATCACGACGTCCGCGTCCTGCTCGATCGCGCCGGAGTCGCGCAGGTCGGACAGCACAGGCGTGGGGTCCGCACGCTTCTCCGCGTCCCGGTTCAACTGGGCCAGCGCCAGCACGGCGATGCCGAGATCCTTCGCCAGGGTCTTCAGGCCGCGGGTGATCTCCTCGATCTGGTGGACGCGCTGCGCGCGCGGGTCAGAGCCAGCCATCAGGCCGAGGTAGTCGACGACCAGCAGCGCCAGCCCATGCCGGCGCTTGAGCGAGCGCGCCAGCATGCTCACCTGGCGCAGCGTGGCCCCCGGCTGGTCGAGCAGGTGGAGGCGCAACCTGCGGGCCGATTCGATGCCCTCGGTCACACGCTCCCAGTCCAGACCGTCGCCGGCCGCCGGCCGGAGGACCGAAGACATGGGCACCCGCGAGAGCGAGGCGGTGAGGCGGTCCAGCACGTCGGTGTGCGACATCTCCAGCGATACGAAGCCGACCGGACGCTCCGCGGCCATGTTGGAGCAGATCGTCAGCCCCAGCGCCGACTTGCCCATGGAGGGCCGCGCGGCCAGGATCACCAGCTGCCCAGGGCGGAGGCCGCCGTCGAGTTGCTCGTCTACCGCGCCCAAACCGGTCGGAAAGGCCACGATGCGCCCTTCGAGCCGGTCCTCCAGCACCTGCGAGTGCTGCACCATGCCTTCGCCGACATCCAGCCAGGCCGCACCGCCCACCGCAGCCGTCTCGAGGGTGGCCAGCTTGGACTGCGCGGACTCGATGCGCTGCGCGATGGGGCTGTCGCGGTCGTCGGCCAGGTCGGCGATCTCGCCGGCCACACGGCGCAGCGCCAGCTCCTGGTGACGGTCTCTGAGCAGTTCGGCGTACCTGCGCAGGCTCGCCGGGCTCGGCAGGTGCGTCGTCAGCGCGTGCACCTCGGCGGCGGTCGTGCGCTCGCCCAGCGCCACCGCCACCGACACGACGTCGGCAGGCTTGCCCGCCAGGATCTGCGCCAGGCTCTCGGCGAACACCATGCGGTGCAGCGGCGCGGCGAAGTGCTCGGGCCGCAGATCGCCCAGCAGGTCGACCGTGCCGTTGTCGATCAGCACGCCGGCCAGGATGCCCGCCTCCGCGCTGAGGATCGCCTCGGCCGTGATCGGGGCCGCGCTCATTGCACCGCCTCCGTCCGCTCGATGACGTGCTTTTTCCCGCGGTCAGACAGCAGGAAATCGAGGTCGCACTGCCACCCGGCATGCGCACCCGTCTTCGCCGTGCGGCCCATCAGGAAGTCGTTCTGCGAGGCGCGCTCGAAGTACTCCCGGAACCACGCCAAGCCCTCCTCCGCCGTCGTGGCGCGTCGCGTGCCGTCAGGGCGGAAGCTGGCCATGACCCAGCGCCAAGTCCTGGCCAGGGCCCTGGTCCTGCCGTCCGTCTGCAGCCGAACCCGCGGCAGCTCGGGCAAAACCTCGTGGTACAGGTCGACGATCTTTTTCGTCGGGCACCGCAGTTCGTCGGCACCGCCGACAGAGGCGTTAGCCTCTACTGACGGTTCTTGATGGTTCAATGACGGTTCGGGTGCAATGGGTTGCAGGGGGGGCGTGCAACCCATTGCAGGGGTCGGTGCACTGGATTGCAGGGGTGCAGCCGGTTGCAGGGGTGCAGTGGGTTGCACCCCTGAACTTTCTTTCAGGGGTGCAGAAGATTTCAGGGGTGAAGGTTCTTGCACCCCTGATGCTTCTTGCAGGGGTGAAATAGATTGCAGGGGTTCGGTGCGCGCGTCGGCCCTGTTGAGGCGATCCAGGCGGATGCGATACAGGTTCGTGCCGCGCGGGCCGGCGCCCACCTTCACCTCCAGCTCGCCGCTCGCCTTCAGCTCCGCGATCGTGTAGTTCGCCGTCCGCGGCTGGACGCGGCACTTCTGCGCCAGCGTCGCAACGCTGGGGTACGCGCGGCCCTGGTCGTCGGCGAAGTCGGCGATGGCCAGCATCATCAGCAGCGAAGCGCCACCGTGCGAAGACTTCTCCCAGACCCGGGACATGACGGCAATGCTCATCGGGCGGCGCGCTCCTGCGGCTGCGCGGCCAGGGCGCACTGGATCTGCTGCGTGAAGACCTGAAGGCCCGGCCCGTCGCCGGCCGCGCGAAGGGCCTGCAGGCGCACATGCAGTTCGTTGGGCAACGCAGCGCCAGCACGGATCCGGGCCACAAGCGCCAGCGCCTCGGCTGCAAGGTCCGCCGGGGCACCGGCGCGCGGAGAGTTCACGACCATGTCGCTGCGTCCTCGGTGCTGGTGGCGAGCCAGGTCTCCACCGCCTCGGCACTGTCCAAGCTGAGGCAGACGGCGCCGCGTGTCAGGGTGTAGGTCGGGCGGCCGGCCTCGTCGCGCCATCGCTCCAGCACAGCGCCAGCCAGGGCGCAGCGGGCCTGCAGCGTCGCGAACTGCTTGTCGACCGCGCCGGGCATAGCGCCAGCAGGGCGCACCGTTGAAAGGGGGTGGGGGCTGGACATCATCAGTCGGCGTCCTCGAAGATCAGGCGTGCTGCAGAGGTCTGGCTCATCGCCCGCTCCCACAGCACCTGGAAGGCGCCGAACGTCTTCTGGTCGACGCACTGGAAATCGCTGGGCACCACCTTCAGGCCCAGGTGAGCGAGAAACAGGAGCACCTCGTCTACCCGCTCGTTGCGGATGCGGGACACGGTGGATTCGGACAGGCCCATCAGCGTGGCCACCGCCGCGGCCCTTCCAGGCTCCGCAAGAGCACGGGCGACGAGCACGCAGCCCTTTCTGGCCCTTTCGGCCGGGGTTGGGGACGATGCAGACATGCCCTACCCCTCTCACTTCCACAGGCCGCGGCGCGGCGCCGACGTCGTGCACTCGAGCATCCGGACCCACCTGCTGCCCAGCACAGCAGCGCCAGCCGGCACGGCCAGGCTGGATCGTGTGTTGACGCACGTTCTGATCCGGCGGCACGGCGAGTGCGTCACCTTGGCCTTTACCGCTGCACGAATGGACGTGCTGCCGCTACGGTTGGGCGCTCGGCGGACCGACCAGCCGTGATTCATGGCGCACGATGGGTCTGCGGTGCATGGTGCGTCAACCATGCGCATCTCTCCGTTGCAGCACGCCGCCGCAAGCCTCGAGCTCGGGCGTCGTCGGGGGCCGGTAAGAGTTCAGCAGGGAGAGCAGTTCGCTCGGCAGAGGCATGCGCGTGCCGGTGCGCAGCCATTCGACGATCACTGCTGTCAGCGCAGCGTCGTTAGGTCTGCCAAGTGCCATCATGTAGGCAGCGACGACGTCCTCACGCATCTCCGCTCCAGTGAAGACAAGGTTCATCGCGACAAGCAACTTCAAGGACCTACTCATGGCATCAGACCTCTTTAAAAAACATTCCATGGAAGCCATAGAGCGCGTTATCTCTGAGGCGTTGACCGGGCTACTCGGAAGGGAGACCACCGCGAAGATCTCTGGGCTCACCCTGATCGACGCCGAAAACTGTGTCCTCAGCAAGGCGACCTTCGAAGTGACGGCCAGCCATGAGAGCGACTGGTCGTCAGGCATCAATGAAGATGGTTCGTTCAAGTAGCGCCCGACTGCATTCGCAGCACGTCCCAGGCAACGTCTGGGCGCAGTTCTTCACATCGAACGGCTCCTGCGGTCAGACGCTCGATACGCGGACAGTGCTCTGCAGGCACTCGCCGCCCTTTTTCCTTCCACTGACTGACCGCTGTCTTGTTGACTCCGAGCGCGACGGCCAGAGCACTTTGAGAGCCCACGCACTTGGCGGCCCTGTCGACCGGGTGATCCATGCCAATTCCAGAAAATATAGACAAGACAAGTCTAGTTTTACTGGAGTCAGTGGTCAAGCTTTTCTGGCCCAGCCTGTTCAGCAGCGCTTTACCATCGAGCCATGGAGTTGAAGGACTGGGTTAAGGCTGCCCGTAAGCGCCGGGGCTGGACGCTTGCCGAACTGGGCGAGTTCATGGGGCGGTCAAAGTCGAACGTCGGAATGTGGGAGTCGGGGACTCACCAGCCCAGCTACGCTCAGATTCTGTCGATCGCCGCAGTGACCGGCTTCCCACTGCCGCACGAAGTCCAACTCGACGCGCAGGGGGAAGTCATCTGGACGGGTGCCTCGCACTGTCGGGATGGAGACGTCTCAGTGACCGGGTCTGCGGTGGTCATACTCGACAAGTACTTTTTTAAGCCCGAGAGCCCGACCACAGCAGGCGCACTTCGAGGGATACACCTACCCAACGCCTATGCGGTGAGGATGGACACCGGCACACTTGCCCCCATCGTCAAGCGAGACGACTTTCTTGTCCTTCGACAACTCGGAGAACTGCCTCCCAGCTTTGGCGACTTTTGCGTCGTTTCGACCACTGATGGACAAGTCAGGTTCGCGGAGTTCGTCAATCTGCAAGAGGAGAGTTGGACTTTTGCCAACGGCCACGCCGGGGGCCCCCAGCAAACTTTCAACGTCTGGAGCGCGTCGATTCAGCAACTGGACATAGTTCTGGCAACGGTCTCCAAGGCGCTATGGCGCCCCTCGGAGGAACAGAAGTCTAGTAATGCTTGACTTGAAAATTCAGTAAATCTAGACTCTCTACATGCCGTCCATTGGCATGTGGAGAGTTCGATGCACGCTCGAATCCAAGAAGAAGTTTCTGATACGCCACCTGCCCGGCGCCGGCATGGTCATCGCACTTGCCGTGAGCGAAGCCCTGGGCGAGAGCTGACACCAGCGCTTGTCAAGCTCAAGAGGCGGCTGGAGCGCTGGGAGCTGGACCACCTGCGCCAGCACGCCGCCGAGCTGGCCGAGCGCCTGGAAGACGCCGAGCGCCGCCGCTCCTATGCGGATCAGCAGGCCGACTTCTGGCGTGAGCAATGCATGCGCCTGGAGGAGGCGATCACCGACGAGGACAGCGGCTCGGGCCGCCAAATCGGCCTGACCCTTTCGGGTGACCTCGTCGTGGTGGAGGCCTGAATGGACGCCCTCCTCTGCTTCGCCCGCCTGGCACGCATGCGCCGCACCGCCGGCGGCTCCCTGCTCCAGTCCGCCATCTGGGCCGCGCAGCTGCTGGCCCGCAATCACGCCGCGAGCCATCGCCGCCGCGCCCTTGAGCGCCGCGCCAGCAGTGGGCGTGCTGCCATCGGGGGGCAGTGACCATGCGCGACAACGAAGCCCTTCGCGCCCTCTTCTCGCTGCCGCCGATCAGCGAGAGCGCCAGCACCGCCATCGTGGTGCCGTTCATGCCGCCGCAGCGCGTCGTGACGGGCGACAACGAGGTCGATGCCGTGCTCTGGCTGCAGGAGGTCGCAGCCACCGGCAGCCAGGCTCTGATCGACAAGGCGCTCGAGGCGGCCCGGCTCATCCCCACGCCGATTAGCGTGATCGAGGAGCGGTATCGGCGCTTCATGATGGCGAACCACCCCCAGGACGCGCTGCGCATTGCTCTCTCGACGTTCGGGTTTGGTGACATCCAGGCCATCGGCCGGCGCGCACTGGACAGGGCCCAGCGCCAGCACGATGCCCTCTCGCGCTTCGGCAGCGAGGCCGCGCTGATGGACAGCACACCCGCCGAGGAGGAATGCATGGCCGCGCTGCGCGGCATGCGAGCGACCAAAGCGCGGCACTATCGGTACGACCTAGCCAAGGCCTGCGAGCGCTTCGCCGCCTCCCCGCGGCTGGCACCGGCAACGGTGGCCGACTGCCTCCACGTCCGGGCCTACTGGCACGGGCTGTACGTGCTCCGAAATGCCTTTCCCTCCTCCGGGGACCCTGGGCCCGAGGCGGATGCGCACGACGAATATGCCTTCGGCCTGCTGGCCAGCATCACGCCACGCAGCAGAGCGGAGGCCCTGGCCGTGCTGGACCACCTGCAGGTTACCGACCGGATGGATCACTACGACTCGGACGCCATCCTGCAAAACCTGATCGGCGCGCCCTGGGCGGCCAACTCGCAGCCGGCGACCACCCGCCCAAGCGCCAGTCCACCCCAGTCTCGCGGCCAGCCGCCGTAGCCCCTCAGCGCCAGCAACCACGCACGCTGACACCAAGGGGCACGACGTCATCCCGACGCTTCGCTGCCCCTCGATATCCACCAACTCGAGGACTTTGAATCATGAGCGTACATGTCTCAGGAGGGCGCACGCGCGCCGTCTCCGCCGCCACCAAGGCAAACACCGCATCCATGCCCCAACGTGCCGGCGGCTCTGCGCCGAGCCGCGCTTCCTTCGGCGCCGAGCAGTTGCGTGCGGTGCTCCAAAGCATCGCCGGCAAGGCCGACGCCCTGAGCCGGCTGATTGCGCAGCTGGAATCGGGCGCTATCTCAAAGCCGGACCAGGCTGCGATGCTGACGTCCGCCGGCATCAGCATCGCCACCATCAGCACGCTGGCCAAGGATGTCTGCAAGGCCAACGGCGCCAGCGACGCCCCGAACGAGCCCAGCAACGTGACGCCGCTGTTTCCGGCTCGCGCCGCGCTCAGCGAAGCGCAGACGCGCACCGTGCTGGAGACCATCGCCAGCCGAATGGTGGTCCTGCACAACCTCACGTTGTTGGCCCAGCGGCCCGGCGACGACTGGGCTTCGAGCGTCGCCGCTGATGCTGCGGAAGCGCTTTCCGCAAGCATCGGTGCGATGGCGGATGTCGCCGCAGGCGCGAGGGTGCTCGGCGACGCCAATCGCTGGCACTACGGCCCCCTCTTCGCCGAAGAAGGAAAGGCAGGTGCCGCATGAGCCGACGCATTCCCTCCCAGTCGGCCGGCGCCCCAGCGCTTTCGCGGCCGCAGTTCAATGCGGAACAGCTCCGCGCAGTGCTCCAGAACATTGCTGGCAAGGCCGATGTGCTGAGCAAGCTGCTCACGCGCCTGGAGATCGGCACGGCCGAAGAGGACGACGAGGTCGCGATGATGGCGGCCGCCAACCTCATCGCCACGACGATCGGCGCCCTGGCCGATGACGCCTGCGGCGGCAGTTGCATCGGTGACCTGGAGACGTGGGAGTACGGCCGCCACTTCGCGGACCTCGGAAAGGCGGGTGCAGCATGAACGCCGCGCGCAAGACGATGTCACCCCTTCGTGATGGGTCGACCGTGTTCGACATGCACGGCCGCATCCAGGTCGCACGCGCGGCCATCCACGACGCCAGCCCCCGGCTTGCGTCCGATCGGACACAGGCGCTGCTCGATGCACTCGACAGCGCTGACGCGGCCGGTGAACGCGCCGATTCCGAGGACGCGAAGGCCCCGGAGATCGCCGCGTTCCTGACCTTGGCTCTGCACTGCGCTCGTGCCGTCAGCGCCTTTGCAGAGGAGGTGGACGACCTGACGGTCTGGGCGGCGAACCATGCCCTGTCGCCCGTGCCGATCCGCGGCGCCAGCGAGCTGCCCGGCATGCCCTCGGTGCCCCAGGACGGCGCAGGCGCGCGGGGACCGCGAGCACCGATCAGCGCTGCACTGCGCGAGGCCTACAGCCCGGCGGACTGCCGCGATCATCTGCTCTCCATCCGGTCGGTGATCAACGACGCCATGCAGCGCACCGCTACCCCGCTCCTGCAAGCCAGCGCGCATGCCGTCGATCGGGCCATCGGCGCCAGCGACTTGGCCACGATGCACGGCGCCAGCAGCACCGACGTCACGAATTTCGCCACCTTGATGCTGAGCGCAAATGCCCTGCTGCAAGACGCGGCGTCCGGCATCGATGTCGATGAAAGCCTGTGGTGCGGTGCGGCACTGATGGTGCACGTCGCGGCATCAGCCCGCGCTCTGATCGAGGGCGACACGATCGCTGCCGGTGTGGCCGAACCAGTCGGCCAGGCGCCCCGCACGGACGAGGCCACGAAGGCCCTCGTTGAAGAGGCCTGGTCCCGCACCGGCGAAGCGATCGGCGTGTTCGACGCGGCGTTCTTCGCCTTCAAGAGCGAGCCCATCCGGCCCGTGATGGAGAAGGCCCGGAAGGCCTGCAACATCCTTTCCGGGGAACTGGATCCTGACCCAGACAGCTTCCCCCGCATGGACCAGTGCCGCGCGGCCCTGCAGATCCTCACCTGGGCCCACACCGAACTGGGCCGGCTGATTGCCGACGGCTCGGACGGTGAAGAGGGGGACTCGCCTGCCGGCACTGCGGCACGCACCGGCGGCCTCACCCTGCTGGGCCTGGCCATCTCCGGGCTGGAGCAGGCCGTCGGCACGCCCCCGAAGGCCGAGCAGCCGGCGCGCAATGACGCCCCCGCGTTCCGCGCCACGGCGCCAGCCAAGGCGCAACCTGCCGACGAGCGCGGCGAGATTTGGCAGACCCTTGAGGGGGTTTTGCACGAGTGCGAACGGAACACGCAGCACGCACTGGGCACCCTTGAGGAAGCCGCCGAGCGACTCGACGACAACGACCTCCGCAGCGGCGCCGACGTCGTCCGCTCCGCGCACACTGCTGCGTGCCAGGCCAGATCGGACGAGGGCACGGCGGCCGACTGCGAACGGCTCGAAGCCCTGCTCAAGGAGGCCGATGCCTCACTCCAGCCGATCGCCGAGAGCCTCGGCGACGATGCTGTCTCGTGTGCGGCAGACTTGGTGAGCCTGAGCCACCGCCAGCTGCGTGATACCGCCCTGGCGAGCATGGGGCTCAGCAGCAAGCACGCCGGAGGGACTCTCGGAAGCAGCAGCCGCAGCAGTTCGGCCGCGCCCGCCTCAGAAGGGCGTTGGGGCGAAGCTCAACAAAGGCTCGCGGAAGGCGCAGACATCATTTCGCGCGTGCTGATGGAGTTTGGCCAGTTCCATCCGGGCTCGTCGGTCCCCGACGCCCTGCATGCGCCCGTGGCTCTTTGCCGCCGAGCGAGCGTGCTTCTGGACCAGCGGCCCCATGGGCGCCCGACCGACGACGACCTGGAGGAAGCATCCTTGCTGGTATGCGCAGCCCGGGCCGTGCTCGAGTTGATGAATGGCCACCACCTCGACGACGAATCGCTGTACGGCGCTCACACGCTTCTTGGGCTGGCCAAGGGCCTCATCGATGACGGCGCCGCTGACCAATCGGTGGGCCCCCGCCACGCCATTGCGCCGGAGGCCGTGCATGCCTGATCAATCGATGGCTCTGGCTACCGACGTCTCTCGCACCATCCGAGGTCAGGACGTGCTCTACGTCGGCACAGCAGAAGCGCTCATCATCGCCGGCGTTCTGACTGCGACCATGTTGCCAGGGGCAGCCGGCAACAGCCGCGGCCTGTGCGTCTTCGACGCAAGCGGGCTCGCCGAGAAGCCCAGCCGAGCCTACAAGGCGCGGAGATGCGTCGGCGATAAGGTCGTGGTGGCGGTGCGCTCTGGGAATGGTCTGCTGGAAGTCCGCATGCGGCTCGGGCAATGCCGCGCTGATGCGATCGCCGACGAAGCAGCGGCCCGCGCCAGCGCGTGGCCCTTCCCCCAGGTCTACGGCCGGATCCCAGGGGCGCCAGCGCTGCGCCAGCAAGGTTTGGCGGGAGCGCCAGCATGATCTACACGCCCGCGCCCAACACCCTGGCCGGCCGCGTGCTGCAGTTCTTCGCCCAGAACCCGGGCGAGTACCTCACCGCGCACGACATCGCCCTGAAGTTCGGCGAGGGCAACCGGCCGGTCGACGTGCATGCCGAGCTGGTCATCGCGCTGGACCATGAGGCCCTGCAGTGGGACGCGGCCGCCGAGGTCTACCGGCTGGGCACCATGCCCGCAGTTGCGCCAGCCGACTGTGGCGCTCCGGCGCCAGCGGCCTGCACTGCACCGGGCGCCGACTCGGCGCGGCAGCGGCTGGGCGAGATTCGCACCCTGCTGCTTCGCGTCATCGACTCACTTGCCGCGCGCCCGGACACGGACGCGGCCCTGGTCGACGTGGCCAAGGCACTGGCACTGACCACCAGAGGCCAATCGACGAGGGGAACGGCCGAATGAGCGCCGCTCACGCTGCTGGATGGATGCGGCCCGATACAGCTGAGGCGGGCGACTCACCGGGGCGACAGGTCGGTTTTCACCTCGCGTTGGAATCCAGTCCGCGGCGTGAGCGCCTGCAGGGCAAGGGCGAAGCCCTGTTCGAAAGCAGACCCTTTGCTCCGCGCACTGAAGCGCGCCGGTGTTTCTGTCACTCGCTGAGCGCCGTCCGGCCTGAAGACGGTGACGTGATACGGCCAGGCGTCGGTGGTGATGTCGTAGCCCGTCACCACTTGCACGGTGACGCCGTCCCGCTCGCCGGACATCACGAACCGGGGCCCGTGCTCCACATCCGTGCAGTTCACAAATCCAGGGAAGTCCATACGCACCGCTCCAAAGGAGCCGCCATGATGCACAAGAGCCGGAGGCCTGAACATGGCCGCTGAGGTCCTCGCCCCGCCTTTTCTCACGGAAGCCGAGATCGATGAGCTCTGCTTCCCACTCGTGCGGCGCAGCGCCCAGCTACGCCACCTGTGCATGCTGCTGCGGGTGGACACCCTCCCCCAGCGCCCCGACGGCCTGCCCCTGGTGGGCCGCAAGATGCTCGAAGGCCGGTTGAACGGCGACGACACCGCCGGCGCGGCCGGCTTCAACTGGACGAAGTGACATGGGACGGAAGAGAGATAGGGCATCGGCCTTCGGGCTGCTGCCCCGGATGGAGGCGCGTCCGTGGAAGGACGGCAAGACCGTCAGCTACCGATACCACCCGGTGGGCGGCAAGCCCATCGCCCTGGGCACAGACAAGCGGGCAGCCATCCAGAAGGTGCTGGACCTGAATGGCGCCAGCTCGGATGCGGGCACGGTGGAAGAGCTTTGGCGCACCTACCAGCAGACACCGCAGTGGAAGCGCCTGGGCGAGCGCACGAAGCAGGACTACGCGGTGTACAGCGAGAAGCTGCTCGAGACGATGGGCAAGGTGTCGGCGCGGCTCATCCGGCCGGCGGACGTCGCGCGCTACCTGCGGAAGGAGCGGGCGGACGCACCGGTCCGCGCCAACCGGGAGATCGCGCTGCTGTCCAACCTGATGACCGTCGCGGTCGAGCGGGGCGACATCGACTCGAACCCCTGCAAGCAGGTGAAGCGAAACCTGGAGCGGCCACGCACCGAGGCACCCGATCCCGAGTCCTTGGCCAAGTTCATCGCTTGGCTGGAGGCCCAGGGCGGCCAGCGCCGCGTGATCGCGCTCATGGCCGAGTTCGCTTCGGTGGCCGGCTCACGCCGCGTGGAGTTCCTGCGACTGACGCTGGACCAGATCGACTCCGAGGCTGCCGTGATCACGCTGATGCGGGCCAAGCAGCACGGCGGCACGGTGCGGGTGGAGAACGTGGTGATCACGCCGGCAGTGGAAGACCTGGTGCGCCGTCTGCGGGCGCTGCCAAGGCCTGCGGAGAGCCCCTATGTCTTCGTCACCCGGGACAACAACCCGTACACCGACGATGGGTTCGCCTCAACCTGGCAGCGGGCCATGCGGTTGGCACTGGAGGAGAAGGTGATCCCGAGGCGGTTCACCTTTCACGACCTGCGGGCGTACTACACGACGCAGCACAAGGCACAGTATGGAGACCTGCCCGACCTTCATGCGGATCAGAGAACGACCGCTCGCGTGTATGACCGCTCCAAGGTGGCGGTAAGGCGGGGACTGAGATGACCGTGGTCCCACACTGGCGAAACCTAGTCGCCCTTCTTTGACGATCCAAAGATGTAGCCAAGAGCAGCTGTCGCCAAGGCCAACATGCCAGATCTGATGTTGGAGGCGTCTGGTGGCGAAAAGACCATTGAGGCTACGTAGATGGCCAACGCCACAAACGCGACAAGCCCCGCGATGTTGGTGCTTGCGCCGCCAGACCCCCAGAACTTGCCAAGCCAGCCCATAGCTTGGCGGTTTTGCTGAAGAGCGTACTGGCGGCCGGCTTCGTCGTAAAAACGAGCCTCTTGCTCTGCCGACGCAGACGCCTGAGCTTGCGCACGTCCAGCTTCGGCCTCCGGGCGGATTACGGCGTTCTCAATCCCGCCCGGCACATCAGCCACAGTTAGTCCTGCTGAGCTGTGTTTCTCACCGCCTCACGGAAGTGATCCGCGATGCGTCCCTGCGGGATATCAACGCCACGCATTCCTGCTGCCTCGCGCCATGTCTCTTCCCAGGGCCCGCCGGGCGCGTGGGTCATCTCTGATAGGCGAATCCCCGTGTACTGGCCATAGCTGCGCCAGATGTTCTCCAGGAACTGAAGCAAAGCCGGATCGCTAGGGGGCGCCACTACCTCGAACGACTGGGTAGCCGGATTGAAGTCTTGAGCCTCGACGGTGATCGCACGAGCACCAAACTGTTTGAACGCGTGATACAGCGAGGGAATGACCGGGCCGAACTGCCATGCCTCAATCGGCTCGTCGATCAACGGCTCGTTCGTATAGCCCATGTACCAGCCGTTGGCGTAATACACCAACTTCTGCAGCTTCATGGGCGTGACCGACTCTCCGGCGGCCTTAGCGCGACGCAGGAAGAAGTTGGCGATAGCCTTGGAACTGACTGGCATGGGGCCTCCTCGCACCGCAGTCAATGATGCAGTGCACAAACAATATTAGGCCATGGTTGAGTCTTGCAAGCTACCGTAGTTTCATGTAGCTCGCCAGAGGAGACGCGCCCAGGACGGGGGCAGCGTATCGGTATTCCCACGATGGGAACAGAAAGCACAACGGGTTAGCTACCGAAGCAGCTAACCCGTTGATTTATATGGTGGCCTGGGGCGGAATCGAACCACCGACACGCGGATTTTCAATCCGCTGCTCTACCAACTGAGCTACCGGGCCTAGAGGCTTACCTGTGCATTGAACATCAGGCGAGCCTCAGATTATAGCGCAGGTTTCTTCCCTTTGGACAAGTCCACACCCAATTGTTTGAGTTTTCTGTAGAGATGGGTCCGCTCCAGCCCGGTCTTCTCGGCAACGCGGGTCATCGAGCCGCTTTCCATGGCAAGGTGGAACTCGAAGTAGGCCTTCTCGAAGGCATCGCGCACTTCCCGCAGCGGGCGGTCCAGGTCGAAGGTCTGCCGGGCTTGCGGCCCCGGATCGGGTGCCGCCGGATGCAGCACCGCCAGGATGGGAGGGACGGCGGCCGCCACGGGGCTGCTGGCTGGCACGGCGCTCACCGGCTGCTGCACTGGCGAGGCGACGGCGCGGCGCCCCTCGTCGCGCATGAGGCCCTTCTCGACCTCCTTGAGCAGCTTCTGCAGCGTGATGGGCTTTTCGAGGAAGGCGGCCGCGCCGATGCGCGTGGCCTCGACGGCGGTGTCGATGGTGGCGTGGCCGCTCATCATGATCACTGGCATGTTCAGCAGGCCTGCCGCCGACCATTCCTTGAGCAGCGTGACACCGTCGGTGTCAGGCATCCAGATGTCGAGCAGCACCAGGTCGGGACGCTCGCGCTGCCGCGCTGCGCGGGCGGCGGAGGCGTTTTCGGCCAGTTCGACGTTATGCCCTTCGTCGTTGAGGATCTCGGACAGCAGGTCGCGAATGCCCAGTTCGTCGTCGACCACCAGGATGTTTGCCATGAATGCGAAGGGTTCTCTTGCTTGCTGCGGCCTGCGGCGCTCAGGCAGGCGATGAGGCCGCGGAGGCCGTGTTGCCGCCCGAGGGTGCGACAGCGATGGCAAATGATAGCGACACTTGTGCACCGGCCACTGTGCCATCGACCATGCGATTGGACAGGTCGACGCGTGCACCATGTTCGTCGGCAATCTTCTTGACCACGGCCAGGCCCAGGCCCGTGCCCTTGCTCTTGGTCGTCACGTAGGGCTCGAAGGCACGCTGGAGGATGTTCTCCGCGAAGCCGTGGCCACCGTCCTGCACCACGAGGCGCACCCGCTGGCCCGAGTCGGCAAGCCGCGTGCGCAGCAGTACCGGCGACGTGCGATGCGCGGCCTCGGTGGCGTCCTGCGCGTTCTGGAGCAGGTTGTGGATCACCTGGCGCAGCTGCTGCGCATCACCGCGGATGGGCGGACAGCGGGGATCCAGCTCCGTCTGCACCGGCACGCCGGCATGTTCGGCGGCGTACAGGTGCAGCACGTCGGTCACCAGGGCATTGAGGTCCAGCGGCTTGAGTTCGGCGGCGGGTAGCCGCGCGTAGTCGCGGAATTCGTTCACCAGCCGCTTCATCGCGTCGACCTGCTCGACGATGGTCCTCACGGACTTGTGCAGCACCGCCGCTTCAGGGGGCGCCACCTTGCCGGTGAGCTTGAGTTCGAGCCGCTCGGCCGACAGCTGGATGGGCGTGAGCGGGTTCTTGATCTCGTGCGCCAGCCGACGTGCCACCTCACCCCAGGCCTGGCTTCGCTGCGCCGAGACGATCTCGGAGATGTCGTCGAACACCAGCAGGCGGGCCGCTCCCGGCAGTTGTGCGCCGCGGGCGACGATGTTGACGGCATTGCGCTCCACGCCCGTGCCCATGGCGTGCAGCTCGTAGGCATGCTGCCAGTGGTCGAGGCCATGCTGGCGCGCATCGGCTTCGAGTTCATCGAACTGGCGCTGCACGGCCAGCCCGAATTCGGCCAGACCCGGCACCTCCGCCAGCGGGCGCCCTTCGTAGGCTGCGAGCGGCGCCCGCAGCACGCGGGTGGCGCCTGGGTTGGTCGACAGCACCGTGCCGGCCACGTCCAGCACGATGACGCCCGACGTGAGGTTGTCGAGGATGGTCTGCAGATTGGCGCGGGCCGCATCGAGCTGCTTCATGCTCTGCTCGACGGCCGCGCGGGCCTCTGCCAACTGCTGCGTCATCTCGGCGAAGGAGCGGGTGAGGCCGCCCAGTTCGTCGCGTGCCCGCGAGACCTGCGTCGGCCGCAGGTCGCCGGCAGCCACCTGGCGCACGCCCTCGGCCAGCACCAGCAACGGCCGGGCCAGCTGGTTGCCGAAGAGCACCGCGAGCAGCACGGCCCCGAAGACGGCCAGGAACAGGCACAGCGTGAGCGTGCCGATGTACATGCGACGCAGGCCGTCGCGGGCCAGGGCGCGCTCCTGGTACTCGCGGTTGGCCTCCTGCACCGCCAGGGCGTTGGCGACGATGGCTGGCGGCAGTGGCTGAACGATCTGCAGGAAGCGCGGCTCGTTCAGCTCGAAGCCGGGTCGCGGCACGAGCGCCATGGCCTTGACCACCGCCCGCGAGGACGCCGCCGATGCCGTCGCAGCCGCCTCGGCGGTCTCGTCGAGCCCTTCGATGCGCGCCGTGGCGCGGTCGGCGCGCACCTGCCGCAGCTGCTGCGGGCTGGGCCGCTCGGGACTCAGCTCGAAGCGCAGCGACCCCGCGCTGGCCACCAGTTGACCGGTGGAGGACCACACCTGCACGCTGTTGGCGCCCAACTGCTCGCGCAGCCGGTCCAGCGCCACGGGCAATGCCGTCTCGGGCGTGTTGGCCAGCTGGTTGCCCGCGGTACGGGCCTTGGCCGCCAAGTCGTCCGACAGGGAATCGAGCGTGGCCCGGCCGAGGTTGAGGCCCGCATCGAGTGCGCCCTCGACCTTCACGTCGAACCAGCTCTCGATGGAGCGGGCGACGAACTGGTAGGAGACGGCATACACCAGGATGCCGGGCACCACCCCGACGAGCGCGAAGATCGCCGCGAGCTTGATCAGCAGGCGGCTGCCGAACTTGCCCTGACGGAGCCGGCGCGTCAGGCGGAAGCCCACCCACACCAACACCAGCATGAGCAGCGAGGCCACGACCACGTTGACGGCAAAGAGCCGCGCATAGTTCTGCTCGTAGAGGGCGCGGTTGTTGGTGGACTGGGCCAGCAGGAACATCAGCACCAGGCCCAGCGCCGTGATGGCGGCCGCCGCCACCCCCACGCCCCATCGCCGCGCGCGCGAGCGCCGGCGGGGCGGGTTGCCCAGGCCGCCGGGCTGCGTCTGGGTCATCGCGCCGGCTCCAGCGGCAGTCGCGTGCTGCGCTCCACCGACACGTTCCACTCGGACTGGCCCACCAGCCCGATCTGGAAGGGCCGGGGCAACTGGGAGGTGTCGAGCCGGAAGCGGAACACCACCGGGTGCGAGCCCCCCTCGCCGATCTCGCCGGCATCTGCCAGACGCAGGCGGCCGATGCGGCGCACCGCGTCCAGGGCTTCGTCCAGGGTGTCGAAATGCTGCCCGAGCACGACGCTCGACGCGAGCGGCGTGATGGGCGTGGGCGACACATTGAGGCGCCAGCGGCGCATGAGCGGCTGGTAGGCGAGCCGCATGTAGCGGGCGGCCTGCCCGATGCGCTGATCGGTCCAGTACCAGCGTTCGCGGAAGAGCTCGGCCTCGGCCACGAAATGCAGGGCGATGCCCTTGTCCAGCACATCGGACACCGCCGCCGGCAACTCGAAGCGCACCGCGGCGCTCAGGTAGATGCCGTCGTCGGTCGCCTCGAGGCGCAATTGCGTGAGCTCGGCGCGCGTCTGCTGGGCGAAGGCAGGCACGACGGCCAGCATGCCCGCCCCGAGCACGCCCGCCAGGAGCTGCCGCCGCCCCGGCTCAGGAGGCGTGCTTTTCAAGCAGGGCGTAGAAGAATCCGTCGTGCTCACCCAATGCATTGTCCGGGAGGCCACGGGGGCCGGCACCACCTTGGGGCAGCAAATGGCCGGGGGACGGCAGCAGGCGGGCGTTGGTGTTGTGTGCAAGAAACGCGTCGATCTGGCGCGAGCCTTCCTCACGGAACACCGAACAGGTGCAATACAGCAGCCGGCCGCCGACTCGGACCAGCGGCCACAGCGCGGCCAGCAACATCGCCTGCTGCAGTGCAAGTTGCTCCACGTCGCTCTCGCGCCGCAGCCAGCGCACATCGGGATGGCGGCGCACGATGCCCGAGGCCGTGCAGGGGGCATCGAGCAGGATGCCGTCGTAGGGTTGTCCGTCCCACCAGCTTTCGGGGCGGGCCGCATCGGCCACCCGGACATCGGCCTGCAGGCCCAGGCGGGCCAGGTTCTCGTCGATGCGCCGGGCGCGTTGGGGATCGATCTCCAGCGCCGTGACCTGAACCGGCACGGCGGCGGCACGTTCGAGCAGATGCGCCGTCTTGCCGCCCGGCGCGGCGCAGGCATCGAGCACCTGCAGCGCCGGACCGGCCGGTTTGAGGCCTTCGAGCAGCAGCGGCGCGGCCAGTTGGGCCGCCGCGTCCTGCACCGAGAACTCGCCGACCTCGAAGCCGGGCAGTTGCTGGACGGGGCGCGCCTCGCGCAGCTCCAGCCCCTGCTCCGCGACCTTGCGGGCCGGCAGTTGCAGGGCCGCCAGTGCGGGCAGGTAGCGGGCGACCGAGGTTCTGCGTGCATTGATGCGCAGCGTCAGGGGCGCCGGGCCGTTGTCGGCCATGAGCACGCGCTGCCAGGCCTGGGGATGGTCGCGGCGCAGCCGCTCGATCCACCAACGGGGATGGTTCCACTGGGCCACGGGCTCCCGCTCGGTGGCGGCGACCAGTTCGTCGCGCTCGCGCAGGAAGCGGCGCAGGCAGGCATTGATGAAGCTGGCCTGCGCGCGGGTGTGGGGCTGGCGCTTGGCGGCTTCGACGGTCTGGTCGACCAGCGTGAACGGCTCGTAAGGTGCACGCTCGGGGTCCCACGCCAGGGCCAGCGCCGTGCACAGCAGGGCGTCCGCGGCCGGCGGCGGGGTGCGCTTGGCCAAGTGGCGCCGCAGCGCCTCGCCACGGCCCAGCCAGCGCATGGTCTGGAAGGCGATCGCCTGCACACCGGGGCGCAGGCCAGGCTCGACCTCGTCGAGCGCCGCCGTGCCGGACGTGCCGCCACGGACGGCCGCGAGCACGCCGGCCACCAGCTGGAGCTGGCGCCACAGCGGAGGCCCAAGAGGGGCGGAAGGGGAAATGGGATCTCCGACGGACATCGGTGTGGGACAGGAAGACGGCGATGGTAATGGGTGCCCGTGCGCTGCCCAGGCAGCGCTCCGGCGGAAGACGGCGGCGCCCTGCACCCGAGACGAGTCAGACCAGCGGTGCCGCCACCTTGAAGCGGGCCAGCCAGGCCACCAGGATGGCCGGGAACTGGCGAACCGCCGCGTTGTACTGCGTCACCGCGGCATTGAACTGGGCCTGCGCCACTTCGACATGGGTGGGCGGCAGCGGCCATGCCGTGCCGGCAAGCAAATCGCCGGCCAGCAGGGCCGGCAGGGCCTGGCCCGCGGCCTGGGCATGCTGGTGCCAGGCCGCCGCCCAGGCCCGCACGGCAGTCGCCAGCGCGGCCATGGTGGGGGCATGCAACGGCCGAAGCCGGGCCGTACCCAGCGAGGTCGCCAGCTGTCCGCAGGCGCCACGCAGCGTGGCATCCAGGCCCCGCTGGACTTCGTCGGCAGACGCCGGCGCCTGGGCGAGGAGTGCCTGCACATGCTGCACCTGCGCCATCAGCGCGGCATCGAGCTGCGCATAGGCCTGAACGGCCGTCGAACGCAGGCGCACGAGCCGGTTGTGGGCACCGACATACCAGAACACGCCGATGGCGATCACGCCCCAGCTGGTCAGCGAACTGGCCCAGCCGTTCATGGCGAACCCCCGGCGGTCGGTGAATGAAGAAACGCCCTCGCGCCGATGAGGGCGGGAGGGCGTCGGGACGCGATCATGGAAGCGATGCGGTCGTCTTGCGCGGCAGGCGCATGGCCCTGCGGGGCCATGCGCGTCACGGCTTATTCGCCAGCCGGGGCTTCGCCCGCGTCGGCCGTGGCGTCGGCCGATTCGTCCGAGGTGGAGGCGGCCAGTTCGGCGGCTTCCGCATCGGCGATGGCGCGGCGCTCGGCCTCGTCCATGGCTTCCTTGGCCTTGCGGGCCTGGTGGTACGCCAGGCCGGTGCCTGCGGGAATCAGGCGGCCGACGATGACGTTTTCCTTCAGGCCACGCAGCTCGTCGCGCTTGCCCATGATGGCCGCTTCGGTCAGCACGCGCGTCGTCTCCTGGAAGGAGGCCGCGGAGATGAACGAGTCGGTGGACAGCGAGGCCTTGGTGATGCCCAGCAGCAGGTTGCTGTAGACCGCCGGGATCTTGCCTTCGCGCTGGAGACGCTCGTTGGTGTTGAGGATCTCCGAACGCTCGACCTGCTCGCCCTGGATGTAGCCGGACTCGCCGGCGTTCTCGACCACGACGCGGCGCAGCATCTGGCGAACGATCACCTCGATGTGCTTGTCGTTGATCTTCACACCCTGCAGGCGGTACACGTCCTGGACCTCGTCCACGATGTAGCGGGCCAGTTCTTCGGAACCCAGCAGGCGCAGGATGTCCTGCGGATCGGCCGGGCCGTCGACCACGACTTCGCCCTTGTTCACCACCTGGCCTTCGTGCACCAGGATGTTCTTCTCCTTGGGCACGAGTTCTTCCCAGACCTTGCCTTCGGGGTCGGTGATCTGCAGGCGGATCTTGCCCTTGGTCTCCTTGCCGAAGGAAATGGTGCCGGTCATCTCGGCCAGCAGGCCCTTGTCCTTGGGCGAGCGGGCTTCGAACAGCTCGGCCACGCGGGGCAGACCGCCCGTGATGTCACGGGTCTTCTGGCCTTCGACCGGGATGCGGGCCAGCACTTCGCCGGGGCCCACGTCCTGACCGTCGCGCACCTGGATCAGCGCGCCCACCTGGAAGCCGATGGCCACCGAGTGGTCGGTGCCCGGGATCTTGACTTCCTGGCCCTGCGCGTCGAGCAGCTTGACCAGCGGACGCACCACCTTGGCGGCGCCGCGGCGCTTCGGATCGATCACCACCAGCGTGGACAGGCCGGTCACTTCGTCGACCTGCTTGGCCACAGTGACGCCCTCTTCCACGTTCTCGAACTTCGTCTGGCCGGCGAATTCCGTGATGATGGGTCGGGTCAGCGGATCCCAGTTGGCCAGGATCGTGCCAGCCTTGATCTGCTGGTCGGCCTTGATCGTCAGCGTCGCGCCATACGGCACCTTGTGACGCTCGCGCTCGCGGCCGTGCTCGTCCTGGATGATGATCTCGCCCGAACGGGCAATCACCACCAGCTCGCCCTTGGAGTTGGTCACGTAGCGCATCGTGGCGTTGAAGCCGATGATGCCGTTCGACTTGGCTTCCACGCTCGAGGCGATGGCGGCGCGCGAGGCGGCACCACCGATGTGGAAGGTCCGCATCGTCAGCTGCGTGCCGGGTTCGCCGATCGACTGGGCGGCGATCACGCCCACCGCTTCGCCGATGTTCACCAGGCCACCGCGGCCCAGGTCGCGGCCGTAGCACTTGGCGCACAGACCGTAGCGGGTGGCGCAGGTCAGCGCGGTGCGCACCTTCACCTCGTCCACGCCGGCGGCTTCGAGCACCTCGATGACGTCCTCGTCCAGCATCTCGCCGGCCTTGACCAGCACGCTGCGGTTTTCGGGATGCAGCACGTCGTCGGCCGTGGTGCGGCCGAGGATTCGGTCGCGCAGCGACTCGATCACTTCGCCGCCTTCCACGATGGCGCGCATCGCGGTGCCGTCGCTGGTGCCGCAATCCGGATCGGTCACGACCAGATCCTGCGTCACGTCCACCAGACGGCGGGTCAGGTAACCCGAGTTGGCCGTCTTCAGGGCCGTGTCGGCCAGACCCTTACGGGCACCGTGCGTGGAGATGAAGTACTCCAGCACGTTCAGGCCTTCGCGGAAGTTGGCCGTGATGGGCGTCTCGATGATCGAGCCGTCCGGCTTGGCCATCAGGCCCCGCATGCCGGCCACCTGGCGGATCTGGGCGGCGGAACCCCGCGCGCCCGAGTCGGCCATCATGTAGATGGAGTTGAAGGACTCCTGGTCCACTTCCTTGCCATGGCGGTCGGTGACCTTCTGCTTGGACAGCTGGGCCATCATCACCTTGGACACGGCGTCACCCGCGCGGCCCCAGATGTCCACGACCTTGTTGTAGCGCTCGCCGGCCGTGACCAGACCCGAGACGTACTGCTGCTCGATCTCCTTCACCTCGCGCGAGGCGTCGTCGATGATCTTTTCCTTCTCCGGCGGCACCAGCATGTCGTCGATGGCGATCGAGATGCCGGCCTTGGTCGCGAGGCGGAAGCCGTTCTGCAGCAGCTTGTCGGCGAAGACAACCGTCTCCTTCAGGCCGCAGCGGCGGAAGGAGGCGTTGATCAGCTTGGAGATCTCCTTCTTCTTCAGCGCCTTGTTGATGTTGCTGAAGGGCAGGCCCTTGGGCAGGATCTCCGACAGCAGCGCGCGGCCGACGGTCGTGTCCACCAGGGAGGTCGAGGGTTCGAACTCGCCGGTGTCCTTGTCCTTGTTCCACTCGGTGATGCGTACCGCCACCTTGGCGGTGAGCTCGACCTGGCCGGCGTCCAGCGCGCGCTGCACTTCACCGATGTCGGAGAAGATCAGGCCCTCGCCCTTGCCGTTGATGCGATCGCGGGTGGTGTAGTACAGGCCCAGCACCACGTCCTGCGAAGGCACGATGGAGGGCTCGCCCGAGGCCGGGAACAGCACGTTGTTGGAGGCGAGCATCAGCGTGCGGGCTTCCACCTGCGCCTCGACCGACAGCGGCACGTGGACGGCCATCTGGTCGCCGTCGAAGTCGGCGTTGAAGGCGGCGCAGACCAGCGGGTGCAGCTGGATGGCCTTGCCTTCGATCAGGATCGGCTCGAAGGCCTGGATGCCCAGGCGGTGCAGCGTGGGGGCGCGGTTCAGCAGGACGGGGTGCTCCTTGATCACCTCTTCCAGGATGTCCCACACCACCGGCGTGCCGGCTTCGACTTCCTTCTTGGCCGCCTTGATCGTCGTCGCGATGCCCATGGCTTCGAGACGCGAGAAGATGAAGGGCTTGAACAGTTCGAGCGCCATCAGCTTGGGCAGGCCGCACTGGTGCAGCTTGAGCGTCGGGCCCACCACGATGACCGAACGGCCCGAGTAGTCGACGCGCTTGCCCAGCAGGTTCTGGCGGAAGCGGCCGCTCTTGCCCTTGATCATGTCGGCCAGCGACTTGAGCGCGCGCTTGTTGGCGCCCGTCATGGCCTTGCCACGGCGGCCGTTGTCCAGCAGCGAATCCACGGCTTCCTGCAGCATCCGCTTCTCGTTGCGCGCGATGATTTCCGGAGCCTTCAGCTCCAGCAGGCGGCGCAGACGCGAGTTGCGGTTGATGACGCGGCGGTACAGGTCGTTCAGGTCGGAGGTCGCGAAGCGGCCACCGTCCAGCGGCACCAGCGGACGCAGGTCCGGCGGCAGCACGGGCAGCACGTCCAGCACCATCCACTCGGGCTTGATGCCCGACTTGCGGAAGGCCTCGAGCACCTTCAGGCGCTTGGAGTTCTTCTTGACCTTGACTTCGGAGCCGGTCAGGTCGCCGCGCAGGCGTTCGATCTCGGTGTCGAGCTCGATCGATTGCAGCAGGTCCTTGATGCCTTCGGCGCCCATCTTGGCGATGAACTCGTCACCGTATTCGGTGCGCTTGGCCTCGTAGTCGTCCTCGGTCATGATGCCGAACTTCTTCAGCGGGGTCATGCCGGGGTCGACGATCACATAGGCTTCGAAGTACAGCACGCGCTCGATGTCGCGCAGCGTCATGTCGAGCACCAGGCCCAGACGCGACGGCAGCGACTTCAGGAACCAGATGTGGGCGCAGGGCGCGGCCAGGTCGATGTGGCCCATGCGCTCGCGGCGCACCTTGGTCTGCGTGACTTCGACGCCGCACTTCTCGCAGATGACGCCGCGGTGCTTCAGGCGCTTGTACTTGCCGCACAGGCACTCGTAGTCCTTGATGGGCCCGAAGATCTTGGCGCAGAACAGGCCGTCGCGCTCGGGCTTGAAGGTGCGGTAATTGATGGTCTCGGGCTTCTTCACCTCGCCGAAGGACCACGAACGGATCTTCTCGGGCGAAGCCATGCCGATCTTGATGGCATCGAAATGCTCATCCGGCGTGAACTGCTTGAACAGGTCGAGTAGCGATTTCATGTGACTCTTTCCCTTTCAATTACGAGCGCTCGAGCTCGATGTCGAGACCCAGCGAGCGGATTTCCTTGACCAGCACGTTGAACGATTCCGGCATGCCGGCCTCGATGGCGTGTTCGCCCTTGACGATGTTCTCGTAGACCTTGGTACGGCCCTGGACGTCGTCGGACTTCACGGTGAGCATTTCCTGCAGCACGTAGGAGGCGCCATAGGCTTCCAGCGCCCACACTTCCATCTCACCGAAGCGCTGGCCGCCGAACTGGGCCTTGCCGCCCAGCGGCTGCTGCGTGACGAGCGAGTACGGGCCCGTGGAGCGGGCGTGCATCTTGTCGTCGACCAAGTGGTGCAGCTTCAGGAAGTGCATGTAGCCGACGGTCACGGGACGGTCGAAGCGATCGCCGGTGCGGCCGTCGTAGAGGTAGGCCTGGGTACGGCTGTCGGTCAGGCCCTTGAGCTTGGCGATGTCGTCCGGGAAGGCCAGCTTCAGCATCGCGCGGATGTCCTCTTCGGTCGCGCCGTCGAACACCGGGGTGGCGAAGGACACACCGTTTTGCAGGTTGTGCGCCATCTCCACGATGTCGGTGTCGCTCAGGGCGTCCAGGTTCTCCTTGCGGCCGGTGCTGTTGTAGAACTGCTCCAGGAACTGGCGCAGCTCCGCCACCTTGGCCTGCGTCTGCAGCAGGTCGCCGATACGCTGGCCGATGCCCTTGCCGGCCCAGCCCAGGTGCACTTCCAGCACCTGGCCCACGTTCATCCGCGAGGGCACGCCCAGCGGGTTCAGGCAGATGTCGCACGGCGTGCCGTCGGCCATGTGGGGCATGTCCTCGACCGGAACGATCTTGGACACCACGCCCTTGTTGCCGTGGCGGCCGGCCATCTTGTCACCGGGCTGCAGGCGGCGCTTGACGGCCAGGTACACCTTGACCATCTTGAGCACGCCCGCGGGCAGCTCGTCGCCCTGCGTGAGCTTCTTGCGCTTCTCTTCGAAGGCCAGGTCGAAGCTGTGGCGGGTCTGCTCCAGCGAGTTCTTGATCGACTCCAGCTGCATGGCGACCTCGTCCTCGGCGGGACGGATGTCGAACCAGTGGAACTTCTCGACCGAGGACAGGTAGGCCTTGTCCAGCTTGGTGCCCTTGGCCAGCTTGTTCGGGCCGCCATTGGCGACGCGGCCGGTCAGCAGCTTCTCGATACGGTCGAAGGCGTCGGCCTCGACGATGCGCAGCTGGTCGTTCAGGTCCAGGCGGAAGCGCTTGAGCTCGTCGTCGATGATCTGCTGGGCACGCTTGTCGCGCTGGATGCCTTCACGGGTGAAGACCTGCACGTCGATGACGGTGCCCGAGGAGCCCTGGTCCACGCGCAGCGAGGTGTCCTTCACGTCGGAGGCCTTCTCGCCGAAGATGGCACGCAGGAGCTTCTCTTCCGGCGTCAGCGTGGTCTCGCCCTTGGGCGTGACCTTGCCCACCAGCACGTCGCCGGGGGTGACTTCGGCACCCACGTAGATGATGCCGGACTCGTCCAGGCGGTTGAGCTGCTGCTCGGCCAGGTTCGGGATGTCGCGGGTGATTTCCTCGGCGCCCAGCTTGGTGTCGCGGGCCATGACCACCAGTTCCTCGATGTGGATCGAGGTGTAGCGGTCGTCGGCCACCACGCGTTCGGAGATCAGGATCGAGTCTTCGAAGTTGTAGCCGTTCCACGGCATGAAGCCGATCAGCATGTTCTGGCCCAGGGCCAGCTCACCCAGGTCGGTGGAGGCACCGTCGGCCACCACGTCGCCCTTGGCCAGCTTGTCGCCGCGCTTGACGATCGGACGCTGGTGGATGTTGGTGTTCTGGTTGGAACGCTGGTACTTGATGAGGTTGTAGATGTCCACACCCACCTCGCCGGCCTGCGCTTCGTCGTCGTTGACGCGCACCACGATGCGGGTCGCGTCCACGTAATCGACGATGCCACCGCGCGTGGCCGTCACCACGGTGCCCGAGTCCACGGCCGAGACCCGCTCGATGCCGGTGCCCACGAAGGGCTTCTCGGGACGCAGCACGGGCACGGCCTGACGCTGCATGTTGGCGCCCATCAGTGCGCGGTTCGCGTCATCGTGCTCCAGGAAGGGCACGAGCGATGCAGCCACCGACACGATCTGCGCGGGCGACACGTCCATGTACTGGATGCGGTCGGCGCCGACCAGGATCGATTCGCCCTTCTCGCGGGCCGACACCAGGTCGCCGGTCAGGCGGCCTTCCTCGTCCAGCGCGGCGTTGGCCTGGGCGATGACGTACTTGCCTTCCTCGATGGCCGACAGGTAGTCGATGTCCATCGTGACCTTGCCATCCACCACGCGGCGATACGGCGTCTCGATGAAGCCGTACTCGTTCAGGCGGGCGTACAGGGCCAGCGAGTTGATCAGACCGATGTTCGGGCCTTCCGGCGTCTCGATCGGGCACACGCGGCCGTAGTGCGTGACGTGCACGTCGCGCACTTCGAAGCCGGCGCGTTCGCGCGTCAGACCGCCCGGGCCCAGGGCCGAGACGCGACGCTTGTGCGTGATCTCGGACAGCGGGTTGGTCTGGTCCATGAACTGCGACAGCTGCGAGGCGCCGAAGAATTCCTTCAGGGCGGCCGAGATCGGCTTGCTGTTGATCAGGTCGTGCGGCATGAGCGGCTCTTGCTCGGCCTGGCCCAGACGTTCCTTGACGGCCTTCTCGATGCGAGCGAGGCCGGTGCGGTACTGGTTCTCGGCCAGCTCGCCGACGCAGCGCACGCGGCGGTTGCCCAGGTGGTCGATGTCGTCGACTTCGCCGCGGCCGTTGCGCAGGTCGACCAGGATCTTGACCACGGCGAGGATGTCCTCGTTGGTCAGGACCATCGGGCCCGTGGACTCTTCGCGGCCGATCTTGGCGTTGAACTTCATCCGGCCCACACGCGACAGGTCGTAGGTGTCCGGGTTGTAGAACAGGCGCTGGAACAGGGCCTGCACGGCGTCTTCGGTCGGCGGCTCGCCGGGGCGCATCATGCGGTAGATGGCGACACGGGCGGCGAACTCGTCGGCCGTCTCGTCGATGCGCAGGGTCTGGCTGATGTAGGCGCCCTGGTCCAGCTCATTCGTGTAGATGCACTGGATCTCCTGCACACCGGCGGTGCGCAGCTTCTTGAGCACGGTCTCGGTCAGCTCGTCGTTGGCCTTGGCCAGCACCTCGCCCGTGTCGGGGTCGATGATGTTGCGGGCCAGCACGCGGCCGACCAGGAAGTCTTCCGGCACGCTGATGTGCGTGGTGCCCGACTGCTCCAGCTCACGGGTGTGGCGGGCCGTGACGCGCTTGTCCTTGGCCACGATCACCTTGCCGGCCTTGTCGGTGATGTCGAAGCGTGCGACTTCGCCGCGCAACCGCTCGGAGACGAACTCCATCTGGCCGCCGCTGTCCATCAGGCGGAAGTTGTCGTTGACGAAGAAGTTCGCCAGGATCGATTCCGGGTTCAGGCCGATGGCCTTCAGCAGGATCGTGACCGGCATCTTGCGGCGGCGGTCGACGCGGAAGTACAGGATGTCCTTCGGGTCGAACTCGAAATCCAGCCAGGAGCCGCGGTAGGGGATCACGCGGGCAGAGAACAGCAGCTTGCCCGAGCTGTGTGTCTTGCCCTTGTCATGCTCGAAGAACACACCGGGGGAGCGGTGCAGCTGCGACACGATCACGCGTTCGGTGCCGTTGATGATGAAGGAGCCCTTGTCGGTCATCAGGGGCACTTCGCCCATGTAGACCTCTTGTTCCTTCACTTCCTTGACCACCTTGGACTGCGAGGTCGAGGACTCGCGGTCGTAGATGATCAGCTGCACCTTGGCGCGCACGGCCGAGGCGAAGGTCAGGCCCCGGGTCTGGCACTCGCGCACGTCGAAGGCGGGCTTGGCCAGGTTGTACTCCAGGAACTTCATCTCCACGAAACCGTTGTGGGAGACGATCGGGAAGGCGGCGTTGAATGCGGCTTGCAGGCCTTCGTCGCTGCGTTTCTGGGGCGCCGAGGCGGCTTGCAGGAAGGCGGTGTAGGCGTCCTTCTGCATCTGCAGAAGGTAGGGAATCTGGACGACGCTGTCGCGGTTGCCGAAGCTTTTGCGGATTCGCTTGCGTTCGGTATAACTGTAGGTCGATGCTTGGGCCATGAGAGCTCCGGGGCTTGAGATCATCAGCGACTAGGGTCAGCAACGCGCGGGCGTTCCTGCTTGGCGGCTGGCCACTACCAGCCGATGGCGGACGGCGATGCATTGCACATCGCCCGAACCAAGAGTCCTTCTGCAGTCGGGGTCAGAAGACACTCGAAAGCCACCGCATCGATGCGGCTTTCGGGTGCGCTCTGAAAGCGGCAAAGGCTGGAAGGCCCGCGAGGGCACTTCCAGCCTCCAGAGGGGCCTGAATTACTTCAGTTCCACCTTGGCGCCGGCTTCTTCCAGCTTCTTCTTGGCGGCTTCGGCGTCGGCCTTGGCCAGGCCTTCCTTCACGGCCTTGGGAGCGGCTTCCACCAGGTCCTTGGCTTCCTTCAGGCCCAGGCCGGTGATTTCGCGCACGGCCTTGATGACCGACACCTTGTTCGCGCCGGCTTCGGTCAGCACGACGTTGAACTCGGTCTTCTCTTCGGCGGCCGGAGCGGCAGCGGCGCCACCGGCGGCCGGAGCGGCCATTGCAGCGGCGCTCACGCCGAACTTCTCTTCGATGGCCTTGACCAGGTCGTTGAGCTCGAGGACCGTCATGCTGTCCAGAGCGGTCAGGAATGCGTCTTTATCGAATGCCATGTTGATTTCCTAAAACAGATTGGGTTGATTGCCGCGCGATCAATGGATCAGGCCGCGGCGGCCTCGGCTGCAGGTTCTTCTGCAGCGCCTTCGCCACGCTTGGCCGCCAGGGCACCCAGCACCACGGCGGTGCGGGAGATCGGCGACATCAGCAAGCCGCACAGCTGGGCCAGCAGCACTTCCTTGGTAGGAATGTTGGCCAGTTGCTTCACGCCTTCCACATCCAGGGCCTTGCCACCGAAAGCGCCACCGCGAATCACCAACTTGTCGTTGGTCTTCGCGAAGTCGGCCACCACCTTGGCGGCAGCGACGGCGTCTTCGGAGAAGCCATAGATCAGCGGACCGGTCATCTGGTCGCCGACGACTTCGAATGCGCTGCCAGCCACGGCACGGCGAGCCAGCGTGTTCTTCAGAACACTCAGGCTCACACCCTTGTCGCGGGCTGCGTTGCGCAGACGGGTCATGTCGGCCACCGTGATGCCACGATATTCCGCCAGGACGAGCGTTTGAGCTTTAGCGGCGAGGCCGGTCACTTCAGCAATGACCGCTTCTTTCTCACTGCGATTCAGACTCAAGGTCTACTCCTTTTCAATGTCGCCCGGTTGCCCGGACGACGCCTTCATGCAGCGACCAACTGTTTCGGAACCGGAATTCCTTGCAGTGGGATCGCCATCTGCGCTGGCCGACTTTCGGTCGATTAAGGCGCCGGGGTTCGCACCCCGGCCGCCGCCAGCGGTCTTGGATGACCCGGAGCCCCTTTCCATAGGAAGAAGGCCCCGGCCCACCACATCCGCCGGGCCGTCCGAGGACAGCCCGGCAAATCACGTTCAGGCTCAGGCCTGGGCGATGGACTGCGTGTCCACGCGCACGCCCACACCCATGGTGGACGACACGGCGACCTTGCGCAGGTACACGCCCTTGCTGGTGGCCGGCTTGGCCTTGTTCAGCGCGTCGATCAGCGCCACCAGGTTGCCCTGGAGCTTGTCGCTGTCGAAGGAGCGGCGGCCGATGGTGCCGTGGATGATGCCGGCCTTGTCGACACGGAACTGCACCTGGCCGGCCTTGGCGTTCTTCACGGCCGTGGCGACGTCGGGGGTCACGGTGCCGACCTTGGGGTTCGGCATCAGGCCGCGCGGGCCCAGGATCTGACCCAGCGTACCGACCACGCGCATCGCGTCAGGGGCAGCGATCACCACGTCGAAGGGCATGTCGCCCGCCTTGACTTGCGCAGCTAGGTCGTCCATGCCGACGATGTCGGCACCAGCGGCCTTGGCTTCCTCGGCCTTGGCGCCCTGGGCGAACACGGCCACGCGCTTGGTCTTGCCGGTGCCGTTGGGCATCACGACGGCACCACGCACCACCTGGTCCGACTTCTTGGCGTCGATGCCCAGCTGCACGGCCACGTCGATGGACTCATCGAACTTGGCGGTGGCATGTTCCTTCACCAGCGCCAGCGCGTCGGCCAGCGGGTACAGCTTGGTGGTCTCGACCTTGCCCTGCAGGGCCTTTGCCTTCTTGGTCAGCTTGGCCATCTCACACGCCCTCCACGTTCACGCCCATCGAGCGGGCCGAGCCGGCGATGGTGCGCACTGCGGCGTCCAGATCGGCGGCGGTCAGATCCTTCATCTTGGCCTTGGCGATCTCCTCGAGCTGAGCGCGGGTGATCTTGCCGACCTTGTCGGTATGCGGCTTGGCCGAGCCCTTGTCCAGCTTGATCGCCTTCTTGATCAGCGTGGTCGCCGGAGGCGTCTTGATGATGAAGGTGAAGCTCTTGTCCGCGAAGGCGGTGATCACCACCGGCAGCGGCAGACCGGGCTCGACGCCCTGGGTCTGGGCGTTGAACGCCTTGCAGAACTCCATGATGTTCAGGCCACGCTGACCCAGCGCGGGACCGATCGGCGGCGAGGGGTTGGCCTTGCCTGCCGGCACTTGCAGCTTGATGAAGCCGACGATTTTCTTCGCCATGCTTGACTCCTTGCGGGTGATAGCGCCACGGATGTTTCCGCGGCTCCCCGGGGTTGCGACTCAGGAAAAAGGCGGACCGCCGAGTCGAAAGGCGCGGACCACCCGAAGCCGCGACTGGCGCTGCCAGCCGCGTTCTTGTCTCTGTCTCAGGTCTTCTCGACCTCGGCGAAGCCGAGTTCCACCGGCGTTGCGCGGCCGAAGATCATCACGGACACGCGCAGCTTGTTCTTTTCGTAGTTGACTTCCTCGACAGTGCCGTTGAAGTCAGTGAACGGGCCTTCCTTGACACGCACCAGCTCGCCCACCATGAACTCCACCTTGTGGCGAGGCTTCTCGGTGCCCTGCTGCATCTGGTTGACAATCTCGTCCACCTCACGCTGCGAGATCGGCGCAGGCCGGTTCTTGGCACCGCCCACGAAGCCCGTCACCTTGCTTGTGTGCTTGACCAGGTGCCAGGTGTCGTCATCCATCACCATCTCGACCAGCACATAGCCAGGGAAAAGCCGGCGCTCCATGGTGCGCTTCTGGCCGTTCTTGACGTCCACCACCTCTTCGCTGGGCACCAAGATGCGGCCGAACTTGCCTTGCATGCCCGCGCGGTTGATGCGCTCGGTGATATTGCGCTCGACGGCCTTCTCCATCCCCGAATAGGCATGGACGACATACCAACGCAGGTCCGGATTGGCCGGCTGCGCCGGGGCGGTGGTGTCGTTGTCGACGGTGTCGTTCATTACTTTTTCCAGCCCAGCAGCAGGTCGTAGAAGAACCACTCCAGGGTCTTGTCCGTCACCCACAGGAACAGCGCCATGATCACCGCAAAGGCGAAGACGTAGGCGGTCATCTGGATGGCTTCCTTGCGCGTCGGCCACACAACCTTGCGCACTTCGCGCCAGGCGTCACGACCAAAGCCGTAAAGACGCTTTCCGCTCTCGGAGACGGCGAAGACGGCCACGGCCGCAGCCATGCCCACCAGCAGCACGCCCCATTGAACCCATGCCCCCTGCCGGGCCAGCATGTAGAACGCCACCAGCGAACCCAGCAGCAGCACCACGGCTGCCGCCAGCTTGGCCTTGTCGGCGCCCGTCTGGACCGTTTCGATTTGAGTTGTGGCCATCTCGGCAAATTCCTGGCCTTGCGGCCTGTATAGACGCCTGTTCGGAAGACGCCGAAGCCCGCCGGAGCGCGGCGGGCTTGAATCTGTTCGTTTTCGCCGAATCGGAGTCGGCTGGATCCGTGCTGTGAGGTTCCGGACCCATCGCCACCCACTAGGAGGTGGCAGGGGCAGTAGGAATCGAACCTACAACCTTCGGTTTTGGAGACCGACGCTCTGCCAATTGAGCTATACCCCTAAGACCTGATCAACAGGCTTCGAGACGCCACCACGACGGTGAGCGTCCCGGAACACCGAATAATTACTCGATGATCTTGGCCACGACGCCGGCGCCGACGGTACGGCCGCCTTCGCGGATGGCGAAGCGCAGGCCTTCTTCCATGGCGATCGGGGCGATCAGCTTCACCGTGATCGACACGTTGTCGCCAGGCATCACCATTTCCTTGTCCTTCGGCAGCTCGATCGCGCCGGTCACGTCCGTCGTGCGGAAGTAGAACT
>NZ_JAGOPN010000002.1 GCF_017991995.1 Pseudacidovorax sp. | reverse complement strand
CGTCGTACTTCTTGGCTTCGCCGCCGAACTTGGCCGACAGCACCGTGGCGATGGCCGCCGTCAGGGTCGTCTTGCCATGGTCCACGTGACCGATGGTGCCCACGTTCACGTGCGGCTTGGTGCGTTCGAACTTACCTTTTGCCATTTCTCAACTCCAAAAAGAGCAATGCCCGTGTGGTGGTTTTACGTCTGCACCGCATTGCTTGATCCTTCGCCACGGGCAACGAAGGGCATGCGGTCGCAGACAGATGAGGGGCCCTGGCCCGCACATGGCCTCTTTTGATCGAGGGGCCGTGGAGCAGGCCATACCGGCAGCACTCGCGGAACTGGCTTTGCAAAGCCGCAGAGTGCGCCCCCCGAAAGGGGGTTGCCGGCGCGGACGAAGTCCGCAGAGGCTGGGGCGGACTTACTTCGCGCGGGCAGCGACGATGGCTTCGGACACGTTGCGCGGAGCTTCGGCGTAGTGCTTGAACTCCATCGTGTACGTGGCACGGCCTTGCGACATCGAGCGCAGGGTGGTCGAGTAGCCGAACATTTCGGACAGCGGGACTTCGGCCTTGATGACCTTGCCGCCGCCGACCATGTCGTCCATGCCCTGCACCATGCCGCGACGGGACGACAGGTCGCCCATCACGTTGCCGGCGTAGTCTTCGGGCGTCTCGACTTCCACGGCCATCATCGGCTCGAGGATGACGGGGCTGGCCTTACGGGCCGCTTCCTTGAAGCCGAAGATGGCGGCCATCTTGAACGCCTGCTCGGACGAGTCCACGTCGTGGTACGAACCGAAGGTCAGCGCGACCTTGACGTCCACCACCGGGAAGCCGGCAAGCACACCAGTGTTCAGCGCTTCGATCACACCCTTTTCCACGGCCGGGATGTACTCGCGCGGCACCACGCCGCCCTTGATCTCGTCCATGAACTCGAAGCCCTTGCCGGCTTCGTTGGGCTCCAGGCGGAACACCACGTGACCGTACTGGCCCTTGCCGCCCGACTGGCGAACAAACTTGCCTTCGACGTCGGACACCGACTTGCGCACGGTTTCGCGGTAGGCCACCTGGGGCTTGCCCACGTTGGCTTCCACGCCGAACTCGCGCTTCATGCGGTCCACGATGATTTCGAGGTGCAGTTCGCCCATGCCCGAGATGATCGTCTGGCCGGACTCTTCGTCGGTGCGCACGCGGAACGACGGATCTTCCGACGCCAGGCGTTGCAGCGCCAGGCCCATCTTTTCCTGATCGGCCTTGGTCTTGGGCTCCACGGCCTGCGAGATCACAGGCTCGGGGAAGACCATGCGCTCCAGCGTCACGATGGAATCGGGATCGCACAGGGTCTCACCCGTGGTCACGTCCTTCAGGCCCACGCAGGCGGCGATGTCGCCGGCGCGGATCTCTTCCACTTCCAGGCGCTCGTTGGCGTGCATCTGCACGATACGGCCGATGCGCTCCTTCTTGCCCTTGACGGGGTTGTAGACGGTGTCGCCCTTGGAGAGCACACCCGAGTACACACGCACGAAGGTCAGCTGGCCGACGAACGGGTCGGTCATCAGCTTGAACGCCAGGGCGGAGAACTTCTCGCCGTCGTCGGCCTTGCGGCTGGTTTCCTGCTCGTCCTCGTCCGTGCCGGCGACCGGGGGAATGTCCACGGGCGACGGCAGGTAGTCGATCACGGCGTCCAGCATGCGCTGCACACCCTTGTTCTTGAACGCGGTGCCGCACAGCATCGGCTGGATCTCGGTGGCGATGGTGCGCTGGCGCAGGGCGAGCTTGATCTCGTCCTCGGAGAGGTCACCCTCTTCCAGGTACTTGTTCATCAGCTCTTCGTTGGCCTCAGCCGCGGCCTCGACCATCTTCTCGCGCCATTCCTTGGCGGAGGCGACGAGGTCGGCCGGGATGTCCTGGTATTCGAACTTCATGCCCTGGGAGGCTTCGTCCCAGAGGATGGCCTTCATCTTCAGCAGGTCGACCACGCCCTTGAAGTTGTCCTCGGCGCCGATCGGGATCACGACGGGCACAGGGTTGGCCTTCAGGCGCAGCTTCATCTGGTCGTAGACCTTGAAGAAGTTGGCGCCGGTACGGTCCATCTTGTTGACGAACGCGAGACGGGGCACCTTGTACTTGTTGGCCTGGCGCCAGACGGTTTCCGACTGGGGCTGCACGCCGCCCACGGCGCAATACACCATGCAGGCGCCGTCCAGCACGCGCATGGAACGCTCCACCTCGATGGTGAAGTCCACGTGGCCGGGGGTGTCGATGATGTTGAAGCGGTGTTCCGGATAGGACATGTCCATGCCCTTCCAGAAACAGGTGGTGGCGGCCGACGTGATCGTGATGCCGCGCTCCTGCTCCTGCTCCATCCAGTCCATGGTCGCCGCGCCATCGTGCACTTCGCCGATCTTGTGGTTCACGCCGGTGTAGAACAGGATGCGCTCGGTCGTGGTGGTCTTGCCGGCGTCGATGTGGGCCGAGATACCGATGTTGCGGTAGCGCTCGATGGGGGTCTTGCGTGCCATGAGAAAACTCCTTTAACGGCATAGAGCCCGCCCGCCGGTTGCGGCGGGTCGGGCTCCAAGCCTCTGAGATATGGGGACGAAAATCAGAAGCGGAAGTGGCTGAAGGCCTTGTTGGCCTCGGCCATGCGGTGCACTTCGTCGCGCTTCTTCATCGCACCGCCACGGCCTTCGGTGGCCTCGAGCAGCTCGTTGGCCAGGCGCATGGCCATCGACTTCTCGCCGCGCTTGCGGGCGGCTTCCTTGAGCCAGCGCATCGACAGGGCCAGACGGCGCACGGGACGCACTTCGACGGGCACCTGGTAGTTCGCGCCACCGACGCGGCGCGACTTCACTTCGACCATCGGCTTCACGTTGTTGATGGCCGTGGTGAAGATTTCGAGCGGATCCTTGCCGCTCTTCTTTTCGATGGTGTCGAGGGCACCGTAGATGATGCGCTCGGCAACCGCCTTCTTGCCGCCTTCCATGATCACGTTCATGAACTTCGACAGCTCGACATTGCCGAACTTGGGATCCGGCAGGATTTCACGTTTGGGGACTTCGCGACGACGTGGCATGTTTCAAACCTCTTTGCTTCAGTTGGCACCGCCTTCCGGCACTGCCGCGAGAGCCAGCAGGACTCTCACTTACTCGACCCGCACAGACCTCTGCGCTTGGGGTCACTACGTCCGGACGGCCCGCCAAGGCTGCCGAACACCGAATGATCCGCAGATCAGGAAGACGATCAGGCCTTCTTGGGACGCTTCGCGCCGTACTTGGAGCGGGACTGCTTGCGGTCCTTGACGCCTTGCAGGTCAAGCGAGCCGCGCACGATGTGGTAGCGCACACCGGGCAGATCCTTCACACGGCCGCCGCGCACGAGCACCACCGAGTGCTCCTGCAGGTTGTGGCCTTCGCCACCGATGTAGGAAATGACTTCGAAGCCGTTGGTCAGGCGCACCTTGGCGACCTTGCGCAGTGCGGAGTTCGGCTTCTTGGGCGTCGTGGTGTAGACGCGGGTGCAGACACCGCGACGTTGCGGCGAGTTCTGCATGGCCGGGCTCTTCGACTTGGTCTTCTCGACCTCGCGACCCTGGCGCACCAGTTGGTTGATGGTTGGCATGGATAAATGGTCCCAAAAATCCCCTGAAGCCCCGTGACAGGCAGACCGGCTCGAAGAACCGGCGGGAAAACGACAAAAACGTGAACCCCTTCGGAAAATTCCGAAAAGCCCTCGATTCTAGCGCGGCCCGCGAAGGCTGGCAACCTGCGGGAGCAGGGCATCCTGCCCGAGCCGGACGTTCAAACCCACATTAACAGGCACCTTGGCGCGCCGGGGCGCCGAAACTCCGGCCGGCGCTGCGTGCGAGGCGGGTTACTTGATCCAGAGGCGGATCGCATCCCAGGCCCGGCCCAGGACACCCGCCTGCTCGACAGGCTCCAACGCCAGCAGCGGCACCTCGGTCACCGGCTGGTCCACCAGGGATATCTTCAGCCGGCCGACCACTTGGTTCTTCGTGAAGGGCGCGACTAGCGGATCCGGACGCACCACTTCGGTCTTGACCTTGTTCGCGGAGCCAGACGGCACGGCCACGACGATCGGCTCAGGACGGCCGAGCTTGAGCGTGTTTTCCTTGCCCTTCCAGACCGCCGGCGTGGCGACGGGCTGGCCGCCATCGAACAACTTGACGGCGTCATAGGCCGTGTAGCCCCAGTTCACCAGCTTCTGCGACTCGTTGGCACGGGCGTTCTCGCTGTTCGTGCCCAGCACGATGGACAGCAGCCGCCGGCCGCCCGCTAGGTTGGGGAAGTCGCGCTTGGCCGTGACGATCATGCAATAGCCGGCGGCTTCGGTGTGGCCGGTCTTCAGGCCGTCCACCGACGGATCGCGGAACAGCAGCAGATTTCGGTTGGTGTCGTTGGAGGCCGGCGTGCCCGGGTAACGGTACTTCTTGATCGAGTAGTAGTGCAGGTACTCCGGGAAGTCCTTCATCAGCCGCGTCGCCAGGATGCTCAGGTCGCGCGCGGTGGTGGTGTGGCCGGGCGCGGTCAGGCCTTCGGGGTTGCGATAGCCGGTGTTCTTCATGCCCAGCGCCTTCGCCTGCTCGTTCATGAGCCGCACGAAGTTCTCAGCCGAACCGCCCACGCCCTCGGCAAGCGCCATGGTGGCATCGTTGCCCGACTGGACGATCATGCCCTTGATCAGGTCGTCCACTGGCACCTGCATCTTGGGGTCGATGAACATGCGCGAGCCGGGCATCTTCCAGGCGCGCGTGCTCACCGGCAGGGTCTGGGTCAGGCTGATCTTCTTGGCCTTCAGCGCGTCGAAGACCAGGTAGGCCGTCATCAGCTTGGTGAGCGAGGCCGGCTCGACCGGCGAATCGATGTCCTTCTCGGCCAGGATCTGGTTGGCCGTCACGTCCAGCAGCAGATAGCTTTTGGCAGCGATTTCGGGCGGGATGGGAGCCTGGGCTCCGGCCAGCGTGCTCACCGTGGCGGCCACGACGAGAACCAGCGATCGAAGAAAACGGATCATGCGTTGGAAATGGGAAGCGTCCGAAGACGAAGGAAACGAAGGGCGGGAAGGTGTGGGCGGTCGGTCCGGCGGGCCATGTCGCCGCACCAGGGCGCATCACGGCCGTCGCCGACGACGGCCCTCGGCATGGAAACGGCCCGCCCGTCTTCATGACACGGCACAGGCCGATTGGTTCACATCTCAGTCTGCAGACGACAGATGCCGCACCACCAGCGACTTCAGCAACGGCAATTGTCCGTGAAAGAAATGCCCGCCCCCGGGCACCACCGTGATCGGCAGCGCCTGCGGGCGCGCCCAGTCCATGACCGCAGCGAGCGGCACGGTGTCGTCCTGCTCGCCGTGCACGACCAGCGTGCGCTCGTGCAGCGCCACCGGCAGGGTCGCGACCTGGAAGCGCGAGGCGGCTGTGCCGACAAGGACCAGCCGGCGGATGTCGCGCTCGCCGTCGAGCCGGGCTGCGGCCTGGCTGGCCACGAAAGCCCCGAAGGAGAAGCCGGCGATCGCGAGCCGCCCTTGCGGCGCCAGTTCCCGCACGACCTGCAGGAAGTCATCGGTTTCCCCCCGCCCCTCGTCGTGCACGCCGGCACTGCCACCCACACCACGGAAGTTGAAGCGGATGGCCGTGTAGCCGCAGGCCACGAAGGCCCGGGCCAGGGTCTGGACCACCTTGTTGTCCATCGTCCCGCCGAAGAGCGGATGCGGATGGGCGATCACGGCGACACCGGCATCCGGGACACCCTCGGCACCGCGGTCGCGCAGCACCTCGATGGCACCGGCGACGCCGGCAAGACTCAGTCGTTCGGTCTGTGCATTCATGTGAGCAATCGGGCCCGGCCGGCAGACGCACAGCCCCGGGCGGAAGAGGAACAGGCGGCCGATGCAGGGTCGGTTCAGCGCCCCACGTCAGGGGGAAGCACGAGGCGCTCCACCACCTCGCCGCGCTTGAGGTGGGAGTCGACGATCTCGTCGATGTCGGCCTTGTCCACGAAGCTGTACCAAGTGCCTTCGGGATAGACCACCGCCACCGGGCCGCCGGCGCAGCGGTCGAGGCACCCCGCCTTGTTGACGCGGACCTTGCCCGGCCCGGCCAGGCCCTCCTTCTTGACCCGGGACTTGCAGTGGTCGAAGGCCGACTGCGCGTCGTGCGGGGCGCAGGAGTCTTCGCCAGCCTTGCGCTCGTTCAGACAGAAGAAGATGTGGCGGGCGTAGTACTGCGGCATGGTCGGGCGATTCTAGGAGCGGCCTCGCCGGCTCAGGGCGTGGAGCGAATAGCCCATGGCAGCAAAAGGCCAGAGCCAGCCCAGCCATTGCGCCAGGCCATGAAAGCGGATGAATCGGCCCTGCTCCCAGGTGGCCAGCGTCTGCGCGAAGTAGGCACTTTCGGGCGCCTGGTTGAGCAGGCCCAGATGCAGGCCCAGCGCGAGCAGCATCAGGCCCATGGTCAGGCGCCGGCGCGCGGCGACCAGCCCCCCAGCCAGCAGAAGGGCGAGGCCGATGCCCACCTGGACAGGCAGGCTCAGCCAGGCCCAGGCATGCTCCGGCCCATAGCTCAGCGCAGCGGAGAGCGCGCTGGCACCCACGCCCGCCACCGCGACGATGGCGAGCATCAGCAACCGGGCCGGACGCGAACGCGTGATGGAAAACGCCAACAGGCAGGGCACGAGCAGCCCCAGCATGGCGCACAGCATCTCCGCCGCAGGCACCAGCGGTTCGAGCTCGAATTCGCGCATGGGCAGCCAGTCGAGGAAGGGCGTGTCCACCAGCCAGTCGGCCACGGCCGCTTCCAGCCGCTCGAAGACCTGACCCAGCCCGAAGGGCACGGCGGCCGGGAAGAGCAAGGCGACTGGCCACAGCGCCAGCAGCACCAGCGCCCCCCGGGCTTCGTCGATGAACCAGGCTTCGCGCAATCGGCTCCACCGCTCCAGCAGGCCGAGCCTGACCAGCGCCGCAGCGATCAGCGCGCCAAGCAGCGCGCCCACGGCGTTCAAGCTCAGGTCCACGTTGGAGGGAATGCGCGAAGGCAGGTAGCTCTGCAGCGTCTCCATGACCAGCGACAGCAGCAGTCCGGCCACGAAGGCGCGGCCGGTGGCCGTCCAGCCGCCGGTGGCCACGCCACCGCGCAGCACAGCCGTGGCCACGAGAAACCCGAAGGGCACGTAACCCGCGACGTTGATGCCGAGGTCGAAGCCGGTCCAGTACTTGGGCCAGGGCGCGCTCAGGAAGGCCCAGGGCGCGATGCCCTGATCACGCCACTGGTCGAAGGGATAGAGGCTCGCATAGACGATCAGCGCCGCATAGGCCAGCGCCAGCGGAAGTGCCGTCGTCTTACGCGCTGCGGCCGTCACCGGGCCGGCCGCTCAGAAGGGCTTGACCACGGCCAGCACCACGATGGCCAGCAGCAGCAGCACCGGCAGTTCGTTGAACCAGCGGAACCAGCGGTGACCCAGGCGGTTGGTGTCGGCCTCGAAGCGACGCAGCAGGCGCGCGCACACATGGTGGTAGCCGATGACCACCAGCACCAGCGCCAGCTTGGCATGCAGCCAACCGCCGCCGATGCCGTAGCCGAGCCAAAGCCAGGCTCCGAAACCCAGCGCCGGCACCGCCAGCAAGGTGGTGAAGCGCAGCAGCTTGCGCGCCATCAGCAGCAGGCGCGCGCGTTCGGCCACCGAGGAGGCGGGCACCATCGCCAGGTTGACGAAGATGCGCGGCAGGTAGAACAGGCCCGCGAACCAACTGGCCACGAAGACGATGTGAAAGGACTTCACCCAAAGCATCGGCGCAGTGTACGGAGCCCCGGCTTGGCAAGGCCGCGGACAAAAAAAAGCCCGGCGTCTTTACGCCGGGCTGGGAAGCCCTTTTGCTGTCACACATCAAGGCACCCGCTCAGGGAGGAAAAGCGGGGAGCGGCAAGCCGCTCAACACGGAATCTAACAAGATTGCCAGCCTTCTTCAACATTTGATCAAGTTTTTTTACCATCTGGTTGAGTAGTAAGAAAAAGAGCCTCATCCTGACGCTCCCTGCCAGCCCCACCAGGGCGGCGCAGGCCTGGGGCACAATTTTCGGATGACCTTCCACGCCCCCTACCCCGCCGGACGCCCGCGCCGTCTGCGCCGCGACGGCTTTTCCCGCAACCTGGTGCGTGAGAACGTGCTCACGGCGCACGACTTCATCTACCCCGTGTTCGTGCACGAGCAAACCGGGCGCGCACCCGTGCCCTCGATGCCCGGCGTGGAGCGCGTCTCGATCGACGAACTGTTGCGCGTCGGCGAGGAGGCCCTCGAACTGGGCGTGCCGGTGCTCGACCTGTTCGGCGTGCCCGATCCCACGGCCAAGACCGCCGACGGCGCCATCGCCTGGGACGAGAACGGCATCATCCCGCGCGCCATCCGGGCGCTGAAGTCGCGCTTTCCTGAACTGGGCGTGATGACGGACCAGGCGCTGGACCCCTACACCACGCACGGGCAGGACGGGCTGATCGACGAAAGCGGCTACATCCTCAACGACGAGACCATCGAGGCCCTCATCAAGCAGTCGCTCGCGCACGCGGCCGCGGGCGTGGACATCCTCTCGCCCAGCGACATGATGGACGGCCGCATCGGCGCCATCCGCTCGGCGCTGGAGGCCAACGGCTTCATCCACACGCGCATCATGGCCTACAGCGCCAAGTACGCCAGCGCCTTCTACGGCCCCTTCCGCAGTGCCGTCGGCAGCGCTGGCAACCTGGGCAAGGGCAACAAGTACACCTACCAGATGGACCCAGCCAACACCGACGAGGCCCTGCGCGAGGTGGCCATGGACATCGCCGAGGGCGCCGACATGGTGATGGTCAAGCCCGGCATGCCCTACCTGGATGTCGTGCGCCGGGTCAAGGAGACCTTCCGTGTCCCCACCTTCGCCTACCAGGTCAGCGGCGAATACGCCATGCTCAAGGCCGCCGCCCAGAACGGCTGGCTGGACCACGACGCGGTGATGATGGAGAGCCTGCTGGCCTTCAAGCGCGCAGGGGCCGACGGCGTGCTGACCTACTTCGCCCTCGACGCCGCGCGGCTGCTGCGCGCGGCCTGAGGGCGTCGGCGACAGCGCTGCGATGCGGGTCCTCGACATCAACAGCGTGCAGGCGCGCGAGTTGCCGCCCTGTTCCGCGCACACGCTGCCCGAGCCGCCGGCGCCCGGGCACTTCTACTGGCTCTCGGTCACCCGGGCCGAACTGCGCGAGGCCCTGCCCCCGTTGCAGACCTGGCTGCAGGCCCTCACCGGCGTGCGGCTGGTCGACCTGCATGTGAGCGACCTGCTCAACGAGCACCTGCCTTCGCACTACGACGCGACGTCGGCCTACGACGTGCTGGTCCTGCGCCGGCTGGCCAGTGCCCCGCCGGGCGAAGCCACACCCGAGACGGCAGCGCCGGCCCTGCGCAGCGGCCCGCCGGTGCTGCGCCACATCGACACGCGGCCCGTGGGCTTCGTCGTCTTCGAGCGCCTTCTGCTGACCGTGCATCCCGAGGACGGAAGCGTGCGCGATGCCGTGGCCGAACGCCTGATGACGGCCGACGCCCAGCCGCTGGACGTGCGCGCGGTCTCCAGCCGTCTGCCCGCCGGCCCCGCCGACCTGATGCTGCGCGTCGCCAACCAGATCGTGGACGGCTACCTGGCCCTGCGCCGCGAGCTCACGCGCCAGCTGGACCATTGGCAGGCCGAGCTGATCGATCCCAAGACGCGCTTCACCAACTGGGGGGCCTTGATGCAGGCACGCCAGGGCCTGCATCACCTGGACGAGATCTGCGAAGACCAGCAGACGGCCGTGCAGGACTGGATCGACACGCTGGAGGCGCTCCCGGTGCCCGACGAGGCCGGCGCACGCCGCGATCACGAACTGCTGCTGGTGCGCAGCCGCGACGTCCTGGAACACATCGAGCGCGTCGTGCGCCATGTGCGGCGGCTGGAGCAGAACGCCGAACTGGCGGTGCAGCTGCACTTCAACGTCCAGAGCCACCGCACCAACGACATCATGCGGGTGCTCACCGTGCTGACCGCCGTCTTCCTGCCGCTGAACCTGATCGCCGGCATCTTCGGCATGAACTTCGAGTTCATCCCGCTGGTGCATGCGGCCGACGGCTTCTGGGTGGCGCTGGTGGCGATGGTGCTGATTGCCGCAGCGCTGGTGGTCGTGTTCTGGCGCAAGCGCTACCTCGCGCGCACCACGCACTGAGCAAGGCAGCGCACCCCAACGCCGAAGGGCCGGACACGCTCATCGCGCATCCGGCCCTTCGGTGGAAGCAGCCTGCCGCGGGGGCGGCAAGCCTGTCCTGGGAGTCTTAGAACTTGCTGGCGCCGGTGCTGCGGGCAGCGGCATCGACCGGGTTGGCCAGCGTCGAGACGACCTTGCTGTTGAAACGCGAACCGCTGCTCACGTTCTGGTCGGGCGCGTAGGCGGCGCGCACGGCTTCGGCCTGCACGGTGGCACGGGGTTGCGACACGGCCACGGTTTCGGCGCCGCGCGAGCCGCGCACCACGTTCTGGTTGGCGGCCTGGGCGGCAGCAACGGCCTGGGCCTGGACGTCGGTGCGGCTGAGGGCCGACACCGGCGCTTGCACGCCTTCGTAGGTTTCGGCCTGGGCGCCGGCGATGGCGACGAAGGACAGTGCGGCGGCGGCGAGGATCTTCGATGCGTTCATGGTTCAACTCCTGACATTTGACGGAACGCGAACGAAGCTCCTTTTTTGGAAGCACTCACACCCTGTGGCGCCTTGCTTTCGTCCGCCGGACCCGCAAATCGCTGAGCCCGTGGAACGAATTGTGTCGTTACGACTCCGTAGAAACCCGGCCTGTCGAGAACCACGCTGTTCGCGTATTTGAAACAATGATGGCCGCTTCTTCGTACCCACTCCGCACGCGCCATGGACAGCCTCGATCTCCTCCGCACCTTCCGCGAAGTCGCGATGCAGGGCAGCTTCTCCAAGGCGGCCAAGCGGCTGGGCCTGTCCAAGGCCACGGCCAGCAAGTACGTGGCGGAGCTGGAGACGCGCTTCGGCGTCCGCCTGCTCAACCGCTCCACCCGCTCGGTCAGCCTGACGGATGCCGGCTCGTTGCTGCTGGAGCGCAGCCAGCCGGTGATGGAGATGGTGGAACTCACCCAGGTCGAGCTGCAGGAACGGGCCAACCAGCCGCGCGGACGGCTGCGCATCGCCGCCCCGGTTGGCATGGCCAGTGGCGACCTGCCGAACCTGCTGGCCGAGTTCCTGGGCTACTACCCCGACGTCAACATCTCGCTGCAGTTGACCAACCAGGTCGACCTGGCCGAGGAGGGCATCGACGTGGGGCTGCGCTTCGGGCCCATCGAGGACGAGAACCTGATCGTGCGCCGCCTGCTGTGCATGCAGATGGTGGTGTGTGCCTCGCCTGTGTACTGGCGCAAGCATGGCATGCCGAAGCGGCCCGAGGAACTGGCCGAGCACACCGCGCTGACGCTGGTGCGGCAAGGCATCGACCCCACTTGGCGCTTCGAAGAGCGGGGGCGCAAGATCGACGTGCCGGTCAAGAGCCGGATGGAGGCGTCCGAGGCCGGACCGCTGATCCACGTGGCCATGCGAGGACTGGGCGTGATCTACGTGCCGGCCCTGGTGGTGCAGCCGCACCTGGACCACGGCGAACTGGTGCCCGTGCTGGGCGAATTCAGCCGAAAGGACATGTGGCTGTCCGCGGCCTACCTCCAGCGGCGCCACAACAGCGCGGCCCTGCGGGCGCTGCTGGACTTCCTGGAATCGCGCATCGGCCCCAAAAGCAACTACGCCAAGCGGCAGGCGCAGTGCCAGGCCCTGCAGAAGGAGGCCGAGGGCAAGGCCACCGACAAGACCGCGAACCCGGCCGCCCCCGTCGCCTCTGCGGCCGCCTGACGGCGGCCTCCCCCAGCCAGCTGTGGACCATCGGCGGAAGCGGCCTCGGAGGGCCCGCTTCCGCGCGCGTCAGCCGACGTGCTTGGCGAAGAAGGCCAGCGTGCGCTCACGCGCCAGCTTGGCCGATGGCGCGTCGTACGAGCCGCGCTGGTCGCAGTTGAAGCCGTGGTTGGCCTCGTAGATGTGCACTTCCACCTCGGGATGCGCCTTCTTGAAGGCTTCCACGGTCTCCAGCGGGATCCAGTGGTCCTGCTTGCCGAAATGGGCCATCACCGGCACCTTGGGCTGGCGGGCCGACTCCTCGGGCGCGGTCATGCCGCCACCGTAGTACGGCACCGCGGCCGACAGGCCGGCCAGTTCGCTGGCACCGCGCCAGGTCAGCAGACCGCCCCAGCAGTAGCCCACCAGGCCGACCTTGCCGGCCCGGCCGGCATATTCGATGGCGGCCTGGATGTCCAGGAGCACGCCGGGCGCAGGCAGTGCTTCGACGGCCGTCTTGAGCTCGAAGCCGGCCTTCATGTCCTCATCCGTGTAGCCCAGCTCCACGCCCTGCTTGACGCGGTGGAAGGTGGCGGGCGCCACGGCCAGGTAGCCCTCGGCCGCGTAGCCGTCGGCCACCGAGCGGATGTGCGAGTTCACGCCGAAGATTTCCTGCACCACCACGACGGCGCCCTTGGGCGTGCCGGCGGGTTCGGCCACGTAGGCGGGGAAGGTGAAGCCATCCTTGGCGGTCAGGTCGATGAATTGGCCCATGGGGTCTGCTCCTTTGGGTACAAACGGGGGGGTTGGACACGTGCGGCCAGTCAGGCGTCAGGCCGCCGGCAGGCACCGGCGGCGCGCCGCCACCAGCGGCCGGGCGCGAGTTTCACCCGAATCCTCGAACCACGTCGTCAGAGAAGGAGTCGACCTTGGAATCCGGAGTGCTCTTGGTCACCGGCGCGAGCCGCGGCATCGGTGCCGCCGTCGCGCTCGAAGCGGGCCGCCGCGGCTGGGCTGTGGCGGTCAACTACGCCAGCCAGTCGCTGGCTGCGGACGAAGTGGTCCGCCGCATCCGCGAGGCAGGCGGCCGCGCCATGGCCGTGCGGGCCGACGTAGGCGACGAAGCCCAGATCGAGGCCATGTTCCGTCAGGTCGACGCCAAGTTCGGCCGGCTGACCGGGCTCGTCAACAACGCCGGCGTGGTGGACGTCCAGGCCCGCGTCGACGAGATGCAGGGTGCGCGGCTGGAACGCATGTTCCGCATCAACGTGACCGGCAGCTTCCTGTGCGCACGCGAGGCGGTGCGGCGCATGAGCACGCGCCATGGCGGCAGCGGCGGCGCCATCGTCAACCTGAGCAGCGCGGCGGCGCGCCTGGGCTCGCCCGGCCTGTACGTGGACTACGCCGCCAGCAAGGCTGCCATCGACACCATGACGCTGGGCCTGGCACGCGAGGTGGCGGCCGAGGGTGTGCGGGTCAATGCAGTGCGGCCAGGGTTGATCGACACCGAGATCCACGCTTCCGGCGGCCTGCCCGACCGGGCCTTCCAGCTCGCAGGCACCGTGCCGATGCAGCGCGTGGGCACGGCCGACGAGATCGCCGCTGCCGTGTTGTGGCTGCTGTCGCCCGAAGCCAGCTACACCACCGGCGCCCTGCTGGACGTGACGGGCGGGCGCTGAAGGATGACCGGCATGGGCCACTCGATGGACCTGATCAAGCCACTGATCACGCTGCTGGCCATCGTGAATCCGCTGGCGATCGTGCCCTTCTTCATCCACTACACGCAGGGCTACAGCGACCGCATGCGCGAGCGCACCGCGCGCGTGGCGGCCTTCAGCGCCTTCGTGGTGATCGCCGTGAGCGCGCTCATCGGGCTGCAGCTGCTGTCCTTCTTCGGCATCTCGATCGCGAGCTTCCAGGTGGGCGGCGGCATGCTGCTGCTGATGAGCGCGCTGAACATGCTCAACGCGCAGCCGGCCGAGGCCAAGACCAGCAAGGAAGAGATCCGTGCCACGGAAGTGAAGGCCTCGCTGGGCGCCTCCATCGCCGTGGTGCCGCTGACCATTCCGCTGCTGACCGGGCCGGCGACGATGTCGACCATGGTGATCTATGCCGAGAAGGTGCAGCACTGGTGGCAGATGCTGGTGCTGGTGGGCTACGGCGCGGTCATTGCCCTGGCCACGCTGCTGGCGCTGCTGATGGCGGAACCCATCGCGCGCGTGCTGGGCAAGACCGGCATCAACGTGATGACGCGGCTGATGGGCCTGATCCTGGCGGCGCTGGCGGTGGAGGTGATGGCCGACGGGCTGGGCAAGCTGTTCCCCGTCCTGGCCCGCGCCGCGCCCTGATCAGCGACGGCTGTTGACCCAGCGGACCATGTCCGCGATCACCTCGTCGCTGGCCGACGCCAGGGCCCTGGCGCCACCCGCCGCATCGGCGGTGGCGGCCGGCCTCTGCACGACGAACACACGCTGACCCAGCACCCGCTCGCCCGTGGGCGACAGCGACAACAGCGTGGCGCGCACCCGCACCAGGCCGCTGCTGGCAGTGGGCGACGCAAAGTAATGACTGAATTCGTCGAGCGAGATGCGCAGCACCTCGCTGCTGCGGCCCTCGCGCGCCAGGTTGCCGGCTTCGAGCGTCCCGAGCACGGTGCGCTGCTCGGCGAGGGCATCGCGCAGCCGCTGGCGGAAGAGCTGCAGCGGCGGCTGCGTCCAGCGCGCGGTGGCGTAGGGCCGCAGCGCCTGCGCGTCCTCGTAACCCAGCCGGTAGTTGAGGGCCGTGCCTTCCAGGCGCGAAGCAGACGTATCCAGGTCGGCCAGCGTGATCGGTGGCAGTGCGGCCGTGGCTGCGGATGCCGTCACGGCAGGAGCCAACGGGCCGGGGCCGAAGTCGTAGCTGATGCTGCGCTGAGGCTTGTCGGGCAGCGCGCTGCAGGCGGTCAAGGCCAACGCCACGGCAGCGAGCAGTGCGTGGCAGGCGGCGCTCGCGCGACGTGTGATCCCGGCGCCAGGGCCTTGTGGCTCGGAAGCGCGGTTGCGACGCGGCACGAGGGCGACATCGGACAGGGAACGACGGTGGATCGGGCGGGACATGGAAACGCTCCTTCGCATCAGCGGCCGGCCGCCGCAGGCACCGGCGCCACGAAGCCGGGCTCGCCCGGGCCGGGCGCCGGCACGCCCGTGCCATAGATCAGCGATTGCGGACTGTCGGCAATGGTGTCGGCTACGCGGCCGAGGCGGCGAGCCGCCAGCGAGGTGTCGTCGGCCGCGCGATTCAGGCGCGGCAACGTGGTGGCATTGACCGACTCCAGCGTCTGCTGCAGCGCGGCCGTGCCGCTGCCCAGTCGGGCCAGCGCGCCGTCCTCGGCATTCAGGCGCTGCAGCGTGGCGTTGAGCGACTGCGCCGCCTGGCCGAAGTTCTGCGCGGTGCCGCGCACGGTCTGCGCCAGCGGCGGGATGGCGGCCAGCGCCGGATCGACCCGCGTGCGCAAGGTCTGGTCGAGCGTGCGGGTGAGGTCGTTGGCATGGGCCGTGACCTGCGCGATGTTCTCCAGCGCCTGGGCGATGCGCTGCTGGTTCTGGTCGCTCAGCAGAGCGTTGGCGCGGCGCGTGGCCTCTTCCACCTGGTTCAGGATCGCCTCCCCGCGGCCCTGCAGCTGCGAGAACATGGACGGGCGCAGCGGGATCTGCGGCGGGTCGTCGTTGTTGGGCAGCAGCGGCTCCTGCGATTCGCCCTTGTCGTCCAGCGCCACGAACGCCAGGCCCGTCACGCCCTGGTAGCTCAGGCTGGCGAAGGTGGACTTCGTGAGCGGCACCCGCTCGTCGATGGCCAGGCGCACCCGCACGTTGCCGCGCTTGTCGGGGTCGAAGTCGATGCTCGCCACCTTGCCGACCATGATGCCGCGGTAACGCACCGCCGCCTGCGGCTGCAGGCCGCTGACCGCGTCGCGCGTGCTCAGCTCGTAGGTGTTGCGCACCGTGCTGTCGCGGGTGAACCAGAGCACCAGCGCCACCAGCAGGGCCAGCATGCCGAAGACGAAGGCACCGGCGGCCAGGGCATGGGACTTGTTTTCCATGGTGTTCCTCTTCCCGTTCAGGATGGCAGGGCGAGCGCGGCGCGATGGCCGCGTCCGCCCAGGAAGTACTCGCGGATGAAGGGATGGTCCACCGCCATCACCTCCCGGGCGCTGCCCAGGGCGATCACGCGCTGGTCGGCCAGCACGGCGATGCGGGTGGACAGGTCGAACAGCGTGTCCAGGTCGTGGGTGACCATCACCACCGTCAGGCCCAGCTCGCGGTGCAGGCCGCGCAGCAGCTCGCAGAAGCTGTCGGACGCGGCGGGGTCCAGCCCGGCGGTGGGCTCGTCGAGCAGCAGCAGCGGCGGGTCCATGATGAGCGCGCGCGCCAGGGCCACGCGCTTGATCATGCCGCCCGACAGGTTGGCCGGCATCTTGTGCGCATGCTCCGGGCCCAGGCCCACCATCTGCAGCTTGACCAGGGCGGCATCGCGGATCAGCTCGTCGGGCAGCAGCTTGAGTTCGCGCAGCGGGAAGGCAATGTTTTCCAGCACGCTGAAGGCCGAAAACAGCGCCCCATGCTGGAACAGCATGCCCACGGCAGCGGCGCCGCGCGCACTCAACTCCGCGGGCGGCGCGCCCAGCACCCGCACCGTGCCACGCGTGGGCGCCTGCAGGCCCAGGATCTGCCGCAGCAGCACCGTCTTGCCGGTGCCCGAGCCGCCCACCAGCGAGAGGATCTCGCCGCGCCGGATGTCCAAACCCAGGTCGCGGTGCACCACCTGCACCTGGCCGCGCCCGCGTGGGAATTCCGTCCACAGGCCGCGGATCTCGACCACGCTGTCGCGCTCATGCAGGCGATCGATCATCGGAAGCCCACCCCGCGGAACAGCAGCGCGAAGAGCGCGTCGACCAGGATCACCATGGTGATCGCCGCCACCACCGAGGCGGTGGTGCGACGGCCCAGGCTCTCGGTGTTGGGCTCCACCCGCAGGCCGTGGTGGCAGGCGATGAGGGCAATCATCACGCCGAAGACCGCCGACTTGGCCAGCGCGATGTACAGGTTGACGAAGGGCACCGCACGCGGGAGCTGCTGCATGAAGAACACCGGGGCAATGTCCAGCGCCGACCAGGCGGCGACCATGCCGCCCGCCAGCGCCGACAGCGAGGTCCACAGCGCCACCAGCGGCATCACCACGGCCAGAGCCAGCACGCGCGGCATGACCAGGCGGTAGCCGGGCGGAATGCCCATGACGCGCATGGCGTCCAGCTCTTCGGTCACGCGCATGACGCCGATCTGCGCCGTGATGGCGGAGCCGGAGCGGCCGGCGACCAACACCGCTGCCAGCACCGGACCCAGTTCGCGAAGGATGGACAGGCCCAGGATGTTCACCACGAACGACTCGGCACCGTAGTTGCGCAGCTGGTTCGACATCAGGTAGGCCAGCACCACGCCGATCAGCAGGCCGACCAGCGCGGTGATCGGCAGGGCCGTGGCGCCGATGCGGTAGAGATGGCCCGAGAAGTCGCGCCAGGGTCCGCGCTGCGGCGCGCGTACCAGCCGCAGCAGGTCCAGCGCCAGCTGGCCGACCAGCAACAGGGTCTGGCGGCCCAGGCGCAGCAGCGCCGGGCCCTGCGCCAGCAGGCGCGCCGGCCAGGCGGCCCAGCCCTGCGCGGCGGGCGGGGGCAGCGGCACGGTGTACTGCGCCACTTGGTCGAGCACGGCCTTCTGCGAATCGCTGAGCTGGAGCTGCGCCGGCCACTGGCGGCCCCAGTGGTTCCAAAGCAACTGGGCGCCGACATGGTCGAGCTGCTCGATGCCGCGCAGATCCCAGCCGCCGCCCGTGCCGGCTGCCTCGTCGAGGCAACGCTCCAGCGCCAGCCACTGCTCGCGCGAGGAGAAGGCCAGCACCGTCCACCGCCCCGTGGGCGCCCACGGTCCATGCTCCTCGGCCTGGGCGCGGTCCACGCGCGGCCATGCGTCGTCGCTTGGAAGCTGGATATGGGAGGAGGGCATTCGTTGGCGGTGTGCCCGACCGTGGACCGGCCGGCGGCGGGCAACCGGCGAATGCTACCCGCTGACCCGCCACTGACGCTTGACCGCACGGGGCGCGATCGGCAGTGGGGCCACTCCCACAAACCCTGGCACAGCGACCGGCGGACAGGCCGACCGCGCCCGCCCGGCGCTTCCCTCAAACCGACGATGGCGCCGGCGGTGCGTGCACCGAGAAGCCGTCCGCAAAGGCCCCCCGAAGCCAGGCGACGAAGGCCGCGACCGCACGCGGCACATGCGGCGCGTAGGGGCGGATGGCGAACAGCTGCTCCGCGAAGGCACCCACCGGCTGCCAGGCAGGCAGCACCTCCACCAGCCGGCCGCTGCGCAGGCCCTCCTGGGCGCTGAAGTCGGGCAGGAGCGCGATGCCCAGGCCCGCGGCGGCAGCGTCGCGCAGGGCCTCGCTGTTGTTGGCCGCAAAGGGGCCGGCCACCGGCACCGTGATGCGCTCGGTGCCGGCCGCCGCCGGTCGGGGCAGGAAATGCCAGGCGGGCTGATCCTGGCGCGGGTAGTACAGGCAGTCATGCCCGCCCAGGTCCGCCGGTTCGCCCGGCTCCCCGCGCTGGCGCAGGTAGGCGCGACTGGCCACCAGCAGGCTGCGGGTCTGGCACAGGGGCCAGGCCACGTGCGTGTCGGGCGGGGCGGCGCTGTGCCGGATCGCGAGGTCGAAACCTTCCATGGCCAGGGCGCTCAGGCGGTCGGAGAGCTCCAGCTCGATGCGCACCTCGGGATGGGCGCGCAGGAAGTCGGCCAGCCGCGGCACCAGTTGCTGGCGGGCCAGCGCCACCGGCGCCGTCACCCGCAGGCGGCCGCGGGGCAAGCCGGCCAGATCGCGCACGCCGGCGAAGCTCTGGGCGATGGCGTCGAACGCGCTGCGCGTCTCCTCCACCAGCCGCTGGCCGGCCTCGGTGAGGCGCACGCTGCGGGTGGTGCGCTGCACCAGGGGCACGCCGGCCTCGCGCTCCAGCTCGGCGATGCGCTGACTCATGCCGGCCTTGCTCACGCCCAGGCGGCGGGCCGCGGCGGTGTAGCTGCCCTGCTCGGCCAGCACGGTCAGCCAGTGCACATGGGCCCACAGGCCTTCGATCTTCGAATGATCCATGGCCTCATTGTTCAGGCAATTGAACAATCAATTCAACCGCCGCGCCTAGGCGTCGCGGAAACGCAGTCCTAGACTGCCTGCCACTTTCCTCCCTCCACGCACGGAATTCCCGATGAAGAACAACATCGCCGCCATCGACCACTACATCCACGGCCAGGTCGTGGCCAACACCTCCGGCCGCACCCAGGACGTGTTCAACCCTGCCACTGGCGCACTGACCGGCCGCACCGGTCTGGCCGACGTGGACCAGGTCAATGCGGCCGTGGCCGCGGCTCAGGCCGCCTTTCCGAAGTGGGCCGACACGCCGCCGATCCGCCGCGCGCGGGTGATGTTCAAGTTCCTGGAGCTGCTGAACCAGCACCGCGACGAACTGGCCCACCTGATCACCGCCGAGCACGGCAAGGTGTTCACCGACGCGCAGGGCGAGGTCACGCGCGGCATCGACATCGTCGAATTCGCCTGCGGCATCCCGCAGCTGCTCAAGGGCGACTTCACCGAGCAGGTTTCCACCGGCATCGACAACTGGACCCTGCGCCAGCCCCTGGGCGTGGTCGCCGGCATCACGCCCTTCAACTTCCCGGTGATGGTGCCGATGTGGATGTTCCCGGTGGCCATCGCCGCCGGCAACACCTTCGTGCTCAAGCCCAGCCCGACCGATCCCAGCCCCTCGCTGCGCATCGCCGAGCTGCTGAAGGAAGCCGGCCTGCCCGACGGCGTGTTCAACGTGGTGCAGGGTGACAAGGCGGCCGTTGACGCGCTGCTGACGCATCCCGACGTCAAGGCTGTGAGCTTCGTGGGCTCCACGCCCATCGCCAACTACATCTACGAGACGGGCGCTCGCCACGGCAAGCGCGTGCAGGCCCTCGGCGGTGCCAAGAACCACATGGTGGTGATGCCCGACGCCGACATCGACCAGGCGGTGGACGCGCTGATCGGCGCCGGCTACGGCTCGGCCGGCGAGCGCTGCATGGCCATCAGCGTGGCGGTGCTGGTGGGCGACGTGGCCGACAAGCTGATCCCCAAGCTGGTCGAGCGCACGAAGACGCTGAAGGTGCTGGACGGCGAGAACCTCGAAGCCGAGATGGGCCCGATCGTCACCCGTGCCGCCCACGAGCGCATCAGCGGCTACATCGCTCTGGGTGAGCAGGAAGGCGCCAAGCTGCTGGTGGACGGCCGCGGCTTCGACGGCAAGAAGGCCGGCGAGGGCTGCGACGGCGGCTTCTGGCTGGGCGGCACGCTGTTCGACCATGTCACGCCCGAGATGCGCATCTACAAGGAAGAGATCTTCGGACCGGTGCTGGGCTGCCTGCGCGTCAAGGACCTGGCCGAGGCCGTCGACCTGATCAACGCCCACGAATTCGGCAACGGCGTGGCCTGCTTCACCCGCGACGGCAACGTGGCGCGCGAATTCGGCCGCCGCATCCAGGTCGGCATGGTCGGCATCAACGTGCCGATCCCGGTGCCCATGGCCTGGCAGGGCTTCGGCGGATGGAAGCGCTCGCTCTTCGGCGACATGCATGCCTATGGCGAAGAGGGCGTGCGCTTCTACACGAAGCAGAAGTCGATCATGCAGCGCTGGCCGGAGAGCATCGGCAAGGGCGCCGAGTTCGTGATGCCCACCGCGAAGTAGGGTTCAGGAGAGGCGGTGTTACCATGGTGTTACCCCATCGAGAACGATTGGAAAACGCCATGAGCACCACCTCTTTGAAGCTGCCCGAGGACCTCAAGCAGACGATCCAGCAGTTCGCGCAGGAAGACCGTGTATCGGCCCATGCATTCATGGTCCGGGCGCTGGAAGAAGAAGTGCGCCGCCGCACCCGACGCGCTGCCTTCGTCGGCCAGGCGCTGGAGTCGCTGGCCGAGGCCGAGGCCGGTGGCCCGGTCTACGACGCCGACGAGGTGTTCGGCTACCTCGAGAAGCGGCTCAAGGCCAAGGCCGCTGGTGAGGCGCCGCCTACCAGGCCGGCGCCGGTGCGCGGCGGACTGGCCGGCATGCGCCAACACAAGGCCGCATGACGCGCCTGGTCCTTGGCCCCCGCGCCCAGGACGACCTGGAGCGGCTCGCCGATTTCCTGCTGGAGACCCAGCCTGAGGAGGCCCTGCAGACCCAGTCCGTGATCCTTGACGGGCTGCGCATCCTGCAGCGCCAGCCGCACATCGGCCGCCTGACCGAAGCGCCCCTGCGCGAACTGGTCATCCACCGCGGCCGCACCGGCTATCTGGCGCTCTACCACTTCGACGAGCGGGCCGACGTGGTGCTGGTGTTGGCCCTGCGCCACCAGCGCGAATCCGGCTATCACCACGACGACCTCTAGCCGCGCAGTCCATTCCCTCCCACCCCCCGCACAAGGCCCGCCAGAGGCCAAGGAGACAACCCGTGAGCGACACCACCTTCGACTACATCGTCATCGGCGCCGGCACCGCCGGCGCACTGATGGCCAACCGCCTGAGCGCCGATCACGGCAAGCGCGTGCTGCTGCTGGAGGCCGGCCGCAAGGACGACTACCACTGGATCCATATTCCGGTCGGCTACCTCTACTGCATCGGCAACCCGCGCACCGACTGGCTCTACCAGACCGAGCCTGACGCCGGCCTCAACGGCCGCGTGCTGCGCTACCCGCGTGGCAAGACACTGGGCGGCTGCTCCAGCATCAACGGCATGATCTACATGCGCGGCCAGGCCCGCGACTACGACGGCTGGGCCCAGATCACCGGCGACGACGCCTGGCGTTGGGACGACGTCCTGCCCGCCTTCAAGCGCCACGAGGACCACTACCTGGGCGACGCCGGCCAGCCCGGCGCGGATGACCCGGAGTTCGCCCGCTTCCACGGCCACGGCGGCGAATGGCGAGTCGAGAAGCAGCGGCTGCGCTGGGACATCCTCGATGCCTTCGCGCAGGCCGCGCAGGAGGCTGGCATCCCGCACTCCACCGACTTCAACCGCGGCAGCAACGAAGGCGTGGGCTACTTCCAGGTCAACCAGAAGGCCGGCTGGCGCTGGAACACGGCCAAGGCCTTCCTGCGACCGACCTGCTTCGGGCGGCCCAACTTCGAGCTGTGGACCGGCGCCCAGGTGGCTCGGCTGCTGCTCGAATCCACGCCCGAGGGCGGCCGGCGCTGCACCGGCGCACGGGTGTGGAATGGCCGCGAGATGGTGGAGGTGCACGCCACGCGCGAGGTGATCCTGTGCGCCGGCGCCATCGGCTCGCCGCAGATCCTGCAACTGTCGGGCATCGGCCCGGCCGAGCTGCTGCGCGCGCAGGGCATCGAGGTGCAGGCCGACCTGCCTGGCGTCGGCGCCAACCTGCAGGACCACCTGCAGATCCGCGCCGTGTTCAAGATCAACGGCGCGCCGACGCTGAACGTGCTGGCATCCAGCCTGGTGGGCAAGGCGCGCATCGGCCTGGAATACGTGCTGCGTCGCAGCGGCCCCATGAGCATGGCGCCCTCGCAGCTGGGCGCCTTCACCCGCAGCACGCCCGACCGGCCCTGGCCCAACATCCAGTACCACGTGCAGCCGCTGTCGCTGGACGCCTTCGGCGATCCGCTGCACAGCTTTCCGGCCTTCACGGCCAGCGTGTGCAACCTCAACCCCACCAGCCGCGGCACGGTGCGACTGAAGAGCCCGCGCTTCGAGGATGCCCCCGCCATCGCGCCCAACTACCTCTCCACCGACGAGGACCGGCAGGTGGCGGCCGACTCGCTGCGCGTCACGCGCCGCATCGCCGCCCAGCCCGCCCTGTCGCGCTACCAGCCGCAGGAATGGAAGCCGGGCCCGCAGTACGAGAGCGACGAGGACCTGGCCCGCCTGGCCGGCGACATCGCGACGACCATCTTCCATCCGGTGGGCACGGCGCGCATGGGCGCCGATGGGGACCCGCAGGCGGTGCTGGATTCGCGCCTGCGCGTGCGCGACGGCCGCGGTGGGCGCATCGATGGCTTACGAGTGGTGGATGCGAGCGCCATGCCCACCATCACGAGCGGCAACACCAACAGCCCAACGCTGATGATTGCGGAGAAGGCGGCAGGCTGGGTGCGCGAGGCGGCGCGCGCCTGAGCGGGAGAGCAGCCGCGCTCCGCCCGCTCGTGTCAGGGGCTGCGGGCGAGCGTGCCCCGCCGGGCGCGCCAAAACGGCGATGCGGCCGCCACCGAGGCACCGCCGGCCGTGTCGACCCTCAGGCCGCGCGCGCCGCCGCCTCGCCCGCCAGGTGTCCGCGGGTGAAGGCCTCCTCGAAGATCGAGTAGCCCGACCAGTCCGCATGCGCGAAGAGCAACCGACCGGCCTGCGCTGAGCCGCCAGGCGCAACTCGTTCCAAGCGCGCCCGCAGGCCCGGCGCGGGCACCGCCATGGCATGGCCGTAGCGGGTGATGGACAGCCGCGTCGCGCGTTCGGCCAGGTCGGGATGCGGCACGGACAGCTCCGCGATCAGTTCGTCGCGCCAGGCCTCCCATGGGCGCTCGGCCAGCAGGCGGCGACCATCGCTTCCGTCGAATTCACTCGGCCCCAGCGGGCGGTACCAGCTCACCACGGTGGCGGCGGGCGTCGGGTCCAGCCGCTGATGGCCCGCATCCACATAGCCCAGGCCGCGCGTGCCGTAGACCACGTTGTCCCAGCTGGGTGCAGCGCCCGGCCGGTCGCGCAGGGGCGCCGACAGGTGCAGGTTGGCCACCAGCCAGGGGGAGTACGTCAGAACGCCCGCGAGTTCGGACAGGAAGGCCGGCGGCGACACCACCACACGCGCGGCGACGAAGACCGGCAGCGCGACGATGCACTGCCCGGCCCGCCAGCGCACGCGCTGCTGCGCCGCCGCGTCCCAGACATCGACCGCCACGCCGCTGCGCGTCTGCTCGATGCGCAGCACCACCTGGCCGGTCTGCAGGCGCCCTACCAGCGGCGCGGCCAGGCGGCGCGTGAGCCAGGCATTGCCCTCGGGCCAGGTCAGCACGGCCTCGCGCTCGGCATCGAGGCCATCGCCCGGCGCATGGAAGCCGTGGCGGCTGGCGAAGTAGTGCAGACCCGCCCAGGCCGAAACCTGCGCCAAGCCTGCGCCGTAGTCGTCGCGGCAGCAGTAGCCGAGGTACCAGCGCAGTTGCGGGTCATCCAAGCCCTCGGCCTCGAGCCAGGCGGCGAAGCTCAACCGGTCCAGATCGGCCAGCAGCGCCGATGGCGCGGCCCGCAGCGTGGGGATGGCGAAATGCGTCGCGCGGCGCAGCGCCTCGACCTTCTGCGCGAAGCGGCGGTATTGCGCCAGCGTGTCCGCGCCTACTCCGTTCAACGGCAGCAGGCCGTCCTGCCACTCGCCCTGGAAGAACAACCGCTCCTGCGGGCTGTGGCACAGGTGCCGCTCTTCGTAGACCCAGCGGCCCGCCTCTCGGCGGCGCAGGCCCAGCTCTTCCAGCAGGTCCTGCACCTCACGCGCCTCGTCGCCCGGCACCGGCAGGTAGTGCGCGCCCAGCGGGCAGGCCAGGCCGCCGACCTGGCCGCCTCGGGCATTCCCGCCGGCCTCGTCCTCCAGTTCGAGCAGGGCGAAGTCGTCGATGCCGGCCAGGCGCAAAGCGCGGGCCGCCGCCAGGCCGGCGACACCGCCGCCGACGATCAGCACGTGGGTGCGACGCTCCTTCGCCACCGGCTGCGCCGCCCAGCGGCCATCGCGCAAGGCATGGCCGCGCGCCATGTCGATGCCCGTGAAGCCGCCCTCCAGCGTTGGCGCCACGCGGCCACAGCCCACCAGCCAAGCCGGCAAGGCGACCGCCGCCGCACCGGCAGCAGAGGCGCCGACGAAGCGCCGGCGGGCGCCGTTCAATGGCCGCTGACCTTGCCCCATTCCTGCTCGTAGGTATGCACCAGCACCTGGTTCGACAGCCGGTTGACCTCGGCCGGCACGCGCGCCATGTCACGCGGAAAGTCGAACAGCAGCGGCAGCGTCGCCGGCGACAGGAAGCGCAGGCCCTCGGGCAGCGCCGTCGGCATGCGCCAGGGGCGCCGGCTGGCGATCACATAGCCCCATTCGCCGAAGCTGGGCACGTGCGCATGGTACGGCGTGGCCGTGAGGCCGGCCGCCTCGATGGTCTGCACCACCGTCCAGAAGCTGCGCCGCGCCACCAGCGGCGAGGTGGTCTGCACCACCGCATAGCCACTGGCCGACAGGCGCTGGCCCAGCAATGCATAGAAGCTCTGCGTGTAGAGCTTGCCGATGGCGAAGTTGGTGGGGTCGGGAAAGTCCACCACGATCACGTCGTAGAAGCCGTCGTCGCCGGTCACAGGGGCTTGCTGCAGCCACTGGAAGGCGTCGGCGTTGACGATGCGCAGCTTGGGTGAACGCAGCGAATGGCCGTTGAGCGCGGACAGCTGCGCATGGTCGCGGAACAGGGCCGTCATGTTCGGGTCCAGCTCGACCAGCGTGACCTGCTCGACCGAGGGGTACTTGAGGATCTCGCGCACCGCCATGCCGTCGCCGCCGCCCAGCACGGCCACCCGGCGCGGGGCGCCCTGGGCCGCCATGGCCGGATGCACCAGCGCCTCGTGGTAGCGATATTCGTCACGCTCGGCGAACTGCAGGTTGCCGTTGAGGAAGAGCCGGTGGCCCGCATTGCCGCGCGTGACCACGATGCGCTGGTAGGGCGAGCTGGCGGCGAAGACGATGCGTTCCTGGTAGAGCTTGTCTTCCGCCAGGCTGCTGATGCGCTCCGCCCCCACGAAGGCGCCCGCCAGCGCGGCCAGCGTCAGCACGCAAGCCATCGCATGCGCGCCGAAGCGCCGCAGCTCGTGCCGGAACAGCCACAGCGCCCACAGCCCCACGGCCGCGTTCATCAGCCCGAACAGCAGCCCCGTGCGCACCATACCCAGCTGCGGCACGAGCACCAGCGGAAAGGCCACCGACACGGCAAGCGCACCGAGATAGTCGAAGGTGAGCACCTGCGAGACCAGGTCCTTGAGCTGGATGTCGCGCCGCAGGATGCGCATGACCAGCGGAATCTCCAGCCCCACCAGCGTGCCCACCACCAGCACGCCGCCGTACAACAGCAGGCGGAAGGCGCCGGGCACATAGGCATTGGCCAGGAAGAGCACCGCCGGCAGGCACCCGCCCACCAGCGCCACCAGCAGTTCGATGCGCAGGAAGTGCGCGGGCAGCTGCCGCTCGAAATAGCGGGACAGCCAGGAGCCCACGCCCATCGCGAACAGGTAGGCGCCGATCACGGTGGAGAACTGCAGCACCGAGTCGCCCAGCACATAGGAGCTGAGCGCCGCCGCGCTGAGTTCGTACACCAGCCCGCAGGCCGCGACCACGAAGACGCTGGCCAGCAGCGACACCGCCACCGGCGACGGCGCGCGCACCTCCGCCGTCATGCCCCGCCCCCGTCAGCGCAGCGAACACCCGACGCGAGAGGGCTCGACGCGGCCGCCGCCGGGCCGTCCCAAGGCGGCCGTGCCTCCCCCTCGGGGGGTGGCGTTACACGCAGCGCAGCGGCGTGAAAAGCCGGGGGGCTCGATGCGGCTGCCACCGGGCCGCCCCAAGGCGGCCACGCCTCCCCCTCCGGGGATGGCGTTACACGCCGCGCAGCGGCGTGAAAAGCCGGGGGGCTCGATGCGGCCGCCGCCGGGCCGCCCCAAGGCGGCCGCGCCTCCCCCTCGGGGGGTGGCGTTACACGTCGCGCAGCGGCGTGAAAAGCCGGGGGGCTCAATGAATAGCAGCCGCGACGATGATGGAAATGCCCAGGCACATCGCCGCCACCACCAGCGCCAGCGCCCGGTTCTGCTTCTCGACGATCTCGGCCCACAGGTCGTAGGGAGTGATTTTGTCGATGACGATGAAGGCGACCCAGAACACGATGATGCCGATCAGTGCATACAGCAGGGTGCCCGCGATGGACACGGGATGGAGCCATTCGAATTTCGCCATGTGTCTCTCCGCAAGAGGATGAAGAAGGGAAAGGCGCCACCTACTTGTGGCCGCCTCCGCTGGAATAGCCGCCGTAAGAGCCGCCCGTGCTGCGCCAGCCGCTGCCCGAGGAGCCCGAGCCACTGCTGCAGGTCGACAGGATCAAGAGCAGGATGATCACGACCACCACGATCAGGATGATCGTCCCGCAGCCGAGGCCCGAGGCCGCGCTCAGCGGGGCCGCATCGGCCCGCTTGAACTGGTCCTTGCGCGCATCGAGCTTGAAGGCCTGGGCCACGGCCGCGCCGTCCAGCCGGTTGCCGAGCGACCAGGTCAGCTCCTTGTCGGCCCGCTCCAGCGACAGCACCGCGCCCTTGGGGCCCGCGTAGTCGCGGTTGCTGGTGCGCTGGCCGCGCTCCACGCGCCAGTAGAACTCGCCGGCCACGTAGGTGGTCTCGGCGTCGTAGCTGTACTGCTGGCGGTAGGTGGTGCCCAGGTAGCGCGCGCTGGCGCCGCCGCCCGACACCACCGGCGCGCCGGTGGTCGGCCGCACCAGGCTCCAGCCGTCCTCGGCGTCCACCAGGAAGCAGAAGCCCTTCTGCCGGTTGTAGAGCAGGTATTCGCTCCAGCCGAACTGCTCGTCCTCGCCCAGCGAGCGGCCCATGCGGTGCTGGAATCCCACCACCTGCCAGTCGCTGCCCTCCAGCCGGCCTGTGCTGCCCAGCGCGATCAGCGGCTTCACCGGCTCGTCCTGCACCGCGTACTTCAGCTCCGCGCCGATGCCGGCACTCAGGTCAATCAGGCTCTTGCAGCTGCCGCAGGTGACGCTCTTGCTGCCCTCCAACTGCACCGTCACCGGCGCGCCGCAGTTCGGGCAGTTGAAGGCGCGGCCTTGCTCTTCCTTGCCGGATTCGCTGCGCAGGCCGGTGAGCTGCAGGTCGGCCAATGCCACCTGTCGGCCCAGCCAGGCCGTGGGCGGCTGGCTGCCGTACTCCAGACTGAGCACCAGTCCCCGGTCGTTGCGCAACTCGACCACGCGGAAGGGCCGGCCTAGCTCGGGCAGCCGCGGCAGTTCGCCCTGGGCCGAAAGCAGCGCCGCCTCCTCGTTGGAGGCCACCGTGTACGACTGGCCGTTGATGGCCGTCGTCATCCCCACACGCAGGGCGTCGGCGGGCGGCGCCTCCTGCGTCAGCGCGTAGGGCAACGAGAAGACGTAGCTGCCGTTGTCCTCGCTCAGCGTGCCCTGGCGCTCGCCGTCGAGCTGGGCGATCCATTCGGTCCAGCGGCCGCCGGCATAGGCGTACTGCAGCCGGCCGACCAGGGTGAAGGGCTGGTTCTGCAGGTGGCCGGCGGCAAAGAGCTGCAGCGGACTGAAGTCCTCGAACAGCTCGGCCATCTTGCCCACGCGCGCCAGTTGCTCGCCCCGGCGGACGACCGTGCTCTGGCAGTAGGGGCAGACGGCATAGACCGACTGCGCCGATCGGAACTCGACCGGCGCGCCGCAGCCCGGACAGGGTGCGCGATAGTGGCGCTGGGTGCCGCCGGCCTCAGCCATGGCGGGAGCGTGCGGCGCGGATCACGTCAGCTTTTTCAGCAGTTCGGTCTTCTTGGCGTCGAACTCTTCCTGGGTCAGGATGCCCTTGGTCTTGAGCTCGGCCAGCTTCTCGAGGGTGGACATCACCTCGGCGGGGCTGACGGTCGGCGCCGCAGCGGCCGCTGCGGCAGCAGGCGCCTGGGCCGGCTGCTGCAGGCCCTGCGCCAGCGTGTTGGCCATCACCTGCCCCAGCGCGACACCCGCGCCCAGGCCCATGGCATCGCCAGCCACGCCGCCGCCATGGCCGCTGTTCTCGGCGAAGACCGGGATGGCCTGACCCGCCTGGTACTGCATGAACTTGCCCATGTCGTTGCCGACCATGCCCATGCCGATCTTCTGGTCGAGGACCTTCTGCAGCTCCTCGGGCAGCGACAGGTTCTGCAGCGTCATCACGTCCAGGCGCAGGCCGATCTTGGCGAACTCGGGGGCGAGCTGCGCGGCCAGCGCCTGCGCGAACTGGTTCTGGTTGGCCGCCAGATCCAGGAAGGGCACGCCACTCGCAGCGATGGCGTTGCTGATGTTCTGCAGCACCAGCCCACGCAGTTGGCCGTCGAGGTCGGCCACCGTGTAGCGCTCGCGCGTGCCGGAGATCTCGGTGTGGAAGAGCTTGGGGTCGGCCACCCGGTAGCTGTAGTTGCCGAAGGCCCGCAGCCGCACGGCGCCGAAGTCCTTGTCGCGGATGGTGATGGGCTGGGGCGTGCCCCACTTCTGGTCCACCTGCTGGCGGGTGCTGAAGAAGTACACGTCGCTCTTGAAGGGCGACTCGAAGAGCTTGTCCCAATTCTTCAGATAGGTCAGCACCGGCAGCGTCTGTGTCGTCAGCTTGTACATGCCGGGGCCGAAGACATCGGCCACCGTGCCCTCGTTGACGAAGACGGCCATCTGCGACTCGCGCACCGTGAGCGAGGCGCCGTTCTGGATCTCCATGCCCGCCATCGGGAAGCGCCAGGCGAGCGTGCCGTCGCCCTCCTCCGTCCATTGGATGACGTCGATGAACTGTTTCTTGATGAAATCCATCAGTGCCATGCGGTGCTCCGTGCGTGCGAGGTGAGAAGCCCCAAATGGTGCCACATGACGTCCATCCGGATTCCGGCGGACGGACTGGCCAGGCAGCCTATGGCGCGAAAGGCCGGTGTAAGGCCGAGCCTACAATCGGCGCCCTTTTCCCAGTGAGCCAGGCAGCGGCGGCGCCTCGACAGCCCGCCGCCTGCGTCGAGGAGCAGCGTCCCCATGTCCGAGTCCAAACCCCTGAGCGCCGAAGACAAACGCGCGGAACTTCGCCGCGCCGCACTCGAGTACCACGAGCATCCGGTGCCGGGCAAGCTGGCGATCAGCGCCACCAAGCAGATGACGAACCAGCGCGACCTGTCGCTGGCCTACTCGCCTGGCGTGGCTGCGCCCTGCGAGGAGATCGTCAAGGACCCGGCCGCCGCCTTCCGCTACACCTCGCGCGGCAACCTGGTGGCCGTGATCTCCAACGGCACCGCCGTGCTGGGCCTCGGCGACATCGGCCCGCTGGCCTCCAAGCCGGTGATGGAAGGCAAGGCCGTCCTGTTCAAGAAGTTCGCGGGCGTGGACGTCTTCGACATCGAGATCGACGAGAAGGACCCGGCCAAGCTGGTCGAGGTGATCGCCGCGCTGGAGCCCACCTTCGGCGCCATCAACCTCGAGGACATCAAGGCCCCCGACTGCTTCTACGTCGAGCGCGAGCTGCGCAAGCGCATGAAGATCCCGGTCTTCCACGACGACCAGCATGGCACCGCCATCACCGTGGCCGCCGCCATGCTCAACGGCCTGAAGGTGGCCGGCAAGGACATCGGCCAGGTCAAGCTGGTGGCCTCGGGCGCCGGCGCCGCCGCCCTGGCCTGCCTGAACCTGCTGCTCAAGGTGGGCCTCAAGCGCGAGAACGTGTTCGTCACCGACCTGGCCGGCGTGGTCTACGAAGGTCGCACCGAGCTGATGGACGAAGACAAGGCCCAGTTCGCGCAGAAGACCGAGGCCCGCACGCTGGGCGAGGTGATGGAAGGCGCCGACGTCTTCCTGGGCCTGTCGGCCGGCAACGTGCTCAAGCCCGAGATGGTCGCCAAGATGGCCGCCCGGCCGGTGATCTTCGCGCTGGCCAACCCCAACCCGGAAATCCTGCCGGAGCTGGCCCATTCGGTGCGCGGCGACGTCATCATGGCCACGGGCCGGACCGACTACCCGAACCAGGTCAACAACGTCCTGTGCTTCCCGTATATCTTCCGCGGCGCCCTGGACTGCGGCGCGACCACCATCACCGACGAGATGGAGATCGCCGCGGTGCGCGCCATCGCCGACCTGGCGCAGGCCGAGCAGAGCGAGCGCGTGGCCGCCGCCTATGTGGGCGAGAAGCTGAGCTTCGGCCCCGAATACCTGATCCCCAAGCCCTTCGACCCGCGCCTGATGATGAAGATCGCGCCGGCCGTGGCCAAGGCGGCAGAAGAAAGCGGCGTGGCCGCCCGTCCCATCAAGGACCTGGACGCCTACCGCGACAAGCTGCAGAGCTTCGTCTATGCCTCGGGCACGACGATGAAGCCGATCTTCGACGCGGCCAAGCGGGCCGCCAAGAAGCGCGTGGCCTACGCCGAGGGCGAGGAAGAACGCGTGCTGCGCGCCGCCCAGATCGTGGTGGACGAAGGCATCGCACGCCCCACGCTCATCGGCCGCCCGGCCATCATCGCCCAGCGCATCGAGAAGTTCGGGCTGCGACTGAAGGAAGGCCAGGACTACGACGTCGTCAACGTCGAGTGGGACGAGCGCTACCGCGACTTCTGGCAGACCTACCACCGCATGACCGAGCGCAAGGGTGTGACGGTTCAGGTCGCCAAGATCGAGATGCGCCGTCGCCTGGCGCTCATCGGCGCCATGCTGCTTCACAAGGGCCATGTGGACGGCATGATCTGCGGCACCTGGGGCACCACCCACGCCCACCTGCCCTACATCGACAACGTGATCGGCAAGCGCAGCGGCGCCTCGATCTATGCCTGCATGAACGCGCTGCTGCTGCCCGAGCGGCAGGTGTTTCTGGTCGACACGCACGTCAACTACGACCCCAGCGCCGAGGAACTGGCCGAGATCACCATCATGGCCGCCGAGGAAATGATGCGTTTCGGCCTCAAGCCCAAGGCCGCCCTGCTGTCGCACTCCAACTTCGGCACCAGCGCCCATCCCAGCGCGCTCAAGATGCGCCAGACCCTGGCCCTGCTGCGCGAGCAGGCACCCTGGCTCGAAGTCGACGGCGAGATGCACGGAGACGTGGCCCTCGACGGCCGCCAGCGCATGAGCGTGATGCCGCACAGCGCCCTGGCCGGCGACGCCAACCTGCTGGTGTTTCCCAACATCGACGCCGCCAACATCTCCTACAACCTGCTCAAGACGGCCGCTGGCGGCAACATCGCCATCGGCCCGGTGCTGCTGGGCGCGGCCAAGCCGGTGCACATCCTCACCGCCAGCGCCACGGTGCGCCGCATCGTCAACATGACGGCCCTGACGGTGGCCGACGCCAACGCCGATCGCTGATCGCTGATCGCTGATCGCTCGGGCGGCAGGCGCGCAATGCGCCTGTCTGCCCCGCACCATGCTGGTGCCAACTCTGCGGAGCGTCAACTTTTTGGCACTTCGCAGGGCATTCCCATTGCCCAATCCTTGGGCATTCGCTTGCTATTTAGGCAGCACTGGGGCACACTGGCGGGCTTGAATTTACGGGTTAACCCGTAAATCGCAGTCCCGTTCTTTAGCCTTCCGGTGCCTCATGGCGGTTTTCGCCTCGATTTCTTCCCCGGTTTCCAAGTTCACGCGCGTTGGCGTTCTTGCGGCAGCCTTGTGGGGAGGATTGGCGGGGATGCCCGCCGCATCCGCCCGGGAGACGACGGACCGGGGCACTTCGATTGCACTGGCGGAACTGCCTCCCCAGGGCCAGCAAACCTACCGAACCATCCTGCAAGGCGGCCCCTTCCCTCACGAGAAGGACGGCACGGTCTTCGGCAACCGCGAGCGACTCCTGCCTCGTGAACCGCGCGGCTACTACCGCGAGTACACAGTCAGGACGCCGGGCGCGAGCAACCGCGGCGCGCGCCGGATCGTGTGCGGGGGCCAGCAGCCCAGCCGACCCGATGGTTGCTGGTACACGGCCGACCACTACGCCAGTTTCAGAAAGATCGTGCCCTGATGCGCACGTCATGGGTTGACGCACCAACGCGTCCGGAACAAGTCTTGACCATCATGGAAAGAACAGCGGAGATGAATGAGCAGCCTCTCAAGGGCGTGCGGCCGAACATCGTGCAGTCGATTCGCGCCTTTCGCGTGGCCGATCTGCAGCAGGCGGCGCAAGAAGCGGGCCACCACTTCCTCTATGCCAACCTGGCCGTTGCCCAGAGCAAGCAGGACGTGCTCGACCTGATCGCGCAGCAGTTCACCTTCCCGGCGCACTTCGGCAAGAACTTCGACGCCCTCTACGACTGCATGACCGACCCGCTGTACAAGTCGGGCCCGCAGCCGGGCTTCGTCGTGGTGCTGGAGCAGATCCCGGCGCATGCCAAATTCGACAAGGAAGCGCGCGAGCAACTGCTCGACATCTTCCGGGACGCCGCCGACTACTGGGGTGACCGGAAAGTGCCCTTCCGATGCTTCTATTCTTTTCTGTAGCCCGTTCTGCACAAGCCGGCCAAGCAGAACGGGCCAGCGAGGCCCCGGTGACCACCACCGCCCCCGTCGATGGCATCGACCTGAGCGGCGAAGAGAAGATGCCCACCGACAAGCTGGTGGACGTATCCCCGCAGGCGCTGCGCATGAGCAGCCCTTTCAACAGCAGCTACTGGCTGTCTGCCGCCTGAGCCTCCGGACCGGGCGCTGACGAACGAAGCCCGCCAAACGGCGGGCTTTTTCTTGGGCGCGACGCAAGCCTCGAGTACGACTGCGCCACGGCGCACCGCGGCGCCGGCCTTCTTTCAGGACACCGAAGGAAGTGCCTGCGCGAGCGCCACATACTCGTCCACCGGCACTTCCTCGGCGCGGCGCTGTACGTCGAACTGGCCGGCGAAGTGTTGCTCGTCCAGCCAGCGGCCCAGGGTGTGGCGCAGCAGCTTGCGGCGTTGGCTGAAGGCCAGTTGCACGATGCGCTCGAGCAGAGCAGGGTCCAACGCCGCCGGCGCCTCGCGCGGCACCATCCGCACCACCGCGCTGTCCACGCGGGGCGGCGGGTCGAAGCTTTCCGGTGGCACGAAGAGCACGTTTTCCATGGCGTAGCGCCACTGGAGCATCACCGACAGGCGGCCGTAGTCGGAGGTGGAAGGGTCGGCCACCATGCGGTCGATCACTTCCTTCTGCAGCATGAAATGCTGGTCGGCGATCCGATCGGCAAAGCGCAGCAGATGGAAGAGGATGGGCGTGGAGATGTTGTAGGGCAGGTTGCCTGCCACCCGCAGCCGCTGGCCCGCCGTATCGGCCAAGACACCGAAATCCACCGTCAGCACATCCGCCTCGACGACGGTCAGCTGTGGATGGCTGCGCAGCCGTGCGGCCAGGTCGCGGTCCAGCTCGACCACCGTCAGGCGCCCGAGCCGCTCGACCAGGGGCTGCGTGAGCGCGGCCAGGCCCGGCCCAATCTCGACCATGGCGTCGCCGGGACGCGGCGCGATCTCGCGGACGATGCCGTCGATGATGGCATCGTCGGTCAGGAAATGCTGTCCGAAGCGCTTGCGCGGGGCGTGGGGTTTCATGCGGGCGGGGGTAGCGCGGCGGCGATCACGCTCAGGAGGCCGGCGGCTCGCGCATTTCCACGTAGGCACGCTGGCGCACTTCCTGGGCCCAGGCCTCGTAGGCATCTTCCATCTTGCGGTCCCGCAGCACATTGCGCGCCGCTTCGCGCAGTTCGGCGGGATTGAGCTTGGCCTCGCGCCGGCCCTCGACCTGGATCAGGTGAATGCCGAACCGGGTGACGATGGGGTCGCTGATCTGGCCGGGCTGCAGGCGGCTCATGGCCTCTTCGAACTCCGGCACGAACTGGCCCGGCGTGGACCAGCCCAGCTCGCCGCCCTCGCGGGCGCTGACGGTGTCCTGCGAGTTCTCGCGGGCCAGCGCGGCGAAGTCGGCCGTGCCGGCCTGGATGCGACGCTTGAAGTCGGTCATGAGCGAAACGATCTGCTCCGGCGTACGGCGCGTGTCGGGGCGCATCAGGATATGGCGCACCTGCGTCTGCGTGACCACGGAATCCGGCGAGGCGGCATTCTGCTTGGCCAGCACCTTCAGCACATGGAAGCCCGCGCCCGAGCGCACCGGACCGACGATGCCGCCCACAGGCGTGGACTGCGTCGCTTCGACGAACAGCGGCGGATAGCGGTCGGCCGCACGCAGCCCCAGCACGCCGCCGGTGCCTTTGGCATCGGGTGCGTCGGACAGCTGGGTGGCCAGCTGGGAGAAGTCCTCGCCGGCGCGGGCGCGGCGGGCGATGTCCTCCGCGCGCTTCTGCGCCTCGGCGATCTGCGCGGCCGTCGCCTTTTCGGGCACCGTGACCAGCACCTGGGCGAGATTGATGTCGGGCGCGGCGCTGCTCGCGGCCGCACGCTGCTCGCGCAGGAACTGATCGATCTCGTCGTCGCTGACCTTCACGCGGCCTTCCAGCTCGCGTTCGCGCAGGCGGGTGAGCAGCAGCTGGTCGCGCAGGTTGTTGCGGAACTCGTCGCGCGAGATACCGGCCTCGCTCACCCGGCGACGCAGCTCTGGCAGGCTGACCTGGTTCTGCCGCGCCACGACTTCCTCCGCCTGGTCGATGGCCATGGCATCCACACGCACGCCCAGTTCCTTGGCCAGCTGCAGCTGCGCACGCTCGGCGATGATCTGCTCGAGCACCTGGCGGTTGATCTGGTCGCGCGGGATCCGCTGCGCCTCCGGCCCGGCCTCGCGCAGGATGCGCTCCACCCGCTTCTGGACCTGGGTGTTGGTGATCGGCTCGGAATTGACCAGCGCCACGATGTATTCCGCGGCCCGCTGGCCCTGCGGCTGCGCCGCCGCAGAGACGGGCGGCGGCAGCGTGGAGGTGGCGGGACCTTCACGCATGATGTCGGTGATGCCCCGACGGGGTGTGGCCGCCTGGGCACTGCGGCCTTGCTGGGCCGAGGCACCCTGGCGTGTGGCGGCGCCACCCTGCTGGGCCTGCGCAGCCGGCGTGGCGGCCAGCAGGGCCGCGCACGACAGGGCGAAGACGGAAAGCTGGAATCTCATGGCGTTGGCCTCCTGGATCAAGCGCCACGCCCGGACAGGCGGGCGGGCTGGAGAAAGCCCCCGTCGCCGGCGAGGCGGGCGGGGTCTTGCTCACTCATAGTTGGTGAAACGGCTCGGCGCCAGCGTGGGCTCGCGCAGCGAACGGTAGCGCGGCACATTGGTTTGAAGCGTGCGCATCGGGCTGGTTCCGAGGCTGGTGAAGCCCATGAACTCGATCTGGAACATGATGCGCTTGGTGGTCGTGGCCACACCGGTGCTGACCTTCTCCAGCACGACGCGCCCGATGTAGCAGCAGCCGTCGTACTCGACGCCCATCACTGCATCGGTGACCACCTTGTCGCGCAGGCTGTAGTTGACGCGGCCGACGGCATACCAGCGCCCGCCGCCCAGCCCACCGCCGGCCTTGGGCGAGCCCTTGTCGCCCCACAGGTCGTTCAGCGGCCATTGCCAGCCCAGGTCGATGGATTCGTAGCCCGAGTTGTTGACGGAGATACGGTCGTCCTGGTATCGGTACGAGGCACTGAGCGAGCGGTACGGGCCGGGCGTGTAGCGCGCGGTGATGGCGCGGCGCTCCGACTTGTCGATCTGCGGGTTGTACTGGACCGCGCCTTCGACACTCCACTGTGGATTGATGTTGATCTGCGCGCCCGTCACCACGTCGGATGCCCGGTCGGTGGCGGCGGTGCCGCCCGGCAGCGTCACCAGCTGGTCGGACAACCGCCGCCGCTGCGCAATGCCGAAACGGGCCCGTTCGAAGCCGGTGTCGGGGTCGATCAGCCGGGACGTCACGCCCAGGGTGACCGCCTTGGTGGCCGAGATGCGGTCATTGCCGGTGAATTCGTTCTCGGTGAAGAGCGACGCCAGGCTCAGGTCGCTCTTGGCGGTGTCGTAGACCGGCAGCGTGCTCTGGTCGCGATAGGGCGTGTTGACGAAGAAGGCGCGCGGCTCCAGCGTCTGCGTATAGGCCTTGCCGAAGAGACTGGTCTCGCGCTCGAAGGTCATGCCCGTGTCGAGGCTGAAGGTCGGCACCGTGCGGTTGGCCGAGGTCGCGCCGTTGGACAGCGGGCCGTCGAAGCTGTAGCTGGTACCCGACAGCGTGAGCTTGGGCGTGACGTAGTAGCCCGGCCGCACGAAGGGCCTCGACAGTTGCACCTGCGAGAACAGCCGGTCGGCGTTCGGCTGGCCCTGCTGGGTCGAATTGGCGCTGAAGCGCGTCAGCTCGTTGTTGAAGCTGAAGTCGAAGCCGTTCCAGTCGTACAGCGCGTAATTGGCCGTGAGCTGGGGCAGGCGGTCGTAGGCCGGCGTGATCGGCGCCTCGGTGTAGGTGAGCGTCTGCCACTTCTGGGCGAACAGGCGGCCGCTCCAGTCGCCCTTGCTCCAGTTGACCGTGCCGTCGGCCGACAGCTGACGCGAGGTCAGCGTGGGCGTGCGGGTGAAGTCGCGCCAGTAGTCGTCGTCGCTGACCCGGTCCACCGACAGATTGGCACTGAGCGTGTCCATGCCGAGGGTGCCGGCGTTGAAGTTCTGCCGGTGGCGCAGCCACAGGCCCCAGCGGTCGCGGTTGCGCAGCTGGTCGTCAGGCATGAGGTCGAAGCGCACCTCGCCGCTGTAGTCCTTCTCGAGGTAGCGGAACTCGTTCGCGATATTGATGCCCCGCTTGCTCATCACCGAGGGCGTGAAGGTGGCGTCGCGGTTGGGCGCAATGTTCCAGTAGTAGGGCAGCGTCAACTCCAGGCCGTTGACGCTGTCCATGCCGATGACCGGCGGCAGGATGCCACTCTTGCGCTGGTCGTCCAGCGGAAAGCTCACGCTGGGCAGGGCCGGCGAACTCATGCCCATGAAGTGCAGTTGCACGTTCTCGGCGACGCCGACGCCCTCGGCGCTGTCGGTGCGGAGGTTCTCGGCGCTGAGGAACCAGGCCGGCTTCCAGCCCGGCTGATCGTCCTCGCGGCGGCAGGTGGTGTAGGTGGCCCGGCGCGCGATCGTTCGGTCGGAATCGACGAAATCGACGCGGTCCGCCGTGCCATGGGCACCGTTGGTCAGCAGCTGGTAGCGAACGCTGTCGAAGAAACCCTCGAAGGTCTCGAGCTTGAGCTGCAGCCGCGGCCCCTCGTAGATGTTGCCGGCCTGGTTGACGCGCACGTCCCCTTCGGCGGTGGCCAGGTCCTGCGGCTGGTCGTAGTTGAGACGGTCGGCGCGGATGACCGTATCACCGCGGCGCAGGGAGGCGTTGCCCTCCACGGTGGTCTCCAGGTCGGGACGGCCGGAGATGCGGTCGCCCTGCACGATGCTGGGACGCTGGCTGCGCTCCGTCGGGAGGATGTTCTCAGTGAGCTGGGGGCTGCGGCGCAGCACCAGCGGCGGCTCGTCGGGCAAGGCGGGCGCAGACTGCGCCCAGGCGCCCTGGACGGCCGCGAGCGCCAGCGTCAGCAGCGCAAGGGGCAGCGGCGGCAGGCGTCGGTGCCCGGGGGCGCGGCTCTGGTCTGGCATGGATGCGTGTGGCAAGCGTCTCGGCGCTGGAGGCGGCCGGTCCTGCGGCCGGCACGCGCCCATCTGGGAGAGGGCGGATTTGTAGAATGTTGATTATCCATGACCGCTTCAGCGCCCCCTTCCGGCCCGGCTTCCATCGCCTGGGCCGATGCGTCCCGGGGCCGGGTGTTCGAGGCCTGGCTGGCCCGCATCGCGCCGGCCCACGCCCTGCAACCCGCCACCCTGCGCCCTGCTTCCGCCGACGCCAGCTTCCGCCGCTATTTCCGCATCGACGGCAGGGCGCCCGGCCTCTCCCGCATCGTGATGGATGCGCCCCCTGCCCAGGAGGATGCCCGCCCCTTCGTGCAGGTCGCCGCGCTGATGCGCGAGGCCGGCGTGCGGGTGCCGCAGATCCTGGACTGGGACGAGCCCAACGGCTTCCTGCTGCTGGACGACCTGGGCACGCACACCCTGCTGGACGTGATCGACCGCGAGCAGCCCGCGGCCAACTTGCCCCGCTACCAGCAGGCGGTGGACGCGCTGGTGCGCTGGCAGCAGGCCTCCCGCCCCGGCGTGCTGCCTGCCTATGACGAAGCACTGCTGCGCCGCGAGCTCGCCCTCTTCCCCGACTGGTATCTGGGGCGCCACCGGGGCGTGACGCTCGACGCGGCGCAGACGGCCACGCTGCAGCAGGCCTATGACCTGATCGTGCGCACCAACCTGGCCTCGCCTGCGGTGTATGTTCACCGGGACTTCATGCCCCGCAACCTGATGGTCGGCGCAGACCCCGACGTGCTGGGCGTGCTCGACTTCCAGGACGCGGTGCATGGCCCCATCACCTACGACATCGCCAGCCTGATGCGCGACGCCTTCCTGAGCTGGGACGAGGAATTCGTGATCGACGTGACGGTGCGCTACTGGCAGGCCGCGCGAAAGGCCGGGTTGCCGGTGGGCGACGATTTCGGCGAGTTCTACCGTGCCGTCGAATGGATGGGCCTGCAGCGCCACCTGAAGGTCGCAGGCATCTTCGCCCGCCTCACCCTGCGCGATGGCAAGCCCAAGTACCTGGCCGATGCGCCCCGCTTCATCGGCTACATCCGCACCACCGCCAGCCGCTATCGCGAGCTGACGCCGCTGCTGCGGCTCATCGACCGGATCGAGGGAACGGAAGCGCCGACGGGCTTCATGTACGGCCGGCCCTGAGACCGGCACGGCTTGCGGCAGGATCTGCGGCCGCGCCCCGGACAACCAGGGTCCTCAGGCCGGCCCCGGCATGTGCACCGAGCGGTCGGTGTGGATCAGGTCCAGCGGATGCCGCTGGCCTGCCAAATAGTCCTCCACACATTGCAGCAGCAGCGGGCTGCGGTGGCGCTCGACACTGGCACGGATCTCCTCCGGCGTCATCCACAGCGTGCGCACGATGCCCTCGTCCAGCGCCCGCCCGGGATCGAGCGCGCCGACCTGCCCGGCAAAGGCGAAGCGCAGATAGGTGATGTCGGTGTCGCCCTCGTCGCCGGGCGAGCGGCGCTCGAAGCGGGCCATGTAGATACCCACGATGGACGTGGGCGTGAAGGCATGGGCCGTTTCCTCCAGGGCCTCGCGGGCGCAGCCTTCGGCGGGCGTCTCGCCGGCTTCGAGGTGACCGGCTGGGGTGTTCAGGCGCAGTCCCCGGTCCGTGTGCTCTTCCACCAGCAGGAAGCGGCCTTCCTTCTCGATGACCGCCGCCACGGTCACATTGGGTCTCCAGCGCATGAAAGGATCTCCGGACAGGTTGCATGCCCGACGGGCGAGGTGGTGCGTTCCTCGCCCGCCGGGCAGTGCCGCGGACGCCCGCATGAAGGGCAGCACGGCGGGGGAAAGCCGCGCACTTTAGCGCGCCCGCCATCGCATGCACGTCTGCCGCGGCAGGAGGTTCGCGCCGGGCAACAGGCAGCCGACCTCGCAAGGCAGGGAAGCGAGCCCGTCAGCCGAACGCGCGCAGCGACGACCGGGGCATCTCCGACGGGTCCACGGATTCGAGTCGGTAACCCATGCCGTAGGTGGCGGTCAGCATGAATCCATGTTCGGGGCGCAGCGCGAGCTTGCTGCGGACCCGGGAGATGTGGGTGTCCAGCGAGCGGGAGCCGTCCTCGCGGGCACTGCCCCAGATGGTGGCACGCAGGTAGTCCCGGCTCAGCAGCCGTCCCAGGTTCTGGAACAACAGCAGGGCCAGTTCGTACTCGCGGTTCTTGAGCTCGACGGGCTGGCCGTCCATCAGCAGTTGGCGGGCGGCGGGCAGGAAGCGGTAGCGTCCATAGTCCTGAGGCTGGTCGCCGCCGACCGAGAAGCGTGCCCGCCGCATCAGCGCTTCGGCACGGGCCTGGAGTTCGGCGACGCGCAGGGGCTTGCTGATGAAGCCGTCGGCGCCGGCACCCAGCGCCTCGACCAGGTCCGCCTCGTCGCACCGGTGCGTGAGCAGGATCACCGGCACCGAGGTGCCGAAGCTTTCCCGCACGAGCCGCAGGAGGGCGCCGATGTCGAGGTTGGGCAGATCCCAGTCGAGGACGAGCAGATCGAACTCCTTGGCACGCAGGCCGGGCTGCAGATCGGCACTGCGGTCGAAGCAGTGGCACTCGTGGCCTGCTTCGGTCAGCGCCGCGCTGATCAGCGCCTGTTGATCCAGTTCGTCGTCCAGCACCGCAATGCGCATTCCCTCTCTCCCATTCGCCTCGGGTCTGTCGAGCATCATGTCTTCGCCCAGGCGGCGCGGCATGCTACCCATCCAGGGCCCTCCGCGTGAAGGAAGTTCCGCACGGAAATCGTCTCCTGCCGTCGGCGTGGCGGTCGGTGGCACGGCGACGGCTTGTCGCCCAGGCGCGCCGGGGCCCGTCAAGTTACTGTAAGCTTTGGCGAAGTTGGGGCGGCCGAGCCGCTGTGGTGACGAGGAGATTCCAAGATGCTGATCGGAGTGCCCGCCGAGTGCGTGGCCGGTGAATCGCGCGTGGCCGTCACGCCCGAGACCGCCAAGAAGCTGGTGGCCCAAGGCCACCAGGTGCTCATCCAGTCCGGGGCCGGCCTTGCCGCCAGCGCCCCCGACGCCGCCTATGAGGCCGCCGGGGCGCAGACCACGGATGCCGCGGGGGCGCTGGGGGCCGAACTGGTGCTCAAGGTTCGCGCGCCCACCGACATCGAATGCGCCGCCATGAAGCCCGGCACGGTCGTGGTCGGCATGCTCAATCCCCACGACGCGCCCGGCCTGCAGCGACTGGCTTCGGCCGGGCTGACCGCCTTCGCGCTGGAAGCCGCACCGCGCACCACGCGCGCGCAGAGCATGGACGTGCTCTCCAGCCAGGCCAACATCGCCGGCTACAAGGCGGTGATGATGGCCGCCAACGCCTACCAGCGCTTCTTCCCGATGCTGATGACGGCCGCAGGCACCGTGAAGGCAGCCCGCGTGGTCGTGCTGGGCGTGGGCGTCGCAGGGCTGCAGGCCATCGCCACCGCCAAACGCCTGGGCGCCGTCATCGAGGCCAGCGACGTGCGCCCCAGCGTCAAGGAACAGGTCGAGTCGCTGGGCGCCAAGTTCATCGACGTGCCGTACGAAACGCAGGAGGAGCGCGAAGCCGCCGAAGGCGTGGGCGGCTATGCCAGGCCGATGCCCGCGAGCTGGCTCACCCGCCAGCAGGCCGAGGTGGCCAAGCGCGTGGCCCAGGCCGACGTGGTGATCTCCACCGCGCTGATCCCCGGCCGGCCCGCGCCCACGCTGATCACCGAGGCCATGGTGCGGGCCATGAAGCCCGGCGCGGTGATCGTCGACATCGCCGCCGGCCGCGGTCCGGACGTGCACGGCGGCATGACCGGCGGCAACTGCCCGCTGACCGAGGCTGACCGCACGGTGGTGCGCCACGGCGTGACGCTCATCGGCGAGACCAACCTGCCCGCCCTGGTGGCCGCCGATGCCTCGGCGCTCTACGCCCGCAACGTGCTGGACTTCCTCAAGCTGATCCTGCCCAAGGAGGGCGGCCTCAAGATCGACCTCGAGGACGACATCGTCGCCGCCTGCCGCGTCGCGCAGGACGGCCAGGTCACCCGCAAGGCTTGAGAAGAAGGAACGCGCACCATGGACATCGTCAACCCGACCCTCATCAACCTCACCATCTTCGTGCTGGCCATCTATGTCGGCTACCACGTGGTGTGGACCGTCACGCCCGCGCTGCACACGCCGCTGATGGCCGTGACCAACGCCATCTCGGCCATCGTCATCGTCGGCGCCATGCTGGCGGCGGCGCTCACCACCACGCCGCTGGGCAAGGTGATGGGCGTGGCAGCCGTGGCGCTGGCCGCGGTCAACGTCTTCGGCGGCTTCCTGGTCACGCGCCGGATGCTGGAGATGTTCAAGAAGAAGGAGCGCAAGGCGCCCGCTTCCTCCACCGGCGCCGAGGGGAAATGACACCATGTCGATGAACCTCGTCACGCTGCTCTACCTGGTGGCCAGCGTCTGCTTCATCCAGGCGCTCAAGGGCCTGTCGCACCCGACCACCTCGATCCGCGGCAACGTCTTCGGCATGGTGGGCATGACCATCGCCGTGCTGACCACGGCGGCACTGATCGTGCGCCTGGCCGGCTCGCCGCTGGGACTGGGCTGGGTGCTGGTCGGTCTGGTGATCGGCGGTGGTGCCGGCGCCTTCATGGCCCAGCGTGTGGAGATGACCAAGATGCCCGAGCTGGTCGCCTTCATGCACAGCATGATCGGCCTGGCGGCGGTGTTCATCGCCGTGGCGGCGGTGGTGGAGCCCTGGGCCTTCGGCATCGTGCCTCCGCCGGCCACGGGCATGGTCACCTACACCACCCAGGCCGGCATCGTGATCACCCAGGGCGTGGCGCGGATGCCGATTCCCTACGGCAACCGGCTGGAGCTCTTCCTCGGTGCCGCCATCGGCGCCATCACCTTCAGCGGCTCGGTCATCGCCTTCGGCAAGCTGTCGGGCAAGTACAAGTTCCGCCTCTTCCAGGGCGCGCCGGTGCAGTTCAAGGGCCAGCATGCGGTGAACCTGGTGCTCGGCCTGGCGACCATCGGCCTGGGCCTGGTGTACATGGCCACCGAAAGCTGGAGCGCCTTCCTGCTCATGCTGGCCCTGGCCTTCGTGATGGGCGTGCTGATCATCATCCCCATCGGCGGCGCCGACATGCCGGTGGTGGTGTCGATGCTCAACAGCTATTCGGGCTGGGCGGCGGCGGGCATCGGCTTCTCGCTCAACAACAGCATGCTGATCATTGCCGGCTCGCTGGTGGGCAGCTCGGGCGCGATCCTGAGCTACATCATGTGCAAGGCGATGAACCGCTCCTTCTTCAGCGTGATCCTGGGCGGCTTCGGCGGCGAGGCCACCGCGGCCACGGCCGGCAGCGCGGTGCAGCGCCCGGTCAAGAGCGGCAGCGCCGACGATGCCGCCTTCGTGCTGGGCAATGCCGAGACGGTGATCATCGTGCCCGGCTACGGCCTGGCCGTGGCGCGCGCCCAGCATGCCGTCAAGGAACTGGCGCAGAAGCTCACCGACAAGGGCGTCACCGTCAAGTACGCCATCCATCCGGTGGCCGGCCGCATGCCCGGCCACATGAACGTGCTGCTGGCCGAGGCCGAGGTGCCGTACGACCAGGTCTTCGAGATGGAGGACATCAACAGCGAGTTCGGCCAGGCCGACGTGGCCATCATCCTGGGCGCCAACGACGTGGTGAACCCGGCCGCGCACACCAAGGGCAGCCCGATCTACGGCATGCCGATCCTGGAGGCCTACAAGGCCAAGACGGTGATTGTGAACAAACGCTCGATGGCAGCCGGCTATGCGGGCCTGGACAACGAGCTCTTCTACATGGACAAGACCATGATGGTCTTCGGCGACGCCAAGAAGGTGGTCGAGGACATGATGAAGGCGGTCGAGTAAGCCCCTGCCACGTCCCGGGCGGCGGCGCGGCCGCCACCGCCGCTTTGCTACGATTTCAAGAGCCCCGGCCGCCGCCGCAGCAGCGGCCGCTTTTCATTCAGGACACTGGAGACTTCGCACATGACCGACCGCCCCTGGCTCAGCAGCTATCCGCCGGGCGTGCCTGCCGACATCGACCCCGCGCAGTACGCCTCGCTGGTGGCGCTGATGGACGAGAGCTTCAGCCGCTATGCGGACCGCCCCGCGTACAGCTTCATGGGCAAGCTGGTGAGCTATGGCGAGGTGGACCGCGCCAGCCAGTCCTTCGCCGGCTACCTGCAGGGACTGGGCCTGGCCAAGGGCGACCGCGTGGCGGTGATGATGCCCAACTGCCCGCAGTACCCCATCGCGGTGGCGGCCATCCTGCGCGCAGGCCTGATCCTGGTGAACGTGAATCCGCTGTACACGGCGCGCGAACTGGAGCACCAGCTCAAGGACAGCGGCGCCAAGGCCATCGTGATCATGGAGAACTTCGCGAATACGCTGCAGAAGTGCATCGCGAATTCGATGGTCAAGCATGTGGTGCTGGCCTCCATGGGCGACCGGCTGGGCCTGCTCAAGGGCGCCATCGTCAACTACGTGGTGCGCAACGTGAAGAAGCTGGTGCCGGCCTTCAGCCTGCCGGGCGCCGTGCGCTTCAATGACGCACTGTCGCAGGGCCGCCGCCGCGGCCTGCAGGCGCCGGCCATCGGCGGCGACGACGTGGCGGTGCTGCAGTACACCGGCGGCACCACCGGCGTGAGCAAGGGCGCGGTGCTCCTGCACCGCAACGTGATCGCCAACGTGCTGCAGTCGCAGGCCTGGAACAGCCCCGTGATGCAGCGCGTGCCGCAGGGCGAGCAGCCCACCACCGTGTGTGCGCTGCCGCTGTATCACATCTTCGCCTTCACGGTCGGCATGATGCTGTCGATGCGCACGGGCGGCCTGCTGATCCTCATCCCCAATCCGCGCGACCTGGCCGCCACGCTCAAGGATCTGTCCAAACACCGCATCCACAGCTTCCCGGCGGTCAACACGCTGTTCAACGGCCTGGCCAACCATCCGGACTTCAACACCGTCGACTGGAGCCACCTCAAGATCTCGGTGGGCGGCGGCATGGCGGTGCAAAGCGCGGTGGCCAAGCTGTGGCTGGACAAGACCGGCTGCCCGATCTGCGAGGGCTACGGCCTGTCCGAGACTTCGCCCTCGGCCACCTGCAACCCGACCACCAGCCAGGAATACAGCGGCACCATCGGCGTGCCGCTGCCCAGCACCGAGATCACGTTGCTGGACGATGCCGGCCAGCCGGTGCCGCTGGGTCAGGTGGGCGAGATCGCATTGCGCGGCCCGCAGGTGATGGCCGGCTACTGGCAGCGCCCGGACGAGACGGCCAAGGTCATGACCGCGGACGGCTGGTTCAAGACCGGCGACCTGGGCGTGATGGACGAGCGCGGCTACACCAGGATCGTGGACCGCAAGAAGGACATGGTGTTGGTCAGCGGCTTCAACGTGTATCCCAACGAGGTCGAGGACGTGGTGGCCACCCTGCCCGGCGTGCTCGAGTGCGCGGTGGTCGGCGTGCCCGACGACAAGACCGGCGAGGCCGTCAAGCTGGTGATCGTCAAGAAGGACCCGGCCCTCACCGAGGAGCAGGTGCGCAGCTTCTGCCACGACAACCTGACCGGCTACAAGCGGCCCAAGATCATCGAGTTCCGCACCGACCTTCCCAAGACGCCCGTGGGCAAGATCCTGCGGCGCGAACTGCGCGACGCGCGCAAATAGCCCGACCTACAGGACAGGGCGGCGCGGCGCTTGCATGGCGCCAGCGCCGTCCGGCCGCCCGATGGCCATGGCCCGCACCGCAAGCGTGCCAACGATGAACCGGGTAAAACGGGCGGCGGTACGTGCAACACCTTTTCCCTCCACGGAGACACCCATGCTGGACAAAGTGCATTCCGCCGCTTCGACCCCCGCCCCTTCCGCCGGCCGCTTCGGCAGCGGCCAGGCCGTGCGCCGGCTGGAAGATGAAGCCCTGCTCGCCGGCCGCGGCCGCTACACCGACGACATCCTGACGCCGGACTGCGCCGCGCTGGCCTTCCAGCGCTCACCCCATCCGCATGCGCGCATCCGCAGCATCGACGCCGACGCCGCGCGGGCAATGCCGGGCGTGCTGGCCGTCTACACCGGCGCCGACCTGGTGGCCCAGGGCGTCCAGCCCATCCCCGGCGTGGCCGGCTTCGTGCGCGCCGACGGCTCGCCCGGCGTGACCGCAGCACGGCTGCCGCTGGCGCACGACGTGGTGCGATTCGTCGGCGAGCCGGTGGTGGCCGTGGTCGCCACTTCGCTGCAAGCCGCCAAGGATGCCGCCGAGGCCGTGTGGGTCGACTACGAAGACCTGCCTGCCATCCCCACCCTCGATGCCGCGCTGGCCGAAGGCGCGCCGGCCCTGTGCGACGCGGCCCCCGACAACATCAGCGCCGAGATGCGCCACGGCGATGCGGAGGCCACGGCCCGCGCCTTCGCCCAGGCTGCGCACGTCGTCGAACTCACCATCGACAACCAGCGCGTCGCCGCCGTCACGCTGGAGCCGCGCGCCGTGCTGGCCGAGGTCGACGCCCAGGACGGCCGCCTCAGCCTGCAGATGAGCACCCAGATGCCCACCGGCGTGCGCGGCACGCTGGCGACGGTGCTCGGGCTGCCGGCCGAGCAGATCCGCGTGCGAGTGAGCGACGTGGGGGGCGGCTTCGGCATGAAGACCGGCCTGTACCCTGAGGACGCGGTGGTGGCCTTCGCTGCCAAGGCACTCGGCCGCGGCGTCAAGTGGACCGGCGAGCGCTCCGAGGAATTCCTCACCACCACCCACGGCCGCGACGTGCGCGCCCGCGCCGCCATGGCCCTGGACGCCAACGGCCGCGTGCTTGCCCTGCGCGTGCACAGCGACGCCAACGTGGGCGCCTACCCGACGGGCACGGGCGTGGCCATCCAGCTGCTGATTGGCCCCTGGGTGCAGACGAGCGTCTACGACATCCCGGTCATCGACTTCCACTTCCGCGCGGTGATGACCAACCAGTCGCCCACCGGCGCCTACCGCGGCGCCGGCCGGCCCGAGGCCATCTTCCTCATCGAGCGGCTGATGGACGAGGCGGCGCGGCAGACCGGCATCGACCGCGTGACCCTGCGCCGGCGCAACTTCATCCGCCCGGAGCAGATGCCCTACACCAACCCGATGCGCCAGACCTACGACACCGGCGCCTTCGAGCACATGATGGACCGCGGCCTGGCCTTCGCCGACTGGGACGGCTTCGACGCCCGCGCCGCGGAGTCGGCCGCGCGCGGGCTGTGGCGCGGCCTGGGGATCGCCACCTTCCTCGAATGGACGGGCGGCAACGTGTTCGAGGAACGCGTGACGGTGGACGTGCAGGCCGACGGCGTGATCGAGGTCTATTCGGCCGTCAACGCCATGGGCCAGGGCATCGCCACCACGCTGGCGCAGCTGGTGGTGGACGCCTTCGGTGTGCCTATCGAGCAGGTGCGCGTGGTGCTGGGCGACACCGACCGCGGCAATGGCTTCGGCAGCGCGGGTTCGCGCTCGCTGTTCACCGGCGGCTCGGCCATGCGCACCGGCGCCGACCGCACCTTGGCCCGCGGTCGCGAGCTGGCGGCCGAGGCGCTGGAGGCGGCGGCCGCCGACATCGACTACGGCCAGGGCCGCTTCACCGTGCGCGGCACCGACCTGGGCATCGGCCTGTTCGAACTGGCCGGCCGGCAGGCCGAGGGCCGGATCTTCGTCGACTCGACCAGCAAGGTGGACGGCCCCACCTGGCCGAACGGCTGCCATGTCTGCGAGGTCGAGGTCGATCCGCAGACCGGCGACGTGGCGGTGGTCGCCTATGCCTCGGTCAACGACGTCGGCCGCGTGGTCAATCCGATGATCGTGCGCGGCCAGCTCGACGGCGGCGCCGTGCAGGGCATCGGCCAGGCGCTGCTGGAGCAGGTGGTCTACGACGACGCCACCGGCCAGTTGGTCACGGGCAGCCTGATGGACTACGCCCTGCCGGTGGCCGGCACGGCGCCCGACTTCCGCACCGAGATGGACGAGTCGGTGCCCTGCAAGAACAACCCGCTGGGCGTGAAGGGCGTGGGCGAGCTGGGCACCATCGGCGCCACGCCGGCGGTGGTGAACGCGGTGGCGGATGCGCTCGCGCGCAACAGGCGCGGCGCGCTCGCACCCCGTCTGCAGATGCCGCTGACGCCGGTGCGGGTCTGGTCGCTGCTGCAGCAGGCGGATTGAGAGGCTGGGCGTTCGGGCCGGGCTCCGACAGGCTCAGCCCGAACGGTGCGAGGGCGGTTGGCCTACACAAGCTTCGGCCGAAGCAGCCGCGATCCCCTCGCCTCGCCCCGGGCACGGGCCCGGTGAGAAAATCGCGTCCATGAACGCGATCTCCACCCTCGAACTGATGAACACGCTGGGCGCCCAGGCGCGCGCGGCGTCGGCGCAGATGGCCAAGGCCAGCGCCGCGGCCAAGGCCCGTGCGCTGCGCAGCCTGGCCGAACGGCTGCGGGCGAGCGTGGAGCCACTGGCCGAGCACAACGCCCGCGACCTGGAGCGCGCCCGCGCGGCCGGTCTGGCCGAGCCGATGGTGGACCGCCTCAAGCTCACGCCCAAGGTCATCGCCACCTGCGCCGAAGGCTGCGAGCAGCTGGCCGCCATGCCCGACGTGATCGGCGAGATCATCGGCATGAAGCAGCAGCCGAGCGGCATCCGCGTGGGCCAGATGCGGGTGCCCATCGGCGTGTTCGGCATGATCTACGAGAGCCGGCCCAACGTGACCATCGAGGCGGCCAGCCTGGCGATCAAGAGCGGTAACGCTGCCATCCTGCGCGGCGGCTCGGAGGCCATCGACTCCAACAAGGCCCTGGCGGCCCTGGTGCGCGCCGCGCTGCTGGACGCCGGCCTTCCCGAGGACGCCGTCCAGCTGGTGCCCACCACCGACCGCGACGCCGTCGGCCGCCTGGTGGCCATGCCCGAGTACGTGGACGTGATCATCCCGCGCGGCGGCAAGGGCCTGATCGAGCGCATCAGCCGCGAAGCCAAGGTGCCGGTCATCAAGCACCTCGACGGCAACTGCCACACCTTCGTCGATGACAGCGCCGATCTGGACATGGCCGTCACGCTGGTCGACAACGCCAAGACGCAGAAGTACAGCCCCTGTAACGCCACCGAGGGCCTGCTGGTGGCCCGCGCCATCGCGCCGGCCTTCCTGCCGCGCATCGGCGCCGTCTTCGCCGCCAAGGGCGTGGAGATGCGCTGCGACGCCGAGGCGGCAGCCCTGCTGGCCGGCCAGCCGGGCGTGGTGGCCGCCACCGAGCAGGACTGGTTCGAGGAATACCTGGCGCCGATCATCAGCATCAAGTTGGTGGACGGTGTGGACGAGGCCATCGACCATATCAACCGCTATTCCAGCCACCACACCGACGCCATCGTCACCAACGACCACAGCCATGCGCAGCGTTTCCTGCGTGAGGTCGATTCGGCCAGCGTGATGGTGAATGCGAGCACGCGCTTCGCGGATGGCTTCGAATACGGGCTGGGCGCCGAAATCGGCATCAGCACGGACAAGTTCCACGCCCGCGGCCCGGTGGGCATCGAGGGGCTGACCTCGCTGAAGTACATCGTTCTGGGGCAGGGCGAGATCCGCCGCTGACCCGGCTGCGTACCAGCAAGAGGCCGCTGCGCTGTCATGGGAGCGGTCAGGCCGGCTGCCTACAATCGCCGGTCCGCCTCTGGCCGCAAACCCGCATAACAAGGCAGCCGCATGGTTCCGCATCTCGTCACCGCCCTGACCGGCCCGATCAACGAACTCGAGCAGCGCATCCTCGACAGCATGCCTGCCATCGAGCGCTGGTTCCGGCTCGAGTGGATGGAGCACACCCCACCCTTCTACACAGCGGTGGACGTGCGCAACGCCGGCTTCAAGCTGGCGCCGGTGGACGCCAACTTCTTCCCTGGCGGCTGGAACTACCTGACCACCGAGATGCTGCCGCTGGCGGTGCAGGCTGCCCAGGCCGCGATCGAGAAGATCTGCCCCGAGGCCCGCAACCTGCTGGTCATCCCCGAGAACCGCGGCCGCAACACCTCGTACATGGCCAACGTGGCCCAGCTGGTGCGCATCTTCCAGATGGCCGGGTTGAACGTGCGCGTCGGCTCCATCGACCCGGCCATCAAGTCGCCCAAGAAGGTGGAGCTGCCCGACGGCAGCACCGTCTGCCTGGAGCCGGTGGTGCGCAGCAAGCGCCGCCTGGGCCTGAAGAACTTCGACCCGTGCACCATCCTGCTCAACACCGACCTGGCCGCCGGCACGCCCGGCATCCTGGAGGACCTGCATGAGCAGTACCTGCTGCCGCCGCTGCATGCCGGCTGGTCGGTGCGGCGCAAGAGCAACCACTTCCACAGCTACGAGGAAGTCTCCAAGCGCTTCGGCAAGCTGCTGGGCATCGATCCCTGGCTGATCCAGTCGATCTATGGCCGCGCCGAGGGCGTGGACCTGGCCCGCGGCAAGGGCGTCGAGGGCCTGACGGCGGCGGTCGACCAGGTGCTGACCAAGGTGCGCCGCAAGTACAAGGAATACGGCATCAACGAGAAGCCCTTCGTCATCGTCAAGAGCGAGAACGGCGCCAGCACGCTGCCGATCTCGACCATCCGCGATGTCAAGGAACTCGAGGCCCTGACCAAGAAGCCGCGCCAGAAGGCCATGGCCGGCGCCACCACCGACGACGCCGGCCCAACCGACGTGGTCGTGCAGGAAGGCGTGCTCACGCGCGAGCGCGTGCACGACGGCATGGCGGAGCCGGTGGTCTACATGATGGACCGCTACGTGGTGGGCGGCTTCTACCGCGTCCACCCTGACCGCGGCCCGGACGAGAGCCTGGCCCTGCCGGGCGCGAGCTTCGTGCCGCTGGCCTTCTCGCAGAGCGGCCACCTGCCCCAGCCGGGCGCCAAGCCGGGCGCCAGCGCGCCCAACCGCTTCTACATGTACGGCGTGATCGGTCGGCTGGCCATGGTCGCCGCCTCCTACGAACTCGAGGCCACCAACCCCGAGGCCGAGGTCTACGAGTGATCCGGCGCCGCCCGGCCGACGCCCGCGCGGGCTTGCGGCGACATGGGCGGCGCGCACAATCCACACTTCCACAGCAACGGAAAAACGAGGGCGGAGCTTGGCTCCCCGGCGCCGCCAGGCCGCCGGCGGGGTGAGGCGCGGCCCAGCCCTTTCCTCGCCACTTCGTGTCTGCCTCCAAGTCTTCCATGCCGGCGCTCGTGCTCGGCGCCATCGGCATCGTCTATGGCGACATCGGCACGAGCGTGCTGTACGCCATCAAGGAAATCTTCGGCCACGGCCACGTGCCGTTCACCATCGAGAACGTGTACGGCATGCTCTCGATGATCTTCTGGACGATGACCATCATCGTTTCGCTGAAGTACGTGGTGCTGGTGCTGCGGGCCGACAACGAGGGCGAAGGCGGCCTGGTGGCCATGCTGGCACTGGCCTCGCGGGCGGTGGCCGACAAGCCGCGCCTGCGCAACGGCATGCTGGCACTGGGCATCTTCGGCACCGCCCTCTTCTATGGCGACGGCGTGATCACGCCGGCCATCTCGGTGCTCTCCGCGGTCGAAGGCCTGGAAGTGGTGTCACCGCACTTTACCGGCTACGTCATCCCGATCACGCTGGTGGTGCTGTTCTGCCTGTTCGCGGTGCAGAAGCGCGGCACGGCCGGCATCGGCCGTTTCTTCGGACCGATCACGCTCACCTGGTTCGGCGTGCTGGCACTGCTGGGCGTGGCGCAGATCCTGACGCACCCCGAGATCCTCAAGGCCGTCAGCCCGCACTACATGCTGCGCTTCATCTGGGACAACCCGGGCACCAGCTTCATCATCCTGGGCGCGACGGTGCTGTGCGTGACCGGGGCCGAGGCGCTGTATGCGGACATGGGCCACTTCGGCAAGGGCCCGATCCGCATCGCCTGGTTCTCGGTGGTGATGCCGGCCCTGGTGCTCAACTACTTCGGCCAGGGCGCCTTGCTGCTGGGCAATCCGGCGGCGGTGAAGAACCCCTTCTTCCTGATGGCGCCCGAGTGGGCAGTAGTGCCCGTCGTGCTGCTGGCCACGGCCGCCACAGTGATCGCCTCGCAGGCCATGCTGACGGGCGCCTTCAGCGTCACGCGGCAGGTGATCCAGCTGGGCTACCTGCCGCGGCTGCGCATCGAGCACACCAGCGCGCGCTCGGCCGGGCAGATCTACATCCCCTTCATCAACTGGTCGCTGTTCGTGGCCATCGTGCTGGCAGTGGTGATGTTCCGCAGCTCCAGCAACCTTGCCGCGGCCTACGGCATCGCCGTGACCACCGACATGCTGATCACGACGATGCTCACCTTCTTCGTGATCCGCTATGCGTGGAAGCTGCCGCTGCTGCTGTGCCTGGGCGCGACGGCCATCTTCTTCGTCATCGACTTCGCCTTCTTCGCCTCCAACCTGCTCAAGCTGCCGCAGGGCGGCTGGTTCACGGTCATGATCGGCATGGGCGTTTTCACGTTGATGATCACCTGGAAGCGCGGACGCAGCCTCATGGGCGATGCCCAACGCGCCGACGCCATCGATCTGCGCAGCTTCCTGGAGGCGGTGTTCGTCAGCCCGCCGGCGCGCGTCGAGGGCACGGCCGTCTTCCTCACGTCAGAGGCCGGCGTGGTGCCCACGGCGCTGCTGCACAACCTCAAGCACAACAAGGTGCTGCACGAGCAGAACCTGTTCGTCACGGTGCGCAACCACGAGGTGCCCTGGGTGCCCATGGAGCGCCGGGTCGAGATGGAGCCGCTGGGCCACCACTGCTGGCAGATCACCATCCACTACGGCTTCAAGAACGACATCGACCTGCCCCGCGCGCTGGAGCAGGCCAAGCTGCGCGGCTGCCAGCTGGAGCCGATGACCACCAGCTACTTCATCTCGCGCGACACCGTGATCCCGACGCTGGGCAGCGGCATGGCACCCTGGCGCGAGAAGCTGTTCGCGCAGATGCACCACAACGCCAGCGGCGTGGCCGACTTCATGAGCCTGCCGAACAACGCGGTGGTGGAGCTGGGCTCCAAGATCGAGATCTAGCCGCGCATCCGCCCATGCGCGCCGACGGGATGCGGGCGCCTGGGCGGCGTCCCCGATGCCCGCACGCTGCCCGAATCCGGGCCACGGGTTAGTCCCAATGCACTACCGCGGTGCAGGACCTAAAGTCCTGCCACTCGCAGCAGGCACCGCCCTGCTGATGCGCGAGGGTCTGAGGAGACAAATCCAGAAAAATCAAAATTCATGAGATTCCCAAAGGCCTCCGTCCGACGAGAAGCCAGACAACTTTCAAAGCGCCGCTCAGTCGGCGCTTTTTTTTGTCCATCACCCGAGCGGACCTGCCCACATCCTGCCGAGAGCGCTACATAACGGCCGCTCTGCCGCTCCCAAAACAGGAGCGTTTCCGCTGCGACAATCCTGCCCCTATGGAATGGGCATGGATGGCATTGGCCTCGCTGACGGCGGGATTCATGGACGCGATCGTCGGCGGCGGCGGGCTGGTGCTGGTGCCAGCGCTGTTCGCCGCCTTTCCCGACACCGCCGGTGCCACGCTGCTGGGCACCAACAAGAGCGCCTCGGTCTGGGGCACGGCCGCCTCGGCCGCGCAGTACCTGCGGCGCGTGCGCCTGCCCTGGCGCTCGCTGTCGGTGGCGGCGGTGCTGGCCTTCGGCGGTTCGCTCACGGGCGCCTGGGTGGTCACCTGGGTGCCGACGGATGCGCTGCGCAAGGCGCTGCCCGTGGTGCTGGGGGCGCTGCTGCTCTACACCCTGGCGCGCAAAGACCTGGGCCTCACGCACCAGCCGCGCTTCGCGGGCAAGGCCGAACTGGCCGCCACCGGTGCCGTCGGCCTGCTGCTGGGCTTCTACGACGGCATCTTCGGGCCGGGCACAGGCAGCTTCCTGATCTTCCTGTTCGTGCGTTGGCTGGGCCACGACTTCCTGCATGCGTCGGCCAGCGCCAAGGTCATCAACATCATGACCAACCTCGGTGCGCTGCTGCTCTTCGGGCTCAAGGGGCATGTGATCTGGACGCTCGGGCTGGCGATGGCCGTGGCCAACATCAGCGGCAGCCTGATCGGCACGCGGCTCGCGCTTCGGCATGGGGCCGGCTTCGTGCGCGGCGCCTTCATCGTCGTGGTGAGCGCGCTCATCTGCAAGACGGCCTACGACGCGTTCCTGCGGTGAGCGTCGGTTGACAGGGGTGGGCGGTCGCGCCCGCGCGTCGATGCCCACCACGGCTGAAGACGCCGGCATGGCACCGAGGGCGCGCGCCAGGAACGCCCTGCTGCGTCGAAGGCACCGCGCTCAGGGCGCCGTGGCGGCCGACGCAGTCGAGGACGGCAGCGCCACCTCTGTCGCCGGCAGCGGCTGCCCGATGGGTGCGGCCGCCTTGCCCGCGCGCACCGCGGCCATGTCCTGCTCGTTGGGGTACTGGCCCAGCAGCCAGTAGTCGAACACCCGCCGCACGATGGGCGCCGCCGCGGCGGCACCGAAGCCGGCGTTCTCCACGATCACGGCGAGCGCGATGCGCGGGTTCTCGGCCGGCGCGAAGGCGGCGAACAGCGAATGGTCGCGCTGGTGCTCCTCCAGCGCCTTGGCGTTGTACTTGACGTTCTGGCCCAGGCTCACCGCCTGGGCGGTGCCGGTCTTGCCGGCCGAGGTGTAGGGCGCGCCGGCAAAGATGCGCGTGCCCGTGCCGGCCTTGTTCACCGCCACCAGGCCCGCCCGCACGATGTCGATGTTCTTCGCCTTGAAGCCGAGGTTCTCGCCCGGCGGCTGGATCTCTTCCTGCACCTGCCCGGTCACGGTGTTCTTGATGGCCTTGACCACATGCGGCCGGAACTTGGTTCCGCCGTTGGCGAGCGTCGCCTCGGCCGAGGCCAGCTGCAGCATGGTGAAGTTGTTGTAGCCCTGGCCGATGCCCAGCGACACCGTCTCGCCCGAGTACCAGCGCCGGGCCTCCGGCCGCTTGTTGACGCTGCGCTTCCACTCGGTGCTGGGCAGCACGCCGCGCACCTCGCCGGGCAGGTCGATACCGGTGATCTGGCCGAAGCCCAGCGGCTTCATGAAGTCGTGGATGGTGTCCACGCCCATGTCCACCGCCAGCGAATAGAAGTAGGTGTTGCTGGAGAACTGGAGGGCCCGCACCATGTCCACGCCGCCCAGGCCGCCCTCGTGGCTGCGGAAGGTGTGGCCGCCATAGGTGTAGTAGCCGGGGTCGTTGATCACCAGCGTGGGCGAGCGCTTGCCCAGCTCGAGCGCGCCCAGTGCCATGAAGGGCTTGTAGGTGGAGCCGGGCGGGTAGGTGCCGCGCAGGGCGCGGTTGAGCAGCGGCTTGTCGATGGACTCGTTGAGCGCGGCCCAGCTTTCGCTGTCGATGCCCTCGACGAAGAGATTCGGGTTGAAGGTCGGCTTGCTGACGAAGGCCAGCACCTCGCCGTTGCGCGGATCGAGCGCCACCAGCGCGCCGCGGCGGTCGCCGAACATGTCCTCCACCAGCTTCTGCAGCTTGATGTCCAGCGACAGCATGACGGTATTGCCAGGCGTGGCCGGATGGCTGGCCAGCCGTCGCACCGCGCGGCCGCCGGCCGAGGTCTCCATCTGCTCGACGCCCGTCTGCCCGTGCAGCACCTTCTCGTAGCTCTGCTCGATGCCCAGCTTGCCGATGTAGTCGGTGCCTTTGTAGTTGGCCTGGTCCTCTTCGGGCCAGTCCTCCATGGCTGCCTTCTCGCGCTGGTTGATGCGGCCGATGTAGCCCAGCACATGGCTGGCCAGCTCGCCCATCGGGTAGCTGCGGAAGAGCCGCGCCTTGATCTCCACGCCAGGGAAGCGGTAGCGCTGGGCCGCGAAGCGGGCGACCTCCTCGTCGGTGAGGCGAGTGCGGATGGGAATGGAGTCGAAGCTGCGCGAGTCCTCGCGCAGGCGCTTGAAACGACGGCGGTCGCGCGGCTGGATCTCGACGATCTTGGCCAGTTCGTCGATGGTCTGCTCCAGGTCGCCCGCCTTGGAGGGCGTGATCTCCAGCGTGTAGGCCGAGTAGTTGGAGGCCAGGATCACACCGTTGCGGTCCAGGATCAGCCCGCGGTTGGGCACCACCGGCACCACGGCCGTGCGGTTGCTCTCGGCGCGCTCGGCCAGTTCCTCGTGGCGCGTGACCTGCAGATGGAACAGGCGCAGGCCCAGCAATACAAAGGCCGTCAGCACCACCAGCGCGATCACCAGCACGCGGCGCTTGAAGCGCGCGAGGTCGGCGGCGACGTTGCGGATCTCGGTCATGGCAGGCGCAGGGCGGACGGGCGCGCGAAGCTTAGGGCGCCAGCGAGGGCATGCATAGCAAGACCCGCACTCACAGAGGGCGGTTCTCGTCCTGCTCGGGCGGCCGGCGCTGCGGGATCAGCAGCAGCCAGGTGACCACCGGCCACAGCATCGCCTCGAGGGCGGCGCCCAGCAGGGTGATCCAGCCCGGGAAGATGCCGCCGCCGACCAGCCGGATGCCCAGCTCGATCAACCGCGACAGCGAGAAGAGCGGCACCAGCTGCAGCGCCTGGGCCGAGAGCCGGTACCAGAGCAGGCGCCGGTGGATGGTGATGGCGAAGAAGCTCAACGTGGCATAGGACAGCGCGTGCTGGCCCAGCAGCGAGGACTCGTGCACGTCCATGGCCAGGCCAAAGAAGAAGGCCGCGCCCAGCCCGATGCGGGCGGGCTGGTGCACACCCCAGAACACCAGCACCACGGCCAGCAGGTCCGGCATCCAGGGCAGGCGACCCAGGGGCAGCATGTTCAACAGCAGCGCGACGAACAGGCTGCCCCAGATGAAGAGCGGCCGCACGGGCAGCAGCAGCTGCTCCTGGCCGGGGCGCATGATCATGGCGCGGCGCCTCCTGCCGCCGGTGGGCGGCTCGTCGAAGCGCGCGGCGCCTGGGCGGGCGCCGGTGCCGGCGCGGCGACCCTGGGTGCCGCAGAGGTCGCCGGCGCCGTTGGCGCGGGGGACGCTGCCGGCGTACCGGGCCGACTGGCCGGAGCGGGCATGGTGGAGGCGGGCGTGTCGTTCCTGCGGCCCGGCCGGTCGGACTTGCGCGCGTCGCCCGTCGCGGCCGCAGGGCTGGGCCGGACCACGGGCGGCGCCTCGCCCACGGGCGTGAGCACCATCACGTAGCGCGCCGCGCCGACGCGGGCCAGCGGTACGCAGTGGATGCGCGCGAAGGCGGTGTCGGCCCGGCGGTCGATGCGGTCCACGCGCGCCACCGGCAGGCCCGCGGGGTAGACACCGTCCACGCCGCTGGTGGAGAGCAGGTCGCCCTCGCGCACGTCGGCGTTGGCGGCGGTGAAGCGCAGCTCCATGCCCGCGCTGTGCGGACCGGCATCGCCGAAGGCCACGCTGCGCGCACCCGTGCGCGTGTTCTGCACGGGGATGGACAGGTCGCGGTCGATCACCAGCGTCACCTCACTCGAAAAGGCCATCACCCGCGTCACCTGGCCCAGCACGCCCTGCTCGTCGATCACCGGCGAGCCCGCGGCGATGCCATGCACCTGGCCCTGGTCGATGACGACCTTGCGGGTGTACGGGTCGGCGGCGTCATACAGCACCTCGGCGGCGCGGCCGGGCGTGGGTGCGTTCTGCCGCAGTTCCAGCAGCGTGCGCAGGCGGGCGTTCTCGCGCGCGAGCGCATCGGCCTGGCTGGCCCGTTCGGACTGCAGCACCAGCCGGCGCCGGGCCTCCGCCTCGTTGCGCTGGGCGGTGGCCAGGTCCTCGAACTGCCGGTTGGTGGCCGACACCCACTGCACCGGCTTGAGCACCGCCCACTGCAGCGGGAACAGCAGCGTGCCGAGCGCCGTGCGCACCGGCGCCACCACGTCGAAGCGCGCATCGGCCACCATCAGGAAGACGGCCAGCGCGCTGCAGAAGACGAAGCGCGACAGCGCGGACGGCCCCTGGTTGAACAGGGGCGGCGCGGAGCGGTCGAGCGTGCCGAGCGGCATGGGGTCGGACCTTGCGGAATGGCTGGGCGTCTATATGGCAAAAAGGCCGGCCCGTGCAACCGGGCCGGCCTGCGAACACAGTCCTGGCTTACTCGCTGGTGAAGATGCTGCCCAGGCGGTCCATGCGCTCCAGGGCGATGCCGCAGCCGCGCACCACGCAGGTCAGCGGGTCTTCGGCCACCAGCACGGGCAGGCCGGTTTCCTCGGCCAGCAGACGGTCGAGGTCGCGCAGCAGCGCGCCACCGCCGGTCAGCATCATGCCGCGCTCGGCGATGTCGGCGCCCAGCTCGGGCGGCGTCTGCTCCAGCGCGTTCTTGACGGCCGAAACGATGTTGTTGAGCGGATCGGTCAGGGCCTCCAGCACCTCGTTGGAGCTGATGGTGAAGCTGCGCGGCACGCCTTCGGAGAGGTTGCGGCCCTTGACCTCCATCTCCTTGACCTCGGAGCCGGGGAAGGCCGAGCCGATGTTCTTCTTGATGGTCTCGGCCGTGGGCTCGCCGATCAGCATTCCGTAGTTGCGGCGGATGTAGTTGATGATGGCGTCGTCGAAGCGGTCGCCGCCCACGCGCACGGAGCCCTTGTAGACCATGCCGCCCAGCGAGATCACGCCCACCTCGGTGGTGCCGCCGCCGATGTCGACCACCATGGAGCCCGAGGCCTCGGACACCGGCAGGCCGGCGCCGATGGCGGCGGCCATGGGCTCCTCGATCAGGTAGACCGAGGTGGCGCCGGCGGCCTCGGCCGCGTCCTTGATGGCGCGGCGCTCGACCTGGGTCGAGCCGCAGGGCACGCAGATGATGATGCGCGGGCTGGGCGTGAGCAGCGTGCGCGGATGCACCATCTTGATGAACTGCTTGATCATCTGCTCGGTGATCACGAAGTCGGCGATCACGCCGTCCTTCATCGGGCGGATGGCCTCGATGTTGCCGGGCACCTTGCCCAGCATGGCCTTGGCCTCGGCGCCCACGGCCTGGATGACCTTCTTGCCGTGCGGACCGCCCTCGTGGCGGATGGCGACGACCGAGGGCTCGTCCAGCACGATGCCCTTGTTGCGGGCGAAGATCAGGGTGTTGGCGGTGCCGAGGTCGATCGCGAGGTCGGTCGAGAAATACCGACGGAATGCTCCAAACATGGGCGATGTCCTTGCGGAGGGGCACGGCGGGCGCTTCGGACCGGCGTCGCCCCTGAGGTGAAGAGAGAAAAAGGGAGGAGTTGGGTGGCTTTGCCGCTCGCCGTGGCGGCCGTGCCGGCACATTGGCGGCAGTTGCGGCAAAGGCGGGATAATACCCGATTCCCCCTGGCGCTTTCCCTACTTGCAGGCCCTTCTGCATGCAAACGGGGCGCCTGCTCTCTGGGTTTTTCCGATGTCTCTCTCCACCACCGATACCGCGCGCATCGCGTCGCTGGCGCGGCTGGCGCTGGCGCCCGAAGAAAGCGAACGCCTGCGCGGCCAGATCAATGGTTTCTTCGACCTCGTCGAGCGCATGCGCGCCGTGGACACCACCGGGGTCGAGCCGCTGTCGCACCCCGTCTCCGCCATCGAGGACATCGTCCTTCGCCTGCGCGACGACGCGGCCACCGAGCCCAACCAGCGCGAGGCCAACCAGAAGAGCGCCCCCGCCGTCGAGAACGGCCTGTTCCTCGTGCCGAAGGTGATCGAATGAGCGCGCCCGACCTGCACCAACGTGGTGTGGCCGACCTGGCCCGCGCCCTGGCCGCCCGCGAAGTCTCTGCCGTGGAGACCGCCCAGCACTTCCTGGGCCGCATGGCCGCCCGGCAGGACCTGGGCGCCTTCGTGGCCGTCGATGAAGACGCGACGCTCGCCCAGGCCCGCGCCGCCGACGCAGCCATCGCGGCCGGCAGCGCCGGCCCGCTGGCCGGCGTGCCCGTCGCCCACAAGGACATCTTCGTGACCACCGGCTGGCCCAGCACCGCGGGTTCGCGCATGCTGGCCGGCTACCAGTCGCCCTTCGACGCCACCGTGGTGCGCAAGTTGGGCGAGGCCGGCATGGTCACGCTGGGCAAGCTCAGCTGCGACGAATTCGCCATGGGCTCGTCCAACCAGAACGTGGCGGTGCCCGCGGTCGGCGCCGACCAGCCCGTGCCCGTGCGCAACCCCTGGGACACGGCGCGCGTGCCCGGCGGCTCCTCCGGCGGCAGCGCCGTGGCCGTGGCCGCCGGCCTGGCGCCCGCCGCCACCGGCACCGACACCGGTGGGTCGATCCGCCAGCCGGCCAGCTTCTGCGGCATCACCGGCATCAAGCCCACCTACGGCCGCGCCAGCCGCTACGGCATGATCGCCTTCGCCTCCAGCCTGGACCAGGCCGGCCCCATGGCCCGCTCGGCCGAGGACTGCGCCCTGCTGCTGTCGGCCATGTGCGGGCCCGACCCCGACCGCGACTCCACCTCGCTGGACCGCCCGGCCGAGGACTTCTCGCAGGGGCTGACCGGCTCGCTCGACGGCCTGCGCATCGGCGTGCCCAAGGAATTCCTGGGCGAGGGCGTGGCGCCTGGCGTGCGCGCCGCCATCGAGGCCGCCCTGGCCGAGTACGAGAAGCTGGGCGCCCGCCGCGTCGAAGTGAGCCTGCCGCGCACCGAGCTGGCCATTCCCGTCTACTACATCATTGCCGCGGCCGAGGCCAGCTCCAACCTCAGCCGCTTCGACGGCGTGAAGTTCGGCCACCGCGCCAGCCAGTACAAGGACCTGGCCGAGATGTACATGAAGACCCGCGCCGAAGGCTTCGGCGACGAGGTCAAGCGCCGCATCATGATCGGCACCTACGTGCTCTCGCACGGCTATTACGACGCCTACTACCTGCAGGCGCAGAAGGTGCGCCGGATGATCGCGGACGACTTCCAGGCGGCCTTCCGCGACTGCGACGTCATCGCCGGCCCCGCCGCGCCCACCGTGGCCTGGGCCATCGGCGCGCACAGCGACGACCCCGTGGCCGACTACCTGGCCGACATCTTCACCCTGCCCGGCTCGCTGGCCGGCCTGCCGGGCCTCTCGCTGCCCTGCGGCTTCGACGGCGGCATGCCCGTGGGCCTGCAGCTGATCGGCAACTACTTCGCCGAAGGCCGGCTGCTGAACGCCGCCCACCGCTTCCAGCAGGCCACCGACTGGCACCAACGCACGCCCACCGGCTTCTGAGATGAGCACCGAGACCAACACCTTCGCCGCCGCCCAGGAGGGCCGCCCCACCGGCCCGCTGGTGCAGGGCTATGAAGTCGTCATCGGCTTCGAGACGCATGCGCAGCTCTCCACCGAGAGCAAGATCTTCAGCCGCGCGCCCACCGCCTTCGGCGCCGAGCCCAACACGCAGGCCTGCGCCGTGGACCTGGCCCTGCCCGGCACGCTGCCGGTGATGAACCGCGGCGCCGTCGAGCGCGCCATCCGCCTGGGCCTGGCGCTGGGCAGCACCATCGCGCCGCGCAGCATCTTCGCGCGCAAGAACTACTTCTACCCCGACCTGCCCAAGGGCTACCAGATCAGCCAGTACGAGATTCCGGTCGTGCAGGGCGGCTCGGTCAGCTTCTGGCTGGGCGAGGAACTCAAGACCGTGCGCCTGGTGCGCGCCCACCTCGAAGAAGACGCCGGCAAGTCGCTGCACGAGGACTTCGTCGGCCAGTCGGGCATCGACCTCAACCGCGCCGGCACGCCGCTGCTGGAAATCGTGACCGAGCCCGACATCCGCTCCTCCGCCGAGGCCGTGGCCTATGCGCGCGAGTTGCACAAGATCGTGACCTGGATCGGCATCTGCGACGGCAACATGCAGGAAGGGTCCTTCCGCTGCGACGCCAACGTGTCGGTGCGCCGACCGGGCCAGCCGCTGGGCACGCGCCGCGAGATCAAGAACCTCAACAGCTTCCGCTTCATGCAGCAGGCGATCGACTTCGAGATCCGCTGGCAGATCGAGCAGATCGAGGACGGTCACGCCATCCAGCAGGCCACGGTGCTGTTCGACCCCGACACGGGCGAGACGCGGGCCATGCGCACCAAGGAAGACGCGGCCGACTACCGCTACTTCCCCGACCCCGACCTGCCGCCGCTGGTGATCGGACGCGACTGGGTCGATGCGGTGAAGGCGCAGATGCCCGAGCTGCCGCGTGCGATGGCCGAGCGCTATGTGCGCGACTTCGGCCTGACCGACTACGACGCGACGCAGCTCACGCAGAGCCCGGCGCACGCGGCCTACTTCGATGCCGCCGTGGCCGCGGGCGCCACGCCCAAGCTGGCCAGCAACTGGCTGTCGGGCGAGATCGCCAAGCGCCTGAACACGCAGGAGACGGCCATCGACGCCGCGCCGGTCAAGCCCGCCCAGCTGGCGCAGCTGATCGGCCGCATCGGCGACGGCACGATCTCCAACAACGCCGCCCGCCAGGTCTTCGACGCACTCTGGAGCGGCGAAGGCGAGTCGGTCGATGCCGTCATCGAGGCCAAGGGCCTCAAGCAGATGAACGACACCGGCGCGCTGGAGAAGATCGTGGACGACGTGCTCGCGAAGAACGAGAAGAACATCGCCGAATACCGCGCCGGCAAGGAAAAGGCCTTCAACGCCCTGGTCGGCCAGGTGATGAAGGAGAGCAAGGGCAAGGCCAACCCGGCCCAGGTCAACGCGTTGCTGAAGGCGCGGCTGGGGGGCTGAGGCCCCAGAGCCGGTCCAGGCGCTGGCGCTCCTCGTCGAAGCGGGCGTCGATGCGCTGCTTCTCGCCCTGCTGCTCGTGGAGCAGCCGCTCCTGCAGCGTGACGGCCGCTGCGTTGTCGGCAAGGCGTGCCTTCAGCGCCGCAGGGACCTGGGACGGGTCCTTGCTGTAGAACTCCAGTTCCTCGTCCAGCTTGCGGCGCGCCTGCGCCAGCTCGGCCAGCCGCTTGCGCGCGGCGCCGATTTCCGCTTCGGCCTGGGCCAGCGCCTCGGCGCGCCGGCGGTCGTGCGCCGCCGCATCGGGGTAGCGCGCCAGCAGCGCCAGGTCGCGCCGGCGTTCGTCCCTGCGCTGGGCCGCGGCCCGTTCCTCGTCCTTGCGGCGCTGGTCGCGCTCCGCCTGCTGCTGCGGCGACAGCGCGGGTTCGATGCGCCGCCGCACGCTGCCACTGGGCGACAGCTCCAGCTGCAGCCGGTCGGCGCATTCGGGGATGAATCGATCGGAGGTCAGGCGCCGTCCGCCCGCATCGGTGCAGCTGTAGATGCTGCCCGGCGCGCCGCCTGCGGTGGCCTGGGCCTGGACCTGGGCCGGAGGAAGCCCGCCGACGGCAAGCGTTGCAAGGCCCGCCAGCGTGCGCAGCGCCCGCGCGACGGCGGGGCTGCGCGGATCAGGCACCGTAGCGCTCGCGGTAGGCCTGAACACTGGCACGGTGGGCGCGCAGGTCGGCGCCGGCGCGCTGGTCCAGGTAGGCCAGCAGGTCGTCGAGCGTGGCGATGGCCACCACGGCCATGCCCAGCTGATCGCGCACGTACTGCACCGCGCTGTGGGGCACATCCTGGCCGTTCTCGGTCGCCTGTTCCTGGCGGTCCAGCGCGATGGCCACGGCATGCGGCGTGGCACCGGCGGCGCGGATGGTGGCGATGGATTCGCGCACCGCAGTGCCGGCGGACATGACGTCGTCCACGATCAGCACCCGGCCGACCAAAGGCGCACCGACCAGCGAGCCGCCCTCGCCATGGTCCTTGGCTTCCTTGCGGTTGTAGGCGAAGGGCACGTTGCGGCCGCGGCGCGCCAGCTCGGCCGCAACGGTCGCGCCCAGGGGAATACCCTTGTAGGCGGGGCCGAAGATCATGTCGAACTCCAGGCCGGAGTCCATCAGGCGCGCTGCATAGAATTCCGCGAGCCGCGCGATGCGGGCGCCGTCGTTGAACAGGCCCGCGTTGAAGAAGTAGGGGCTGAGGCGCCCGGCCTTGGTCTTGAACTCGCCGAAGCGCAGCACGCCAGCCTCGATCGCGAACGCCACGAAGTCCTGCGCCAGGCGCTCGTTCTGATGCTGCTGCTGCCTCTCGTCCACTGCCATCCGGATTCCTCGAAACGTGTTCAAACTCACCAGCCTCAACCTCAACGGCCTGCGTTCCGCCTCGACAAAAGGGGTCGCCGACTGGGTGGCCGAAGCGGCGCCGGATTGTATTTGTATGCAGGAGATCCGCGTCCAGGCCAGCGACGTGCAGGGCCGCTTCGAAAAAATGGCCGGCCTGAACGGCCACTTCCACTTCGCCGAGAAGAAGGGCTACGCCGGCACCGCCATCTACACGAAGCACGAGCCCACCGACATCGTGATCGGCTGGGGCAACACCGAGTTCGACGCCGAGGGCCGCTATCTGGAGCTGCGCTTCGACACGCCGGCGCGCAAGCTGTCGATCATCAGCTGCTACTTCCCGAGCGGCAGCTCGGGCGAGGAGCGGCAGGCCGCCAAGTTCCGCTTCCTGGAAGGCTTCATGCCCTATCTCGTGGAACTGAAGCGCACCCGCGAATTCATCCTGTGTGGCGACATCAACATCGCCCACAGGGAGGCCGACCTGAAGAACTGGAAGGGCAACCTCAAGAACAGCGGCTTCCTGCCCGAGGAGCGCGCCTGGATGACGCGCCTGCTCGACGCCGGCGCCGAGGGCGCGGGCCTGGTGGACGTGTATCGCCACCTGCAGCCCGACACCACCGACGCCTGCTACACATGGTGGAGCAACCGCGGCCAGGCCTATGCCAAGAACGTGGGCTGGCGGCTGGACTACCACCTGGCCACGCCGGCCATGGCGCAGCTCGCGCGCAGCGAGCACATCTTCAAGACGATCAAGTTCAGCGACCACGCGCCGATCACGATCGACTACGACTTCACGCTCTGAGGGTCACCGATCCGGCCGCGGGGCAACTGGCTTGCGGGGCGGCTCAGCCCAGGCTGAACACCACGTCCTGCGCGCCTTCCCACAGCACGCGCCGGCCCAGCTCGGGCAGGTGCTCGCGGCCTTCGACGATGGTGAGGAAGTGGTTGCCGGCCAGCGTGCCCATGCGGCTGGCGAAGCTGCAGGCGCCGTAGGCCAGGATGATCTCGGTCTCGCTGTAGCCGCCCGGGTAGAACAGCACATCGCCGCGTGACGGATGGCTGGTGTGGTTCTCGAAGCCCACGGGCGCGCCCTCGTTGGTCAGGCGGAACTCGCCCAGCGGCACCCAGCAGCCTTCGCCGCTCCAGCGCACGTGGATGAGCTTCTGCCGGTAGGGCAGCAGCTGCAGGAAGGCGGCCACGGTCTGCGGCGCGTCGGGATGGGTTTCGGCGACGAAGTCGAAGCCGGCGGCCTGGATGCGGATGCGGGTCATGAAGAGGGATTCTGGAAAAAGGAGAAGGGTCAGCAGCAGCCGCCCAGGAAGCGGCCGTCGCGGCAGAAGGGGGCCATGTCCTCGGCGAAGGCCTGGACAGTGCGGCGCCAGCCGGCATGGGCAGTATCCGCCGCCAGGGCCGCACGCATGCGCGCCCGCAGCTCGACCTGCAGGGCGACCTCGTCCACGCCGAGCACGCGGCCGGCCTCGACCACCGTGCGCCCCCCGGCGATGACGGTGTGCACATGCCGGCCGGTGCCGCGGGCGAGCAGCAGGTCCAGCGGGTCGACGTCGTCGAACAGCGCGTCGTCGTCCAGCGTGTCCCAGTCGAGCAGCAGCAGGTCCGCCGGCTCGCCCGGTGCGATGCGCCCGCGCGAGGCGAAGCGCCAGAGCTGGGCCGGCGTCATGGTGGTGTCGTAGCCCCAGCCGCGGTGCAGCGCATAGGCCAGGCGTGCTTCGCGCAGGGCGTCGTCGTCCTCGTCGAAGGCCATGCCGTCCAGCCCCATGGCCACGCGGCAGCCGCTCGCCAGCATCTGCGCCAGCGGGGCGATGCCTGATTGGAGGCCCAGGTTGGAGCTGGTGTTGACCGCGATGGTCGCGCCGCGCTCGGCGATCAGGGCCAGCTCTTCCGGCCGCGCCCAGGTGCAGTGCGCCAGGGTGAGCCGCGGGCCGAGCAGGCCGATGTCGTCCAGGAAGCGCACGATGCCGCCCGGATGCGCGGCGTCGGCCCAGGCGCGCTGGTACTGCGTCTCCAGCAGGTGCATGTGCACGCGGCGGCCGGTGTCGGCCGAGGCCTGGGCGATGGCTTCGAGCAGCGGCGTGCTGCACCACTGCACGCCGGTGGGGCCGTACTGCAGGTCCGCATGCGCGCCCAGGCCCTCGGCCGCGAAGCGCTGCGCCACCTCCTCCACCAGCGCGAGCTGCAGCGCAGGCGGCACGGAGGGCGCCGACAGCCGGCGGGCGATGTCGTCGCGGATGGCCGGGCGCAGCGCGGCCAGCACCGTCGCGTCATCCGCGTAGCCCAGCCCGTGGCGGTCGCGCAGGGCCACCGCGAAGCCGATGCGCACGCCCACGTCGCGTGCGGCCCGGCCCACGGCCGCCGCCTCGTCGACATAGGGCAGGCCGCCCTGCACACGGGTGTAGTGCACCATCAGGTCCACCACGCCGTTGCGCAGCGAGCGGGCGAAGGAGGTCGCGGCGCACAGGTACGGATCCATGCCCGGCACCACGCCCAGGAATGGCAGCCAGCTTTCGAGCGGCTGCCCGAAGGCACCCAGCGTGGCGCTGCGCACGGTGCGCGCGTGGTCGTGCGCATTGGCCAGCGCCGGCAGCGCCAGACGACGGCGGCCGGGCACCGGGTCGGGCAGCGCTTCGATGGCGGCCACGCGCCCGCCTTCGAAGTGGATGCGTCGGTCGCGCTGCGCGGGCGCGGCACCGGGCTCGCGCAGCAGCCAGGCGCAGTCGATGGCGGTGGGGACGGCGGCGCTCATCGCTTGGCGACCGTGCGCTCGGCCAGGGGCGGCAGAAAGCGGCGATCGAACACCTCGGCGGCGGTGGGCACGCGCGGCAGGTCGAAGGCCTCCTTGAGCTGCAGGAAGCCGCGGGCGAAGCGGGCATCGCTCACGTCGCCCAGGCCCTGCGTGGCCACCTCGGGCGTGAGCATGACGGTCTTGAGCGTGTAAAGCAGACGGCGCTTCTCCAGGTCCTTGTTCAGCAGCGGCTCGCGCTTGACCAGCGCGGCGATGGCCGCGTCGGGATCGGCGATGGTGTCGCGCACCGCGTGGTTGATCGCCCGCACCAGGCCGGCCACGGCCTCGGGCCGCTCGCGCAGCAGCTGCTGCGACACCATCACGCCGTTGCCATAGAGCTCCACGCCGTAATCGCCGTAGTGGAACCAGCGGATGTCCTTGTCGGGGTCGATGCCCTGTGCCACCAGGTTCATGTAGCTGGTGACCGAGAACACGGCCGCGGCATCCACATGGCCCTTGAGCAGCAGCTGCTCCTGCAGGTTGGGCGCCACATTGGTCCAGGCGACCTTGGCGGCATCGATGCCGGTGCGCGCCGCGATGACGGGGAACATGCGGGCCGCCGCGCCCCCGGCCGGCGTGCCGACGGTGCGGCCCTGCAGGTCCTGCGGCGTGCGGATCGGCCCGTCGGCCTTGGCGATCAGCGCGAAGGGCGCGCGGTTGTAGAGCATGTAGACCATCACCGGCGCCTGGCCGGGCTTGGCGGTGGCGTTCTGCACGATGGCGTTCACATCGCCGAAGCCGGCCTGGTAGGCACCGGCCATGATCTTCGTGACGGTGGCCGCCGAGCCGTCGCCCTGGTCGATGGTCACGGCCAGCTTCTCGCGGGCGAAGTAACCGCGATCCTGCGCGAGGTAGTACCAGGCATGCACGCCCTGGAGCTTCCAGTCGAGCACGAACTTGATCGGGGTCTCGGTCTGGGCGGCGGCCGGCGCGGGCGCCAGCGCGGCGCCCACGGCCATCAGCAGGGACAGGGCCGACAGCGCCAGGCCAGCGGCGCGGCGAGAGAGGATGCGGGACATGAAAGCTCCTTGGAAGGTGAAGAGGACGGGGCCTCGCATCTCAGGCGCCGGTCGCCGCCAGGTCGGTCTTGCGTTGCGACCAGCCGGTCACGCGCCGCTCGACCAGCGCCGACAGCGCGTAGAGCAGCACGCCCATGGCCGCCAGCAGGAAGAGGCCGGCGAACACCATCGGCACGTCGAAGTTGCCGCTGGCGATCATCATCACGGTGCCGATGCCGCGGTTGGAAGCCACCGTCTCCGACAGCACGGTGCCCACGAAGGACAGCGTGATGGCGATCTTGAGCGAGGCGAACAGGTAGGGCATGGCGCGCGGCAGGCCCACGTTCCACAGGATGTCGCGCTTGCGCGCGCCCAGCACGCGCAGCACGTCCTCCAGCTCGGGCTCGGTGCTGGCGAGGCCCGTGGCCACGTTGACCACCACCGGGAAGATGCTGATGACCATCGAGGTGAGCACCGCCGGCACGGTGCCGGCGCCGAACCACACGACGAACAGCGGCACCACCGCCACCTTCGGAATGCTGGAGAAGCCCACCAGCAGGGGGTAGGTGACGTCATAGGCCAGCTTCGACGAGCCGATGCCCACGCCGATGACGATGCCCGCCGCCACGCCCAGCGCGAAGCCGAGCAGCGTGGTGTAGAGCGTCTGCACCGTGTGCGGCCACAGGAGCGGCATGCGCTCGATCAGCACGCGGGCGATCTGGCTGGGCCGCGGCAGCACCAGGTCCGAGATGCCGCTGGCCAGGCAGATGAGCTCCCAGGCCAGGAAGAAGCCGACCAGGGCCAGGCCGGACAGCAGGCGCTGGCGCGCCAGCGGGGACAGGCGCGGCACGGCGGGGCTGGCGGCTTCGGCTGCGGGTTCGACCGCGTCCGCGGTGTTCACGCGCGCGTTCATGCCGCCACCCCCTGCAGCGCAGTGGGCATGGTAGCTGCGGCAGCGGCCGTGTCGCTCTCGCAGCGCGCCTCGGCGATGCGCATGCGCAGCTGCTGCACCAGCGCGCCGAAGGCCGGGTCGTAGCTGGACTGCAGCGTGCGCGGTCGGGCGAAGTCCACGTCGCGCGTCTCCAGGATGCGACCGGGCCGCGCGCTCATCACGCAGATGCGGTTGGCCAGGTAGGCCGACTCGCGCAGGTCGTGGGTCACCAGCAGCACCGTGGGCCGCTGGGTCATCCACAGCGTCTGCATGATGTCCCACAGCTCCTCGCGGGTGAACTGGTCGAGGGCGCCGAAGGGCTCGTCCAGCAGCAGCAGCTCGGGCTGGTGCACCAGCGCGCGGCACAGCGAGGCGCGCTGCAGCATGCCGCCCGACAGCTGCCAGGGCCGCTTGTCGCCGAAGCCGCGCAGGCCCACCTGCGCCAGCAGCGCGTCGGCGCGCTCGGCGTACTCGCCGCGCTTCTTGCGGGCGTAGTCCTGGCGGAAGGGCTCGACGATCTTCAGCGGGATCATCACGTTTTCGCGGATCGTCAGCCACGGCAGCATGGTCGGGTTCTGGAAGGCGAGGCCGATGCGCAGTGCCAGCCGGCCGGCCGCCATGGGGCGTGCACCCGCCGGCCCGACCTCGCGGCCGCCGGCGATCACCGCACCCGAGGTGGGCCGCAGCAGTCCGGCCAGCAGCTTGAGGATGGTCGACTTGCCGCAGCCGCTGGGGCCGACCAGGGCCACGAAGTCGCCCCGGTCGATGCCCAGCGTGGTGTGGTCCAGGGCGATGGTGCCGCCGCCGTAGCGCAGCATCACGTCGGAGAGTTGGATGAAGCTCTGGCTCATGGGATGTTCCAGCAAGGAATGGAAGCTCAGGCCACGCGCACCAGCGCGGCCACCGGGCCGCCGCCGGGCGGGCCCTGATGCTCGGCACCGCCCGACACGTACAGCGCCGTGCGGCCGACCACCGAAGCCAGCACGGCCCCGACGGCGGCCCGCGCATGGCGGGTCGAATGGATGTCCGAGTCGTTCAGCATGGTGTGGCGCGCCTCGCGCACCCGCCCGTCGGGGCTGGCCTCGGCCTTGGCCAGGAGGTTGACCAGCCGCTGCGCGATGAGGGCCGCGTCGACCTCCGGATCCAGCCCGAAGTGCTCGCGCAGCAATGCGCGCAGGCCCGCGGTGTCCACCGCGTCGCGCATGAGCGCATGGCCGATGCGCAGCGGCGAGGCGCTGCCTGCGGCCTCGCCCAGCACGATGACCACGTTGCCCTCCAGCTCGATGCCGGCCGACACGGAGGCGCGGGCCGAGTGCAGCGTGGTGTCGTGCAGCACCGCCGCATCGGTGGCGCGCGCCGCATCGATCTCGCCCAGCGCCACGCCCACCCCCAGCGCCGAGGCGGCGCGCGAATAGCCCATCGATTCGTAGGTGTCACGCGTCACGGTGTCATGGCCGCGGCCGAGCGCGTCGTCCACCTTGGCAGCGGTGAGCAGCGGGCACTTGACCTGCACGAAGTGCACGTCGCCCGCACTGTCGATGCCGGCGTCGCGCATGGCGGCCTGCACGGCCTCGGCCGTGGCGGCGATCTGCGCCTGGCGGCCCATCTCCTCGGGCGCGAAGTCGCGCGTGTGGGCGATGCCGACCACCAGCCGCTTCTCGCCTTCGACCACTTCATGCGGCAGCGCCGCGCGGCGGGTGAAGACGGTGAAGTGCGGCGACAGCACGCCCTCGGTGCCGCCGGACATCACCAGCGCCACCTGCGCATGCACCGCCTGCGGCGTGCAGCCGCGGTGCGGCGCGAGGTAGTGGCACCAGGCCATGGCGGCGAAGTCGCGGGTGTGGTCGTTGACACAGCCATTGCCCTCGGTCTTGCCCATCACAGCCACGATGTGGCGCGGATCGAGCGCCCCGGCCTCGACCAGGGCCTGCACGCCGCTCAGGTCGCCGGGGCCGCGGCAGGGCACCACATGCGCGTCCACATGCTGGGGGATGGCGCCGCTCATGAAGCGCTCCAGTCCACCTCGCCCACCGGCACCGCCGTCGGCGGCACGCCGGGCGGCGTCTCCAGGATGGCGCGGCTGTAGTGCTCGGTGTTGCGCGGCCGGGGCGTGGGCATCTTCTGCACGGCCTTGACCGAGCGGCCCCAGCCCACGGCGTCCTCCACCAGACGGCCGTCGCGCATGACGAAGCGCCCGCGCAGCAGCGTGTGCAGCGGATAGCCCTGCACCGGCCGCCCGTTCCAGGGGGAGATGCGGCTGATGCTCTGCAGCCGGTTCTGCGACAGCACGCCCTGGCGCGCCATGTCGACGATGGCGATGTCGGCATGGGCACCGGGCGCGATCACACCCTTGGTGCCGTACAGGCCCCAGGCCCTGGCAGGCGCGACGGCGCTCCAGCGCACGTAGTCCATGAGCGTGGCGCGGCCGCGGTTGACCTCGGTGAGCATCAGCGGCATCTGCGTCTCCACGCCCGGGAAGCCGCAGTCGCAGTCCCAGATGCTCTCGCGCGTCTTCTCCTCGGGCGCATGCGGCGCATGGTCGGTGGCGATCATGTCCAGCGTGCCGTCCATCAGCGCGTCCCACAGGGGCTGGTTGTGACGCGGCTCGCGGATGGGCGGGTTCAGCCGCATCACGCCGCCCAGCTTGCGCATGTGCTCGGTGTTGAGCAGCAGGTACTGCGGGCAGGTCTCGGCCGTCACATCCACACCGCGGCGCTTGGCCTCGCGCAGCAGGAAGAGCGAATCGGCCGCGCTGTGGTGGGCGATGTGCACCCGCGCGCCGGTCCATTCGGCCAGCGTCAGCACGCGGCCGATGGCCTCGATCTCGGCCACGGCGGGCCGCGCCGCCAGGTGCGCCAGGGCGTCGATGCGGCCGGCCTCCTGCATCTTCTTCTGGCGGCGGAACAGGATCGACGAGTTCTCCGCATGCACCACGGTGCGCACGCCCAGCGGCGCCAGCGTCTCGAAGCCCTCCAGCAGCGCACCGTCGGTGGGCGCGGGCAGGTTGCCGAAGGTGTTGCCCACGAAGGCCTTGAAGCTGGTGACACCGGCCTCCAGCAGTTCCTCCAGCCGCTCGATGGTGTCGTCGCCCAGCAGGCCGTGGATGCCGAAGTCGCAGTACGAGGCCTCGGCCGCCTTCTGCTTGAGCCGCAGCGCCTCCACGGTGCCCGTGGCTGGCGAGGTGTTGGGCATGTCGAAGACGGTGGTCACGCCGCCCAGCGCCGCGGCGGCCGAGCCGGTGCGCCAGGTCTCCTTGTGCGGATAGCCCGGATCGCGGAAGTGCACATGGCTGTCGATGGCGCCGGGCAGCAGGAGCAGGCCGTCGGCCCGCAGTTCTTCGCGCGCCGGCGGCATGGTGTCGTCGTGGCCCACGGCCACGATCTGCTCACCGGCAATGGCCACGCTGGCGGGCACGATGGCGTCGGGCGAGACCACGCTCGCGCCGCGGATGACGAGGTCGACTTCGGGTCGCATGGTGTTCGCTCCCGTTCTCAGAGAGCGGCCCAGCCGCCGTCCACCGGCAGGTCGGCGCCGGTGATCTGCCGCGACACTTCGCTGGCCATGAACAGGCAGGCGTTGGCGATGTCGGTGTCGGTGGAGACGCGGCGCAGCGCGTAGTCGGCCGCGTGGCGCTGCATGGCTTCCTCCAGCGTGATGCCCAGGCGCTGGGCCATGTTGGCGCACACCTTCTCGCGGAAGCGCGGGCCGTCCACCATGCCCGGCGCGACGTTGTTGACGTTGATGTTGTGCGGCCCGGCCTCCAGCGCAAAGCTCTTGGTGATGCCGCGCAGGCCCCACTTGGAGGCCGAATAGGCCATGCGCCCGGCGCGCCCGCGCAGGCCGAAGGTGCCGCCCACGTTGACGATCTTGCCGCTGCGCTGCTCCACCATCGCCGGCATGACGGCACGGATGGTGTTGAAGCAGCCGGTCATGTTCAGACGCACGATCTCGTCGAATTCCTCGGTGGTGGTCTCCCAGCCGGTCTTGCCGATGGGGCCCGAGCCGCCGGCCACGTTGACCAGAATGTCGATGCGGCCGAAGGCGGCCAGCGCGGCCGTGGCCAGCGCCTCGGTCTGGCTGGAGACGGTGAGGTCGCAGGCCACCACCTGGGCCGGCACGCCCAGCGCGCGGGCCTCGGCGGCCACGGGTTCGATGGCGGCGGTGTCGCGGCCGGCCAGCACCAGCCTGGCGCCTTCTCGGGCGAAGGCCAGGGTGATGGCGGCGCCCATGCCCTTGGCCGGGCCGGTGATGATGGCGACCTTGTCGCGCAGTTGCAGATCCATGGCGGTCTCTTCTTTCTTCAGAGGGGCTTGTCGGTGGTGTTCAGGGCGCGACGGTGCTGGACGGGCGCTCAGCGCGCGCCGGCAGGAAGCGGCGGTCGAAGACCTCGCCCACCTCGGGCTGGCGCGGCAGCTGGTTGGCCTCGGCCACGATGCCGATGGCCTTCTTCAGCCGCTCGTCGTCCACGTCGCCCAGGCCGATGCGGGCGATCTCGGGGTGGCTCATGTCGTTCTTCAGCGTGGCCAGGAGCTTCTCTTTCTCGACCTCGCGCTTGAGCAGCGGCTCGCGCTTCATCACCGCGTCGATGCCGGCCTCGGGATTGGCGAGCACCTCCTTGATGGCGCGGTTGAGGGCCTTGACGAAGCCGGCCACGGCCTGGGGCTTGTCCTGCACGAAGCTGCGCGAGAAGAAGACGGTGTTGGCATAGAGGTCCATGCCGTGGTCGCCGTAGCGGATGAAGCGCAGGTCCTTGGCCGGATCCAGCCCCATGCCGCGGGCGCTGAAGCTCACGGTGGTGACATAGCCGAAGGCGCCGTCGATCTGGCCACGCACCAGCATCTGCTCGCGCAGGTTGGGCGCCATGTTGGAGATGGTGACCTTGGCGGCGTCGATCTTGGCCAGCTTGGCGAAGGCCGGGAAGAGCTTGAGCGCGCCGTCGTTGGCCGGGCCGCCGATGGTCTTGCCTTCCAGGTCCTTGGGCGTCCTGATGGGGCTGTCGCTGCGCACCACCACGGCGAAGGGCGGCGTGTTGTAGAGCATGTAAACGCCCACGGGCGCATCGGCCGGCCGCTTGGCCGCCAGGTCGATCAGCGCATTCATGTCGCCGAAGCCGGCCTGGTAGGTGCCGGCGGCGACCTTCGGGATCGAGGCGGCCGAGCCCTCGCCCTGGTCGATGCTGACGTCCAGCCCTTCCTGCTTGAAGTAGCCGCGGTCCTGCGCCAGGAAGAACCAGGCCTGCGGGCCTTCGTACTTCCAGTTGAGCACCAGCTTGATCGGCGTCTGTGCGGCGGCGGGCAGCGCGGCCAGGGCCAGGGCGGCGGCGCCGATGAGCGGCCGTGTCCAGCGTGCGAGAAGGGAGAGGGGCGAGGTCATGGCAGGGGTTCCTCAGGCAGGGTTGGAAGGAAGGTCGTGAAGGTCGGCCAGGGCAGCACCCAGGTTGGCCGCGGTCGCTGTGAAGCCGTGCAGCAGGCGCATGAGGTAGAGCACGCCGTCGGTCACGTAGTCGGGTGACGAAGTGCTGCAGGCGTCCTCCAGCAGCACGCAGTCGTAGCCGAGGAAGGCCGCGTCCTGCAGGGTGGAGAACACGCAGCGGTCGGTGTTGATACCGGCGAACAGGAGCGTGCTGATACCGGCGTTGCGCAGCACGCTGTCGAGCTCGCTGTCCCAGAAACCCGAGAGCCGGTGCTTGTGCACCAGGATGTCGCCAGGCTCGGCCGCGAGTTCGTCGACCAGCGCCGCGCCCCAGCTGCCCTGCACCAGGGATGGGCCGTGGTCGATGGGTGAGCGCTCGCCATAGCCCACGCCCTCGGCCGTGCGCTTGCCCTTGAACTGCACCGTGGGGCCGAGGTTGCGTCGGTCGGCACGGATGCCCCAGTTGCACCAGACGAGCGGGCTGCCCGCGCGGCGCCAGGCGGGCAGCAGCGCCTGCAGCACCGGGATGGGCCGGCGCGCGGCCTGCACGTCCAGGCCCTTCTGGCCGAACCAGCCCTCGGGGTGGCAGAAGTCGTTCTGCATGTCGACCACCACCAGCGCGGTGCGGGCGAGGTCGATCACGAGCGCTTCGGGCTGTGCCGGCAGGGCCAGGGGCCGCGGCGCCGGCGGCGTGCGGACCAGGCTCAGCGTGCCGTCCTGCAGCTGCCAGCGGTTGGCGGCCGCGGGGCCGAAGCCGGGGGCGTCACCGGTGGCCGTGTCCAACTTGGTGCCGGGAGTGCGTTCATCGCTGTGCATGCGCCAGAAGCACGCATCGCCCGTGCCACCAGCGCTCACTTTCCGGCGCTTTATCGCGGTAGCGCCGTTGCCGTTCTGGCAACGGCGCCACCACGCCTCAGAGATTGGCCGGCAGCGGCTGCTTGAGCCAGCGCGTGGCCATGCCGCCGAGCCGGCCGTTGCCCTTGATCTCGGCAATGGCGGCGTTGATCCGCTCGAGCAGCCGCTGCTCGCCCTTGGTGACCGCCGCGCACACGGGCGAGTTCATCAGCAGGAACTTCTGCTCCGGCTTGCGCGGCGGGTTCTTCTCCATGATGGCCGCAGCCACGATGTTGCCGACCGACATGAGGTCGCTCTGCCCGCTCAGGAAGGAACTGATCGTGTTGCTGTGGTCCTCGTAACGCTGGATCGCGGCCTCGGGCGGTGCCATCTTCGTGAGCAGCTGGTCTTCGAGCGTGCCGCGCGTCACGGCGATCTTCTTGCCCGCCAGGTCGGCCACGCCGGTGGCGGTCTGGTCGACCGGGCCGAACACGCCGATGTAGTACGGTGCGTAGGGCTGGGTGAAGTCCACCACCTTGGCGCGCTCCTCGTTGCGGCCGATGTTGAGCAGCAGGTCGGCCTTGCGCGTGGCCATGGTCGGGATCTTGGACTGCGCCGTCACCCGCACCAGCTCGGCCCGGACGCCCAGCGCGGCCGCCATCAGGTTGGCGAACTCCACGTCGTAGCCCTGCGGGTTCATGCTGGCATCGACCGAACCGAAGGGCGGATAGTCCAGCGTGATGGCCACGCGCAGCACGCCGGCCTTCTGCACGTCGTCGAGCGTGTCGGCCAGCGCTGCCGGCAACGCGAGGAGGGAAGCGCCGGCCGCCACGGCCAGGGCGAGGAGGGAGCGTCGGATCATGATGGAAGTCCTCAGTGGGTTTCGGTCAGGAAAGCATGCAGGGCGGCGTCGAAGGCCTCGGGCGTCTCGACCATCGGCGTGTGCCCGCTGTCGGGCATGTGCGCAAGGCGGCTGTTCGGGATGCCAGCCAGCAGCGTGTTCGCGTGGTCGATCGTGCGGCCCGCGTCGTGTGCGCCGAACACCACCAGCGTGGGTGCGGTGATCTTCGGCAGCAGCGGCCGGCAGTCGGTGTCGAGCAGGCTCTGCTGCACGTCGATCATGGCCGCCAGCGGTGCCGTCTGGGCACGCGCCACGTAGTCCTCGAAGAAGTCCCCGGGCAGCTCGCGGAACCAGTTGGCGCTGATCTCTTGCAGGTTGGCATGGCCGTTGTCGCGCAGATCCTGCAGCAGCACCCGGCCCAGCGTGTGGTTGGTCATGACCGCGCCGGTGCACACCAGCACCACACCGCCGTAGCGCTGGGGGTCGTTCGACGCGGCGATCTGGCTCACCACGCCGCCCATCGAATGGCCTCCGATCACGGGCTTCTCGAGATCGAGCGCGTCGACGAAACCGCGCACGCGCCGGGCCAGCGACTGCACGCTGTAGCCGTCGGGCGGCGCGGCCGAGCGCAGGAAGTTGTCGATGGCGTAGCCGCGCCAGCCGGGCGGCAGCGACTGCAGCGTGCGCTCCCACAGTTCGCTGGAGCTGCCGAAGCCGCCGTGCAGCAAGACGACGGCGCGCTCGCCGCTGCCGGCTTCGATGTAGTGGACGGGTACCCCGTCGACGGAAATGGTGGGCATGTTCGTTGCGTGATGTGTTGCGATGGCCGGGCCAGCGTAGGCCGGCCCGCCCGGTGTCACAACGTGCAATTTCGCGAACTGATTCATTAACGAGACGGCAGCCGCCATGACCACCCCCCACCACTACGCCCACATCGGGGAGCGCCTGCGCAGCCGGCGCCAGAACGCGCGCCTGAGCACCGAGCAGGTGGCACGCGCGGCGGGCATCTCGCGCGCGCTCCTCTACCGCTACGAGTCGGGCGAGGTGGTCAAGCTCGAGGTGCTGGAGAAGCTGGCCCGGCTGTACGAAACCTCAACCGGTGCCTTGCTCGGCCTGGGCAACGAGTACATCACCCACGGCATGCTGTTCTTCGACCGCCAGCAGCGGCTCGAAGCCGAGGCCACGCAGATGACCGTGGTGTTCGGCCCGCAGGCCTACATGCTGAGTTCCGACGCCTACGACACCGCGCTGGCCGAGCGCCTGGTCGACCGGCGCGATGACCAGACCGCCCTGAGCCCGGCCGAGGCCGACCGCCTGATGCACCTGCTGGCCAAGCGCAAGACGACCTTCGCGCGCAACAGGCCGGCGCTCGTCAACATCGTGCCGGTGGGCGACATCGAGCGCTACCTGACGCACGGCCTGGGCGGCCACCCGCTGCTGCCGGCGGCCGAACGCGCTGCCCGGCGGCTCGCAGCACGGCGCGAGATGGAGCGACTGGCCGGCCTCATCGCCTCGCCGCCGATGGGCGTACAGGTCGTGCTGACCACCCAGCCGCTGCCGACCTCGGGCTTCCAGCTGCTTCAGTTGCCGCATGGGCGCCGCGTGCTGGTGACGAGCCCCTTCCGCATCGTGGAGCCGACGAACCTGCACTACGGCGTGGCGATGATCAGCGAGGACCAGGAAGCCCTGCGCCTGCACGAGACGCTCGCCGCGCGCCTGTGGGACACCGCCCTGAAGGGGGCGGACGCGACGGCGGAACTGGCGCGACTGCTGCACGCGCACGCCGACACCACAATGGCCGCATGAACCACCTTCGCCTGCTGCGCTACGTCGACGAGGTGGCGCGCATCGGCTCCATCCGTCAGGCCGCGGAGCGGCTGCATGTGGCGCCCTCGGCCGTCAACCGCCGCATCCAGGACATCGAGGAGGAGCTGGGCACGCCTCTTTTCGAGCGGCTGCCGCGCGGCATGCGGCTGACGGCCGCGGGCGAGCTGTTCGTGCGCTACATCCGCGACCGCGGCGCCGAGCTGGAGCGCGTGCGCTCCGAGATCGAGGAACTGCAGGGCCTGCGCCGCGGCCGCGTGCGGCTGGTGGCCAGCCAGGCCCTGGCGCCGCGCTTCCTGCCCGCGGCCATCGCGGCCTTCCGCGAGACGCATCCGCTGGTGGCCTTCGACGCGCGCATCGGCGACCACGTGCACGCCGCCGAGGCCCTGCGCAGCCTGGACACCGACCTGGCCCTGGTCTTCAACCTGCCGGCTGAGGCCGACATCCAGCGGCTGGACGTGGCCGGCCAGCGGCTGATGGCCATGATGCATGCCGAGCATCCGCTGGCCGGCCGCAGCGCCCTGCGGCTGCGCGACTGCGCCGACTATCCGGTGGTGCTGCCCAACCGCGACATCGGCGGGCGCCAGCTGCTGGAGCGCTTCCTCGCGCGCAGCTCCACCCGCTTCCAGCCCATGGTGGAGAGCAACAGCTTCGAGTTCCTGCGGGGCTGCCTGGCCGACCGCCGGTCCATCACCTTCCAGATGGCAGTGGGCACCGAGCTCGGCGACCCCGAGCTGGTGGCCCGCGCCATCGAGGACCGGGCCTTTCCGCAGGGCGAGCTGGTGCTGGGCTGCCTGCGCGGGCGCCAGCTGCCGGTGATCGCCTATGCCTTTGCCGAATTCCTGCGCGGGCGGCTCGCGGAGCTGGACAAGGCCGGCCCGGGCTGAGCCGGGTCTTGCCGCGCATCGGCCGCGGCGCGGACCGAACGCGCGGGTTCGCCGTCGCCCAGTCCGCTGCGGCGGTTGGCTACACGGTGGGGACGGTGCCGCCGTCGATCCGGTACTCGGCCCCGGCGATGGAGGCGGATCGCGGGGAGGCAAGGAACGCGATCAGATCGGCGACCTCGCGCGGCCTGGCGGGCCGGCCCACGGGAATTCCGCCCAGCCAATCCATGACGATCTTCCTGCCGCCGGCGTAGTCCGTTCCGGCCTGGTCAGCCATGCGCTGGGCAAAGGCCACGGAAGCCTCGGTCTCGATCCAGCCCGGCGCCACGCTCAGCACGCGAACACCCTTGGGCGTCACCTCCCTCGCCAGGGACTTGCTGTAGGTGGCGAGGGCCCCCTTGGCCGCGGCGTAGGCGGTCGTGGATTCGTGCAGGGGCAGCACGCGCTGGATGGAACCGACATGGATGATGACGCCCGACCCTTTCGCCAGCATCGACGGCAGCAGTGCGCGATCCAGACGCACGGCCGGCATCAGGTTCAGGTTCAACTCGGCGAACCAATGCTCGTCGGTGATCGCGGCGAAGCCGCCGATGGGTGTCTTCGAGCCGCCCAGCACATTGACCAGGATGTCGACGCCACCCCATTGCTGCAAGACCGCCTGTGCAAGCTGGCCGGCACCTTGCGCCGTCGACAGGTCGGCCAACACATAGCTGACGCCCTCCACGCGCTGCGCGGGCGCGGTGCGCGCGGATGTCACCACCCGGGCGCCAGCCTCCACGAGGGCTTCAACCACGGCAGCGCCGAGGCCCAGCGTGCCCCCGGTCACCACGGCCCGCAGGCCATCGAGCTGAAGATCGAAGCTCATGCCGTGATCTCCAGCGATGCGATCAGGCCGCGTTCGAGGCGAAAGCGGTACGACAGAACGATCGGGCTGCCGGGGAAGTTGCCGCTGACGTTGGCGCGAACGAGCTGAAAGCCCTCCTCCCGCTCGATGGCGAAGGGCACGCTGGTCGCGCCGTACTTGGCCGATGCCTCGGCCATGAAGGCCGTGATGGCGTCGATGCCCGTGTAGGTATGACCGTCGTCCTTCATGACGGCCTGCGGCGTGAAGCAACGCGCCAGGGCTTCGGGGTTGTGCTCGGCCGCGAAGTACGCAGCGATGGGTTCGGGAAGGGTCAAGGTGTTCATGCGCTCGGCTCCATGGGTCGGTGAAGGCCTGAGGATGCGCGCCGGAGACAATGAAGTGAATGCGCTTGAATCTGGATGGGCTGTGTAGAAAGGAATACACAATGCGGGGATCCGACTTTGCCGAGCTGAAGGCCTTCGTGGCCGTTGTCGAGCGCCAGAGCTTCGCCCGCGCGGCAGAGCATCTGGGTCTGTCGCCCTCGGCACTCAGCCAGACCATCCGCCAGCTCGAGGCCCGCATCGGGGCACGGCTGCTGAATCGCACGACGCGAAGCGTCGCGCCAACGGCGAGTGGCGAACTGCTCTACAAGCGCATCGCGCCCCTGTTCCGGGAGATGGCTGCGGCGGTCGCCGAGGCCAGCGAGGCGACAGGGCAGATGAAGGGCACGCTTCGCATCAACACGCTTGGGATCGCCGCGAGGACCGTCATTGCGCCCCGCCTCTCACGCTTCCATCGGGTACACCCCGACGTGGTTCTGGACATCGTGGTCGACGACGCCCTGGCGGACATCGTCGCCGGCCGCTTCGACGCGGGCATCCGCGTGGGCGGGCGGCTGGAGAAGGACATGGTGGCCGTGCGCCTCACGCCCGACCTGGACATGGTCGCCGTGGCTTCACCGGACTACCTCGCGCGCCGGGGAACACCCCGGTCCCCGGCCGAACTGCATGACCACGCCTGCATCAACTGGCGCCTCCAGATGGATGGCAGGCACTATCGCTGGGAGTTCAGGAAGCGAGGGCAGCGGCTGGACGTGGCGGTGGACGGCCCCGTCGTCACCAACCACGCCGACATCGGCGTCGCCGCTGCGCTGAACGGGCTCGGCATTGCCTATCACTTCGACAAGGATGGCGTGGGCGAGCTCGTGGCGCAGGGGCGGCTGGTTCAGGTGCTCGCGGACTGGTCGATCTCGCGTCCGGGGCTGTTCCTCTACTACCCGAACAGGCAGCATCGACCCGCCCTGCTGGGTTCATTCATCGACTGCCTGCTGGATCGAAAGCCCTTCGACCGGCTCTAGATTCCGGCAGGAATCGCGCGCTCAGCGCAGGCGCCTCCCGCTGCGCCGACGGCCTGCCAGCAGGCCCAGCACCACCACGGTGCCAGCCGTCCATGCCAGCTTGCGAATTAGACGCGGCCGGTCATGCTTCCAGGCGGCGCCCAGGCCCATCTCGGCCACCAGGTTGGGCACGTGGCCACGGCGAAGGTCGTCGATCACGCCCTCGACCATGTCGGTGCGATCGGCCAGCAGCAGGATCAGCCAGTGCCGCAGGTCGTTCTCGCTGAAACGGAAGGCGACGCGGCGCAGGCTGCCGCTGGCGCCCTGCGGCGGCAGGGTGGTGCCGAAGATGGGCGTGAGCGTGCTGTCGCGCTCGGTGGAGCACAGCACCTCGACGGTCTGGGGCTGCTGGGCCGGCTGCGTCCAGTGCACGCCCTCCAGTCGGGGCGGCGTGCGCTCCATGGGCACGGCGGGGCGGCTATTGCGGTCGCGGTCCACGCCCCAGGCGGGGATGTGGGCATGGCGCGCCGATGCGGTGGACGCGTCATTCGTGGGGGTGTCGGTGTCTGCCATGGGAGCCTCCGTGTGTGCGTTCAGGCGCGCGCCGAAGGCGGCAGCAGTACGACCTTGATGCACTGGTCCAGCTTGCTGCTGAACAGGTGGTAGCCCTCGGCCACCTCCTCCAGCGGCAGGCGGTGGGTGATGATGTCGCTGGGCCGGATGCGTCCGGCCTGCACATGCTCGATGAGCTTGGGCAGGTGGCGCTTGACCGAGGCCTGGTTCATGCGCAGCGTCAGGCCCTTGTTGACCGCATTGCCGATGGGCAAGGCGTTGAAGGTGGGCCCGTACACGCCCACGATCGACACATGCCCACCCTTGCGCACCGAGTTGATGGCCCAGTGCAGCACCGTCGCCGCACCGCCCTGCAGCTTGAGCTTCACCCCGGTCAGCGTCTGGGCGAAGCTGCCGGCGGCCTCGGCGCCCACGCAGTCGATGCACACGTCGGCACCCAGGCCGTCGGTCATCTTCTTGATGTGGATGGCCATGTCGCCCACCGACTTGAAGTCCACCGTCTCGCAGTGCGCGAACTCGCGCGCGAAGGCCAGGCGGTATTCCACATGGTCCACCACGATCACCCGGCCGGCGCCCATGAACCAGGCCGAGCGTGCGGCGAACAGGCCCACAGGGCCGGCGCCGAAGACGACCACCGTGTCGCCCTCGCGGATGCTGCCCATCTCGGCCGCCTGGTAGCCGGTGGGAAAGACGTCGGTCAGCAGCACGGCGTCGTCCTCGTCCAGGCCCTCCGGCAGTACCGTGGGGCCGATGTCGGCCATGGGCACGCGCACGTATTCCGCCTGGCCACCGGCATAGCCGCCGGTGGTGTGCGAGTAGCCGTAGATGCCGCCCACCGCCGTCGCCTCGGGGTTGACGTTGTGGCAGTTGCTGAACAGCTCGCGGCTGCAGAAGAAGCAGGTGCCGCAAAAGATGTTGAAGGGCACGAGCACCCGATCGCCGGGTTTGAGGCGCTGCACGTCGGGCCCCACACGTTCGACCACGCCAGTGAACTCGTGGCCGAAGGTCGTGCCCACGCGCGTGTCGGGCACCAGCCCGTGGTAGAGGTGCAGGTCCGAGCCGCAGATGCAGCTGCGGGTGACGCGCACGATGGCGTCGCCCGGGTGCTCGATCTCGGGCTCGGCGAGTTCGTCGATGCGCACCCGGTAGGGGCCGCGGTAGTTCATGGCAAGCATGGGGTCGGGGTCCTTCGCGTGGGGGAAAGGTCGACACCCATGGTTGCGGGGCCCGGGGCGGGCCTTGTAGGAAGCCGGCGAGGCGCCGGTAGGCGGCCGCACTCGCCGCACGCCGGGCGCGAAGCCGGGCCCGCGTGGCTGCTCAGTCGGTGCCGCGCGCCGCGCGCCGCACCACCTGCGGTGGCACGCCGAAGCCGCGCAGGAACACCTCGCGCAGATGGCGCGCGTCGCGAAAGCCCGTCTCGCGCGCCACCACCTCCAGCGGATGGCGGCTGCGTTCCACCATCAGCCGCGCCGACTCCAGCCGCAACTGCTCCACCGCCTTGGCGGGCGACTGTCCCGTCTCCGCCGCGAAAACGCGGCTGAACTGCCGCGGGCTGAGGTGCGCCACTTCGGCCAGTTGCTCGACGCCCAGGGGCGCGGCCAGGTGCGCACGGGCGTATTCCAGCGCCTGCTGGATGCGGTCGGACTTGGGGGCCAGGCGCAGCAGCTCCGAGTGCTGCGACTGCCCGCCAGAGCGCCGCTGCGGCATCACCAGGCCGCGGGCCACGCTGGCGGCGGCATCGCTGCCCAGGTCCTTCTCGACCAGGCCCAGCGCCAGGTCCAGCTCGGCCGTCATGCCGGCCGAGGTCCAGAAGGCCCCGTCGGTGATGAAGATGCGGTCGGGCTCCACCTGGATCGAGGGATGGCGCTGCTGCAGTGCATCGGTCCAGGCCCAGTGGGTGGTGGCGCGGCGCTGGTCCAGCAGGCCGGCGTCGGCCAGCAGGAAGGCGCCGGTGCACAGGCCGGCCGTGCGGCGCGCGCGGCCGGCGGCGCGCCCGAGCGCCCGCACCAGTGCGGGCGCCGCACCCGCATCCACCGGATCGCGCGTGCCGGCCACCAGCCAGGTGTCGACGGCGGTGCGGGAGGACAGCGGCCGGCTCAGCACCCGCGTGCCGGCGGACGTCAGCACCTCGCCGCCGGCCAGCGAATAGTTCTCGACGCTGTAGACCCGCTCGCGGGCGGCCAGGTTGGCGAACTCGAACACGGCCTGGGTGGCCAGGGCCATGACCTGGAAGCCTTCGGGCAGCAGGTAGCCGATGCGCAGCATGGTGTCTTTTCGTCGATGTCTTGAATCATGACTATATACGTCATTTGAGACATTGACTGCCGGCCGCATCATTCGTCCATGCCGCCACGTCCGGCGGCCTGCAAGGACTCCCACCATGACCTCCATCGCTTCCGGCACCGCCCTCGTCACGGGCGCCTCCTCCGGCATCGGCGCGCTGTACGCCGACCGCCTGGCCCGCCGCGGCCACGACCTGATCCTCGTCGCCCGCGACCGCGAGCGGCTCAACGCACTGGCACGCGACATCACCAGCCGCACCGGCCGCAATGTCGAGGTGCTGGCCGCCGACCTGACCGACGCGGCCTCGCTGGCCACCGTGGAAGCCAAGCTGCGCCAGGACGCCAGCATCCGCCTGCTGGTCAACAACGCCGGCATCGGCACCCACACCCCGCTGCTGGACAGCGACGTGGAGGCCATGACGCGCATGGTGGCGCTCAACGTCACCGCGCCGATGCGCCTGGCCTACGCGGCGGTGCCCGGCTTCGTGGCCCGCGGGGGCGGCACTGTTGTCAACATCGCCTCCATCGTGGCGGTGGCGCCCGAGATCCTCAACGGCGTGTACGGCGGCACCAAGGCCTTCGTGCTGGCCTTCAGCCAGTCGCTGCAGCATGAGCTGGCGGCCAAGGGCGTGCGGGTGCAGGCCGTGCTGCCCGGGGCCACGGCCACCGAGTTCTGGGCCACCGGCGGCCTGCCGGTCGAGAACCTGGACGCCCGCATCGTCATGCGCGCCGAGGACATGGTCGACGCGGCCCTGGTCGGCCTGGACCGCGGCGAGACGGTCACCCTGCCCTCGCTGCATGCCGCAGAGGCCTGGGAGGCCTACGAGGCCGCCCGCCGCGCCATGGGCCCGCACCTCTCGCGCAACACGCCGGCGCCGCGCTACCTCGCGCCGCACTGAAGGCCACGACCCGACACCGGAGACCCACCATGCAGATGCAGCAACTCCCCTTCGGCCGCACCGGACTGCGGCTCTCCCGGCTGGCCCTGGGCACGGCCAACTTCGGCCAGCGCTGGGGCCACGGCGCGGACGCGGACCAGAGTGCCGCGCTCCTCGACGCCTATGCCGAGGCCGGCGGCAACGTCATCGACACGGCCGACGTCTACCAGTTCGGCCAGTCCGAGGAGATCCTGGGCGAGCTGCTGGCCGGTCGCCGCGACGAGTTCTTCCTGGCCACCAAGTTCAGCAACGGCGCATCGACGAAGGCCGGCCCGCTGGTCACCGGCAACAGCCGGCGCGCCATGGTGGCCTCGGTGGAGGCCAGCCTGCGCCGGCTGAAGACCGACCGCATCGACCTGTACTGGGTGCACCACCCCGACGGTGTCACGCCGTCGGAGGAGATCGTGCGCGGCCTGGACGACCTGGCGCGCGCCGGCAAGATCGTCTACGCCGGCCTGTCCAACTTTCCCGCCTGGCGCGTGGGCCGCGCCGTGACGCTGGCCGAGCTGAGCGGCGCCGTGCCCATCGCCGCGCTGCAGTTCGAATACAGCCTGGTGCACCGCGCGCCCGAGGCCGACCTGCTGCCCGCCGCGCAGGCGCTGGGCCTGGCCGCCGTCACCTGGTCGCCGCTGGGCGGCGGCATGCTCACCGGCAAGTACCGCCAGGGCGAACGGGGACGGGCCGAGGCGCTGGGCGGCAAGGTGTTCCAGGCCGAGAACTCCGCGGAGCGCACTGCCCTGCTCGATGCCGTGCTGGCCGTGGCCGCCGAGTTGGGGGCCACGCCCGACCAGGTCGCCATCGCCTGGCTGCTGACCCGGGACGTGCAGCCGCTGCTGGGGCCGCGCACGCTGGGCCAGCTGCAGTCCAACCTGGGCGCGCTGCAGATCGCGCTCTCGGCCGAGCAGCGCAGCCGGCTCGACGCCGCCAGCGCGCCGCGCACCGCCGCATCCGCCCCCGCGGCGGCAGCGGCCTTCACGCCTTCCGCCACGCCGGTGGCCTGAACGCCGGCGCGCCCCCAAAACCGACAAGCCAGGAGATCTCATGAAAGCCGTCATCGCCGCCTATGCGCGCTCGCCCTTCCACTTCGCCCGCAAGGGCCGCCTGGCCGAGGTGCGGCCGGACACGCTGGCCGCCACCGTGGTCCAGGGCCTGCTGCAGCGCACCGGCCTGGACCCGGCGCTGCTGGAGGACGTGATCCTCGGCTGTGCCTATCCCGAGGCCGCGCAGGGCAACAACCTCGCACGCATCGTCGGCCTGCTGGCCGGCCTGCCGCACGAGGTCGGCGGCATGACGGTCAACCGCTTCTGCGGCTCGTCGATGCAGGCGGTGCACATCGCCGCCGCGCAGATCGAGGCCGGCATCGGCGACGCCTACCTGTGCGTGGGGGTGGAGTCGATGACGATGGTGCCGCAGGGCGGCTTCAACTTCTCGGCCCATCCCGGTCTGCTGGCGGACACCGATGCCTACCTCTCCATGGGCGAGACGGCCGAGAACGTGGCCGAGCGCTGGGCCGTGAGCCGCGCCGACCAGGAGGCGCTGGCCGTGCAGTCGCACCGCAAGGCCGCCGAGGCGCGCGAGACCGGCCGGCTGACGCAGGAGATCGTGCCCATCGCACTGCCCGACGGCAGCACGGTCGACAGCGATGGCTGCATCCGCCCCGCCACCTCGGCCGAGGCGCTGGCCGCGCTCAAGCCGGCCTTCCGGCCCGATGGTGTGGTGACGGCGGGCACCTCCTCGCCGCTCACCGACGGTGCCGCGGCGGTGCTGGTCGCGCGCGACGACTTCGCCGAGCGCCACGGCCTGGCCGCGCTCGCGCGCATCCGCAGCTTCGCCACCGTGGGCGTGGACCCTGCCGTGATGGGCATCGGCCCGATCCCCGCCACGCGCAAGGCGCTTGCCCGCGCGGGCCTGTCGGTGGCCGACCTGGATGTGGTGGAGATCAACGAGGCCTTCTCGTCCCAGGCCCTGGCCTGCATCCGCGATCTGGGACTGGACATGGGGACGGTCAACCTCGACGGCGGCGGCCTGGCCATCGGCCATCCGCTGGGCGCGACCGGCGCGCGCATCACCGGCAAGGCGGCATCGCTGCTGGCGCGCGAGGGTGGCCGCTATGCGCTGGCCACGCAGTGCATCGGCGGCGGGCAGGGCATTGCGACCGTGCTGGAACGCGTCTGAAAAATGGCTTCGCGCTTTCCATGGGCGCCCGGCGACGCCTGGCGCCCGATGGCGTAGCGGCGACGGCCGCAGCGACGGCCGCGGCGCTCAGCCGCCCTGCTGTCGCGCCAGGTACACCTGGTGCAGCGTGATCTTGCGCACCTCGGCCTGGCTGGTCTCGATGTGCGCGCGCAGCATCATCGCGGCCTGGTCGCCGCGGTTGGCGCGCACCGCCTTGAGGATCTTGGCGTGCTCGTCGTAGGTGGCGTCGATGCGCGGCTGCTGCGTGAAGTCGAGCCGGCGGATGATGCGGATGCGGTCGGTCACCTCGCGGTGCACGCGGGCCATCTCGGCATTGCCGGCGGCGGCCACCAGCTGGCAATGGAAGTCCTCGTCCCAGCTCGCGACCTGCGCCGCATCGCGGCTGCGCTGCTCGGCAGGCACCAGCCAGATGGCGGCCAGCGCGTCGAGCTGGGCCCGGTCCACGGCGCGGCCCGACTCGCACAGGCGGTGCACGGCGGTGGTCTCCAGCACCATGCGCAGGTCGTAGAGCTGCTCGAACTGCTGGAAGTCGAAGGGCAGCACGCGCCAGCCGGCGCGAAACAGCACCTCGACATAGCCTTCCTGCTGCAGCCGGATCAGCGCCTGGCGCACCGGCGTGCGCGAGACGCCCAGGCGATCGCAGATCTCGTTCTCGGTGAAGCGGTCGCCCGGCACCAGGCGGAAGTCGGCGATGTCGCGCTTGAGCTGGTCGTAGACCTCGTCGGCGCGCGAGCGGAAGGGAAGCTCCGCCTCGGCGGGAGCGGTTTTCTTGGAACGGGCGGGAGCAGCGGCAGGCACCATCGGATCGTAGCGGGCCCCTCAGCCCTGCGGCGACGCCGATGCCAGGGCCGCCATCAGCTGCGGCCCGGTGGCCGTCCAGCCGACGATGGCGCCCTGCGCGCGGATCATCTCCACCGCGGCGGCCTTGAACTGGGGGAAGTAGCTTTCGGTGCAGTCCTCCAGCAGCAGGCAGTCATAGCCGCGGTCGTTGGCCTCGCGCATGCTCGTCTGCACGCAGACCTCGGTGGTCACGCCGCCGAAGACGAGGTGCGTGATGCCGCGGGCCTGCAGCAGCTCGTGCAGGCCGGTGGCATAGAAGGCGCCCTTGCCGGGCTTGTCGATGACCCACTCGCCCTCGATGGGCGCGAGCGCGTCGATGATCTGGTTGCCCGGCTCGCCGGCCACCAGGATGCGGCCCATCGGGCCTTCGTCGCCGATGCGAAGCGACGGGGCGCCCCGCAGCCGCTTGGCAGGCGGGCAGTCCGACAGGTCGGGCCGGTGCGCCTCGCGCGTGTGCACCACCAGGCCGCCGGCCTGGCGCCAGGCGGCCAGCACGGCCTGCGTGGCCGGCACGATGGCCGCCAGCAGCGACACGTCGTTGCCCAGCGTCTCGCCGAAACCGCCGGGCTCGATGAAGTCGCGCTGCATGTCGATCAGCACCAGGGCCGTGCGGTCCAGGTCGAACTCGTAGGCGAAGGGGCGGGCGTCGTTCAGGCGCATGGGGTTCTCTCCTTGCTCAATGCCCGCCGCCCATGTGGGCGCCGAGGACGTGTCTGTCTGCCGTGGAGGCAGGCGTCTCGTACACGATGCGGCCTTCGCTCATCACCACGATGCGGTCCGACAGGGCCAGCAGCTCGTCCAGGTCCTCGCTCACCAGCAGCACGGCGCCGCCGCGCTCGCGCACCTGCACGATGCGGGCATGGATCTCGGCCACGGCCGCGAAGTCCAGGCCGAAGACGGGGTTGGCGGCGATCAGCACCTGGATGTCGCCGGCCAACTCCCGCGCCAGCACCGCGCGCTGCACATTGCCGCCCGACAGGCTGCCGATGGGCGCGCGCTCGCCGCGGGTCTTGATGCCGTACTCGGCGATCCACTGCCGCGCCCGCGCCCGCCAGCGGCCGAAGCGCAGCACGCCGCCGGCCGCCAGCGGGGGCTGGTCGAAGTCGCGCAGGGCCATGTTCTCCGCCACGCTCAGGCCCGCGACGCAGGCGTTGCGCAGCGGCTCTTCGGGCAGGCTGCGCACGCGCAGGCGGCGGTTGTCGCCGCGGCTGGCGCGGTAAGGCTGACCGCCCACGCGCACCCGGCCGGCACTGCGCGCGCGCTGGCCCACCAGCGCCTCGACCAGCTCGCGCTGGCCGTTGCCCGAGACACCGGCCACGCCCAGGATCTCGCCCGGGCGCACCTGCAGGCTGAGCGACTGCACGGCGGGCGTGCCGCGGTCGCCCGGCGCGGACAGCGCCTCGACCTCCAGCGCCGGCGCGGCACTGGCCACGACGGGCGTGCGCGGGGTGGCATCGCTCGCGCCCTCGCTCGCCTCGTCGGGCGTGGCGCCTGCACCCATCATGGCCTGGGCCAGGCGCGTCGGGTCGGTGTCGCGCACCGCGGCATGGTGCACCGCGCGACCGCGGCGCAGCACGGTCACGGCGTCGGCATAGGCCATCACCTCGCGGAACTTGTGGGTGATGATCAGTACGGTGCAGTGGCCGCCCTGCGCAAAGGCGCGCACGTGGCCCAGCACCTCGTCGGCCTCCTGCGGCGTGAGCACCGAGGTCGGCTCGTCCAGGATCAGCAGGCGCGGCTTGAGGTACAGCTGTTTGAGCAGCTCCAGCTTCTGCTTCTCGCCCGCGGCCAGCTGCGAAGGCCGCGCGTCCAGGTCGAGCCGGAAGGGCGTGGTCGCCAGAAAGGCCTGCAGCTCGGCGCGCTTGGCCTTCCAGTCGATCAGCGTCGGCACCTGGCCGCCGGCCAGCAGCAGGTTCTCGGCCACCGTCATGCCCGGCGCCAGCGTGAAGTGCTGGTAGACCATGCCGATGCCCAGCTGCCGCGCCACCACGGGGTTGGCAATGGCCTGCTCGCGGCCGTCGATGAGGATGCTGCCTTCCTCGGGCCGCTGGAAGCCGGCCACGCACTTGACCAGCGTGCTCTTGCCGGCGCCGTTCTCGCCCAGCAGCGCATGCACGCTGCCGGGGGCGACCTGCATGCTCACGCGGTCCATGGCGGTGAAGTCGCCGAAGCGCTTCGTGAGCTCCAGCGTGTCCAGCGCGAGCGCACCCTGGGCGCGCGGATGGGGGGTGACGGGCGCGATCATGGTGCCAGTGCCTCGATCAGCGCGGTCGACGGCGCATGCGCGCCGAACACCCCGCCCTGCATGGTGATCATCTTGAGTGCCGCCGCATGGTTGCCCGGATCGGTGGCCGCCGTGCAGTCCGACAGCAGCAGGCATTCGAAGCCGCGGTCGTTGGCGTCGCGCATGGTGGTGTGCACGCACACGTCGGTGGTGATGCCGGCCAGCACCAGGTTGCGGATGCCGCGGGTGCGCAGGATCATCTCCAGGTCGGTGGCATAGAAGGAGCCCTTGCCGGGCTTGTCGATCACCACCTCGCCCTCGATCGGCGCCAGCTCGGGAATGATCTCCCAGCCCGGCTCGCCGCGGATCAGGATGCGCCCGCAGGGCCCGTCGTCGCCGATGCCCACGCCGCCTTCTCCGATCTGGCGCGAGCGCCAGCGCTTGTTGGCCGGCAGGTCCGACAGGTCGGGCCGATGGCCTTCGCGGGTGTGGATGATGGTGTAGCCCAGCGGACGCATCACGGCCAGCAGGCGGCGGATGGGTTCGATCGGCGCCTGCGTGAGCGAGATGTCGTAGCCCATCACGTCCACGTAGCCGCCCTTGCCGCAGAAGTCGGTCTGCATGTCGATGACGATGAGCGCCGTGTTGTCGGGGCGCAGGTCGCCGTCGTAGGGCCAGCGGTAGGGTTCGGCGGCCGCGAAGCGCGGCGCGGCGGCAGCGGGGGAGGTCGTGGCGTCCATGGTGTCAGTCCAGGGTCTTGAGACGTTCCTTGTCGGGCACCGGCGGCGTGGGCGCCGGCACCAGCGGATGGCTGCCTGCGCCGCCGTAGAAGCGCACCGGCGGCGCGAAGCCGAAGCCTGTGCCGTCGGTCACCTGCACCTGGTCGCTCCAGGGCAGGCGGTAGCGGCCGGCGGCCATGTCGTGCATGTAGGTGTAGGGACAGTCCTGCGCGCCGCCCTTCACCGCCACGTAGCCGCGGTGATAGAGCTGGTAGATGTTGTTCTCCACGCCCCAGCCGGTACGTGCCTCGCGCACCAGGTCGGGCCGCAGCTCGGCGGTAATGATCTCGTCGGGCCGGCCACCGCCCTCCACCATCACGGTGCCGTCGAAGCTGCAGAACATGCCCTCGCCCATGGAGTCGAAGGTGCCATCGCTGCCGCACATGCAGACGCTGGCGGTGTAGGCCAGGTTGCAGAAGGCGTTGGCCTGGTTGGTGATCTTCCAGGCGTGGCGGATCGGCGCGGTGTAACCGGCCGTGCGCAGGATGATCTCGGCGCCCTTGTAGGCCGCCTCGCGGGCCATCTCCGGGAACATGCCGTCGTGGCAGATGATGAGCGCCAGCTTGCTGCCGTTGGGGCCGTCGCACACCGGCACGCCCAGGTTGCCCGGCTCCCAGGGCTCCACCGGCACCCAGGGATGCAGCTTGCGGTAGTACAGGCGGATGGCGCCCTGGTCGTCGATGACCAGGCCGCTGTTGTACGGATTGCCGTCCGGGTTGGCCTCCATGATGGAGAAGCAGCCCCAGATGCGGTGTTCCACGCAGGCCGCGCGGAAGGCCGCCACCTCGGGGCCGTCGAGGCTGCACATGATCTCGGGGTTGGTGTCCATCGAGAGGCCGTGCAGCGAATACTCCGGAAAGACCACCAGGTCCATGGTCTGCTGGTTGCGGCGGGCCTTGCCCACCAGCTCGCAGATGCGCTGCGTCTGCGCCGCCAGTTGCTCGCGCGTGGCGACCACCGGCAGCTGCAGCTGCACCAGGCCCACCACCACGCCGTGGGCCGATTTGTTCAGACCGCCGAGTCCGCTCATGGATGACTCCTTGTGGGGTTCATTTCGAAGAAAGCTCACCGGGACTGCCCGCCGCCACCTGCCCGGGCCGGCACGAGGCCACCAGGATGAGGAGCGTGAGCACATAGGGCACGGTGTTGAAGAGGTGGTAGCCCCAGCCGATGCCGATGGACTGCAGCGCCGGCCCCACGGCCCCGGCACCGCCGAAGAGCAGCGCCGCGCCCACGCAGCGCAGCGGGCTCCAGCGCGCGAAGATCACCAGCGCCACGGCGATCAGGCCCTGTCCGCTGGAGATGCCCTCGTTCCAGCTGCCCGGGTAGAACAGCGTGAGCGAGGCGCCGCCCAGCCCCGCGATGGCACCGCCCGCGGTGGTGGCCGCGATGCGCAGCGCCGACACCGAATAGCCCAGCGCCCGTGCCGCATCGGCCGAGTCGCCGGCCAGCCGCACCAGCAGGCCGGCGCGGGTCCGCGCGAAGCCCCACCACAGCAGGCCGGCAAGCAGCAGGCCCAGCGGCACCAGTGCATTGACCTGCAAGGCCGCACGTACCGCCGCATTGCTGCTCCAGTCGCCCAGCGGCAGCGCCGGGATCTGCGGCGCCTGCGGCTGGATCAGCGGCTTGCCCAGGTAGAAGGCCAGGCCCGTGCCCAGCAGCATCAGCGCGATGCCGGTGGCCACGTCGTTGACGCCGCGCAGCGAGCACAGCAGGCCGTGCAGCAGCGCCAGCAGCGCACCGGCGACGGCACCCGCCAGCACGCCAAGCCAGGCCGAGCCGGTGAGGTACGCGCCGCCGAAGGCCGCCATGGCCGAGAGCACCAGCACGCCTTCCAGGCCCAGGTTGATGCGACCCGACTTCTCGGTCAGGCACTCGCCCAGGCTCACGAAGAGGAAAGGTGTGCCCACGCGCAGCGCTCCGCCCACGATGGCGGCGACGAAGGCGGTCAGCATGTCGGCGGTCATGGTTGCGCCTCCTTGAGGGCCGGTGCCGCCTTGTCACTGCGCAGGCGGCGCAAGGGCGTGAGCCAGTCGCGCCCGCGCAGCGCCTCGCTGGCCAGGATGAGCACGAAGGCGATGCCCTGCAGCACCAGCACCGAGGCATCGGGCAGGCCCAGCCGGCGCTGCAGCAGGCTGCCCGCCGCGCCGAAGCCACCGAAGAGGATGGCCACCGGAATCACCGCCAGCGGGTTCTGCCGCGCGATGAAGGCCACCAGGATGCCCGCATAGCCATAGCCCGCGATCAGCGAGGCATTGGCGCTGGTGTGCACTGCCGCCACCTCCACCGCGCCGGCCAGGCCCGCGCAGGCGCCGCCCAGCGCGCAGGCCAGCAGCACCAGCCGCGTGGCCGGCAGGCCCACCAGTTGCGCGGCGCGCGGATTGCCGCCGACCACCCGCACCGAGAAGCCGGTGGGCGTCCAGCGCAGCCACAGCGCCAGCACCACGCAGGCCGCCACGCCCAGGGCCAGGCCCCAGTGCACGTCGCTGCCCGCGATGCCGCCGATGCGCAGGCCCTCGGCCAGGGCGTTGGTCGAGGGCTTGTTCAGGCTGGCCGGATCGCGCAGCGGCCCTTCGACCAGATGCTTGAACAGGCCGATGGCCACATAGGCCAGCAGCAGGCTGCTGATCGTCTCGTTGATGCCGCGGTACTGGCGCAGCGCACCCGCCAGCATGATCCACAGCGCGCCGGCCACCATGCCGGCCAGGCACACGGCCACGGTGCCGAAGAGGTTCTCCGGCAGCGCCACGGCATAGGGCAGCGCCGCCGCGCCCAGGCCGCCCAGCACCAGCGCGCCCTCGCCGCCGATGATGACCAGGCCGGCGCGCGCCGGCAGTGCCACGCACAGCGCGGTGAGCATCAGCGGCGCCGCGCGCTGCAGCGTGTTCTGCCACGAGAACCAGCTGCCGAAGGCGCCCTGGTAGAGCACCGCCCACACCTCGGGCGGCGAGCTGCCTGCCGCCACGGCCGCAAAGACGCCGAACAGCGCCACTGCGGCCGCAATGCTGAGCACCGGCAGCGCCAAGTCCTGGCCCATGGATCGCATGGCAGGTTTTCCTTGTGCAGCGCCGGACTCAGACCGAGCCGACCACGCCTTCGACCAGGTAGTTCATCTGCTCGAGCTTGAGGTCGGTCTGCTTCTGCACCTGGCCGGCGGCGATGACTTCCTTGCCCTTGTTGTCCTTGAGCGGGCCCTTGAAGATGTCGAAGCTGCCCGCGATCATCTTGGCCTTGGTGTCGTCGGCCTGCTTCTTGGCGGCGTCGGTCACCATGGGGCCATAGGCCGAGGTCTTGACGTAGCCTTCCTTCAGGCCGCCGCGCAGGAAGTTGGGATGCGGCTTGCCGGCCTGGGCGGCTTCGAGGATGGTCTTGTAGGCGGTGAGCCAGTTCCATTCGGCGCCGGTGAGGTAGGCATTGGGCGCCAGCTTGGCCTGGCTGGCGTGGTAGCCGCAGACCATCTTGCCGCGCTTGGCGGCGGTCTCCACCACCACCTTGGGGCCATCCACGTGCATGGTGAACACGTCGCAGCCCTGGTCGGCCAGGCTGTTGGTGGCCTCGGCCTCCTTCACGGCCATCGACCAGTCGCCGGTGAAGATCACATGGCAGGTGATGCCCGGCTTGACCGAACGCGCACCCAGCGTGAAGGCGTTGATGTTGCGCAGCACCTGCGGAATGGGCTTGGCGGCCACGAAGGCGATCTTGCCGCTCTTGCTCATGTGACCGGCGATCACGCCGTTGAGGAACTGGCACTCGTCGATGTAGCCGAAGAAGCTGCCCACGTTCTTGGGGTTCTTCTCGGTCCACAGGCCGCCGCAGTGCGAGAAGCGCACGTCGGGGTACTTGGGCGCCAGCGCCAGGATGTGCGGGTCGAAGTAGCCGAAGGAGGTGGGAAAGAGCAGCGAGGCGCCGTCCTGCTGGATCATGCCGGTCATGGTCTTCTGGACGGCGGCGGTCTCGGGCACGTTCTCTTCCTCGACCACCTTCACGCCGGGCAGCTTCTTGAGCTCGGCCGCGGCCTGGGCGTGGGCCTGGTTGTAGCCGTAGTCGTCGCGCGGGCCGACGTAGATCACGCCCACGGTCAGCGGCTTCTGGGCCCAGGCCAGGGGGCCCAGGCTGCCGGCGGCGCCGAGGGCGGCCAGGGTCTTGAGGGATTCGCGGCGGTTGAAGGCGGTCATGCGAAAAGCTCCAGCGGAAGGTTGGGTGAGGGAAAGGGTGGACAACGAAATCAGGGCAGCAGGGCGACGGGCGCCTGCGTGACGCCCGCGGCCTCCAGGGCGGCGGCGGCGCGCAGGGCAAGGTCTTCGCGCCAGGGGGCGGCAATCAGCTGCACGCCCACCGGCAGCGTCGCATGGGCGCCCCACACCGGCACGGCGCACACCGGCAGGCCGATGCAGGAGATGGGCTGCGTGAGCGCACCGAAGCTGGGCCGCAGCGGCTGGCGGCGGCCGTCGAGTTCCAGCCATTCGGTGCCGATGGGCGTCGCCGAACAGGGCGTGGCCGGCGCGAGCAGCAGGTCGAAGTCCTGCATCAGCGCGGCCACGGCCTCGGCATAGCGGCGTCGCACGCGCTGGGCCCGCGTGACCCAGGCGGCGGGCAGCAGCGCGCCGGCCAGGAAGCGGTCGCGCGACAGCGGCTCGAAGTCCTGCGCGCGGCGGCGCAGGTCGGGCAGGTGCAAGGCTGCGCCTTCGGCGTTGGTGATGAGGAAGGCGGCGGCGCGGCCGGCCTCGACCAGCGGCAGCTCGACGGTGCGCGTGGCGCCCAGGGCCTCGGCCACGCGGGCGACGGCAGCCTGCGCCTCCGGCAGCGCATTGCGCGCGAACCAGCCGCCCAGCACGCCGATGCGCAGGCCGGCGATGCCCTGCGGCAGCGTGCCGATCACCGGCTCGACGGGGCGCTGGGCACAGCCCGGGTCGCCGGGGGCGCCCTCCTCCGGCCCCTGCATCGCGTCGTAGGCCAGGGCCAGGTCGCGCACCGAGCGGGCGAAGGGGCCCAGGTGGTCCAGGCTGCCGACGAAGGGATAGCTGCCGGTGCGCGGCAGCCGGCCGAAGGTGGGCTTGAGGCCGTACACACCGCACAGCGAGGCGGGCACGCGGATGGAGCCGTTGGTGTCCGAGCCCAGCGTGATCGGCACCTGCCCGGCCGCCACCGCCGCGCCGCTGCCGCCCGAGGAGCCGCCGGCGATGCGCGTGAGGTCGTGCGGATTGCGCGTGGGGCCCTCGTGCGAGTTCTCGGTGGTGAAGCCGTAGGCGTACTCGTCCATGTTGAGCGCGCCCACCAGCACGGCGCCGGCGGCTTCGAGGCGGCGCAGCAGCAGGGCGTCGACGCTGGCGGGCGGCGCCTCGCGCTCGATCTTCGAGCCGGCCAGCGTGGGCAGGCCCGCGACGTCGAACAGGTTCTTCACGGCCACCGGCACGCCGGCCAGCGGCAGCGCGGCCCGGGCCTCGGCCGGCAGCGCGTCGATCGCGCCGGCGCGCTGCAGGGCGCGCTCGCGCGTCACGGCGGTGAAGGCGTTGACGCGGCCTTCGGTGGCGTCGATGCGCTCCAGCACCGCCTGCACCACGGTGGTGGCACTGGCCTCACCCGCCTGCACCGCGGCGGCGATGGTGGCGGCCTCGGCCTCGAACCAGGGTTGGGCAGCGCTCATGACTGCCCCCCCGGCGCCACCGGCTCGAAGCGCACCGCCGACTCGTCGTGCGCCGCCAGGTCCACGGCCTCGGTCAGCGCCGCCATGTCGGCAGCGAGCGCGAAGTAGCGCAGCACGCCCGGCCGGTGTTCGGGTGCAATCGGCAGGTCCAGCGCCGCGGCGGCGGCGTCCACATAAGCTTCGATCTGTTCGGCATTCATGGCAGTGTTCCCCTAACGTTGCGCGTCAACCTCAGATGTCGGAGCCGGCGCAGCGACAGAGATCGAGTGGCCGCGGAGCAGGCCATGCCAGGGCACCCACGGAACTGGCTTTGCCAGGCCGTGGGGTGCGCCCCCCTCCAAGCCGAAGGCGCCAGGGAGGGGGGAGCCGCGAAGCGGCATGGGGGGTGCATCTCTTTCACCGGCGCACTTCGCGCTGGAAGATTTCGAGGCTCTGCTTCTTCATGGCCACGAAGCTGGGCTGGCTCAGCGTCTCCACAGTGCGCGGGCGCGGATCGTCGTAACGCAAGATCTCGGCCACCCGCGTGGGCCGCTTGGTCAGCAGCAGCACCTCGTCGGCCAGGTACACCGCCTCTTCCAGGTCGTGCGAGACCAGCAGCATGGTGGTGCCCGTCTGCATGAACACCTCCTGCAGCTTCTCGCGGATGAACAGCGTCATCTCGAAGTCCAGCGCCGAGAAGGGCTCGTCCAGGAACAGCACCTCGGGCCCGGGCGCCAGGGCCCGCATGATCGAAGCCGTCTGTTGCTGGCCGCCGGAGAGCTCGTAGGGAAAGCGGTTCAGGTCGAACTTGACGTCGAAGCTGGCCACCAGCTCTTCCATGCGGCGGTCCACCTCGGCTTTGCTTCGGCCTTCCAGCTTGAGCGGATAGGCGATGTTGTCGATGGTGCGCATCCACGGGAACATCGCTTCGCGGTAGTTCTGGAACACGTAGCCGATCTTGGTGTCCTTGAGCGACTTGCCGTCGAACAGGATCTCGCCGCGGTCGATGGGGATCAGCCCCGCGATCATGTTGATCAGCGTGCTCTTGCCGCAGCCGTTGGGCCCGAAGACCGAGACGATCTTGTGCTTGGGGATGTCGAGGTCGAAGTCCTCGTACAGCGGCCAGCCCGCGAAGTACTTGGTCAGGCCACGGATGGTGATGTGCGTGCCGGCGGGGCCGGGACGGAACTTTGGCACCGGCACATCGGCGACGACGGGGGCGTTGAGGACGGCGTTCATCTTCCACTCCAGTGCACGATGCGGCGCTCAATGACCAGGAAGAGCACATTAAGTGCATACCCGAGCGCCCCCGCCGCCAGGATGCTGGCGTACATGCTCTTCACGTTCAGTACCTGCTGCGAATTGATGATCCGGTTGCCCAGGCCGCTGTCGGCGCCGATGAACATCTCGGCCACGATGACGATCACCAGCGCCATCGACACGGCCGAGCGCAGGCCGACGAAGCTGGGCTGCAGGCTTTCCCACACCAGCACGTCCTTGAAGATCTGCCAGCGCGTGGCGCCCATCACCTTGGCCGCCATCACCCGCTGCTTGCGGGCGTTGATGACGCCGTAGGCGCTGTTGAACACCACGATCAGCATGGCACCGAAGGCGGCGATGGCGACCTTGTTGATGTCCGAGGTGCCGAAGATCATCAAAAACAGCGGGATCAGCGCAGACGAGGGCGTGGAGCGGAAGAAGTCGATCAGAAACTCCACGCTGCGGTAGGCCTTCTCGTTGCTGCCCAGCAGCACGCCCAGCGGCATGCCGACCGCCGCGGCGATCAGGAAGGCCTGCAGCGTGCGCCACACGGTGACCAGGAAGTCGTTCAGCAGCGGCCCGCCCGCCAGGCCCGTGACCAGGGTCTGGAAGGTGGCCAGCGGCGGCGGAAGCAGGATGGGCTTGATGAAGCCCAGCCGCACCACCAGGTCCCACAGCACGAACAGGGCAAGGGGCCCGATGGCCGGCAGCAGCTTGTTCCACACCGGCGGCCGGGGCAGCGCGGGCGCGACGTCGGTGGCGGGCGGCTTCCAGGCGCCCGCCGCGGCGGAGGATGGCGCGTTCATGGCACTCAGCCCCGGTACAGCAGCCCGTCCACGGCCACCTTCTTCTCGAAGATGCCCTTCTCGGTGAACAGGTCGAAGAACTTCTGGAAGTACGCGATGTCGGCGGGCTTGAACTCGTCGTGCAGCATGTACGACGCCAGCGGTACCTCGTTGGTGAGCGCGCCCTCGATGGCGGTGTAGCCCTTCATGTACTGCCGCGCCTCGGCCGGGTTGTTGCGCACCAGCTCGATGCCGCGCTTGTAGGCGGCGATGTACTTCTTGGCGACCTCAGGGTTCTTCTTGATGAACTCGGTGGTCAGGCTGGCAGAGCCGCCGTGCCACGGGGCCATCGGGTCGCCCAGGATGTAGTGGGCCACCACGCCCGCCTCCAGCACGCGCGTGGTGCCGTTGAGCCGACCCACGGTGCCGGTGGGCTCCAGCGTGTAGACGGCGTCGATCTGGCCGGCGGCCAGGGCGGCCACATGCTGGCCGATGGGTAGCTCGGTGACGTTGATGACGCCCGCGCCGGCGCGCTCCAGCATGGTCTTGGCCAGCGTCACGTTCTGGATGCCGGGGCCCGAGGCCACGCGCTTGCCCTTGAGTTCGGCGACGCTCTTCACGGGGCTGTCCTTGGGCACCAGGAACTCCTCCAGCACGTACTTGGCGTTGCTGGGGTTGGTGCAGAAGATCTTGAACAGGCCGGGCTGCGCGATCTCGCCGATGCCCAGATTGGCGCTGCCGGTGCCGTTGGCGCTGCCGTCGGAACGGCCGGAGAGCATGGCCTCCATCACCTGCTGGGCGCCGGCGAACTTGAGCGGCTCCACGTCGAGGCCCGCTTCCTTGAAGTAGCCCTTCTCCACCGCGGCGAAGAAGGGCAGGCCCGCGGCCACCGGCCAGTAGCCGATGCGCAGCTTGGGCCCGCCCTGCGCACGCACGATGGCGGGCGCGGCCAGTGCGCCGAGGGCGGCACCGCCGGCCTGCAGCACATGGCGGCGGGAGGGACGGAAGGAGGGCGTTGGGCTCATGCGAAGACTCCTGCGAACGAACGAAAGGAAGGGCGGAATGAGAAAGGCGGGGCGCGAGGGCGCAGTGCGTTCAGGCGCCGCGCGAGGCGATGTAGGCACGCCAGCCGCCATGCGCACTGACGTCCTCGGCGCCCTGCAGCGCATGGGCCTCGCAGATGAAGCTGTGCACCCAGCGCCCATCGACCAGCTCGACGCTGCCCAGGCCCAGGGGTGGCGGGATCTGCGCCAGAAAGGCGCCGACCTCGGCGCGCGGCACGTTCCAGACCTCCAGGGCGATGGGCACGCCGCGGCCGGGCTCGCGCTGCAGGCCCGGCTTGGGCGGCGTGGTGCCAGGCAGCGCATACAGACGGTAGTGCGGCGCGGTGGTGGTGGTCTCGACCAGCGTGGCGCCGCGCGCGATGAGCTGGTGGTTGAGCGGCATGCCCGTGAGGTGGGCACCGACCACGGCGATGGGCATGCCCTCGCCCTCGGTCAGCGGCGGCCACACCGGCGCCCCGGGCGCCGGCAGCGGCCCGCCGGTGGCGCCCATCGGCAGGCCGGTGGCGTGGTGGAAGCGCTGGCCCAGCTCGGCCAGGCGGAAGTCGCTGCCGCAGGGCCCGATGAAGGTCACGCCGAAGGGCAGGCCATCGGGCCGCAGGCTGGCCGGCACCGACAGGGCCGCGTAGTCCAGCAGGTTGACGAAGTTGGTGTAGTGGCCCAGCTCGCTGTTGCGCCGCACCGGCTCGGCGCGCATGGCGTCGAGCGTGCAGTGCGTCGGTGCGGTGGGCACCAGCAGCAGATCGATGCCGGCCCACATGGCCGCGGCCTGCTGGCCGAGCGCATGCAGCTGGGTCTGCGCATCGACCAGGTCGGCGGCGTCGAAGCTGCGACCGCGGGCCAGGATGCCGCGCACCGGCTCGATCACCTCGGCCTCGTGCGCATCGAAGAAGGGCCGCACGGCGGCATAGCGCTCGGCCACCAGCGCGCTGTCGTAGAGCAGGCCGGCGGCGCGGGCCAGCGGCGTGTAGTCCACGGACACCGGTTCGCCGCCCAGCTCGCGCAGCTGCGCGACGGCCCGCTCGAAGGCGGCGGCGGCCAGGGCATCGCCATGGAACTCCAGCGGCTGCGGCACGCCGAAGCGGAAGGCCGGCGGCAGCGGCGTGCGGACCAGGTCGAGGCGCCGCGAGTACGGATCGCCCGCATCCGGTCCCATGGCGCAGGCGAGCACCCGGGCGGCCAGCGCCACGGTGGGCGCGAAGATGGAGACACAGTCCACGCTCTGCGCCGCCGGCACCACGCCCTTCGCGCTAATCAGGCCCTTGCTGGGCTTGAGGCCCACGATGTTGTTGAGCCCCGCCGGCACGCGGCCGGAGCCGGCGGTGTCGGTGCCCAGGGAGAAGTCCACCTGCCCGGTGGCCACCGCATAGGCCGAACCCGAGCTGGAGCCGCCCGACACGTAGCGCGCATCGAAGCTGTTGGGTACCGCGCCGTAGGGCGAGCGGCTGCCGTTGAGGCCGCAGGCGAACTGGTCGAGGTTGGTCTTGCCCGCCACCGACGCACCGGCCGCGAGCAGGCGCTGCACCACGGTGGCGTGCGCGTCGGGCGCATAGGCGAAGGCCGGGCAGGCGGCGGTGGTGGGCAGGCCGGCGACGTCGATGTTGTCCTTGACCGCGAAGCGCAGGCCGGCGAGCGGGCCGGTGGCCGCACCGGCGATGGGCGTGGCCGGGCGGCTGATCCAGGCCGCTTCGGGCCGGCCATCCGGGGCAGGCTGCGGCGCGGGCACCTGGGCGGAACCCGCGGCCGCGAAGGGGCGGGTCAGGGCGTCGGGGGTAGAGGCTTCGTGCACCATGTTCAGGCATCCATTCTTGGATACATGATGTGATGCAAGCAGCGTGCCACCTGGATCGCCCGCCGGACGAGCATTCGGGCACCGGCAATGGTGAGATCGACGAGGCTGTGACACCGGTGCATCGCGCGGCACTGGACCGCAAATGGCGCATGCCAGCCTTGACAGGCACGTCATCACGAAACATCATTAGTTACATGAAACGCGACAGCCGCCTCTCTTCCGTCCTGCATGCGCTGCTGCACATGGCCGAGTACGACGGCCCCGTCACCTCCGAAACGCTGGCGCAGTGCCTGGGCACCAACCCGGTCGTCGTGCGACGCACCATGGCCTACCTGCGAGAGGCCGGCATCGTGAGTTCGGACCGCGGCCACGCCGGCGGGTGGCGCATCCAGGCCGACCTGCGCACCGTCACCCTGCGCCAGTTGCACGAAGCCCTGGGCGAGCCCGCCACCTTCGCCATCGGACACCGCAACGAAGCGCCGGCCTGCCTCGTCGAGCAGGCGGTGAATGCCGCGCTGGAAGACACCTTCGCCCAGGCCGAAGCGTTGCTGCTGCAGCGCTTCTCGGAAATCACTCTCGCCGATCTGGCGGCCGACTTCGCGCGCCGTCATGCAGCGGCTCGGCAGGAAAGGCCTTGATCATGGAATTCGACGTCATCGTCATCGGCGGCAGCTATTCAGGAATGGCGGCGACCCTTCAGTTGGTGCGGGCGCGCAAGACCGTGCTGGTGGTCGACGCGGGCGAGCGGCGCAATCGCTTCGCCAGCCACTCGCACGGGTTCCTTGGTCAGGATGGCGCGCCCCCGGCGGAGATCGCCGCCGAGGCACGCCGCCAGCTCGGCGCCTACCCCACGCTGACATGGCTCGATGGCCGGGCCGTAGCCCTCACAGGATGCGTGGACGCGTTCACGGTGACGGCATCCGACGGTCGCGCGCACCGCGCTCGGCGCATCCTGCTGGCCACCGGCGTGTCCGACCGGCTTCCTGACGTCGAAGGCCTTGCCGAGCGGTGGGGCCGGTCGGTCTTCCACTGTCCCTACTGCCATGGCTACGAACTCGACCAGGGCGGCATCGGCATCATCGCTGCAGGCCCCCTGTCGATCCACCAGGCCGAACTGCTCACCGAGTGGGGCCGCGTGACGCTGCTCGTCAACGGTGCGATGGCACTGGATCCGGCGTCGCGCGCGGCCTTGCAGCGCCGTGGCGTGACGATCGAGGAGGCCACCATCCGCTGCATCGAAGGACATGCCGACGTGGCGATGGCCGACGGACGCGTGCTTCGCTTTGCAGGCCTGTTCACGGCGTCACGAACCTCGCCGTCGAGTCCTTTGGCAGAGGCCATCGGCTGCGCGCTCGAAGAAACACCCATGGGCCTGCAGGTGCGCACGGATGCCGAGAACAAGACCTCGGTGGCGGGCGTGTTCGCCTGCGGCGACGTGGCGCGCATGCCACATTCGGTTTCCCTGGCCGTGGGCCACGGCGCCATGGCCGGCGCCCAGGTCCATCGCTCGCTGGTCTGGCCCGATTCCCTGGCCCCGGCATAGAGGCAGGGACCTGCGATGACACCGTTCTCCGATCCCGCGGCTGTGTCGAGCTACGCGGAACGGACCGCGAGGATCGTGCCCGGACTGCGCGACCTGCACCGCATGACGGCTGTCTTGCTGGCCGAGGATGCGCCTCCGGACGCACGCATGCTGGTGCTGGGCGCGGGCGGCGGCCTGGAACTGAAGGCCCTGGCCGAGTTGCAGCCGGCCTGGCACTTCGACGGCGTCGATCCTTCCCCCGAAATGCTCGCGCTCGCCCGCGCAACCCTGGGCGCCTCCGCACCCCATGTGCGCTTGCACGAGGGCTACATCGACAGCGCGCCAATGGGGCCCTTCGATGGCGCGGCCTGCCTGCTGACGTTGCACTTTCTGACCGCGGATGAACGCCTGCGCACCTTGAAGCAGATGCACACGCGGCTCCGGCCGGGGGCACCCCTGGTGGTCGCACATCACAGCTTCGCCCGGGAGGACCACGCGGCTGGCCGATGGCTGGCGCGCAACGCGGCATTTGCGGTGGCCTCCGGCGTGCCCACCGCCCAGGCCCATGGCAGCATCAATGCGTTCAAGCAGCGGCTGCCGGTGTTGTCGCCAGAAGAGGATGCGGCATTGCTGCGCGCGGCCGGCTTCGAGGACGTCGAGCAGTTTTACGGCGCATTCACCTTCAGGGGCTGGGTAGCCCGCAGGACCTGAAGCGCCGCGCGCCGACCCGCGGCTCCGGCCACGGGCGCCGGTCAAGCGCGCCGCAAGATGCCCGGCGCCTCCAGCACCAGCTTGCCCATGGCCTGCCCCGATTCGAGCCGCGCATGGGCCTGCGCCGCCTGGCGCAGATCGAAGACCTCGCTCACCCAGGGCCGCACCCGGCCGGCGGCCACCAGCGGCAGGGCCACGGCGCGCAGGCGCTCGGCGATCAGGGCCTTCTCGGGCAGCGGCAGCGGGCGCAGCAGCGAGCCGGTGATGCGCAGTTCCTTGGCCAGGATGGGCCGCAGGGGCGCCACGAAGTCGGCGCCCTCGCCCGGCGACAGATGCACCAGCCGGCCGCGGCGTGCGAGCACCTGCACATTGCGCGCGGCATGCGTGGCACCGGCCATGTCCAGCACCACGTCCACGCCCCGGCCCCCGGTCCAGTCCAGCGCGGACTGCACCCAGTCCTGCGTCCGGTAGTTGAATGCGGCCGCAGCGCCCAGGGTCCGCGCCTCGGCCACCTTGGCGTCGCTGCCGCAGGTCACCGCCACCCGATGGCCCAACGCGGCCAGCAACTGCATGGCCAGGCTGCCGACGCCGCTGGTGCCGCCATGGATCAGCACCGTCTCGCCCGGCCCCAGCGCCGCGACGCCGAAGAAGTTGTGCCAGACGGTGAAGAGCGCCTCGGGCAGCGCGGCGGCATCGCGCAGGCCCAGACCTACCGGCACGGCGAAGGCGAGCGCGGCGGGCGCCACCACCCGCGTGGCATAGCCACCGCCATCCACCAGGGCGCACACGGCGTCGCCCACGCGCAGCGGGCCGGCCCGGGCGCCGGCCCAGCGCACGGTACCGCTGACCTCCAGGCCGGGCACGTCGCTGTGCGCGGGCGTGGGACCGCGGCGGCGCTGGTTGCAGTCGTGCCGGTTGACGCCGGCCCAGGCCACGTCGATCAGCACCTCGTCGGGCCCCGGCGCAGGCAGGGCCAGGCCGGGCGTCCAGCGCAGCACTTCCGGGCCACCGGGCGCGGTGATGACGAGGCCGTCGGCGAGCAGGTCGGGCCCGGCGGGGGTCATTGCGTCCGTCGCCTTCAATCCAGCTTCACGCCCGCGGCGCGCACCACCTTGCCCCACATGGCGCGATCGGCCTGGATGAAGGCGGTGAATTCGGCGGGCGTGTTGCAGCGCAGCTCACCGCCGTAGTCGCGCCACTTCTTGGCCAGCTCAGGCGACTGGCAGACCTTGGCCATGGCGGCGCTCAGCTTCTCCAGGATGGCGGGCGCCGTGCCGGCCGGCGCGAGCAGCCCCTGCCAGGCGATGGGCGCGTAGTCGGGCAGGCCCTGCTCGGCGAAGGTCGGCACGTTGGGAAAGCTCGGATGCCGCTCGCGGCCGGTGATGGCCAGCAGCTTGAGCTTGCCGGCCTGCACGTTGGTGGCCGCCGCAGGCAGGCCGTCGAACATCAGCTGGATCTGCCCTGCCAGCAGGTCGGCGTAGGGGCTGTTGCTGTTGTAGGGCACCAGGTTCGACTTCACGCCCGCCACGCTGTTGAACCACACGGCCGACAGGTGCGAATAGCTGCCGATGCCCTGCGTGGCCACGGTGACCGAATCGGGCTTGGCCTTGAGCTGGGCGACCAGCTCGCGCGCGTCCTTGGCCGGCACCGACGGCGTGGCGATCAGCCCCGTGTTGAGCACGCCCAGCAGGCTGATGGGCGCGAAGTCGCGCTCGGCATTGAAGGGCAGCTTGCCGTAGAGGTGCGGCACGACCGACAGCGAGCTGGTGGTGCCGATGTAGAGCGAGTAGCCGTCGTTGGCGGCCTTGGCCGCCACCTCGGTGCCAATGATGTTGGAGGCACCCGGACGGTTCTCCACATAGAAGGACTGGCCCAGGATCTTGGTCAGCTCCGCGGCCAGCTCGCGGGCATTGGCGTCGGGGCCGCTGCCCGCGGGGAAGGGGGCAATGATGCGCACCGGCTTGGATGGGTAGTCGGGTTGGGCGCCCGCACCGGTGGGCGCCAGGGCCAGGGCAGCGACGAGCGGCAGGGCGGCCGCGCCGGCGGCGAGCCTCTTGAGGATGGTCATGAATGTCTCCGTTTGCGAACGCGTGCCGATTGCACGGGACCGAATCATACGAACACATTGTTTATTGTCAAAATACGATAATTACAATACCATTCAATCCATCGAAGGACCAACAAGGTCTTTCGTTCTCGCCTGGAGACAAAGTTGACCCCTCCCCAACCGTTGCAATTGCAGTTCAGCCACATCGGGCTGTACGTCACCGACCTGGCCCGCATGGCCGGCTTCTACAAGCGCGCCCTGCGCTTCACCCAGACCGACGCGGGCGACCTGGGCCCGGTGCAGCTGGTCTTCCTGAGCCGCGACCCCAGCGAGCACCATCAGCTGGTGCTGGCCACCGGCCGGCCGGCGGACATGGCCTTCAACGTGGTCAACCAGCTGTCCTTCCGCGTGCCCGACGTGGCGACGCTGCGCGCCTTCCACGACCGGCTGCTGGCCGAGGGCGCGAGCGAGATGCTGCCGGTGACGCACGGCAATGCCGTCTCGGTCTACTGCCGCGATCCGGAAGGCAACCGGCTGGAGCTGTTCATGGACACGCCCTGGTACTGCGAACAGCCGCTGCGCGAGCCCATCGACCTCGCCCAGAGCGACGAGGCCATCCTGGCGCAGGCCGAGGCCATCGCGAAGCGCTTTCCCAAATTCATGAGCCGGGCGCAATGGCAGGCCGACGTCGCCCGCCGCATGCAGGAAGACCAGCATGGCTGAGCCGGCGCCCGTGTACGACGTGGCCATCGTGGGGCTGGGCCCCACGGGCGCCACGCTGGCCAACCTGCTGGGGGCCGCCGGGCGCTCGGTGCTGGTGGTCGAGAAGGAACGCGACATCTTTCCCCTGCCGCGGGCCATCCATTACGACGGCGAGGTGCTGCGCATCTTCCAGGCGGCGGGCCTGCGCGAGCCGGTGCTGGCCATCTCGCGGCCCGGCACGCAGGGCATGCACTTCGTCAATGCGGCGGGCCAGACGCTGCTGATCCGCGGCGGCACCGCGGCACTGGGGCCGCACGGCGGCGCCAACAACTACTACTTCCACCAGCCCGAGCTGGAGGCCGTGCTGCGCGATGGCCTGGCACGCTTTCCGAACGTGCACGTGCGGCTGGGCGCCGCCCTGAGCGCCATCGACGTGGACAGCGAAGGCGCCACGCTGCACGGCTGCCAGGGCGGCGACGGCGGCAGCTTCGAGGCCCGCGCCCGCTGGGTGGTGGGCTGCGATGGCGCCCGCTCGCCGGTGCGCCAGCACATGGGCAGCCCGATGGTGGACCTGGGCCTGCGCCAGCCCTGGCTGGTGTTCGACGTGGTGCTGACCGAGCCGGTGGACCTGCCGCCGCACACCGTGCAGCACTGCGACCCGCGCCGGCCCATGACCTACTGCAACGTGGTCGGCAACCGCCGCCGCTGGGAGATCATGGTGCTGCCCGGCGACGACCGCGAGGCGCTGGTGCAGCCCGAGAACCTGTGGAAGCTCGTCGCGCCCTGGGTGCGGCCCGACCAGGCCCGGCTGGAGCGCGCCGCCATCTACACCTTCCATTCGGTGATCGCCGATGGCTGGCGCCAGGGTCGGCTGCTGCTGGCCGGCGATGCCTGCCACCAGACGCCGCCCTTCCTGGGCCAGGGCATGTGCGCCGGCATCCGCGATGCCGCCAACCTGGCCTGGAAACTGGACGCGGTGCTCGCCGGCCGCGCATCCGAGGCGCTGCTGGACACCTACGAGTCCGAGCGCAAGCCGCATGTGCGCGCCCTGATCGAGCTGGCCGTGCGCCTGGGCGGCCTCATCCAGACCACCGACCCGGTCGCAGCGGCCGAGCGCGACGCCCGCTTCGCCAGCGGCGAGCCGGAGGTCTTCGAGCTGCCGCCGCAACTGCTGGGCGCCGGCGCCTTCGATTCGCTCCAGCAGGACCTGGCGGGCCGGCCCTTTCCCCAGCCGCGGCTGGCCGACGGCCGGCTGCTGGACGAGCTGCTGGGCCGCCGCAGCGCCGTGATCGGCCAGCGCGAACTGCTGGCCGCCGCGGCGCCCGGCACCGCCGAGCGCTGGGCCCGCAGCCAGGCCCTGGTCATCGACGAGCCCGACCCGCCGCTGGCGGACTGGCTGCGCAGCCACCAGGCGGGCGCCGTGATACTACGGCCCGACCGCTACATCGTCGGCGTGGCGCGCACGGGCTCCGAGCTGGACCGCATCTCCCAGTACCTCCCGGTGGCGCCATGACGACCCACATCCCGGGGCCCCACCTTGTCCGAACCTTCGTCCTCGTCCAGCCTGGAACGCATGCTGGGCGTGCTCGACCTCTTCGACGACCACCACGTCACCCGCACCGCGGAGGACATCGCCAAGGCGCTGGACGTCTCGCTGCCCACCAGCTACCGCTATGTGCGCCAGCTGCTGCAGGTGGGCCTGCTGCAGCGCGTGGAGGATTCGCACTACGCGCTGGGCCCGCGCATCATCCTGCTGGACCACTACATCCGCCGCGCCGACCCGGTGCTCAAGGTGGGTCTGCCGGTGCTGCGCGAGCTGGTCGATGCCACCGGCTTCGACTGCGTGGTGACCGAGGCCTTCGGCCAGCAGGTGCTGGACACGCACCGCGAGATGGGCGGCACGCCCGCCACGCTGGCCTACACGCGCGGCCGGCCGCGGCCGCTGTTCCAGGGCGCCGCGCCCAAGGTGCTGCTCGCCACGCTGGGCACGGCGCCGCTCAGGAAGCTGTTCGACGCGCGCCGCGACGAGGCCATGCGCTGCGGCCTTCCCGGCGACTGGGTCGAGTTCCGGCGCCACTTCGCGGCCATCCGCAAGGCGGGCCACTATGTCTCCAAGGGCGAGCTGGAGCCCCAGCTGGCGGCCGTGGCCGCGCCCGTTCTCAAGTCGGATGGCGGCGCCTGGGCGGCCATCTCGCTCGTGTTCGATACCTCGCGCCTGGCGATCGTCGACCTTGAAAAGATGGTCCGTCTGATCACCGAGGCCGCGACGCGGATCGGAGGTCGGCTGGCCTAGCAGCAACCCCTCTCCTTCCCTAGGAATTCTCATGAGACTCATCAGCTATCAGTACAACGGCCAGGACGGCTACGGCGCCGTCGTCGGCGACCGCGTCGTCGACCTGCACGCGGTGTTCGGCGCGCAGGCGCCGGACTTGAAGGCCTTCATCGCCGCCGGCCTGGCATCGCAGGCCGGCGCCCATGTCGAGGCCGCACGCGCCACGCTGCCGCTGTCCGAGGTGAAGCTGCTGCCCGTCATCCCCAACCCGGGCAAGATCTTCTGCATCGGCCTGAACTACGGCGAGCACATCCGCGAGACCGGCAAGACCGAGACCGAGAAGCCGGTGATCTTCCTGCGCGTGGCCGACTCGCAGCTGGCCCATGGCGAGGACATCGTGCGGCCCCGAGCCTCCGAGCGCCTCGACTACGAAGGCGAGATCGCCATCGTCATCGGCAAAGGCGGGCGGCACATCAGCGAGGCGGACTCGTGGTCGCACATCGCCGGCTACAGCTGCTACAACGACGGCAGCGTGCGCGACTGGCAACTGCACACCTCGCAGTGGGCACCGGGCAAGAACTTCTGGAAGACCGGCGCCTTCGGCCCCTGGATGGTGACGTCCGACGAGATCGCGCCCGATCAGAAGATGACGCTGGTCACGCGCCTCAATGGCCAGGAGATGCAGCGCGCCACCACCGACATGATGGTGCACAGCATCCCGCGCCAGATCGCCTACATCTCCACCTTCATCCCGCTGGAGCCGGGCGACGTGATCGTCACCGGCACGCCCGGCGGCGTGGGCAACAAGCGCACGCCGCCCGTGTTCATGAAGCCGGGCGATGTGTGCGAGATCGAGGTCGACGCCATCGGCGTGCTGCGCAACGGCATCCGCGACGAGTGAGGGCGGCGCGCCCATGAACGACGTGCTGCATCGCGGCGCGCGGGCCGCCCTCGGCCTGCTGCTGGCCGCCCTTTCGCTCGGCGCCCCGGCGCAGGAGTTTCCCCAGCGGCCCCTGCAGATGGTGGTGCCCTTCGCGGCCGGGGGCGGGCTGGACCTCAACGCCCGCAACCTCGCCGAGGCACTGGCCGAGCCCCTGGGCCAGCCGGTGGTCGTGAGCAACCGCGAAGGCGCGGCCGGCACCATCGGCCTGAACGCGGTGGCAGCGGCCCGGCCCGATGGCTACACGCTGGCCTTCACGCCAGCGGTACCGCTGTCGAGCGAACCGCACCGGCTCCGGCTGAACTACAGGCTCGACAGCTTCCGGCCCGTGTGCCAAGTGTTCGACAACATCTTCGCCATCGCGGTGCCGGCGGCCTCGCCCTGGCTCACGGTGGCCGATCTGCTGGCCGCGGCGCGCCGTGAGCCGGGCGCCATCAGCTACGGCACTTCGGGCACGGGCTCCATCCCGCACCTGGGCACGGCGGACATCGAGGCGGTGGCGCACGTCAGCCTGACGCATGTGCCCTACAAGGGCGACGCGCCGATGCTGCAGGACTTGATGGCCGGGCGCCTGGGCTTCGGCGCGGTGCTGGTGAGTTCCATCACCGGGCAGCTGGGCAGCGGCGCGCTACGCCTGCTGGCCGTCTATGCCGACCGGCGCCATCCCGCGTTCGCCGAGGTGCCGACGCTCCAGGAAGCGGGCGTGGACGTGGTGCAGGCCAGCTTCGGCGGCGTGCTGGTGCCGGCCCGCACGCCCGACGCGGTGGTGCAGCGGCTGGAGGGCGCGTGCCGGCAGGCCGTGGCCTCGCCGCGCTACCAGGACTGGGCCCGCCGCGCGAACCAGGTGGTGGACTTCCGCCCCGCCGCCGACTTCGAACGGCACCTGCGCGAGGACAGCCGCCTCAAGGCCGCGACACTGCGCCGGCTGGGGCTCGCCACCCCCTGAAGGAGAAACGCATGCTGCCCGGACGCCCCGAACCGCCCATCGCCACCCTGCTCGGTGGCCGCCTGCTCGCCCTGGACACCACGGCCGGCACGCTGGCCGCCGAGTACGAGGCCACGGCCGCCTTCCTCAACCCCGCGGGCACGGTGCAGGGCGGCATGCTCGCCGCCATGCTGGACGACCTGTGCGCCGCCGTCGTGGACGCCCGCGCGGGCGAAGGCGGCGGCGGCGTGGTCACGCTGACGCTGAACCTGAGCTTCCTCGCGCCGGCCCGGCCCGGCCGCCTGCAAGGCCGCTCGGCCATCGTGGGCGGCGGACGCAGCATCTGCTACGTGGAGGCGGTGCTTGCGCAGGCGGGCACCGAGGTGGCGCGGGCCACGGCCTGCTGCCGCGTCATCGGCTCGCGCGCGGGCTGAGACGCAGGCGGGCGGTGCGCCGCCGCCGTCGGAGCATGGCGGTCGCGACAATCGCCGGCTCCGACCCACGACCGCCTTCGCCATGCTGCGCTACCAGATCCTCCCCGTCACGCCCTTCCAGCAGAACTGCTCGCTCGTCTGGTGCGACGCGACGAACAAGGCCGCGCTGATCGACCCGGGCGGCGAGATCGACCGGCTGGTCACCGCCGCCGAGTCGCGCGGCTTGGCGCTGGAGCAGCTGTGGCTCACGCATGCGCACATCGACCACGCCGGTGGCACCGGCGAGCTGGCCGAGCGCCTGGGCCTGCCCATCGTGGGACCGCACCCGGGTGACCAGTTCTGGATCGACGGCCTGCCGCAGCAGAGCGCGATGTTCGGCTTTCCGCCCGCGCGCGCCTTCGCGCCCACGCGCTGGCTGGCCGATGGCGACACGGTGACGCTGGGCGAGGAGACGCTGACGGTGCGTCACTGCCCGGGCCACACGCCAGGCCACGTCGTCTTCCACTCCGCCAGCGCGCAGCGGGCCTTCGTGGGCGACGTGCTCTTCGCCGGCAGCATCGGCCGCACCGACTTTCCGGGCGGCAGCCATCCGCAGCTGATCGACAGCATCGTGCAGCGGCTGTGGCCCATGGGCGATGAGACGGTGTTCATTCCTGGGCACGGGCCGGAGAGCAGCTTCGGCCGCGAGCGGCGCAGCAATCCGTACGTGCAGGGCACCTGAGGCGCAGCCCGCGGCCTTTTCCGCGGAGCTTGTGCGGGTCAGGGCCTTGATCGCGAAGGAGGCGACGGGCGCGTGACACACCCGCAGACGGGGCTGCGCGGCCTGTCCGTCACGCCCTGAGGGGGAGATGCCCACCGGCATCGAGAGCCCCCGCCTACGTCGGACGGTCCTGGCCGCGCACGCGGCTTCCGGCCTGACGCGGTGAAGGTATGCAGCAGTCCCGCAGCCATCGCGCCGCGGCCCTGCCGCTTACACCACAAGGAACCCCGCCCATGAGCCATGGCGAGCCCAACCCCATCCTCAATGCCGCGTCCAACGCCATCGCCGCCCTGCGCGCCGATGACGACCAGCTCGAACTGGCCAAGGCACACGAGTCGCTCCACCCCAAGGCCATCGAGAAGCTGGAGGTGGCCGAAGCCCGCCGGCAGCCGACCGCCAAGGATGCCGTGATCGCCCTGCTGCAAAAGCGCGGCGAATCCACCGACCCCGAAGTGCTGGTGCCCGGCGTGACGATGAAGACCATCACGGTCGATGGCGCCGTCGGTGCGCTGCCGGCGAACGTCTATACGCCCCAGGGCGTCGGTCCCTTCCCGGTCATCCTGTACTTCCACGGCGGCGGCTGGGTCATCGCCGACAAGGACGTCTACGACGCCGGTGCCCGTGGCCTGGCCAAGGCGGCGAATGCCATCGTGGTCTCGGTCGACTACCGCCAGGCGCCGGAGCACCGCTTTCCCGCCGCCTGGGACGACGCCCTCGCCGCCTACCGCTGGCTGAGCCAGAACGCCGCCTCGCTGGGCGGCGACCCGGTGCGCATGGCGCTGGCCGGCGAGAGCGCGGGCGGCAATCTGGCCGTGGCCACGGCCATCGCCGCGCGTGATGCGGGCCTGCCGGTCCCACGCCATGTGCTGTCGGTCTACCCGGTGGCGCAGACCAGCCTCAACACCGAGTCGTACATCGAAAACGCCATTGCCAAGCCGCTGAACCGCGCGATGGTGAAGTGGTTCGTGGACCACCTCGTCAACTCGGAAGACGACCTCAAGGACACGCGCCTGTCCCTGATCGACGCGGACCTGGCCGGCCTGCCGCCCGTGACCATCATCAACGCCCGCCTGGACCCGCTGCGCAGCGACGGCGCCAAGCTGGAAGGTGCGCTTCGCGAGGCCGGCGTGCCGGTCGAGCGCCGCGAGTACGAAGGCGTGGCGCACGAGTTCTTCGGCGGGGCCGCCGTGCTGCAGAAGGCGCGCGATGCGATGGCCTATGCGGGTGACCGCCTGCGCACTGCGCTGGGCTGAGCCGCCCCCACCCGCCTCGGTGCGGGCAAAGAAAAAGCGCCTCGACATCGAGGCGCTTTTTCATGGGCGGGCGAACCGCGCGATCAGCTCAGGACCACGCTCGACAGCCGGCGGCGATATGTCGCCACGACCGGATCGTCCGGCGGGATCTGGCCTTCGGCCACCTTGGGCTTGGGCGGCTCGATCACGTCGAGGATGGCGATGTAGGTCTTGCGGGCCAGCTCCTCGTTCCAGCCCTTGTCGCGCATGAGGATCTCGAGCAGTTCGTCCATGGCCTCGGTCCACTGCTGCTGCGCGATCAGCGCCAGGGCGCGGGCGTAGCGCGCATCGAAGTCGCGGCGGTTGGCGGCGATGCGCGCGTCCAGCGCGGCGATGTCGGCGCCCTCGGCGGCGTCGAGCGCGTCCATCCAGCGTTGCAGCGAGTCGAAGCGGCGCACCAGCGAGCGGCGGTCGATCACCGGTGCGAAGGCCACCTTGGCGTCGTCGGTGCGGCCCATCTGCAGCAGCAGCTTGACGTAGTCGAAGCGGGCATCGTCGTTGGACGGGTCGGTGGCCACGGCATGCTGCAGCTTTTCGAGCGCGCCGTCGGTGTCGCCTTCGGCCAGGGCCTCCTGCGCAGCCTCTTCCTCCTGCTGCGCGGCCAGCTCGTCGGCACCGGGCACGTGCTTGTCCAGGAACTCTCGGATCTTGTCGGCCGGCAGGGCGCCGACGAAACCGTCCACCGGCTGGCCGCCCGAGAACATCACGCAGAAGGGAATGCTGCGCACACCGAACATCTGCGACAGCTGGGTCGAGATCTGCGGCACCTTGTCGGCGTCGAGCTTGGCCAGGATGAAGCGGCCGCCGTATTCGACCTCCAGCTTCTCCAGCACCGGGCCCAGCTGCTTGCAGGGGCCGCACCATTCTGCCCAGATGTCCAGCAGCACCGGCGTGGCGAGCGAGGCTTCGACCAGTTCGGTCTGGAAGTTGTCGAGGGTGATGTCGATCATGGGTGAGGCTGCGTCGTTGGGGGATGGCCGGGCGCCCGGCCGATTCAGATTCCCGTTCCAGCTGGGGCCGAAACGTAAAATTGAAAGATGAGTGAAACCATCCAGGTCGGCGTGGTCATGGGCTCGAACTCCGACTGGGAGACGATGCGCCATGCGGCCGAGATTCTCCAGCAATTCGGCATCGCCCATGAAACACGCGTCGTCTCGGCGCACCGCATGCCGGACGCGCTGTTCGCCTATGCCGAAAGCGCCGCCACCCGCGGGCTGACGGCCATCATCGCGGGGGCCGGCGGCGCGGCCCACCTGCCGGGCATGCTGGCCGCCAAGACCACGGTGCCCGTGCTGGGCGTGCCGGTGGCCAGCCGGCACCTGCAGGGCGTCGATTCGCTCTACAGCATCGTGCAGATGCCCAAGGGGATCCCGGTCGGCACCTTCGCCATCGGCACCGCGGGCGCGGCCAATGCGGCCCTGTTCGCGGTGGCCATGCTGGCGGTGAACGACCCGGCCCTGCGCCAGAAGCTGGACGACTTCCGCACCGCCCAGACCCGCGTGGCCGAGGCCATGACGCTGCCGCCGCCCGCCGAGGGCGCGCCCGCAGCCGCGGCACCCGTGTTCTCGCCCCAGGGCGGAGGCGCGCTGTGAGCCCCAAGGTCACGGCCCCGGGCCGCAAGACCCTGCCGCTTCTGCCCGGCAGCACGCTGGGCGTGATGGGCGGCGGCCAGCTGGGCCGCATGTTCGTGCACGCGGCGCAGGCCACGGGCTACTTCACCGCGGTGCTCGACCCCGATCCGGACAGCCCCGCCGGCCGCATCAGCCACCACCACCTGCATGCGGACTACCTGGACAGCGACGCCCTCGGTCGCCTTTCGCGCCTGGCCGATGCCGTCACCACCGAGTTCGAGAACGTGCCGGCCCAGGCCCTGGCGACGCTGGCCGGCGACGTGCCGGTGGCGCCCGCGGCCGATGCCGTGGCCATCGCGCAGGACCGCATCCGCGAGAAGGCGCATTTCGTGCGCTGCAGCGCCGCCAGCGGCATCGGCTGCGCGCCCTACGCGGTGATCGAGAACGCCGACCACCTGGCGGCCGTTTCGGCCGACCTGCTGCCCGGCATCCTCAAGACCGCGCGCATGGGCTACGACGGCAAGGGCCAGCAGGGCGTGCAGACCCAGGCCGAACTCGCCGCGGCGTGGGAAGCCACCGGCCGCGTGCCCTGCGTGCTCGAAAAGCGCCTGCCGCTGGCGCTGGAATGCTCGGTCATCGTGGCCCGCGGCCATGATGGCCAGGCGGTGCACTTCCCGCCCCAGCGCAACCTGCACCGCGGCGGCATCCTGGCCGTGACCGAGGTGCATGAGCAGGCCCTGCCGCCGGCCGTGGCCACCCGCGCCGTCGAGGCCGCGCGCGCCATCGCCGATGGCATCGGCTACGTGGGCGTGCTGTGCGTGGAGTTCTTCATGCTGGAGGACGGCAGCCTGGTCGCCAACGAGATGGCGCCGCGCCCGCACAACAGCGGCCACTACACCATGGACGCCTGCGACGTCTCGCAGTTCGACCTGCAGGTGCGCACCCTGGCCGGCCTGCCGCTGGTGGCGCCGCGCCAGCACAGCCCGGCCATCATGCTCAACCTGCTGGGCGACCTGTGGTTCGCCGACGGCAGCGACCAGCAGCGCGACCCGGCCTGGGCCCAGGTGCTGGCCCTGCCCGGCACCCACCTGCACCTTTACGGCAAGACCGAGGCGCGGCGCGGGCGCAAGATGGGACACCTGAACATCACCGGCGCCGACATTGCCGGCGTGCGCGCCGCCGCCGCACAGGCTGCGGCCCTGCTCGGGCTGCCCGACAGCACGGCAAGCTGACATCGCCATGATCCTCGACGGCCAGGACAGCCACGCCATCGAACGCGCCGCGCTCGCGCTGCGGGCGGGCGAGCTGGTGGCCTTTCCCACCGAGACGGTCTATGGCCTGGGGGCCGACGCCGCCAACGACGACGCCACCCGCGGCATCTTCCGCGCCAAAGGCCGGCCGTCGGACCACCCGCTGATCGTGCACCTGCCCGACGCGCTTCGGCAGGCGGAGTCGCTGTCGCGCTTCGCGCAGCCGCTGCCGGCCTTCGGGCGCGCGCTGGCCGATGCCTTCTGGCCCGGCCCGCTGACGCTCATCGCCACCCGCCAGCCCGGCGTGGGCGCGGCCGCCGCGGGCGGGCAGGACACCATCGGCCTGCGCTGCCCCGACCACCCGGTGGCGCAGGCGCTGCTGCATGCCTGCGCCCGCCACGGCGTGCCCGGCTTGGCCGGCCCCAGCGCCAACCGCTTCGGCCGCGTGAGCCCGACCACCGCCGCGCACGTCGCCGGCGAATTCGGTGACGACCTGCTGATCGTCGACGGCGGCCCCTGCACCGTGGGCATCGAATCGACCATCGTCGACTGCAGCCGCGGCGCGCCGGTGCTGCTGCGCCCGGGCGTCATCACCCGCGCGCAGATCGAGCGCGTGGCCGGCGAGCGCCTGCGCAGCCAGGCCGAACTGGCCCAGCCCGACCCGCGCGCCTCGGGCACGCTGGAATCGCACTACGCCCCGACGGCCAAGGTGCGGCTGATGGATGGCCGCATGCTGCAGTCCGCGCTGGACGTGCTGGGCGCCCAGGCCGCCCACATCGCCGTGTGGTCGCGCACGCCGCTCAAGAGCCGGTCACAGCGCCTGATCCTGCGCCGCATGCCCGACGACGCCGCCGAGGCGGCGCGGCAGCTGTTCGCGCGGCTGCGGCAGTTCGACGACGAAGGCGCCAAGCTGATCTGGATCGAGACGCCGCCGGAGACGGCGGAGTGGGAAGGCGTTCGCGACCGACTGATGCGCGCGGCGGCTTAAATTTTTTATCAGCAGCAGCTCCCATGAGCTTCCACGTCCCGCTTGAACTTATTTGACCGGCAACCTTAAGGGCATTCCGGCAAGCTCAATAGATTGTTCGGCTGTTCCCCGTCGTTCTGAGTTTTCAGATACTTATTGCCAGCGGCGCTCGTCGCCACAATGACCCAAACTGAACTTCCCCCCGCGCTGACCCAAAACCTAAATTTTCCCGACTCCACATCCGCGATTGCCTGCCGTTGATCCAATTTCCACCGACTACCGTCGGGATTGACCCCACCGATGGAATGAATGCGCTCATGTGCACTCGTGCGATTGGTCTTGTTGATACACGATATCTGGTGATCTGACATTACCGTCTCTCTTGGCTTGGCACAAGTAAAGCGCTTCGCTCATTTTTCTGATCAATAAAAAAATCACTTACCGCCGCTGATGCAATTGATATGCATAAGAATTTTCCAATCTCTGGACTGCGGCGCGGCGAATGCATCTTCCCGAGTGCCGATACAACTCCCCTGAACGCAAATATGCCCCTATTCTTGGCAAATTGAAGATGCCTTTTGGGGGAGGATAAATTGCAGAGAATATGCTCTGACACAGAGCCTCGGTAAACCGCGGTACGCAATCGTCTTAAGTCCCTCGCGCCACCCACTCCACCAACGCATCGAAGGCCGGCCGCGCCGCGCCAGCCGCCGGATCATTGGCAATAGCGACGACCACCCATCTGCGGCCCCCAGCGCCATCCACATAGCCGGCAATCGCCGCCACGTCGCGCAGGCTGCCGGTCTTCAGATGGGCCGAGGTGATGGCCGGGCGATTGCGCAGCGTGCCGTCCACGCCCATCACGGGCAATGAGGCGATCAGCTCCGGCATGACCGGCGAGCGCCACGCCACCTGCAGCATGCGCGCCAGGCCGGCCGCGGTGAGCCGGTCCTCGCGTGACAGGCCGGCACCGTTGACCATCACCGGCGCCGGTTCGTTGCCGCCCACGCGTGACGTCCACCATTGCCGCACGGCGGCGCGTGCGGCGTCGAAGCTGCCGCGCTGGCGCTGCGTGAGGCCCAGCGTCAGGAAGAGCTGCTGGGTCATCACGTTGTTGCTGTATTTGTTGATGTCGCGCACCACCTGGCCCAGGGGCGGCGAGGCGGCCTCGAACAGCAGGCGCGCGCCCGTCGGCACGGTACCCAGGCGCAGCTGGCCGTCGATCTGGCCGCCCATCTGCTGCCAGAGGCCGCCGATGGCGCGCAGGCCGAAGCGCTGCGGATCGGGCCAGGCCACGGGCCAGCTGCGCGCGCCGCAGGCGGCCGGCAAGGTACCGGTGAATCTCGGCTGCGCCGGGTCGTTGAAGTCGGCCTGCAGCGCAGTGCGCCAGTCGCCGCATTCGCCACCACCGAGCGGCATACGCGCCGGAAAGGTGACGCCCGCCAGGGGCGGCTCCGCACTCACGATAGCGAAGCGCCCGCCCGCCTCGGGCGTGAAGTCCAGCGTGACCGAGCGGAAGTTGACAAGGAAGGCGTCGGGCGAGGCGTTGTAGGGCCGCAGCGGCTCGCCGTCGAAGGCGGCCGGGTCGCTCTCGACGCCGGCGTCGAAGGCGCTGCGGTCGACCACCACGTCGCCGGCGATGCGGCGGATGCCCAGGGCCTGCACGCGGCGCAGCAGCAGCCAGAGCCGCTCGACCACCAGCGTGGGGTCGCCCTGGCCGCGCAGGTAGAGGTTGCCCTGCAGCGTGCCGTCGACCACGGCGCCATCGGCGTACACCGGCGTGCTCCAGGTGTAGGCGGGACCCAGCAGGTCGAGCCCGGCATAGGTGGTGACCAGCTTCATCACCGAGGCCGGGTTGACCAGCTCCTGCGCCCGCCAGGCCAGGCGCGGGGGCTGGCGGCCCTCGGCGTCGGCCACGAAGAAGGTGACGGCATCGCGCGGTACCTTGGCGCGGGCCAGGGCGGCTTCGACGGAGGGCGGCAGCGCCGTGGACGGCATGGCAGCGCCGGCAGGGACCGCTGGCGAGGGCTGGGCCAGTGCCGGCGAGCCCGCGCCCGCGACGGTGGCGGCCAGCGCAGCAGCGCGCAGGAAAGTGAGAAGCGGGAGGCGGGGAAGGCAGGAAGAGAAGCAGCGCACAGGCATGCGCCGGGATTATCCGGAGCGCTGGGTGCGTCAGCAGGCCGCGGCACGCCGGTGGGCGGCCGCGCCCCGCTCAGCCCCCGCGCGGGCCGAACAGGTGCAATTGCGCGTGGTACAGAAGGAGGATGGTCTTCGCATCGGCGATGCGGCCGTCCGCCGCCATGGCCAGCGCCTCGTCGAAAGGCAGCTCCAGCACCTCGATGTCTTCGCCCTCCTCGGCCAGGCCGCCGCCGTCGCCGATGCGCATGCCGGCGTCGTAGGGTGCGACGAAGAAGTGCAGCTTCTCGGTGACCGAGCCGGGGCTCATGAAGGCCTCGAACACCTTGCGCACCTCGCCCAGGCGGTAGCCCAGCTCTTCCTCGGCCTCGGCGCGGATGCGGGCCTCGGGGGCCGCATCGTCCAGCAGGCCGGCGGCGGCCTCGATGAGCAGGCCGTCGTGGCCGTTGACGAAAGCCGGGTAGCGGAACTGCCGCACCAGCAGCACCGTGCGGCGCGCCAGGTCATAGGCCAGGAGGACGGCACCGTTGCCGCGGTCGTAGGTCTCGCGCTGCTGGGTCTGCCAGCGGCCGTCGCGGCGCTGCCAGTCGAAGCGCGTGGTCTTGAGCGTGTACCAGTTGTCGGAGAGCAGGGTGACGTCGCGCACCCGGACGCGTTCGCTGGTGGAGGTCATGGCGGCGGATGCTAGGCGCACACTCGTGCAATATCAAGAAATTTCGTGCATCTTCATGCATCCCTGGCTACCATCGACCCATGCTCACCCGCCAGCGCCACCAGCTCATCCTTGACGCCCTCCGCCGCGATGGCCAGGTGGTGGCCAAGGCTTTCGGCGAATCGCTGGGCCTGTCGGAAGACACGATCCGCCGCGACCTGCGGGAGCTGGCGGCGCAGGGCAAGCTGCAGCGGGTGCACGGCGGCGCGCTGCCGATGGCGGCGGCCGAGGCCGACTTCGCCGGCCGCGAGCGCCTGGCGCCGCAGGAGAAGGTCGCCATCGGCCGTGCCGCGGCCGCCATGGTGCGGCCCGGGCAGGTGGTGTTCGTCGATGGCGGCACCACCGCCGTGCAACTGGCGCGCCACTTGCCGGCCACGCTGCAGGCCACGGTGGTCACGCACAGCCCGTCGGTGGCGGTGGCGCTGGTGGCGCATCCCGGCGTGGAGGTGGTGCTGATCGGCGGCCGGCTGTTCAAGCATTCGGTGGTGGCGGTGGGCGCGGCGGCCACCGAGGCCATCGCCCGCATCCATGCCGACACCTGCTTCCTGGGCGTGACCGGGGTGCATGCGCAGGCGGGCCTGACCACCGCCGACATGGAGGAAGCCGCCATCAAGCGGGCGCTGATGGCGGCCTCGGCCGAGACGGTGGTCATGGCCTCGTCCGAAAAGCTCGGTGCCGCCTCGCCCTATGTGATCGCGCCGCTGGCCGAGGCCGGCACGGTGCTGGTGGCGCCACAGGCACCCGAAGCGGCGGTGGCCGCCCTGCGCGCCGCCGGTGCCACGGTGACCGTGGCCGGCCGCCCCCCGCAAGCCCCCGGCGCCGACGACGGAGGCGAGGCCCCTCGATAATCGCCCGATGCCTGCTGCCGACCGATCGCTCCTGCGCCTGTCTCCCCGGGCGGTGGGTGTCGGCTCGGCTGTCATCACCGTTCTGGTGTGGACGGGCTTCATCGTCATCTCCCGCGCCACCGCCGGCCGCTCGCTGGCGCCACTGGACATCGGTCTGGCCCGCATCCTGGGCGCCAGCGTGGTGCTCGCGCCCTGGGGCGCCTGGCTGGTGGCGCAGGCCCGGCGGGCGGGCGACACCCAGGCCGGCTCGCTGTTCGGCCTGTCGCCCCTCCCGCTGCGGCTGAGCGCACTGGCCGGCATCTTCGGCGCGGTGCTCTATGCGGGCCTGGCGTATTCGGGTTTCTTCTTCGCGCCGGCCGGCCATGCCGCGGTGCTGATGCCCGGCAGCCTGCCGCTGTGGACGGCGCTGCTGGCGGCGGTGGTGCTGCGTGACCGCATCACGCCGCTGCGGGCCGCGGGGCTGGGCCTGATCGTCGCGGGCGACCTGATGGTGGGCGGGCGCAGCCTGCTGCAGGCCTTCGGCGGCGCGGACGCGGGCGGCACGGCCGATGTGTGGAAGGGCGACCTGCTGTTCATGTCCGCCGCCTTCTGCTGGGCCTGCTACGGCGTCATCGTGCGCCGGCATGCACTGGACGCGGTGCGCGCCACCATCGCCATCACCATGTTCGCGCTGCTGACCTATGTGCCGCTGTATGCCCTGCTGGTCTGGGCGGGCGTCGTGCACAGCAAGCTGCCCACCGCACCCTGGGGCGCCATCGCCTTCCAGATGGCCTTCCAGGGCATCGGCTCGGTGGTGATCTCAGGCATCACCTTCACGAAGATGATCGGCTACTTCGGCCCCGTGCGGACCACCATGATCACGGCGCTGGTGCCGGGCCTGTCGGCGCTGTCGGCGGTGTTCTTCCTGGACGAGCCGCTGCATCCGGGCCTGCTGGCCGGGCTGGCGCTGGTGACCCTCGGCATCCTGCTGGGTGTGCAGCGCAAGGCGCCGGCCGCGTCCGCCGCGGTGCCGGCCTGTGCCACGACCAAGGGTTGCAATGCCTGAACTCCTCGCCTTCGATTGCAGCACCGACACGCTGTCGGTGGCGGTGCAGCACGGCGACCGCGTGGTCGCCCGCACGCAGGCGGGTGGCGCGCAGGCCTCGGCCGCGCTGATCCCGCTGATCCACGAACTGCTGGCCGAGGCCGGGCTGACGCTGGGCGGGCTGCAGGCCCTCGTCTTCGGCCGCGGCCCCGGCGCCTTCACCGGCCTGCGCACCGCCTGCGCGGTGGCGCAGGGCCTGGGCTATGGGGCGGACATTCCCGTGCTGCCCATCGACACGCTGCACGCCGTGGCCGAGGAGGCCCGCCATGCCACCGGCGCGGCGCAGGTGATGGCGGTGCTCGACGCGCGCATGGACGAGGTCTATGCCGCTGCCTGCGACACCGCGGCCGGTCACTGCGAAGCCCCGCGCCTGATGGCGCCCGAGCAGGTGCAGGTGCCTCCCGGCTTCCTGCTGGCCGGCAACGCGTTCGCGGCCTATGGCGAGCGCCTGCCCGCCGGTGCACCGCGCCATGCCTGCCTGCCCACCGCCACCGCCCTGCTGCGCCTGGCCCCGGCCATGCTTGCCGCCGGCCGCGCCGTGCCGGCCGCCGAGGCCCAGCCGCTGTACGTGCGCGACAAGGTCGCCCAGACCACGGCCGAGCGCGAGGCGATCAAGAACGCCGCCGCCACCGGAGCGACGTCCGCATGAGCGCCCTGCCCCAGTTGCCCGAGGCGCGCCTGGAGCCCATGCGCGTCACCCACCTCGACGCGCTGCTGCCCATCGAGCAGCAGGCCTACACCCATCCGTGGACGCGCGGCAACTTCATCGACTCGATGCATGCCGGCTACCACTGCATGTGCCTGGTCGGGCCCACGGCGCCCGAGGCGCCCGGCTTCGGCGCCGACGTTGCAGGGCGGCGCGCACCGCCCGACACGCTGATCGGCTACTTCGTCGCCATGAAGGGCGTGGACGAGGTGCATCTGCTCAACATCACCGTGGCGCCGGCCTTCCAGCGCCAGGGCTGGGCGGCGCTGATGCTCACGGCGCTGGGCGTATGGTCGCGCGCGCAGGGCGCGGGCTGGCTGTGGCTGGAGGTGCGGGTGAGCAACACGCGCGCCCAGCAGGTCTACGAGCGCCACGGCTTCCGCCGCGTGGGCCAGCGCAAGGGCTACTACCCGGCCGCGCCCGGCCGTCGCGAGGACGCGATCGTGATGAGCCTGCGGCTGGAGGGCACGGCCGCGTGACGCCGTCCTCCGCCCCCATTCAACAGGGCGCGCCGCACGCACGCGCGTTCGCACGCCCAGGAAACCCGAGATGAGCCTGATGCTCGATGCACGCCAGCGCGCCATGCTGGAGGAGATGGGCGTCAAGGTCTGGTGGCCGGCGCAGACGGCGGAGGTGGCGGCACCCATCGCTGCAGCTGAGAGGACCCAGGCCGCAGAGCCCGCGGCGCTCGTCGGCGAGCACACCGCCGAGCCCGCGGCCGCCCGCGCAGCCCGCCCGCCGATGGATCGTCCGGGCACCGACACGCCCCACGCGCCGCCTTCGGACGACGGCCCCCCCGCATGGATCGACGACGTACCGCCGGAGGACATGCCGCCTTCCGCCGCAGCGCCGCCAGCCCTGCGCCAGGCGGCACCGGCTTCCTCCGCGCCCGGTCGCCGCCCCACGGCCGAGTCGCCCGCCTCCGCCACGGCGTCCCCGGCCCCACGAACCGGCGCACCCTCCGCACGGGCCGGGAGTGCCCCCGCCGTGCGCATCGAGCCGGCCCAACGCCTGTACCTGCCGGCCGGCGCCAGCGGCGACGCGCCCACCCCAGGCGGCTGGCTGGTATTGGTCGACATGCCGCCCGGCCCCGATGGCCGTCATGGCGCCGCCTTCGTCGGCGACGCCGGCCGCCTGCTCGATCAGATGCTGCGCGCCCTGCGCCTGCACGCCGGCCCCGCGCCGGTGCACCTGCAGCGCGTGCACCGCCCCGCGCCCGGCGTGCCGCAAGGCGAGGACGACGAGCCCTTCGAGGCTGGCTTCGACCATGCCTGCCGCGAACTCGCGCCGCGCATGGTGCTGGCGCTGGGTCCGCTGGCGGCGCAGCAGCTGCTCGGCGCGCAGCCGCTGGGCCGGCTGCGTGCCCAGGTCGGCCGCTGCGCCGACGGCCGCACTGCCGTGGTCGCCAGCTACGCGCCCGCCTACCTGCTGCGCACCCCGGCCGACAAGGCACGCGCCTGGGCCGACCTGTGCCTGGCGGCGGCCGAGTTCGAGCGCCTGGCCGCGGCAGCCGGTTGAGCGCCCGACACGCGGGGCCGCCACCCGCAGGCCGTTCCCGGGCAGGCGGCCGGTGCCGGCACGGCCGCCCCGAGGGCGCCTCCTAGAATCGCGCCCCATGTCTTTCCTCGATCAGCTGCAGGCCGCGCAGCGCCAGAACCGCTCCATGCTGTGCGTGGGGCTGGACCCGGAGCCCACCCGCTTTCCCGACGGCATGAAGGGCGACCCGCGCCGCATCTACGACTTCTGCGCCGCCATCGTCGAGGCCACGGCCGATCTGGTGATCGCCTTCAAGCCGCAGATCGCCTACTTCGCCGCCCACCGCGCCGAGGACCAGCTGGAGCGGCTGATGGCCCACATGCGGGCCGTGGCGCCGCAGGTGCCGGTCATCCTTGACGCCAAGCGCGGCGACATCGGCTCCACCGCCGAGCAGTACGCGGCCGAGGCCTTCGAGCGCTACGGCGCCGACGCGGTGACGCTGTCGCCCTTCATGGGCTTCGATTCCGTCTCGCCTTACCTGCGCTACCCGCACAAGGGCGCCTTCCTGCTGTGCCGCACCAGCAACCCGGGCGGCGACGATCTGCAGAGCCAGCGCCTGGCCGATGTGCCGGGCCAGCCGCTGCTGTACGAGCATGTGGCCTCGCTGGCGCAGGGGCCGTGGAACCTCAACGGCCAGCTCGGCCTGGTGGTGGGCGCGACCTATCCGCAGGAGATCCGCCGCGTGCGCGAGCTGGCGCCGACGGTGCCGCTGCTGATCCCCGGCGTGGGCGCCCAGGGCGGCGATGCGGTGGCCACCGTGCGCGCCGGCTGGCGCGAGGACGCGCCGATCATCGTGAACTCGTCCCGCGCCATCTGCTACGCCAGCAGCGGCGTCGACTTCGCCGCCGCCGCCCGCCGCGAGGCCGAGCGCACGCGGGACGTGCTGGAGGCGGCGAAGCAGGGTTGAGGTTGGGGGGTGGCCCCCTCTCCCCAACCCCTCTCCCGCGAGGGGAGAGGGGCCTTGAAGTCATCGCCGCCGTTCCGCGGAGCGGGGGTGGCAGCGGCAGGAGGTGTCAGCTGAACAGCAGCGACGCCTCCACCGGCTTGCTGAACAGCCAGCCCTGCGCCAGCGCGTCGGGCGCCAGGGTGTGGAAGTAGGCGGCCTGCTGCTCTTCCTCGATGCCTTCGACCACCATGGTCAGGCCCAGCACCTCGGCCATCACCACGATCTGCGGGGCGATGGTGTCCTGGTCGCTCTGGTCGTGGAGTGCCTGCATGAAGGTGCGGTTGATCTTGATCGCATCCACCCGCAGCCGCGACAGGTACGACAGGCTCGAATAGTCGGTGCCGAAGTCGTCGATGTAGACCTTGTGCCCCGCCTCGCGCACGCGGGCGATGGCGCGGCTGAGTTCGCGGCTGTTGGCGGTGGTGCGCTCCGTCAGCTCCAGCCCGATGCTGCAGGCCTGCAGCCGCGCCGCCTGCAGCCGCGCCGACAGGAAGGGCAGGAAGCCGCTGTCCATCAGGTCGTCGGCTGAGACGTTGACCGTGACCTGGAAGTCCGGCCGCCGGCGCAGGCCGTCGCCCAGGTCCTCCAGCACGCGGCTGATCACGAAGCGGGTGACCTGCCCGATCATGCCGTTGCGCTCGGCCTCGCTGATGAAGGCGTCGGGGCTCACCGGCTTGCCGGTGGCATCGGTCCAGCGCAGCAGGGCTTCGGCGCCCACGCGTCGGCGGTCGGACAGGCGCACGATGGGCTGGTAGACCACGCGCAGCTCGCCACTGCGCATGGCCAGCAGCAGCTGGCGGCTGAGCGAGCGCGAGCGTCCCAGGAAGGCGCTGAACGCAAAGCCGCCGCTCAGTCCCAGCAGGAGGCCGAAGGCCCCCATCTCGATCATCACCGGCGAGCCCCACACGCCCTGCGGCACCCGCAGCGTGGCCACGATGCAGCCGGTGTAGGCCTGCAGGCAGCGCACCTGGTAGCGCTGGCCGTTGAAGGTGAGCGTGGGTTCGGTGCCGGAGACGCGCTCCAGCCCCTGCAGCGCGGGCGTGTTGGTGAACAGCAGCCGCCCCACGTCGCCGTCCTTGGCCACCAGGGCGAAGTCCAGCCGCGGGTCGGCCAGGTCGATGAAGGTGCGCGCATGGATGGAGACCATCGCATTGCCTTCGCGGATGACCATCGAGCGGCTGCCGGGCGCACCCAGCTCGGGCACGTTGAAGGAGATGCGCCGGCCGCCGTCGCCGGCCAGGTCCACCCGCGGGGGCTGCGCCGGCGGATCCACTCGGCCGATGATCGAGCTGCAGACCACCTGCCCGTTCTCCAGCCGGGCAGCGGCCTTGAGAAAGCGGCTGTTGAGCACCAGGGCCCGCAGGCGCGCGACTTCCTGGGGGCCGCACTCGGCCGGCTCGGCATGGATGGCATCGATGGTCTCGACCGCCTCGCCGGTGATCCGACGCGCCAGGTTGACGTAGCTGTCGGCCAGTTCGCCAGCCTGCTCGGCCCGGTCGCGCTGCACGGACCAGGCACCGAAGGCCAGGCACAGCACCACGGCCAGCACCGCCCCTCCGGACATGCAGAGAACATGGCGCGTCAGGGGCTTTCTGAACATGGGCGCGGGCAAGGGGGGACGGCCGCAGGACCGTCGTCTGGAGAAAAGCGCGAGTATCGCCGCGGCCAGCACCTCTCTGCGCGGCGGGCACCCGCCTTATGGGGGGCGACGTTGCAGCGATGCCGCAGCTGGACGTCAGCCGGGCCGGCGGGCGCCCAGGCGGGCCGAGATGTCGGCCGCCGCCTCGCGCAGCACCGCCGCCAGGCGGCCGTCCCAGCGCGTGTCGAAGACGGCGGAGGCGCCGATGGCCGTGAGTGCGATGACGATGCGCCCGCCCGCGTCGAAGACCGGCGCGGCCATGGCGCTGATGCCGGGCAGCACCTCGCCCTCGGAGCGCGACAGGCCGCGCGCGCGCACCTCGCGCAGTTGGCCCTCGAAGGCGTTCCAGTCGGGCAGCGGCGCGGGCGCGGGCATGCCGGCCTCGCCCGGCTGTGCGCGGGCCCGCTCGGCCTCCAGCGCGGCGCGCACGACCGCTTCGTCCAGGTAGGCGCCGAAGAGCCGGCCCGAGGCCGTGCCGGCGAGCGAGAACACGGTGCCATGGCGCATCGCCACATGCACCGCCGCCGGCGACTCGGCCGTGCGCACGATGGTGGCGCCGCGCTCGCCCCACACCGCCAGCGCCAGCGTGTGGCCGGTGCGCCGGGCCAGCGCCTCGATCACCGGCGTGGCCAGTTGCACGGGGTTGGTCTGCGCCATGGCGATCAGCCCCAGCTGCAGCGCCAGCGGGCCGAGCTGGTAATGGCCCGTGGCGCCGTCCTGCTCGATCAGGCCCAGCCGGCCGAAGCTCACCACGTAGGGATGCGCCTTGGCCGGCGTCATGCCGGCCTCCTGTGCCAACGCCTTCAGCGGCATGGGCCGGCCGGTGTGCACCAGGGCCTGCAGCAGGGTGCCGCCCACCTCGATGCTCTGGATGCCACGCTGTGCGCCGCGTTCGCCGTCTTCCGCCATCACCCGCCTGGATTCGTTGATTTGTAAATCGTTAGACATTACCAGATGCGCGGCCTACACTCGCCGCCAGTTCGGCATAGTCGAACTCGTTTCATTAAAACTAATTGGAGCCAACCCCGGACCGGCGCGCACGCTGTGCTGCGGCGCCGGCCCGTCCAACCTGCGAGGATTCCCATGACCGCCTCCGACCCCTCTTCCTCCCTGCGCTACCAGAGCGGCTTCGGCAACGAATACGCCACCGAGGCCGTGCCCGGTGCACTGCCCCAGGGCCGCAACAGCCCGCAGCGCGCGCCGCTGCAGCTCTACCCCGAGCTGATGTCCGGCACCGCCTTCACCGCCCCCCGCCACCAGAACCGCCGCAGCTGGATGTACCGCCGGCAGCCCAGCGTGGTGGCCGGCCGCTACCAGGCCTGGGCCCAGCCGCTGTGGACCACCGGCGGCGACCGCGCCGCCGCCCTGGCGCCCGAGCCGCTGCGCTGGCACCCGATCCCCTTCGAGGCCGGCGTGGAGGCCGACTTCGTGGAAGGCATGCGCACCCTGGCCGCCAATGGCGATGCCGATGCGCAGACCGGCGTGGCCGCCCACGTGTACCTGGCCACGAAGTCGATGGACCGCCGCGCCTTCGTCAATGCCGACGGCGAGCTGCTGGTGGTGCCGCAGCAGGGGCGCCTGCGCATCACCACCGAGCTCGGCGTGCTCGACGTGAAGCCGGGGGAGATCGCCCTGCTGCCGCGCGGCCTGGCCTTCAAGGTGGCGCTGCCCGACACCGAGGCCGGCGCCGGCCCGTCGCGCGGCTACGTGTGCGAGAACTACGGCGCGCAGTTCCGCCTGCCGGAGCTGGGGCCCATCGGCTCCAACGGCCTGGCCAATCCGCGCGACTTCCAGGCGCCCGTGGCCGCGTACGAAGACGTCGCCGGCCCTTATGAACTGATCAAGAAATTCGGCGGCCGCTTCTGGCGCGCGCCGGCCAGCAACACGCCCTTCAACGTGGTGGCCTGGCACGGCAACCTGGCGCCGGTGAAGTACGACACGGTCAACTTCATGACCATCGGCTCGATCAGCTTCGACCATCCCGATCCGTCCATCTTCACGGTGCTCACCTCGCCCAGCGACACGCCGGGCACGGCCAACTGCGACTTCGTGATCTTCCCGCCGCGCTGGCTGGTGATGGAAGACACCTTCCGCCCGCCCTGGTACCACCGCAACCTGATGAGCGAGTTCATGGGCCTGGTGTACGGCGAGTACGACGCCAAGCCGGGCGGCTTCAAGCCCGGTGGCGCCAGCCTGCACAACGCCATGGTGCCGCACGGCCCGGACGAAGAGGCCTTCGAGAAGGCCTCCAGCGCCAACCTGCAGCCGCAGAAGCTGGACAACACGCTGGCCTTCATGTTCGAGAGCCGCTACCGTTTCGTGCCCACCGCCTTCGCGATGGAGACCGCCCCGCTGGACCATGATTACGCCGATTGCTGGGCGGGCCTGAAGGACCAATTCCAAAAATGAACGAGTTCCCCCCCGTTTCTTGCTCACTTCGTGTAGCCGAATCCCCCCTCAAGGGGGCGCCGCCAGCGGCCCGGCGAAGCCGGTTCCGCGGCGTCTCCCGCATTGGAGCCGCATGCGTACTGGGCATCGGCGTGGTGCTTGGCGGTCAGGCTCAGGCGGCCGACTTCCCATCCAAGCCGATCCGCTTCATCGTGCCCTACACCGCCGGCGGCACCACCGACCTGGTGGCGCGCACCGTCGGCCAGCGCGTGGCCGAGAAGCTGGGCCAGCCGGTGGTCATCGACAACCGCGGCGGCGCGGGCGGCAACATCGGCATGGACGTGGTGGCCAAGGCCCCAGCCGACGGCTACACCATCGGCTTCGGCGCCATCTCGACCAACGCGCTGAATCCGCACATCTACAAGTCGGTGCCCTTCGATCCGCGCAAGGACTTCACCGCCATCGGCCTGCTGGGCACCTCGACCATCGTGCTCGAAGTGCCGGCCAGCTCGCCCATCAAGTCGGTGCCCGAGCTGATCGCCGCCGCGAAGAAGACGCCCGGCCTGCCCTACGCCACGGCCGGCGCCGGCACGTCGATGAACCTGGCCGGCGTGCTGTTCGCGCAGATGACGGGCACGCAGCTCACGCACGTGGCCTACAAGGGCAGCGGCCCGGCCATCACCGACCTGCTGGGCGGCACGGTGGGCGTGATGTTCGACAACCTGCCTGCTTCGCTGCCGCACATCCAGGCCGGCAAGCTGCGCGCGCTGGCGGTGGCCGGGCCCACGCGCTCGCCCGCGCTGCCCGACGTGCCGACCATCGCCGAGACCGGCCTGAAGGGCTATGCACTGGAGCCCTGGTTCGGCGTCTATGGCCCGGCCCACCTGCCGCCGGCCATCGTCAAGACGCTCAACCAGGCCTTCGCCGAAGCCCTGGCCGAACCCGCGGTGCGCGACAAGCTGCTGCAGGCCGGCTTCACGCCGCGCGCCAGCACGGCCGAGGAACTGGCCGCGCTCACGCAGTCCGAATACCAACGCCTCGGCGAGGTGGCCCGCAAGGCGGGCATGACCGCCGACTGAACCCACTGCACTGCTCTTCCATGACCCTTCTCGACAAGACCCACAACCCCCACCTGCGCAGCTGGGTGGAATCCGCCAACGTGGCGGGCTGCGACTTCCCGATCCAGAACCTGCCCTTCGGCCGCTTCCGCCGTACCGGCGGCAGCGACGCGGCGCTGCGCATCGGCGTCGCCATCGGCGACCAGGTGCTGGACCTGCGCGCCGCCGGCCTGGTGGACCATGACGACATGAACGCGCTGATGGCCGCCGCGCCCGCCGAGCGCGTGGCGCTGCGCCAGCGCCTGTCCGACGGCCTGGCCCAGGGCAGCACGCAGCAGGCCGCCTGGGCCGCGGCGCTCGTGCCGCAGTCGGCCTGCGAGCTCGCGGTGCCCTGCAAGGTGGGCGACTACACCGACTTCTACACCGGCATCCACCATGCCACCACCATCGGCAGCCTGTTCCGGCCTGACCAGCCGCTGATGCCCAACTACAAGTGGGTGCCCATCGGCTACCACGGCCGGGCCAGCTCCATCGTGCCCAGCGGCACGACCTTCAAGCGGCCGAGCGGCCAGACCAAGGCACCGGATGCCAGCGAACCGAGCTTCGGCCCCTGCAAGCGCCTGGACTACGAACTGGAACTGGGCTTCTACGTCGGCCCGGGCAACGCGCTCGGCCAGCCCGTCGGCATCGACGACGCCGAGGCACACCTCTTCGGCGTCGGCCTGTTCAACGACTGGTCGGCGCGGGACCTGCAGGCCTGGGAATACCAGCCGCTGGGCCCGTTCCTGGCCAAGAACTTCGCCTCCACCGTGTCGCCCTGGATCGTGACCATGGAGGCGCTGGCGCCCTTCCGTGCGCCCTTCACCCGGCCCGAAGGCGACCCGCAGCCGCTGCCCTACCTGGATGGCGCGGCCAACCGCGCGCACGGCCAGCTGGACATCGTGCTGGAGGTGCTGATCCAAACGCCGAAGATGCGCGCCGACGGCCAGCCGCCCGCGCGCCTGACCCTGGGCCGCGCCAAAGAGGCCGCGTACTGGACCGCCGCGCAACTGGTGGCACACCACACCGTCAATGGCTGCAACCTGCAGCCCGGCGACCTGCTGGGTTCGGGCACGCTCTCCGGCCCCACGCCCGACGCGGCCGGCTCGCTGATGGAGCTGACGCTCGGCGGCAAGAAGCCGATCCAGCTCCCCAACGGCGAGCAGCGCACCTTCCTGCAGGACGGCGACACGCTGGTGCTGCGCGGCTGGTGCGAGCGCGACGGCGCGGTACGCATCGGCCTGGGCGAGGCGAGCGGCACGGTCATGGCCTGACGCACCGGCATTGGCCGGCCGGCGGCGCGCGCCGCTGGCCTTGCGCGTCTCCAGCCCCGCGGCTTCGGCCCCGGGGCTTTTTCTCGTTCGCATGCGTGAGGATGCCGTGTCCGGCGCGTCCCACAGGCAGGCAGGCGCTGCGCTGTCGCCCGGCTGGTCCTTGCACCGAGCATGTGGCCCCTGGGACGGCCTTCACAGTGGGGACTGCCGCTGCATGCCCTGCCACGCCCTTTTCATCCAGGCGGCCCATTCCCCACGAACCCCACGGAGCAGCCCATGGCCCCCAGCCCGAAATCCCCGCCGCTGCGCGACCGCGCGCCGGAATCGCCCGCCGGCGGCAGCACCGCCACCGGCGCCCTGCACGGCACGGTGCACCTGACGGTCAACGGCGAGGCGCGCAGCCTCACCGTCGACAACCGCACTACCCTGCTCGACGCCCTGCGCGAGCACCTGCAGCTGTGCGGCACCAAGAAAGGCTGCGACCATGGCCAGTGCGGCGCGTGCACCGCACTCGTGGATGGTCGCCGCATCAACACCTGCCTGAGCCTGGCCGTGATGCACGAAGGCAGCGAGGTCACCACCATCGAGGGCCTGGGCACGCCCGAGGCCATGCATCCCATGCAGGAGGCCTTTGTCCGCCACGACGGCTTCCAGTGCGGCTACTGCACGCCGGGGCAGATCTGCTCGGCCGTCGGCGCCCTGCGCGAACTGCGCGACGGCGTGCCCAGCCATGTGAGCAGCGACCTGCAGGCCCAACCCCTGCTGTCGCCTGACGAGATGCGCGAGCGCATGAGCGGCAACATCTGCCGCTGCGGCGCCTACAGCAACATCCAGCAGGCCATCGCCGAAGCCGCGGAGGCCACCCGATGAAAGCCTTCAGCTACGAACGCGCGGCCACGCCCGAAGCGGCGGTCGCGGCCCTCGCCCGCACGCCGGACGCCCGCTTCATCGCCGGCGGCACCAACCTGCTGGACCTGATGAAGCTGCAGGTGGAGACGCCGACGCACCTCATCGACATCAACGGCCTGGGGCTGGATCGCATCGAGCCCATCGAGGGCGGCGGCCTGCGCATCGGCGCGCTGGTGCGCAACACCGACCTGGCCGCCAATGCCCGCGTGCGGCGCGACTATGGCGTGCTTTCGCGCGCGCTGCTCGCCGGTGCCTCGGGCCAGCTGCGCAACAAGGCCACGACCGCCGGCAACCTGCTGCAGCGCACGCGCTGCCCCTACTTCTACGACACCGCCCTGCCCTGCAACAAGCGCGAACCGGGCAGCGGCTGCGGCGCGCTGCAGGGCTACAGCCGACAGCTGGCGGTGGTGGGCGGCAGCGCGCAGTGCATCGCCACCCATCCCGGCGACATGTCGGTCGCCCTGCGCGTGCTCGATGCCCAGGTCGAGACAGTGCAGGCCGGCGGCCAGCGCCGCACCATTCCCATTGCCGACTTCCATCGGCTGCCGGGCAACACGCCCGAGCGCGACACGGTGCTCGCGCCGGCGGAGCTCATCACCGCCGTCACGCTGCCCGCGCCCGTCGGTGGCACGCATGTCTATCGCAAGGTGCGCGACCGCGCCTCCTACGCCTTTGCGCTGGTGTCGGTGGCGGCCATCGTGCAGCCCGACGGCAAGGGCCGCGTCGCCTTCGGCGGTGTGGCTCCCAAGCCGTGGCGCATGGAAGCCGCCGAGGCCGAACTGCCGAACGGTCCACACGCCGTTACCGAGCGTCTGTTCGCCGACGCCCATCCGCGCCCCGACAACGCCTTCAAGCTGCCGCTCGCGCAGCGCACCCTGGCGGCCGCGCTGGCCGACGCGAAGGAGATGCAGCCGTGAAATTCGATCCTTCCACCACCGCCGTGCCCGGCGAGGATTTGCGGCACGTCGGCCAGGCCACGCACCGCGTCGACGGCCCGCGCAAGAGCACCGGCACCGCGCCCTATGCGGGCGAATGGCATCCCGAATTCGACGCCCATGTGCGCGAGGCCGCGTACGGCTGGGTGCTCGGTGCCGGCATCGGCAAAGGGCGCATCGCCAGCATGGACGTGGAAGCCGCTCGCGCCGCGCCGGGCGTGCTGGCCGTCGTCACGGCCAAGGACGCGGGCCCGCTCGACAAATCCAAGCGCAACACGGCCCGACTGCTCGGCGGCCCTGCCATCGACCATTACCACCAGGCCATCGCCGTGGTGGTCGCCGAGACGCTGGAGCAGGCCCGCGCCGCCACCGCGTTGATCCGGGTGCGCTACGAGACCGTGTCCGGCCGCTTCGACCTGGCCGCCGAACGCGAGCACGCCAAGATCGCGGGCGACGATGCCAAGACCGAGGTCGGCGATTTCGACGCCGCCTTCGTTGCCGCGCCGGTACAGCTCGACGCCACCTACACCACGCCCGACGAATCGCACGCCATGATGGAGCCGCATGCCACGCTGGCGTCCTGGGAGGGCGATCGCCTCACCGTGTGGACCTCGACCCAGATGGTCGACTGGTGCCGCACCGACCTCGCGGCCACGCTGAAGATGCCCAAGGAGAAGGTGCGCGTGCGCTCGCCCTTCATTGGGGGCGGCTTCGGCGGCAAGCTGTTCCTGCGTGCGGATGCGCTGCTGGCCGCCCTGGCTTCGCGGGCGGTGGGCCGCCCTGTGCGTGTCGGACTGCATCGTCCGCTGATCGCCAACAACACCACGCACCGCCCCGCCACCATCCAGCGCATCCGCCTGGGCGCGGAGAAGGACGGACGGCTCACCGCCATCGCACACGAGAGCTGGTCCGGCGACCAGCCCGAGGGCCAGCCGGAGACGGCCGTCAACCAGACCCGGCTGCTCTACGCCGGCGCCCACCGCCGAACCGCCATGTACCTGGCCGAGATGGACCTGCCGGAAGGTAACTCCATGCGCGCCCCGGGTGAGGCGCCCGGCATGGCGGCGCTGGAAGTCGCCATGGATGAGCTGGCCGAGCGCCTCGGCATCGACCCGGTCGAACTGCGCCTGCGCAACGACACCGACGTGGACCCGGAGCATCCCGAGCGCCGCTTCACCCAGCGCCGCTTGGCGAACTGCCTGCGCGAAGGCGCCGAGCGCTTCGGCTGGGACCAGCGCCCGACCAAGCCGGGCCTGAAGCGTGAGGGCCGCTGGGCCATCGGCGTGGGCATGGCGGCGGCCTTCCGCAACCACATGCTGATGAAGTCGGCCGCGCGCGTGCGGCTGTTGCTCGATGGCAGCGTCGTGGTCGAGACCGACATGACCGACATCGGCACCGGCAGCTACACCATCCTGGCGCAGACGGCGGCCGACCTGCTGGGCGTGCCGCTGGAGCGCGTCGAGGTGAAGCTGGGCGATTCGGACTGGCCGGTGTCGGCCGGCTCGGGCGGCCAGTTCGGCGCGGCCAATGCCACGGGCGGCGTCTATGCCGCATGTGTGAAGCTGCGCGACGCCATCGCCCGCAAGCTGGGGTTGGAGGCCGAGGGCGCCGAGTTCATCGACGGCGAGGTCCGAAGCGGTGGCCGCAGACTGGCTCTGGCCGATGCGGTGAAGGACGGCGAGCCCCTGACGGCCGAGGACGGCATTGAGTACGACGAGTCGCTGTCCAAGCAATGGCAGCACTCGACCTTCGGCGCCCACTTCGTGGAAGTGGCGGTGCATGTGGACACGGCCGAGATCCGCGTGCGCCGCATGCTGGCCGTCTGCGCGGCGGGCCGCATCCTGAACCCGGTGACCGCCCGCAGCCAGGTGATCGGCGCCATGACCATGGGCGTGGGTGCCGCGCTGATGGAGGAACTGGCGGTGGACACGAAGCTGGGCCTCTTCATCAACCACGATCTGGCGGGCTACGAGGTGCCGGTGCATGCCGACATTCCCGAGCAGGAGGTGGTGTTCCTGGACGAGCCCGACACCATGGCCTCGCCGCTGGCCGCCAAGGGCATCGCCGAGCTGGGACTGTGCGGTGCGGCGGCGGCCGTGGCCAATGCCGTCTACAACGCCACGGGCGTGCGGGTGCGGGACTATCCGGTCACGCTGGACAAGCTGATTGCGCAGTGGCCGGCGGCGGCGTAAGGTGCCGGCAAGGAGCATGCAGCGCCAGCGCCGTGCTGTCTGCTCCTGCCATTCGCCACACTCTTATTCAGTGACGGCCGCCGCAGCCTCCGGGTAGAGGCTGGGAAAGAGGATGTTCAGCGCGTGCAGCGGGAAGGCAAGCCGCAGCGCGCCACGATGGCCGTCGCTCTGCAACAGCCCATCCTTGAGGAAGCGCGAAATCACCTTGCGGGCTGTGCGCTCTTCCAATCCCGTCATGCGGCTGAACTCGCCGCGCGACAGGGTTCCAGCGGCGGCGAGCATCTGGAGCGGCAATACCGCTTCTTCGCGGTATTCCGTCGAATCACCACCCGCTCGTCGCACCAGCACCCAGGCTTGCAGACGTTCGCGCAGGCGACCCAGGTCCAGCATGTGCGCCATGAAGCCGATCTGGTCGGCGCAGACATCCAAGAAGTAATTGCACCAGTCCCAGAGCGCCTTCTCGCTGAGATTGCCGCGGCCATCCAGGTCACCCTGGCGCATGGCGTCAGCACCGTCGAGCATCAGGTAGTAGCGGTCCCGGTCCCGCGCCAGCCCCCGATTGACCGACCAGAGTCCGCCGCTCAGAAGAAACAGGGCGCAGTGCGTCTGCAGGCGCACCGCGCGGCCGTTGCCATCCTCGAAGGGGTGGGTCCACATCATCCGGTGATGGGCTGCGGCCACGGTGTAGAGCAGCGCATCGACGCCCTTCAGGCGGCCATACACCTCGTCCATTCGCTCGAGAAATCGCGGAACGGAAGACCAGGTCGGCGGCTGGTGGCGGCCAACGGCCACGTCGTGCCGGCGAAGTTCGCCGGGCAGGATCTCCCGGCCATCGTCGGTGCGCCGGTCCTCCGCCGGAAGGCGCTCGTAGAGCTGACGATGGGCCTGCTGCACGAAACTGCTGGACAGCGCCTGTGCCTCGGTGTGCACCAGCGGCTCGAGCGCCCGCTCGGCCTCGATGTGCGCCAGCGCCAGCCGCTGCCGCCGCGCCACATCGGGTGTCGCTGAAAAGTCCTGCCGAAGCGCCCGTTCGATGTGGGCGGGATGTGTGCTCTGCCCCTCGATCCGGTTGGAGTAGTACGAGTTCATGGATCGCACGATCTCGCGCAGACCAACCCGCACCGGCTCGCTGGCCGCAGCCTTGAGGGCGGCCGACTTTTCGAATACCTCTCGTGTCCGCTCCCGAAGCAGGTCCAGCCTTTGGGCGGGAACCAGGGGCTCGAACTGATGCGGCTGGTCGAAGACAGCGATGCGAGTAGACACCACGAATTTCCGGTTCAGTTTCCGCTCATTCTATGAATATGTCATTGAATGACAGCAACTTATGAATCAGATAGCCACATCGTGATTCCGGTTCTTTTTCCGGCTCTTTCTCCGGTGGCCCCATCGCTACTCCTCCCGCCGATACCCCGCCGCATCGATCCCCAGCCGCTTGAGCTTGTCGTACAGCGTGGCCTTGGCGATGCCCAGTTCCCTGGCGGCCTGGGGTACGTCGCCCTGCAGGCGGCGCACGGCCTCGATGAGCAGGGTGCGTTCGATCTGCTCCATGTGCTCCGGCAGCGAAACACCGCGCTGGCCGCCGCCCAGGGCGTCGGAAAAGCTGTCGCCCAGCAGGCCGAGCACATAGCGGTCGGCCACGTTGCGCAGCTCGCGCACGTTGCCGGGCCACGCGTGGCCGAGCAGCGCCGACAGCGCCTGGGTGTCGGGCACCGGCGCCGGCTGGCCGTAGCGCTTGGCCGCCTGCAGCGTGAAGTGCTCGAAGAGCAGCGGGATGTCCTCGCGCCGCTCGCGCAGCGGGGGCAGCTCGATGAAGGCCACACCCAGGCGGTAGTACAGGTCGGCGCGAAAGCGCCCCTGCTCGCTGGCCTCGCGCAGGTCCACCTTGCTGGCGGCGATCACACGGCAGTCCACGCTCACCTGCTGGTTGGAGCCCACGCGCTCGATGGTGCGCTCCTGCAGCGCGCGCAACAGCTTGACCTGCACCGCCATCGGCATGCTCTCGATCTCGTCGAGGAACAGCGTGCCGCCGTGCGCATGCTCGAACTTGCCGATGCGGCGCTTGACGGCGCCGGTGAAGGCGCCGGCCTCGTGGCCGAAGAGTTCGCTGTCGACCAGATTTTCGGGAAGGCCGCCGCAGTTGACCGGCACGAAGTGGCCGCCGCGCCGGCTGCTGCGCTCATGCAGGCAGCGGGCGACCAGGTCCTTGCCGGTGCCGGTCTCGCCATAGATGACCACGTCGGCCGGCGTGGCCGCGAGCGTGCGCACGGCCTGGCGCACCCGCTCCATGGCGGCCGAGCGGCCGATCAGCGTGGCCTTGATGCCGCTCCAGTCGTCCAGCGCGCGGCGCAGCGATTCGACCTCCAGCGCCAGCCGGCGCTGCTCGGCGGCGCGGCGCACCACGGCCACAAGCCGGTCAGAGGCATAGGGCTTCTCGATGAAGTCGTAGGCACCGTCGCGCATGGCCTGCACGGCCATGGCGATGTCGCCATGGCCAGTGACCAGGATCACGGGCAGCTGCGGGTCGGTCTTGTGCAGCTCGGCCTGCCAGCCCAGGCCGCTCTGGCCGGGCAGCTGCACGTCGCACACCACCACGGCGGGCACGCCCTCGGTGATGGCGGCACGCGCGGGCTCGACGGCGCCGAAGGCCTGAACCTCGAAGCCGGCCAGGTCCAGCGCCTGGGCGGCGCCCAGACGCACGTCTTCGTCGTCCTCGACCAGCAGCACGCGGATGGGATGGGTGGGGGCGTTCATGGTTCTTCGCGGAGGGCGGGGACGGGGGCGGGAGCGGTTGCGTCGGCGCCCACGTCGGCGGGCAGCTCGATGACGAAGGCGGCGCCAGCCCCGTCGGCCATCTCGTCGGGCCGCGCCACGCGCAGGCTGCCGCCGAATGCCTGGATGATATGGGCCGACATCATCAACCCCAGGCCCAGGCCGCGGCCGGCGGGCTTGGTGGTGAAGAAAGGCTCGAACAGCCGCGCCTGCACCTCGGGCGGGATGGGCGGGCCGCTGTTGGCGACGACGATGCGGCAGAGGGGCGCAACGCTGTGCCGGTCGGACTCGTGCTGCGGCTCGGCGCTGGCCACGGACGGGCGCGGCCCTTCAGCCGGGGCCTCCATGCGCAGGGGATCGCCGCACTGCGCCGTCACCGCGATCCATCGCGTACCCGCCGGCACCTCGGCCAGCGCATCGGCAGCGTTGCCGACGAGGTTGGCCAGCACCTGCACCAGGCGCGTCTCCTCGGCCATCACCGCCAGGGTGGCGGGCAGGCTGTCGGTGCGCAGGTCCACGCCCAGCTCGCGCAGGCGGGGCGCATGCAGCAGCGCAGCTTCGCGCAGCGCCCGCTCCAGCAGCACCGGGACGGGCGGCTCGGTGCGCTTGTGCGCAAAGACCTTGAGCTGCGCCGTGAGCCGGCCCAGCCGGTGCACCAGCTGCGCGATGCGTGAGAGATTGGCGCGTGCATCCTCGCTGCGGCCCCGCTCCAGCAGCAGCACCGCGTTGTCCGACAGCGTGTGCAGCGCCGCCAGCGGCTGGTTGAGCTCGTGCACCATGCCGGCCGACATCTGGCCGAGCACGGCCAGCTGGCCGGCATGCACCAGCTCGGCCTGGGCGGCGCGAAGCTCGGCGGTGCGCTCCTGCACGCGGCGTTCCAGCGAATCGTTGGCCGCCTGCAGCGCGGCGCGGCTGGCCAATTGCTGGCGCACCAGCCGGCGGCGCTGGCGCAGCACGAGCAGGCCCAGCAGCAGCGCGGCGGCCGCCAGCGCGGCACCGGCGGCCGCGGCGGCGGCCACGGCCCGCACGGGACCCTCGTCGCTCAGCAGCACCAGGCGCCAGCGGCCGGCATCCAGGCGGTGCACGGTGGCGGCGTAGCTGCGGCCGTCCAGGCGCACCTCGCGCACCGGGCCGGGCTCCAGCGGGCCGTCGCCGGCCATGCGCCACGCCAGAGGCGTGAGCGGGGCGTCGCCGTAGCGGCGCGAGGCGGCTGCCTCGGCCCGCTCGGCCTCGGGCAGCGGCACGATGGGGCGGTACTTCCAGTCCTCGCGCGAGGCCAGGATGGCGACCTGGTGCTCGTCGAGCAGCAGCATCTCGCCGGGCAGCTGACGCCAGGCCAGCGCCGCGGGGCGCAGGTCGATCTTGACGGTGGCCACGCCGCGCACGGGGCCACCGCGCGGCAGCGCATAGGCCAGGTAGTAGCCCGGCACCCGGCTGGTGACGCCGATGCCGTAGAAGCGCCCACGCCCGCCGGCCAGGGCCTCGCGCAGGTAGGGCCGGTACGACAGGTTCTGGCCGGCGGGCGTGCCGAGTTGGCCATCGTCGCTAGCGGCCGCGGCCACGCCGCCGGGCTCCAGCACGTACAGCGTCTCGGCCCCGGCGATGGCGTTGAGCGCATGCAGGTAGTGGCTGGCCTGCGCACGCAGCGCCGGGTCGAAGGGGCTGGCCAGCAGCTGCTGCACCTGGGGCGAAGTTTCCAGCAGGGCGGGCAGGTAGTCGAAGCGGGTCAGCTCGGCCTCGATGCGACCGACCTCCATGTCCAGCCGGTGATCGGCCGCCTCGCCCAGGCGGTCCAGCCCGATGCGCAGCGCCAGTGCGTACGCGCCCCAGGCCGCCAGCGCCACGAGGGCGAACACGGCCAGCGCCGGACCGAGGCGGGTGCGCCCGGCGCCGGTCGACAGGAATGAAAAAGGGGCGCGCTGCGCCCCCGGGGAGTTGGATGCCACGGCGCGAGTATGGCCGTGGCGGGCGGCGGCCGGCGCCGCCGTGGCTTCTCAGGCTGCCTTCGTGGGGAAGCGCGCTGTCGTGGCGTCCAGCACCTGCTCCGGCGCGTCGGCTTCGAGCGTGCTCTCGTTGTTCAGCACCTCGTGCATGCGGCTCTCGTCCAGGTCGCCGGTCCACTTGCCGACCACCACCGAGGCGACGGTGTTGCCCACCAGGTTGGTCAGGGCCCGGGCCTCGCTCATGAAGCGGTCGATGCCCAGGATCAGCGCCAGGCCGGCCACCGGCACATGGCCCACCGCCGACAGCGTGGCGGCCAGCACGATGAAGCCGCTGCCCGTGACGCCGGCGGCGCCCTTGGAGGTGAGCAGCAGCACCAGCAGCAACGTGATCTGGTGCGTGATGTCCAGCTGGGTGTTGGTGGCCTGCGCGATGAACACGGCGGCCATGGTCAGGTAGATCGAGGTGCCGTCCAGGTTGAAGGAGTAGCCCGTGGGCACGACCAGGCCGACGGTGGACTTGCGCACGCCCAGGTTCTCCAGCTTGGCCATGATGCGCGGCAGCGCGGCTTCGGAGCTGCTGGTGCCCAGCACGATCAGCAGTTCTTCCTTGATGTACTTGACCAGCTTCCAGATGCTGAAGCCGTGCAGGCGCGCCACGATGCCCAGCACCAGGAACACGAAGACGAAGCAGGTGGCGTAGAAGGTGCCCATCAGGAAGGCCAGCTGCTTGAGCGAGCCCACGCCGTACTTGCCGATGGTGAAGGCCATGGCACCGAAGGCACCGATGGGCGCCACCTTCATGATGTAGCCGACGATGACGAAGAGCACGTGCGAGGACTTCTCGATCATGTCGAACACCAGCGTGCCGCGGCCACCGAAGCGATGCAGCGCGAAGCCGAAGAGCACGGCCACCAGCAGCACCTGCAGCATCTCGCCCTTGGCGAAGGCGTCCACCACCGTGTTGGGGATGATGGCGAGCAGGAACTCGGTGGTGCTCTGCATCTTGCCCGGGCCGGTGTAGGCGGCGATGGCCTTGGTGTCGAGCGAGGCCGGGTCGACGTTCATGCCCACACCCGGCTTGACCACGTTGACGATGATCAGGCCGATGATCAGCGCCACGGTGCTCATGATCTCGAAGTACAGCAGGGCGTAGCCGCCGGTCTTGCCGACCTTCTTCATGTCCTCCATGCCCGCGATGCCGACCACCACGGTGCAGAAGATGATCGGCGCGATGATCATCTTGATGAGCTTGATGAAGCCGTCGCCCAGCGGCTTCATGTCGGTGCCGAGGGCGGGATAGAAGTGACCCAGGAGCACGCCGATGACGATGGCGACGATGACCTGGAAATAAAGGGACCGGTATAGCGGCTGGCGGCGGGCGGGGGTCGGGTCTTGCATGCGGGCTCCTGGGGTGTCTCCGTTGCGGAAAGGGCGCCATCGATGGCGGCCGCTGATCAGCGCAAGGAGGGTGCCAGCCCGGACGGGCGGCGGAGGCGATGCAAGCTATTGTTTTTAAATGACTTTTATAAGCCTTCCGGCGCGTTGCCGGGGTACCGCCGGACTGCATGCGGCGAGCGCGTCCGGCGCGCCGGACGCGGGGTTTCGGGAAAACCCTAGGACCTGGAAGCCAAGCCCGGCTTCGACGAGCTCAGCCCGAGCGGGCAGGGGTGAGTCGACGCGCCGCGACCCTGGCGGTCGCTCAATCCGCCGCGCCGCTCAGGCTGGGCGGCGGCGCATCGGCCACCTTGCGGGCGGCGTCCAGGTGGGCGCGGGCGCGCTCGGCCAGGGCGATCTCGCCGGGGGTCTTGGGCTGGTAGGCGTCCACGGGCAGCGGCCGGCCGTGCGAGTCGACCGCCACGAAGACGATCAGGCATTCGGTGGTTCGCACCATCTTGCCGCCCTTGAGGTCGCCGCTGCGCACCTCGACCGAGATGTTCATGCTGGTGGTGCCGGTGTAGGCCATGCGGGCCTCCACCTCGACCAGGTCGCCGATCATGATCGGGCGGTGGAAGCGGATGCTGCCGATGAACACGGTGACGCAGTAGTTGTGCGACCAGCCGGTGGCGCAGGCATAGCCCGCCTCGTCGATCCACTTCATGACGGTGCCGCCGTGGACCTTGCCGCCGAAGTTGACGGTGCTGGGTTCGGCCAGGAAGCGCAGGACGATGGAGGACATGGCGGCGAGTCTCGCAAGTGACAGTGGGGTGGGAGCGGCGGATTATCCGGGCGCCGCGCCACCGCCGAACAGCTGCGCCATCGTCCGCCGCAGCCAGGCGTTGCCGTCGTCGGCATGGAAGCGCGCATGCCAGTGCTGCTTGACCGCATAGGCCGGCAGCGCGAAGGGCGGCTCGATGATGCGCACGGGCTCCTGCGTGGCCAGGATCTGCCCCAGCACGCGCGGCACGATCACCACCAGCTCGGTCTGCGCCACGATGCGCGCCACGCCCAGGAAGCTGGACAGCCGCACCGCCACCTTGCGCTCGATGCCGGCGCGGGCGATGGTCTTGTCGACGATGGCATGGCCGGTGCCCGACGAGGCGATGACCGCATGCGACTCCACGGCGAAGGCCTTGCGCGTCAGCTTGCTGCCGATGCGCGGATGGTCCTTGGCCACCAGGCAGACGAAGTTCTGGCGGAACAGCGTCTGGCCGTAGAAGCCGGCCTCCAGCTGCGGCATGAAGCCCACGGCCAGGTCCACCTCGCCGTCCTCCAGCCGGCGCGCGCTGGCGGCCGAGACGATCTCGGTCTCCACCTGCACGCCCGGGGCCTCACGGCCCAGATGGTCCAGCAGGCGCGGCAGCAGCACCACCTCGCTGATGTCCGTGAGGCAGATGCGGAAGCGCCGCCTGGCCGTCGCCGGGTCGAAGGCCTCGCGGCTGGCGCGGGCCTGCTCGATCTGCGCCAGCGCCTCGCGCAGGGCCGGCTGGATCTTCTGCGCATGCGGGGTGGGCTGCATGCCCAGCGCCGTGCGCTCGAACAGGCGGTCGTCGAAATGCGCGCGCAGCTTGTTCAGCGCGGTGCTGGCTGCCGCCTGCGCGATGCCCAGGCGCTCGGCCGCCTTGGAGACGCTGGCGGTCTGCCACACCTCGTCGAACACCTTGAGCCATTCCAGGTCCAGCTTGGACATGCGCGCACCCCACTATCGAAAAAAGCGATGCCGAGTATCAGCCACAGTGCTTGAGGCAATAGTGGGGCCTGCGAACAATCCGCGCCATTGACAGGCATCAATGCAGAACAGCCGGAGACAGGCATGGCATCCCTCGCAGCATCCCCACGCGCATCCACTTCTTCCTCCCCCCTGCCGGTGCTGGTGGCCGGCGGCGGCATCGGCGGCATCGCCGCGGCGCTGGCCCTGGTTCGCCGCGGCTTCGACGTGATGGTGCTGGAGCAGGCCGCGCAGCTGGGCGAGATCGGCGCGGGCATCCAGCTCGGGCCCAATGCCTTCGCGGCCTTCGACGCGCTGGGCATCGGCGAGATCGCCCGGGCCCGCGCCGTCTACACCGACGAGATGGTGATGCACGACGCGCTGGACGAGACGCTGGTGGGCCGCATCCCCACCGGCGAGGCCTTCCGCCAGCGCTTCGGCAACCCCTATGCCGTGATCCACCGCGCCGACGTGCACGGCTCGCTGCTCGAAGGCGCCCATGCCACCGGCCGGGTGGAGATCGCCACCGCCACGCAGGTGCAGCGCATTGCGCAGGACGACGAGGGCGTGACCGTGGTCAGCAGCGATGGCCGCAGCTTCCGTGGCTGCGCGCTGATCGGCGCGGACGGCGTGAAGTCGGCGGTGCGGCGGCAATATGTGGGCGACGACGCGCGCGTGTCGGGCCACGTGGTCTACCGCGCCGTGGTGGACCGCCCCGACTTTCCGCCCGACCTGCAATGGAATGCCGCCAGCATCTGGGTGGGGCCCAACTGCCACCTGGTGCACTACCCGCTGCGCGGCGGCGAGCAGTACAACGTGGTCGTCACCTTCCACAGCCGCGAGCAGGAGGAGTGGAGCGTGCGCGAGGGCAGCCGCGAAGAGGTGCAGAGCTACTTCGAGGGCATCTGCGCCCGCGCCCGCCAGCTGATCGACCTGCCCAAGGACTGGAAGCGCTGGGCCACCGCGGACCGCGAGCCCATCGGGCAGTGGGTCTTCGGTCGGGCGGCGCTGCTGGGCGACGCCGCCCATCCCACGCTGCAGTACCTGGCCCAGGGCGCCTGCATGGCCATGGAAGACGCCGTGACGCTGGGCGAGGCCCTGCGCGTGCACGACAACCAGTGGGACAAGGCCTTCGCCCTCTACCAGCGCTCGCGCGTGGCGCGCACGGCCCGCGTGGTGCTGTCGGCGCGCGAGATGGGGCGCATCTTCCACGCCAAGGGCGTGGAGCGCCTGGTGCGCAACGACCTGTGGAAGGGCCGCACGCCGGAGCGCTTCTATGACGCGATGGAGTGGCTGTACGGGTGGACCGAGAAGAACTGTCTCGCGTCATGAAGCCGTGCACGCCGCACAGTCGCACGAATCGTCCCCTTCGACGCTCAGTCACCCCCAACCGTTCGCGCTGAGCCTGTCGAAGCGCCGACCCCGACCCATCCTGTCATCCCCTCACCCCATGACCGACTACCTCTGGACCCCGCCCCCCGTCGCCTCCCTGCCCGTGCGTGGCGACAGCCGACGCCTGCCGGTGAACCGTCTCTTCTTCGTCGGCCGCAACTACCATGCCCATGCGGTGGAGATGGGCCGCCCCGTCGACAAGTCGGTGGAGCAGCCCTTCTACTTCACCAAGGCGCCCTCGACGCTGGTCGAATCCGGCGCCACCGTGGCCTACCCGCCCGGCACGCAGAACTTCCACTTCGAGATGGAGCTGGTGGTGGTCATCGGCGCCGCGGGCTTCCGCGTGCCGCGCCAAGAAGCCGGCCGCCTGGTCTACGGCTATGCCTGCGGCCTGGACATGACCCGCCGCGACCTGCAGTTGGTGGCCCGCGACAAGGGCCGGCCCTGGGACCTGGGCAAGGACGTGGAGCAGTCCTCCGTCTGCTCCGAGGTCGTGCCCATGGCCGGTACCGTGCTGTCGCAGGGCGAGATCGCGCTGCAGGTCAACGGCGAGACCAAGCAGAAGTCCGACCTCGACAAGCTGATCTGGAACATCCCCGAGCTGATCGAAGACCTGTCGAAGTACTACCACCTGCAGCCCGGCGACCTGATCTACACCGGCACGCCCGAAGGTGTGGGTCCGGTCCAGAGCGGCGACCGCATCACGGGCCACGTGCAGGGCGTGGGCGAGATCGCCCTGGCCATCGGCCCCGCGGCATGATGGCGGCCGGCGCGACTGCAGCATGCGCATGGCCCCCGCTCCTCTCCCCTTTGGGGAGAGGCTGGGTGAGGGGCCGCGGACCTCTCACGCGCTGCAGCTGCACCATCGCCGCGGGCCCTCACCCCCGCCCTCTCCCAGCGGGAGAGGGTGCCCCCACCAGGAGACGCTTCATATGGCTGCCGTGATCGACACCCTTCCCTCCCCCGTGCGGCTGCAGGCCGTGGCCGCTCCCGGCCAGCCTGAGCCCACGCCCGCCCTGAGCCAGCTCTACCGCGGCTTCGAGGAAGAGCTGCTGGTGCCCCTGTGGACGCAGATCGGCAGCCTGATGCCGCCGCATCCGCGCAGCAAGGCGGCGCCGCACCTGTGGCGCTGGGAGCGGCTCAAGCAGCTCGCGGCCGAGGCCGGCCAGCTGGTGCCGGTGGGCCGCGGCGGCGAGCGCCGGGCCATCGCCCTGGCCAACCCGGCGCTGGGCGGCCAGCCCTATGCCACGCCCACGCTGTGGGCCGCCATCCAGTACCTGATGCCCGGCGAGCATGCGCCCGAGCACCGCCACACGCAGAACGCCTTCCGCTTCGTGGTCGAGGGCGAAGGCGTGTGGACCGTGGTCAACGGCGACGCGGTGCGCATGGCGCGCGGCGACTTCCTGCCGCAGGCCGGCTGGAACTGGCATGCCCACCACAACGCCGCCACCGAGCCCATGGCCTGGATCGACGGGCTGGACATTCCCTTTGCGTACTACACCGAGTCGCAGTTCTTCGAGCATGGCCGTGACCAGTTGAGCGAGGCCGAATGCGCCACGCCCGAGCGCTCGCGCTCCGAGCGGCTGTGGGCCCATCCGGGCCTGCGGCCCCTTTCGCAGCAAGCCGACACGCCGGCCACGCCGCTGCTGGCCTACCGATGGGCCGACACCGACCGCGCCCTGGCCGATCAGCTGGCGCTGGAGGACGAGGGCCACCCCGGCGTGCTGAGCCCCGGCCATGCGGCCGTGCGCTTCACCCACCCGGGCACGGGCCGCGACGTGCTGCCCACCATGCGCTGCGAGATGCACCGCGTGCGCGCCGGTGGCCACACCCGCACCTGGCGCGAGGTGGGCGGCTCGGTATACCAGGTGTTCGACGGCACCGGCAGCGTGACCGTGGGCGACAAGACCTGGCGCGTGCAGCGCGGCGACCTGTTCGTCGTGCCCTCCTGGCAGCCCTTCTCGGCCAGCTGCGACGCACAGGCCGCCTCGCTGGACCTGTTCCGCTTCGGCGATGCGCCGATCTTCGAGGCGCTGAACCAGTACCGCATGCAGGTCGACGATCTTGCCGCTTGAGCGCCATGCCCATCAGGCAGGACGTCGGCCCGCGCTGGCCCTGGCTTCGACAGGCTCAGCCCGAACGGTCGCGGGTCCACTGACCGCATGGCGCCCGCGCCTGCCCGAAACCGCTTTCCCATTCCCGCCAACAACACCGGAGACATCCTTGAAATTCCTGCTTCCCGCCCTGGCCGCCAGCATGGCCGCCACCTTCGCGGCCTCGGCCGCCTTCGCCCAGACCACCGACTACCCCACCAAGCCCGTGACCATCGTCACGCCCTTCGCGGCCGGCAGCGGCCCCGACGCGGTGCTGCGCCTGGTCAGCGACAAGCTGGGCAAGCTCTGGAACCAGCGCGTGACCATCGACAACAAGCCCGGCGGCGGTGGTTTCATCGCCATCGACGCGGCCCGGCGCGCGGCGCCCGACGGCTACACGCTGATCCAGTTCGACAGCGAGCACCTGGCCGCGCTGCCGCACCTGTACAAGTCGCGCAACTTCGTGACCCTGCAGCACTTCGACCCCGTGGCCGCGCTCTTTCGCACGCCCTTCTTCGTGGCGGTGAGCAGCGAGTCGAAGTGGAAGTCGATGCGCGACCTGATCGCCGAGGCCAAGGCCAGGCCAGGCCAGATCACCTACGGCTCCTGGGGCGTGGGCAGCCCGGGCCACCTGGGCGGCCAGCAGCTGGACGCGCTCACCGGCACGCAGATGAACCATGCGCCCTATCGCGAGGTGTCGCAGCTCTACGCCAACGTGGGCACGGGCGAGGTGCCCTGGGCCTTCGCGAGCATCCCGTCCAGCCAGGGCATCTACAAGGCCGGCAAGCTCAAGTACCTGGCCGTGGCGGCCAAGAAGCGCGTGCCGCAGATGCCCGACGTGCCGACCATGGCCGAGTCGGGCGGGCCGGCCGAGCTGGAGGTCAACTCCTTCGTGTCACTGCTGGCGCCCAAGGGCGTGCCGGACGCGGTCAAGAAGAAGATCAATGCCGACGTGGCCAAGGTGATCGCCGACCCCGAGATCCGCGCCCGCTTTGACACCTTCGCCTTCGAGCCGCTGGACTGGTCGCCGGAAGAGATCGCGCGCCAGGCCGAGATCAAGTCCAAGGTCTACGGCGAGCTGGTGCGGCGCGGGAACATCAGCCTGGATTGATCGGCCAGAAGGCGCTCACGCGTCCTGCAGGTAGGCCGCCGTGAGGCGGCTCCAGAAGGCGGCGGCGGGCGCAATGATGTCGTCGTTGAAGTCGTAGCCCGGGTTGTGCACATGGCAGCCGCCCGGGGTACCGGGCGCGCCGTTGCCCACGAAGAGGTAGCAGCCCGGCACCTTCTGCAGCATGAAGGCGAAGTCTTCGCTGGCGGTGAACATCGGCCCCTGGGCATCCACGCGCGCCGGGCCGAAGAGCCCGGTCGCCACGTCCACCGCCAGCGCGGTCTCCTGCGGGGTGTTGACCAGCACCGCATAGCCGTCGCGCCAGTCCACAGCGGCTTCCACGCCGTAGCTGCGCGCCTGCAGGTCCACCAGCGCGAGGATGCGGGCCTTGACCAGCTGGCGGACGTCCTCGTCCAGCGCCCGGATGCTCAATTCCAGCCGGGCCTCCTCGGGAATGACGTTGTTGGCCTGGCCCGCGTGCAGCGCGCCCACCGTCACCACGGCGGTCTTGAGCGGATCGACATTGCGCGCCACCACGGTCTGCAGCGCCATGACGATGGACGCAGCCGCCACCACGGTGTCGCAGGCCTGGTGCGGAAAGGCGCCGTGGCCGCCGCGGCCCTTCAGCATGATCGTGACGTTGTCGCTGGAGGCCATGGCCGGCCCGGTGCGGAAGCAGAAGCGGCCGGCCTCGATGCCCGGCATGTTGTGCAGCGCATAGACCGCATCGCAGGGAAAGCGCTCGAACAGGCCGTCGGCCATCATCGCCAGCGCGCCGCCCGCGCCTTCCTCGGCGGGCTGGAAGATCAGGTGCAGCACGCCGCTGAAGTCCACGTCTTCCGCGATCAGCCGGGCGGCGGCCAGCAGCGTGGCGGTGTGGCCGTCGTGCCCGCAGGCATGCATCAGGCCGGGCCGCTGGCTGGCCCAGGCGCGGCCGGTGGGCTCGGCCATCGGCAGGGCGTCCATGTCGGCGCGGATGCCCAGGGCGCGGCGCCCGTTGCCGCGCCGCAGCGTGCCCACCACACCCGTGCGGCCCACGCCCGTGGTCACCGCGTAGCCCCAGCCGCGCAGCTTGTGCGCGACCAGCGCCGCCGTCTCGTGTTCCTCGAAGGCGAGTTCGGGCCGGGCATGGATGGCGCGGCGGATCTGGATGAACTCGCCCACGCGCTGCGCCAGGGCCTGGCCCAGGTACGGCGCGTCCTGCATCGTCGTCGCGGCCTGCGTCATTGCGGCTGCAGGTGCATGGAGCGGGCGATGGCCTGGTAGCGGGCGGTGTTGTCCGCATACAGCTTGCCCAGTGCAGGCAGCGGCTGCGGCGCCGGCACGACCATGGCCTGGGCCTCCAGCGCCGCGCGCACCGTCGGGTCGGCGGCCACCTCGCTCAGGGCCTTGTGCAGGGCCTGCACGATCGGCTCGGGCGTGTCTTTGCGCACGAAGAAGCCGGCCCAGGTCTCGAACACGAAGCCCTTGAGGGCCTTGCTCTCGTCGAGCGTCGGCACCTTGGGAAACAGCGCCTGACGGTCGGCGGAGAGCACCGCCGTGGCCTTGAGCTTGCCCTGCTCCACCATGTCCACCTGGCCTCGGCCGTAGGGCGTCATGAAGATGTCGACCTGCCCGGCCATCACGTCCTGCAGCGCGGGCGCGCCGCCCTTGTAGGGCACGTGCGTCATGGGGATGCCGGTGACCTTGGACAGGTGCTCGCCCAGCAGGTGGTACAGCGAGCCGGGACCCACGCTGGCGAAGGTGAGCGGCTTGCCCTCGGCGGCCGACTTGCGCGCGTAGGCGACCAGTTCGTCGCCGTTGGCGGCGGGCAGGTCCTTGCGGGCCAGCATCACCAGCGGGTTGATGGTGATCATCTGCACCAGCCGGAAGTCCTCCGGCTTGTACTTGATGGCCGCATTCGACAGCGGCGCGAGGACGAGCTCGTTAGGCGAGCCCTGGAAGATCATGTGGCCGTCCGCCGGGCTGTTGAGCACCTTCTGCGCCGCGATGCCGCCGCTGGCACCGCCCAGGTTCTCGACGATCACCGGCTGACCCAGCTGGCGCGCCAGCACGTTGTTGAGGCTGCGCGCGATGACGTCGGACACCCCGCCCGCCGGGTAGGGCACCATGAGCGTCACGGGCCGGGTCGGAAAGCTCTGGGCCCAGGCGCTCGCGCCGAGCAGCAGGCTGAGGAATGCGCCGGTCAGCGCTTTGAACGAGGGCTTCATGCGAGTGGCTCCTGGCCGTGGGGTGAAGGACGGAGCGGGATCGTAGGAGTGGCCATTCATGTCGTCCAATGCATTGCTGATTGGATATAAATGATCCAAAACGCATGGATGGAACATGACCCTGGTTCAACTGCGGCACTTCATCGAACTGGCCCGCGCCGGCTCCTTCGTGCGGGCGTCGGACGTGCTGTGCATGACGCAGCCGGCCCTCAGCCGCAGCATCAAGGCCCTGGAGGAAGAGCTGGGCCGCCTGCTGTTCGACCGCATCGGCAAGCGCATCGAGCTGACCGCCTTCGGCCAGGAGGTGCTGGCGCGCAGCCAGGCGCTGGTCGAAGAGGCCGAACAGCTGCGCCACTGCGGCCGCGCCCTGAGCCCGGAAGACAGCGGGCGCATCCGCGTGGGGCTGAGCTCGGGCCCCGGCGCGCTGCTGAGTGCGGTGATCCTGTCGCACTTCACGCAGCACTATCCCAAGTTCCATGTCGACATCGTCCGCAGCAACACCGCCAGCCTGGCGCAGATGCTGCGCGACCGGCTGCTGGACGCGCTGGTGGTCGACATCCGCTCGCTGCGGCCCGCGCCCGACCTGCGAGTGACGGACATCGCCGAGCTGGACGGCGTGTTCATGTGCCGGCCCGGGCATCCGCTGGCCCGCCTGGCGCGCGTGAGCTTCGCGCAACTGAACGCCTACCCCGTGTGCTCCACGCCGCTGAGCGAGGAGACGGCCCGCATCCTCGTCGAGCGCTACGGCGAGCAGGCGCATCCGGCGGTGCTGGTCAAGCTCGCCAGCGACGAGATCTCGCACCTCGTGCAGGTCACGCAGGACACGGACGCCGTGCTGCTGGCCATCCGCGCCAGTGCGCCGCACCTGGTGGAGCTGCCCCTGTCGCCGCCCTTGAAGACGCAGGCGCGCTTCGGCCTGGTCACCATCGCCAGCAAGTCCGAGCCGCCCTTCCTGCCGGTCATCCGCGGCCTGATGCGAGAGGCTCTGCACGATGGCCCCGCGGCTGCCCCGGCGCCCCGGTAGACCATGACGCGGGCGACATGCCAATGCCGGCCAAGCCCCCTAGACTCGGCGCCTTCTTCCTTTCCGGCACCTGACCGATCCCCATGTCGATTGCACGCAGAACCCTTCTCGCCACCGCCTGTGCCCTGCTGGCCGCCGGCGGTGCGCAGGCCCAGACCGCTGCCGAGCCCTGGCCCACCAAGCCGATCCGCCTGGTGGTGGGTTTTCCGGGCGGCTCCACGCCCGACATCGCGGCGCGCGTGCTGGCCGAGCCGCTGGCCAAGGCCCTGGGCCAGCCGGTGGTGGTGGACAACAAGCCGGGTGCCTCCGGCAACATCGCGGCCGACACCGTGGCCAAGGCCACGGACGACCACACGCTGGGCATCGTCATCAACGGCAACCTCACGTCGTCGAAGATGCTGTACTCCAAGCTGCCTTATGACCCGGCCAAGGACTTCAGCTACCTCTCGCTGATCGCCACCGCGCCGCTGGTGCTGGTGGCCAGCAACGACATTCCCACGGGCAAGGACTTCCTGGCCGCGGCGCGCGCCTCGGGCACGAAGTGGAACTACGGCTCGGTGGGCGTGGGCTCGGTGGGCCACCTGGGCATGGAGCTGCTCAAGAACCGCATCCCCGGCATGGACGCCACGCACGTGCCCTACGCCGGCAACCCGCAGGTGGTGACCGCCATGATCGGTGGCCAGCTGCAACTGGCTCTGGTGCCACCCGCCATCGCGATTCCGCAGGTCAAGGCCGGCAAGCTCAAGGCCATCGGCCTGACCAGCGGCCGCAGCACCCTGGCGCCGGAGTACGCCCCCCTGGCCGACATCGGCGTGCGCGACTTCAACCTGGAGGTATGGACCGCCCTGCTCGGCCCCGCCAGCCTGTCGCCCCAGGCCAAGGCCCGCATCACCAAGGAGATCGCGGTCATCATGAAGAACCCCGAGGTGCGCCAGCAGCTCTTCGACAAGGGCTGGCAGCCGGTCGGCACCTCGCCCGAGGGCATGCGCCTGCGCGTGCAGGACGAGGCGGCGATCATGAGCAAGATCATCCAGGCGCGCGGGATCAAGCTGCAGTGAGAGGCTGACGGCCGCGCTGGATGCCGACACGTCGCGCGGGGCACTGACCGAACGTCGCGCGGCCCGATCCAAGGGGTTGCAAAGGCCCGAGCCTTCGTCGATATTCGTCATTCGCGAATTGCGAACAAGGCGAGGCATGGAACTCAAACCACAGGATCTGCTGGTGCTGCTGAAGGTGGCGGCCAACCCCCCCCAACGCTGGACCTATGCGGCGCTGGGAGCGGCGCTGGCCATGAGCGCTTCGGAGGTCCACGCCAGTGTGCGACGCGCCACCGCCAGCGGTCTGGCCGTGGCGCCCGCACGAGGCGAATGGTCGCCAGTCCGGCCGAGCCTGCTGGAGTTCGTCGTGCATGGCGCACGCTATGTCTGGCCGGCCGCCCTGGGGCCGGCTAAGCGTGGCGTGCCGACTTCCTTCGGGACCGAGCCACTGGCCGGCACGTTGAGCGCCGCTGCAGGCGAGGCGCCGGTCTGGGCCCATCCCTCGGGCAGCAGCAAGGGCCCGACGCTGTCGCCCCTGTATCGGACGGCTCCCGAGGCAGCGCTGGCGGACCCTGCCTTGCACCGCCTGCTGGCACTTCTCGATGCACTGCGAGCAGGACGCGCGCGCGAGCGTGCGCTTGCCGCCCAGTTCATCGCGCGTGAATTGACCGGCCAAGAAAAGAGTGCCGATGCGCGCCACTGACCCGAACCTGCCGCACCTGCGCCGTATCGCCGAAGCACTGGGCGATCTGCGCGAACGCGTGGTCTTCGTCGGCGGTGCGGTGGCCGGGTTGCTGGTGACCGACCCGTTGGCCGAGGCGGTGCGCGCCACCCGTGACGTGGACGCGGTGATCCAGGCGGACTGGATCGGCTTCCACCACGTCGAGACGCAGGTGCAGCAGCTCGGCTTCGTGCGCGATGCTGGCAGCGAGGTGATCTGCCGGTGGATACACAAGGCGTCGGGGCTGTTGTTCGATCTGATGCCGGTCGAGCCCGATGTCCTTGGTTTTTCCAACCGCTGGTATCCCTATGCCGTGGCATCGGCAGAGCGGATTGACCTGGGCGCCGGCCTCACGATCCGGATGGTCAGCGCCGTGGCCTTCGTCGCCACCAAGCTCGAAGCCTTCGCCGATCGGGGTGGCGGCGACTTTCTGATGAGCCATGACCTGGAAGATGTCATGAACATCGTGGACGGCCGCGAGGAACTGATCCCCGAAATGGCAGTAGCGCCCGAGGCACTGCGGTCAGCCGTCGCCACCGCAGTGGCCAGGCTGCTGGCACACCCGGACTTCGCCAATGTCCTTCCTGGACTGATCGCCGAGCCGGAGCGTGCGGAACTGGTCCTGGACCGGCTTCGGCGCCTTTCCCCATGAGCGAACTGCACGGACCGGCGGCGTCGCGGGCGCACTGCAGAGCCCAGGCCGATTCCGTGAATCCCTGTGACCGCTCTACCGCGGCAGAACCGAAACCCCGAACATCGACATGAGCTCCAAGACCATCCAAGAACCCGCCCGCACCCTCCCCCTCTTCGGCGAATGGGACGTCGTGGTCGTCGGCGGCGGGCCGGCCGGCATCGCGGCGGCGGTGAGCGCCGCGCGGGAGGGCGCCCGCACGCTGCTGGTGGAGCGCTACGGCTTCCTCGGCGGCATGGGCACGGCCGGCGGGGTGACCAACTTCGCGGGCCTCTATGGCCGGCGCGGCGGCGAGATGCAACTGCTGGTGCGCGGTGTGGCCGACGAGCTGCTGGCACGCATCGACGCGCTGGGCGGCCTCAACCGGCCGCAGGACGGCATGCAGGGCCGCATCCGCGTGCGCTCCTACGACACCTCGGCCTACAAGTGCGCCGCCGACCAGTTGCTGGCCGATGCGGGCGTGGAACTGCTCTTCCACGCCTGGGCCGCGGCCGTGGTGATGGAGGGGCCGCGCATCGCCGCCCTGGTGGTCGAGACCAAGTCGGGCCGGCAGGCGATCCGCGCCGCGGCCTTCGTCGACGCCAGCGGCGATGCCGACGTGGCAGCCTTTGCCGGCGTGCCCTTCGAGGTAGGCGACGGCCACGGCAGCGGGCTCTTTCCCACCACCATGTTCCGCGTGGGCCAGGTCGAGGCCGGACCGGCGCTGGAGGCGGTCGGCGAGTTCAAGGCCATCAACGACTGGATCGAGCGCGTCAAGGCCGCCAAGCCGGGCGAGTACCGCTTTGCGCGCGAGGGCGCGATCCTGCGGCCCAACATCGACCCACGCGAATGGCGGGTCAACGTCACGCAGATCCGCAATGCCGAAGGCCGGGCGATGAACGGCGTGGATGCGCGCCAGCTGAGCGAAGGCGAGCTGGAGGGTCGGCGGCAGATTGCCGAGTTCCACCGCTTCCTCAAGGCCGAGATCCCGGGCTTCGCGCAGTCGGCCATCGTGGAGATCGCACCCCAGGTGGGCATCCGCGAGACCCGGCGCATCCGCGGCCTCTACGCGCTGGCGGGCGAGGACATCCTGGGCTCGGCCCGATTCGACGACGTGATCGGGCTCAGCGCCTGGCCCATGGAGCTGCATGCCGACGGCCGCATCGAGTGGGGCTTTCCCCGCGACGCCGACAACGCCTACCACCACCTGCCCTGGCGCATGCTGGTGCCCCACGGCGTGGACAACCTGCTGGTGGCCGGCCGCTGCGCCAGCATGACCCACGAGGGCCAGTCCGCCGCCCGCGCCAGCGGCGGCTGCTTCGCGATGGGCCAGGCGGCGGGAACGGCCGCAGCGCACCTCGGCGCGGGCCGCTTCGCCGACGTCGATGTGCCGGCGCTGCAGCAGCGCCTTCAGGCCGCTGGCGCGGACCTGGACGCGCCACGCGGCTGAGCGCGCAGTCGCGTCGGCTTCAGCGATACCCCGGCTCGCTGGAGTTGTGAATGATCCAGATCAGGTAGCCGCTCGTGAAGTCGCCCATGCCGCCGCCCGCGAAGATCAGCCGGCCCTGGCCCTTGTAGGTCATCTCGAAGCGGTGGCGGTCGCCGCCGAAGTAGAAGGGGATCCAGGCCTTGCCGGTCATGTAGGCGCCCTGGTCAGTGGGCGGGCCGATCAGGTCGGTGACCTGCCGCACGGGCATGCCGATCTGCAGCCGCGTGAACTTGCTGTTGGCGGCCGGGTTGCCGGTGATCTCGCCTTCGTAATCGTTGATGCCCTTGACGGTGATGCCGCTGCCGGATTCGACCTTGGACGAATCGACCACGTTGCCGTTGGCGTCCATGCCCGGCTTGCCAGCCCCACGGGTGCCCGAGCCCTTGGCGGATGACGCCGCCACGGGCGCCGGCGCGGCGGGGGCCGCAGCAGCCGGTGCCGGGGCCGGTGCAGCCGCACGCGCGGGGATGGGGGCCGGCGCAGCGGCCGCCACCTCGGCGCAACGGTCCAGCTCCAGCACCCGGTGCTTCGGCTTGGCCGTGACATGCACCGAACGCACCTTGGCGGTCACCGTGCCGCCCTTGAAGCCCCGCTCGGACGTCGCGCAGCGGAAGAAGATGCCGTCGTCGGCATCGACGGCATAGGCGCCTGCGGGAACGCCGCGTCCACTGGCGCGGGCGAGTTCCACCGAGACGGTCTCACCGACCAGGGCCTTGCGGATCTTGGCGGCGCTGCCGTCGTCGGCCGCATCGCGGATGGCGGCGTAATCCAGGCCGGGCAGCCTGGGCGGCGCCACGGGGGCGGGTGCCACGGCGGGCGCAGCGGCCGCGGCGGGTGTTGCAGCGCCCGGGGTGGCGGCACTGGCGGCATTGCCGCTGCTGGCGCTGTTGCCACTGGAGGCGCAGCCCGCGAGCAAGGCGGAGGCGGCAGCGGCGGCGAGCAGGGACAGGCGAAGTGTCGATGTCATCAGGAGTTCCCGTCTTTGGTGATGATGGGCCGGCGTCCTGCCTGCACGGAGGGCGCCAGTCTGCGGGTCATTGTGCCAACCCCCCATGGCTGGACGATGCCGGCCCGCGACGCCTATGCTGGCGCATGATCTCGCACGTCTTCCTGGGCACCAGCGACTTCGAGCGCGCGCTGGCCTTCTATCAGCCGCTGCTGGCCGCGCTGGGCCTGCAGCAGCGCTTCATCGAACGCGACCATCCCTGGGCCGGCTGGCAACAGCCGGGCGTGGCGCGGCCCCTGCTGCTGCTGGGCCGTCCCTACGACGGACAGCCGGCCAGCGCAGGCAACGGCGCGATGCTGGCCCTGCTGGCCGAAAGCCGCCGCCAGGTGGACGAGGTGCATGCGCTGGCCCTGCAACTGGGCGGCCGCTGCGAAGGCCCGCCTGGCCTGCGTCCGCACTACCACGCGCACTACTACGGCGCCTACTTCCGCGACCTGGACGGCAACAAGCTGGGCCTGGCCTGTCACACGCCCGAAGAAGGCGGCCCCATCCAGAGCCCCAGCACCCATTCGTCCACGTAGTGGTCCTGCGCGGCGCGCTTGTAGAAGCCGCGCAGCGTGCCCTCGTGGACGAAGCCAAGCGACTGGTAGAAGCGCAGTGCGCGCGGGTTGTCGCTTTCGGCGAAGAGCTCCACGCGCAGCGCGCCTTCGTCGCGCAGACGGGTGAGGGCATCGTCGATCATCGCGCGGCCCACGCCGCGGCCGTGGTGGCGCGGGTCCACCGCCAGCGTGCCGAGCAGGGCCACATGGCGGGCCCGCCCGGCATAGCGCACGGCGCGGTAGAAGCCGGCCACCTGGCCCGCCACCTCCCACACGAAGAAGCAGCCCGAGGCGAGCAGTTCGTCGAACACCGGCTGGAAGGCCTCCAGCGGCATCGGCTCGTGCGTGAGGAAGGGCACCACGTCCGGGTGCATGTAGATCGCATGAACGGCGGCAAGGTCGGCGGGCGTGGCAGGTCGGCGCATGGCGGGATTGTGGCAACCCGCGTCACGGGCGTGGCTGCCTGCCGGCCCGGGCTTTGCTAACGTGAGGGGCTGCTCTGCTTCTGCCCCACGCCATGACCGACGCCCCCACCACCGCCTGCCTCGTCGAGGACCTTGTCACCCTCATGCGCATGGAGCCGCTGGGCGACGACCGCTTCCGCGCGCAGAGCGAGGACATCGGCACGCCGGCCGTCTTCGGCGGTCAGGTGCTGGGCCAGTCGCTCATGGCGGCCTGCCTGACGGTCGAGCCTGACCGGCCGGTGCACTCCATGCATGCCTACTTCCTGCTGCCGGGCGAGCATGCGCCCATCGACTACAGCGTGGACCGCGTGCGCGATGGCCGCAGCTTCACCACCCGCCATGTGCTGGCGCGGCAGTCGGGCCGCATCATCTTCGAGATGGCGGCCTCGTTCCAGACGCGCGACCGCGGCGTGGAGCACCAGCTGGCCATGCCCGAGGTGGCGCCGCCCGACGCGCTGCCCAGCGACCGCGAGCGCCGTCTGACCCTCGGCAACCGCCTGCCCGAGCCCTTCCGCGTGAAAGGCACGGCACCGCACGGCATCGAGTTCCACACGGTCGAGCAGGACGACCTGCTCGCGCCCCTGCCGCGCGAAGGCGGCAGCGCCGTCTGGATGCGCGCCGTGGCACCGCTGCCGGACGACCCCAACGTGCACCGCGCGCTGCTGGCCTATGCCTCGGACCACGGCCTGCTGCGCGCCGCCATGATTCCGCACGGCCTGAGCTTTCTCACCGGCCAGGTGCGCGCCGCCAGCCTGGACCATGCCATGTGGTTCCACCGCGACTTCCGCTTCGACGACTGGCTGCTGTACGTGATCGACTCGCCCAGCGCCGGCGGCGCGCGCGGACTGTGCCGCGGCAGCGTGTTCTCGCGCGACGGGCGGCTGGTGGCCTCCACCGCGCAGGAGGGCATGCTGCGGGTGCGCGAGCCGCGCGGCTGAAGCCCCGCCACCCCCTCGCCTCCGTCGCAGCGCCTGCCCGCCTACACGCCCAGGTAGCGCGACCAGATGCTGCGGTCGGCATCCAGCGCCGCCGAGTCGCCCTGCCACACCACCCGGCCGCGCTCCAGCACCACGTGGCGGTCGGCCAGGCCCAGCAGCCGGTCGATGTACTTGTCCACCACCAGCGTGGTCTGCCCGGCCTGCTTGAGCTGGCGCAGGCAGCGCCAGATCTCCTCGCGGATCACCGGCGCCAGGCCCTCGGTGGCCTCGTCCAGGATCAAGAGGCGCGGGTTGGTCGACAACGCCCGGGCGATGGCCAGCATCTGCTGCTCGCCGCCCGACAACTGATGCCCCAGGTTGTCCGCGCGCTCGGCCAGGCGCGGGAAGAGCGCATAGAGCTTGTCGAGCGTCCAGCCGTCGCGCAGGCCGTTGCGCTGGTCCGCGAAGGCCACCAGGTGCTCGCGCACCGTCAGGTTGGGAAAGCACTGGCGGCCCTCGGGCACGATGGCCACGCCCATGCGCGCGATGGCGTCGGGCCGGCGGCCATGCACCGCCTCGCCGCCGAAGCGGATGCTGCCGCGGCGCAGCGCCAGCGCACCGATCAGCGTCTTGAGCGTGGTGCTCTTGCCCATGCCGTTGCGGCCCAGCAGCGTGAGCACCTGGCCATGGCGGATGTCGAGGTCGATGCCGAACAGCACCTGGCTGGCGCCGTAGCCGGCCTCCAGGCCGCGGGCTTCGAGCAGCAGGGTTGCGCCTTCGCTCATGCGTCCACCTCTTCCGTGCCCAGGTACACGGCCTGCACCTGCGGGTTGCCGCGGATCTCCTCCACGCTGCCGGCCACGAGCACGCGGCCATAGACCAGCACCGAGATGCGGTCGGCCAGTTCGAAGACGGCCTTCATGTCGTGCTCGATCAGCAGGATCGCCATGTCGCGCTTGAGTTCGTGGATGAGGGCGGTCATCCGCTGCGAGTCCTCGGGGCCCATGCCGGCCATGGGCTCGTCCAGCAGCAGCAGCTTGGGGCGCGCGGCCAGGGCCAGCGCCACGTCCAGCTGTCGCTGCGCGCCATGCGGCAACGTGCCGGCGATGCGGTCCAGCGCCTGCGACAGGCCCACGCGGGCCGCCAGCTCATCGGCCGTGGCGCGCAATGCCGCTTCGCGGTTGCGCTCACCCAGGAAGCGCAGGCTGCTGCCGGCATGCGCCTGGGCGGCCAGCAGCAGGTTCTCCATCACGGTGGACTGGCGGAAGATGCTGGTGATCTGGAAGCAGCGCGAGAGGCCGGCGCGCACGCGGGCGTGCATGGGCAAGGGCGTGAGGTCCACGCCGTCCAGCCGCACGCGGCCTGCATCGGGCGCGATCAGACCCGAGATCAGGTTGACCAGCGTGGACTTGCCCGCGCCGTTGGGGCCGATCAACGCATGGATCTGGCCGGCATCGACGGTGAGCGACACGTCGTCGGTGGCGCGCAGGGCGCCGAAGTTCTTGCGCAGGCCTTCGACCTCGAACAGGCTCATGTCGCGCTCCCTTCGGGCACAGCGCCGGCCGAGGCAGCCGACGCCCTTGGACGCCGTGCCGGCCAGCGCAGCCCCGCCAGCCCGCGCGGCGCCAGGAAGACGATGGCGATCAGCAGCAGCCCCAGCGGCAGGTGCCAGTATTCGGTGAAGCGGCGCACCACCTCTTCCAGGCCGATCCACACCGCCGCGCCCACCGGGCCGCCCCAGCGATGGCCGACGCCGCCGATCACCACCATCACGATCAGCGTGGCCGACTGCGTCCAGTGCATGACCGAAGGGCTGATGAAGTTGTTGTGCGTGACCAGCAGCGCGCCCGCCAGCCCGGCCACGGCCCCCGCCAGCGCGAAGGCCACCAGCTTGAGCCGGACCACCGGATAGCCCATGGCCTGCATGCGCACCTCGTTGTCGCGCAGGCCCGTCAGTGCCTGGCCGAAGCGCGCCCGCGTGGCGCGGTTCATCAGCGTCATCACGGCCGCGAACAGCGCCAGCACCACCCAGTAGAAGGTGGGCTCGCTGGCAAGGTCGAGGCCCAGGCCCAGTTCCGGCCGCTGCATCAGGTTGTAGCCGTCGTCGCCGCCATAGGCGCGCAGCGACACGGCCGCAAAGTAGAGCATCTGCGCGAAGGCCAGCGTGATCATGATGAAGTACACGCCGCGCGTGCGCAGCGCCACCAGGCCCACCAGCGCGGCGACCCCGCCGGCCACCACCGCCGCGGCGGGCCACAGCAGCCAGGCCGACACCTGGCCCGCATCGGCCAGCGCCACCAGCGTGTAGGCGCCCACGCCCACGAAGCCCATGTGGCCCAGCGCCACCAGGCCGCCGAAGCCGAGGATGAAGTTCAGGCTGGCCGCGGCCAGCGCGAAGATCAGCACCCGGCGCACGAAGCTGACGTAGTAGTCCAGCCCCACCAGGGGCGCCAGCAGCGGAAAGGCCGCCAGCAGCGCCAGGGCGATCCAGGGGAATGCGCGTGCCATGCCGCTCACCCCCGCGCCGGGAACAGCCCGGTCGGCTTAACGGCCAGCACCACCGCCATCAGCGCATAGGTGGCCAGGCCCGCGATCAGCGGCCCCAGGTCCGACACCAGCGTGGGCGGCAGCACGCCGCGCAGCGCCATCGGCACGAAGGCGCGGCCGATGGTGTCCACCAGGCCGACCAGCATCGCCGCGACGAAGGCGCCGCGCACCGAGCCGATGCCGCCGATGACCAGCACCACCAGCGAGGGGATGAGGATCTCCTCGCCCATACCCACCTGCACCGCGGTGAGCGGTCCCATCAGCGCGCCGGCCAGCGCTGCGAGCGCGGCGCCCAGCAGGAAGACCAGCGAGAACACCCGGTCCACCCGCACGCCCATGAACTCGGCCATGGCGCGGTTGGAGGCACCGGCCCGCACCAGCATGCCCATGCGCGTGTGGTTGACCAGCGCATACAGGCCCAGCGCCACCAGCACGCCGGCCGCGAGGATGACGAGGCGATAGGCCGGATAGGGCAGGCCGGGCATCAACTCCACCGCACCCGACAGCGCCTGCGGCGCCGAGGCCATGACCGGCGCCGGGCCCCAGATCATCTTGGCCACGTCGTCGGCCACCAGGATCACGCCGAAGGTGGCCAGCACCTGCGACAGGTGGTCGCGCCCGTACAGGTGGCGCACCAGCAGCCATTCGAGCAGCACCGCCAGCACCACCACCAGCAGCACGGCCGAGGCCACCGCCATCACGAAGGAGCCGCTGGCCGTGTGCACCGTGGCCGCCACGTAGGCCCCGCCCATGAAGAGCGAGCCGTGGGCCAGGTTCATCACGTCCATGATGCCGAACACCAGCGTGAGCCCCGCCGCCAGCAGGAAGAGCATCAGCCCGTAGCCCAGGCCGTTGAGCATCTGCTCGATGAAGAGGATGGGGGTCATCGCGGGCGCGCTGTCACTTCAGTTTGCAGAGCTGGTGGTAGGCATCGCGGTAACCCTTGAGCGGCGTCGAGAGGGTCTTGTTGGTGATCTTCCCTTCCGCATCCTTACCGATCACGCGCAGGTAGTAGTCCTGGATCGGGAAGTTGTTGTTGCCGTACTTGAAGGGCCCGCGGATCGACTGGAAGTTGGCGGCCTTCAGCGCCTTGAGCACGGCCTCCTTGTTCTTCACGTCGCCCTTGACGTCGCGGGCCGCGGCGTCCATGGCCAGGATGGCGTCGTAGGCCTGCGCGGCATAGAAGGTCGGGTAGCGCTTGTAGGCCTTGCGGAACTCGCTCACGAACTTCTGGTTGGCCGCGTTGGGCAGGTCGTGCGACCACTGCGAGGTGGAGAACAGGCCCAGCATGGGCTCGCCCACGGCGGCGATGGTGTCCTCGTCGGCCGAGGCGGGGTTGGTCACCAGCCGCACGTCCTTCGACAGGCCCGAGGCCACGAACTGCTTGATGAAGTTGATGCCCATGGCGCCGGGCAGGAAGAAGAACACCGCCTCGGGCCTGGCGGCGCGGATCTGCGCCAGCTCGGCCGCATAGTCCAGCTGGCCCACCTTGCCGTAGACCTCGGCCACCACCTGGCCCTTGTACAGGCGCTTGAAGCCTGTCAGGTGGTCACGACCGGCGGGGTAGTTGGGCGCGAGGATGAAGGCACTCTTCAGGCCCTGGTCGCTGGCCCACTGGCCGGCGGCCTCGTCCCAGGTGTCGTTCTGGTAGCTCTGGCCGAAGAAGTAGGGGTTGCACTGCGCGCCCGCATACTGGCTGGGGCCGGGGTTGCTGGTGATGAAGGGCACCTTGGCCGCGAACAGCGCCGGGCCCACGGCCAGCGCCACGTTCGAGGGCGTGGGGCCGGTGAAGAAGTCGACCTTGTTCTGCTGGATGAAGCGGTCGACGATCTGCTTGGCCTGGTCTGGGCTGCCCGCCGTGTCGGCCTGGATGAACTCGGCCGGGTAGCCACCCAGCTTGTTGTCGAGCAGCTTGATGGCCAGGTTGATGGCGTCGCGCGTCTCGGCACCGCCGGCCGCGAAGGGGCCGGAGATGTCCAGCGCCAGGCCGACCTTGATGGGGTCGGCGGCCAGGGCGGGCGTGGCGAAGGCCAGGGCCAGGGCGGCGGCCAGCAGCGGCCGGGTACGAACGGGGGTCATGGGCTTCCTCTCCGGGGAATGCGTGAATGGATGGATGGCTGTCAGCAATCGGCATGCCATCGGGTCCGGCCCGATGGCATTGCGCGCCTGCGGATCGATCAGATGGGCGTGGCCAGCAGCGTGAGCACGCGCGAGGTGTCGTACACCACGCGCCGCTGCGCAAAGCGCCAGCCCGCGGGCGTGCGCACCACGCGGTCGAGGTAGCGCCCGGCCTGGAAGATGAAGGACTCGCCGTTCGTGCGCGTCTGCACCACCACGTACGAGGACTCGGCCGTCACGGTCTGCGCATCGACCGCGGTGATCGTGAGCCCGCTGGTCATGTGGCGGTAGCTGTGCGACTCGTAGATGTTGGCGTGGCGCAGCGCCACCACGCGGTCGCGCAGCATGCCCGCGCTGGTGCAGTGCACGAGGCCGATGGGCAGGCCCATGTCGGCGTTCTCCTTGGGCACGATCTCGTAGAGGCAGTCCTCGGTGAACAGGGCCGTCCAGTCCTCCAGCTGGTCGTTGTCCAGCAGGGCGCAGTAGCGCTCGTTCAGCTGGTGGATCTGGAACCAGAGGGCGATGTCGACGTCGGGCGCTGCGGCAGCCGCAGCGGTCTTGGGGGCTTCCATCACGGTGCTCATCTCAATACCCCATGAGTTTTTGGTAGCCCGTCCAGAACTTCCGGATCAGGTTCTCGGTGATCATGGTGTCCTCCCGGTTCGGGTCGGTGCGGCCCAGGTCGAGCACCGAGGTGGCGTCGGCATCGCGCGCGGTGCCGCGCTGCACCAGCTCAGTAGCCTCGGTGTCCTCCATCGAGATGAAGCCTGCCGGTCCCACCAGGTTGGCCTGCTTGATGCGCAGCGCGCGCAGCTCGGGCGTGTCGTCCTCGTAGCCGAAGAAGTGGAAGACCAGCTCGAACTCGCCCGGCGCCTTGGGCAGCACCTGCCGCGCCACCAGCGTGTTGTGGATCTGCTGCAGCACCAGCTGCGGAAAGATGGTCTGGATGTGGTTGGTGCAGTCTTCCTCGTACTCCGAGATGAAGCCGAGCACCGAGGCGTCCTCCAGGTGGAAACCGTCGTCCATCGAACGGATCGCCTGCTGCTTGTAGGCGGTGGCGGTGTCGGCCTCTTCCTCGATGTTGGTGGCGGTGATGATGCTGTGCAGGCCGTGCGTCCTGTCGGCCATCGAGCGCGCCTTCATGCCCACGCGGAAGATGTTGAAGGTGGTGTGGAACAGGTGCAGCAGGCTCGCGTGGTACGGGTCCTTGACGTTCTCGTAGTAGAGCTTCCAGTTGCTGCGCGCGTACTGGCGGGTGCAGCCGAGGTACACCACCTTCTTGTGCATCACGCGGTCCACCCACGGCCGCATCTGCTCGCCGATGTAGTCGGACAAGGTCGGCGCCTCGTCGCTGAAGCTGGCGAACACCAACCCTTTGTAGCTGTCCACGCGCAGCTTGCGCAGGCCGTGCGCCTTGTTGTCGAAGTCCGGCGGCATGCCCGGCGCGCCGTCGCGCCCGCGCTTGAAGGGAATGCCCTGCAGGTCGCCCTTGGCGCTGAAGCCCCACTGGTGGTAGACGCAGGTGTGCACCTTGGCATTGCCGCGCGCATTGCGGCAGACCATCGCGCCGCGGTGGGCGCAGCGGTTGACCCAGCAGGCCAGCTCGCCGTCGGGCGCGCGGGTCACCACCACGGGCGTGTCGCCGACGAAGGTGCTCTTGTAGTCGCCGGGGTTCGGGATCTCCGCCTCCAGCGCGACGAAGCTCCAGGTGGGGCCGCGGTAGATGCGCTCCTGCTCGCGCTCGAAGACCTCCTGCGAGCTGAACACGGCATAGGGCACGCGCGAGCCGTCGGCCTGCGGAAAGTGCACCACGCGCTGCTGCTGCTCGGCGGCTGCGGCCTGCAGTGCACCAGGATCGACCGGTTGATTCATGGCAAGAACTCCTTCCTTGTGCGGGCCCGGCCAGTGCCGGGCGTCATGGGCCGCATGGTCGAAGGCGCGGCGCGCGGCGGCTATCCGAATCGCGCGGATTCGGTGGCGCGGCTGTCCGGATCGCGCAGGACTTGCAGGTCCGCCGATGCCACAAACGGCTGGCGCGCTTCTTGCGCTGCATCAGGTCCTGATCGGAAGCCCCGCCAGACCATGCGTCCAGCCGCCGCCTCCCCTGTCGCCGACCCGCCCGCCTCCGGTGCCGCCTTCGCGCCGGGGCTGCTGCGTGCGCACCGCCTGTTCGAGTCCTCGGACCTGGACGACGCGCGCGAGCGCATCTCGCGCGTGATGCAGCCGCACCGGCTGCAGGCGCTGGAGCGGCCACGCGGCGGGCGCTCGCACATGGATTTCGTGCGCGTGGGCGGCATCGGCGTGGGCACCATCCGCTTCGGCGAGACCACGCGGGTGGACGTGTCCCCTGTGGAGGACTACCACCTGCTCATGTTCTGCCTGCAGGGCCATGCCGAGGTGCTGGCCGACGCCCGGCCGCTGCAGGCCGATGGCCGCCACGGCATGGTGTGCGCACCCGGCAGCCGCTTCCTGGCCGACCTGTCGCCCGACTGCGAGCAGTTCGTGCTGCGGTTGGACCGCCGCATGCTCGAATCGCACAGCGGCCGGCCGCTGCGCTTCGAGGCCGGGCTGGACCTGCAGCGCCCGGCCCTGCAGGCCTGGCGCGCCCAGCTGCACCTGCTGCTGAGTTCCGAGGCCCTGATGCAGGCGGTGCAGGCCAGCCCCATCGTCGCGGCCGAGATGGAGCGCCTGCTGGTGCATCTGCTGCTCGCCGGCCAGCCCTGGACCGACGACGTGCCGCTGCGCATCGCGGCCCGGCCCGCGGGTGCCGGTGCGGGCCCCAGCCAGGCGGCCTGCGTGCGGCGCGCGGTGGCCCACATGGAATCGCATGCCGACGAGCCTCTGCGCCTGGCCGACATCGCGGCGGCCGCCGGTGTATCGGTGCGCACGCTGCTCGACGCCTTCCGCCGCGTGCGCGACGAGAGCCCCATGCAGACCCTGCGCGACCTGCGGCTGGAGCGCGCCCGCCAGCGCCTGCGCGCGGGCGAGGACGGCATCACCGTCGCCGCCGTGGCGCTGGACTGCGGCTTCGCGCACCTGAGCCGCTTTGCGCAGGCCTACCGCCTGCGCTTCGGCGAGTCGCCCTCGGACACGCTGCGCGCCGCCGGCTGAGGCAGGCGGCGCGGGGCTGTTGCTGCGCCCCTCTCAGGCCCTGGCGCGCGCCGGCAGCAGCACGGCGGCGATGGCCACCATCAGCAAGGTCATGGCCAGCCAGTCCTGCCAGTAGATGGCCTCGCCCAGCCACAACGCGCTGCTGAGCACGCCCAGCACCGGGATCATCATCACGCTGAGGGTCGATGCGACCGGCGGCAGGCCACGCGCCAGCACGAACCAGGCGACATGCGCGAAGCCGAAGATCACCACGGCGTTGTAGACGATGGCGCCCCACGCCCCGGGGCTGGGCATGTGCCAGCCGGAACGCTCGGCCAGCGCCGACAGCCCGCCCATCACGATGGCCGTGAGCGTGGTCATCCAGAAGGACAGCGTCAGCGTGGGCACCGGCAGTTGCGTGCGCCGCAGCAGCTGCGTGCCCAGCGCCCAGGTGGCGGCAGCCACCAGCGCCAGGGCCACGAAGCCCGGGCTGCCGGCCAGGCCGGTGAACTCGTGCCACAGCAGGAAGGTCACGCCCAATGCCGCGGCAGCAACGCCCATCCAGGCACGCGCCGACAGCCGGGTACTGAAGAGCATGGCGCCCAGGATGGCCGAGAACACCGGCATGGTGTAGCCAAGGATGGCCGCGCGTCCGCCCGACAGGTGGCGCAGCGCGATGATGATGCACACGTGCCAGACGAACATGTTGGTGGCCGACAGCCACAGCAGCTCGGGCCAGTGGCGACGCGGCACGCGGAAGGGCAGGCGCATCGCCAGCAGCACCACCGCCAGCACCGGCACGCCCAGCCACAGCGACATCGCGCGGAAGGTCAGGGGCGGCAGATCGGTCACCCCCACCTTCATGATCGGCCAGTTGATGCCCCAGGCGATGGTCAGCGGAATGAGCAGCGCCCATTGGCGGCGGGTGAGTGTCTCCATGGCGGGCGATTGTGTCGTCGCCGAGAACCCCTTGCCCCTGGCGGGAGAGGGAGAGGGATAGGGCCACATCTCGGAATCAAGTGGCCGCGGAGCAGGCCATGCCAGGGCACCCGTGGAACTGGCTCCGCCAGGCCACTGGGTGCGCCCCCCTCCAAGCCGAAGGCGCCAGCGAGGGGGGGAGACGCGAAGCGGCTTGGGGGGTGCCTTTACTTCCTCCAGCGCCCACCGAACATCACCACGCCCAGGGCCGCAACCACGCATGCGCTGCCCGCCCATTGCCAGGCCGTGACGTGCTCGCCCAGCGTCAGCATGCCGGCCGCCAGGCCGATCACCGGCACGCCCAGGCTGAAGGGCGCCACGCGATTGGCCGGGTGGCGCTTGAGCAGGCCGGTCCACATCGCGTAGGCCGCGATGGTCGCGAACCAGCCCAGGTAGGCCACGCCCAGCCAGCCGCCCAGGCTGGCGTGCCGCCACTGGTCGTGCGTGGCCGCGGGCTCGAAGAACAGCGCCATCGCCCCGAAGGGCAGGATGGGCACCAGCGACATCCACACCACGAACTGCAGCGGGTCATAGCCCGGCTGCGCGGCCTGGGCCTTGCGCGCCACGATGTTGGAGGCGGCCCACATGAAGGCGCCGCCCAGGTTCAGCACCAGGCCCAGCACGGTGATGCCGGCCGTGCCACTGCCGCCCGCGAAGTTGAGGCCGAAGCACAGCAGGCCCACGGCCGCCAGCACCAGCCCAGCGCGCAGCGGCCCGGACAGCCGCTCGCCCAGCAGGGCCACGCCCAGCAGCGTGGTGAAGAAGACCTGCGTCTGCATCAGCACCGAGGCCAGGGCCGCCGTCATGCCCACCTGGAGCGCCACGAACAGCAGGCCGAACTGGCCCAGCTGCGCGAGGCCTGCCGGCACCAGCCAGCGCCAGGACAGGCGTGGCCGCGGCACGATGAAGACGAGCGGCAACACCGCGAACACGTAGCGGAAGAAGCCCAGCTGGAAGGGCGTGAAGTCGCGCAGCGAATACTTCATCGCCACGAAGTTGAGGCCCCAGATGACGACCACGCCCAGGGCGGCGAGCAGGTCCAGGCCGGCGAAGCTTTGCGCGGGGCGCGTCATGCGGCCTCCTTCACGGCGGCGGCGGCCTGCAGGCGTTGCGCCAGCTCGTGCGCCGGCAGGTGGCCGCGCAGGCCGATGGCGACCATCGTGTCGGCGATCTCCGGCGCGGTGCCGGGCGCGGCGCGCAGCGCGCCATGGCGGCCGGCAAACTGCAGCTCCACCAGGCCCGCATGCGCGTCGGTGCGCACCAGGCCCTTGAGGCGGAGCACGCCAGCCGGCATGGCCTTGAGCAGCGCACGCAGGGCCGGCGCATGGAAGACCGGCGCATCGCGCAGGGCCCAGGTCTCGAAGAGCTGGGCATGGTCCACGTCGCCGTGGTCGTGGTGAGCGTGCAGCGCGTCGGCGTCCCACGCGTCGTGCGCGGGCCGGTGGTGGTCCGCATGCACGTGGCCGTGCTCGCCACCGCAGGCCGCGCAGTGCGCGGCACCTTCGTCCGCCCGCGGCAGGCGCGGTGCCTGCAGCAGCGCGGACGGCACGCGGGCCTGCACGGTCTCGATGCGCGGCGTGGCTGGCCATTCGGCATCCAGCCATGCACGCAGGCCAGACAGCGCGGCTTCGTCGACCAGGTCGGTCTTGTTCAGCACCAGCAGGTCCGCCGCATCCAGCTGCCGCCGGATGCTGTCGGTCAGCAACGGGTCCGCCGCCTGTTCGCGCAGCACGGTGGCATCGGCCAGCACCAGCACGGCGTCCAGCGCCAGCGCCGGATCGGCCAGGCCCACCTGCGCGATGCGCCAGGGGTCGGAGACGCCGCTGGCCTCGATCACGATGGCCTCGGGCGGCTGCGGCCGTTCGATCAGGCCGATGAGCGCGGTGGTCAGGTCGTCGCCGATGGCGCAGCAGACGCAGCCGTTGGTCAGCTCGATGGCGCCGGCCTCTTCGCTGGCGATGAGCGCGCGGTCGATGTTGATGGCGCCGAAGTCGTTGACCAGCACGGCGATGCGCCGGTCGCCCGACTGCGCGAGCAGGTGGTTGAGCAGCGTGGTCTTGCCGGCGCCCAGGAAGCCGCCGATGACGGTGAGCGGGATGCGCGGCCTCATGCCTGCATCCCGCGCCGCCGCACGCACCCAGCAAGCCCCTTCACGCGGCCGCCTCGGTCGGCACGCCGCCGATCACCGTGCCGGCCACGCGCAGGTCCTTGAGCGCCTCGGGCGCGACGGCCAGCGGGCTCTCGTCCAGCACGCAGAAGTCGGCCCATTTGCCGACCTCGATGGAGCCGATGCGGTCGTCCAGGCCCAGGGTGTAGGCCGCGCCCTGGGTGATGGCCCACAGCGCCTCGGGCACGCCGATGCGCTCGGCCTCGCCAAGCACGCGGCCGCTCGACGTGAGCCGGTTGACGGCGCACCAGGCGGTGAACAGCGGCGCAAGCGGCGTGATGGGCGCGTCGGAATGGATGGCCAGCGGCACCCCGTGCGCCAGCGCGGTGGCGCAGGCGTCCATGCGGAAGGCGCGGTCGGGGCCCATTGTCTGGGCCAGGTGGGCCTCGCCCCAGTAGTAGATGTGGTTGGCGAACAGGTTGGCGCACACGCCCAGCGTGGCCATGCGGCGGAACTGCGCCGCGTCGGCCATCTGGCAGTGCTGCAGCGTGTGGCGGTGGTCGGCGCGCGGGTGCGCGGCCAGGGCCTCCTCGATGCCGTCCAGCGCCAGCTCGGTGGCCTCGTCACCGTTGGTGTGGATGTGCAGCTGGAAGCCCTGCGCATGGAAGTCGCGGATGGCGGCCTTGAGCTCCGCCGGCGGCAGGATCCAGATGCCGTTGGGCGCGCCGTTGTGATAGCCCGGCCAGCGCACACGGGCGGTGAAGCCCTGGATGGAGCCGTCGGCCACGATCTTGACCAGGCCGTAGTGCAGCTTGGCGTTGCCTTCGGCCTCGGCCTGCCGCTGGCGGATGCGCGCGGCGCCCTGCGTGCGGTTGAGGCTGCCGTCCAGGCACAGGTAGGCCGGCACCAGCCGCACCGGAAAGCCGGGCTCGCCGGTGACCTGCATCATGGCCGCATGGTTGGGCTCGGCCAGGTCGTTGACCAGGTCGGTGGCGGTGGTCACGCCGGCCAGCCGCGCCATCTGCCCGAACAGGCGCAGGCTCTCCGGCGACGAACCGGTGATGCGGAAGATGTTGCCCACCAGCCGCGTGATGGGGAACATGGCCGCGAACTCCTGCAGCTCGCCGCTGGGCTCGCCGTCGGCGAAGCGGGCGATGCCCTCGATGTCGGTGTCGCGGTCGATGCCGGCCGCGGCCAGTGCGGCGCGGTTGACGTTCATCAGGTGCTGGCTGGCATGCAGGATGACCACGGGCCGCGTGGTGGAGACCTGGTCCAGGTGCTCCACCGTCATGCGCTCGGTGCCGAAGAAGAGCGGATCGAAGCCCCAGGCCAGCAGCGGCGCCTTCGGGTCGGTGAGCGCAGCGTCGGCGGCGCGCAGGCGGGCGATCACCTCGTCGAAGTTGCGGCAGCCCTCCCACACGCGGCCGTCGGGCGAGGTGCGCGCATGGAAGCCGACGAAGCTGAACTTCCACAGCCCGCCGGCCATGAGGTGCGAATGGCCTTCGACCAGGCCGGGCATCAGCACCTGGTCGGCATAGCGCGTGTCGAGCGTGAAGTCGCCGAAGGCCTGCATGCGCGCCAGGTCGCCCACGCCCAGGATGCGGCCCTCGCGCACGGCCACATGCGTGGCCTGCGGCTGGCGCGGGTTCATGGTGAGGATCTGGCGGGCCTGGAAGACGGTGATGGGGGACATGGGGATCGTGGTGTCGGATGAAGGACCAGGGCCGCTGTGCGGCGGCCAGGGCGTTGAAGCGTTCAGGCCGCGTCGGGCAAAGCCAGCGGCGGCACCGGCCGGCCCGCCTGCAGCGTGACCTTGTGGCAGGCCACCCAGTGGCCGGGCTGCACCTCGCGCAGCTGCTGCGGCTGGCCGCAGGCCGGCTCGGCCACCGGGCATCGGCCGGCGAAGCGGCAGCCCGCGGGCGGATCGAGCGGGCTGGGCGGATCGCCCACCAGCCGGATGCGCTGCGCCGCCCGCGCCCGGCCGCCGCGCACCGTGGGCACGGCCGACATCAGCGCCACGCTGTAGGGATGCAGCGGCTGGGCGAAGAAGGTGCGGCGCGGCGCGCGCTCCACGATCTGGCCCAGGTACATGACGGCGATCTCGTCGCAGATGTGCTCCACCACCGCCATGTCGTGCGAGATGAACAGGTACGTCAGCCCCAGCTCGCGCTGCAGCCGCGCGAGCAGGTTGAGGATCTGCGCGCGGATCGCGATGTCCAGCGCCGAGACCGGCTCGTCGCAGACCACCAGCTCCGGGTTGGTGGCCAGGGCGCGCGCGATGTTGATGCGCTGGCGCTGCCCGCCCGAGAACTGGTGCGGGAACAGGTGCTGCTGCTCGGGCCGCAGGCCGACGGCGTGGAAGAGCTCGTCCACGCGGGCGGCGCGCTCGGCGGGCGTGCCGATCTTCATCAGGTCCAGCGGCGCGCGCACCGCATCGCCCACGCGCTGGCGCGGGTTGAGCGAGGAATACGGGTCCTGGAAGACCATCTGCAGCCGGCTGCGCGCGCGGCGCAGGTTCTCGCCATTGACCAGACTGAGCTCGGTGGTGCCCAGGCGGATGCCGCCCTCGGTGATGGGCGCGAGCCGCATCACGGCCAGGGCGGTGGTGGTCTTGCCCGAGCCGGACTCACCCACCACGGCCAGCGTGGTGCCGCGGCGCAGCTCGAAGCTCACGCCGTCCACCGCACGCACCACGCGGCCACCGGCGCTGGGGAAATGCACCTTGAGGTCGGTGACGGACAGCAGCACCGGCGGCGGTGGCGTGACGGGAGCGGGCATGTTGGGGAAGGGAATGAGTTGGCTCATGGCAGCACCTGCGCGGGTCTTCAGGCGTGCGCCGCAGCGGCCTGCACCGGCGGGGCCGCGTCCGCCTCGGCCAGCAGCCAGCAGGCGGCGCCGTGGCCGGGCGCACCCTCGGCCTCGAACATGGGCGGCACCTCGGCCGCGCAGCGGGCATGGGCATGCGGGCAGCGCTCGCGGAAGGCGCAGCCCTGGCCCAGCTCCCACAGCGAGGGCACCACGCCGGGGATCTCGGCCAACTCGGTGCGCCCCTCGGCCTGGCTGCTGCCCAGCTCGGGCAGGCAGGCGATCAGGCCCTGCGTGTACGGGTGCTGCGGCGCGCCCAGCACCTCGTCCGCCCGGCCCTGCTCGATCACGCGACCGGCGTACATCACCATCACGCGGTCGGCCATCTCGGCCACGGCGCCCATGTCGTGGGTGATGAGCACGATGGCCGTGCCGCGCTCGCGCTGCAGCTCGCGCAGCAGGTCGAAGATCTGGGCCTGCACCGTCACGTCCAGTGCGGTGGTGGGCTCGTCGGCGATCAGGATGTCGGGCCGGCAGGCCAGCGCCATGGCAATCATCACGCGCTGGCGCATGCCACCGGAGAGCTGGTGCGGGTATTCGTCGACGCGCGGCTCGGGCGCGGGAATGCCCACCTGGCGCAGCATCTCGATGGCGCGCGCATGGGCGGCCTTGCGGTCGAGTTGCGCATGCAGGCGCAGCGACTCGGCGATCTGCTCGCCCACGGTGTAGACCGGGTTGAGCGAGGTCATGGGCTCCTGGAAGATCATGGAGATGCGGTTGCCCCGCACCGCGCGCAGCCGCTCGGGCGTGGCGCTCACCAGGTCCTCGCCCTGGAAGCGCACCGCCCCGCCGGCCACGCGGCCGGGCGGCTGCGGCACCAGGCCCAGGATGGCCAGGGCCGTCATGCTCTTGCCGCAGCCGGACTCGCCGACCACGCACAGCGTCTCGCCCGCGTGCACCTCGAAGCTCACGCCGTTGAGCACCATCGCCTTGCCGCGGCGGGTGGCGAACTCGACACGCAGGTCGTTGACCTGGAGAAGGGGGGAAGTCATCTCAACGCTCCCGCAATTTGGGGTTCAACGCATCGTTGAGCCCATCGCCGATCAGGCTCACGGCCAGCACGGTCAGGAAGATCGCCACGCCGGGGATCGCCACCGCCCACCAGGCCGACAGCACGTACTGCCGGCTGCTGCCGATCATCATTCCCCAGCTCATCAGGTTCGGATCGCCCAGGCCCAGGAAGGACAGGCCGGCCTCGAACAGGATGGCCGCACCCACCGCCAGCGTGGCCGAGACCACCAGCGGCGCGATGGTGTTGGGCAGGATCACCTTCCAGATCAGCCGCGCGTTGCCGGCGCCGATGGCGCGCTCGGCGCGCACGAACTCCAGGTCGCGCACCTTCATGAACTCGGCCCGCGTCAGCCGCGCGGTGCCCGGCCAGCTCACCAGGCCGATGGAGAGCACCACCGTCACCAGGCTGGGCGAGAACAGCGTGACCACGACCATGGCGAAGAGCAGCGCCGGCAGCACCTGGAAGAACTCGGTCACGCGCATCAGCAGCGCATCGACCCGGCCGCCATAGAAGCCGGCGAGCGCACCCAGCGTGACGCCGATGGTGACCGACAGCAGCGCAGCCACGGCCCCCACCAGCAGCGTTGCCCGGCCGCCGTAGAGCAGGGCGATGCCGACATCGCGGCCCAGCTGGTCGGTGCCCAGCCACACGTCCTCGGTGCCCGGCGGGCTGAGCGGCGCGCCGCGGATCTCGAAGGGATCGGCGGGCACCAGCCACGGCCCGACGACCGCGACCAGCACGATGAGCGACAGCAGCACCAGCCCGGCCACCGCGGCCGGATTGCGCATGAACATGGCCAGCGCCTCGCGCGCGGGCGAAGGCGCCGCCGGCAGCGGCATGGCGGCCGGTGTCGGCTCGCCAGGAGAGATGGGAAGGGCGGACATCGCTTACTTGCTCTTGATGCGAGGGTCGATCAGGCGGTAGCAGAGATCGGTCAGCAGGTTCATCACCAGCACCACCACGGCCGACAGCAGCAGCACGCCCAGGATGGTCGGGTAGTCGCGCCGCAGCACCGACTCGTAGGCCAGGCGACCCAGGCCCGGCCAGTTGAAGACCGTTTCCACCAGGATGGCGCCCGCCAGCACGTTGCCGAACTGCAGGCCCAGCACCGTGACCACCGGCAGCACCGCATTGCGCAGCGCGTGCTTGTAGAGCACCACGCCCTCGGCCAGGCCCTTGGCGCGTGCGGTGCGGATGAAGTCGGCGCCCAGCACCTCCAGCATGCTGGCGCGGGCCAGCCGGCTGTACTGCGCCAGGTACACCATCGACAGCGTGAACATGGGCAGCACCAGGTGCCACAGCACGTCGATCACGCCGGCCAGGCCGCGGCCGTCGCTGTCCACCGAACGCATGTCCGACACCGGCAGGATCGGCCACACCGAGGCGAACAGGATCATCAGCATCATCCCGCTCCAGAACACCGGCGCCGCGAAGCCCACCAGCGAGAACACCGTGATCGCCTGCGACAGCCAGCCGTTGGGCTTGCGTGCGGCCAGCACGCCCAGCGCGGTGCCGATGAGGAAGGCGCAGACCACCGAACTCAGCACCAGCAGCAGCGTGGCCGGAATGCGCTCGGCAATCAGATCGACCACCGGCAGGTTGAAGATGTAGGACTGGCCCAGGTCCAGCCGGGCCACGCGCCCGAGGTAGATGCCCAGCTGCACCGGCAGCGGCCGGTCCAGCCCGTAGCTCTGGCGCAGCTCGGCCTTCAGCTCCTCGGACATGCCGCCGCTCATGCCGGCGATGGTCTCCACCGGATCGCCGGGCGCGGCATGCACCAGCGCGAAGTTGAGCACCACCACCGCCAGCACCAGGCCCAGGGCCTGGAGCAGCCGCGAGGCCAGGGGCTTGAGCAGCTTCATGGCCGGCTCACTTCAGGAAGACGTCATCCATGGGCGACGCGGGACCCCAGATGGTGGTCGGCAGGTTGCCCACGCGCTTGCTGGCCACGGTGTGGTAGGGCGCCAGGTTGATGTAGACGATGGGCACCTCGTCCGTCACGATCTTCTGGAAGGTGGCGTAGTAGGCCTTGCGCTTGACCGGGTCCATGATGCCGCCGGCCGCATTCAGCAGCTCGTCCACCTTGGGGTTGGCATAGTCCTGCGTGTTGGTCCAGACGATGGGCTTGATGTTGGTGGACAGGTAGGTGCGGTGCACGCCGATGACCGGGTCGCCCCAGTTGAAGACCGTGTCCATGGTCATGTCGAAGTCGCGGCTGGCGATGCGCTTGGCCCAGGCCGGGAAGTCGGCCGAGGCGCGCACCTCCACGCCGATGCCCACCTTCTTGAGCTGCGAGCGCAGGTACTCGGCCACGTTCTTCTGCTGCTCGTCGTTGCCGGGGATGTAGTCGATGGTGAGCTTGAAGCGCTCGCCGCCCGCGCCCGGCTTGAGGCCCGCGGCGTCCAGCAGCTCGGCCGACTTCTTCAGGTCCAGCGGGTACTTCACCAGGTCGGGCACGGCGAAGGGGCTGCCCGGCACGATGGGGCCGTCGTCCACGGTGGCGAAGCCACCCATCAGCGCCTTGGTGATGAAGTTCTTGTCGATGGCATAGGCGATGGCCTTGCGCACGTTGACGTCGTTCAGCGGCTTCTTGGCGGTGTTGAAGGCCAGCCAGTTGATGGGGCCGATGCCCTCGAAACCCTTGTCGGTCATCACCAGGTTGGGATTGGCCTTCAGGCGCTTGAGGTCCACCGCGCCGGCGGCGTAGGGCAGCATCTGCAGGTCGCCGCGCTCCAGGCCCAGCACCAGGCTCTGCGTGTCAGGCACGATGTTCAGGATGATCTTGTCGAGGTAGGGCTTGCCGGGCAGGAAGAACTTGTCGAACTTCTCCATCACCACGCGCTGCCCGGCCTTGAACTCCGTCAGCTTGAAGGGGCCGGAGCCCACCAGGTTCTGGCTGTTGCGCGGGTTGTTCTTGAGGTCGGTGCCGTCGCCGTAGATGTGCTTGGGCATGATCGGGCACAACGCCGGCGACATCGCCAGCACGATGGCCGGATGCGGCGTGCTCATGCGGATGATGGCGGTGGTGGGGTTGGGCGTCTCCACCTTCTCCACCGGCGCGAGCATGGTCGAGAAGGGGTGGTTGGCCTTGATGGCCATGATGGAGAAGGCCACGTCCTCCGAGGTGATGGGCTTGCCGTCGTGGAAGACGGCGTCCTTGCGCAGGTTGAGCGTGAGCGACTTGCCGTCCTCCGCCAGCTTCCAGCTTTCGGCCAAGTAGGGCTGCGGGTTCCACTTGTCGTCGAAGCGCAGCGGGCTGGCGAAGAGCTGGGTCGAGGGCACGGCCGTGGCGATGCCCGACTGCACGGCACCATTGAGGTGCCGCGGCGCCTGCGTGGTGCCGATCACCAGCGTGCCGCCCTTCTTGATCTCCTGAGCCTGGGCAGCGGTGCCGAGCAGGCTGCTGCCAGCCAGCAGCGCGGCCGCGGCCAGCGACAGGGCACGGCGGGTGAGGAACGGGGTGGTCATGGAATGCACTCCTGGATCGAATGGAAAGAGAGGAGACGTCGCGGCTCAGATCACTTCGTCGCGCAGCCAGTACCAGCGGTAGAGCAAGCTCTGGCCCAGGCGGCGGAAAGGCGCCGCCCATTCGCCTTGCGCCGGAAAGGGCAGCGCGCCCTGGTAGATGGGCAGGCCGAAGGCGGCATCGGCCTGGCCGGCGATGCGCTGCGCCATGCGGCGGCCCGCATGGGCCGAGAAGGAGACGCCGTTGCCGCCGTAGCCCAGCGCGTAGAAGACCTGCTGCGCGGCATCGGGCTGCACGATGCGGGGCATCATGTCGTGGCTCACGTCCACCCAGCCCCACCAGGAGTGGGCGATCTCGATGTCCTTGAGCGCCGGGAACTTGCGCGCCAGGCCCTCAGTGAGCAGGCGGTAGTGCGCCTCGCGGTGCGCGTCGGCGCCGGTGATGGCGCTGCGGCTGCCGATCTGCACGCGGTTGTCGGGCAGCAGACGGTAATAGAAGCGCAGCGTGCGCGTGTCGGTGATGGCGATGCGGGTCTTGAAGCCCGTGGCCTCCAGTTCGGCCGGCGTGAGCGGGCGCGTGACGATGGAGTTGGACAGCACCGGGAAGTAGCGGTTCTTCAGCCCCGGGTACAGGCCCGGCGCCGTGTACGCGCCGGTGGCGATGCCCACGGCCCGCGCACGCACCGTGCCGCCCGGCGTGCGCAGGTGGTGCACGCCGTTCTTCGTCTCCCAGCCGATGACCGGGCTGGCCGGGTGCACGCGGGCGCCCAGCTCACGGGCCATCTTCAGATAGCCGTGGGCCAGCTTGAGCGGATGCACCGAGATGCCTTCGGACTCGTACTGCGCGCCCTTGGCGTCCTGGTCGCCGCACCAGTCGCGGCGCACTTCCTCGGCCGACAGCATGCGGGCGTCGTAGCCGAAGTGCTGGCGCATCACCTCGGTCTCCCGGCGCAGGAAGTCCATCTTCTTCTCGCGATGCGCCACGAACAGGTGGCCGCCCGGCTGCGCGTCGCAGTCGATCTGCGCCACCAGGTCGGCGAAGGTCTGGAAGCCGAAGCGGATCTCGGCATCGAGCTTCTTCGCCACGTCCAGGCCCCAGCGCTCGATCCACTGCGAGCGATAGAGCCGGCCACTGGCGTTCTGGCCCTGGCCGCCGTTGCGGCTGGTGCAGCCCCAGGCCACGCGGTTGGCCTCGAGCACCGTGGCCTTGATGCCGTGCTCTTTCGCCAGGAACAGGGCCGCGGCCAGGCCGGTGAAGCCCGAGCCGATGATGACCACGTCGGCATCGACGTCCGCCGTGATGGGGCCGTCGTCGTCCGGCGGCGTGCCGGCGGTGGCGGCCCAGTAGGTGGGCGCGTAGTCGCGGTTGTGGCCGGGGCCGGCCGAGACCAGCGGGTCGTAGGCCGGGTCGTAGGGCGCGAAGACTTCGCGCGGCGTAGTGATGGCCATGGTGCAGTGCTCCGACTTGGCTCAGGCCTTGGGCAGCGCGGGGCGCATCTTGCGGAAGGCGTTCTTCACCAGGATCTTTCCGTCCTTGAAGGTGAACACGTCCACGCCATCGGCTTCGACGCGCGAGCCGTCGGCGGCGGTGCCGGTGAAGGTCCATTCCGAGACGCCGCGCTCGCCGGCCACGAAATGCCGGCCGTTGCGCCACTGCGCATCGGGGAAGTTCTTCCAGGCCGCCTCGAAGGCCACGGCCACGGCTTCGGGGCCGATGTGGCGGGCGCCGCAGGCCTCGGGACCGGCGGCGGTCTCGAACACGCAGTCGGCATGCATGAAGGACATCAGCGCGGGCAGGTCGTGGCGGTTCCACGCGTCGGAGAAGGCGGCAAGCATCTCCACGGTGACGGGGGCAGAAGAGGCAGAAGTCATGGCAGGGGCAGCAGGGCAGGGCGTGGCGCGAAAGATGCAATCCAGTCTAGGAAGCGGGCACGCAACGCCATAGAGCCAGAGCCGGTCCATCGGCCACGCCACGGCAGGCCAGCGGCGCACCAACAGCGTGAACGTGCCCCGCTTGTGTGCATGCGCACGCATTCCCTCGACCCATCCGCCATGCCCGCCACCGACGATCCGAACCGCCCCTTGTGGGCCCGCCTCTTCCGCCTGCCGGAGCAGCCCGGCCTGCCGATCCAGGTGCGGCTGCGTGCGGTGATCGTGCAGGCCATCCTCGATGGCCGGCTGGGGCCCGGTACGCCGCTGCCCTCCTCGCGCGACCTGGCGCAGGCCCTTTCCCTCAGCCGCAACACGGTCACGGCGGCCTACGAGCAATTGGTGGAGGAAGGCTTTCTGGAGGCCCGCCCGCGGCGCGGCGTTTTCGTGGCGGCCGATGCCTCGCCGCTGCAGGCGGCGCCGGCCGAGGCCAATCCCTTCGCGCCCGAGGCGGCGGCCGGCAGCACGCCACGCCCGCCCGACTGGCGCGCCCGCGTGCTGCGCTCGCAGCGCGACCGGCCCACGCTGGCCAAGCCCGAGCGCTGGCACGACTATCCCTACCAGTTCGTCTACGGCACCTACGACCCGGAGCTCTTTCCCACCGACGACTTCCGCGAATGCTGCCTGCGCAGCCTGGCGCGGGTGCAGCTGCCGCACTGGACGCCCGACTTCGAGCAGGTGGACGTGGACGACCTGGTCACGCAGATCCGCCAGCGCCTGCTGCCCAAGCGTGGCGTCTATGCGCTGGCCGACGAGATCCTGATCACCGTGGGCTCGCAGCATGCCTTCTACCTGCTGGCCGAGGCCCTGTTCGATGCCCGCACCCGCGTGGGCTGCGAGGAGCCGGGCCATCCGCATGCGCGCAACTCCTTTCGCGTGCGCGACCCGCGCTTCGTCAACATCGCGGTGGACGACGACGGCCTGGTGGTGGATGCGATGCCGCAGGTGGACTACGTGTTCGTCACGCCCAGCCACCAGAGCCCGACCACGCGCACGCTGAGCCTGGAGCGGCGCCAGTGGCTGCTGCGCAAGGCCGAGCTGCAGGACTTCGTCATCGTCGAGGACGACTACGAGGCCGAGAACCTCTACGCCGGCATGCCCATGCCCGCGCTCAAGAGCCTGGACACGGGCGGGCGGGTGATCTACATCGGCTCGCTCTCCAAGAGCCTGTCTCCGGCCCTGCGGCTGGGCTACATCGTGGCCTCGCGCGAACTGATCGCCGAGCTGCGGGTGCTGCGCCATGCGATGGTGCGTCACCCCAGCGCCTTCCTGCAGCATGCCTATGCGCTCTTCCTCTCGCTGGGGCACCACGAGTCGCATGCGCGGCGGGTCAACCAGATCATGCAGGAGCGCCTGGCGCGGGTGGCGCAGGCGCTGCGGCAGTACCTGCCGGACTTCCGCTTCACGCCGCCGCAGGGCGGCGCCTCGGTGTGGGTGGAAGGGCCGGACTGGCTCGATTCGGCCGAGCTGGCCGACGTGGCACGCGGCCATGGCGTGCTGATCGAGGCGGGGCGCGTGTTCTACGACCAGCCGCCTTATCCGTGCCCGCAGTTCCGGCTGCGGCTGTCGTCCATCTCGGGGGCGCAGATCGAGGCCGGCGTGCGGGCGTTGGCGCTGGCGGTGCACGAGCTCGCGGCCGCGCGGGGGGTGCGGCGGGCGGCGCCGGTGCATTGATGCCCGCCCCTGCGGGGCCAGGGCGCACCGACCCGCTACGGCGTGCGGGCCCCTCTCCTCAGATGTAGTCCAGCGGCAGGGCCGTGGTGTACTTGATCTGCTCCATCGCGAAGCTGGAGGACACGCTGCTGAACTCCAGGTTGGCCACCAGCCGCTTGTAGACGCGGTCATAGCCCTTCACGTCCGGCACGACCAGGCGCAGCAGGTAGTCCGTGTCGCCGCTCATCCGGTAGAACTCGACCACCTCGGGAATGGTGTCGACCACGTCGCAGAGCTTGCGCATCCACGCATCGTTGTGCTCGCCGCGCAGGGCCACGAAGACGGTGACGCCGACGTTGAGCCGGGACGGCTCCAGCAGGGCGACGCGCCCGCGGATGTAGCCCATCTGCTCCAGCTTCTGCACCCGGCGCCAGCAGGGCGTCGCGCTCAGATTGACCCGCTCGCCCAGCTCCTGCAAGGAGAGGGAGGCGTCCTTCTGAAGCTCCGCGAGCAACTGCTTGTCGAGGCGGTCGAGCAAGGAAATTCTCCTGGGTCGCTGAAGATGAGGATGGTTTTTCAGGATGAAGCAAGAACGGCGCCACATTTGGAATCCATTCGCGGGGCTCCTTGAGGAAGATCTACTCCCATGACAGGCGACGCCCGCATCCTCTCGCATCCATCCCATCCGCCCATGCCCGACACGCTGCTGACGCACGGCGGTCGGCAACCCGCTTCGCACCACGGGCTGGTCAACATGCCCATCTACCGGGGCTCGACCATCCTCGCCGACTCGCTCGAGCAGTGGGAGTCCCGGAAGACGCCCGACAACCCCTACGCCTCCTACGGCCGCTTCGGCACGCCCATCACCCACGCCTTCGAGGACATGCTGGCCTCGCTGGAGGGCGGCTATCGCGCCCGGGTGTATCCCTCGGGCCTGGCCGCCTGCACGCATGCCGTGCTCGCCTTCGCCGGTGCCGGCGACCACGTCCTGCTGCCCGACTGCGTGTACGGGCCCATGCGGGCCTTCGCCAAGGGCACGCTCGCGCGGCTGGGCATCGCGGCGGATTTCTACGACCCCGCCATCGGCGCCGGCATCCGCGACCTGCTGCAGCCCACCACCCGCGTGGTGTACCTGGAGGCCCCGGGGTCCGGCACTTTCGAGATGCAGGACATTCCCGCCATCGCGCGGGAGGCCCGCCGCTGCGGCGCCTTCGTGGTCATGGACAACACCTGGGCCACGCCGATCTACCTGCGCCCCTTCGACCTGGGCGTGGATGTCTCCATCCATGCGGCCACCAAGTACATCGTCGGCCACTCGGACGCGATCCTGGGCGTGGCGACCGCCAGCCGGCAGGCCTGGCCCCGGCTGCGCGATGCCGCGGCGGCGTGGGGGCAGACAGTGGGCCCGGACGAACTCTTTCTGGCCCTGCGCGGCCTGCGCACGCTGCATGTGCGCCTGAAGCGGCACTGGGAGAGCGGCCTGGCGCTGGCCGAGATGCTCGGCCGCCACCCCATGGTGCGACGCGTGATGCATCCGGCCTTGCCCGGCGACCCGGGGCATGCCTTGTGGCGCCGTGACTTCACGGGGGCATCCGGGCTGTTCGCCGTCGAGTTGCAGCCCGTCGCGCAACAATCGCTGTCCGTCTTCTTTTCGGCGCTGCAGATCTTCGGCATCGGTTTGTCATGGGGCGGCTTCGAGAGCCTGGTGTTGCCCATGGACCCTCCTCAGCGCGACGCCAAGCCCTTCGCATGCACCGGCCCCCTGGTGCGCATCCACGCGGGGCTGGAGTCGTGCGAGGACCTGCGGGCCGACCTGTGCCAGGCCCTGGATGCCATGCAGCGGCATGCCCGCGCAGGGATTGCCTGAACCCCGGCCGCCACGGCCACACACGAGATCCATAGGAGTACTGCTTTGCCTCATTGGGCCATTGGCATCGACATCGGCGGCACCTTCACCGACCTGGTCGCACTGAACCACGCGAGCGGGGAACAGCGCAGCCTGAAGGTCCTGACGACCTACGCGGACCCCACACTGGCGGTGGCCGAGGGCATCGGCCAACTGCTGCAGCGCAACGGCATTGCCGCCGCGGACGTGCGGCAGGTCGTGCACGCCACCACGCTGTTCACCAACGCGCTGATCGAGCGGCGCGGTGCCTGCACGGGCATGCTCGCGACCCGCGGCTTCGGCGACATCATCGAGATGGGCAACGAGCGCAAGTACGACCTGTACGACCTGCAGATCGACCGCGCGCCGCCGCTGGCACCCCGCCATCTGCGGGCCGAGGTGGCGGGGCGGATGGATGCGCAGGGGCAGGAGGTCGAGGCCCTGGCCATCGCGCCGGCGCTGGCCGAGGTGGGCCGCCTGGTGGACGCGGGTGTGGAGTCGCTGGCCATCTGCCTGCTGCATGCCTATCGCTCGGATCGGCATGAGCGCCAGCTCGCGCAGGCCATCGCGCAGGCCTTTCCCCAGCTCACGCTGACGCTGTCCAGCGCGACGGCGCCGGTGATCCGCGAATACGAGCGGATGAGCACGACGCTGGCCTGCGCCTACATCAAGCCCATGGCCCGGCGCTACCTGGACGTCCTCGCGCAGCAGCTGGGCCGCATCGGTCTGCCCGAAGACATCCTGATGATGCTGTCCAACGGCGGCCTGGCACGCATCGAATATGCGCGCGAGCACCCCATCGCCCTGCTCGAGTCGGGGCCTGCGGCGGGGGCCATCTCGGCCACGTACCACAGCCTGCGCGAGCAGATGGCGAACCTGCTGGCATTCGACATGGGTGGAACGACCGCCAAGCTCTGCCTGGTCAACGAGGGTACGCCGTCGATCGCCTTCGGCTTCGAGGCGGCCCGGCGCAAGCGCTTCGCCGAGGGCAGCGGCATGCCGATCAACATCACCACGGTGGACCTGATCGAGATCGGGGCCGGCGGCGGCAGCATCGCGCAGCGCGATCCGCTGGGCCTGCTCAAGGTGGGGCCCCGGAGCGCCGGCTCCGAGCCGGGACCGGTGTGCTACGGCCGCGGCGGCCTGGAACCCACGGTGACGGATGCCAACCTGCTGCTGGGCTACCTGAATGCCGACTTCTTCGCCGGCGGATCGATCGCCATCGATGCCGCGCCGGCCCGTGGGGCCTTCTCGGCGCTGGGGCAGGCGCTGGGCCACGAGGCCACGGCGGCCGCCTGGGGTGTGCACAACATCGTGGCCGAGAACATGGCGGCGGCCGCGCGCGTCCACGTGGCGGAGAAGGGCCAGGACCCGCGCCGGTACATCCTGGTGGCCACCGGCGGCGGCGGGCCGCTGCACGCCTACTACGTGGCCCGCAAGATCGGCATCTCGACCATCATCTGCCCGCCGGAAGCCGGCGTCGCCTCGGCATTCGGCCTGCTGGTGTCGGCAGCCAGGGCCGACCGCTCCCGCACGGTGAGCTTCAAGCCCGTCAGCGACGACCTGCAGCAGCTGGAACAGGCCTTCGCCGAACTGGAGACCGAGGTCGCGCAGCCCCTGGCTGCGCTGGAGGTGGGTTTCGGCCCGCAGCATCTGCAGCGCCGGGCCGATGGGCGCTTCGTCGGCCAGGGCTTCAATCTGACCGTTGCGCTGCCCGATGGCCCCTACGCCTTCGACGACGCGCAGGGCGAGCAGCGCTGGCGCGACGATCTGGATCAGGCCTTCCGGGCCGAGTACCGGCAGAAGTTCGGGCGCGTGCCGCCGGACGTGCCGGTGGAACTGGTCAACCTGCGCGTGGCCGGCAGCGCGCCGCCACGGCAGCGCTTCGAGCCCAGGCCGCTGCCGCCCGGCGAGCCCGCACGGCCCAAGGCCACCCGGCCCGTCTATTTCCAGGAGCGCCAGGGCTTCGTGGACACGCCGGTGTACGCCCGGGAAGACCTGCGCCCGGGCCAGCGCATCGCCGGGCCGGTGCTGGTGGAAGAGGCCGGCACCACCACGGTGGTCGGGCCCCTGGGCACCCTCAGCGTGAGCCCCAACGCCAATCTCGTGATCGACATTCAGGAGCGCCAGGCATGACGACGCAGACTCCCTCTTCGGCCGCGCAGGACGTGGACCCCATCTTCCTGGAGATCTTCTGGACCCGGCTGCGCTCGGCGGTCAGCGAGGCGGCCAAGCTCATCGTGCGCACCTCGTTCTCAACCCTCTCGTCGGAGGCCAACGACTTCGCCGTCGTCATGACCGACTCGCAGGGTCGCACGATCGCGGAGAACGCCGGCGCCATTCCCTCCTTCATCGGCACGCTGGGCAACACGGTCCGGGCGATGCTGGAAGCGATAGGCGCCGCCAACATGCGCCCGGACGACATCTACATCACCAACAACCCCTGGATCGGGACGGGCCACCTCAACGACGTGTGCCTGGTCAAGCCGCTGTTCCATGCGCAGCGCCTGATCGGCTTCGCGGCCACGGCGGGACATGTGCCCGACATCGGCGGGAAGATCCGCTCGGTGGACGCGCGCGAGCTGTTCGAGGAAGGCTTCCACATTCCACCGATGCACTTCCTGCGCCAGGGCGAGCCCGACGCCACGCTGCTGGGCCTGCTGCGCAGCAATGTGCGCACGCCGGAGCAGACCGTGGGCGACATCTGGTGCCATGCCGGGGCGACGGAGCTGATTGCCCAGCGTGTGGGCGATCTGCTGGGCGAATATGGGCTGGCCGAAGTGGACAGCCTGGCCGCCGCGCTCTTCGAGCGCAGCGAGCAGGCGATGCGCCAGGCCATCCGCCAGCTGCCGGCCGGCGAATACGCCTACCGCATGGAGACGGATGGCTTCGACCAGCGCTTCGAGTTCCAGGTCAAGGTCGTGGTGGGCGATGGCGAGATCGTCTGCGACTACGCCGGCACCTCCGGCGAGCAGCCCCGGGCGGTCAACTGCGTGCTGCCCTACACCCATGCGATGACGGCCTATGCCATCAAGTGCATGCTCGTGCCGGACCTGCCGAACAACCACGGACTGCTGCTGCCCATCACCACGCTGGCACCGCAGCGGTCGTTGCTCAACCCGGTGTCGCCGGCGCCCGTCGGCGGCCGCTCGTGCACCGGCCACTATGTGCCCATGCTGGTCTTCGGGGCGCTGGCGGACATCCTGCCCGGGCGGGTCATGGCGGGCGTGGGCTCGCCGGTGTGGATCACCAACCTGAGCGGGCGCCGCGCCAATGGCAAGCCGTTCGCCACCGTGCTCTTCTTCAACGGCGGCATGGGCGGCACGCAGGGCAAGGACGGCGCATCCGTCATGTCCTGGCCCAGCAACATCTCGCCCACGCCGATCGAGGTGGCCGAGCGGGACTCGCCGCTGCACTTCAGGCGCAAGACCTTCGTGGCCGGCTCGGGCGGCGCCGGGCAGCACCGGGGCGGCCTGGGCGAGGAGATCAGCTTCGTCAACCAGAACCCGACGCCCCTGACCGCGGTGTTCCTCACCGAACGCATCCACGTGCCCGCGCCGGGCCTGCATGGCGGCGCAAGCGGACAACTGGGGGCGGTGCTGATCAACGGACAACCCGTCGATTCGCGCGTCCCCCAGGTGCTCCAGCCTGGCGACGAGATCACCTTGCGCACGCCCGGCGGCGGCGGTTACGGGCCTGCGGCCGAAAGAGTGCCGGAGGCCGTCGAGAGCGACCGGCGCCTGGGCTATCTGTAGGCAGGCAGCGGCCCGGGCGGCCGCGCCGGGCACCCCGCTTGCATCCACAAGTTCACGCATTCCGCCATCCCATAGGACTCAACGTCATGCCTTCCAGAAGACATTTCCAAGCTGCATTGCTCGCCGCCGCGCTCGCGGGGGCAGGCATCGGCAGCAGCCGGGCCGACACCGCCTATCCCAGCCGGCCCATCACGCTGGTCGTCGGCTTCTCCGCCGGCAGCAGCATCGACATGGTGGCCCGCGCCGTCGCCCAGCGGCTGGGCGAGAAGCTCGGGCAGGCCGTGGTGGTCGAGAACCGCGCAGGCGCGGGCGGCAACGTGGCCGCCCAGCAGGTGGCGCAGGCCGCGCCGGACGGCTACCGCCTGCTGGTGGTGGCCAACAGCATCGCCATCGGCCCGGCGATCTACGACGACCTCAAGTTCGACGTCAAGAAGGACCTGCGGGGCATCGCCTACATCGGCGCCGGGCCGGTGATCCTGAAGGTCAGCGCCGGCAAGGGCATCGACTCGCTGCCGGCCCTCGTGCGCGAGGCCAAGGCGCATCCGGGCAAGCTCAACTTCGGCTCGTCCGGCGTCGGCGGCACGCCGCACATGGCCGCCGAACTGTTCGATCAGGTCGCCGGCATCCGGATGACCCACATCCCCTACAAGGGCGGCTCGGACGCGCTGACGGCGCTCATGGCGGGCGAGATCGACGTGCTCATCAATCCGCTGCTGGGCGACGTCAGCTCGGACAAGGTCAAGTCGCTGGCCGTCAGCGGCAGCGCCCGCTCGCCGCAGGCACCCGATGTGCCCACCTTCGCCGAGCTGGGCTACCCGAGCTACGACATGAACGTGTACTACGGCCTGATGGGGCCGTCCGGCCTGCCCGAGGACATCGTCGCCAAGCTGAACAAGTCGGTGAACGAAGTCCTGGCCATGCCCTCGGTGGTGGATGCGTTGACCACGCGCAGCGGCATCGTGCTGCGGCCGGGCAGCGCCGCCGAGTTCCAGGGCTTCATCGCCCGGGACGTGGAACGCTGGCAGACCGTGGTGCGCAACGACAAACGCATCCTCGCGCGCTGACAGACACCTCCGGGGGGAGGGGGCGCCTTGCACGCCCGGCGCATGAGCTTGCGCACTTTTCTTCGTTGCCGGACTTCCGAGCCGCTTCCCAGAATCGTCGGCTCTGCGCCGAAGCAGTGCAGTGCGCGCCGCACCAGGCACCAGCCGGGTGCCCGCGCTGGCGCGCTGGCTCTTTCGGTCGCCGGCCTCTGGCACTTGGGCGGCACGGCGCAGGGCAGCACAGTTCATTCCAAGCCAACCCCTCAGGAGGATTTTCATGACCCCCCCGTTCCGCTTCACCCGCCGCAGCCTGGCGCTGCTCGCGCTGTCGGCCCTGGCCGCCGGCGCGCAGGCCCAGGCCGCCAAGGAAGTCACGATCGCCCACCAGGACATGGTGGTGCCCTGGCGCTATGCGCAGGTCACCGGCGAGATCGAGAAGGCCACCGGCTACAAGATCAACTTCCGCAAGTTCGCGGGCGGCGGCGACGTGATCCGCGCCATGGCCTCGGGCCAGGTGCAGATCGGCGAGGCCGGCTCGGCCCCCGTGGCCTCGGCCCTGTCGCAGGGCCTGCCGGTGGAGCTGGTGTGGATCCTCGACGACATCGCCGACGCCGAGGCCCTGGTGGCGCGCAACGGCTCGGGCGTGAACAGCGTGGCCGACCTCAAGGGCAAGAAGATCGGCGTGCCCTTCACCTCCACCACGCACTTCCACACGCTGGTGGCGCTGGAGGCGGCCAAGGTCGATCCGTCGCAGGTCAAGATCCTCAACATGCGCCCGCCCGAGATCGCCGCCGCCTGGGAGCGCGGCGACATCGACGCCACCTTCGTGTGGGACCCGGTGCTCTCCAAGGTCAAGGCCAGCGGCAAGCAGATCACCAGCAGCGGCCAGATCTCCAAGCAGACCGGCAAGGCCACCTTCGACGGCATCATCGCCAACAAGCCCTGGGCCGCGGCCAATGCGGACTTCATGGTCAAGTTCCTGTCGGCCATCGCCAAGGCCGATGCCGCCTATGCCGCCAACAAGGCGCAGTGGACGGTCGGCTCGCCGCAGGTGAAGGCCGTGGCCCAGGTGACGGGCGCGACCGAGGCCGACGTGCCCGCCGCCATGGCCCTGTACCGCTTCGTGCCGCCGGCCGAGCAGGCCTCGGCCACTTGGCTGGGCGGCGGTGCCAAGGGCGGCGCGGCCCAGTCGCTGGCCGCCACGGCGGCCTTCCTGAAGGCGCAGGGCACCATCGCCAACGTGCTGCCCGACTACAGCGTGGGCGTGAACGCCAGCTACGCCGCCAAGGCACAGCCCTGAGCGCCGCGCCGCATCGGAGACCCGCACCATGGACGGATTGCGCATCGAGAACGTGGGCGTGACCTACGCCGGCCGCGGCGGCGCCGAGGTCATGGCCCTGTCGCAGGTGGACCTGGGCTTCGCGCCCGGCGAATTCGTGGTGGCCGTGGGCGCCTCGGGCTGCGGCAAGACCACGCTGCTGTCGTGCATTGCCGGCTTCATGGCGCCCAGCGAAGGCCACATCTTCGTCAACGGCCGCCACGTGGAAGGCCCCGGCGCCGACCGGGGCGTGGTCTTTCAGAAGCATGCGCTGATGCCCTGGCTCAACGTGATCGACAACGTGGCGCTGGGCCTTCGCCTGCGCGGCCTGGGCCGCGCCGAGCGGCACGAGGCCGCCATGAAGCAGATCCGCGCCGTGGGGCTGGAGCGCTATGCCACGCACCCGGTCTACCAGCTCTCGGGCGGGCAGCAGCAGCGCGTGGGCATCGCCCGGGCCCTGGCCGCCAACCCGGCCATGCTGCTGATGGACGAGCCCTTCGGCGCGCTCGATTCGCTCACGCGCGAGCAGGTGCAGGAGCTGGTGCTGCAGATCTGGGCGCGCGAGGGCAAGCTGTGCTTCTTCATCACGCACGACGTGGAAGAGGCGCTGTTCCTGGCCACCGAGCTGATCGTGATGACGCCCTCGCCCGGCCGCGTGTCGCGCCGCTACCAGCTGGACTTCGGCCGCCAGTACATCGCCGGCGGCAGCGCACGCGCCATCAAGTCGCAGCCGGAATTCATCCGCCTGCGCGAAGAGGTGATCGACGCGATCCATGCGGGCGCGGCGGTGCATTGAGTGCAGGCCGGCTTCTTCAGGAACACACCATGACGCTCGTTGCCTCGTCGACCACCACGGCCGACACCCCGGCCTCGCTGCCCTCTGCCCCGGCCTCTGCGCCCGCGCGGGCGGCGCCGTCCACCCTGCGCAGCAAACCCACCCAGGGCCACCGCCGCCCCGGCGAAGGCCGCACCACCGCCATCAGCATCGCCACGGTGGCCGTGCTCTTCCTGCTGTGGTGGGCCGCCGCCGCGCTGGCCTGGCTGCCGCCGCTGGTGCTGCCCTCCCCCGCCTCGGTGTGGGACGCCTTCGTCGCCGCGGTCCAGGGCAAGGGCCAGGGCGGCAAGCCGCTGCTGGAGCACTTTCTGTGGAGCCTGGGCCGCGTGTTCGGCGCCTTCGCGCTGGCCTGCGTCACGGCCGTGCCGGTGGGCATCCTGATGGGCGTCTCGCGCACGCTGCGCGGCGTGTTCGACCCCATCATCGAGTTCTACCGCCCACTGCCGCCGCTGGCCTACCTGCCGCTGGTGATCATCTGGTTCGGCATCGAGGAGACGTCGAAGGTGGTGCTCATCTACCTGGCCTGCTTCGCGCCGCTGGCCGTCGCCGCGCGTGCCGGCGTGCGCTCGGTCGGCAGCGAACAGATCGACGCCATCCTCTCGCTGGGCGCCAACCGCTGGCAGGTGATCCGCCACGTCGTGCTGCCTGCCGCCCTGCCCGACATCCTGACCGGCATGCGCATCGCCATCGGCTTCGGCTGGACCACCCTGGTCGCCGCCGAGATGGTGGCCGCCACCGCGGGGCTGGGCCAGCTGGTGCTCAACGCGTCCAACTTTTTGCGCACCGACGTGGTGGTGATGGGCATCCTGGTGATCGGCGTCGTGGCGCTGCTGTTCGACCTGCTGATGCGGCGGATCGAGGGGTGGGCGGTGCCGTGGAAGGGGCGGATGTAATCTGCCGCCGACCAGCCCCCGGCGCAGGGCGAGGGGCTGGTCGGTCACGCCGGCTGTGCGGCAGCGATGGCTTGGTCAGTGCACCGCAGGCTGATGCGCGACGCCCAGACGCGTTGCCAACTCGTTCAGCCGGCGGTCCAGTGTCCACATCACCGCACCCGGGGTCAGCAAGGTCGAGGCGAGCAGGCTGAGATCCACAAGACCACAGCCCTGGCCGTAGAGCGATTCGCGCTCGATGAAGGCCATGACCTCTCGCCAGTCGGCTGCAGCCGCATGAGGCAACAGACCCAGGTCCTTCAGGGTTCGTTGCCGAGGCGCGGGCGGTGTGCCACAGGCCAGCTCCAGCAGCACCATGGGGTGTGTGAGCACGCCGTCGAGCGCCAGCACGCGCATCAGTTCTTCATTGCTTCGGCGGAAGTGGTCGATCCACACGGAGGTGTCGACCAGGATGCGCCTCATGTCCCCTGCGGCAGCGTCCGCTGCCGAGGCACGTCCTGCATGTCCGGCTGCGTGCCGCCCAGGGCAGCCAGACGCTTTGCCGCCTGAACCCGGACGAACGTCTTCACCGCCTCGCGGAACAGGTCCGACTTCTCCATGCCGGGATCGGCCATCTCTAAAGCCTGTTCGTAGAGTTCGTCGTCGATGGTGACGGTGGTGCGCATAGGAGCTCCTGGTTCCTTCGTCATCAATTTTGATGCAAATGTGCATCGTTTGGAGCATCAAGCCACGTTGATGCGTTCTGCACCGGCAGTACCGTCTGCACGGCAGCAACCGCTTTCGTGCCGCGCTGGCTGACCCGCGTCGCGCGCCACCACGGGCTTGGGCGTGGGGTATGGGCGTGCTCGCGCTCATTTTTTGTACGACCTCTTCGGCAGCGAAGTCGCCGTGGCTCCATCGACGTGAAGGGGATTTTCTGAGCTGCCTATTCGGCAGCGAACGGCACTGGCCAGCGCATCTTCGGCGGCGGCTTTTTCTGATCTGCCTATTCGGCAGCGAACTCGACCCGCCAATTTCTTTGGTGTCTGTTGATTTTCTGAGCTGCCTATTCGGCAGCGAACATGAAGACCACGAGCCGACGGGCCCATTGATATTTCTGAGCTGCCTATTCGGCAGCGAACCCCTGGCTCGACCAGCCGCGCACGCCGCGCCATTTCTGAGCTGCCTATTCGGCAGCGAACCAGGCCTTCGCTCTATGAGGCCATGGAGACGGTTTTCTGAGCTGCCTATTCGGCAGCGAACTGCACGGTCATCGTCGTGGAGGGGGAGATCAATTTCTGAGCTGCCTATTCGGCAGCGAACTTGGAGATCAAGCGCGCCATCGCCGACTTCGATTTCTGAGCTGCCTATTCGGCAGCGAACCGTGCGGCCCGCTGTTCAGGGGCCCCGGTGCATTTCTGAGCTGCCTATTCGGCAGCGAACATGGTCCACATGCTCAAGGCCTGCCCCTACCATTTCTGAGCTGCCTATTCGGCAGCGAACCTGCGACGTCGGATCGGTGCGCACCAGCGGCATTTCTGAGCTGCCTATTCGGCAGCGAACAGCTGTACCGAAAACGCACTGTGATCCTGCGCTTTCTGAGCTGCCTATTCGGCAGCGAACAGCAAATCATGCTCGGGCTGGCGGATAGCGGTTTTCTGAGCTGCCTATTCGGCAGCGAACGCAGCATCAGATGCATCAGCAGCAGGGCATGATTTCTGAGCTGCCTATTCGGCAGCGAACCTGGAGCTTGGCGTCTTGTAGTTCCGCAACAATTTCTGAGCTGCCTATTCGGCAGCGAACATGGCCCCAACGCGCTGGCGCCGGGGGAGCATTTTCTGAGCTGCCTATTCGGCAGCGAACGTGCCAACGGCGGGCGTGCCCGTGTACCAGATTTTCTGAGCTGCCTATTCGGCAGCGAACCGCAGACGTGAACACCTTCCCCGTCGTGTTTATTTCTGAGCTGCCTATTCGGCAGCGAACTTCACGCCGGTGCCGGTGCCGGTGCCGACTTGCACGGTATTTCTGAGCTGCCTATTCGGCAGCGAACCATGACCCACGGCCGCAAGCCCCGCCGGCCACTTTCTGAGCTGCCTATTCGGCAGCGAACCGCGCAGCCCGCTCTTCGGCCGCTGCGGGGATTTTCTGAGCTGCCTATTCGGCAGCGAACATAGTTGCGCAGCGGCTCGTCCTCGTGCCATGTTTCTGAGCTGCCTATTCGGCAGCGAACATCAACGACGGCGGCCCGGCCTTCCCCATGCATTTCTGAGCTGCCTATTCGGCAGCGAACGAGATCCGCGCGCAGCACCTGAACGTGTGGAGTTTCTGAGCTGCCTATTCGGCAGCGAACACATTCGTGAGAATCCTCTCCACCCCATCAACTTTCTGAGCTGCCTATTCGGCAGCGAACAGCTGCTGCGCCACGTAGTCCTGCCCGTTGTCTTTCTGAGCTGCCTATTCGGCAGCGAACCCCTCTACAAAGCCCCCGGACGCAATGCTGCATTTCTGAGCTGCCTATTCGGCAGCGAACTACTCGCCGTTAAGAGCGGGTTGAGCCCCGTTTTTCTGAGCTGCCTATTCGGCAGCGAACGATTTCTAGACCCCGAGGCGAGATCGTGAGTGTTTCTGAGCTGCCTATTCGGCAGCGAACTCCTGTACTCTGCGCTCAGCGCCGACGCACAATTTCTGAGCTGCCTATTCGGCAGCGAACGCGGCGCCTACCTGAGCGACGCCTACCTGAGCTTTCTGAGCTGCCTATTCGGCAGCGAACCCGTCTCCGACATTGCTAGTATCTAATGGTGATTTCTGAGCTGCCTATTCGGCAGCGAACCGACCGACGGACTGCACTGGGACCCTGCGACATTTCTGAGCTGCCTATTCGGCAGCGAACCGCGAGCGGCGCGCGCTGACGCAAGCCTATGCTTTCTGAGCTGCCTATTCGGCAGCGAACGCGATCCGGGGCATGGATGACGCCATGCCGAATTTCTGAGCTGCCTATTCGGCAGCGAACCATCTCCTCGGGTGTGCTGACCGACTCCAACCTTTCTGAGCTGCCTATTCGGCAGCGAACAAGCCCGCAGAGCCCACGCAAGCCGAGCGCCTTTTCTGAGCTGCCTATTCGGCAGCGAACCGGCCGGCTCCCGCTTTGCTGCGGCCCCAGCGTTTCTGAGCTGCCTATTCGGCAGCGAACGAGCATCCCGTGCAGACTTCTGCACAACGCCTTTTCTGAGCTGCCTATTCGGCAGCGAACTTCTACATCCTGCTGGCGGTCTACGTGCTGGATTTCTGAGCTGCCTATTCGGCAGCGAACGATGCCTATGCGGCGGGCATGGGTGACCCGCTTTTCTGATCTGCCTATTCGGCAGCGAACTACTGGCGGAAACTGCCATTCTGGACCGGTCATTTCTGAGCTGCCTATTCGGCAGCGAACGGGGTATTTACCCGGCGTGATGCGAAGCCCCATTTCTGAGCTGCCTATTCGGCAGCGAACGTATCAACCCGGCCGGAAAAGCATCCTTGTGCATTTCTGAGCTGCCTATTCGGCAGCGAACTCGAAGCGGTTGACCCCTCCCCCGCCCTCGTTTTTCTGAGCTGCCTATTCGGCAGCGAACGTCTTCGGATTGATCCATGGTCATTGGCTCCATTTCTGAGCTGCCTATTCGGCAGCGAACGGAAGTCAAAGCGGAATTCTTCTGTTGGCGTGTTTCTGAGCTGCCTATTCGGCAGCGAACCCGCGCAGCGATGGCGCGGATGGGCGTCGATTTTTCTGAGCTGCCTATTCGGCAGCGAACACCTCGACGGCTTACCAGTTCATGCGCGTGACTTTCTGAGCTGCCTATTCGGCAGCGAACCCCGAGACGGTGTTCAACCTCATCCAGCTCAATTTCTGAGCTGCCTATTCGGCAGCGAACAATCCGGAGTCGGTGTAGGCGTTGCCGGTCTTTTTCTGAGCTGCCTATTCGGCAGCGAACCAGGCCCAGTACACCGACAACTGGGGCGAGCTTTTCTGAGCTGCCTATTCGGCAGCGAACGTGGAGGCCCAGTGATGCCCCGCCTCTCTGACTTTTCTGAGCTGCCTATTCGGCAGCGAACTATGTGACGTGGCCCATCGGCGCGCGCTTCCATTTCTGAGCTGCCTATTCGGCAGCGAACGTCGCCAGCGCGCGGGTAACGCGGCGCACGTCTTTCTGAGCTGCCTATTCGGCAGCGAACGGGTCGGCACCAGGCTGGCCCGCGCCTGCACCTTTCTGAGCTGCCTATTCGGCAGCGAACGCCTGCTCCCTGCAAAAGACCTTTTTGTCTCCTTTCTGAGCTGCCTATTCGGCAGCGAACCAGGAGAAATCATGGAAGCATTTCAGATCGGTTTTCTGAGCTGCCTATTCGGCAGCGAACGTTCCCGACGCAGACCTGATTGAAAGCGTGGTTTTCTGAGCTGCCTATTCGGCAGCGAACGCACGAATGCTCGTCGCCGTTCAGCGCGCACATTTCTGAGCTGCCTATTCGGCAGCGAACTTGGATTCTTCCTGTGGTGCAGGGGAGGTGGGATTTCTGAGCTGCCTATTCGGCAGCGAACGGCCCAGTCCATGGGCTCTTCACCGCGGGCGATTTCTGAGCTGCCTATTCGGCAGCGAACTCAGCGCCATGGCGTCGGGCGCGCGCGGCATATTTCTGAGCTGCCTATTCGGCAGCGAACGATCGCTTGGGGCAAAGGCCCTGATCGGGGCGTTTCTGAGCTGCCTATTCGGCAGCGAACCTTCTGTCTCGTTCGCAATTGGGTTCCAGCCTTTTCTGAGCTGCCTATTCGGCAGCGAACGACGCAGAGGAGCGCCGGAAGGTGCTGGATGATTTCTGAGCTGCCTATTCGGCAGCGAACATCCATTCCTGCCGAAAGCGAGTCGTGGATCTTTTCTGAGCTGCCTATTCGGCAGCGAACTCATCGCGGACAACGGGCAGTTGTGCTTGTTTTTTCTGAGCTGCCTATTCGGCAGCGAACACGTGGTTCATTGCTTACCTTTCGGTGGTTGATTTCTGAGCTGCCTATTCGGCAGCGAACGCGGCCGTGCGGCCGGCGCGGGGGGCTGTTGATTTCTGAGCTGCCTATTTGGCAGCGAACATGTGCGCGAGCCGGCTGTCCAACATCCAGATTTTCTGAGCTGCCTATTCGGCAGCGAACTACATCGGCAATGCGACAGACACGTCGGGGATTTTCTGAGCTGCCTATTCGGCAGCGAACGTCCTATGTCGTGGACGCGGCGGATCTCGTGTTTTCTGAGCTGCCTATTCGGCAGCGAACGGGCGGCGAGGCGCATAGCGGAGCAGCCTGATTTTCTGAGCTGCCTATTCGGCAGCGAACAGATCAGCCGCGCCACGCAGACATCCGTCGAATTTCTGAGCTGCCTATTCGGCAGCGAACTCTTCAGGCTGCAAGCTCGATGCTGCGGGTGATTTTCTGAGCTGCCTATTCGGCAGCGAACGCCCAGGCGTTCAACACCGAGATTTCCCCGCTTTTCTGAGCTGCCTATTCGGCAGCGAACCTGGATGTACTGTGGAGCAGTGCTTTGCTTCTTTTCTGAGCTGCCTATTCGGCAGCGAACTCAGTGCTACGGCCATCGCGGGAAAGCCGGTTTTTCTGAGCTGCCTATTCGGCAGCGAACTTTCCCGCCGCGTCCAGGACCAAGTCCCACGCTTTCTGAGCTGCCTATTCGGCAGCGAACACGTCCACGACTGGGCCAACGAGCTTCTTCCATTTCTGAGCTGCCTATTCGGCAGCGAACGAAGACGGAAACCTCCCCTTGGGAAAGGATGTTTTTCTGAGCTGCCTATTCGGCAGCGAACAGCCAGAGCGCGCGCCTGGTCAGCACCACGCCTTTCTGAGCTGCCTATTCGGCAGCGAACTGGGCCAGCCCACGGAAGAGCGCAGCCAGTACTTTCTGAGCTGCCTATTCGGCAGCGAACCGCGAGGTTTCGCGGAATTGCGGGGATCGGATTTTCTGAGCTGCCTATTCGGCAGCGAACGCCTACTGGAAGGGCGAGAACGCCCAGCTGCTTTTCTGAGCTGCCTATTCGGCAGCGAACTTGACCACCACCTGGGTGATGGTGCTGCTGGTTTTCTGAGCTGCCTATTCGGCAGCGAACTTCAGGAGGTCTTCGCGCGCAGTGCCATACCGTTTCTGAGCTGCCTATTCGGCAGCGAACGCCGCCATGCGCGGCGCGGTGTCGATGGCATATTTCTGAGCTGCCTATTCGGCAGCGAACCCGTTTCTGCTCGCTTTCCTGCGCCAACTCCATTTCTGAGCTGCCTATTCGGCAGCGAACCCGCGAACCGACCCACCAAGACACTCTGGCCGTTTCTGAGCTGCCTATTCGGCAGCGAACTCTGCCCCTCCAGGGGATGGTTGTTGCGGAACTTTCTGAGCTGCCTATTCGGCAGCGAACAATGACATGCCGGGCTTCAGTACGGTGCCCTTTTTCTGAGCTGCCTATTCGGCAGCGAACTGAGGGTGCGCTTTGCCCACTCGGGTGAGACATTTCTGAGCTGCCTATTCGGCAGCGAACTTGTCGGGCCAGATCCGGGCGGCCACTTCCTTTTTCTGAGCTGCCTATTCGGCAGCGAACGGCAAGTTCACGCGCGACGTTGTGATTCGATATTTCTGAGCTGCCTATTCGGCAGCGAACAGATCCAGCGTCGCGCCATGGCCACCGGCGCCTTTCTGAGCTGCCTATTCGGCAGCGAACTAGCCCCAAAGGTCCGCAAGCACTTGATTGTTAACGAACTTTTGCCCTCCAAGCACGAACACCCCTCGCGCGGGGGTGCTCCCTAAGTGCTTGATCCGTCAGGCGCCGGATGGCACCCCGGAAAAAAGGGTCAGAACCACGGCACCGTGGCGCCGTGACTCAAGCCGTAGGCATTGAAAGCGCCGGGCACGGGCTCCTCCTGCGGCGGGCCGTGCTCGATGCACAGGCAGAACGGCTGGCCGGTGGTGCTGCTGCGCAGTTGCACAAAGGGCAGGTCGGGCCGGCGTTCCACACTGTCGGGGATGGCCGCTGCGGCCTGCTCCGCCGTCTCGCCATGGCGCTGCATGCGGCGGCGGCGCAGCCGGTCGACGTTGGTCTTGAACTGGCGCCGCCGCACCGTTCGATGCGGGGCATCGGCGGGGGCCGGCCGCAATTCGGTGCAGAGAATGTGATCGCGCATGCCGGTGAGCCAGTCTTGCGCCATTAGGCGCTCCAATGCTTCGGGCGTGGCGTGCAGGCGCAGCACGTCGCCCAACGTGCGGCGGCCTGCAGGCTGGCTCACGTGCTGCGGGTAGCTCACGCCGATGTCGCTGGCCTTCACTCGCACCAATGCCCGGTGGAGCTTCGCCACAAGAGCACCCATAAGGTGCGCCTGGCTGAACTCCGGATCGGGCCGCAGGGCGATGTCGATGTAGTGCGTGGTCATGGCGCCTCGCGCGTCAGCTCGCATCGCCGAACACGCCGCCACGGACGAGCACGGCCATGACGAAGTGCTGCTGCTCCACCGGCGGCACCTGGTCCTTCAGCAGCCAGTTGTCCAGCAGCGTGTAGAAGTCCAGCTTCTGCTTGGGCTGGCGATAGGCCTTGCCCTGGGTGGTGACGGAGCCGTAGGGCTCTATCGCGATGGGACCCAGTTCGTCGGCGCCTTCGTACCAGGTGTCGATGGTGCGGATGGCGTTGCCGATCTTTTGCGAGTGGATGGCGGCGACGCCGCTGACGCGATAGAGCGTCTTGCTCTTGCCGGCACTGCCCTTGTCCAGGATCAGCTCCTGCGAGGGGAACACCTCCTGCCCCTCGCCCTGGCGCACATAGGCGGTCACCCGCAGCAGGACATGGGCCGAACCCGCCAGGCCGGACGCGATGACCTGCGCGAGTTCGTCGAGCCCGCTTGCACCGTCGCCTGTGCCGAGGGCTCGCATGCTGAGCGCCAGCGCATTGAAAGACCATGTCTTTGCCGCTTGGCCGTCCTGCATCTGCTCCACGATCACGTCCACCTGTTCGGCCCCGACGCGGTTGCGCCACAGGAAGCGGCCATTGGCCAGATTGGCCGCATAGCGCCGGGCCAGTTCGCCGAATCCCTGTTGCTGGACATAGCCCTGCACCGTGGCACGCAGCTTGGCCTGATATGCCGCACTGTTGCAGACCGACGGGGAGCCCGCGCCACCGAGCACACGCAGCGTGAACTGCACCTTCAAGGTATCCGCCTCGGGCGGCAGCGCGGCCACGTCCACGGTCTGCAGGTTGGGGTTCTCGATGGCGGCGTCGAGCTTGGCCGGGTCCTGATCCTTGGTCTTGAGGCGGTTGCTGATGGTGCCGCGCACGGACTTGGGCTGGATGGTGACGGCCGGCCAGGCATGCGACCCGGCGCGGTCTTCCCAGCGGCCGGCGTGGAACACGGCGTCGGAGGGGTCCAGCTTGCGCTCGAAGGCCAGGACGGAAGCGGTGGTGAGTTTGTCGGTCATGGTGTCGATCCTTCAGAAGTTCATCGGGTGTTGAACGCGAATGCGGGGCTGCCCGCTCAGGTGTAGTCGTAGGCTTCGGCGTCGTCCCACTCGGGTGGGGTGCCGTCCGGAGGGCCGTCGCTGCCGTCGGTCTGCGCCGATGGGCCTTGCGACGGCGTGGACTGGTAACCGCTTCGGCAGCGGTACAGCCCCAAGGCCTCGTCGGCCTCGGCATGCCACAGCAGTTGTTTCAGGTGGGTCAGCCGGTGGGGGCCGATCCATTCGCCCAGCGCATAGACCGACTCCACGAAGCGCAGAGGCACGGCCACGTCCCGCGCATGGCGCACGGTGCCAGCAGCGTGGACCTGCGACGTGAGTGCGGCGTAGCCGACGGGGATCGGAACCACCCAGCCGCTGCCTTTCTTGCGCTGCGGATCGCCCCATCGCACCTTGCCGTCGGGCACTGGCGTGCCGTCTGCGGCCGGCAAGGGCTCATGGTTGAACCGGGCGGCGTGAAGCCAGGCGTCGAGCAAGCCGGCGTCGGGCTGCGTGGCACGCAGATGCTCCAGGCGCTCGGCCAGCAGATCGTCGCGCCCCACCAGGGCAAAGCCGGGCAACCATTGCCGGCGCCACTCGCGGAAGGCCTTTTCGGCTTGTTCTGGATCTTCGGGAACGAGGGCCATCCACGGCCGCACGCGCTTGCCGGGCACGGGCCGCGAGGGCAGCACACTGCCGCCCGCCACCCGCATGCCGGCCAGTGTGTCGCCGGCCACGCGCGCCCACTCGGCCAGTTGCGCGTCGTTGCCCTGGACAAGGGCGTGGGGCACGCCGGGCGCAGCCTTCTGCGAGACAGACAGCACCAGCGTGAGCTGCAGGTGCATGCGGCCTTCTTCCACGATGGCGGCCGTGCTGCCGTCCTTGTCCACCGGGTTCCGCGTGAGGTTGAAGCTGCGCACATAACCCTGCGTGACCTGCTCCTGATGGGCATGGCAGACCACGCCCACGTCGTGCAGGCGCAGCGGAACACCGGCTTGCGCCAGCTTGCGCTCCAGCGCCCACATCAGGCCGGTGAAGGCGGTGATGGAGGGAAAGCCGTGCGTCAGCGGACTGGCGATGGCGTTGGCGTTCTGGATGCGCAGGTGGGGAAGAACGAGGATGGCTTGGGGTGGGGGGAGGCTCATGGGTTTTGCTCCCGCAGTGCCATCAGCTCTTCGTGCGTCTTGCGGATGGGGATGTAGTGCGGCGCATCCAGCTTGTCACGCAGCTCGCGCAACTGCTGCTTGAAGCCGTCTCCGTCGGTGAGCAGTTCCTTCTTCCACTCGCGCGCTTCGGCGTCGCCCACGGGCAGCTTGCCGCGGAGTTGATCGTTGAGCCAGGTCGCGAAGGATTTGCCGATGGCGGACGGCCAGTCCATCCAGAGCCAGTCCCGGGCGAACTGCGCTTCTTCGGGGCGCTCCGCCCGCAAGGGGTCCAGCCAGAGCTTTTGCTCGTAGTCCAGCTTTGCGAAGCGCTCGTCGTCGCAGGTCCATCCCGGCGGGAGCAGTTGCTGAAGCTCCGCGGCCAGTGCGACCAGTTCGTCCAGCAGCGTGTCCAGCAGGGCTTCGCGGCGTTGGCGAGTGGCCAGGTTGGCTTCGGGCTCGGATTCCAGGAACTGCCGCAGCGCCCGCAGGGTGCGGCGCACTTCCGGCCGGGCGATGAAGAGCCGGTCGAACACCGATTCCGCGTGGACGGGCATGCGCACAGCGCTGGCCTCCCACCGCGGGGGCAGGGACGAGAGCAGGTAGTTCATGCCCCGCCGTTCGCTGTTGAGCTGGCTGATGTTCTGCGGCTTGGTGCCGCCCATGTTCTGCACGGCCAGTCCGGGATAGTCGTGAAAGACGCCGTCGTGCGCCTTTTGCTCTCGCCGGGCCTGACGGGCCGCCTTGTTGGCGTCGCCAAAGCGGTCTTCCTGCACCTGGGCGTGCACCGCATGGGCCAGCGAGGTGGCGTACAGGGGAGCCAGCAGGGTGTAGTCGGCTTCGGCGCAGGCGTCGCTGCCCGTCAGCCAGTACAGCTGCTTAGCCAGCGTGTGGCTGCTTGGGCCTTCGGCGCGCGGCTGGGTAAGCGACACGAAGGCATCGCGCAGAGCCTGGGCTTGCGCCGGGTCTGCGTGCAGCGCAGCCATGGCTTCAGCGTCCTGTGCGAGCAGTGCGGCGAGCAGGCTGCGCCCGTTCACTTCCAGCTTGAGCAGCTTATAGACATCCAGCGCCGCAGCGTTGCCGACCACGTCGCCGACGAACTGCTGGCCCAGCGCGTGGCTGCCCAGTTCCGCCAGGCTGGGCAAAGCCGACGGCTCCACGTAGAGGTTAGTGCCCCGCGCGTCGGGGTGGATGGGCTTGAGGGAGTGGGTGACGGCCTGGATCTGCGCGACGCGCCGTGCCGCGTCGGCAAGCCAGACAGTCGGCTCATGCTGCGCGAGCACCTCGGCCCTCCTTGGATCGTCGTCGGCCAGCTTGTCCAGCTTGGCACTCAGGCGCTCGGAAATGAACGCGCCGATTCGGTCCTTCCACATACGAAGCTTCTCCTCATGAAGTTAGTCATCTACGCACATTGCCGAACTGGACGAAGCCGTCCAGACGGCGGTGATGGCCGTCACACCCCTTCAGTCGAACCCGGCCTGAGTTCCTCATCGCTTCACCGCGAAGCCCAGCGCCTCATGAAACAGCCAGCCGTCGCGGGCGCGCGGCAGGCTGGCCGTCGCGTAGCGTTGCGCGCACCGCTGCAGTGACAGTCCCTGCGCCTGCGCCAGGGCAGCCAGTTCATCCATCAGGTCCACGCGCGGCCATGGCGACACGCTGGCCGACGCCAGCCGTGATGGCGGCACCAGGTGGCACAGGCTCTCGTGCACTGGCACATAGAGCGTGTCGCCGCGGCCGTCGCCGTCCTGCACGCGGTGCAGCCGCAGCGCCTCCTCTTCTTCATCCGGCAACAGCACCACGTCGTCACGGCGCTGGGGGTCGTAGCGGAAGCGCTGGAACTGCGGCAGCAGGCCGGTGAGCCACAGGGCACGGGGTGCTTCCGGCTCCGATTCATGCCAGTGCAGGTACGCCGCATGGGTGGACGTGGCGCTGCCCTGCTGTCTGGGCAGCAGGCAGTCGTGCATGCGCGCATGCTCCAGATCGATCAGGCGGCGCGCCGGGTACAGCTTGCCGGGTGGCAGAACGATGCGCGGCTGCGCGTCGACTCGCCAGGGCGCGGTATCCGCACGCTCCCGGCCCAGCAGGTCATGCAGGTCGTGCGTCTTGAGCTGGAAGGGTGCATGCGCAGCTTCGAAGCCGGGCTTGCAATAGGCCGGTTGAGCGGGCCTTTCATAGTGCCGCAGGTTGCTGCCGAGCACAGCCATGTTGGCACCGCCCACCGCGCCTGACCGATGCCGCCGCACGCGCCCGGCAAGCTGGATCAGCGAGCGCATGGACGAGGGATCGACTACGGCCCAGTCGTAGTCATGGTCGCGCCCGACTTCTGTCACCGGGCTGCCCAGCACGACGAAGAGGTGATCGGGCTCGGGGTGCGCGTCGATGAGGGCGCGCAACGCCGGACGCTGCAGCGCCGGATCGGCACCACCCTGCCCGCCCCGGCGGTCGAGCAGGGTGTCGAGTTGCTGCTCGATGGCCGAGCGCAGCAGCAAAGGAAACTGCGAGTGGTACACGCACAGGTGGATGCGCACGCCAGAGCTGGGCGCGCCCAGCGCATACATGGCCAACGCCACGTCGTACAGCGGGGCGATGTTGGCCATGCGGATCAGGCCCAGGCTGATGCGCTTGCCACTGGCCGCGTCGAGGCTGTGGTTGCCGGGTTGCTGGTGCAGCTGCCAGGCCTGCGCGAGCACCAGACGGGCGAAGTCCTCGCGGCGCTCGGGTTCGGTCAGGCCGGGCCAGGTATCGGGCAAGGCAGCGATGCGCGCCAGGCGCCGCACCTGTGCCTCCTTCAGCTTGGTCACGCGTCTGGCCGTGTACTGGTTGTGGGCCTGGCGAAAGGCCGCGCCATCGGCGCAGTCCTGCGCAGCCTGATTGAACTCGTCGATCCACAGACAGCACGGGTTGACGGGCTCGGCAGGACGCTCGCTGCGATGGCGCTGGTACACCGCACGCCCGGCGCGGTAGGCCATGAACAGGCCCTCCACCAGCGCCGGTGGCAAGGTGGCGGACGACAGCAACACGCGGCTGCCCAGCAGGCCCGCCCAGTGCACCAGCCGGGTGAGCGCGGGCAGGTCGGCCATGTCGAAGTCGTCGGGCTCGTCCAGCACCAGGTCGCCCGTGAGCAGGCGCAGCATGGGCGCAATCTGCCGCCCGCCGCGCAGGCTTTCGGTGGCCGGGGTGAGGTGGTCGACGGTGCACACCAGCACCGGCGCGGCGATCAGCGCGCGAGCCTTGGCGTCGTCGGTCAGGCGCTGCAGCAGGGGATGCTGATCGTTGCCCTCGTAGAGCACGATGCCGGTTTCGTCCAGCAGCTCCTGGCTCGATGCCGAGCCGGTGGCTTCGGCCTGCTGCTCCCGGTATTCGAACAGGGCGCGGCTCGCAGCACCTCCCACCTGGATGGCCAGTTGTTCCTCGCTCAGGCCCAGATCTTTCTGGAAGCTGCGCCCCGTCTGCAGCGTGAGGGTGCGCAGGCCGATGGCGAACGCGCAGCGCATGCCGGTGCCCGGGTCTGCCAGCGCATTCATCACGCGGGCGTTGCCCAGCGTCTTGCCGCTGCCGGTGGACGCCATGTTGACGATGAAGGCACCCTGCTGGGCTGCCCGCTGGCGCACGCCGAGCGCCAGATCCGTGGCCTTGTCCTGCCAGGCAAAGCGCGGATCGGCATTGCGCTTTCGCAGCAGCTTGTGGTTCTTGAGTGCGGGCAGGTTGTCGGCCAGGCTGGGCAGGGCGCGGGCGATCAGCGTGGCATGGGCCTGTACACCCAGCAGGTGTTCGTCCAGCGTCTGATTGAACACGGGACCCTTGCGGGCTTCAGGCGCGGCAGCCCGGCCGTCGGTCGGCCGGGACCCACCCAGCGTGTTGGCGTACAGCGGGTAGCCCGTACTGCGATACGGCCGCCGCCGGGCCTCGTCGCTGATGCTGGAGTAATGGTGGTCGGCCAGCATGAGGCACAGGCGCGAGACGTGCATGGCGAAGGGGTCATGCAGCACCGGCGCGTTCAACGCACCGACCGACAGCGCGAGCAGCTTGCGCGCATAGCGGGCCGCCTGCGTGCGCCAGGCCTTTGTGGCAACCGGCAGACCGTGCGGAAAGCGCCAATGGCTTTGTTTGGTTGCATCGTCAGCAAGCTCTCGCGGCTCGTTCCAATCGGCGCAGATGCGGGCGAGCACCCCGTCGAGCTCGCTGGCGTTAAGGAAGGTGGGACGCGCGCCGAACCGGCGCCAGCGGGCAGCGAGCCCATCGACGCCATCCTCGCCCTCATCCCCGTCGGACGCTTTGACGGGCATGCAGGGCAGGCGGTGGTGAGTGAACACAAGCCAAGCGACCGCCTGGGCCAGCGGTGCGTGGGCCAGCGCGGCGAAAGGCAGGTTGTTGGCTGCGGCGGGCACGTCCAGCTCATCGCGCAACAGCCGGCCGGCCTGATGGTCCAGCCACTGCGCCTCGAAGGCGCCCGCATCCGTCTCTGCGTCGGCGCAAGCGGCAAGCCGCTGCAGCCAGCCCGCGTCATCGTCGTGCCCCACGAAGGCCTGGAACAACCGCACCGACACCCACTCATGGCGGTAGTGGTTACGCTCGCGAAGGCCCGGATTGCGCAGCCGCGCCTGAAAGGCCTGCGTGGCCTTGCCCAGATCGTGCATCAGCGCGGCCAGGGCCGACAGGGCAGTCATCAGGGGCAGGTGGTGCCAGGCGTTCTCGTCGCGCAGGCGCAGCACGTTGCGCGCGGTGGTGTTGGTCGGCACCGCGCCCTCCGCGTTGAAGCGGCCACGGTCACCGACGATCCAGAGCAGTTCGCTGTGGTCCAGGCCGCGGATCCAGTGGCAGGCCACTGCGGTGTTCTTGCGGGCCGTCTTGCGCAGCAGGCGGCGCAGGGTGTCCAGCCCCTCCTGCGTGATGGGCGTCTGCCAGGTGCGGTCGCCGCGGCGCTCGGCAAACTGGTCGAGGATGCGGCGGGTTTCGGTCAGCGCGCGCTTGTCGCACTGCGCGATCAGCAGCACGTTCATGCCGCGCTGCCTTCGTCGGCAGGGCGCGCCTGCGCGAGTCGGCCCGTCCGCTCGGCGACGGCCTTGACGGTGTCGATCATGAAGTCCAGCGCCTCGCTGCGCGTCAGGCTCTCGATGCAGGCACGGCGAAAGTCCTGCTCCCCATCGCCACGCACCGCTGCAATGAAGGCCAGGGGCAGGATGGTGGCGTCCTTGACCAGGTCGGCCACGTCGAACACCAGCCCGCCGCGGCGCGTCTTGCCATGAAGAACGGCCAGCCCATGCGGCAGACCCAGCACCCAGGTGGCCGTCGCGCCAAGGCCGTAGGCGAGGTAGTTGCCGTGGTCGAGAAAGCGGTTGGCCGCATCGGTGCTTTCGCCGCGCTTGGCGCGGGTGAACTCACCGTAGCGCGTGGCCTGCGCGGCCAGCTTGAACAGGTGCTTGCTGAGGCGCGCCTCTTCGGTCAGCAGATGCACGTTGTCCGGCGCGGCGTCGATGCCGCGCAGCGCGGCGTTCAGCGCAGCCTCCAGCACGGGGGCCTCGATGGCAAACCCGGCGTCCTTCAACAGCCTGCTCTTGAGCCACTGCGCATGGATTCGTTGGAGCCGTGCGCGCTGGAAAGCCTTGGCGGCGGCAAGCCGCAGCGCGTCGTCGAACCAGAAGCGCACCCAATGCTGCAGGTACTCGGTGGGCCGGTACTCGCTCTGCGGCGTGAGCCACGCGACCTCCACGTCGACCTCGTTGGCACTGAACAAGGGCGTGCCGCCGCCTCCGCAGAAGCCCACCAGCACCCCCGCCTTCGCCAGCTCGCGCATCGCGGCCTGCGTGATGGACGTACCCGTCCCCAGCAGGAGCGTCGTGGTGTTGGCGATCGGGATGTTCCAGTAGAGCTGGCGCTTGCCCTCTTCGGTCACATACTCGACGCGGCCACCGTTCACCAGGACCCGGCAATGCTCCAGGTAATACAGGTTGGCCCGCTTGGAGTGCAGGATCGCCTTGAGGTCGGAGGGGCTGAAGTCATCCATGAGGGGCAGCGCAGGTGGGGGTGGCGGCCATTCTGGGCCGGCCGATGCGGCTGAGCTACCTCCATTTGTCAATTGAATGCTCTGTTGAGAAGGGCGCGCACCTGAGACGTGGCCACAATAAGCGGCCAGGTCAGGAGTCCCCCCACCCGCCATGAAACCCTCGACGCTGTTTCAACAAAAGCGATCAGCCATCCGCGCCGTGACGAGCAGGCACCGCGTCGCCAATCCTCGCGTGTTCGGCTCCGTGCTGCATGGCGATGATCAAGAGGGCAGCGATCTCGACCTGCTTGTCGATCCGCTTCCGGACACCACCATGTTCGACATCGGCGGGCTAAGAGGCGATCTGGAAGAACTGCTCGGGATCAAGGTCGACGTGCTCACGCCGGATGCTCTTCCGGACAAATTCCGCGCCGCCGTGCTGGCTGAGGCGGAGCCGGTATGACGCAAGCCCCACGGGTCAGAGACGTCCGGTCGCGCACGGCTGAGAGGTCCTGAGCACGTAGACCCGTTTGCAGGGGGTCGCCAGCCTGCGAGCACTTGCTCGAGGCCGACTGCCCCGCCCTACAACAACCGCTTCAAATACCGCCCCGTGTGGCTCGCCTCGCAGGCCGCCACATCCTCCGGCGTACCCGCCACCACCACCTGCCCGCCGCCCGCGCCGCCTTCGGGGCCCATGTCGATGACCCAGTCGGCGGTCTTGATGACGTCGAGGTTGTGCTCGATGACGACGATGGTGTTGCCCGCGTCGCGCAGCTGGTGCAGCACCTTCAGCAGCAGCTCGATGTCGGCGAAGTGCAGGCCGGTGGTGGGCTCGTCCAGGATGTAGAGCGTGCGGCCGGTGTCGCGCTTGGACAGCTCCAGCGCCAGCTTGACGCGCTGGGCCTCGCCGCCCGAGAGCGTGGTCGCGCTCTGACCCAGCTTGATGTAGCTCAGGCCCACGTCCAGCAGCGTGCGCAGCTTGCGCTCGATGGTGGGCACGGCCTGGAGGAACGCGTGCGCGTCCTCCACCGTCATCTCGAGGATCTGCGCGATGTTGCGGCCCTTGTACTGCACCTCCAGCGTCTCGCGGTTGTAGCGCTGGCCGTGGCAGACCTCGCAGGGCACGTACACGTCGGGCAGGAAGTGCATTTCCACCTTCACGACGCCGTCGCCCTGGCAGGCCTCGCAGCGGCCGCCCGCCACGTTGAAGCTGAAGCGGCCCGGGCCGTAGCCGCGCTCCTTGGCGGTGTTGGTCTCGGCCATCAGCTCGCGGATGGGGGTGAACAGGCCCGTGTAGGTGGCCGGGTTGCTGCGCGGCGTGCGGCCGATGGGCGACTGGTCGACGTTGATGACCTTGTCGAAGTACTCGATGCCCTCGATGGCCTCGTGCGGCGCGGGCTCGTCGTGCGAGCGGTACAGCGTGCGCGCCACGGCCGCATAGAGCGTGTCGTTGACCAGCGTGGACTTGCCCGAGCCCGACACGCCCGTCACGCAGGTGAGCAGGCCCACGGGGAAGGCGGCGCTCACGTTCCTGAGGCTGTTGCCGGTGGCGCCCAGCACGCGGATTTCCTGCAGCGCGCCCTGCGTGAGCAGGTGCTGGGCCTCGCGCTCGGCACGGCGCTCGGCCGCGGGACTGAGCGGAAAGCGCGAGGGCTTCTTCTTCGTCTCGGCCGGCGCGGGCGCGGCGGCCACCACGGGCAGGCGCGGCGTGCGGCGCGCCGGCACCTCGATGCGGCGCGTGCCGCTCAGGTACTGGCCAGTGAGCGACTGGGGGTTGTCCGCCACCTGCTGGTGCGTGCCCTGGGCCATGACCTCGCCACCATGGATGCCGGCGCCGGGGCCCATGTCGATCACGTGGTCGGCGGCGCGGATCATGTCCTCGTCGTGCTCGACCACGATCACGCTGTTGCCGATGTCGCGCAGGTGTTGCAGCGTGCCGATCAGCCGGTCGTTGTCGCGCTGGTGCAGGCCGATGCTGGGCTCGTCCAGCACGTACATCACGCCCGTGAGGCCCGAGCCGATCTGGCTGGCCAGGCGGATGCGCTGGGCCTCGCCGCCCGACAGCGTCTCGGCGCTGCGGTCCAGGCTCAGGTAGTTGAGGCCCACGTCGTTGAGGAACTTGAGCCGCAGGCCGATTTCGCGCACCACCTTGTCGGCGATGTCGGCCTTGCTGCCCTGCAGTTTGAGCTGCTCGAAGTAGGCGAGGCTGTCGCGCAGCGTGAGGTGGCTCAGCGCATGAATGGAGCGCTCGGTGGGCGGCTCGGCCGACTGGTCCACCAGGAAGACGTTGCGCGCCTCCACCCGCAGGCGCGAGCCGCCGCAGTCGGGGCAGGGCTGCAGGCTGCGAAAGCGCGCCAGGTCGTCGCGCACCATGGCCGAGTCGGTCTCGCGGTAGCGCCGCGCCATGTTCGGGATGATCCCCTCGAAGGGATGCTTCTTCGTGACCTTCTTGCCCGCGAAGTTGCCCGACTCCATGGTGTAGCTGAACTTGATCTCCTCGCCGGCCGAGCCGTGGAGCAGCACCTGCTGGACCGAGGCCGGCAGCGACTCGAAGGCCGTGTCCAGGTCGAACTTGTAGTGCTTGGCCACGCTCTCCAGCATGCTGAAGTAGTAGCCGTTGCGGCGGTCCCAGCCCTTGATGGCGCCGCTGGCCAGGCTCAGCGACGGGAAGGCCACCACCCGCGCCGGATCGAAGAACTCGCGGTGGCCCAGGCCATCGCAGCTCGGGCAGGCGCCCACCGGCGAGTTGAAGGAGAAGAGGCGCGGCTCCAGCTCGGTGATCGAGTAGTGGCACAGCGGGCAGGCGAACTTGGCGTTGAAGAGGTGTTCCTTCTCTTCCTTGCCCTCGCCGCCCAGCTCGAGCGCGATGGCGCGGCCCTCGGCCAGGCGCAGCGCGGCCTCGAAGCTTTCGGCCAGGCGCTGCTGCATGTCGGGCCGCGCGCGCAGGCGGTCGATCACCACGTCGATGTCGTGCTTCTCGGTCTTCTTGAGGGCGGGCAGCTCGCTGTATTCGTAGACCTGGCCATCGACGCGGAAGCGCACATAGCCCTGGGCCTGCATCTCGGCGAAGAGTTCGAGGAACTCGCCCTTCTTCTCGCGCGCGACCGGCGCCAGGATCATCAATCGCGGTTCGTCAGGAATGGCCAGCACCGCATCCACCATCTGCGACACGGTCTGCGCCTGCAGCGGCAGGTGATGGTCGGGGCAGTAGGGCGTGCCGGCGCGGGCGAACAAGAGGCGCAGGTAGTCGTGGATCTCCGTCACCGTGCCCACGGTGGAGCGCGGGTTGTGGCTGGTGGCCTTCTGCTCGATGCTGATGGCGGGCGACAGGCCCTCGATCAGGTCGACGTCGGGCTTGTCCATCAGCTGCAAAAACTGCCGGGCATAGGCCGAGAGGCTCTCGACGTAGCGGCGCTGGCCCTCGGCATACAGCGTGTCGAAGGCCAGGCTGGACTTGCCCGAGCCCGACAGCCCGGTGATCACCACCAGCTGGTTGCGCGGGATATCGAGGTCGACGTTCTTGAGGTTGTGGGTGCGCGCACCGCGGATGCTGATGCGCTGCTGGGCCAGCAGGCGGCCCAGGTAGGCGCTGTCGGCCGCGGCCGGGGCGGAGTCGTCGAAGGCGTCGTCGTGGGGGGCGGTCACAGGCGGGCGGTTCGTGCAGGGCAACCGGGCATGATAGACCGCGCGGGGTTGTCAGCGCTCCGGCGCGGATTGCGGCCCGGCTGGCGGCGGGGGCTCCGGCGTGGGCTCCGACGCAGACGCAGACGCCGGTGCGGCGCCAGCGGCCGGCGGCTCGGCGTCGGCTTCGGTTGGGGGCTCGGTGGCGACCGGCTCCACCGGGGGCGGCACCGGCTGGGGTCGCACCACCGCCGCCACCATGTGCTCGGCCAGGGCCTCGTACAGAGGCCGGCTGATCATGCGCGAGACCAGGCTGGCCAGCATGGCGCTGGCCATCAGGCTCAGCACCATGGCGTGGCCGTCCACCATCTCCATCACGATGATGAAGGCCGTCAGCGGCGCCTGCGTCACCGCGGCCAGGAAACCGGCCATGCCCATGGCGATGAGGGCCGGCCCCAGGCCATGGCTCGTGACCGAGGCCACCGCGTCGCCGATGCCGGCGCCGATGGACAGCGAGGGCGCGAAGATGCCGCCGGGCACGCCGCTCCAGGCCGTGATCCAGGTGGCGATGAACTTGAGCAGGGTGTAGACCGGCGTCAGCTGGTCGTGGCCTTCCAGCATCAGCTTGACCGCCTCGGAGCCGGCGCCAAAGGTGGCACCGCCCGAGGCGAGGCCCATCGCCGCCACCAGCAGACCGCAAGACGCCGCGAAACGCACCGGCGCCCGCGCGCGCAGCCGGGTGAGGCGCTGCGGCGCATTGGTGAGCGAGGCGATCATCAGCCGCGAGAACACGCCGCCCGCCACGCCGCAGGCCAGGGCCACGCCCAGCCCGGGACCGGCGATGTCCCAGCCCAGCCGCGGCACCTGGATCCGGCCGAAGTAGCTGAGGTTGCCAAAGGCCGACACGGCCACCAGACCAGCCAGCACGATGGCGGCGATCACCACGCCGCTCGCACGCGCCTCCAGCCGGCCGGCCAGTTCCTCGATGGCGAAGACCACGCCCGCCAGTGGCGCATTGAACGCCGCGGCGATGCCGGCCGCTCCGCCCGCCACCAGCAGCGCCCGCGCGTCGATGGTGGTGCGCGGCGACAGCCAGCGCCGCGCATGCTGCATGACGCCGGCCGCCACCTGCACCGAGGGGCCCTCTCGCCCCACCGACAGCCCGGCCGCAAAGCTGGCCGTGCCCAGGACGATCTTGCCCAGCGTGAGCCGCAGCGAGACGAAGCGGCTGCGCCCGGCCGGCGGCAGCTCGTCGTCGAGCGCGGCCTTGACCTGCGGAATGCCCGACCCAGAAGCCGACGGGAACCAGCGCCGGGTGACGGCCACGATGCCGGCCGTGGCCAGCGGCGTCCAGATCAGCACCGCCCAGGGCTGCGCGTGGTAGAGGCGCTCGAACAGGCCGAAGGCCCATTCGGCCGCCAGCGTGAAACCCACCACGAAGAGGCCGGCCAGCACCGCATAGCCCAGCACGATGGCGCGGTCGAACCACATGCGGAAGCTGGAGAACTCGGCGCGCAGGTTCTGGAGGAAGTCGGGTTCGCCATTCATGGAGCGGCCCATTCTCTCTGCTCGGTCGCGGCCGGCCGCCTGAGCGCAGAAGTTCACGGCCGCCGGGGCCTGCGCCGGCGTCCGGGCGAGGCACATCGGGCACAATGGCCGGCTCGTTTTTTTCCGCAACCTTCCTCTTTTTCCACTCATCAGGGGCAGCGAACACACCATGGCAAGCGTCAACAAAGTCATCCTCGTCGGCAACCTCGGCCGCGATCCCGAAACCCGCACCTTCCCCAGTGGCGACCAGGTCTGCAACGTGACGCTGGCCACCACCGACCGCTGGAAGGACAAGCAGTCCGGCGAGATGCGCGAAGCCACCGAGTGGCACCGCCTGGTGTTCAACGGCCGCCTGGCCGAGATCGCCGCGCAGTACCTGCGCAAGGGCTCGCAGATCTACGTCGAAGGTGCCATCCGCACCCGCAAGTACACCGACAAGGACGGCGTCGAGAAGTACGCCACCGACATCCGCGTCGACCAGATGCAGATGCTGGGCAGCCGCCAGGGCATGGGCGGCCCCGGTGGCGGCCCCGGTGGCGGCGGCGGTGGCGACGACGAGTACGGCATGGGCGGTGGTGGCGGCGGCGGTGGTGGTGGCTACGGCGGCGGCAATGGGGGTGGCGGCGGTGGCGGCTATGCCCCGCGCGCGGCCGCAGCACCCCGCGCACCCGCCCCGCGTCCGGCCCCGGCGCCCGCGCCCTCGCGCGCGCCCACGGGCTTCGACGACATGGACGACGACATCCCCTTCTGATCGCGCGGGGACGGCGCCGGCCGGCACAGGCTGGCGCATCGAAGCCCACGCATGACAAGGCCCGCGGCTCCTTCATCGGAGGCGCGGGCCTTGTCGCATTTCGGGGCACCCGGAGAGCCGGATGCCGAGCCGCCATCGCGGCGTCGGGGCGTGCTGCTCAGGCTCTCAGGCCCAGAAGCCGTCGATGCCGCCCTCAGGCTCGAAGCGCCCCGGCCCCTTGACGAACAGCCGCAGCGGCCCGGGCATGGCGCGCTCGGGCACGTCGTGCGCCGGGTCCCCGGGATAGGCCATGGCCTTCCCGCCGCCGGGCATGTCCATCACATGCGGCCGCACGCAGTAGGGGCCGCGCTCGCGGGTGGCTTCCATGAGGCCCGCCAGGTCGCCCTGAGCACTCGCATGCGCCAGGTGCACCAGACTCATGATCTGCGGCGGCGCCAGCGCCATGCGGCCGTCCCAGTACTGCTGCAGGGCCTCGCGCGGCGACAGCCAGGCGCTGGCGACGGCCTCGTGGTCGTCGTGCTCGGCGATCTGGCCCAGCGGCAGCGCGGCGATGAAGAAGCGGGTGTCGAAGCGCCGGCCCTGGAAGGAGACCGAACGCTCCGGCGTGATCCAGCGCGAAAAGGGATGCAGCGACAAGAGCTGCGGCTGCAGCCCGGCCTCGGCCATCGCGGCGTCCAGCCGCAGGCCGTCGTCGCACAGCGCATGCACCCGCGCCACCCAGGCCGCCGGCGTGGCGCCGCTGGCGCCATGCGCGAAGAGCACGCCGCATTCCTCGAACACCTCGCGCAGGGCCGCCATGTGCAGCGCCAGCGCGACCGAGGCAGGCAGTTCCGGCTCGGCCAGGCGGAAGGGCAGGGCCTGCGGGTCGGCGTCGGGGGCGACCTCGGGATGGGCATCGGCCAGGTCGACCTTGCCGCCCGGAAACACCCAGGCGCCGCCCAGCACCGAGGAGCGGTCGTGCCGCCGCACCATGAACACTTCCAGCCCGCCCGGCCCGTCGCGCAGCAGCAGCACGCTGGCGGCGGCTTCGATGGGCAGGACAGGCGGCGTGGAGGGCGGCGTCATCGGAGGGTTCCTGAACCCGCCCCGTCGGCGGAGCGGCAGCAGCCATTGTGCCGGCCGGGCCTGCCTGTGGCGTCCTACAGGCGACATGCTGCACCGCAGCTAGGCTGACGGCCTCGCCTCGAAGCGCACCGGCTGGCGGTCGCCAGTCCTCCCCTGTGGGGGCACAACGCTCGGGCCATGTCGCATGCTTGAAGGAGCCCCCACCATGTCTCTCGAAGTCCGGGAAGGCCTGCCACATCCCCTGGGCGCCACGTTCACCGGCGACGGCGTCAACTTCGCTGTCTTTTCCGCCCACGCCACGCGCGTGGAGGTCTGCATCTACGACGAGGCCGGCCAGAACGAGACCGGCCGCGTCACCCTCCCCGAATACACCGACGAAGTCTGGCATGGCTTCGTGCCCGGCCTGCTGCCCGGCGCCCGCTACGGCCTGCGCGTGCACGGCCCCTACGAGCCCGAGAACGGGCACCGCTTCAACCCCAACAAGCTGCTGCTCGACCCCTATGCCAAGGCGCACATGGGCGAGCTCAAGTGGGCGCCCGAGATCTTCGGCTACACCGTGGGCCACGAGGACGGCGACCTGAGCTTCGACGAGCGAGACAGCGCGCCCTTCGTGCCCAAGTGCGTGGTGGTGGACTCGCGCTTCGAATGGAAGCAGCCGCGTGCACCGCGTGTGCCGTGGGAGCGCACCATCGTCTACGAGACCCATGTGCGCGGCCACACCATGCGCCACCCCGCCGTGCCCGAGCACCTGCGCGGTACCTTCGCCGGCCTGGCCAACGACGAGGTGATGCGCCACATGCGCGAGCTGGGCGTGACCAGCGTGGAGCTGCTGCCGGTGCAGCGCTTCATCACCCAGTCCTTCCTCGAGGAGAAGGACCTGCGCAACTACTGGGGCTACGACACCATCGGCTTCTTCGCGCTGGAGCCGCGCTACCTGAGCGAGCCTTCCATCGACGAGTTCAAGGGCATGGTCGACCTGCTGCACGGCCAGGGCCTGGAAGTGATCATGGACGTGGTCTACAACCACACGCCCGAGGGCAACGAGCTGGGCCCCACGCTGAGCTTCAAGGGCATCGACAACGCCAGCTACTACCGCCTGATGCCCGGTGGCGACGGCGGCCCCGGCCCGCGCTACTACATCAACGACACCGGCACCGGCAACACGCTCAACCTCAGTCATCCGCGCGTGCTGCAGATGGTGACGGACAGTCTGCGCTACTGGGTCACCGAAATGCATGTCGACGGCTTCCGCTTCGACCTGGCGACCATCCTGGCGCGCGAACCCTACGGCTTCGACGAGGGCCACGGCTTTTTGGACAGCTGCCGGCAGGACCCGGTGCTCAGCAGCGTGAAGCTGATCGCCGAGCCCTGGGACTGCGGCCCGGGCGGCTACCAGGTGGGCGGATTTCCACCCGGCTGGGCGGAATGGAACGACCGCTTCCGCGACACCGTGCGCGCCTTCTGGAAGGGCGACGAGGGCATGGTGGCCGACCTGGCCGGCTGCATTACGGCCAGCGCCGACCGCTTCAACCGGCGTGGGCGCCGGCCGTGGGCGAGCGTCAACTTCCTGACGGCGCACGACGGCTTCACGCTGGCCGACCTGGTCAGCTACAACGACAAGCACAACGACGCCAACGGCGAGGGCAACCGCGACGGCCATTCGGACAACCGCAGCTGGAACTGCGGTGCCGAGGGGCCGACCGACGACGAGGCCGTGCTGACACTGCGGGCCCGCCAGCAGCGCAACATGCTGGCCACGCTGCTGCTGTCGCAGGGCACGCCGATGGTGCTGGCCGGCGACGAGTTCGGCCGCACGCAGCAGGGCAACAACAACGCCTACTGCCAGGACAACGAAATCTCCTGGTTCGACTGGGAGGGCATCGACGACCGGGGCCGCTCGCTGATCGCCTTCTTCAAGCGGCTCACGCACCTGCGCCAGACGCTGCCGGTGCTGCGGCGCAACCGCTTCCTGACCGGTGCCTTCGACGAGGAGCTGCAGGTCAAGGACGTGACCTGGCTGTCGTGCGACGGCTCCGAGATGGACTCCAGCCACTGGGACGATTCGCGCACACGCTGCTTCGGCATGCTGCTGGAAGGCCACGCCCGCGCCACCGCCATCGCGCGCCGCAGCCTGGACCGCAGTGTGCTGCTGGTCTTCAACGCCTGGGAAGATGCGCTGGACTTCAAGCTGCCCGAGCATGGCGAGGGCACGCAGTGGACGCTGGCGGTGGACACGGCGCATGACGTCGATCCGCAGGCACCGGTGGATCAGGTCGGCGCTGCGTTCGAGGCAGGGCAGACGTATACGGTGACGGCGCGGTCGATGATCGTGATGGTGGCGGGCTGAGGCGTTCAGGCGTCCGGGTTCCTGGGCCTCGGTGCCTGTGTACCTGGGTCCTGGGGTGGTCGCGCTTTCGGGACACTGAGGCGCATTGCCTGTGGGGGCGCGCGCCGGCGCCGGGCCCAGGGCGCGCGGGCTCATACGGGGTCGGTCGGCCCTGTGGGCCGACTCCGCTGCGGTGCTCGGACGAACGGGCCGCGGCAGAACTCGCTACGCGCTTCGCGCTGCGCTCAAACAACTGCCGCGAGTCAGTTCACGAAGCAGGCCTGTCCTTCGGCAGGCCTGCAGCCCGTCCATCCTGCGCGCCTCGCCGACCCCGAAATCGCCCTCGCGCCCTGGGCCCGGCGCCGGCGCGTGGAGGCGGGCGTTGGGCATCCAAGAGGCCGGAGTTGCGCGGAAATCAACCACGGTGGCGCACCGGCCCCCATCCCTGCCTTCCCCAGCGGGGGACGGAGTCCGGCCAGGGCGGCAAGATAAGCAGTGAGCGGTGAGCGGTGAGCAGTGAGCAGTAAGCGGTGAGCGGTGAGGGGCGCAGGACGTGATGCCAGCCGATCAACCGCAACGCAGGCCCTGGTGCCGGTGAGGGCGTGGCGGCGCGCCTGTGGGGTGCCGAGCAGCGCAGGGCGGACGGGCTGCGGGCCTGCCGAAGGACAGGCCCGCTTCGTGATCTGACTCGCGGCAGTTGTTTGAGCGCAGCGCGAAGCGCGTAGCGAGTTCTGCCGCGGCCCGTCTGTCCGAGCACCGGAGGGGAGTCGGCGCGCAGCGCCGACCGCCCCACTTGAAGCGCCGACACGCCCTCACCGGCGCCAGGGCCGGACCATCGACCGCGACTACCGACTACCGACTACCGACTACCGACTGCGGACCGCAAACCGCAAACCACTATCACCGCCACCGGACGCAGCAGCAAAACACCCCAGGCCCAAGCAACCGTCAGCTCAACCCACAGCAACCAGCCCTCAGAACTTCGCCCGCAAGGTCAGCATGATGTTGCGCGGATCCGCGTAATTGGCGTAGTCCAGGTTGGCCCAGTACTTCTTGTTCGTCGCGTTGTTGATGTTCAGCGTCGCGCTCAGCCGCTCGTTGAACTTCCACGTCGCTCGCAGGTTCAGCACCGCCACCGGCGGATCGGTCACCGTCACCGTGCCCAGGATCGGATGCGGAATGTTGAAGCCCTCGATCTTGGTCTGCCACTGCAGCCCGCCGCCCACCGACAGCGGCGACAGCGGGCCGCTCAGCTGATAGTCCGTCGACAACTGCAGCAGATATTCCGGGAAATTGGCGTAGATCAGGTCGCTCGCATTGCGCTCCACCTTCGTGCGCGTCAGGCCCGCACTCACACGCCAGCGCGGTGTCACGAAGCCGGCCAGTTCGGCCTCGAAGCCGTACGAGCGCGTGCCGTCCACCGCCCGGTAGGCCGAGCTGTTATCGGGCAGCGTGCCGGCCGGCACGCTGGAGTCGCGCACACCGAAGTTGTCCTGCTTGGTCTCGTAGATCGCGAAGTTGCCCGTGAGGCGACCGTCCAGCAGGTTGCCCTTGATGCCGATCTCCGCATTGCTGCCCGTCACCGGCGCCAGCGGGTTGTTGTTGGCGTCGCGGTAGTTCTGCGGGTTGAAGATGCGGCCGTAGCTGGCATAGATCGATGCATCCGGCGTGACGTCGTACATCAGGCCCACGAAGGGCGTGCTCTTGCGCTCCACCTTCTGCACGCCGGTAGTGCTCACGTACTGACCCGCCGTGTTGAAGCTGCTGGTCGCACGCTCCCAGTTGGTCAGGCGCACGCCGGTCATGAGCGACAGCGCATCGGTCAGCCGCCAGCGGCCCGACGCATACAGGCCGGTCTGGTCGGTGGTCTGCTCGTTCCAGGCGCCCGTCTTGCGGTAGTAGGGCTGCGGCGCGTAGCCGTTCCAGGCGTAGATGTTGGGGATGTCGTAGCGCCAGCTGGACAGCGAGGTGTAGCTATCGGCGCGCGTCACCGTGTGGTAGTCGGCAATGCCCAGCACCACGTCGTGCGTGCGGCCGCCGATGTGCAGCTTGCCCGACAGGTAGGTGTCGATGGCGTTCTGCGTCTCGGTGCCGCCGCCCACGGACCCGTACAGCGTGATGCCGGCACCGGTCAGGCGGTTGATGAAGGGCGCCGACAAGGTGGTGCGTCCGTAACCATAGGTCCGCAGGCTGAAGGTCTCGCCCTCGGTGCGGGCAATGCTCGCGCGCAGGCTCCAGTCGTCGTTGAACTGGTGCTCCAGGTTGGCATACAGCGTCTCCGATTCGCGGCTCCAGCGCGTCCACGAGGGCGAGAAGCTGGTGGAGACCGGCAGGTCGATCTTGCCGCCGTCCGTGGCAAAGCGCGGGATCGTTCCCCAGATGGGCGCCTTGGGGTCGTTCTTCTGCCGCTGGTAGCCGATGGAGGCCACGGTGCTGCTGCCCAGGTCGGCCTCCACCACGGCCAGCATGGCGTTCTTGTCCTCCGAGTAGCGGTCGCGGAAGGAGTCCCTCTTCTGCGGCGCGATGACGAAGCGGCTGCGCACGCTGCCGTCGGCATTGAGGGGCACGTTCAGGTCCAGCTCGGCGCGCTTGAAGTCCCACGAGCCGGCCGACAACGACACCGAGCCGGAGAACTGCCGCTGCGGCCGCTTGCGCGTCAGGCTCACCGTGGCCGAGGGCGTGCCCACGCCGGTCAGGATGCCATTGGCGCCGCGCACGACATCGATGCGCTCGTACAGCGCGGTGTCGAACTCCTGGTTGGTCGTGCTGCTGTAGCTGGGCAGGCCATCGATCTGGAAGTCGGTGATCTGGAAGCCGCGCGCAAAGTACAGCGGGCGCTGCGTGTCGTAGAAGCTCACGGCCACGCCGTTCACGTTGCGCAGCACGGCGTCGATGCTGGTGAGCGACTGGCGCTCGATCTGCTCGCGGGTGACGCTGGTGACGGACTGCGGCGTCTCGCGGGCCGTGAGCGGCAGGCGGGTGGTGGCACTTTCGCGCGCACCCTGCACCGTGACCGCATCGAGCGACTTCTGGAGCGACCGCCGCGCGGCAGGCGCCTCGGGGGCTTCGGCGGCCGGTTCCGCGGTCTCCGCGGTCGTCTGCGACCAGGCGGGCAACGCACCCAGCGCGAACGCGGCCAGGGCCAGCGGACGCAGGGGGAGGCGCGGGGAGGAGAAAGAAGAAGGGACGGCCGAACGCGACCGGCGGCAAGCAGGCATGCAATGCTCCTGGGGCAGGAATGAAAGGGCTGGCTGGCAGCGCTTTCCCCACAGGGACGCACAGCTTGCTATGGCGAAAAACGGCAGATTGTAAGAAGCCGTGCCAAGCCGCCCACGGCGGGGTCGGTGCGTCGGCCTCCGGCGCGCAAGGGCCCACGCCGGCAGGATCAATCCGATCGGTTCATGATCGGCGCCATGTCCGATTCGCAGCAGTTGCCCCTGTCCATCCTCGACCTGTCCCCGATCCGCGACGACGGCGATGCGGGACAGTCTTTCCGCCACTCGCTCTCGCTCGCCCAGCATGGCGAGGCGCTGGGCTTTCGCCGCTACTGGCTGGCCGAGCACCATGGCATGCCGGGCATCGCCAGCGCGGCCACCTCCACCCTGCTGGCCTACATCGGCGCCGGCACCCGGTCGATCCGCATCGGTGCCGGCGGCGTGATGCTGCCCAACCATTCACCGCTGGTCATCGCCGAGCAGTTCGGCACGCTGGAGTCGCTGTACCCCGGCCGCATCGACCTGGGCCTGGGCCGCGCACCGGGCTCGGACCAGCGCACCTCGCGCGCGCTGCGGCGCGACTTGGCCAGCGATGCCGACCAGTTTCCGCAGGACGTGCTGGAGCTGATGGATTTCATGAGCCCCGAGCCGCGCCAGCCCGTGCTGGCCGTGCCGGGACGCGGGCTGCAGGTGCCCGTGTGGATCCTGGGCAGCAGCACCTTCGGTGCGCAACTGGCGGCGCACCTGGGCCTGCCCTATGCCTTCGCCTCGCACTTCGCGCCGCAGCAGCTGATGCCGGCGTTGCGCATCTACCGCGAGACCTTCAAGCCCTCCGCCCAGCTGGCCAAACCCTACGCCATGGCCGGCTTCAACATCTTCGCGGCGGACGATGAAGCCCAGGCGCACCTGCTGGCCAGCTCGTGGCAGCAGTCCTTCGTCAACGTGCGCAGCGGCCGGCCGGGACGGCTGCCGCCGCCGGTCGCGGGCTACCGCGAGCGCATCGGCCCGTCCGAGAACATGCTGCTCGACAGCGTGCTCTCATGCGCCGCCATCGGCACCAAGGAGACGGTGCGCGCCGGCCTGCAGGACTTCATGGACCGCACCGGCGTGCAGGAAGTGATCGTCGCCAGCGGCATCTACGACCATGCCGCACGGCTGCGCTCGTACGAGATCGCGGCCGAGGCCGCGCGCGAGCTGCGCCTGCCCGCCTGAGGCAGGCCGGCGAAAGGCGGCGGCGCCTTGTGGAGCCGCCGCCGCGCCCGATCAGAAGCGGGCCTTGACCGCCGCGACCGGGCCCTGGAACTTGATGCGCAGCCCCTGGAGGCCGGGGTCGTCGCGCTTCAGGTCCACGTCGGTGACGGCATAAGCCAGCGACACGCCCACATTGCGCCACGGGAACCATTCCGCACCCAGCTGCGCGTTGTAGATGCTGCCGTGCACGCCGCTGCTGCCGCCCTTGCGGATGCCCGAGGCATCGAAGAACAGGCGCAGGTCGGGCGAGATGGCATGCCGCACGCCCACTTCCAGCATGGGCGCCACGGCGTCGTCGCTGTCCTGGCGGCTGTAGTTGCCGCTGGTGCCGTAGAAGCCCAGGCTGGGCAGATTGGCGCTGGCTGCGGCGAAGGCATTGGTCTCCAGCTTGACCTTGTAGTAGCCGATGCCGGCGCCGATGCCGAACACCGTGTTGCCCGAGCCGAACCAGTAGCGGTAGCCCAGGCGGGCCACGTCCAGGTCGAAGTTCAGGTTCAGGCCGGCCGTGCCGGTGACGCCGAAGGGGCCACTTGTGTAGCCCGCGGTGCCGGCGTTGGCGTAGTTCTGGCTGTAGCGGAAGGCCTCGAAGGAGATGCCGTGGTTGTCGCCGAGCAGGATCTCGCCGGCGATGCGCGGCAGCGCCTTGCGGTCGGCGGTCACGTCGCCGGTATTGAAGGAAGCGAAGGAATTGCCCACGGTCGCGCTGACCTTGGGCTCGGCATAGAAGGCGCCGACCGACAGGCTGATGCGGTCCAGCGCGGGCGAGACGGTCGGGCGCAGGGCCGGATCGGTGGCCATCGCGGTCTGCTGTTGGGCCAGGGCGGACAGTGGCAGCAGCACGGAGCCGGCCGCCAGGGCCAGGGGCACGCCGGCGCGGCGCAGCGGACGGGGCGAGGAAGTGGAGGGCGAGAAGCGGGGCATGGTGCCGGTTCCTTCGACGGAATGAATGATGTGCGCAGAGGTGCGTGAAGCGGACGGACCGGCGGCCGGTGGTTCTCCAGGTGCCAGCAGAACCAGGCGGCATGCCGACCATCCAGTGGCAGCAGCCTATCGATGGGAAGGCCGCACCCAAGCGGAAGGCGTCGCCCGCGGATGTAGGACGGTGGCGGCGTCCAGAGCTCGCGAGGTCGACGCTGCCCGTCAGCGTCTTCCCGGCCGTCTACGGCTTCACGTGGCTTGACGGAGCGGACAAATATTGCAAACATCGCAAAAATGACATTTCAAATCGGCGAACTTCCGGCACTCTTGAGGGCCATCCGTGCCTCCCTCAACCTCACGCAAGAACAGCTGGGCCAGCGTCTGGGCGTTTCCTTCGCCACAGTCAACCGATGGGAAGGAGGAGGATCGCAGCCGCAGAGAGCGGCCGCTGCGGCCATTGAGGCGCTCGCGGCCGAGGCAGGCCTGTCGGCACACCAAATCAGCCCTGAGACAGCCGCCGTCGAGGTCAGCCGTCGCCGCAAGACGAGCCTGCACGTCGCGACCACCACCACCAAGCCGATGGAGCAGATGCTCTGGGATGCCGCGTGCTCGATTCGCGGCGAAAAGGACGCAGCCAAGTTCAAGGACTACCTGCTGCCGCTGGTCTTCCTCAAGCGTCTGTCCGATGTGTTCGATGACGAAGTCGAACGCCTGGCCGAGGACTACGGCGACAGGAGAACCGCCCTGCAGATCGCCGAAGCCGACCATTCGCTGCTGCGCTTCTACCTGCCGCCGGAGGCACGATGGGGCGTGATCAGCGGTCGCGAGCCCTTCGCATGGCCCGCGGACGACCGGGGGCGCAGCACGGCGCCCAAGGATGCTGGCGAGCACCTCACCCGCGCGCTGCGCGGCGTGGTCAAGCACAACCCCAGCCTGTCCGGCGTGATCGATGTGGTGGACTTCGCCGCCGAGCGCAACGGCGAGCGGGACATCAACCCCGCCAAGCTGCGCGAGGTGATCGAGACCTTCTCGGACCCGCGCTACCGCCTGGGCTTGGCCGACGTGCAGCCCGACTTCCTGGGTCGGGCCTACGAGTACCTGCTGCGCAAGTTCGCCGAAGGTTCCGGGCAGAGTGCGGGCGAATTCTTCACGCCCACCGAAGCCGGCTTCCTGATGGCGCACATCCTGCGCCCGCGGCCGGGCGAGACCTGCCACGACTTCGCCTGCGGCTCTGGCGGCCTGCTCATCAAGCTGCAGCTCGTCTCGCGCGAGCTTGACCCGATCGCCAAGGTGCCGCTCAAGCTCTACGGCCAGGAACTGGAAGGCGCCAGCTATGCCGTGGCCCACATGAACGCCACGATCCACGACATGGACATCGCCTTCGCGATGACCTACTTCGCGGTGCAGACGCGCAAGCAGGAGCTGATCGAAACCCGCATCGCCGAGTGGGAGCGGCTGCAGGCCCGCGAAAAGCTGACGCTGTCGCAGAAGGAACTGTCTGGCGTGCTCTACGAGCGCGGCATCGACAGCCAGGGCTTCGGCCGCATCTTGAGCAAGGGCGACGCCGCCCTGTTCGGCGGCCTGAGCACGCAGAACATGAAGGGGCGGCTGGCGGTGCCGGAGGGGCGGCCGCTGGCGGACTTCCTGCCCACGATCACGATCAAGGCCAAGGACTTCGCCAACGAGATCACCAACACGCAGGTGAAGCAGCGCGACCTGCGCGGTGAGACCAGCATCAACCGCGAGGCCTGCGCCAAGTACAAGCGCGCCCTGGACAAGCTGCTGCCGCCCGAGTGGACCGTGCCGGTCTACACCGACAACGCGGCGGACATCGTGGACCGGCCGCTGGTGGCCCAGCTGCAGATCAGCCCTGAGCGCGAAGAGGATGTGCGCCTGCTGTTCAAGAAGCCCGACCGCGAGCCCAAGATCCTGATCGTCACCGACAAGCTGCTGACCGGCTACGACGCGCCGCCGCTGTACTGCCTGTACCTGGACAAGCCCATGCGCGACCATGTGCTGCTGCAGAGCATTGCACGGGTCAACCGGCCCTATGTGGATGCCCAGGGCGTCAGCAAGAAGGTTGGCCTGGTGGTGGACTTCGTGGGGGTGCTGCGCGAGCTGAGGAAGGCACTGAAGTTCGACTCTGCCGATGTGAGCGGGGTCATCGAAGACCTGGACGTGCTGCTGGCCGACTTCCTGCAGAAGATCGTTCAGGTCAAGGCAGACTACCTGGGCGATGTGGGCGACGGCAGGGCCGACGAGCAGTTGGAGCGGGTGGTCTACGGGCGCTTCCTGGACGCCGCGGTGCGCAAGGCCTTCTTCGAGCGCTACAAGGAAATCGAGGCCCTGTGGGAAATCCTGTCGCCTTCGCCCGAGCTGCGCGACCACATCGCCATCTACAAGCAACTTTCGGTGCTGTATGCCGCCGTGCGTAACGCCTATGCGGAAAAGGTGGGCTTCATCGCGGATCTGGCCTACAAGACCCGCCGGCTGATCGAGGAGAACGCCACCCAGCAGGGCCTGGGCCGGCTGACCAAGAGCATCACCTTCGACACCAAGACGCTGCAGTCGCTGCGGGACGACTCGGGCACCGACGAAGGCAAGGTGTTCAACCTGGTCCGGGGTCTGCAGAAGGAGATCGACGAGGACGCCAGCGCCGCGCCTGTTCTGCAGCCGTTGAAGGACCGGGCCGAGCGCATCCTCAAGGACATGGAACAGCGCCGGACCACCGGCCTGGCGGCCATCGACCAGCTTGCAGCCCTGGCTGCGGAAAAAGAGGAAGCGATGAAAGCGACGGCAGCGAGCGGCCTGTCCAGCCGTGCCTTCGGCGTCTACTGGACGCTGCGCGACGACCCGGATCTGAAGGCAGCCCACATCGACCCCATGACGCTGGCGCGGGAAGTGGAAGTCCAGTGGGACAAGTTTCCGAATGCCGCCGTCAACTCGGACGAAAGACGGCGCCTGCGCGGTGCGCTGTACCAGCCCTTGCTGAAGCTGACCACGGCAGCCATGACGCGCGTCGTCGACACGGTCGTCGCCACCTTGCTCAAGGATTCGGAACGATGAGGGAGGGCTCGGGTGATCGGGCGCGGCGTGCTGCGGGGCGCCGCAGAGGATCTGGCGACGCCGTGCAGGAACTGCGGCAGCGGACCATGGCCTGGGCCGTCAGGCTGCGGGTCAATCCTCGAACCGTGCGCGTTCAGGACATGGACAGGAAGTGGGGCTCTTGCACGTCCAGTGGCACGGTGACACTGGCCTACGACCTGGTGCACCGGACCGGAGACTTCCAGGACTACGTCATCGTGCACGAGTTGCTGCACCTGCGCCTGCCCAATCATGGGCGCCTGTTCAAGGCCCTGCTCACGGCGCACGTGCCCGGCTGGCGCGAGCTGGAAGCTACAGCCGCGTCAGGGCCCGCCGCACGATGGCCGCGCTGAACGGGCTGGCCACGCGGGCCACGAAGCGGCCGAAGTCGGCATGGGCCGCGTCGTCGGCGCGATCGGAGACGGTGCGCACAGCCGCAAACGGAACACCCCAGTCGTGGCAGACCTGGGCGACGGCGGCGCCTTCCATCTCCACGACCAGCGCATCGGGCAACGCGTTGCGCAGCGCCGCGCTCTCCGCCGCCGTGGCGACGAAGCGGTCACCGCTCACGATCAGGCCGCGGTGCAGCCGCGCCTGCGTCAGCGCGAACTCGGCCTGCACCTCGGCCGGCAGGTGCGTGGGCAACGCGGCCAGCACCTCCTGCGCCGCGGCGGCCAGGGCGTCGGCCAGCGCGGCGTCGGCCGCAAAACGGGCCACGCCGGTCAGTGGCACCTCGTGCCGCGGAAAGAGCGGCGAGGCGTCCATGTCGTGCTGCAGCAGCTCACGCGCCACCACCACGTCGCCCACGGCCACGCCGTCGCCCAGGCCGCCGGCCACGCCGGTGAAGAGCACGGCCCGCACGCCGTAGCGCGCCAGCAGCACGGCGGCCGTGGTGGCGGCGGCGACCTTGCCGATGCGCGAGAGCACCACGACCACCGGCCGGCCCTCCAGGTGGCCGCGCCAGAACTGGCGGCCGGCGACCGTCTCGGCCTGTTCGTCGGGCATGGCGGCAAGCAGGGCCGCCAGCTCCTCGTGCATGGCGCCGACGATGGCGATGGGGGCGTCTTCTGCAGCGCTCACGCGCACAGCTTCGCCGTCATCAGCCCCAGCCGCTGCAGCGCCTGCCAGGGGTCGGCGGGCCAGTCGGGCTGCTTGAGGCCCTTGACGATGCCGTCGGTGACATGCGCGGCGCGCAGCAGGCGGGCCAGCGCGCGCGGCGTGAGGCGCGGCAGCACGCGCTCGAAGGCGCGCTCGCGCGGGCCCCAGATGCGGTTCTCGCGCAGGGCCATGGGCAGCGGACGGCCCGCCTCCATGGCGTCGCGCACGCGCTTGAGGGCGCGGATGTCCTCGGCCAGCGTGTAGTGCACCAGCACCGCCGCCTCGCCCTCGGCCTGCAGGCCGCTGAGCATGCGGGCCACGCGCGGGGCGTTGCCCGAGAGCACTGCGTCCGACAGCTTGAACACGTCGTAGCGGGCCACGTTGTTGACGGCGGCCTCGACCTGCTCCCAGCCCAGCTCGCCGGGCGGATGCAGCAGGGCCAGCTTCTGGATCTCCTGATGGGCGGCGAGCAGGTTGCCCTCCACCCGGTCGGCGAAGAACTGCAGCGTGCGCTGGCCCTCCTCCCCGGCCTTCACGCGCTGGCCCTGGCGCGCCAGGCGCTGGGCGATCCACTGCGGCAGGGCGCCGCGTTCGACCGGGTCGACCTGCAGCGTGACGCCGTGCGACTCCAGGGCACCGAACCAGGCCCCGCTCTTGGTCATCTTGTCCAGCCGCGGCAGGAAGACCAGCGTGAGCGTGCCGTCGCTGGCCGAGGCCCCCTCGGCGATCTGCTGCAGGGCGGTGCTGCCGTCCTTGCCGGGCTTGCCCGACGGGATGCGGATCTCGATCAGCTGCCGATCGGCGAAGAGGCTGAGCGAGCCGCCCGCGGCCAGCACGCTGCTCCAGTCGAAGTGGGCGCCGGCCACGGTGAAGCTGCTGCGCTCGGTGTAGCCGGCCGCGCGGCCCGCCGTGCGGATGGCGTCGGCCGCCTCCTGCACCAGCAGCGGCTCGTCGCCGTGCACGGTGTAGAGGGTGCGCAGGCCCTTGGCCAGGTGCGCGTCGAGCTGGGCGGCGGCCAGTTGCATCGGGACGACGGACTCAGGACGCGGCGGGCGGCTTGGCCGCCGCCAGGCGGCGCACCAGCTGCTGGGCCATGTCCTGCATCATGTCGCGGTACAGGAAGTTCTGTTCCGCTTCCTTGGCCAGCACGGTGTTCTCGTTGTAGCTGATGTCGCGCGACAGCGTGATCGAGGTCTTGGGGATCAGCTCGCGGCCGTCCTTGGTGCGCAGCCGGTAGCTGATCTGCAGCGTGATCGACAGGTCGCGGGCCTGGCCCGTGGAATTGGTCGAAAGGATGGCGCTGTTGCGGGACTCGTCGCTGAGCTCACAGATGGCCTCGGCCTCGGCCACCGGGTCGGTGTTGGCCAGCACCTTCAGGTCGCCCTGGCCGCGCAAGGCGCGGCGCAGCTCGGCGGCCACGCCCGGTACGCCGGTCACGGCGATGGAGCGGAAGGGAAACTGCGCGGCCCCGCGCAGCCGGAAGCCGCAGCCGCCCAGCAGCGCGGCCAAGGGCAGCATGGCCGCGCCCGCCAGCAGGCCGCGGCGCGAGACGCGCTGCGCCGTGTCCGACGGCCGCCCGGCAAGGCGCGCGCCCGTCGTCATGCCACCACCACGTTGACCAGGCGACCCGGCACCACGATCACACGCTTCACGGCCTGGCCGTTCGCATGCTTGGTGAAGGCCTCGCTGGCCACGGCCAGGGCCTCGATCTCGGCCTTGTCGGCGCTGGCCGGCACCACCACGGCGCCGCGCAGCTTGCCATTGATCTGCAGCATGAGTTCGACCTCGTCCTGCGCCAGGGCGCTTTCGTCGACCACGGGCCAGGGCGCATCGAGCAACACGCCCTGCGCATCGGCGTAGCCGAGCTGCTTCCACAGCTGGTGCGTCAGGTGCGGCGTGACCGGGTAGAGCACCCGCAGCAGGATGCCGAAGCCTTCGCGCAGCGCGGCCACGCCGCCTTCCTCGCCCTCGGCCTTGAAACCTTCGAGCGCGTTGAGCAGCTTCATCGCGCCGGAGACGACGGTGTTGTACTGCATGCGCTGGTAGTCGTAGTCGACCTGGCGCAGCACGGTGTGCACCTCACGGCGCAGGGCCTTGGCGGCCTTGCCGGGCGCGGCGCCATCGGCGGCGGGCATCGCGGCCAGCGCCTGGCCGAAGTTCCACACGCGACGCAGGAAGCGGAAGCTGCCTTCCACCGCCGCGTCGTTCCACTCCAGGGTGGCCTCGGGCGGCGCGGTGAACATGGTGTACAGGCGCGCGGTGTCGGCGCCGTACTTCTCGATCAGCTCCTGCGGATCGACGCCGTTGCGCTCGCTCTTGCCCATCTTGCCGACGCCGCCGTACTCGACCACCGTGCCGTCGGCCGTGGTGCCGCCGGTGATGCGGCCCTGCGCGTCCAGCGTGGGCGTGACCTCGGCGGGCGGGAAGTAGTCCTTGCCGCCCTTGGCGTTGCGCTTGAAATAGATGTGGTTGAGCACCATGCCCTGCGTGAGCAGGCGGGTGAAGGGCTCGTCGATCGTCACCAGGCCCAGGTCGCGCATCACCTTGGTCCAGAAGCGCGCGTACAGCAGGTGCAGGATGGCGTGCTCGATGCCGCCGATGTACTGGTCCATGCCGCTGCCGCCCGCGGCGCCGCCCTGGCCCCGCATCCAGTAGCGGGCGCCGTCGGCCACCATGGCCTGGTCGTTGGCCGGGTCGCAGTAGCGCATGAAGTACCACGAGCTGTCCACGAAGGTGTCCATCGTGTCCGTCTCGCGGCGGGCCGGCTTGCCGCAGGTGGGACAGGTGCAGGCGAGGAAGTCCTCGCGCTTGTTCAGCGGATTGCCGCTGCCGTCGGGCACGCAGTCGGTGGGCAGCACCACGGGCAGGTCCTGCTCGGGCACGGGCACGGGGCCGCAGTCGGGGCAGTGGATGATGGGGATCGGCGTGCCCCAGTAGCGCTGGCGGCTGATGCCCCAGTCGCGCAGGCGCCAGGTGGTCTTCTTGGCGCCCAGGCCCTTTTCCTCCAGCGCGTGCGCCACGGCGTCGACCGCCTCCTGGTGGCGCATGCCGCTGAAGTTGTCGGAGTTGATGGTGACGCCGCGTTCCTTGTCGGCGTACCAGTCCTGCCAGCGGTGGAAGTCGAAGTGCGGCTCGTCGTCCACCAGCACCACCTGCACGATCGGGATGCCGTACTTGTTGGCGAAGGCGAAGTCGCGCTCGTCATGCGCCGGCACGCCCATGACGGCGCCGTCGCCATAGCTCATCAGCACGTAGTTGCCGACCCAGACCGGCACCTGCTCGTCGGTGATCGGGTGCGTGACCGTGAGGCCCGTGGGCACGCCCTTCTTCTCCTGCGTGGCCAGCTCGGCCTCGGTCACACCCCCGGCCTTGCATTCGGCGATGAAGGCGGCGACCTTCGGATCGCTCTGCGCCGCATGGGTGGCCAGCGGATGCTCCGGCGCCACGGCGCAGAAGGTCACGCCCATGATGGTGTCGGCGCGCGTCGTGAAGACGTACAGGCGCCCGTCCTGGATCGGGGCGCCGTCCGCGCCGCGGATGTCGTGCGTGAAGGCGAAGCGCACGCCGCTGCTCTTGCCGATCCAGTTCTCCTGCATCAGCCGCACGCGCTCGGGCCAGCCGGGCAGCTTGTGCTGCACGTGGTCGAGCAGCTCTTCGGCGTAGTCGGTGATCTTGAGGTAGTAGCCGGGGATCTCGCGCTTCTCGACCGGCGCGCCGGTGCGCCAGCCGCGGCCGTCGATCACCTGCTCGTTGGCCAGCACGGTCTGGTCCACCGGGTCCCAGTTGACGACCTGGGTCTTGCGGTAGGCGATGCCCTTCTCGAGCATCTTGAGGAACAGCCACTGGTTCCACTTGTAATAGCTGGGGTCGCAGGTGGCGACCTCGCGGCTCCAGTCGATGGCCAGGCCCATGGCCTGGAGCTGGCCCTTCATGTACGCGATGTTCTCGTACGTCCACTTGGCCGGCGGCACGCCGTTCTTGAGCGCCGCGTTCTCGGCCGGCAGGCCGAAGGCGTCCCAGCCCATGGGCATGAGCACGTTGTAGCCGCTCATGCGCAGGTAGCGCGCCAGCATGTCGTTGATGGTGTAGTTGCGCACATGGCCCATGTGCAGCTTGCCGCTGGGGTACGGCAGCATGGAGCAGGCGTAGTACTTCTTCTTGCCCGCGACCTCGGTCACGCGGTAGACATCGGCGGCGGTCCAGTCGGCCTGGGCGGCGGACTCGACTTCACTCGGTTGGTAGGTGGGATTCATGGGCTTGGCACAGGCGCCCGGCGCAGGGCGGGCCGGGGACCGGCGATTATCAGGGCTTGGCGCAGGCCGCACGGGGTGGCCCGTTTCTCGCTTGCGGCGCGGGCGACCACCGGTACCGCCCTGGCCTCCCGTCCCGTCGGACGGCCCAGGGTATTCGCTACATTTGGAACCCCTGCGGCGTCCTCTTCGCCTTCCCCCTTTTCCGAATGCTTTCCGACGGCGAAATCCAGTCCCTCATGCGGGCCGAGCATGGCGACCCCTTCGCCGTGCTCGGCCCGCACCGCGTGGCCGGCGGGCTGCGCATCGCGGCCCTGCTGCCGGGGGCGCGTCAGGTGGCGGTGCTGCATGCGGCCTCGGGCGATCCGCTGGCGGTGCTGCAGCGCCAGGGCGACTCGGATGTCTTCGCCGCCCTGGTGCCCTCCGCCCCGGCCGAACTGGGCTACCTGTTGCAGGTGCAGTGGGACGACGGCCATGCCTCCCGCCTGCACGACCCCTACCGCTTCGGGCCCGTGCTGTCCGACCTGGACGTGTGGCTGCTGGCCGAAGGCACGCACCTGCGGCCCTTCGAGGTGCTGGGCGCGCATCCGCGCGTCCAGGCCGGCGTGCACGGCGTGGCCTTTGCCGTCTGGGCGCCGCATGCGCGCCGCGTGTCGGTGGTGGGCGACTTCAACACCTGGGACGGTCGCCGCCACCTGATGCGGCGGCGCCCCGAATGCGGCGTGTGGGAGATCTTCGCGCCGCACGTGCAGCCGGGCGATGCCTACGAATTCGAGATCCTGGCCGCGGACGGGGCGCTGCTGCGCAAGGCCGACCCCTACGCCTTCGGCGCCCGCCTGCGGCCCGGCACCGCCAGCGTGGTTCGCGAATTGCCGCCGCCCCTGCCGCTGCCGCCCGAGCGCGCTGCCGCCAACCGGCGCGACGCGCCCATCAGCATCTACGAGGTGCACCTGGGCTCCTGGCACCGCAAGAACGGCCATGAATGGCTCAGCTACCGCGAGCTGGCCGAGACGCTGGTGCCCTATGCCGCCGGGCTGGGCTTCACCCACCTGGAGCTGCTGCCCGTCAGCGAACATCCCTTCGACGGCTCCTGGGGCTACCAGCCCATCGGCCTGTATGCGCCGACCTCGCGCTTCGGCACGCCGGAGGACTTTCGCCATTTCGTGCAGGCCGCCCATGCCGCCGGGCTGGGCGTGATCCTGGACTGGGTGCCGGCGCACTTTCCCACCGACGCGCATGGCCTGGCGCGCTTCGACGGCACCGCCCTTTACGAGTACGAGGACCGGCGCGAGGGCTTCCACCGCGACTGGAACACGCTCATCTTCAACTGGAAGCGCACCGAGGTGTGCAACTACCTGGTCGGCAATGCGCTTTACTGGCTGGAGCGCTTCGGCATCGATGGCCTGCGGGTGGATGCGGTGGCCTCCATGCTGTACCGGGACTACAGCCGCCCGCACGGCGAGTGGCTGCCCAACGAACACGGCGGCCGCGAGAACCTGGAGGCCATCGCCTTCCTGCGCCGCATGAACCAGGTGGTGGGCACCGAGCGGCCGGGCGCCGTCACCTTCGCCGAGGAATCGACCAGCTTCCCCCGCGTCACCCAGCCGCCCGAAGCTGGCGGCCTGGGCTTCCACTACAAATGGAACATGGGCTGGATGAATGACACGCTGGCCTACGCCCACACCGATCCGCTGCACCGCCGCCACCAGCACCGGCAGATCACCTTCGGCCTGATGTACGCCCACAGCGAGAACTTCGTGCTCCCGCTGTCGCACGACGAGGTGGTGCACGGCAAGGGCCCGCTCATCGACAAGATGGCCGGCGGCGACGACTGGCAGCGCTTTGCCGGGCTGCGGCTTTTGTACGGCTGGCAATGGGCCTATCCGGGCAAGAAGCTGCTGTTCATGGGTGGCGAGTTCGCCCAGACGCGCGAATGGAGCCACGACCGCGGCCTGGACTGGCACCTGCTCGACGAGGCGCCGCACCAGGGTGTGAAGCGCCTGGTACGCGAACTCAACCGCCTGTACCGCCACTTTCCGGCCCTGTTCGAGCAGGACTGCGAGCCGCAGGGCTTCGAATGGATGGTGCACGACGACGAGGCGCAGTCCGTCTTCGCCTTCGTGCGCCGCGCCCCCGACGGCGCCCTGCTGCTGGCGGTGGCCAACTTCACGCCCGTGGTGCGCCACGACTACCGCGTGGGCGTGCCCCGGGCCGGCGCCTGGCGCGAGGTGCTCAACACCGACAGCGAACGCTTCGGCGGCAGCGGCGTGGTCAACGGGATGGCCAACACGGTGCCCGAGCCGATGCACGGCCAGGACCAGCACCTGGCGATCGCCGTGCCGCCGCTGGCGGTGACGTGGTGGACCCTCGCATGAGCCTGCTCGCCGGTCGGCCGCATCCCCTCGGCGCCACGCTCCTGCCCGGCGGCGGCGTCAACTTCGCCCTCGTCGCACCGCGGGCCGAAGCGGTGGAGCTGTGCCTGTTCGACGCCGAGGGCCGCCACGAGCAGCAGCGTCTGAAGCTCGCGCACTGCACCGACGGCGTCTGGCACGGCCTGCTGCCGGCGGCGCGCGCCGGGCTGGTCTACGGCTGGCGCGTGCACGGCCCCTGGGCGCCGCACGAAGGCCAGCGCTTCAACCCGGCCAAGCTGCTGCTGGACCCGTATGCGCGCGAGGTGGTCGGCCAGTACCGGGGCGAAGACCTCTTCCTGGGCCATGTCCCGGGCCAGCCCGAGGTGCGCGACACGCGCGACAACGCCGCCATCGCCCTCAAGGCCCGCGTGACCGCCCCGCTGCCGCCGCTGGCCGTGCCGCGGCCGCGTATCGCGGCGGGCGAACGGGTGCTCTACGAGCTGCACCCCAAGGGCCACACCATGCTGCATCCGGCCGTGCCGCCGGAGCACCGCGGCCGCTATGCCGGCCTGGCCCAGCCGGCGGTGCTCGACCATCTGCATCGCCTCGGCGTGACCACGCTGAGCCTGATGCCCGTGCAGCACCGCGCCGACGAAGAACGTCTGCAGAAGCTGGGCCTGGCCAATTACTGGGGCTACAGCCCAATCGGCTGGTTCGCGCCCGAGGCGCGCTATGCCAGCGAAGGCGGCAGTCCCGTGGCCGAGTTCCGTGCCCTCGCCGAGGCGGTGCATGCGCGCGGCATGGAACTGGTGATCGACGTGGTGTTCAACCACAGCGCGGAGACCGACGAGCTGGGCCCGACGCTCTCGCTGCGCGGCATCGACAACGCCCTCTACTACCGGCTGCGCGCCGACGCCCCGGCCTTCTACGAGAACTGGAGCGGCTGCGGCAACTGCCTGGACTTCTCCGAGCCGCGCGTGGTGCAGCTGGCCATGGACGCCCTGCGCCACTGGGTGACCGAGCTGGGCGTGGACGGCTTCCGCTTCGACCTGGGGCCCATGCTGGGCCGCGGCACGGATGGCGGCTTCGACGCCCGCGCACCCTTCCTGGCCGCCTGCCTGCAGGACCCGGTGCTCTCGCAGGCGCTGCTGATCGCCGAGCCCTGGGACATCGGCCCCGGCGGCTACCAGCTGGGGGCCTTCCCGCCCGGCTGGCTGGAATGGAACGACCGCTTCCGCGACACGCAGCGCGCCTTCTGGTTGCACCGTGCCGTCGGCCGCGGCGAGTTCGCACACCGGCTCGCCGGCTCCAGCGGCGAGTTCCACCACGACGGCCGGGCGCCCACGGCCAGCGTCAACTTCATCACCGCGCACGACGGCTTCAACCTGCGCGACCTGCTCAGCTACAACGAGCGCCACAACCTGGCCAACGGCGAGCAGGGCCGCGACGGCCATGCCCACAACCTCAGCCACAACCAGGGCGTGGAAGGCGACACCGACGACGCGGCCGTCCTGGCCCGCCGCCGGCGCCTGGCGCGCACCCTGCTGGCGGCGCTGATGTGCGCCCAGGGCACGCCCATGCTGCTGGCGGGCGACGAGTTGGGCCACAGCCAGGGCGGCAACAACAACGCCTACTGCCAGGACAACGAGACCACCTGGATCGACTGGACCCGCGCCGATGCCGCGCTGGTGGACTTCACCGCCCGCCTCACGGCCCTGCGCCGCCGCGCGGCGCCGCTGCGCCGCACCCGCTGGTGGCCCGCCGAGCCGGCCGCGAACGAACCCCGTCTGCGCTGGCTGGCGCCCGAGGGCCGTCCCATGGAGCCCGCCGACTGGGAACGCGGCCAGGCCCACGCCATGGCCGTCCGCTTCGAGGGCGAGGCGGGCGAGGGCGACTGGCTGCTGCTGGTCAACGCCGGGGATGGCCCGGCACCGTTCGTGCTACCTCCTGGCGACTGGCACCTGCACCTGGCCACCGACGACGAGACACCCACCGCGCCGCGCAACCTGTCCACCCACGAGACGGTGCCGTCCGGCACGCTCTGGCTGGCCGGGCCGGCCTGACGACGGCTGACTTTGCTTTCCACAAGACCGACACCGACCCCACAGGAGACTCACGGGATGGACCATTCCCTCGAAACCCATCAGCTGGTGCGACGAAGCATCGCCCTGGTCCTGGCCGGCGGCCGGGGCTCGCGGCTCAAGCAGCTGACCGACCGCCGCGCCAAGCCGGCCGTCTTCTTCGGCGGCAAGTTCCGCATCATCGATTTCGCGCTGTCCAACTGCATCAACTCCGGCATCCGCCGGGTGGCGGTGGTCACCCAGTACAAGTCGCATTCGCTCATGCGCCACCTGCAGAGCGGCTGGAACTTCCTGCGCGCCGAGTTCGGCGAGATGGTGGAAGTGCTGCCGGCCCAGCAGCGGGTGAGCGAAGACCACTGGTACCGCGGCACGGCCGATGCCGTCTACCAGAACGCGGACATCATCCGCTCGCGCTCGCACCGGCACGACTACGTGGTGGTGCTGGCCGGCGACCACATCTACAAGATGGACTACTCCATCATGCTGCGCGACCACGTGGCCAACGGCGGCGGCTGCACCGTCGGCTGCATCGAGGTGCCGCGCGAGGAGGCCACGGCCTTCGGCGTGATGGCCGTGGACGAATCCCGCCGCGTCACCGCCTTCATCGAGAAGCCGACCGACCCGCCCCCGATGCCCGGCAAGCCCGATGTGGCGCTGGCCAGCATGGGCATCTACATCTTCGATGCCGAGTACCTCTACCGCCTGCTGGAGGAAGACGCCGACAACCCCGAATCGGAGCACGACTTCGGCAAGAACATCATCCCGCGTGCCGTGGCCGAGGGCCGGGCGCTGGCGCATCCCTTCGGCATGTCCTGCGTGAGCCGGGTGCAGGGCGTGGTGCCCTACTGGCGCGATGTGGGCACGATCGACGCCTTCTGGTCGGCCAACCTCGACTTGGCCTCCATCACGCCCGAGCTGGACATCTACGACGACGACTGGCCGATCTGGACCTACCAGCGCCAGTTGCCGCCGGCCAAGTTCGTGCCCGACCGCGACGGCAACCCGGGGCAGGCGGTGAACATCATCGTCTCGGGCGGCTGCATCGTCTCGGGCTCCGGCGTGCGCAACTCGGTGCTGTTCTCCGGCGTGCGGGTGCATTCCTTCTGCGACATCGAGGAGGCGGTGATCCTGCCCGACGTGACCATCGGCCGCGGCTGCAAGCTGCGCAAGGTGGTGATCGACCGCGCCTGCGTGCTGCCCGACGGGCTGATCGTGGGCGAGGACCCGGTGGCCGACGCCGAGCGCTTCGAGCGCACGGCCGGCGGCGTGGTGCTGATCACGCGCGAGATGCTGCGCCGGCTCGGTCTGCAGCAGCCGGTGGAGAACCTCGCCAGCTACGGAAAGGGTGGCTCGGCCTGATGCGCATCCTGCAAGTGAGCGCGGAGCTGTTCCCGCTGCTCAAGACCGGCGGCCTGGCCGACGTGGCCGGCGCCCTGCCCCTGGCCCTGGCGGCCGCGGGCGCCGACGCCCGCGTGCTGCTGCCCGCCTTTCCCGCCATCGCGGCCGGCGTAGCCGATGCCCGGCCGGTGGCGACGTTCCACGCACCCTGGGGCGAGCCGGCCCTGCTGCGCTTCGGCTACATCGACGGCGGTGCCGGCCGGCTGCTGCCCACCTACCTGGTCGATTCGCCCGCCCTGTACGACCGTCCCGGCAACCCCTACGAAGGACCAGGCAAGCAGCCCTACGGCGACAACCACCGCCGTTTCGCCATGCTGGGCTGGGCGGCCGCGCTGCTGGCCCAGGGGCTGGACCCGCTGTGGCGCCCCGAGCTGCTGCATGCGCACGACTGGCACGCCGGCCTGGCGCCGGCCTACCTGGCTTTCGCGCGCCAGCGCGGCCAGGGCGCGGACGTGCGCAGCGTCTTCACCATCCACAACCTGGCCTACCAGGGCCAGTTCGGCGGCTGGGCCTTCGCCGAGCTGGGTCTGCCGCCCGAAGCCTTCCAGGTCGAGGGACTGGAATACCACGGCGACGTGTCCTTCATGAAGGCGGGCCTGTTCTACGCCGACCGCATCACCACCGTCAGCCCCACCTACGCCCGCGAGATCCAGACGCCCGAGCAGGGATTCGGCCTCGACGGCCTGCTGCGCGCGCGCAGCGGTGCGCTGCACGGCATCCTCAATGCGGTGGACGAGACGGTGTGGAACCCCGCCACCGACAGCCACCTGGCGCAGCGCTTTTCCATGCCCGAGGGCCGGCGCATGGCAGGCAAGGCCCGCTGCAAGGCGGCCCTGCAGCACGAGCTGGGCCTGGCGGTGGACGAGCGCGCGCCGCTGTTCATCGTGATCAGCCGGCTGACCGAGCAGAAGGGCCTGCACCTGGTGCTGGGCGGCATCGACGGGCTGCTCGAACGCGGCGGCCAGCTGGCCTTGCTGGGCAGCGGCGACGCCTGGATGGAGCAGGCCTTCCGCGAGCGCGCCGCCGCGCAGCCCAAGCGCATCGCTGCGCGCATCGGCTACGACGAGCCGCTGGCCCACCGCCTCTTCGGCGGCGCCGACGTGGTGCTGGTGCCCTCGCGCTTCGAGCCCTGCGGCCTGACGCAGATGTACGGCCTGCGCTACGGCGCCCTGCCGCTGGTGCACCGCGTGGGCGGCCTGGCCGACACGGTGGTGGACTGCGCGCTGGAGAACATGGCCGAGGGCACGGCCACCGGTTTCGTCTTCGAGCGCTTCGAGGGCGAGGACTACGCCCGCGCCCTGCGCCGGGCCTTCGCCCTGTACGAGCGACCCGCCGACTGGCGCCGCGTGCGGGCCACCGCCATGCGCCGGCCGGCCGACTGGGGCACCGCCGCTGAGCACTATCTCACGGTCTACCGGGAGGCCCTGGCCCATTAAATGCTGGGGAACCTTCGGCGCCGGGCCCCTTCCCATCCACGAAAGCTTTCAAGAACGCCATGACTCCAGCCGACTTCGAATACGACCATCCCGATCGTGACGTTGCCGCCTTCAAGCGCTCCGTGGCGACCAAGCTCATGTACGCCGTCGGCAAGGACCCGGTGGCCGCCAGCCAGGACGACTGGCTCGCCGCCACCGCCCTGGCCGTGCGCGACCAGCTGGTCGAGCGCTGGATGGCCACCACCCGCGCCAGCTATGCGCAGGACGTCAAGCGCGTGTACTACCTGTCGATGGAATTCCTCATCGGCCGCACCTTCACCAACGCCCTGCTGGCCGTCGACCTGTACGACACGGTCAAGGCCGCGCTGGCCGACTTCGACATCGACGTCAGCGCCCTGGCCGAGCGCGAGCCCGATGCGGCGCTGGGCAATGGTGGCCTGGGCCGGCTGGCCGCCTGCTTCCTCGATTCGATGGCCACGCTGGGCGTGCCGGGCATGGGCTACGGCATCCGCTACGAATACGGCATGTTCCGCCAGCGCATCATCGACGGCCAGCAGGTAGAGACGCCCGACTACTGGCTCACGCGCGGCAATCCCTGGGAATTCCAGCGGCCGGAGGTCAAGTACCGGGTGCGCTTCGGCGGCCATGTGGAAGGCCGCCAGGCCTACGGCACCGCCAAGTGGGTGGGCACCCACGACGTGCTGGCCATCGCCTACGACACCATCATTCCGGGCTACGGCACGCAGGCCACCAACACGCTGCGGCTGTGGTCGGCCCGCGCCACCGAAGAGATCGACCTCTCGGCCTTCAACCGCGGCAATTACTTCGAGGCGGTCGAGACCAAGAACCACTCCGAGAACGTCTCGCGCGTGCTCTACCCCGACGACTCCACCCTGTCGGGCAAGGAGCTGCGCCTGCACCAGGAGTACTTCTTCTGCAGCGCCAGCGTGCAGGACCTGGTTCGCCGATACCTGCGCACCCACACGGGCTTCGACCAGCTGCACGAGAAGGTCAGCATCCACCTGAACGACACCCATCCGGTGCTGGCCGTCCCCGAGCTGATGCGCCTGCTGGTGGACGAATACGACGTGGGCTGGGACGACGCCTGGGCCCAGACGCAGAAGGTCTTCAGCTACACCAACCACACGCTGATGCACGAAGCGCTGGAGACCTGGCCGGTGGAGATGCTCGGCCGCGTGCTGCCCCGCCACCTGCAGATCATCTTCGACATCAACGCCCGCTTCCTGGGCGAGGTGGCCGCCCAGGTGGGCCAGGACACCGACCTGATGCGCCGGCTGTCGCTGGTGGACGAATCCGGCGAGCGGCGCGTGCGCATGGCCTACCTGGCGGTGCTGGCCAGCCATTCGGTCAACGGCGTGTCGGCGCTGCATTCGGAGCTGATGAAGCAGTCCATCTTCGCGGACTTCGCCCGGCTGTTTCCTGAGCGTTTCAACAACAAGACCAACGGCGTCACGCCCCGGCGCTGGCTGGCGCAGGCCAACCCGCCGCTGGCCGCATTGCTGGACAAGCGCATCGGCCGCGGCTGGCGGCGCGACCTGTCGCAGCTCGAAGCCCTCAAGCCCATGGCCGAGCAGCCCACCTTCGTGCGCGCCTTCCGCCATGCCAAGCGCGAGAACAAGCTGCGCCTGGCCAACTGGATCGAGCAGCACATGGGCGTGGTGGTGGACACCGACGCCATGTTCGACGTGCAGGTCAAGCGCATCCACGAGTACAAGCGCCAGCTGCTGAATGTGCTGCACGTCGTCACGCGCTACCACCGCATCCTGGACGATCCGCACGGCCACCATGTGCCGCGCGTCGTGATCTTCGCGGGCAAGGCGGCCTCGGCCTACTTCACCGCCAAGCAGGTGATCCGGCTCATCAACGACGTGGCCGCCGTCATCAACGCCGACGAGCGCGTGGGCAAGCTGCTGAAGGTGGTGTTCCTGCCCAACTACTCCGTGAGCCTGGCCGAGATCATCATGCCGGCGGCCGACCTGTCGGAGCAGATCTCCACCGCCGGCACCGAGGCCTCGGGCACCGGCAACATGAAGTTCGGCATCAACGGCGCGCTGACCATCGGCACGCTGGACGGCGCCAACGTGGAGATGAAGGAGAACGTCGGCGACGACAACATCTTCATCTTCGGCAACACCACGCCGCAGGTGGCCGAGATCCGCGCCAAGGGCTACCGGCCACGCGACTTCTACGAAGGCAATGCCGAGCTCAAGCGCACGCTGGACGCGATCCAGTCGGGCGCCTTCTCGGCGGGCGAGCCGGGGCGCTACCAGGGCCTGTTCGACACGCTGGTGAACTGGGGCGACCACTACCTGCTGCTGGCCGACTACGCGGCCTACGTGGCCAAGCAGGCCGAGGTGGACGCGCTCTACCGCGACGCCGACGCCTGGGCGCGCAAGGCCATCCTGAACGTGGCGGGCATGGGGGCGTTCTCGTCCGACCGCACCATCGCCGAGTACGCACACGACATCTGGCGCACCAGGCCGGTGGTGCTGGGCAAGGCGGGCTGAGGGCGGCGCGCGGTCACCGTTTGGCGCCGCTGCGGGCAAGAGGCGGTCGGCCACGGACCGGCGGCCAAGCCTGCTTTTGGCCGATGCGCCGGCCGACGCAGTTGCTCAGCGTGGCGACGCGCCAGCGCGATCGATGGACGCCGGCTCGGCCACGAAGCCGATGCGCTGGATGCCCGCCTCGCGCGCCGCGTCCATCAGCGTGACGATCTCGCCATAGGGCCGGCTGCGGTCGGCGCGCAGTTGCAGTTCGATGTCCGGCACGCCCGCGGCGGCGGTGCGCAGCCGCTGCGTCAGCGCCTTGGCATCGGCAACAGGCTGGTCGTCCACGAACAGACGGCCCTGCGCGTCCAGCGCCAAGGTGATGGCGCGCGGCTGCTCCATCGGCGCGGCGGCCCCTGCAGCGGGCAGGTCGAGGCGGATCGAGCTGGCCATCAGCGGCGCCGTCACGATGAAGATCACCAGCAGCACCAGCATCACGTCCACCAGTGGCGTGACGTTGATGTCGGCCATGGGCCGCGCAGCGGGGCCGGTGCGCGGGTTCAGGCGGTCGGTGCTGCGGCCGAAGGCCATGGTGCGGGGTCGTCCTGCGTGGTGGGGATGAGAGCTCGCCCAGCTGTAGCAAGCGGCAGAGCGGCGATCAGGCCGTCACCGGCATCGGCCGTGCAGGGGGCAGCGGTGCCGTCGCCGGCTCGGGCGCGAACACGGCCAGCAGGTCATGCGCGAAGCCTTCGAGCTCGGCCTCCATGTGGCCGATGATGCGGCCGAAAACGTTGTAGGCCGCCACGGCCGGCAAGGCCACGGCCAGACCGAAGGCCGTCATGATCAATGCCTCGCCCACCGGACCGGCCACCTTGTCGATGGTGAAGCCGCCCGCCTGGCCGGCGATGCTGACCAGCGCGCCATGGATGCCCCACACCGTGCCGAGCAGGCCGACGAAGGGGGCGGTGGCGCCGATGGTGGCCAGCAGGATCTGCCCCGCCTGCAGCTGGCGCAGCACGGCCTGCAGCGCATCGCGCAGCGCCCGGGTGAGCGGGGCCTGCGGCTGGCCCAGGGCCTGCAACGTGTCGGGCGCCGTGCGCGCAGGCAGCGACTGCACGGCCTGCGCCAGCGGCAGCACCTGGCGGCGCGGGTCGAGCCCGGCCAGTCGGGCCACGCCCTCGCCCACGTCCGGCGCCTGCCAGAAGAGCGCCACTGCGCGGGCCAGCCGGCCGGCACCGCCACGCAGCACCCAGGCCTTCCACAGCAGCGTGACCCAGCTGGCCACCGACATCAGCAGCAGCAACAAGGCGACGCCGCGGCCGACGGCGTCGGCCTGGTCCAGCAGCGAAAGGGCACCCATCGTCTGCTCGCGCGGTCGCGTTGGAGGGGATGGCGCGCTCAGCGCAGGCCGAGCACGTCGAACATGTCGAACAGGCCGGCCTTCTGGCCGGCCAGGAAGCGCACCGCGCGCAGGCTGCCCTGGGCATAGCCGGCGCGGCTGCTGGACTTGTGCGAGATCTCGATGCGCTCGCCCGTGCCGGCGAACAGCACGGTGTGGTCACCCACGATGTCACCGCCGCGGATGGTGGCGAAGCCGATGGTGGAGGGGTCGCGCTCGCCCGTGACGCCTTCTCGGGCGTAGACGGCGCAGTCCTTCAGGTCGCGGCCCAGCGCGTCGGCGATCACCTCGCCCATCTTGAGCGCGGTGCCCGAGGGGGCGTCCACCTTGTGGCGGTGGTGGGCCTCGATGACCTCGATGTCGTAGCCGGTGGAAAGCGCCTTGGCCGCCATCTCCAGCAGCTTGAAGGTGACGTTGACGCCGACGCTCATGTTGGGCGCCATGACGATGGCGATGTCCTTGGCGATCTCGGCGATCTCGGCCTTCTGCGCATCGCTGAAGCCGGTGGTGCCGATCACGGCCTGCACACCCAGCTCGCGGCAGACGGCCAGATGGGCCATCGTGCCTTCGGGGCGGGTGAAGTCGATCAGCACCTGCGCACCGGCGAGGCCAGTCCGCAGGTCGGCCGTCACGGCCACGCCGGAGGCAAAGCCCAGGAAAGCGCCCGCATCGCCGCCCAGCGTGGGGCTGCCTTCGCGGTCGAGGGCGCCGGCCAGCTGGCAGTCGTCCGCGGCGCGCACCGCCTCGATCAGCATGTGGCCCATGCGGCCGGAGGCGCCCGCGACGGCGATGCGGTGCGAGGCGGAAGACGGAGAGGAGGCGACGGGAGCGGCGGTCATGCGCGTTCGCTTTCGGTGCGGGAGGGCAAGAACAACAAAGGCCGCCGGGCCGGCCGCGTTGCGACGGCGGCGACCGGCGGCCTGGGGAGAAGGTTCAGCGGGTTTCGAGCGGCGGGTAGCTCGGCGGCAGCGGCTGGGTGCTGCGCGGCAGGTCCTGCGTGGGCGACGCGGACACGGCCGGTTTGAATTTCTTGAGCTCGTCTTCCGAGGCCTGCAGCTCGGGCACCTTGCCGCTGCGCTTGCGGGTGTCCAGCGTGGCGACGAATTCCTCTTCGGAAGGCATGGTGTCGCCCTCGAAGCGGGCCAGCGTGTCGCCCTCGAAGAACACCGTCAGGCGGCGTTGCTGCGGCTCGACGCCCTGGCGGCGGATGGTGAAAACGTAGTCCCAGCGGTTGGCATGGAAGACGTCGGTGAGCAGCGGCGTGCCCAGGATCTCGCGCACCTGCTGGCGCGACATGCCGGTCTTGAGGGCGTCCACCTGCTCCTTGGAGACGAAGTTGCCCTGCACCACCTCGACCTTGTACGGCGTGATCGCGTTGAGGGCGCCGCGCACACGATCACCGGTGCTGCTGCAGCCGGCGATGCCGACGCCGACCAGCAGGACGGCCGCCAGACGAAAGCCGCTCGGGCGGAGAAGTTGTCCAGGCATGGGGAAAAAGCGTGGCGATATGATCCGGGCATTGTAGCGGCCGGCCTCTGCCAGGGCGGCTCCGACCCACAGGCAGCGCGGGCATGCCACCCGCCTCGCCAATGCCGGAATCCACCATGGGCAACATCGAAGAACTCAAGAGCACCGGCCTCAAAGCCACCCTTCCCCGCCTGAAGATCCTGGAGATCTTCCAGACCGGCGGCCAGCGCCACATGACGGCCGAAGACGTGTTCCGCGTGCTGCTGAACGAGCGCTCCGACATCGGCCTGGCCACCGTGTACCGCGTGCTGACCCAGTTCGAGCAGGCCGGCATCCTGGAGCGCAGCCACTTCGAGAGCGGCAAGGCCGTCTACGAACTCAATGAGGGCACGCACCACGACCACCTCGTGTGCACCGTCTGCGGCAAGGTCGAGGAGTTCTACGACGCCGAGATCGAGCGCCGCCAGCAGATGATCGCCAAGGACAAGGGCTGGGAGTTGCAGGACCATGCCATGTCGCTCTACGGCGTGTGCAACGACTGTAGAAACCGATAAACACCCCCCATGCCGCTTCGCGGCTCCGGGCGGCCGCCAGAGGCGGCTGCTCTTCGGGCACGTCCAAGCCTGCACTGGCAGTCTTGGAGCCGCGGCCCTCAGCCCCTCTCTGGCGCCTTCGGCTTGGAGGGGGGCGCACCCAGAGGCCTGGCAAAGCCAGTTCCTCGGGTGCCCTGACATGGCCTGCTCCGCGGCCTTTTGATCAGGGGAAGCAGGAGCCAGCCGATGCCGTCTAAAGACGGCCCGCCTGCCGCTGAACAACGGCTCATCAATGAACGAAGCCCCTTCCGGGGCTTTGTTCATTCGGAGGACTGCGGCTCACGCGCCGCCGTTTTCCATCGCCTTGTGGTGGCGGGCGACGAAATCGGCATAGGTGTCGATACCGCGCAGTTGCAGGATGGAGTTGCGCACGGCGGCTTCGACCAGCACGGCGATGTTGCGGCCGGCCACCACCTGGATGACCACCTTGCGGATCGGCACGCCCAGCACGTCCTGCGTGAGCGGCTCGGCGGGCATGCGCTCGTAGTCGCGCTCGAAGGAGTCGCGGCGCACGAGGTGCACGATGAGCTTGAGCCGCATCTTCCGGCGCACCGCCGTCTCGCCGAAGATGGCCTTGATGTCCAGCAGGCCGATGCCGCGCACCTCCAGCAGGTTCTGCAGCAGGTCGGGACAGCGGCCCTCGATGGTGGCCTGGTTGATGCGGAACAGGTCGACCGCGTCGTCGGCCACCAGGCCATTGCCGCGCGAGATCAGCTCCAGACCCAGTTCGCTTTTGCCCAGGCCCGATTCGCCGGTGATCATCACGCCCATGCCCAGGATGTCCATGAACACGCCGTGCATCGAGGTGCGCTCGGCGAAGTGCTTGGACAGGTAGGCCCGCAGCACGTCGATGACGAAGGCCGAGGATTCGCGGGTGGCGAAGAGCGGCAGTTGCGCCCGCTCGCAGATGGACAGCAGTTCGTCCGGCGCGGCCTGGCCATCGGCCAGCACCAGCATGGGCGGCTCCAGCGTGACGATGCGGGCCACGCGCCGGGCGCAGTCCTCGGGCGATCCGCGCGTGAGGTACGCGACCTCGCGAGCGCCCATGATCTGCACGCGGTAGGGATGGATGTAGTTCAGATAGCCGACCAGGTCGGCGGCCGAGCGGGCATTGCTGATGACCTCGGGGTCGAACTGCCGCTCCGAGGCGCCGAGGCCCGCCAGCCACTCCCAGCGCAGGGAGCCGCGGAAATCCTCGAACATCGCATCGGCACTGATGACGGTGGGCTTCATGCGGCCATTGTCCACAGAGGCGAGCCCCCGTCGGGGCACCCGCGCGACGTCATGAGAAAGCAGGAAAGGGCGCGAGCCCCGGGGCGTGCGCCCCTCAGACCACCTGGGCCGAGCGCCAGCCCGCGATCAGGGCATGCAGCTCGCTGGCGTCGACGCTGCTCTTGATCTTCTCGCGCAGGGGCGCATCGCTCAGCATCTCGGCGATCTCGGAGAGGATCTCCAGATGCTTCTGCGTGGCCGTCTCCGGCACCAGCAGGAAGATGAGCAGCGCCACGGGCTGCTCGTCGGGCGCGTCGAAACCGATGGGATGGGCCAGCTGGAAGACCGCCGCCATCGGCGATTTCAGGCCCTTGATGCGACCGTGCGGGATGGCCACGCCATGGCCCAGACCGGTCGAACCGAGACGCTCGCGGGCGAACAGGCTGTCGGTGATGAGCGCGCGGCCGAGGCCGTGCAGGTTCTCGAACAGCAGGCCCGCTTCCTCGAAAGCACGCTTCTTGCTGGTGGCGTCCACGCTCACGAGCACTTGAGCGGACGGCAGGATGGATGCGAGTCGGTTCATGGTGGGGGGCGAATCGGGGCGCGATTATGCACCCGGGCTAACCCTTGTACCAGACATGGAAAAGCCGCCCGGAGGCGGCTTTTCAAGAGGATTTGCCCCGAGCAGGGGCTCGGCGGCATGGCAGGCGGTGTCGCCTGCGGGACTTCACATCAGGCGCTTGGGCGAGGGATGTCCATGATCCTGGAGACGGTCCTTGTGGCGGACGACCTGGCGGTCGAGCTTGTCCATGAGTTCGTCCACCGCCGCATACAGGTCGGCATGGCTGGACTCGGCGAACATGTCGTTGCCCTTCACGTGGATGCTGCATTCGGCGCGTTGCCGGCGTTCCTTTTCCTTCTGCTTCTCCACGGTAAGGATCACCTTGACGTCCACCACGCGGTCGAAGTGCCGCGTGATGCGGTCGAGCTTGGTGGTGACGTAGCTGCGCAGCGAAGGCGTGACGTCGAGGTGATGGCCGCTGATCGTCAAATTCATGAATGACCTCCTGGAATTGACGGTTGGGGAAATGGCCGGTTCTTCGAAAGGAAGGCGCCGGCCGGCGGAACTCAAGCGGGTGCGCGAGGCAATGCGGGATGTCGGCGGGGCGGTCTGACGATGTGGGATGAAGGCGCGTCGGCGCGTTGAATTCACTATGCGCGCGGCGTCATCGAATTGCAATGGAGGAATGTTTGAGCGCCATCAGGAGATGTTCGCGCCGCTGCATCTTCGATAGCGCGGGGGCCCGCATTCAAGAGCCCGGACGCCAGGCGGCGCGCAGGCGCTGGCGCAGGTCCAAGACCTCGGGCGGGACAGGGGCATGGGGCACGACGGGCGGCGGTGGCGGCCAGGTCACGCGGTCGAAATGGTGCAGGTCCGCATCGGGGATGAAGCGAGTGCGGCCTGCATACAGATGCCGGTCGCCGAAGCGCGACTGCTGCGTGACATGGAAGCGCTGCGGCACCAGCAGGTGCAGGTGTTCCCGGGCGCGCGTCATGGCGACGTAGAGCAGGCGCCGCTCCTCCTCCAGCTCGTGCGCGCCCTGCGCCACGTCGGCCGGCATGCAGCCGTCGACCACGTTGAGCACGTGCACCGAGTTCCATTCCTGGCCCTTGGCGGAATGGATGGTCGAGAGGATGAGGTAGTCCTCGTCGAGCAGCGGCGGGCCGGGCCGGTCGCTGGTGGCGTCGGGCGGGTCGAGGGTCAGCTCGGTCAGGAAGCGCTCGCGCGACGCGTAGCCGCGGGCCAGTTCGGCCAGTTGCTGCAGATCGCCCAGTCGCAGCGGCGCGGCCTCGTACAGGCGCTCCAGGTGCGGCGCGTACCAGTCGATGGCGATGGCCAGCTCCTGTGGCCAGCCATCGCCGCCGGCCTTGAGCGCCTGCCAGGCGCGGGCGAAGTCCTGCCAGGCCTCGCGCACCATGGGTGGCGGCACGAAGGCGGCCAGCGCGGCGGCCGGGTCGGCGGCAGCCTGCATCGCGTCCATCAGCCGGCCTGCGGTCGCGGGACCGATGCCGGGAATGAGCTGCACCGTGCGGAAGCCCGCCAGCCGGCTGCGCGGGTTGTGCACGAAGCGCATCAGCGCGAGCAGGTCCTTGACGTGGGCCGCTTCCAGGAATTTGAGGCCGCCGAACTTCACGAAGGGGATGTTGCGGCGCACCAGTTCCAGCTCCAGCGCGGCGCTGTGGCTGGCCGTGCGGAACAGCACCGCCTGCCGCTTGAGCGCCAGGCCGCCTTCGCGGTGGGCCAGCACGCGGTCGGCCACCCAGGTGGCCTGGTGGGCCTCGTCGGGCACCAGCACCAGCTGCGGCCGGCCGGCACTGGGGCGGTCGGTCCAGAGGCGCTTGGCATGGCGCTCCTGCGCATGGTCCATGACGGCATTGGCGGCGTCGAGGATGGGCGGCGTGCTGCGGTAGTTGCGCTCCAGCATGAGCACGCGCGCCGGCGGATCGAAGGCGGCCGGAAAGTCCAGGATGTTGCGCACCGTCGCGCCGCGGAAGCCGTAGATGGCCTGGGCGTCGTCGCCCACCGCGGTGACGCCGCGGCCATCAGGCTTGAGGCGGCGCAGGATCTCGTCCTGCAGCCGGTTGGTGTCCTGGTATTCGTCCACCAGCACATGATCGAAGCGGGCGCTCACCTGTGCGGCAAGGCCCGGCTCTTCCATCATCGTGGCCCAGGCGAGCAGCAGGTCGTCGAAGTCCAGCGCGTTCTGCTGGGCCTTGGCGTCCACATAGTCGGCGAACAGCGCCGGCAGCTGTTCCTGCCATTCGGCGCACCAGGGGAAGGACTGGCGCAGCACCTCGGCCAGCGGCAGCCGGGTGTTGACCACGCGCGAGTAGATGGCCAGGCAAGTGCCCTTGAGGGGAAAGCGCCGGGCCGTCTGCGACAGGCCGCGGGCGTGGCGCACCCAGCCCATCAGGTCTTCGGCATCGCCGCGGTCGTGGACGGTGAAGTCCGGGTCCAGCCCGAGCTGGACCGCATGGTCGCGCAGCAGCCGTGCGCCGACACCGTGGAAGGTGCCGGCCCAGGGCAGCGCCGGCAGGCTGCCTTCGCCCAGACCCAGCACGCGGGCGGCGACGAGGCCCGCGCGGCGGGTCAGCTCCTGCGCCGCGCGGCGCGAGAAGGTCAGCAGCAGGATGCGCTGCGGGTCGGCGCCCGCCGCCAGCAGGTGGGCGACGCGGTGGGCGAGCGTGCTGGTCTTGCCGGCGCCGGCACCGGCGATGACCAGCAGCGGCCCGCCCGGCATCGCGCGCTCGCCGACGCCGTGCAGGACGGCTGCCCGCTGGTCTTCGTTGAGCCCGGCCAGGGCCGCTTCCAGGCGCCCGGCCACGGTGCCGGCGGCGACCGTGGACGCTTCGTTCACAAGGGTGGACATGACGCCACAAATGTACTGGATGCCCATCCAGATCGGGGCATTTCACGCCCTGCTGCGGTGCATAATCGCGCCCGCTGCTTTACCGGAGTACCGACCTTGGACACCTCCCCGTCTCGGCAGCTTTCAGCTCCCTTCTGACCTTCGCGTCGCGCGTGCCGGCCGGTGCGCGGGTGGCGGGCTGAAAGCGCCAACCACCCCCTTCCTGTCGCCCATCGTCCCGCAACGCCTTCGCTTTCAGGGGAGCACGCCATGCTCAACATCTTCACGCTCGCCAACGGCCGCCTCGTCCAGGAGGAAATCGAGTCGCTGGAGGAGCTGTCCCGCTTCCAGCCGATCTGGGTCGACCTGGAGTCGCCCAGCCCGGACGAGAAGCGCTGGGTCAAGCAGTACTACGGCCTGTCCATTCCCGAGGACGTGACCGACGAGGACATCGAGGAGTCGGCCCGCTTCTACGAAGAGGACAACGGCGACCTGCACGTGCGCAGCGACTTCCTGATCGCCGACGCCGACGAGCCGCGCAGCGTGCGCGTGGCCTTCATCCTCAACCAGCACAACGCCGAGTTGAAGAGCCGCGGCGTGCTGTTCTCGATCCACGACGAGGACGTGCCGGTGTTCCGCCTGCTGCGCATGCGCGCGCGCCGCGCGCCGGGGTTGATCGAAGACGCCAAGGAAGTGCTGCTCAAGCTCTTCGACGCCGACGCCGAGTACTCCGCCGACACGCTCGAAGGCATCTACGACGAGCTCGAAGCCGCCGGCAACCTGGTGCTCAAGGGCAACGTGAGCGACGAGATCGCCGGCGAGGTGCTGGGCCTGATCGCGCGCCAGGAAGACCTGAACGGCCGCATCCGCCGCAACGTGATGGACACCCGCCGCGCCGTGAGCTTCATGATGCGCAGCCGCATGCTCAACGCCGACCAGTTCGAGGAGGCCCGGCAGATCCTGCGCGACATCGAATCGCTGGACAGCCACACCGCCTTCCTGTTCGACAAGATCAACTTCCTGATGGACGCCACGGTCGGCTTCATCAACATCAACCAGAACAAGATCATCAAGATCTTCTCGGTGGCCAGCGTGGCGCTGCTGCCGCCGACGCTGATCGCCAGCATCTACGGCATGAACTTCAAGTTCATGCCCGAGTTGGAGTGGAGCCTGGGGTATCCGTACGTGCTGCTGCTGATGGCAGCCAGCGCCGTCGGGCCGATGCTCTACTTTAGAAAGCGCGGCTGGTTGAAGTAGGCCCACCCCCTTGGCGCCTGCGGCGCCTCCCCCTCAAGGGGGCGCACGCAGCGGCCCGGCAAAGCCGGTTCCGCGCGCACTCTCGCGTGGCCTGCTGCGCGGCCCGATGTCGGGATGTCCGGGCAGGCGCTCAGGCGGCTTCGCGGTAAAAGCGCGCGCCCTGCACGCCGCGCGGCGTCATCGGACCGACGGCGGCGCCGATGGCGGCGATGTGGTCGGGGGTGGTGCCGCAGCAGCCGCCGACGATGTTGACCAGGCCGTCGGCGGCGAATTCGTGCACCAGGCGCGAGGTGACCTCGGGCGTCTCGTCGAAGCCGGTCTCGCTCATCGGGTTGGGCAGGCCGGCGTTGGGGTAGCAGCTGATGAAGGTGTCGGTCGCCACGCGGTTGAGTTCCTGCACGTAGGGCCGCATCAGCGCGGCGCCCAGGGCGCAGTTCAGGCCCACGGCCAGCGGGCGCGCGTGGCGCACGCTGTGCCAGAAGGCGGTGACGGTCTGGCCGCTCAGGATGCGGCCCGACGCATCGGTGACGGTGCCGCTGATGATGATCGGCAGGCATTCGCCGCTGGCCTCGAAGTACTCGTCGATGGCGAAGAGCGCGGCCTTGGCGTTGAGGGTGTCGAAGATGGTCTCGACCAGCAGCACGTCCGAGCCGCCCTCGACCAGCGCGGCGGTCTGCTCGTAGTAGGCGGCGCGCAGCGTCTCGAAGTCGATGTTGCGTGCGCCCGGGTCGTTCACGTCGGGGCTGATGCTGGCGGTGCGCGGCGTCGGGCCCAGGGCGCCGGCCACGAAACGCGGCTTGTCTGGCGTGCTGAACTTGTCGCAGGCCTCGCGCGCCAGGCGGGCGCTGGCCAGGTTCATCTCGCGCGCCAGATCGGCCATGTCGTAGTCCTCCTGCGCGATGGTGGTGGCGCCGAAGGTGTTGGTCTCGATCAGGTCGGCACCGGCCGCCAGGTAGCCCTCGTGGATGTCGCGGATCACGTCGGGGCGGGTGATGGACAGCAGCTCGTTGTTGCCCTTGACGTCCTTGTGGAAGTCCTTGAAACGATCGCCCACGGCGCCGGGGCCGGTGTAGCCCTCGCCGCGGTATTGCGCCTCGCTGAGCTTGAAGCGCTGGATCATGGTGCCCATCGCCCCGTCGAGGATGGCAATGCGCTGGGCCAGGATGGCCGGCAGCTGCTGGGCGCGGGTGTAGGTGGGCAGATTCATGGGGGCGCGATTGTAAAAACCCGCGCCTGCCCCGGCCGCTAACATGGCCGGCCGCTGCCCGCCATGACCGATTCCTTCGCCACGCCCCCCCTGCAGCCCGGCCTGATGGTCCTGCACGGCAACCGGCCGGAAGACCTGCGGCAGTTGCTCGTGGCCTGGCTGGCGCGGCATCCGCTCGCGCCGCTGGAGGACGAGGTGGTGCTGGTGCAGAGCAACGGCATCGCGCAGTGGCTCAAGCTGGCGCTGGCGGCCGATCCGGCCCGCGGCGGGCTGGGCATCACGGCGGCCTTCGATGTGCAGCTGCCCGCGCAGTTTCTGTGGCGGGCCTACCGCGCGGTGCTGGGCGCCGACACGGTGCCCGAGCGCTCGCCGCTGGACGAGGCGCCGCTCGCCTGGCGGCTGATGCGCCTGCTGCCCGCGCTCACCGCCCGCGCGGCCGAGACCGACGCCCGCTTCGCACCGCTCGCCCGCTTCCTGGCCCACGACCCCGACCTGCGCAAGTGCCACCAGCTCGCGCTGCGGCTGGCCGACCTGTTCGACCAGTACCAGGTCTACCGCGCCGACTGGCTGCAGGACTGGGCCGCCGGCCGCGACCAGCTCCAGACGCTGCGCGGCGGCACCCGCCCGCTGCCCGAGGACCAGCACTGGCAGGCCCGCCTGTGGCGCGCCCTGCTCGACGATCTGGACGGCCGCGCACCGGCTGATGCGACGCAGGGCCTGGCGGGCAGCCGCGCCGGCGTGCACCAGCGCTTCATCGACACCCTGGCCGCGCACGAAGGCCCGCCCCCGGCGGGCCTGCCGCGGCGGGTGATCGTCTTCGGCATCTCCGCCCTGCCCGCGCAGACGCTGCAGGCCCTGGCCGCCCTGGCACGGCATGCGCAGGTGATGCTCTTCGTGCACAACCCCTGCCGCCACCACTGGACCGACATCGTGGCCGACCAGGACCTGCTGCGCGGCGCCTACCGCCGGCAGGCGCGCCGCCCCGGCATGCCCGCCGTGCTGGACGAGGCCGCGCTGCACCAGCATGCCCATCCGCTGCTGGCCGCCTGGGGCAAGCAAGGCCGCGACTACCTGCACCTGATCGACGGCTTCGACGAGCCCGACCGCTACCGCGGCGCCTGGGCCGGCATCGGCAGCGGCCGCATCGACCTCTTCAGCGATGACACGCCGCCCGAGCACAGCCTGCTGCGCCAGCTGCAGGACGACATCCTGGAGCTGCGCCCCCTGGCCGAGACACGCGCACGCTGGCCCGCCGTGGACCCGGCGCGCGACGTCTCGCTGCGCTTCCACACCGCCCATTCGCCGCAGCGCGAGGTGGAAGTGCTGCACGACCAGCTGCTGGCCCGCTTCGACGCGGACCCCACGCTGCAGCCGCGCGACGTGATCGTGATGCTGCCCGACGTGGATGCCTACGCGCCGCACATCGAGGCCGTCTTCGGCCGGCTCACGCGCAGCGACCCGCGGCACATTCCCTTCACCGTCGCCGACCAGGGCCAGCGCGGGCGCGAGCCGCTGCTGGTGGCCCTCGAGGCGCTGCTGGCCCTGCCCGACAGCCGCTTCGCCGCCAGCGACGTGCTGGACCTGCTCGAAGTCCAGGCCGTGCGCGAACGCTTCGGCCTGGCCGAGGACGAGCTGCCCGTGCTCAAGCGCTGGATCGAAGGCGCCGGCGTGCGCTGGGGCCTGGATGCCGATCAGCGCGCGCAGCAGGGCCTGGGCGCCGCCGGCGAAGCGAACAGCTGGCGCTTCGGCCTGCAACGCATGCTGCTGGGCTATGCCGCTGGCGACGGTGAGGCCTTCGACGGCATCGCGCCCTTCGACGAAGTGGGCGGGCTGGACGCCGCCGCCCTCGGACCCTTGGCGGCGCTGCTGCGCGCCATGGAAGTCACGCTCGACACGCTGTCGCTGGAAGACACGCCCACCGTCTGGGCCGAACGCCTGCGCGCGCTGCTGCAGCGCTTCTTCGCGCCGGCCACGCCGCGCGAGCAGGTGCGCGTGCAGGAACTGCTGCAGGGCCTGGACCGCTGGCTGGACGACTGCGCCGCCGCCGGCTTCGACGAGAAGCTGCCGCTTTCGGTGGTGCGCGAGACCTGGCTGGGCCAGCTGGGCAGCGGCGGGCTGGCCCAGCGCTTCCTGTCGGGCGGCGTCAGCTTCTGCACGCTGATGCCCATGCGGGCCATTCCCTTCCGCGTGGTCTGCCTGCTGGGCATGAACGACGGCGACTTCCCGCGCCCGGTGATGCGCGCCGACTTCGACCTGATGAGGGACGACTGGCGCCCCGGCGACCGCTCGCGCCGCGACGACGACCGCTACCTGCTGCTGGAGGCGCTGCTGTCGGCGCGCGAGCAGCTCTACCTGAGCTGGATCGGCCGCGACGTGCGCGACCACAGCGCCCGCGCGCCCAGCGTGCTGGTGGGCCAGCTGCGCGATCACCTGGCCGCCGGCTGGCACTTGGCCGGCCACGAGCACGACCGCGACGCGCTGCTGGCCGCGCTGACCACCGAGCATCCGCTGCAGCCCTTCAGCCCGCGCTACTTCGCGCCCGAGGCGCCGCGCGCGCCGGCCGTGGACGGCCTCTACACCTATGGCCGCGAGTGGCAGGCGGCTCATTCCGCGCAACCGCCCGACCGCGACGAGCAGGCCCTCCCGCCCTGGCAGCCCGAGGAGCCCATCGCCCTGCGCCCGCTGGAGGACTTCCTGGCCCAGCCCATCGAGGCCTTCTTCGCCCAGCGCCTGCATGTGCGCTTCGGCCCCGGTGCGGACGGCAGCGAGGACGTGCTCGACGACGAGCTCTTCGCCCTGGGCGGCCTGGAGAACTGGGCGCTGGAGCAGCAGCTGCGCCAGGCCCTGCAGCCCTGGTGCGACGCGCAGCCCGGCCCGGCCGCCGTCCGGGCGGCGCTGGGCACGACGCTCGCGCAGCAGATCGACCGGCTGGCGAGCGAAGGCCGGCTGCCGCTGCAGGCCTTCGGCACGCTGGCCGGCCAGGGTCTGCGCCAGCGCGTGGCCCGCACCTTGGATCACTACCTCAAGGCCTGCGAGGCGTGGCCCGAGGTGGAGGCCGAGCCCGTGCTGCTGCACTGGCGGCATGCGGCCAGCGGCGTGGCGATCGAGGATGCCCTGCCGCCGCGGCGACTGGCCGCTGGCGGTGGTGCAGGTGCGGGTGGAGGCCCGGCATCCGGCTCCGCCACCGCCGAGCCCGCGCGCCTCGTGCTGGCCCAGGGCCGGCTGCACAAGGGCAAGGAGCTGTCGTGGCACCACGTGGTGCGCCACTGGCCGGCGCACCTGGCGCTCAACTGGGCGGCCGGCCCCACGCGCACCGTGCTGGTCAGTGAATCGGGCACCCTGGTGCTGCCGACGCTGACCCGGGCCGATGCGGACGAAGCGCTGGGTCAGCTCGTCGAGGCCTGGCTCGCCGGCCTGCGCCAGCCGCTGCCCCTGGCATGCCGCACCGGCTTCGCCGCGCTGGCCGAGGACATGGCCGGCAACGCTGCCCGCATGGCCTACGACGGCGGCATGCAGCGCCAGGGGGAGTGCGAGCGCCCTGCACTGGCCCGCGCCTATGCCGACTTCGCCGCCCTGGACAGCGCCCGCACCACCGGCGATGGCCGCGGCCTGTTCGACTGGGCCCAGGCGCTCTACGGCCCGCTGTGGCGACAAGTGCCCGCCGCACGCCGCGGCGCCACGAAGGAGGCCGAGTCGTGAACGCCACCCTCCCCGCCGTCCAGCCGCTGGACCCGCTGCGCTTCCCCCTGCACGGCCTGCGCCTCATCGAGGCCAGCGCCGGCACCGGCAAGACCTACACCATCGCCCTGCTCTACCTGCGCCTGGTGCTGGGCCATGGCGGGCCCGGCAGCGCCTTCGGCCGGCCGCTCACGCCGCCCGAGATCCTGGTCGTGACCTTCACCGAAGCCGCCACCCAGGAGCTGCGCGAGCGCATCCGCGCCCGGCTGGACGAGGCCGCGCGCGTCTTCGCCGGCGAGGCCGAGGCACCGGCCGGCGACGCGCTGGCCGCCCTGCTCGCCGACTACGCGCCCGAGGCCCGCCCCGGCTGCGCCCACCGCCTGCGCGTGGCCGCGCAGTGGATGGACGAATCGGCCATCGCCACCATCCACGGCTGGGCCTGGCGCATGCTGCGCGAGCACGCCATGGGCAGCGGCAGTCTGTTCGCCCAGACCCTGCAGACCGACCTGCAGGCGCTGCAGCAGCAGGTGCTGCACGACCACTGGCGGCGCCACTACTACCCGCTGGACGCCGCCGCCTCGCGTGCGCTGCTGGGCTGCTTCGCCAACCCCGAGGCCCTGTGGCAGGCCGTGCGCCCGCTGCTCGCGCAAGGCGATGCGCAGCTGCGGCTGCAAGGCAGCGCCTTCGACGGCCAAGCCGACGCGCTGGACGCCCTGCGCCAGTTGGGCCGCAGCATGGCCGAGGCCGACGCGTGGGAGAACGCCGCGCGCCAGGCCTGGCAGGCCGACCGCGCCACGCTGGAGCGCCTGTGGCACGACGCCCGCCCGCACCTCAACGGCAACAGCTACCGCGGCAAGGACGACGACGCCACCTTCGACGGCTGGCTGCAGGCGCTGGCCGACTGGAGCGCCGGTGCCGAGGCGCCCGACAACATCGCCCGCTTCGGCCGCGCAGGCGCCAAGCTCAAGAAGGGCCAGGCCCTGCCCGACCATCCCGCGCTGGACGCCATCGACGCTTGGCAGCAGGCGCAGGTCGCGGCCCAGCCCGCGGGCCTGCGTGCGCACCTGGCCGTGCATGCCGCCCGCGCCCTGCGCGAAGCCCTCGCGGCCGAGAAGCTGCGCCGCGCCGAACTGGGCTTCGACGACCTGCTGCTGCAGCTGGACCGCGCCCTGGCCGGCCCGGGCGGCGCGGCGCTGGCGGCGCGCATCCGCACCCGCTTTCCGCTGGCGCTGATCGACGAGTTCCAGGACACGGACCCGGTGCAGTACCGCATCTTCCGGCGCATCTATGGCGAAGCGGGGGATGGCGGCGACGGCAGTGGCCCAAGCGGTGGCGATGGCGAAAACGGAAGCGGCGCCGGGGCCGGCGACATGCACGGCGCCGGCCCTGCTGCCGCCCCCCGCACCGCCACCGGCCTGATCCTGATCGGCGACCCCAAGCAGGCCATCTACGCCTTCCGCGGCGCCGACATCCGCACCTACCTGCGCGCCCGGCGCGACACCGCCGCGCAGGCCGATGCGGCGGGTGGCGCCATCTATGCGCTGGACACCAACTTCCGCTCCACCACCGCCGTGGTGCAGGCCGTCAACCGCGTCTTCGCGCAGGCCAGCCGCCATCCGCGCGGGGCCTTCCGCTTCGCGCAGGCGGACGGCGACCCCGTGCCCTTCGTGCCGGTGCGCGCCCGCGGCCGGAGCGAGGCTTTGTGGCTCCAAGGCGCGCCCGCGGCCGCCCTCACCCTCTGGTCGCAGGAGCCCGAGCCCGACGCCGGCCGCGACAGCGTCGGCACCGCCGACTACCGCGCGCAGATGGCCGAAGTCTTCGCCAGCGCCGCCGTGCGCTGGCTGGCCGACACCGGCGAGGGCCGCAGCGGCTTCCGTCAGTCCGACGGCCGCTGGCAGCCGCTGCGGCCGGCCGACATCGCCGTGCTGGTGCGCAGCGGCACCGAGGCCGCCGCCATCCGCGGTGCGCTGGCCGCGCGCGGGCTGCGCAGCGTCTACCTGTCGGACCGCGAATCGGTCTTCGCCACGCCCGAGGCCCAGGACATGCTGCGCTGGCTGCGCGCCGCCGCGGAGCCGGGCGACGACCGGCTGCTGCGCACCGCCCTGGCCAGCCGCAGCCTGGGCCTGCCGCTGGCCGGACTGGCCCGATTGGAAGAGGACGAACTGGCCTGGGAAGAGACCGCCCTGCGCTGGCAGTCCTTCAACGCCTGCTGGCTGCGCCACGGCGTGCTGCCGATGGTGCATGCGCTGCTGCATGCCTACGACCTGCCCGCGCGCTGGCTGGCTGCGCCGGCTGGCAGGGCCGGCGCGCTGCCTGCCGAAGCGCCCGCAGGGATGGCGTCCGGGCCCGATGTGCGCCCCCAGCCTGACACGCGCAGCCCAACGCCCGTCGATGAGGCGGATGCGCCCGACGGCGCTGCACCCGCCGCGACCGCCCTCGGCGGCGAACGCCGGCTCACCAACGTGCTGCACCTGGCCGAATGGCTGCAACGCCGCGCCCTCGACCTGGACGGCCCGCATGCGCTGATCCGCGCCCTCGCCCAGCGCCTGGCCGAGCCGGGCGGCGAGGAAGAGATCCTGCGGCTGGAGAGCGACGCCGCCCTGCTCAAGGTCGTGACCATCCACAAGTCCAAGGGCCTGGAGTACCCGCTGGTGCTGCTGCCCTTCATCGCCGCCTGGCGCGAGGAGAAGGCCTCCGCCACCAGGTCCATCGGCTTCCACGACGCCGAGGCCGATGCCCGCGTGATCGAGCTGGACGGCAAGCACGAGGAGGCCGCCGCCCTGGCCGACGAGGAGCGGCTGGCCGAGGACATGCGGCTGCTCTACGTGGCGCTGACCCGCGCCCGGCATGCGCTGTGGCTGGGCGTGGCGCCCCTGTCGGCTGGCAGCGGCAGGAAGGTGGCGCTGGACCGCGGCGCGCTGGGGCAGGTATTGGGCGCTGGCGCGGCCATCGACAGCCTGGCGGGCTACCGGGCGGCGCTGCACACGCTGGCGGGCAATGCGGGCAATGCGGGCGACGCCGCCGCGACGACGGCAGCCGGAGCGTCCTCCGCGTCCGGGGTGGGCGGCGCATCCGGGGCAGCCCGGACAGCCACGCCCTCCGACGCATCCGCCGCGGCTGGCGCATCTGCCGCCTCCGGCCCGCCCACGCTCGTCATCGAACCCGCACCCTCCCCCGACGCCCGCATCTGGCGCCCACCCGTCCCGCCGCCACCCGGCACCGCCCGCACGCCGCTGCGCCACGGGCATGCGCCTTGGTGGATCGCCAGTTATTCCGCACTCGTGCAGCAACTGGGCGGCAGCGGCACCCTGGCGCAGGACGCCCCGGCGCCCGCCGCCGAGCCCGAGGACGCCCGCCAGGACCAGGCGCTGGAAGAAGCCATCGCGCCCGCCGACGTCGCGCCGGAGGAGCGTCCCGCCACCGCCCCGCGCGGCGGCAGCTGGCATGCCTTCCCGCAGGGCGCCGAGGCGGGCAGCTTCCTGCACGGCCTGCTCGACTGGTGCGCGCAGCAGGGCTTCGCCCGCGTGCTCGAAAGCCCCGAGGCCCTGCGCGACCTGATCGCCCGCCGTTGCACCGTGCGCGGCTGGGAGGCCTGGATCGAGCCGCTGTGCGACTGGCTGCCGCGCTGGCTGCGCACGCCCTGGCCGCTGCCCGATGCCGCACCCGCCACGCCGGCCGGCCTGGCGCGGCCGAAGTCCGAGATGGAGTTCTGGATGCCGGTGCACCGCGCCGACGCGCGCAGCATCGACGCGCTGGTGCAGCGCCACCTGCTGCCCGGCCAGCCCCGCCCACCGCTGCCACCCACGCAGCTGGCCGGCATGCTCAAGGGCTTCATGGACCTGGTCTTCGAACACGACGGCCGCTGGTGGGTGGCCGATTACAAGTCCAACTGGCTGGGCCCGGACGACGCGGCCTATGGCGATGCGGCGATCCAGGCCTCGCTGCTGGCCCATCGCTACGACGTGCAGGCTGCCCTCTACAGCCTGGCGCTGCACCGCCTGCTGCGCAGCCGCCTGCCGGGCTACGACCCCGACACGCACTTGGGCGGCGCGCTCACCGTCTACCTGCGCGGCGCCGATGCGCCCGGCCACGGCATCTGGGCCGTGCGGCCGCCGCGCGAACTGATCGAGGCACTCGACGCCCTGCTGCGCGGCCCCGAGGAAGGCGACGCCGAATGACCCGCCGCACCGACGCCACGCAGACCGCGCCCGTGACGCCCACCGCCGACCTCTTCGACGCCGAGCCCGCCGAAGCCGCCGCCGGGCAGCGGCGCGACGCCCTGCTGGCCGACCTGGACCGCTGGGTGCAGCAGGGCTGGCTGCGCGAGCTGGACCGCAGCTTCGCCCTCTTCTGCCGCGACCATGATCCCGAAGCCGGCGCCGAGCTGCTGCTGGCCGCCGCCCTGGCCAGCCACCAGCTCGGCCGCGGCCATGTCTGCCTGGACCTGCAGGCCACGCTGGCCGACGGCCGCCACAGCCTCTCGCTGCCGCCCGACACCGCCAGCGCCGCCGCGGTGGGCGACGGCCCGCAGCGCTGGCTGCAGCCGCTGCGCCTGGCCGCCTGGCGCGAGGCCCTGACCGCCAGCCGCCTGTGCGGCCGCGGCGATCCGGCCGAAGGCGCCACGCCGCTGGTGCTGCAGGGCCCGCGCCTGTACCTGCGGCGCTACTGGCAGTACGAGCAGCAGGTGCGCGCCCGCATCGAGGCCCGCCTGGCGCCCGCCCCCGTGGCACCGGCCGCGCGCATCCGCCCCGTGCTCGACCGGCTCTTCGGCGCCGGCGACGGCACGCCCGACTGGCAGAAGATGGCCTGCGCCCTCGCGCTGCGCCAGCGCTTCGCCGTCATCACCGGCGGGCCGGGCACCGGCAAGACCACCACCGTGGTGCGGCTGCTGGCGCTGCTGCAGTCGATGGCGATGCATGGGGGCGACGGGCGACAGCACGGCGCGGAAGCGGCGCAGGATACCGGTGCCCGTTCAGCCTCCGACGCGGGTGCCGGCACGCGCGGCATGCCGGGCGCCCCGGGCCGGCCGCTGCGCATCCAGCTGGCCGCACCCACCGGCAAGGCCGCCGCGCGGCTCACCGAGTCCATCCGCGGCGCCCTCGACCCGTTGCCCTGGCACCAGCTGCCCGGCGGCGCCGGCCTGCGAAGCCATGTGCCGGCCGAGGCCCGCACCCTGCACCGCCTGCTGGGCAGCCGCCCCGACACCCGCCGCCTGCGTCACCACGCAGGCCATCCGCTTCCGCTGGACGTGCTGGTGGTCGACGAGGCCTCCATGGTCGACCTGGAGATGATGGCCGCCCTGCTCGACGCCCTGCCCCCACAGGCCCGGCTGGTGCTGCTGGGCGACAAGGACCAGCTCGCCTCCGTCGAGGCCGGCGCGGTGCTGGGCGAACTGTGCAGCCGCGCCGAGGCCGGCCATTACGCCCCGGACACTCTCGCCTGGCTGCAGGCCGCCACCGGCCAGACGCCGCCCGCCGATCTGCAGGACCCGCGCGGGCAGCCGCTGGACCAGGCCATCGCCATGCTGCGCGTGAGCCGGCGCTTCCATGCCGGCAGCGGCATCGGCCGGCTGGCGACAGCCGTCAATGCGGGCCGGGCGGCCGAGGCGTTGGCGCTGTTCGACGACGGCCCCGCCGACCTGCGCCGCTGCCGCCTCAGCGCTGCGCCGGGTCATCTGGCGCAGGACGCCGCCCTGCGCGCCCTGCTGCTGGCCGACGACGGCATCGACGACACCTCGGCGGCGGGCGCGCAGCCCGACGGCCGGCAGCCTGTCGGTCCGGCCCACTGGCTGCGTCGCATCCACGAGGCGCGCCCCGACTCCGACGCGCCCCGCGCCGAATGGGACGCCTGGGCCGCGGCCCTGCTGCAGGCCAGCGGCCGCTTCCAGCTGCTGTGCGCGTTGCGCGAAGGTCCGTGGGGCGTGGCGGGCCTGAATGCCGCCATCGCCGAACTGCTGCACGCCGAAGGCTGGATCGCCGCCACCCAGGGCTGGTACGCCGGCCGGCCGGTGCTGGTCACCCGCAACGATTCGGCGCTGGGCCTGATGAACGGCGACGTGGGCCTGACGCTGCAGCTGCCCGCCCGCTTCGACGATGCCACCGGCCGACCGGTGCCCGAGGCCGGCACCGCGCTGCGCGTGGCCTTCGCCGCGGCCGACGGCTCGGGCGGCGTGCGCTGGACCCTGCCCGCGCGGCTGCAGGCCGTGGAGACCGTCTTCGCCATGACGGTGCACAAGTCGCAGGGCTCGGAGTTCGAGCACACCGCACTGCTGCTGCCGCCCACCGCCAGCCCGGTGCTCACGCGCGAGCTGGTCTACACCGGCATCACCCGTGCGCGGCGCTGGTTCACGCTGGTGGCGCCGGCCGGGCGTGGGCAGCGGGTGCTGGAGGCGGCCATCGGGCGCCAGGTGCTGCGTGCCAGCGGGCTGATGGCACCACCGGGCGGCTGAGAAGGCGCGGACACGCCGAGCGCGCCGGCGCCCTCGCACAGGCGGCCACCGTATCGGCTCCCTGGGTGGCCGATCTGGCCGCAGGTCCCCCATTCATGGGACGGCGGCCGGCGCTCCAGAATCGACACTCGCCGCGGTCCCATCCCCCCCGCGGAGCCCCCATGCCCACCCCCCTGAAGATCGCCTTCACCTCGTGCGCCGAGGCCACGCAGTTCCCCAGCCAGCCGGTGTGGACGCGCATCGCCGAAGCCCAGCCCGACCACCTGGTGCTGCTGGGCGACGCGGCCTACTACGACGTGCATGGGGCCGATACCGCCAGCGTCCAGGCCATGAGTGCCGAGCAGTTCGGCCGCCATGCCCACCGGCGCCTGCAGCAGCAGCTGGACTGCCCGGAGTTCCGGGCGCTGGTGGCCCAGGTGCCCACCTCCGCCATCTGGGACGACCACGACTTCCTCTGGAACAACGCCTGCGGCGCCGACCTCGCCGCCGATCCGCAGTGGCGCGACCATCTGGCCTATTCGCGCTGCCTGTTCAGCGCCTTCCGCGCGGCGCTGGCCGCCAGGCCGGGCCCGGGGCGCATGCCCCTCTTCGAGACCATCGACCACACCCGGCCGCCGCCCGCGCCCGGCTACCAGCGCGTGCCGCTGGCCGACGGCGTGGTGCTGCACCTCACCGACGGGCGCAGCTTCAAGGCCGGCAACGGCCACAAGGCGCTGCTGGGCCAGCCGCAGATGGCGGCGCTGATCGCGGGCTGCGCCGAGCCGCAGGCGATCCACATCGTCGCCTCGGGCGTGGTGTTCGAGCGCGACACCTGGCTGGCCAACAGCGCGGACCAGGGAGAGACCTGGGCCGACTGCCATCAGGAACACGACCAGTTGCTCGCCCTGGCGGCGCAGCGGCGCCTGCTGCTGCTCAGCGGCGACATCCATCGCAACGCCTTCCGCCGCTATCAGCGCTACGCGGGCGAGACCTGCCTGTTCGAGGCCACGGCCTCCGGCGCCGCCCTGCCCGCCTGGATGATGACCAGCCGCAATCCCACCACGCTTCACCACTGGGGCCTGGCGACGGTCCATGACGACCGCGTCGAGGTGGGCCTCTACCATTCGGGCGGCCTGGCCGAGCGCCACACCATCCCCCGCGACGACTGGCAATGATTACCCCACCGACGAGCACTTCCGGCAGGCCGGCCCGCGTCGCCCTGGTCGAGGACGATGCCGGCATGCGCCAGCGCATCGCCCATGCGGTGACGGGCGACGCCGGGCTGGCGCTGGTGTTCGAGGCCGCCACCGCGCAGCAGATCCTCGACTGGCTGCCCCGGCAGCCGCTGGACGTGCTGCTGGTGGACCTGGGCCTGCCCGACCGCCCGGGCCTGGAGGTGATCCGCGCCGCGCGCCGGCTGCAGCCCGACTGCGCGGTGATGGTCATCACCATCTTCGGCGACGAGGCCAACATGGTGCGGGCCTTCGAGGCGGGCGCCAGCGGCTACCTGCTCAAGGACGGCACCGAGCACGACCTGGGCCTGCACATCCGATCGCTGCGTGCGGGCGGCTCGCCCATGTCGCCCATCATTGCGCGGCAGCTGCTGCGGCGCTGGCAACAGACCGGCGGCACGGCCCTCCCGGGTGGGCGCGGCGCCGCGCCGGCCAGTCCGGCGCAGGCCGGTGCGGCGCCCGCGGCCGAGCGGCTGTCGCCGCGCGAATTCGAGGTGCTGGACCTCATCTCCCGCGGCTTCACCTATGCCGAGAGCGCCGCCCGCATCGGCGTGTCGGTCAGCACGGTGCAGACCCATGTGCGCAACATCTACGGCAAGCTGGACGTGCACAACAAGTCCGAGGCCGTCTACGAAGCCCGCAACCTTGGCCTGCTGCCCTGAGGATCCGCACGCCGGACGCATCCCCCGCGCGCGCCGGCTGGCGTGGCGCCTCGCCCTCCTGCTGCTGCCCGCCCTTCTGTGCGCGCCCGGGCCGGCCACCGCCGCACCCGCGGCCGAGCTGCTGACGCTGAACGCGGCCGAGGCGGTGGTGCGCGTGGCCGGCGAGCCGCCGCGCCCGGCCCGCGCCGTCCCCCTGCCCTTCCGCTGGGCCGACCAGTCGCCGCGCCAGGCCGGCGGCGCCACGCTGACGCTCGACCTGCCCGTCCCGGCTGCGGGCACGGAGGACCGCCTCCATGGCCTGCTCTTCGAAGCACTGGGCAACCAGGCCGCCATCTACGTGGACGACCGGCTCGTGGCGCGCTGGGGCCAGTTGGGCGACCCTGGCTTCGATGCCGGCCGGGGCCCGCGGCTGGTGCGGCTGCCCGCCGACCTCGTCGACGGCGCGGCCGCGCCCCTGCGCGTGCGGATCGAGCTGAGCTTCCAGCCGCAGCGCGGCGGCGGCGTCTCGGCGGTGCGCTGGGGACCACTGGCCCGGCTGGAGGCGCTGGAGGCCCAGGAGCGGCTGTGGCGCAATACGCTGTCGCTGGTGTATGCCACGGGTCTGCTGTTGATGGGCGGTCTGGCCGCGGGCCTCTGGTGGCGCCAGCGCGATCCGCTCTATGGCTGCTTCGGCGTGGCCGCGGTTGCCGGCGCACTGCGCAACTTCGACCAGAGCGGCCTGCAGATGCCGCTGCCCTGGCCCGAATGGGGCGCGCTCGTGGCCATGAGCTATGCGGTCCACATCGCCCTGCTCGCACGCTTCGTCACGCTCGCGCTGCGCCAGCCCTCGCCCCGGGTGCTGCAGCTGCTGAGCGCGATCCTGTGGGCCGCGGTGCTGCTGGCAGCCGCCTCCTTCGCGCTGCGCCGGCCGCTGCTGTGGACGGCCGCGCTGGCGCTGCTGTGCGGGGGCGGCATCCTGAGCCTCCCAGGCGTGGTGCGCGAAGCCGTGGCGGGCCGGCGCCCGACCGCCTATGCCCTGCTCGTCGCCGGGGTGCTGGCCATCGCAGCCGGGCTGCACGACCTGCTGCACGTGCGCATCGGCCTGGGCGGGGCGAGCTGGGTGCCGCTCACCCCGCATGCCATGTTCGGCTTCGTGCTGATCCTGGCCGGCATGGTGGTCGAGCGCTACAGCCGCTCGGTGCGCGAGTACCGCGACCTGGCTCGCTCGCTCGATGCGCGCGTGGCCGAGCGCGAGCGCCAGCTCACTGCCGCCATGGACGCGCTGCAGGCCGAGCGCGAGCAGCAGGCCGTGCTGCTGGAGCGACAGCGCCTGATGCGCGAGATCCACGACGGCGTCGGCTCGCAGCTGGTGGGCCTGCTCAACCTGGTGGGCCGCCCGGGCGCCGACCCGGCGTTGATGGAGGCGCAGGTCAAGCTGGCGCTGGACGAGTTGCGCGTGGCCGTCGATTCGCTTCAGCCGCTGGAAGGCGACCTCACCGTGGTGCTCGCCACGCTGCGCTACCGGCTGCAACCGCGCCTGGAGGCGGCCGGCCTGACGCTGGAATGGGAGGTCGACAGCCTGCCGCCGCGCGCCGACGTCACGCCGCAGACGGCCATGCAGATCCAGCGCATCCTGCTGGAGGGCTTCACCAACGTGCTGCGCCATGCGCAGGCGCGGCGCATCCGCCTCGAAGCGCACTGGCATGCCGGCCCGCCCGAGCGCATGGAGATCGTGCTGGCCGACGACGGCCGCGGCTTCGCGGCGGACGGTCCGCCCGCGGGCGGCCAGGGCCTGGCCAGCATGCGCAGCCGCGCCGCCGCCATCGGGGCCACGTTGGCCGTGACGTCGACGCCGGGGCAGGGCACCGCCGTGCGACTGGACTGGCCGGTACGGCGCGAGCCCAGCATGCGCCACTGAGCGTTGAACGCGCGCCAGGCAGACGGTCAGCGGGCCCCGGTCCCTGCGCTCAGAACACCTTCCCCGGATTCATCAACCCCAGCGGATCCAGCGCGGCCTTGATGGCGCGCATGGCGTCGAGTTCTTCGGGCGTGCGGCTGGCGCCCAGGTAGGGCTTCTTGTGCAGGCCGATGCCGTGCTCGGCCGAGACGCTGCCGGCAAAGCGGCCGACCATGCCGTAGACCAGCTGCTCCGCCGCCTCGGCATCGCCGCCGATGCTGGCGCCATCGATCGAGAGGTGCAGGTTGCTGTCGCCGATGTGGCCGAAGAAGACGCTGGTGTGGCCCGGCCAGCGCGCCTCCAGCGCGGCGCGGCATTCGTCGACGAAGCGGCCGATCTGCGCCATCGGCAGGCTGACGTCGAAGTTGACCGGCGGACGCAGGTTGGCCGGAAGCTCGGCGGTGGCCTCGCGGATCTTCCAGAAGGCCGCGGCCTGGGCCTGCGACTGGGCCAGGGCGGCATCGACCACCAGGCCGGCCTCCATGGCCTCGGCCAGGGCTTCTTCCACCTCGGCCTGCAGCGCGGCCTCGCTGCCGCCGTCCAGATCGACCAGGGCCATCAGAGGATGCTCCGTGTCGAAGGGCTCGCGCAGGTGCTGCCAGGCCATGGAGGCGGCCACGAAGTCGCGCCACATCAGCTCGAAGGCGGCGACGCCGCCGGCGAAGCGGGACTGCAGTCGGCCGAGCAGGGCGAGGGCGGCGTCGTAGTCGGGCAGGGCGGCCAGCAGCGTGGCACGCGCACGGGGTGCCGGATGCAGGCGGAAGAGGGCGCGGGTGATCACGCCCAGCGTGCCTTCCGCGCCGACGAAGAACTGCTTGAGGTCGTAGCCGGTGTTGTTCTTCTGCATGGGCCGCAGCATGGGCAGCACGCGGCCGTCGGGCAGCACGGCCTCCAGGCCCAGCAGCTGCTCGCGCATCATGCCGAACTGCAGCACGCCGTTGCCACCCGCGTTGGTGGCCAGGGCACCGCCCACCTGGGCCGAGCCGCGGGCGCCGAAGTCCACACCGAAGCGCAGGCCGGCTTCGGCAGCGGCCTCCTGCACGGCCTGGATGGTGACGCCGGCCTGGGCGGTGAGGGTGCGCGTGGCGGCATCGACCGACTCGATGGCGTTCATGCGTTCCAGCGACAGGGCGACCGCGCCTTCGACAGGCATGGCGGCGCCGGCCAGGCCGGTGAGGCCACCCTGGGGCACGACCGGCACGCGGTGCTCGGTACACAGGCGCAATGCGGCCGACACGGCCTCGGTGCTGCGCGGTCGCAGCAGGGCCAGCGGGCGCACGGGCGGCAGGCCGCTCCAATCGGCCAGGTGGCGGTCGGGCACGGCCTCGCCGGGCGTGACGGCGTCGGCGCCGAGGGCCTCGATCAGGGCGGCGAGGAAGGCCGGCGGAGCAGCGCGGCGGACGCCCGCCGGGCCGCCTGCCATGCCCTCGCCTGCGGCAAGCGTGCCCTGCGAGGCCGCCGGATGGCCGCTCATGCGCGCGCTCCGTCGGCAAAGGCCAGCATGGCCTCCAGCATGCGGCGCACGGTGGGCTGCACGCGCGCGGCCACGTCGGGCAGGTAGTCGAAGGGAAGGCGTTCCTGCATGTAGCTGCTCTGGGTCATTTCGAGCTGCACCGCATGCACGCCGCGTGCCGGCTGGCCATGGTGGCGGGTGATGTAGCCCCCGGTGAAACGGCCGTTGAGCACGCTGGTGTGCGCCGTGTCGGCGCGGGCGATGGCCAGCAGTTGTTCGGCCAGCTGCGGGTCGCAGGCCGCGCCCTGGGCCGTGCCCAGGTTGAGGTCGGGCAGGGTGCCTTCGAAGAAGCGCGGCAGCACCGAGCGGATGGAATGCGCGTCCCACAGCATGGCGATGCCATGGGCGGCGCGGATGCGTTCGAGCTCCTCGGCCAGCTTCGCGTGGTAGGGCACCCAGATCGCCTCGCGGCGGGCGGCGATCTCGGCCTCGGTGGGCTGGTCGGCCGGGTCCGCGTACAGCGGCGTGTCGTCGAAGGTGTCGACGGGGCACAGGCCCGTCACGCTCTGGCCCGGGTACAGGCTGGCGCCGTCCGGCGGCCGGTTCAGGTCGATCACATAGCGCGAATGCGTCGCCACCAGGACCGAAGCGCCGAGTTCGTCGGCGAAGTCGTAAAGGCGCTCCAGGTGCCAGTCGGTGTCGGGCACCTGGCGGGCCTCATCGGTCAGGCGCGCCGCCAACGCGGGCGGCACATGCGTGCCGACGTGCGGCATGGAGATCAGCAGCGGCCGCGTGCCCTGGCGGAAGCGGAAGGGGGGTTCGGTGGTGGTGAAGGCGGTCATGGCAGAAGCGAGTGTGAAGGCGGCCGTGCGCCCGCGCTGGCGCGGGGGCACGGCACCGAAAAGGAAAGGGGTTCGGGCGCGCTCATGGGCCGAGCTCCGGTGCGGCAGAGCCGGCGCTCAGGCCCCACCGGCCAGCAGTTCGCGCCGGGCCTGGACGAACGCCCGCTGGGCCTCGGCGCGCAGCGGATGGCGGCCGGCATCGACCGTCTTGCGGCCGGCCACGTACGCCTGCGCGAGCGGGCGCTGGCGGCCGGCGGCGAAGACATGGGCCGACAGCATCTGCGGCGCCTCCAGCCCGGCCAGCACCGGATGGGCCGCGTCGAGCACGAGCATGTCCGCCTGCTGGCCCACGGCCAGGCCACCGAGCGCGCGGCCCGACGCCTGTGCGCCGCCGCCCACGCCCGACAGCCATAGGGCGGTGGCCACATCGGGCTGCGCCGCGGTGGCGGCCACGTTGCGCTGGCGGCGCAGCAGGCGCTGGCCGTACTCCAGCATCAGCAGCTCCTCCGCCGCATCGACGCAGGCATGGCTGTCGGAGCCGATGCCCCAGGCGCCGCCGCCGGGCCGCCTGCCGGCGCCGGAGGCCGTCGAGGACGCACCCTGCCGGGCAGCGGGGTCCGGTTCTCCGTCGCCGCCACCGGCGGTCCACCGCGGCAGGTCGAACAGGCCGTCGCCCAGGTTGGCCTCGGTGGTGGGGCACAGGCCCGCCACCGCGCCGGTGGCGGCGGCGCGACAGTATTCGTCGGCGTCCATGTGCGTGGCATGCACCAGGCACCAGCGGGCATCGACCGGCGCATGGTCCAGAAGCCAGGCGACGGGGCGCTGGCCGCTCCAGGCGACGCAGTCCTCCACCTCCTTGGTCTGCTCGGCGATGTGGATGTGGATGGGCGCGGTCGCGTCCTGCGCGGCCAGGCCGGCCAGCGCGTCGCGCAGCGCCTCGGGCGGCACGGCGCGCAGCGAATGCGGCGCCAGGCCCAGGCGCGCGCCCTGGGCTTCACAAGCCGGACGCAGCGTTTCGAGCAGCCGCAGCATCGACGCGGTGCTGCGGATGAACCGGCGCTGGCCTTCGGCCGGCGCGGCGCCGCCGAAGCCGCTGGTCTGGTAGAGCACCGGCAGCAGCGTCAGGCCGATGCCCGCACGCTCGGCGGCGCGCAGCAGGGCGCGGGCCAGCTCGGCATCGTCGGCGTAGGGATGGCCGTCGGTGTCGTGGTGCACGTAGTGGAACTCGCACACCGCCGTGTAGCCGGCCTCCAGCATGTCGACGTAGAGGCCGAAGGCGATGGCTTCCAGCTGCGAAGGGCTCAGCCGCAGCGCGAAGCGGTACATGAGGCTGCGCCAGCTCCAGAAGCTGTCCTGCGCCTCGGCGCGGTACTCGGTCAGGCCCGCCATGCCGCGCTGGAAGGCATGCGAATGCAGGTTGGGCATGCCGGGCAACAGCGGGCCTTCGGCACGCGGCATGCCGGGCTCGGCGGAGGCGCCGGGCTGGACGGCGGTGAGGCGGCCGGCGGCGTCCCAGTCCAGGCGCACGTCGCGCGCCCAGCCGCCAGGCAGCAGGGCGTGATCGGCGAAGAGGCTCCCGGCGCTCAAAGCGCGCCCTCCGCGATCCTGCCCTGGCGGATGACGCAACGCACGGGCCGCTGGCCGAACCAGTAGGCCAGCTCGGCGGCCTCCTGCACGTTCCACAGCACGAAGTCGGCGGCGCGGCCGACGGCCAGTTCGCCATGCGTGGCCGAAATGCCCAGCGCCCGCGCGGCATGGGTGGTGACGCCCGCCAGCGCCTCGGGCACCGTCAGGCGGAACAGGGTGCAGGCCATGTTCATCATCAGGAGCAGGCTCAGGCAGGGCGAGGTGCCCGGGTTGTGGTCGGTAGAGACGGCCATGGGCACGCCGGCCGCGCGCAGGCCGGCGATGGGCGGCAGCTGCGTGTCGCGCAGCGTGTAGTAGGCGCCGGGCAGCAGCACGGCCACGGTGCCGGCCTGCGCCATGGCCGCGATGCCGGCGGGCGACAGGTGCTCGATGTGGTCGCAGGAGAGGGCGCCGTAGCGTGCCGCCAGGGACGCGCCGCCCATATCGCTGAGCTGCTCAGCATGCAGCTTGACCGGCAGGCCCAGCGCCTTTGCGGCCTGGAACACGCGCTCGGTCTCTTCGAGCGAGAAGGCGATGCGCTCGCAGAACACGTCCACCGCGTCCACCAGGCCTTCGGCATGCAGCGCGGGCAGCATCTCGCGGCAGACGAGGTCGATGTAGTCGCTGCTGCGGCCCGCGTATTCGGGCGGCAGCGCGTGGGCGCCGAGGAAGGTGGTGCGCACCGTCACGCCATGGGCGGCGGCCAGGCGGCGGGCCACGCGCAGCTGCTTGCGCTCGTGCTCCAAGGCGAGGCCGTAGCCGGACTTGATCTCGATGGCGCACACGCCCTCGGCCAGCAACGACGCAAGGCGGGCGCTGGCGGATTCGAACAGCGCGTCCTCGCTGGCCTCACGCGTGGCCCGCACCGTGGAGACGATGCCGCCACCGGCGCGCGCCACCTCTTCGTAGCTGGCGCCGGCCAGGCGCATGGCGAATTCGTTGGCCCGCTGGCCGCCGTAGACCAGGTGCGTGTGGCAGTCGATGAGGCCCGGCGTGACCAGCGCGCCGCCGCCGTCGTGGCGGGGCAGGGCGTCCGCGCCGGGCGGCAGCGCATCGGGGGTGCCTCGCCACACGATGCGGCCATCTGCCACGGTCAGCGCCAGCGGCTGGCCGTCGCTGCCGCGCAGGCCGGTCCACAGGCCGTCGGCGCTGGGGCGTTGGGAGAAGGGCAGGGCGGTCATAGCGGCATCAGGCGGATGGCGATCAGGCGCGCCTCGCCGCCCTCTGTGTCAGGCACCGCCTCCGCGGGGCCCGCGACATCGGCCCACCAGAGGCCTTGGCCCGCTTCCAGCGGCGCTGCGGTGCCGGTGCGCCAGGTGCCCGAGACCGCCAGCAGCAGCCCGTGCGGCGCGCCGGCCAGGCGCACCGCATGGTCGTGCACCGTCAGCTCGGCCTGCCAGCGGCCGCGCCGCGTCATCAGGTTGAAGTCGGTCGAGGTGCTGCCCAGCCGACTGCAGGCGATGGCCGCCTCGCCGGCAAAGGCGAAGGGCTGCAGCGGCACGTCCAGCCGGTGGTCGATGCCCTCGCCGGTCAGGTGCAGGCCGTTGCCCGCCAGCAGCAGGATGCGGCGGTCGATGCCGGCGAAGGTGGAGAAGGGGCCATCGGCATCCACGGTCGCCACCGAGCAGCGCCAGCCGAAGTCCTCCAGCCCGGCGCCGGGCGGCCAGCAGGCGATCTCGCGCGTGCGGCCGCCGCCGTTCTTCCAGGGCGTCGCCGGGAGCCGGTCGAGGTCGAAGCGGTGCAGGGTCGTCATGGCGATGTCTCCGTGGGCGGGTGTCACTTCAATGCACCAGGCCGCCTTGACGCAGCCGGCGTTCGAAGTGGCGCAGCACCAGCGTCACCGTGCCGGTGAGGGCGAAGTACACGGCCGCGATGGCCAGGTACACCTCCAGCGAGCGGTAGGACACGCTGATGATCTTCTGGCCCTCGTGCATCACGTCGTGGATGGTCAGCAGCGAGACCAGGGCCGAGTTCTTGATGAGCGCGATGAACTCGTTGCCCAGCGGCGGGATCATGCGCACCACCGCCTGCGGCAGGATGATGTGGCGCATGGCCTGGCCCGGCGTCATGCCCAGGGACTGGGCGGCCATGGTCTGGCCGCGGTCGATGGACTGGATGGCACCGCGCACGATCTCCGACACATAGGCGCCGCTGTACACGCCCAGGCCCAGCACGCCGCACAGGAAGGCCGGCAACAGCAGCCCGAAATGCGGCAGCCCGAAGAACAGGATGAACAGCTGCACCAGCAGCGGCGTGCCGCGGATCACGGCCACATAGGCGGTGCACACGCTGTAGAGCCAGCGGCGCTGCGGCCGCAGCCGGCCGATGCCCACCGCCAGGCCCAGCACGCAGCCCAGCAGCAGCGCGCAGGCGGTGATCTCCACCGTCACCAACGTGCCGCGCAGCAGGTCGGGCCATCCGGCCCAGACCGGCGAGAAGTCCAGATCCATCATTGCGTCCTGGGGTCAGCCGTGCATTACTTCGACGCAGGGAACCACTTCTGGACGATGGCGGCATAAGAGCCATCGGCCTTCATCCTGGCGAGCGCGTCGTTCACGGCCTTCGTGAGCTCGGGCGTGTCCTTGCGGATGGCCATGCCGTATTCCTCGGTGGTCAGCTGCTCGGGCATCACCTTCAGGCCCGGCCGGGTGCGCACGTACTGGTAGGCGGCGGGCTTGCCGGTGACGGCGGCGTCGGTGCGGCCGACTTCCACCAGGTTGAACATCTCCTGGTTCTTCTCGACCTCGAGCAGCTGGGCCTGCGGGTACTTCTCCTTGAGGAAGCTCACCGACTTGGTGCCCACCTGCACACTCACCTTGCGGCCGGCCAGGTCGGCGGGCGACCTGACGGTGGTGTTGTCGGCCTTGGTCATCACCACCAGGCCGCCGGCGTAGTAGGGCACGGTGAAGTCGACCACCTTGCGGCGCTCGTCGGTGATGTAGATGGCCGAGACGGCCATGTCGGCGCGGCGCGAGACCAGGGCCGGGATCAGGCCCTTGAAGTCGATGTCGATCCACTCGACGGGCCGGCCCAGCTGCTTGCCGATGGCCTCGACCATCTCGGTGTCGAAGCCGGTGCGCTTGCCGTTCTCGATGTATTCCATCGGCGGGAAGGTGGCATCGGTGGCCACGCGCAGCGGCTCGGCGGCATGGGCGGCGGTGCCGGCCAGGGCGAGGGTGCCGACGAGGGCGAGCAGCAGGCGGCGGGGCAGGGGGCGGGACATCATGGGATCACTCCGGGAACGTTGGAAGGGAGAAGAACGGAAGGCGCAAGAAAGAAGGGAGCGGGCTGGCTGGCGGTGCGGTCCCGCTCAATGCAGCAGCAGCCGCCGCGAGATGCGGGCGCCCGCCACCACGGTCATCTGCACGAGCGCGGCCTCCTGGTGCCGTGCACGCAGGATCGGGGCCATCAGCGTCAGCACGCCGGCCGCCTGGTGCGAGGCGCCCATCAGCGGCACGCTGCAGCCCCAGACGCCGTCGTCCACTTCGCCGGCGCTCAGGGCATGACCGGTCTGGCGGATGGTGTCCAGCTCGGCTTCGGCCGCGGCGCGTTCGGCGGTGCCGGCGCCGTACTGCGCGTCGAGCACGGCGGCCCGCGCGGAGGGCGCCAGGTGCGCCAGCAGGCACTTGGCCGAGGCGCCCGCGCGCAGCGGCACGCTGCGGCCCTTCTCGAAGGAGCAGCGCAGCGACTGGTGGCTCTCGACCATGTCCAGGCAGATGGCCTGGTCGTTGACGGCGACGATGAGGCCCACGCTTTCATGGGACTGGCGGGCCAGCTCTTCCATGGTGGGCCGCGCCTGGCGCATGAGCTCGGACGCCAGGTCGAAGCCCAGCGCCATCTGCAGGCTGAGCGGCCCCGGGGCATAGCTGCCTTCGCGCTCGATCACGAAGCCCCAGCGGCGCAGGCGCGCCAGCTGCCGATAGAGGGTGCTGCGCGTCAGGCCGGTGTGGGCGATCAGCTCGGCCGCGGTGAGCGGCCGGCCCTGCCGCGCCAGCACGGCCAGCACCTGCAGCACGCGGTCGGCGGCAGGAACGGCGGCAGCAGCAACGGGGGGCGCAGGCGAGGCCATCCGTCCAGTATCAAAAAAAGCCATCGCGATGTGCACCACCCGGTCCCACGCGGTGGGACTGGGCAGCGGTTTTTGTGGCGCCTTCTTTCTTCCCGCGCGCTGGAGCGCGCGAGCCGCTCAGCGCACCATCGGCAGGTTGAGCCCGAATTTCTTCGCGGTGGCCACCGCCAGCTCGTAGCCGGCGTCCGCGTGGCGCATCACGCCCGAGGCGCAGTCGTTGACCAGCACGCGGGCCAGGCGGCGCTCGGCGGCTTCGGTGCCGTCGCACACGATCACCATGCCGGCATGCTGCGAATAGCCCATGCCGACACCGCCGCCATGATGCAGGCTGACCCAGGTGGCGCCGCCCGCGGTGTTGAGCAGCGCGTTGAGCAGCGGCCAGTCGCTCACCGCATCGGTGCCGTCCTTCATGCCTTCGGTCTCGCGGTTGGGGCTGGCCACCGAGCCGGTGTCCAGGTGGTCGCGGCCGATGACGATGGGGGCCTTGAGCTCGCCCTTTCGCACCATCTCGTTGAAGGCCAGGCCGGCGATGTGGCGCTCGCCCAGGCCCAGCCAGCAGATGCGCGCGGGCAGGCCCTGGAAGGCGATGCGCTCGCGCGCCATGTCCAGCCAGCGGTGGGTGTGCCTGTTGTCGGGGAAGAGCTCCTTGATCTTGGCGTCGGTCCTGTAGATGTCCTCCGGGTCGCCCGACAGCGCCACCCAGCGGAAGGGGCCCTTGCCCTCGCAGAACAGCGGCCGGATGTAGGCGGGCACGAAGCCGGGGAAGTCGAAGGCGTTCTTCACGCCCTGGTCGAAGGCGACCTGGCGGATGTTGTTGCCGTAGTCGACCGTCGGGATGCCCATGGCCTGGAAGTCCAGCATGGCCTGCACATGCACGGCGCAGCCATCGGCGGCGGCCTGCTTGAGTTCGGCATGGCGCGCCGGGTCCTGCGACGCGGCACGCCATTGCGGCACGCTCCAGCCCACCGGCAGGTAGCCGTTGATCAGGTCATGCGCCGAGGTCTGGTCGGTGACCAGGTCGGGCTTGGGGCCGCCGGCCTTGGCGCGGCGCACCAGCTCGGGCAGCACCTCGGCCGCATTGCCGAGCAGCGCGATGGAGACGGCCTCCTTCTTCGCGGTGTGGTGCGCGATCAGAGCCAAGGCGTCGTCGATGTCCTTCGCCTGCTTGTCCACGTAGCGGGTGCGCAGGCGGAAGTCGATGCTCGTCTGCTGGCATTCGATGGTGAGCGAGCAGGCGCCCGCCAGCGTGGCCGCCAGCGGCTGCGCGCCGCCCATGCCGCCGAGCCCGGCCGTCAGGATCCACTTGCCCGACAGGTCGTTGCCGTAGTGCTGCCGCCCGGCTTCGACGAAGGTCTCGAAGGTGCCCTGCACGATGCCCTGGCTGCCGATGTAGATCCAGCTTCCGGCAGTCATCTGGCCGTACATGAAGAGGCCCTTGCGGTCCAGCTCGTGGAAGTGCTCCCAGTGGCCCCACTTGGGCACCAGGTTGGAGTTGGCGATCAGCACCCGCGGCGCGTCCGCATGGGTCTTGAACACGCCCACCGGCTTGCCGGACTGCACCAGCAGCGTCTCGTCCTCGCCCAGCTTCTTGAGCGATTCGAGGATGGCGTCGAAGCATTCCCAGTTGCGCGCCGCGCGGCCGATGCCGCCGTAGACCACCAGGGCCTGCGGGTTCTCGGCCACCTCGGGGTCGAGGTTGTTCTGCAGCATGCGGAAGGGCGCTTCGATCAGCCAGTTCCTGCACGACAGGTCGGTGCCGCGCGGCGCGCGCACGACGCGGCTGGGGTCCACGCGCGGGTCGGCGAGGGCCGTGGCGGTGCGGGCGATGAAGTTCTCGGGGGCGTTCATGGCGGTGCTCCTTGGAAGGTCGGTGTGTCGGTCGATCGTGCGGTTCAGGCGATGTGGCTGGGTAGCAGCGTCAGCAGCGGGGCGGGCAGTTCGGCGGCCAGCGCCCACTGGCGCATGGCCTCGATGTCGGGCGCCAGATAGCGGTCGCGCTCGACGAAGGCGACCTGGCAGCGGATGCGGGCGATCTCGGCTTCGATGACCGCAGAACTGCGTGGCGTGGTCTCGGTGCGCTTCAGTTCTATCCCCTGCGCGGCGGCCATGGCCTCGATGCCGATCACCACCGCGGTGTTGTTCACCATCTCGCCCAGCCGGCGTGCCGCGAAGGTCGCCATGGACACATGGTCCTCCTGGTTGGCCGAGGTGGGCAGGCTGTCCACACTGGCGGGATGGGCGAGCGACTTGTTCTCCGAGGCCAGGGCCGCGGCCGTGACCTGCGCGATCATGAAGCCGGAGTTGAGCCCGCCGTCGCGCACCAGGAAGGGCGGCAGGCCCGAGAGGCCCGAGTCCAGCAGCAGCGCGATGCGGCGCTCGGCGATGGCGCCGATCTCGGCCACGGCCAGCGCGATGATGTCGGCCGCGAAGGCCACCGGCTCCGCATGGAAGTTGCCGCCGGAGATGACCTCGCCGGTGTCGCAGAAGACCAGCGGATTGTCGGAGGCGGCATTGGCCTCGGTCACCAGCACGCGGGCGGCATGCGTCAGGTTGTCCAGGCAGGCGCCCATGACCTGCGGGATGCAGCGGATGGAATACGGGTCCTGCACCCGGCCGCAGTCGGCATGGCTGGGGATGATGTCGCTGCCCTCCAGCAGCGTGCGCACCGCGGCGGCCACGGCGATCTGTCCCGGCTGGCCGCGCGCGGCATGGATGCGGGCATCGAAGGGCTTGATCGAGCCCTGGATGGCCTCCAGCGAGAGTGCGCCTGACATCAGCGCCGAGGCGAAGACCCTCTCCGCGCCGAAGAGCCCCGCCAGCGCCAGTGCCGTCGAGACCTGCGTGCCGTTGAGCAGCGCCAGCCCCTCCTTGGGGCCGAGCACGAAGGGTTCGAGCCCGATGCTGCGCATGGCTTGCGCACCGCCGACGACGCGGCCGTCCAAGAGACGCGCCTGGCCTTCGCCGATGAGCACGCAGGCCAGGTGCGCCAGCGGCGCCAGGTCGCCCGAGGCGCCGACCGAGCCCTTGGCCGGGATCAGCGGCGTGACGCCGGCATTGAACAGGGCCAGCAGCGCGTCGACCAGCGCCGGCCGCACGCCGGAATGCCCGCGCGCCAGGCTCACGGCCTTGGTGGCGATCACCAGCCGCACGACCTCGGCCGCCAGCGGCTCGCCGGTCCCCACGCTGTGCGACAGCACCAGGTTGCGCTGCAGCTCGGCCAGGTGATCGTGGTCGATCCTGGTGCTGGCCAGCTTGCCGAAGCCGGTGTTGATGCCGTAGACCACGTCGTCGTGGTCCACGATGCGCTGCACGGCGTCCTGCGCGGCCTGCATGCCGGAGCGCACGCCTTCGTCCAGCGCGAGCGTCAGGCCGCCCTGGTGGATGCGGCGCAGGCTGGCCAGGTCGACCTGGCCGGGATGGAGGGTCAGCAGGGTGGTCATGGCAAGTTGTCTATACAGGTTGTGACGTGCGAAAGCGAAGCGGGAGCGCGGGGCCGTCAGCCCCAGCCGGGATTGCCGTCGGCGCGGAAGCGACTGCCCAGCCGGTAGCGCGAGGCCGGATGCAGGCAGCGCACCAGCGTGATGGGCGTGCCGCGCGACCACGTACGGCGGCTGAGCAGCAGGCAGGGCTCGCCCGCGTCCATGGCCAGGCGCGCGGCCTGCTCGGGCGAGGGCAGCACGGCGTCGACCAGGTGCTCGATCTGGTCGAAGGGCACGTGGCGCACCAGGTATTCGCTGGGCGGCATCAGCGAGAAGTCCTGGTCGAGGAAGGCCGGCACCATGCGCGGGCTGACCCAGCGGTCCTCCAGCTGCACGGGGATGCCGTTCTCCAGATGCAGGCAGAGGCAGTGGAAGAGCGATTCGCCCAGGCGCACGTCCAGCCAGGCGGCGATGTCGGCGGGTGCGGCGATGCGCTCGGCCGCCAGCAGTTCGAAGCCGTAGTCGTGGCCGCGGCCGCGGATCTCGCTGGCGATGTTGGCGATCTGCAGCAGGGTGGACTGCGGCTTGGTCTCGGCGACGAAGCTGCCCACGCCGGCCACGCGCTTGACGCGGCCTTCGTCCACCAGTTCGCGCAGGGCGCGGTTGGCAGTCATGCGCGAGATGCCGAACTGCGCGACCAGCTCGTGTTCCGACGGCAGGCGGTGGCCGGCGGGCCATTCGCCACTCTGGATGCGGCGGACGATGTGTTCCTTGACCTGCTCGTAGAGGGCGAGGGACGGGTTGGGGGAGGGAGCCGCGTTGCGTGGTGCAGCTTCGGCTTGGCGCTTGGTTCTGGAGGCTGTGGTCATGGTCGGCCTCCTGGGTTGCGTGCGGTCTGCGCTTCTGCTTCTAAGCGAGCTTGCGGGTTGATCCGGGCGCATTCGGGCTTGCGCGCCAGAGCAGCCGGCAGCCCGTGGGCAGCGGTGCTTCGGTGGTGCGGTCGTGCACGCCGATCCAGCCGCGGCTGGCTGTTGCTCCCTCTCCCTCTGGGAGAGGGCTGGGGTGAGGGCCTGCGGCGCTGGTGAGTGTCGGGCGTCAATGAGGCAAGGGGCGGCCCCTCACCCAACCTCTCCCCAGAGGGGAGAGGAGTGAAAGCCCAAGGCCAGGCCGAAGCCGAAGCCGAAGCCGAAGCCGAAGCCCAGTCAGAAAACCGGGCGTGCGGTTCCCCGGTCCCGATACCGACGCAGCGTCCCCAGCGCGCGGGGCCGGGGCCGGCTGGCGCGGGCGATTTGCGGGGTGGCGAGAAGCGCAGGCCGGGGCGAGGCGCGCCTGCCGAAGGACAGGCGTGCTTCGTGCGCTGACTCGTCGCAGTTGTCTGAGCGGAGCGCGCCAGCGCGCAGCGAGTTCTGCGACGCGAGCCCCGGCCGAGCATCGCAGCGGAGTCGGCGCAGCCGACCACCCCGCCATGAGCCCGCGGCAGCCGGCCCCGGCCCCGCGCGCCGCCCCAGGCACCCGTCAGGACCCCACCCAACCCCATCACAGCATGCGCGCGACGAAGCAGCAGCAGCAGCGCGGCCAGGCTACGCGCGCCGCCCCCGACATCACCCTGACTGCGCCGTACCAACATCGCTCAATGCTCCGCCGCCGCCATCGACTCCGCCCGGATCTCTTCCGTCAGTTGCGCCTTGAGCGCCATGAACTCCGGCGTGGTCTTGAGCGTGTAGTGACGCGGATGCGGCAAGTCCACCGCGATCTCGGTCTTGATGCGGCCCGGCCGGGCGCTGAACACCGCCACCCGGTTGGCCATGAAGATCGCCTCGTCGATGTCGTGGGTGACGAACAGCACCGTCTTGCGCTCGGCCTCCCAAATGCCCAGCAGCAGCTCCTGCATCAGCACCCGCGTCTGGTTGTCCAGCGCACCGAAGGGCTCGTCCATCAGCAGCATCTTGGGGTCGTTGGCCAGCGCACGCGCGATGGCCGTGCGCTGCTGCATGCCGCCCGACAGCTGCTTGGGATAGTGCCGCTCGAAGCCGCGCAACCCCACCTTGGCGATGAAGTAGGCCGCGCGCTCCTTCTGCTCGGCCTCGGCCATGCCGCGCTCGCGCAGGCCGAAGCGGATGTTCTGCTCGATGTCCAGCCACGGAAAGAGCGTGTAGCTCTGGAACACCATGCCCCGATCCGCGCCCGGCCCCGTCACCGGCCGGCCGTCCAGCAGCACCTGGCCACTGGTGGGAAAGTCCAGCCCCGCCACGATGCGCAGCAGCGTCGACTTGCCGCAGCCCGAGGGTCCGAGGATGGTGACGAAGTCGTTCTCGCGCACGTCGAAGTCCACCGGCAGCAGCGCCTGCGTGGACTGCCCCCGCGCGCCGGTGAAGGTGCGCGAGACGCCGCGGATGGCCAGCTGCACGCCGGCTTCTTGCATGTTGCCGCTCATAGCGAAGCCCAGGCGAACAGCCGACGGTTGACGGCCTTGAACAGGAAGTCCGACACCAGCCCGATCAGGCCGATGACGATGATGCCGAAGATGATCTGCCCGGTGTTCAGCAACGCCTGGCTGTCGGTGATCATGTGGCCGATGCCCGAGGACGAGCCAATGAGCTCGGCCACGATCACGTAGGTCCAGGCCCAGCCCAGCACCAGGCGCAGCGTCTCGGCGATGCCCGGCGCCGCGCCCGGGATGAGCACCCGCCGCACGATGCCGCCGCCGCCCGCGCCCAGCGTGTAGGCGGCCTCGACCAGGTCCTTGCGGGCGCTGCCCACCGTCACCGCCACCATCAGGATGATCTGGAACACCGAGCCGATGAAGATCACCAGCAGCTTCTGCGCCTCGCCGATGCCCGCCCACAGGATCAGCAGCGGGATGAAGGCCGAGGCCGGCAGGTAGCGGCAGAAGGAGACGAAGGGCTCCAGGAAGGCCTCCACCGGCTTGTAGGCGCCCATCAGGATGCCCAGCGGCACCGCGATGACGGCGGCCAGCAGGAAGCCGCCGAACACCCGCCACACCGTCATGCCGATGTCGCCGATGAAGCCGTACTCGGTGAACAGCAGCACCGCCTCCTTCACCATCGTGACCGGGCTGGCCAGGAAGGTGGGCGACACGTAGCCGCCCAGCGTGAAGAAGGCCCACACCGCCACGAAGAGCACGAAGAAGGCCACGCCCAGCAACCAGCGCGTGCGCGGGCCGACGGGCTCCAGCGGGGTCATGACGGAACGGCGGGGCACGGCGGCAGACTCACGCAACGGCATTTACTTGATGTACGACGCGTCGTAGGTGGCCTTGAGGTCCTCGGGCGCCTTGCGGATCACGCCGGCCTCCAGCAGGATGGGCACCGACTCCTTCATGAACTGCTCCAGCTCGCCGGAGAAGAACTTCTGGTTGGCGGCCTTGTCCTGCCAGCGCAGGTACTTGGACGAATTGGCGAAGGCCTCGCCGGTCTGCTTGACGGCGGAACCCATGATCTCGTTGGCCTTGGCGGGCTCGGCCTTGATCATCTCCAGCGCCTCGAAGTACGACGCGGTGAGCGCCTGCGCCGCCTTGGCGTTGGCCTTGAGCCAGGTGGGCGCGCAGCCCACGGTGTCCATCACCATCGGGTAGTCGAGCGTGGTCGCGAGGATCTTGCCGGACTGCGGTGCGTTGCGCACCGTCGACAGGTAGGGCTCGTAGGTCATGGCGGCGTCGTTCTGGCCAGCCACGAAGGCCTGGGCGGCGGCCTGCGGCGCCAGCGTCACGGTCTTCACGTCCTTCAAGGTCATGCCGTTCTTGCTCAGCATCCAGGCCAGGCCGAAGTAGGGCGCAGTACCGGGCGCATCGACGCCGATGGTCTTGCCCTTGAGGTCGGCGAAGGACTTGACGTCGCCCCGCACGGCGATGCCGTCGGCGCCGTAGGACTTGTCCATCTGGAAGATCTGCACGATGGGCACGCCATTGGCGTTCCAGGCCACATGCGTCTCCACGGTGGTGGCGGCGCACTGGATGGCGCCGGAGGCCAGGGCGAGGTGGCGGTCTTTCTGCGGGATCATCTTGATCTCCACGTCCAGGCCGTTCTTCTTGAAGATGCCGGCCTTGTCGGCCAGCGTGAGCGGGGCGAAGCCGGTCCAGCCGGACATGCCGAGCGCGATCTTCGTCTCCTGCGCGGCGGCGGTGCCTGCGGCGCAGGCGAGGGCGGCGGCCGCGGCCACCAGCGATGCGATCTTGAAGACGGTCTTGGCCATGCGGCCCTCCTGTGGTGTGAATGGCGGAACAACAACGAACATCGGTGCGGGCGACCTCGCCAGCCGGGAGCGGGCGCAGTCTGAGGCGACCTGCCACACCTGTATATACAGGACAACCCGCAGCGCCACCTCATCGAGATCAGGAACAGCGCGGGAGGAAAGTCCCGCTTCGGTGCATCGGGCGAAGGCGCGCACCAAAATGTTGTCTATACAGGCAGCGGCGGGTGCCAGCGCCATCCGGATTGCAGGAGGCGTGCCAGGGCTGTGAGGCCGTGTGCAAACGGCTTCCACAGGCTCAGCCCGAACGGTCGATGGTTCACGCAGCCCGCAGGCCCGTCGGGTCGTGGACTCACCGATCCGCATCGGGGCCACGGCCGGCCTGAGACAATGCCCACCTGGCGCGCGGGAGGCGCGCCGCTCGCGTCCGCCACCGGAGGCATCCCCCCGTTTTCCAGCCGCCAGCCCGCCCGCCGCCACCGCCCGCACCGACCGTGTCTTCCACCCACTCCATCGACTCCGGCAGCACCGCACCCCTGGCCATCCTGCGCGAGGTCTTCGGCTACGAGGCCTTTCGCGGCCCGCAGGCGGCCATCGTCGACCAGGTCACGGCCGGCGGCGATGCGCTGGTGCTGATGCCCACCGGCGGCGGCAAGTCGCTGTGCTATCAGATCCCGGCCATCGCCCGCGCACGCGCCGGCCATGGCGTGAGCATCGTGGTCTCGCCGCTGATCGCGCTGATGCACGACCAGGTCGGCGCCCTGCACGAGGCAGGCGTGAGTGCGGCCTTCCTCAATTCCACGCTGGACTGGCAGGAAGCGCTGGACGTCGAGCGCCGCACCGCCCGCGCCGAGCTCACGCTGCTCTACGCCGCGCCGGAGCGCGTCAACACGCCGCGCTTCCTGGAGCTGCTGGACGGCCTGGCCGCGCGCGGCAAGCTGGCGCTGTTCGCCATCGACGAGGCGCATTGCGTGAGCCAGTGGGGCCACGACTTCCGCCCCGAATACCGCGCACTGGCCGTGCTGCACGAACGCTACCCGGCCGTGCCGCGCATCGCGCTCACCGCCACCGCCGACGCGCTGACGCGCGCCGACATCGTCGAGCGCCTGCAACTGCAGGACGCGCGCCAGTTCGTCAGCAGCTTCGACCGGCCCAACATCCGCTACGCCATCGTCGAGAAGAAGGACGCCAGCACGCAGTTGCTGCGCTTCATCGAGCGCGAGCACGAGGGCGAGGCCGGCGTCGTCTACTGCCAGTCGCGCAAGCGTGTGGAAGAAGTGGCGCAGATGCTGGCCGATGCCGGCGTCAACGCGCTGCCCTACCACGCCGGCCTGGACGCCGCCGTGCGCCAGCGCCACCAGGACCGCTTCCTGCGCGAGGAAGGCATCGTCATGGTGGCCACCATCGCCTTCGGCATGGGCATCGACAAGCCCGACGTGCGCTTCGTCGCCCACCTGGACCTGCCCAAGAACATCGAGGGCTACTACCAGGAGACCGGCCGCGCCGGCCGCGACGGCCTGCCCGCCGATGCCTGGATGGCCTATGGCCTGCAGGACGTGGTCAACCAGCGCCGCATGATCGACGAGAGCCCGGCGGCCGAGGAATTCAAGCAGGTCATGCGCGGCAAGCTCGACGCCCTGCTGGCCCTGGCTGAGGCCACCGACTGCCGCCGCGTGCGGCTGCTGGCCTACTTCGACGAGACCTACGGCATGCCGCCCGATGCGCCCGAGGGCGAGGAGCGCGTGCCGCTCATGCACTGCGGCAGCTGCGACAACTGCCTGTCGCCGCCCGCCGTGTGGGACGGCACGGATGCCGCGCGCAAGCTGCTGTCCACCATCTACCGGGTGCAGCAGCAAAGCGGCATCGGCTTCGGCGCCGGCCACATCATGGACATCCTGCGCGGCAAGACCACCGACAAGGTCAAGCAGTTCTTCCATGAACGGGTGAGCACCTTCGGCATCGGCGCCGAGTACAGCGAGACGCAGCTGCGCGGCGTGCTGCGCCAGCTGATCGCCATCGGCGCGGTGGAGGTGGACGCGGAGAAGTTCAACACCCTGCGCCTCACCGACGGCTCGCGCGCGGTGCTGCGCGGCGAGGTGCCGGTGCGGCTGCGCGAGTCGGTGTCGCAGCCGGCCCCGCGCCGCAGCCGGCGCGAGCGCACGGGCGGCACCAGCGCCGCGGCACCGGCGGCGGCGGCGGCGCTCGACACCGCGGGACAGGCCCGCTTTGCGGCCCTCAAGGCCTGGCGCGCCGAGGTGGCCAAGGCCCACAACCTGCCGGCCTACGTCATCTTCCACGACGCCACCCTCGCCGCCATCGCCGAGCGCGCGCCCGGCTCGCTGGAAGACCTGGAAGGCGTCAGCGGCCTCGGCGCGAAGAAGCTGGAGGCCTACGGCGAGGAAGTGGTGCGGGTCATCGCCAGCGTGCGATAAGCGGGCACCCCCCATGCCGCTTCGCGGCTCCCCCCTCCCTCGCGCCTTCGGCTTGGAGGGGGGCGCACCCCCCGGCCCGGCAAAGCCGGTTCCGCGGGTGCACTGGCATGGCCTGCTCCGCGGCCATTCGATCTTGCCGCTGCTTGCAATCGGCGTCTGTTTGTCTAGAACCCGCGGTCCGCCGGCAGCACGATCCGGTTGTCTAGCCACGGCGCGCGCGGCCCCAGCACGGCCTGATCGGCGGGCAGGCCGGTGCCGCTGCCGGCGATGGCCGAGCGCGCGCTGGCCACGAGCGGCGTGGCGGGCGCGGGGCACACGCCGTTCTGGCGCAGGCTCAGCGCCGCGGCCAGGCGCCCTTCCGCCGGATCGCCCAGCGCATGGCTGAAGTCGTCCGCCACGCTGCAGGTCGGCGCGAAGCCGTCCGCGTAGTCGCCCTGGCCCTTGGCGTTGACGCCCTGGAACTGGATGGCGAAGTAGGTGGTGCCGCAGTTGTCCTGCGGATAGAAGCCGTAGGGCTTGCCACAAGTGGCGCCGCCCACCAGCGCCACGTTCACGCCGATGCCGCGCAGGCCGTTGACCACGGACTCGCTGGCCGAGCAGGTATCGCCACCGGCCAGCACCAGCACGCGCGGCAGGTTCAGCCGCGGCAGTGGGCTGCCCGAACGCGGGCCGTACTGCGCCGTCGCATAGAAGGGCACCCGGCTGGCGGCGTCGGACGTGCCGAAGGGGTTCTTGCGGTTGTAGACCAGCCGCTCGAAGGTCTGCCCCGCCGTGCTGCCGGTCGGCGCGATCATGCTGGCCAGCTCCGAGGCGATGCCCAGCAGACCGCCGCCGTTGTAGCGCATGTCCAGCACCACGTCGGCCACGGCGGCATCGCGCAGGCCGGCGATGGCGTCCATCAACTGCGCCTCGGCCGCCACGCTGTGCTGGTTGAACTGCAGATAACCCACGTTGCCGCTGGCCGTGGCGATGGTCTTCACGTTCATCACGGCGCTGCTGGCGATGTCGGCGGCCGTGAGGCTGAGCGTGACGTCGCCACCGGCCAGGGTACGCAGGCCCAGCTGGTGCACGTCGCCTGCCTTCTGGGGCGCCAGCCCGGCGTTGAGGCCATCCACGTTGCTGCCGTTGGTCACGTCGATGCCGTCGACGGTGCGCAGGCGCATGCCGCGCGTCACGCCGGCCGCGGCGGCGGGCGAGTTGGGCTCCACGTAGGCCACGCGCACGTCCCGCGGCGGCACGCTGGAGAGGTAGGCGAAGCGGATGCCGTAGCCGATCTCCTGGCCGTTGCTCGACAGGCCCTGGTACGCGGCCGTGTCGTAGGTGAAGTGGAAGCGGTCCTTGGGCTTGCCGCTGGAAGTGAGCGCCGAGGTCTTGAGCACCGCGAAGTAGTCGATGGGCGTCGCATAGTTCGCCGCCGAGAGGGTGGGCACCTCGTCGTACCAGAGGTAGGTGTCGTCGATCCAGGAGCGCACCCAGCGCTTCTCGTCGAGCAGGGTCCCGGCCAGGTCGGCGCTGCCGCTGCGGGGCTTGGCGCACCGGCCCGCCACGGAGGCCACGTCGACGATGTCCGGATCGCCGGCCTGGGCGACAGGCGTGGACGCCGGGGCCGCCGGACTGCTGGCGGGCAGGGCCAGCGGCAGCGCGCCGCCACCGCCTCCACCTCCGCCGCCGCCACAGGCACTCAACACGGTCACGATCGCGCCGGCCAGCAGCGCCCCCATCCCTCGTCGCTTCATGGATCGTCCTCGGTGTGATGGGCACGCGGCCCCGGCGCGCATGCCGGCGCCGATGCTAGCGCCCCTGCACGACAGTTCGCGCGCCCAGGATGTGTGAATGAATCCGGCGGGGCCGGGCGGGCGTGGCGGGCTCGCCCACCCCTTCTCAGTGGACGAAGCCCATGCCCCGGGCCTCGCGCACCTCGGGCTTGAGGCGGTGCTCGGCCTCCAGCTGCTCCAGGAATTCCTCGGGCGTGAAAGCCGTGGCCAGGATCTCCACCTGCCGCTTGACCGCGGCGAAGTCGCCGGGGCACAGCTGGTCCAGCCGCGCTAGGCGCGCCGCCGCTTCGGGCGTCAGGGCCTCGGCATCGCCGCCCAGCGCCTCGTTGACGAACATGCGCTCGCGCTGGTCGGTCGTAAGGGGCTTGAAGCGGATCTTGAAGGTGAAGCGGCGCAGCGCCGCCTGATCGATGCGGTCGAGCAGGTTGGTGGTGCAGACGAAGACGCCCTGGTAGCGCTCCATGCCCTGCAGCATCTCGTTGACCTCGGTGACCTCGTAGGTGCGCTGGGCACCGCGCCGGTCCTGCAGGAAGGAGTCCGCCTCGTCCAGCAAAAGCACTGCCTTCTCGGCCTCGGCCTCGCGGAACATGGCGGCCATCTGCTGCTCGGTCTCGCCGACGTACTTGCTCATCAGGTCGCTGGCCTGCTTGATCATCAGCGGCCGGCCCAGCGCGCGGGCGATGTGCTCGGCCAGCGCCGTCTTGCCGGTGCCGGGCGCGCCGTAGAAGCACAGCGTGCCGTGGCCGCGGGCCTTGAGCGCCTCGACGATGCGCGGGATCTCGAAGCGCGTATCGACGTTGAGCATGCCCAGGTCCCAGGTGGTCACGGCCAGGCGCTCGGCCGGCGTGCCGGGGCTGCGGCCGAGCGCCTGGTCGGCGTTACGCAGCTGGCGCTCGATCAGCGCCTCGGCATCGACGCCGCCTTCGGCCGCCAGGCCGGCGAAGCGCACCGCGGTGCGGATCTGCGCCGGCGTGAGCCCGCGCCGCTCGGCCAGCCGGCCCGCGAAGGCCTCGGACACCTCGACGCCGGCCAGGGCCTTGCGCACGATCTGCTCGCGCGCCCCGGGCGGTGGCGACTTCAGCTCCAGGTGGTAGGCGAAGCGGCGGCGGAAGGCCGGATCGATCTGCTCGATGCGGTTGGTGACCCACAGCGTGGGCACCGGGTTGGTCTCCAGGATCTGGTTGACCCAGGCCTTGCCGTTGACGCTGCCGCTGGCGGCCGGCGCCGCGATCTGCTCGGCCCGGGCCATGAACTGCGCCGCCTCGGTGCTGATGGGCGGAAACACGTCCTCCACCTCGTCGAACAGCAGCGCCGACTGCGCGCTGCCCTTGAGGAAGACCTGCGCGATCTGCAGCGAGCGGTAGCGGTCGCGGCCCGAGAGGGAGTTGCCGTCGCGGTCGGCGTACTCGACCTCGAACAGCTCCAGCCCCGCGGCCTGCGCCACCACCTTGGCCAGCTCGGTCTTGCCCGTGCCCGGCGGGCCGTAGAGCAGCACATTCACGCCCGGCTCCTTGCGCGCGACGGCGGCACGCAGCAGCGTGATCAGCATGCGGGCCTCGTCGTCGACGAACGCGAAGTCGTCCAGCGTCAATTCGCTCTTGGTGGAGGGCCGCGTGAAGACGGCCATCAGCTCGCTCTGGTCGCGGTACTCGCGCATGAGCACCGGCGGCAGCTTCTCGCTGACCTTCATCAGGTCGGCCAGGTCGGTGATGTTGTGCTCGGAGATGAGGTTCTCGACCAGGCCGATGCGCTCCAGCCGCGAGCCGGCGCGCAGCGCCTCGCCCACCTCGCTGGGGCTCACGCCGGCCACCTCGGCCAGCGCGGCATAGGCCTCGGGCGCGTTGCTGACCTTGAACTCCACCAGCAGCGAGCGCAGGTCGCGCTGGTAGCGCGCCAGCGTCCCGTAGAGCAGCAGCGCGCGCTCGGCCTTGTTCAGCTGCAGCAGGCCAGCCAGCGCGTCGATGTTCTTCTCGACCAGCGTGGACTGCTTGCGCAGCGTCTGCGCCAGCCAGTCGCGGGTCAATGCCAGCACGGCCAGCAGGTCCTTGGGCTGGTCCTTGGCGTATTCGTCGAGGTGGAAGAAGAGCGTGCCTTCTTCGTAGGGCCCGCGCCAGTGGCCGTGGCGCTCGAGCAGGGCGCGGTTGTCCAGCGTCTGCACGTCCTTCCAGACCTCGTTGCCCTCGCAGCGCCGCGCCAGGAAGGCCCGCAGCCGCTGCAATACCGACACGGGCCACACCAGGTGCCGGCCGGTGAGCGAGAGCAGGCCGTTGAGGTCGCGCCGCACGTTGAAGCGCGGGCCCTGCTGCGCAGCGAGCGTGAGCACGAAGTGCGAGCACATGAGCTCCAGCACCGGCGCCTCGCGCAGGCCGGGCGAGGGCAAGGCGGCCCCGCGCTGGGCGGTGCTGGCGTCGAGTCCTGAGCGGCGGGCCATGGCAGGGTTTCCTCGGAGATGGAGCGGCGACCATAGCGCAGTCCGATGCAATGCGGAAGTGCGGGGCCGCGAAAGCCCCGGGACGGCGGCGCGCGCCCGCCGGTCCCGATGCAGGGCCGCCCGCGGCCGCAGGCGCGCATCCGGCGGACGCCGGCGTGCGCAGCGGCGCCACAATGCCGGCCATGGTCTCCCTCCAAGACATCGAAGCCGCCGCCCGGCGCCTCCAGGGCCAGGTGCTGCGCACGCCCTGCGTGGAATCGCGCACCCTGTCGGACATCGTCGGTGCGCAGGTCTTCCTCAAGTTCGAGAACCTGCAGTTCACCGCCTCCTTCAAGGAGCGTGGCGCCTGCAACATCATGGCGCAGCTGGCCGCCGCCGACGTGCCGCCCAGGGGCGTGATCGCCATGTCGGCCGGCAACCATGCCCAGGGCGTGGCCTACCACGCGCAGCGCCTGGGCATTCCCGCCACCATCGTCATGCCGCGCTTCACGCCGGGCGTGAAGATCGAGCGCACGCGCGGCTTCGGCGCCCATGTGGTGCTGTTCGGCGATTCGCTGGAGGCGGCGCGCGCCCATGCCTACGAGCTGGCCGAGCGCGACGGTCTGGCCTTCGTGCATCCCTACGACGACGACGCCATCATCGCGGGCCAAGGCACGGTGGCGCTGGAGATGCTCGAAGACGTGCCGGAGCTGGACACGCTGGTCGTCTCGGTGGGCGGCGGCGGCCTTCTGGCCGGCATGACGGTGGTGGGCCGGGCCCGCCGCCCCGGCCTGCAGATCGTGGGCGTGCAGACCGCGCGCTTCCCGGCCATGGTCAACGCCGTGAAGGGCACGGAGCACGTCGCCGGCACCAGCACCATCGCCGAGGGCATCGCCGTGGGCACGCCGGGCGAACGCACGCGCGAGATCATCGCGGCGATGGTGGACGACCTGGTGCTGGTGGACGAGGGCGACATCGAGCAGTCGGTGCTGATGCTGCTGGAGATCGAGAAGACGCTGGTGGAGGGCGCAGGCGCCGCCGGCCTGGCCGCGCTGCTGCGGCATCCTGAGCGCTTCCGCGGCCGCAAGGTGGGCCTTGTGCTCTCGGGCGGCAACATCGATCCGCTGCTGCTGGCCGCGATCATCGAGCGCGGCATGGTGCGCGCCGGTCGCCTGGCGCGGCTGACGGTGAGTGCTCGCGACGTGCCCGGCATGCTGGCGCGCATCACGGCCACCGTGGCGGAGGCCGGCGCCAACATCGACGAAGTGCACCACCAGCGCGCCTTCACGCTGCTGGCGGCGCAGAACGTGGACATCGAATTGGTGCTGCAGACCCGGGGCCGCGAGCACCTGGCCTCGGTGATCGAGGCCCTGCGCAACGCCGGCTTCGAGGCCGAGGAAAAGCACTAGCCCGGGCCGGCTGTTGCGCGGCGGCGGAACGCACGGCCACTTTTCACCCTCCGCACCGGCGCGCAGCGCGCGCCGGGACAGCGCAAACCCGCTGCTGGAGCGCCTCGGCAGGAGAAACCCCGAGACCCAGTCGCTTTCCTGGGAGAAGGGGTGCTTGTTAACATCTTTCTCCTTGTCCGCTTAGAAAAGAGACGCTCGCCCATGTCCACTCCCACGCCCGTCGAGCCCGGCCACGATGCCATCATCGAGAAAGACGCGGTGGAAGGCATCGTTCCGCTGATGCCCATTGTGCTGCCCATTGCTGGCGGCATCCTGATGCTGCTGCTGGCTTCGATCGCGGTGTACCTGGCCTGAGTGCCGAGGGCGTGCATGAATCCGGCCTGAGCGCCATGCCGGATTCCTCCATGCCTTCCGACGGACGCGCGGGCTTCACGCCGAGCGCGACCTGCCGCCTGCGCCGACCGCGACCGCGGAATCCCTGACCGAAGACGTTTTCTCCAACGACGTTCACGCCGCGCGCCCCGCGACGAGCGTCGTTCGAAAAGACAGTTTTCTTTTCAGGAGTTCACCATGAGTCCCAGCAATCTGCAGGCCCCCGACTACGTCAAGAATCCCAAGCTCATCGCCTGGGTGGCCGAGATGGCGGCCCTGTGCAAGCCCGAACGCATCCACTGGTGCGACGGCAGCCAGGAAGAATACGACGCGCTGTGCAACCAGCTGGTCGAAGCCGGCACCTTCAAGCGCCTGAACGCGGCCAAACGACCCGGCTCCTTCCTCGCCTGCTCCGACCCGAGCGACGTCGCCCGCGTCGAGGACCGCACCTTCATCTGCAGCGAGAAGAAGGAAGACGCCGGTCCCACCAACAACTGGATGGCCCCCGCGGAGATGCGCGCCACGCTGCAGCCGCTGTTCGACGGCTGCATGAAGGGCCGCACCATGTATGTGGTGCCCTTCAGCATGGGCCCGCTGGGCTCGCCCATCGCACACATCGGCATCGAGCTGTCCGACAGCCCGTACGTGGCCGTCAACATGAAGATCATGACCCGCATGGGCCGCGCCGTGTACGACGTGCTGGGCGCCGAGGGCGAGTTCGTGCCCTGCGTGCACACCGTGGGCGCGCCGCTGCAGGCCGGCCAGAAGGACGTGGCCTGGCCCTGCAACAAGACCAAGTACATCGTCCACTACCCGGCCACGCGCGAGATCTGGTCGTACGGCTCGGGCTACGGCGGCAACGCCCTGCTGGGCAAGAAGTGCTTCGCCCTGCGCATCGCCTCCAACATGGGCCGCGACGAAGGTTGGCTGGCCGAGCACATGCTCATCCTCGGCGTGACCAGCCCCGAGGGCAAGAAGTACCACGTGGCCGCCGCCTTCCCCAGCGCCTGCGGCAAGACCAACTTCTCCATGCTCGTGCCGCCGGCCGGCTTCGAGGGCTGGAAGGTCACGACCATCGGCGACGACATCGCCTGGATCAAGCCCCAGCCCGATGGCAGCCTGCGCGCCATCAACCCCGAGGCGGGCTACTTCGGCGTGGCACCGGGCACCAACTTCAAGACCAACCCCAACTGCATGGCCAGCCTCGACAAGAACGTGATCTTCACGAACGTCGCGCTGACCGACGACGGCGATGTGTGGTGGGAAGGCATGGAGGCCGATGCTCCCGGCAAGGCCCTGCCCGCGCACCTGATCGACTGGCAGGGCAAGGACTGGACGCCGCAGATCGCGCGCGAGACCGGCGCCAAGGCCGCCCATCCCAACGCCCGCTTCACCGTGGCCGCCACCAACAACCCGGCGCTTGACGAGGCCTGGGACGACCCGAAGGGCGTGAAGATCGACGCCTTCATCTTCGGCGGCCGCCGCTCCACCACGGTGCCGCTGGTCACCGAGGCCCGCAACTGGACCGAAGGCGTCTACATGGCCGCCACCATGGGCAGCGAGACGACCGCCGCCGCCGCCGGCCAGCAGGGCGTGGTGCGCCGCGACCCCTTCGCCATGCTGCCCTTCATGGGCTACAACATGAGCGACTACTTCCAGCACTGGCTGGACCTGGGCAAGAAGCTGCAGGCCTCGGGCGCCAAGCTGCCGCACATCTACACCACCAACTGGTTCCGCAAGGGCGACGACGGCAAGTTCGTCTGGCCCGGCTACGGCGAGAACATGCGCGTGCTCAAGTGGATGATCGACCGCATCGAGGGCCAGGGTCAGGGCGACGAACATGTCTTCGGCGTCAGCCCGCGCTACGAAGACCTGAACTGGACCGGCCTGGACTTCAGCCGCGAGCAATTCGACAAGGTCACCAGCATCGACAAGGCCGCCTGGCAGGCCGAACTCAAGCTGCACAGCGAGCTGTTCGAGCAACTGGCCCACCACCTGCCGGAAGAGCTGCCGCAGACCAAGGCGGCCATCGAGCAGCGCCTGGCGGCTTGATATAGAGCGACACCCCCCATGCCGCTTCGCGGCTCCCCCCTCCCTGGCGCCTTCGGCTTGGAGGGGGGCGCACCCAGAGGCCTGGCGAAGCCAGTTCCTCGGGTGCACTGGCGTGGCCTGCTCCGCGGCCTTTCGATTCTGTTGCCCGACGTGCGTGTCTGCGCCAGCAGCCACGCGGTCCCGCAGCCAGCGCATCCGGCCCTGTGCGAGCCGCAGACGCAAAAAAACCGCCCGAGGGCGGTTTTTTTGCGGGCGCTCGCCGCCTTTCGGGGCGGCGGCCAGGCTGCGCTCAGTAGTAGCGGGCGAGGTGGCTGGCGGTGGCCTGGTGCACGCGCATCTTGGTCTGGGCCGGCACGGCGCTGTCGACCGCCGAGACCGATTCGGCGCGGGTGATGGCCGCCTGCAGGTCGTTCATGATGCGGGTGTCGCGGTGTGCGGCGGCAAGGAAGCGCTCGTCGGCGCGGGCAGCGGCCTGGGCGCGCTGCAGGCTGTTCCAGCGCTCGACCAAGCCGATGGCCAGGCTCTGCGCAGCGCCGGCGGCGTACAGCGACAGGCCGCCGAACACCAGGGCCCACAGCACCATCCAGGCGGCCAGCAGGCTGCCGTCGGTGATCTCGGCCACGAAGCGCTCGGCCACCACCAGCGCAGCGGCCAGCAGGGCGGCGACGACCATCATGAGCGCGCCACCGCGGGCCTTGAAGCTGCGGCCCGCATCGCGGATGTAGGCCGCGGTTTCCTCGGCGCGGCGGACGCCGGGGTGCGAGACGGGTTGGTCGACGTGGACGAAGGTGGTCATGGCAATCCCCTCCTAGGGAAGAAAACGGTGGGCAACAGTGCCGATGGACTGAATATTAGGGTTTGCCCCAGTGTTCTTCCACTTTATAGTGGTGATGCTCTTCATTCATTGGAATGATGAACGTCAATTTCCGCACACTCGATCTGAATCTCCTGCGCGTCTTCGACGAGGTGATGGCCGAGCGCAGCCTCACCCGCGCCGCCCGCAACCTCTCTCTGACCCAGCCCGCGGTGAGCAATGCCCTGCGCCGCCTGCGCGAGACGCTGGGCGACGAGCTGGTGCACCGCGCCGGCAGCGGTGTCGAGCCCACGCCGCGGGCCCTGGCCCTGTGGCCGGTGGTGCGCGACGCCTTGCGCCACATCCAGCACGCCATCGCCCCCACGGCCTTCGAGCCGGCGCAGGCGGACGACAGCTTCGTGCTGGCCATGGCCGATGCCACCGCCACCGAGCTGATTCCCGGCGCCGTGCGGCTGCTGGAGGCGGAGGCGCCCGGCGTGTCGCTGCGGGTGGTACCGCTGAACACGCGCGACCCGCGCGGCCTGCTCGACAAGGAATCGGCAGACCTGGCCATCGGCCACTTTCCGGCGGTGATGGCCGACCTGACGGCCCGCACCCAGGCCGGTGAAGCCGTGGCCTTCGAATCGCACCGCCTTTACGTGGGGCGCTACGTTTGCGTGATGCGTAGCGGCCATCCGCTGGCCGCGCAGGAGCTGACGCTGGACGCCTTCTGCGCCGCGCGTCACCTGCTGGTGAGCTTTTCCGGGCGGCCCTGGGGTTTCGTCGACGAGGCGCTGGAGGCCATCGGCCGTCGCCGGCGCATCGTGCTGACGGTGAACCAGTTCTTCACGGCCGGCAAGGTGGTGGCCGATTCGGACCTGCTGACGGTGCTGCCGCGCCATTTCGTGAGCAGCACCGGCGTGAGCGACGGCCTGGTCGTGCGTGAGTTGCCGCTCACCCTGCCGCTGGTGCACGTGGATGCGCTGTGGCACCGGCGTATGCAGGCGGCACCGGGTCACGCGTGGCTGCGCGACCTGATCGTGCGGGCGGCGGGCGATGCGTTTGCCCGCACCCTGGCGGAGTACGTGCTGCCGCGGGCCTGAGTGGCTTGCGGCCTATCCCGCCGGTGCTCCGGTTGCCGCTTATCTTGCGCCAGCCTGGCGATACCTCAACGGACGACGCGCAGCCAGGCGGAAGCGGCTTCGCGCAGTTCCTGCGCGTGGTGCGGATCCAGGCCGGCCATCGCGTCGGCGGATTCGAAGAGATCGGCGGCCGGGCTGGCGGGCACGGGGGCGGCGGTCGGTTGCATCCAGCGGGACCAGAAAGTGAGCAGGGAAGACATGATGTTTCGCGGCTCCACGCCGCGTGTATGTAGGTATGGGTAGAAGAATAGGGTTTTCCCTAGTTTTCACAACCCCAACTCCATGCCGTCCGCGCATGGCGCCGCAGCGACCGCGACATGGGCTGTGAATTTCTACACTGGTGCGCATGAAGATCCAGCTGCTGTCGGACCTGCACCTCGAGACCTATCCCGAATTCGTCGCCCATCCCGCGCCCGGCGCCGAGCTGCTGGTGCTCGCGGGGGACGTGGGCTCGTACCAGCGCGGCTCGCAGCTGACGGACCCGGATTTCGGCCTGGGCCGCTTTTCCCCGAAGCGGGGCTGGCCGGTGCCGGTGATCTACGTGCCCGGCAATCATGAGTACGACGGCCTGGATTTCGACGAGACCCATGCCCGTCTGCGCGAGCACTGCGAGGCGCTCGGCATCGTCTGGCTGGAGCGCGAGATGCAGGTGCACCAGGGTGTGCGCTTCGTCGGCACCACGCTCTGGGCCGACTTCGACGCCCTTGCGACGCCGCAGGACGACACCGTCGCCCGCGTTCGCAAGCGCGGCAAGGCCATGCGCGCCGCCGATTTCTACCTGGCCAAGGCCGCCACCACACGCGGCGGCCAGCCCTTCATGGCAGCCGAGCTGCGCGCGCAGGCCCTGGCGTGCCAGGACTGGCTGCGCGAAGCACTCGCCCAGCCCTTCGACGGTGTGACGGTAGCCATCACTCACTTCGCGCCTTCGCTGGCCAGCGCCGACCCGCGCTACGGGCTGGCGCCGGGCACGGCAGGCTTCTGCAATGCGCTGGACGAGTTGCTGCCGCTGGCCGACGTCTGGATGCACGGCCACCTGCATTGCGCCTTCGACTACGTGAAGTCAGGCTGCCGCGTGGTCGCCAATCCGCGCGGCTACGAGGAAAAGGGCGAGCAGGCCGGCTTCCTGCCGCTGGGCTGCGTGGAACTGCCGACGCAGCCTCGGAGTCGACCCTGAAGCGTCCGGTGCTGAATGCCGGCCATCCTCATCCAAGGAACCGTTCGATGACCTCTCGATTCGCCCCCGGCGCCCGGCGCGCCGCCCTCACCCTGGCACTGATGCTGGGCCTTGCCGCCCTCGGCACCGGCTGCGCGAGCAGCGGCTCGGCCAGCGGCGGCAGCACGGCATCCACGGGCGGCAGCGGTGTGGAGGTGTTCGGCACCATCGACGCTGGCGTCAGCGGCGTGCGCAACAAGTCGGGCCGCTGAGCGGCGGGACGCCACCCCGCAGATCGGATGGGAAGCGCGCCGAGCCGCGAAGGGGGAAGCGGGCTCAGTCCTCGTACCTTGCCGGGCGCTTTTCCATCCCCGCGCGCACTGCCTCCCTCTGATTCGGGCTACCGATGAGCGCCTGCTGCTCCCGCGCTTCGGCGAGCAGCAGTTCCTCGGGCGTGGCGTGTGCCGTCAGGCGCATCAGCCGCTTGGCGGCGCGGATGGCGCTGGGGCTGCTGGCGGCGATCTGGCGCGCCATGGTCCGGGCCTCGGTCAGCGGATCGGCGCTGACCCGGGTCGCCAGGCCCAGCGCGGCGGCCTCGGTGCCATCGACCACGCGGCCGGTGTAGACCAACTCCCGCAGGTGGTCGCCGCGCACCAGCGGCGCCAGCAACGCGCAGCCCGCCATGTCGGGCACCAGGCCCCACTTGATCTCCAGCACCGACAGGCGCGCATCGGCCGCCACCAGGCGGATGTCCGCGCCCGCTGCCAGCTGCAAACCGCCGCCATAGGCCACGCCGTGCACCGCGGCGATGACGGGCACCGGCAGCTCCTGCCAGCCCCAGCAGACCTGCTGGAAGCGGTTGGCGATGCCATGGGTGCGCGGCAGCAGGTCGGTGAAGCCGCCAGCGGGTTCGCCGCCCGCCATGCCGGCCATGCTGCCCATGTCCAGTCCGGCGCAGAAGGCGCGACCTTCGCCGTGCAGCACCACGGCGCGCAGGCCGGGCTCGGCCTGCAGGCGCGCCAGGGCATCGAGCAGGGCGTCGAACATGGCGGGGTCGAGCGCGTTCATCTTGTCGGGCCGGGCGAGCGCCACCTCTGCCACGCCGCCGTCCACGTCGACCCGCACACGGGTGGGGGAAGTCATCGAAAAAAGTCTCCTGTGCAAAGCCCGGCGGCGGGATCTCAGGCCGTGCGCTGGGCGCGGTCGGCCGCGTTGCGCGAGGCGATGGACTCGCGCGCCTTCGCCCAGTCGTCATCGCCCCAGGCGGCCAGGCTGGCGAAGTTGCCGCCGGTGGCCTGATATTGCCCGCCATCGATGGCAATCGTCTGTCCCGTGAGGTACTCGGCCTGTCGGCTCATGAGGAAGACCGCCAGGTTGGCCAGCTCGGGCATGCGACCGGCGCGCTGCATGGGATTGCCCTCGGGCTTGTGCTCGCCGCCCTGTGGATTGAGGCGCGCGCTCATGCCCTCGGTGGGAAAGAGCCCCGGCGCGATGGCGTTGCAGCGGATGCCGCGGTTGCCCCATTCCACCGCCAGCGACTGGGTCATCGCATGCACACCGGACTTGGCCATGGCCGAAGGCACGGTGAAGGCGGAGCCGTTCCACACCCAGGTGGTCAGGATGGACAGCACGCTGCCGCGCTGCCCTGCCGCCAGCCAGCGCCGGCCGCATTCCAGCGTCATGTTGAAGCTGCCGCGCATGACGATGTTGGCCACGGCGTCGAAGGCGCGCATCGACAGGTCCTCGGTGCGGCTGACGAAGTTGCCGGCCGCGTTGTTGACCAGGCCGGTGAGCGGCCCGCCGTCGGCCCAGATGGCGTCGAGCATGGCCTCGATGGCGTCAGGCTGCCGCACGTCGCAGGCATGGCCGGCCGCCTTGCCGCCGTGGGCCGCCATCAGCTCGCGTGCAGTCTCTTCCACCACCGGGCCGCGTCGGCCGCAGAGGTAGACGTCGGCGCCGAGCATCAGGAAGGCCTCGGCCATGACGCGGCCCAAGCCGGTGCCGCCGCCGGTCACGAGGATGCGTTCGCCGGCCAGCAGGCCGGGCTTGTACATGAGGTCGTCGAGGGTCATGGCTTCACGGGTGAGGAAGCGCCGTAGCGCGGTTCGCGCCGCGCCAGGAAGGCGCGCACGCCTTCCTGGAAGTCGGGCGTCTGGGTGCACAGCACCTGGTTGCGGTCTTCGAGGGCCATGGCCGCCTCCAGGCTCGCGGCGTCCACCGCATGGCCCAGGGCGTCCTTGGTGAGGGCCAGGCCCAGCGGCGTGGCGCGCAGCATGTCGGCGCACAGGCTGCGCGCCTCGGCCTCGATCTCGTCCATGGGGCCCACGCGGCTGACCAGGCCCAGTTGCTGCGCACGCGGTGCGTCGATGAAGCGGCCGGTCAGCATGTATTCGGCGGCCACCGAACTGCCGACCATGCGCGGCAGGAAGTAGCTCACGCCCACGTCGCAGGCTGACAGGCCGATGCGGATGAAGGCGGCGTTCATGCGGGCGTCGGGCGTGGCCAAGCGGATGTCCGAGGCCAGCGCCAGCGCGAAGCCGCCGCCGCTGGCCGCGCCCTGCACCAGGCTCACGATGGGCTGCGGGCAGCGCCGCATGGCCACCATGATGTCGCGGATGCCGCGCTGGCGTTGGAGCATCGTGGCGGCGTCGGGCATGCGCTCGAGGTCCACGTCCCGCAGGTCCAGCCCGGCGCAGAAGGCCCGGCCCGCGCCGCGCAGCACCACCACGCGGGCGGAAGACTGCAGCGTCAGGCCCTGGAAGTACTGGCGCAGGGCCAGCACCAGCGTGTCGTCCAGCGCATTCAGGCGTTCGGGCCGGTGCAGCGTGAGCCAGGCGACGCCGGCTTCCTCGCGCACCTGCAGCACATCGTTGGCGGCGGGCGTCGTCATCACAGCGCCCGCGAGATGACTTCCTTCATGATCTCGCTGGTGCCGCCATAGATGCGCTGCACCCGCGCGTCGGCATACATGCGCGTGACCAGGTATTCGTTCATGAAGCCGTAGCCGCCATGCAGCTGCACCAGTTCGTCGAGAACACGACCCTGCGCCTCCGAGCCCCAAAGCTTGGCCATGGAGGCGGTGGCCGTGTCCAGCTCGCCGGCCACGATCTGCTGCACGCAGCGGTCCATGAAGGCACGTCCCACCATGATCTGCGTGGCCACCTCGGCCAGCTTGAACTTGGTGTTCTGCATCTCGGCGATGGGCTTGCCGAAGGCCTTGCGCTCGCGCACATAGTCCAGCGTGGCGGCATAGGCGCCTTCCATGCAGGCCACGGCGCTGACGCCGATGATCAGCCGCTCGTAGGGCAGGTCGCCCATCAGCTGGTAGAAGCCCTGGCCCTCCTGGCCGCCCAGCAGGCCGTCGGCCGGCACCACCACGTTGTCGAAGAAGAGCTCGGAGGTGTCCTGCGCCTTCATGCCCATCTTGTCGAGCACGCGGCCTACGCGGAAGCCTTCGCGCTGCATGCCCGGCGCGTCGTCGCCGGCCGGTGCCGCATCGGTCTCCACGATCAGGATCGAGGTGCCGCGCGCACCCTGCGTGGGGTCGGTCTTGCAGACGACCAGGATCACGCCGGCCAGGAAGCCGTTGGTGATGAAGGTCTTGCTGCCATTGAGCACGTAGTGGTCGCCCTGCCGCTCGGCCCGGGTGCGGATGCCCTGCAGGTCAGAGCCGGCACCGGGCTCGGTCATGGCGATGGCACCGATCAGCTCGCCGCGGGCCATGCGCGGCAGGTACTTGCGCTTCTGCGCCTCGGTGCCGTGATTGAGGAAGTAGTGCGCCACGATGGCGTGCACCGAGTTGCTCATGCCGGAGAGGCCGCGGCGCGCCATCTCCTCGTAGATCACCGCCTCGTGCCGGAAGTCGCCGCCACCGCCGCCGTACTCCTCGGGAATGTCGGTGCACAGCAGGCCCAGCTCACCGGCGCGGCGCCAGAGCTGGTGGCCGACATGACCACGCTTGCGCGCCGCTTCGTCCTGCGGCTGCATCTCGGATTCGATGAAGCGCACCGCAGTGTCGCGCAGCGCCTCCAGCTCCTCGTTGTTCCAGGAGCGCTTCAGGTTCAGGGGCATGTCTGTCTCCTTGTCGGGCGCAGCCGGCAGCGCCGGGCTGCGCGATCGGTCAATTGACGTTGCGGGCGCGGCCGGCCCAGAAGGGTTTGCGCAATTCGAACTTCTGCAGCTTGCCGGCCGCCGACAGCGGCAGCGCGGCGCGGAACTCCACCGAGCGCGGGCACTTGTAGCCGGCGATGTGCGCGCGGCAATGGGCGATCACCTCGGCCTCGTCCAGCGACTGGCCCTCGCGCAGCACCAGCACCGCATGCACCCGCTCGCCCCAGCGCTCGTCGGGCACGCCGATGACGGCGCACATCGACACCTGCGGCAGCTGGGCGATGGCGTTCTCCACCTCGGCCGAATACACGTTCTCGCCGCCGCTGACGATCATGTCCTTGAGCCGGTCGACCACGAAGAGGTAGCCATCGGCATCGAGCCGGCCCATGTCGCCGGTGTGCATCCAGCCGTCACGCAGCGCCGCGGCCGTCTCGGCCGGCTTGTTCCAGTAGCCCTGCATCACCATGGGGCCGCGGGCGGTGATCTCGCCCACCTCGCTGGGCGGCAGCTCACGGCCTTCGCCGTCGACGATGCGCACCTCGGCGATGGGCACCGGCCGGCCGGCGGCGCGCAGCAGGCGCTCGCGCTGCGGGCCGGGGCGGTGCTCCTCGGGGCCGAGGGTGACCACGGTGGGCGCCAGCTCGGTCATGCCGTAGGCCTGGGCGAAGTCGGCGCCGGGCAGGGCAGCCATGGCCTGCGCCAGCAGCGTCGCGTCGATGGGCGCGGCACCGTAGAGCATCAGCTTGAGGCTGGAGAGGTCGAAGTCGGCGAAGCGCGGATGCTCGATCAGCCGCTTGATCATGGTGGGCACCAGGAAGATCTCGTTGGCCCGGTGCGCCTGCACCGCCGCCATGATGGCCACCTCGTCGAAGGCCGGCACGATGACCTGCGGCACCAGCCGCTGCGCCATCAGCAGCGACAGCCCGCAGCCCGCCACATGGAACATGGGCGAGACGACCAGCCCCACCTGCACGCCCACGCGCGGCACCGCGCTGGCATTCGACAGGGCATTGATGTACAGGTTGTCGTGGCCCAGCATCACGCCCTTGGGCCGGCCGGTGGTGCCGCCGGTGTACATGACGGCGGCCAGGTCGGTGCCGCCACGCCGCAGGTCGTCGCGCGGCGCGGCCTCGGCCAGCAGGGCTTCGTAGGCCAGCGCGCCCTCGGGCGGCGCGCCGCGGCCGCAGAAGATCACCGTGCGCAGGCTGCGCGACAGCTGGCGCAACTGCGGCACCAGCGGGGCGAAGGCATCGTCCACGATCAGCACGCGGGTGTCGCAGTCGTCCAGCGAGTACGCGACCTCGTGCGGATTCCAGCGGATGTTGACCGGGTTGACCACCGCGCCCGTCCACCAGCAGCCGTAGAAGTACTCCAGGTAGCGCACCGAGTTGAGGGCCATCATGCCCACGCGGTCGCCCGGCGCCACGCCCAGCGCCGCCAGCGCACCGGCCAGGCGCTCGATGCGGTCGGCGAGCTCGGCCCAGCTGCGACGTTCGTCGCCGCAGATCGCCGCGGTCTCGCCCGCCTTCTCGCGCCGGCCCTTGTGGATGGATTGGGTGAGGGACATCGTCATGGCCGCGCGCTCCGGGGCCGTCAGACCTTCGCGCCCCAGGCGGCCAGCACCTCGTCCAGGCTGGCCGCCTGCGGTGCGGCGGGCTCGGTGGGCGTGCTGCGCGAGAAGCGGGGCGCGGGCGCCGGCTGCACCACGCCATCGACCTCGGTGAAGGTGCCGCGGGCGCGGTTGTGGGCATGTTGCGGCGCCTCGTCCCAGTCCAGCACCGGGGCGAAGCAGGCGTCGGTGCCTTCGAGCAGCGCGCACCATTCGTCGCGGGTGCGGGTGCGGAACACGTCGGCCAGGCGCAGCTTGAGCAGCGGCCAGCGGGCCGGGTCCATCTGGCCGTCGAAGAGCGGATCGTGGATGCCGCAGCGCTCGCGCAGCTCGGCATAGAACTGCGGCTCGATGGCGCCGATGGCCACGTACTTGCCGTCGGCGCAGGCATAGGTGTCGTAGAAGTGGGCGCCGCCGTCGAGCATGTTCTCGCCGCGCTGGTTGCTCCACTGGCCCTTGGCCTTGAAGCCGTACATGAAGGCCGAGAGCAGCGCCGTGCCGTCCGTCATCGCCGCATCGATGACCTGGCCGCGGCCGCTGCGGCCGGCCTCGTGCAGGGCGGCCAGCAGGCCCACGGCCAGCAGCATGCCACCGCCGCCGAAATCGCCCACGTAGTTGAGCGGCGGCACCGGCGCCTCGCCCGCGCGGCCGATGGCATGCAGCGCGCCGCTGATGGCGATGTAGTTGATGTCGTGGCCCGCCGCCTTGGCCAGCGGGCCATGCTGGCCCCAGCCCGTCATGCGGCCGTAGACCAGGCGCGGGTTGCGGGCCAGACAGTCGTCGGGGCCCAGGCCCAGGCGTTCCATCACGCCGGGGCGGAAGCCCTCCACCAGCAGGTCGGCCTTGTCGATGAGGGCCAGCGCCGCCGCCTGGCCGTCGGGGCCGCGCAGGTCGATGGCCACCTGGCGGCGGCTGCGGGTGGTGATGTCCTGCGGATCGGGCGCGACGCCGGGGCGGACGATGCGCAGCACCTCCGCGCCCAGGTCCGCCAGCAGCATGGCGCAGAAGGGGCCGGGGCCCAGGCCGGCGAACTCGACCACCCGGACGCCGTGGAGCGGACCTGCCATCGCGTTGTCTCCTTGTGTGTGCATGGCGCGGGCCGGCCTTGTCGCCGGTCCCTGCCCCGATCATGGCGCAGCCGGCGCCGCAGCCGGAATCGTCGGAACGGACGAAAGTGCCGCGTCGCGCTTCAGGGGGCCGGCAGCAGCGCCGACCAGCGGTCGCGCACCGCCTCGGGCAGCGGCGCCGGCCGGTGCGTGGCGGGATCGATGGCGACCAGCACGGCCTCGCTGTCGGCCTGCAGCGCATCGCCGTCGAACAGGCGGCAGCGCAGCACCACCGAACTGCGGCCGAGCGCCTGCACGCCGGTGCGCAGGCGCCAGGTGACCGGCACGGGCGTGGCGCGGTGCACGCGCAGGGCGATGTGGGCCACCATCACGTCGACGCCGCCCGTGAGCGGAAGCCGGCTGGGATCGGTGCCGCCATCCAGCCACCAGCGGGAGCGACCGTGCTCCAGGTAGCGGGCCAGCGCCACGTCCGACAGCAGTCCTTCGGCGTCGACATCGGCATACCGGGTGGCCAGCAGCTCCTCGATGGCCTGGTTGGCGGGCGCACCGAAGGCCGCATGCACCTGCGCGGGCAAGGGGCGTGGCTGCTCATGCCGGCGCAGCTGCTGCACGAGCGCCGCGGGCAGCGGCACGCGCTCGCCGTCCTGCCAGGCCGCCAGCTCGGTGTGCTGCAGGCCGATGCAGCGGGCCTGCTGGAAGAGGGCGGTGGCGATGTGGGCCGCCTCGGCATCGACGCACAGCAGCGCCACGCCAGCCTCCAACGATGCGGGATAGGCGCCCTCGGCCAGGAAGTCCGTCCACAGCCCGGCGGGTCGCAGGCGCAGGCCATCGCCCGCGGCCCGCGGCAGCAGCGCATCGAGCCAGCGGATGCGCGCCTCGATGTGCAGGCCGATCACCGCCGCGTTGTTCAGGTGCCGCAGCAGGTCCAGGTCGGCATGGCGCGGTGCCAGGGCCGTGTGCCAGCCGTAGGCCTCGCGCGACTGGCGCCAGGCCTGCCGGCGCATGGCTTCGTTAGGAGCAGCGGCAGCAGCACCGCTCATGCCGTGGGCAGCTGGTAGTCGCGGTACTGCTCGCGCAGCCGCGTCTTGAGCAGCTTGCCCGTGGCGGTGTGGGGCAGCTCGGGCACCACCACCACGTCGTCGGGCAGCCACCACTTGGCGATGCGGGTCGACAGGAAGTCGAGCACCGATTCCTTGGTGGGCTGATGGCCCGCGCGCGGCACCACCAGCAGCAGCGGACGCTCCTGCCACTTGGGATGGGCCACACCGATGATGGCCGCCTCCGCCACGCCCGGATGGCCCATGGCCGCGTTCTCGACGTCGATGGACGAGATCCACTCGCCGCCGGACTTGATCACGTCCTTGGCGCGGTCCACCAGCTGCAGGTAGCCGTCGGTGTCGATGGTGGCGACGTCGCCGGTGCTGAAGTAGCCCTCGTCGTCCATGGGCGAGCCGCCCTCGCCCTTGAAGTAGCCCGAGGCGATCCACGGGCCCCGCACGCGCAGGTGGCCGCGCGACTGGCCGTCCCAGGGCTGCACCTCGCCGGCATCGTCCACCAGCTTGAGGTCCACACCCCACACGCCGCGACCCTGCTTGAGCTTGACCTTGACCAGTTCGTCCTCGGCCATGGCGTCGTGCTTGGGCAGCAGCTTGCTGATGACGCCGATGGGGCTGGTCTCGGTCATGCCCCAGCCCTGCACCACCTGCGCGCCGAACTGCTTCTCGAAGCGCTCCAGCATGGCGCGCGGCACGGCGGCGCCGCCGATGCCGATCATCTTGACGCCGAGCGCGCGCGGGTCGATCTCCGGGTGCGCGTCCAGGTACTGGAAGAGCATCAGCCACACCGTGGGCACGCCCTGCGAGAAGGTGACCCGCTCGTCCTTCATCAGCGTGTAGACGCTTTCGCCGTCCATGTGCGGCCCCGGAAAGACCAGCCGCGTACCCACCATCGCCGCCGCATAGGGCGTGCCCCAGCCGTTGGCATGGAACATGGGCACGATCAGCATCACCGTCTCGCGCGAGCTGATGCCGAAGGTATCGGGCGCCAGCTCCATCATCGTGTGCAGCATGGTCGAGCGGTGCGAATAGAGCACACCCTTGGGATTGCCGGTGGTGCCGGACGTGTAGCAGAGCGAAGAGGCGGTGCGCTCGTCGAAGTCGGGCCAGTCGTACTGCTCGCTCTGGGCGGCGAGCAGCTCGTCCCAGCAGCGCAGGTCGGGCAGGTCCAGCGCGGGCATGTGCTCGCGCGAGCTCATGCAGACGTAGGTCTTCACCGTCTTGAGCTTCGGCGCCAGCTTCTGCACCAGCGGCGCGAAGGTCACGTCGAAGAACAGCACGCGGTCTTCGGCATGGTTGGCGATGTATTCGATCTGCTCCGGAAAGAGCCGGGGGTTGACGGTGTGCAGCACGGCGCCCGTGCCCGAGACGCCGAAGTACAGCGCCAGATGGCGCCAGCTGTTCCAGGCCAGCGTGGCCACGCGCTCGCCGCGCTGGATGCCCAGCGACTGCAGCGCGTTGGCGATGCGGCAGGCGGCATTGCGCACGCCCAGCCAGTCGGTGCGGTGCGTGCCGCCCTCGGGCAGGCGCGAGACGATCTCGGTGCGCGGATGGAAGCGCGCGGCATGCTCGATGAGCGACGAGATCAGCAGCGGGCGGTCCTGCATCAGGCCGAAGAGGGGTTCGGACATGGCGGTGTCTCCTGGATGCGGTTGGGGTGCGGTGGCGTCAGCTGCCGAGCAGCTCGCCGAAGGGCACGTAGCGCGTGCCATCGAAGCGCACGGGCTGCATCTTCTTGATGGGGAAGAAGTCGTCGGCGCCGGTGCTGAGCGTGATGCCCGGGTAGAGCATGGGCAGGGCCATCTTCAGGCTCGCGGCCTGCTTCATGACGTTGGCGCGGGTCAGGTCGTCGCCGCAGCGGCGCAGCACCTCGGCCAGCGTCTGGGCCTGCGAGTAGCCGATGACGTTGAGCGAGTCGTTCGGGTCGCCCGCCGGGTAGTACTGCTTCATGAAGGCCAGGTAGTCGGCCAGCTCGCGCGTGCCCTGGTTGCTCGGGTCCGAGGGCTCGCGCAGGTAGGTGGCGGTGATGATGCCCTGCGCGTTGTCGGCACCGGCCGGCTTGATGACGGAGCTGATCGACAGCGACACGCTCACCAGGTAGTGGGCCGGCTTCCAGCCGATGTCGGCCGCCTTGCGGATGGATTGGGCCGCGAACTTGGGCGTGGTGATGTTGATGAAGGTGTCGGCGCCCGAGCCCTTGAGCGCGACCATCTGGCTGTCCACCGTTGGGTCGGTCACCTCGTAGGTCTGCTGGTTCACCACGAACTGCTTGGCCTTGTCGCCGAAACCGTCCATCACGCCCTTGAGGTAGTCCTTCCCGAAGTCGTCGTTCTGCATCAGGATGCCGACCTTGGCATTGGGCCGGTTGGCCATGATGTGGCGCGCGAAGAGCGCGCCTTCGAGCTGGTAGGTGGGCTGCCAGCCCATGGTCCACGGAAAGGTCTTGGGGTCGCCCCAGCGCGTGGCGCCGGTGGAGACGAACAGCTGCGGCACCTTGCGCTGGTTCATGTAGCGCTGCACGGCCTGGTTGTGCGAGGTGCCCAGTGCGCCGAACATCAGCAGCACGCCGTCGCGCTCGACCAGTTTGCGGGTCTGCTCCACGCTCTGCGCCGGGTTGTAGGCATCGTCGGCCGACAGGTAGCTGATCTTGCGGCCATTGATGCCGCCCTCGGCATTGAGCTTGGCGAAGTAGGCCGCATGGGTCTTGCCGATGGTGCCGTAGGCCGAGGCCGGGCCGGAGTAGGGCACGAAGTTGCCGACCTTGATCTCGCTGTCGCTGGCGCCGGTGTCGTACTTCTTCTGGGCCTGCGCGGCAGGCGCCAGGGCCAGCAGCGAGAAGGTGGCAAGCGCGGCCCCCAGGCCGCGTGCGATGGAAAGGCGCATGGTTGTCTCCTGGTTGTCGTCGGCCCGTTCTGTGTGGTGTGGGCCTTGGTGCGGGGTCGCGAGGCGATGGTAGGAATCGCCTCTGCCGGTGCCCATCGTCGGTTCCGACGATTGGGCCGATGCCTTCGCAGTCAGCGTGCGCTGCGGGGCGGAAACACGGGCTCGCGCTTCTGCACGAAGGCACGCACGCCTTCGGCGAAGGCGGCGCCGTCGATCAGTTCGCGCTGGCGCTCGGCCTCGTAGTGCAGCTGGTCGGCCAGGCTGCCGGTGGCGGCGGCGTCGAGGGCGTGCCGCGCCTCCATCGCGGCATGGGCGGGCAGGCGGGCCAGGCGGCGGGCGAGGGCGAGCGCCTCGTCCTGCAGCGCGGCGTCGTCCGCGCAGCCCCACACCAGGCCCCAGTCCAGCGCCTGCTGGGCCGACAGGCGCTCGCCCAGCAGCGCCAGGCCCATGGCCCGTGCGCGGCCCAGCCGGCGTTCGATGAACCACGTGGTGCCCAGGTCGGGCACGATGCCCAGCCGCGGCAGGAAGGGCAGGAAGAAGTAGGCCGAGCGGGCCATGAGCGTGAAGTCGCCCGCCAGCGCCAGGCCAGCACCAGCACCCGCCGCCGCGCCATTGACGGCGCAGACCACCGGCATGGGCAGGGCCTGCAGGTCGAGGATGAGCCGGTTGGACAGCGCATGCATGGTGTCCGCCGTGTGCGCGCCCAGCGAGCGCCCATCGCCGGCCGGCACGCCGCCCATGGACTGCAGATCGGCGCCCACGCAGAAGCCCTTGCCCTCACCGGTGAGCACCAGGGCGCGCACGCCGGCATCGGCGGCCAGCTCGGCCAGCCGCGCACGCAACTGCTGCTGCAGGCCGATGCCCAGCGGGTTGAGGCGGGCGGTGTTGCACAGCGTGAGCACCGCCACCTCGTCGTGGCGATGCAGGCGGAGCACGGTGTCGGTGTCGGCGGTCATGCGGTTTCCTTGGGCGTTGAAGGTCGAGGCGTAACAGGTTCAGCCACGGCGCGCGAGCCGGGCCCGCAGCCGGTGCAGCAGCCCCATCACCCCGCCGGGCATCACGAACATGAAGAGGATCAGCACCACGCCATACACGGCCCAGGGCGCGGACTTGGACACCTGCTCGGCCAGACCCGGCACGAAGAGGATGAACAGCGCGCCGAACAGCGCCCCCCACAGCGTGCCCACGCCGCCCACCACGATGCCCACCAGCAGCGAGATGGACAGGAAGAAGGTGAAGGAGTCCGGCGCCACGAACTGCACCGCGATGGCCGCCAGCGCGCCACCCACGCCGGTGTAGCCGGCGGAGACGGCGAAGGCCATGGACTTGGCATGCGCGTTGTTCACGCCCATGGCCTCGGCCGCCATGCCGTGGTCGCGGATGGCCCGCAGCGCCAGCCCGCTGCCGCTGTCGATCAGGTTGCGCGCGCCCCAGAACAGCAGCACCGCCACCGCCAGCGCATAGAGGTAGAACCACTGGTCGGCATCCAGCGGCAGGCCGAAGGGTGCTTCAGGCTTGGTCAGCACGATGCCGCCCACGCCGCCGGTCCAGGCCTCCAGATGCTTGTACTTGAGCAATTGCGGCATGGCCACGCCAAGCGCGAAGGTGGCCAGCGCCAGGTACAGGCCTTCGAGCTTGAGCGCCGGTCGCCCGAAGAGGTAGCCCACCCCCAGGCTCACGATGCCCGCGGCCGGCACTGCGAGCCAGTAGGGCACGCCGCCACGGTCCATGAGGATGCCGGCGGCATAGGCGCCGATGGCGAAGAAGGCGCCATGGCCCAGCGAGATCTGGCCGTTGTAGCCGGTGAGGATGTTCAGCCCCACCAGCGCCACCGCATAGGCCAGCACCATGGTGGCCTGGAAGAGCTGGTAGCCCTGCGCGATGAAGGCCAGCGCGACGCCGGCCACGATCAACGCCAGCGCGAAGACGGATGAGGGCGAGAGCCGCCGCCTCACGGGCGCCGCCTTCGGCGGCATGGCATCGGAGCTGAGCAAGGTGGACATGACGTTCAGACCCTCTTCACGATGCGCCGGCCCATGAGGCCGGCCGGCCGCACGATGAGCACGCCCACGATCAGCACCAGCGCCACCGAGAGCTTGAGCTCGGTGCCCACCACGTAGCTGCCCATCAGGTTCTCCAGCACGCCCACCAGGAAGCCGCCCACCACCGCACCCACCGGGTTGTCGATGCCGCCCAGCAGCGCGCCGGCGAAGGCATAGAGCAGCACGCCGGTCATCATGTGCGGGTCGAGGAAGACCACCGGCGCCACCATCATCCCGGCCACCGCGCCGATGGCGCCGGCCAGGCCCCAGCCCAGCATCAGCATGCGGCCCACGGAGATGCCCACCAGCCGCGACGAGGCCGGGTTCTGCGCCGCGGCCCGCATGGCCAGGCCCAGCGGCGTGAGGCGGAAGAAGCCGAAGAGCAGCGCCACGATGGCCAGCGCCACGGCGATGGCGCCCACCTCGTGCGCGGACATCAGTGCGCTGGCGTACCAGGCGTCCTTGGGAAAGGGGCTGGGGAACTCCTTGATCGTGTAGCCGAAGAGCCAGCCCGCCAGGCTGTGGAAGACCACCAGCAGCCCGATGAAGACCACCACCTGTGCCAGGTCGGTGGCCTTGTGCATCGGCCGGATGATGGCGAACTCCACCGCCGCGCCCACCACGAAGGACAGCGCCACCGTGGCGAAGAAGGCCACCCAGTAGGGCAGCCCCGCCTGCATCAGCGACCAGGCGATGAAGGTGGAGAACATCGCCATCTCGCCCTGGGCGAAATTGATGTGGTGCGTGGCCTGGTAGATCATCACCAGTGCCAGCGCGACGGTGGCATAGATGCCGCCGGTGGCGAGGCCCGCGAAGAGCTGGTGCAGGAATGCGTCCATGGTTCTCAGAAGGTGTGAATGAATCCGGCGTGGCCGAGCGGGCTGCCAAAACGCGGCCGATCAAGGCGCAAAGCGCAGCCATAGCTCGGGCTATGGCGAGCATTTGCAACGCGGAGTGGGCGTGCTTTGGCAGGACGAGCGGGCATGACGGGTTCGTTCACACCTTCTTAGCCTCCCAGGTAGGCGCGGCGCACCGCGTCGTTGCGGCCCACCTCGTCGCTCGTGCCATGCAGCACGATGCGGCCCGTCTCCAGCAGGTAGGCGGTGTCGGCCAGTTCCAGCGCCAGGCGCGCGTTCTGCTCCACCAGCAGGATGGCCAAGCGCTGCTCCCGGTTGACGCGCCGCATGATGGCGAAGATGTCGCGCACCACCAGCGGCGCCAGGCCGAAGGAGGGCTCGTCCAGCAGCAGCAGGCGCGGCTCACCCATCAGGGCGCGGCCGATGGCCAGCATCTGCTGTTCGCCGCCGGAGAGGGTGCCGGCCTGCTGCGCGCGCCGCTCCTTCAGCCGCGGAAAGTAGGCATAGATGCGCGCCAGCGCCTCGGCCATGGCCGCGCGGCCTGGATGGCGCGGCCGGGCCTGGGCGCCCAGGCGCAGGTTCTCCTCGGCCGTGAGGTGCGCGAAGGTGCCGCGGCCGTCGGGCACATGGCCCACGCCCAGGCGGGCGATCTGCTCGGTGCTGCGGCCGTCGATGCGCTCGCCGGCCAGCCGCACCTCGCCGCGCACCGCGACCATGTGCCGGCAGACGGCGCGCAGCAGCGTGGTCTTGCCCGCGCCGTTGGCACCGAGCAGCGCGGTGACGCGGCCTTCGGGCACGTCCAGGTCGATGCCGTGCAGCACGGCGGTGGGGCCGTAGGCGGCATGCACGCCGCGCAGCTCAAGCAGCGCGGGCATGCTGGCGCACCTCCAGGGCCGGCTCGGCGGCACCCTCGTCGCCCAGGTAGGCGCGGACCACCTCGGGATGGCGGCGCACGGCCTCGGGCGTGCCCTCGGCGATCTTGCGACCGAAGTTGAGCGCGACCACCTTGTCGCTCACCCGCATGACCAGACCCATGTGGTGCTCCACCAGCAGCACCGTCAGCCCCAGCCGCGCACGCAGCGCGAGGATCAGGTCGCCCAGGCCCTCCAGCTCCTCGTGGTTGAGGCCGCAGGCGGGCTCGTCCAGCAGCAGCAGCCGGGGGCGCGCCGCCAGGGCGCGTGCCAGCTCGACCCGCTTCTGGGTGCCGAAGGGCAGGTCGGCGACGCGGCGGTCGGCCACGGCACCCAGGTCGAGCAGGGTGATGAATTCCTCGGTGCGTGCCTCGGCCTCCTCCTCCAGCCGCCGCACGCCGGGCAGGCGCAGCGCGTCGCGCAGGAAGCCCGCATGCTGGTGGGTGTGCGTGCCCACGCGCACGTTCTCGCGCACCGTCATGCTGGCGAAAAGCGCCAGGTTCTGGAAGGTGCGGCCGATGCCCAGCGCCGCCATGCGGTGGCGCGGCAGCGTGTCCAGCGCGCGGCCGGCGAACGCGATGCGCCCGGCCTGCCAGCCGTACAGGCGCGAGAGGCAGTTGAACAGCGTGCTCTTGCCCGCGCCGTTGGGCCCGATCAGGCCGCAGACCTGGCCGGCGGCCACGTCGAAGCCCACGCCGTCGAGCGCCACGATGCCGCCGAAGCGCACCGACAGCCCCTCGATGCGCAGCAGGGGCGCGGCGGCGTGTCTGTCTCCGAAGTCCTGGGTCATGGAAGTCCTGCCCTGGTGTTGTGATGGAAGGGCCGGCGCGCGCCGCGCACGCCGGCCCGTGGGGCCGTGACGGGCCGGCCCCGAGCCGCAATCAGCCGTGGCTCAATGCACGTTCAAAGCCGCTCGACGATGGTCACGTTGGCCATGCCGCCGCCTTCGCACATGGTCTGCAGGCCATAGCGGCCGCCGCGGTCGTGCAGGGCGTGCACGAGCGTGGTCATCAGCTTGGTGCCGGAAGCGCCCAGCGGATGGCCCAGGGCGATGGCGCCGCCGTTGACGTTCAGGCGCGCCGGGTCGGCGCCCGTCACCTGCAGCCAGGCCAGGGGCACGGGCGCGAAGGCCTCGTTGACCTCGAACAGATCGATGTCGTCGATCTTCATGCCGGCCTTCTGCAGCGCGCGCTGCGTGGCGGGGATGGGGGCCTCCAGCATGATCACCGGGTCGTGGCCGATCATCGTCATGTGGTGGATGCGCGCGAGCGGCTTGACGCCCAGCGCCTTGAGGCCACGCTCGTTGACCACCATCACGCCGGTGGCGCCGTCGCAGATCTGGCTGGCGGTGGCCGCCGAGCAGCGGCCGCCCTCCTGGATCAGCTTGACGCCGGCGATGCCCTCCAGCGTGGCGTTGAAGCGGATGCCCTCGTCCACCATGTGCGGCTGGCCCTCGCCCTCGGCGCCGCCTTCGGCGCTGCGGGCCTCGACCGCCAGGATCTCCCTGGCGAAGCGGCCCTCGTGGGTGGCCGCCACGGCACGCTGGTGGCTCTGCAGCGCGTAGACGTCGAGCTGCTCCTTCGACAGGCCGTACTTCTTGGCCATCATCTCGGCGCCCATGAACTGGCTGAACTCCACGCCGGGATAGCGCTTCTGCATGGCCGGGCTCATGTAGCCGCCCAGGCCGGCCTTGAGCGGCAGGGCGTTGGGCGTGAACATGGGCACGCGCGACATGCTCTCCACGCCGGCGGCGATCACCACGTCCATGCTGCCGCTCATCACCGCCTGGGCCGCGAAATGCAGCGCCTGCTGCGAGGAGCCGCACTGCCGGTCGACCGACGTGCCAGGCACCGACTCGGGCAGCGACGAGGCCAGCACCGCATTGCGCGCCACGTTGGTGGCCTGCTGGCCCACCTGGCTGACGCAGCCCATGATCACGTCCTCGACCAGCGCCGGATCGGCATCGGCGCGGCGCACCAGTTCGTCGATCACCTGGGCCGCCAGGTCCACCGGGTGCCAGCCCGAGAGTTTGCCGCCGCGCCGCCCGCCGGCGGTGCGGGTGGCGGCGACGATGAATGCTTCTGCCATGGTGTCTCCAGTCTCCAATGCGGTTCGTCGGAAGTCCGCGTGGATTCTGGGCGGCGAGGGCGGCGGCGTCGCTCGTCCGAAGCGACGAATTTCGAGGGCCGCGGACCGCGGCGGCCCCTCTCAGGCTGCCCGCGCCAGCACCCGGGCGGCGTGCTGCAGCGCCGAAGCCGACGCATGCCCGGCGGGCGGGGGGCCGAGCCGCAACGCATCGCGCGCCAGCAGGCGGCCCCGGCGGTGGGCCTGGGCCGGACTGCGCATGGGCCGGGCCAGCCGACGCAGCCAGGCCTGCGCGCGGCGACGGTCGGCGGGCGGCAGCGCGTCCTGCGCCAGCAGTTGCCCAAGCGCGAGCACCGCCTGCCCCGTGGCCAGCACGGCCAGGCCTTGGCGTGCGCCATGCTCCGGCGCCAGGCCGGCCGCATCGGCGCAGCGGACCAGGCGCAGCACGCGGTGCTGCAAGCGGGCCCGCCACACCTCGGCCCGTCGCCACGCCTGCGGCTGCGCGGCCATGGCCGAGACCTCCGCCTGCATCAGCGTCGACAGCTGCGCATAGCGGCGGCGCCCGCCCGGCGGAAAGACGAGGCGGAAGGCCGCCAGCGCCACCAGCGGCCCGGCCACCACCGCCGCCGCCTCGGCCAGCCCCGTCGGCCAGGCGAACGCCCGGGCATGCATGGGTTGCAGGAGCAGCAGGCCGACGAGGTTGAAGTCGAAGCCGAAGCGCGCCGTGCGCGGATGCGCCAGCACGAAGGCGCCGGCCAACACCAGCGGCAGGCACATCAGCAACCGCCCGAGCGCACCGTCCACCCACGGCCAGAGCAGGGCCTGCACCGCCAGCGCCGCGGCGGCGCCGAGCAACTGGCCGCAGAAGACCGAGCGCATGATCCGCGCCGGGTCGTCGGCGGTGGAAAAGAGCGTGGTCATCACCGCCACGCCCAGCATGAGCAGCGGCGCCGCAGGCCAGCCGGTCGCCAGCCACAGCCCGCCGATGAGGCCCAGCGTCAGGACGGAGCGCAGGAAGGTCTCGCGCGCGGCGATCCAGTCGCGGTGCAGCACGACGGTTGGTTCGAAGGCGGCCTGCGGCTGTGCGACGGATGGCGTGGCGCTGGGCGCCCGCGCGCCTGCGCCACCGGCAGGGCTTTCGATGCTGCCAGCCGCCGCGCCAAGGCGACGCAGCACCGCAGCCAGTTCGGCGTTCTGCGCCTCGGCCACCGTCGCGGCCTGCAGGAGCGAAGGGCCCACCGGCCGGCCGGCGACGGCGGCATCGAGCGTGGCCTGCAGGGCATCGGCCAGCGCGGCGCCATCGGCGCGGGCGGGCGCCTGAGCCCCCGGCCACCACAGCAGCAAGCCGACCTGGGCCGTCAGCGCCTGGCGCAGCGCGCGCACCTCGCGACGGGAATCGAGGCGGCCGGCGACCTGCAGCTCCAACCCTTCCTCCAGGCGCGCCAGTTCGGCCAGCTGGGTGTCGCGCGCCGTGTGTGCGAGCGGCACGCCGGTGCGCGCCCAGGCGGCCAGTTCGCGCAGCCGATCCAGGCAGAGGGTGCGCATGCGAAGGTGCAGCGCATCGGCCGGCGGCCGGGCAGCGAAGCGCAGGCTCACGGCCAGCGCCACCACCACGCCCAGGCCGATGGTCAGCAGCCGGTCGAGGCCGAAGGCCGCGATGTGCGTCGGATGGCTGGCGTCGAGCAGCGCCACCATCGCCGCCGAATAGCCGGCCAGCAAAGTGCCGTAGCTCGCGAAGCCGCGCAGCAGCTGGCCTGCCCCGGCGCACAGCCCGGCCCACAGCGCCAGCCCGGGCACCAGCACCGCCGGCGAGCCGTGGCCCAGGGCCACCAGCGTCACGCCATAGGCAGCACCGGCGGCCGTGCCCAGCAGGCGGTACAGGCTCTTTTCGATCAGGTGGCCGCGCAGCGGCTGCGCCGCGATCCACACGGTCATGGCCGCCCATTGGGGATGGTCCAGGCCCAACAGGCCCCCCAGCAGCAGCGCCATGCCCGAGCCGGCCGCGGTGCGAAGGGTGAACGCCAGGCGGGCGGGCTCGAAGCCGAGGTGGCGCGCGAGGCGTTCGAAGGAAAGGGCACCGGCGGCCGAAACGGCCGGGGGGGCCCTCATGCTCCGGACTCCAGGGCTGCGATGCCTTCGCCGATGCGGTCGAAGCCATCGAGCAGCGCCTGCAGCTGTGCGTCGTCCAGCCCGGCGAGCATGCGGCCTTCCACCCGGTCCAGCACCGCCTGGATGCGACGCACCACCGCGCGCCCGTCGCGGGTGAGGAAGAGCCGCCAGGTGCGGCGGTCCTGCGGATCGTCGCGGCGCTCGATCCAGCCGGCGCGGGCATGCTGGTCCAGCAGCCGCACCAGGCTGGAGCCGTCGATGCCGATGCGCTCGGCCAGCTCCCGCTGCGTGAGCCCGCCGCCCGCCTCGGCCAGGTACATCAGCGGCGGCCAGCCCGCGTCGGTCAGGCCCAGGGCGGCAAGTTGCGCGTCCAGCGCCCGGCGCCAGCGACGGGCCAGCACGACGAAACGCATGCCGAAGCGCTGGCGGGGCAGGGCGGGGGTGTCGTCATTCATGGGGCGGATGATAGGCCAATCATTTGGATCCCAACGATTTGGAGGGGATCGATCCCGACTCCGGGCCGGCCGCCCGCCGATGGGCGAAAGTCCCGCCGAGGAGCAGGCGGCGAGGTCTGTCGTTTGACAGTACGAGGCTCCGCTGACAGACTAGTTGTCTGACCAGTTCAACAGGGGAGCTTTTCGATGCACACATGGCCCGTCCAGGACGCCAAGGCGCGGTTCAGCGAATTCCTCGATGCCTGCCTGGCGCAAGGCCCGCAGATGGTGACCCGCCGTGGCGCCGAAGCGGCCGTGCTGGTGCCGGTGCAGGAATGGCGCCGGCTGCAGTCGGCGGCGCGTCCGTCGCTCAAGCAGCTGCTGCTGTCGGACGACGGCCGCACCGATCTGCTGGTGCCCGCTCGCGGCCAGGCGCGCAGGCGCAAGGTGGAGCCGCAGCGGTGACGCAGGGCTACCTGCTCGACACCAACGTCGTCTCCGAACTGCGCCGCCTGCGCCCGCACGGCGGGGTGGTCGCCTGGCTGAAGTCCCTGGACGATGCGCAGTTGCATCTTTCGGCGGTCTCGCTCGGCGAGATCCAGGCCGGCATCGAGCTGACGAAGGAGCAGGATGCGGCCAAGGCCCAGGAGATCGAGGCATGGCTCGCGCAGATCGCCAGCGCCTACAACGTCCTGCCCATGGACGCCGCGGCCTTCCGGGTCTGGGCGCGGCTGATGCACCGGAAGTCCGACACGCTCTACGAAGACGCCATGATCGCCGCCACCGCACAGATCCATGGCCTGACCGTGGCCACCCGCAACGTGGCGGACTTCAAGGCGCTGGCCGTCGAGGTGTTCAATCCCTTTGCGCGTTCAGTGCATGATTTGCCCTGACTTTTCTGAATAGCACGTCGCTTGATGGGCGGGCCCGCGCAACAAGGCTTGATCAGACATCTACATGGCATCTCCATGCACAAGTTCACGCTGCTTCACTGGCTCGTCATTGTCCTCGTCATCGTGATGGACCACTTCACGCGGAACAAGTGAGGCCCGTTACCCAGGCGTAGCGATCACCGCGGCGCCATCCGGATCGCCCCATCCAGCCGCACGCACTCCCCGTTGAAATAGCCGTTGGTGATCATCGTCTCGGCCAGGTGCGCGTACTCGGCCGGGTTGCCCAGCCGCTTGGGGAAGGGCACCGAGGCCGCCAGCGCGGCCTTGACGTTGTCGGGCGCGCCCTGCAGCAGCGGCGTGTCGAAGATGCCGGGCAGGATGGTGTTGACGCGGATGCCCTCGCCCATCAGGTCGCGGGCGATGGGCAGGGTCATGCCCGCGACGCCGGCCTTGCTGGCCGAATAGCTGGCCTGGCCCATCTGGCCGTCCACCGCGGCCACCGAGGCGGTGTTGACGATGGCGCCGCGCTCGCCATCGGCGAGCGGTTCCAGCGTCAGCATGCCGGCCGCCGACTTGGCGATGCAGCGGAACGTGCCCACCAGGTTGATCTGGATGATGCGGTCGAAGTTGGCCAGCGGAAAGTGCTTGATCTCGCCGGTGGCCTTGTCCCGGCTGGCGGTCTTGACGGCATTGCCGGTGCCGGCGCAGTTGACCAGCACCCGCTCCTGCCCGTGCGCGGCGCGGGCCTTGGCGAAGCCGGCATCGACCGAAGCCTCGTTGGTTACGTCGACGGCGCAGAACAGGCCGCCGATCTCGCGCGCCAGCGCCTCGCCGGCCGCTTCGTTGAGGTCGAACAGCGCGACCTTGACGCCGTGCGAGGCCAGCCGCCGCGCGGTGGCGGCGCCCAGGCCGGAGGCACCGCCGGTGACGACGGCGGCGATGGTGGCATCGAGTTGCATGAAGGGGCTCTCCTGTGTCGTGGTGAAGGGCGCCTGCCAAGGCGGCAGGCGACGGCGTGTGTGGGTTCAGAGCGGGTGGAAGCGCCGCTGCTGCGCCGCCATCTGCCGCAGCAGTTCGGGCGGCGCATAGGCGGGGCCGTGCGCGGCATGGGCCTCCAGCCGTCGCAGCAACTCGGACGCACCCAGCCAGTCGGCGTACTGCAGCGGTCCGCCCAGCCAGGCGGGAAAGCCCACGCCCAGCAGCAGGGCCATGTCCAGCTCGGCAGCGCTGGCGACGCTGCCGTCCTCCAGCGCGGCGATGGCCTCGGCCAGCAGGGGCAGCATCAGGCGCTCCACGATGGCGTCGTCGGTCATGGGCGTGAAGCCGCCGGGCGCCAGGTCCGCCAGCAGGGCCTGGGCAGCGGGGTCGGCGCTGCGGCGCGGCTTGCCGGCCGCGTCGCGTTCGTAGCGGTAGAAGCCGGCGCCGCTCTTCTGGCCCAGCCGGCCGGCACGCACCATGCGGTGCACCGGGTTGGCCTCGATGGCACGCATGCGCTTCGAATGGCCGGCGGTGATCACGTCGCCCACATGGGCACCCGTGTCCATGCCCACCACGTCGTTGAGCCAGGCGGGGCCCATGGGCCAGCCGAAGGCCTCCATGGCGCGGTCGATGGCGGTGAAATCCACGCCCTCGGCCACCAGTTCGTTGAAGGCATTGAAGTAGGCGGTGAGCACGCGGTTGACCAGGAAGCCCGGTCCGTCGGCCACCACGATGGGCGTCTTCTTCATGGCCAGCGCGTAGGCCACCGCGGCGGCCACGGCCGCATCGCTGGTCCGCGGGCCGCGCACGACCTCGACCAGCGGCATGGCCGGCACGGGGTTGAAGAAATGCATGCCGACCAGGTTCTGCGGCCGGGCCAGCGGCTTGGCGATGTCGGCCAGGCGCAGGCTGGAGGTGTTGGTGGCGATCAGCGCATCGGGCCGCAGCTGCGGCTCCAGCGCGGCCAGCACCTGCTGCTTGACCTCCAGCCGCTCGACGATGGCCTCGACCACCAGGTCCGCCGCATCCAGGCCCGCGTCGTCCAGCTGCGGCGTGATGGCGGCCAGCACCGCGTCGGCCTTGGCCTGCGACAAGCGGCCCGCCTGCACGCGGCGGCCCAGCTGTCTGGCAGCCTCGGTCATGCCCAGATCGAGCTGGTCGGCGCGGATGTCCTTCATGCGCACGGGAATGCCGGCCAGCGCGCTGCTGAAGGCGATGCCGCCGCCCATGATGCCCGCGCCGAGCACGGCGGCCCGGGCCGGCGCCCTGGCGCCGGCGGCCTGCTTCTTCGCCGCCTTGCGCACGGCCTGCTCGTTGAGAAAGGTGCGCACCAGGGAGCCGGCTGCCTGCGTGCGTGCGACGCGGCCGAAGGCCTCGGCCTCCAGCCTCAGCGCCTCGTCGCGCGGCTGCGAGGCGCCCTCGGCCATCATGGCCAGAGCCATGGGCGCGGCAGGCTGATGGCGGCCCAGGCGCGAGGCCAGCTCCGCCAGCACCTGCTGCGCCGTGGCCGCGAAGGCAGTGGCATCGCCGGGCAGCGCAGCGTGCTTGCGCGCGACCTGGGCGCGCCAGTCCACGTCGCCCGCGACGCATCGGCGCAGCAGGGCCAGGGCCTCGTCGCGCAATGCATCGGGTTCGGCCACGGCGTCGACCACGCCAGCGGCATGGGCCGTGCGCGCATCGGCCGGCGTGCCGGTGGCGACCCAGCGCATGGCCGTCGCCAGTCCCGCCACGCGGGCCAGGCGCACGGTGCCGCCGAAGCCCGGGAACAGGCCCAGCTTGACCTCGGGCACGCCCACCTGGGCGGCAGTGGACATCACCCGCAGCGTGGCGGCCAGCGCCAGCTCCAGCCCACCGCCCAGCGCATAGCCGTTGATGGCGGCCACGGTGGGCACGGGCAGGTCTTCCAGCGCGACGAAGACCTCGTTGCTGCGGCGCACGCCGGCCGTGATGGCCTCGGCGCTCTGCTGGAAGGTGGCGCCGAACTCGGTGATGTCGGCGCCGACGATGAACACGTCCTTGGGGCTGGTGACCAGCACGCCCTGCAGGCCGGCGTCGGCCGCGAGCAGGGCCACGGCCTCGCGCAGCTCGGCGACGGTGCGGGCGTCGAACTTGTTGATGGCCTCGCCGCGGCGGTCGAAGACAAGCTCCACCAGCCCATCGGCCAGGGGGTGCAGGCGGATGCTGTTTCCTTCGAACACGGTGTTGTCTCCTGGGTGTCTCGGCCTTCGATGCCGAGGGCAGTCTAGGAATCGCCCCTTCTTGCGGCCATCGTCCAAACCGACGAAAGTGGCCGGCCGCCGCCGCGCGGCCCTTGTCACTCCGCGCCACGCGCGCCGCCTCGTCCCATGTCCGCCCCGCCGCCTTCCGTGCCCGTCCAGCCCGCCAAGCTCAGCCCACCCGCACCGCCTGCGGCGCAGGTGCTGCGGCAGGCCATCGCTCGGCAGGTGCACGAGGCGGCCCGCGCCCGGTTGCTGCTGGTGCGCGCGCCGGCCGGCTTCGGCAAGACCACCGCCATGCGCCAGATACGCGACCGCTTCGAGGCCGAGGGCATCGCCACCGCCTGGCTCACGCTGGACAGCGCCGACAACGACGTGCCGCGCTTTCTGCAAGGCCTGGGCGCGGCGGTGCAGGCCCTGGGCATCGAGCCCGCACCGGGCAGCGGCCGGGGCGACCCCATCGCAGCCCTGGGCCATGACGCGCTGCCCTTCGCGCTCTTCCTCGACGACTTCGAGGTGCTGCAGTCGCCCGCCGTCATCGGCCTGGTGCGGCAACTGCTCGACGGCCTGCCGCGCCAGGCCCAGCTGGTGATCGGCTCGCGCAGCCTGCCCGATCTGGGCCTGGGTCGACTGCGGGCCCGCGGCCAGCTGCTGGAGATCGATGCCGCCCTGCTGCGTTTCTCGGCCGCCGAGGCCGAGGAGTTCTTCCGCCTGCGCGGCAAGGCGCTGCCACGCGACACGCTGGAGCGCCTGCTGGCCAAGACCGAGGGCTGGGCCGGCGCGCTGTGGCTGGCCTCGCTGGCGCTGCAACGGCATGGCGCCGCGGGCAGCGACTTCGTCGAGCGCTTCTCGGGCTCCGACCGCGCCGTGGCCGATTACCTGGCCGAGGACGTGCTGGCCCAGCAGAGCGAGGAGGTGCGCGACTTCCTGCTGCGCACCAGCGTGCTGCGCGTGCTCGACGCACAGGTGTGCGCCGCCGTGGCCCCGCGGGCCGACTGCGCGGCGCTGCTGGCGCAGCTGGAGGCCGGCCACCTCTTCCTGGCGCCGCTGGCCAGCGATGCGCGCAGCTACCGCTACCACAGCCTGTTCGCCGACTTCCTGCGCGCCCAGCTGGCACGCGAGCGGCCCGGCGACGTGGCGCGGCTGCACCTGGCGGCCTCCGGCTGGTACGAGGCCCAGGGCCGGCCGGTGCCCGCCATCGACCATGCCATCGAGGGCGGCGACCATCCGCATGCGCTGGCCCTGCTGGCACGCCATGCCGAGCGCTTCCTGGAGGAAGGCCGCATGCGCCTGCTGGACCGCTGGTTCGCCGCGCTGCCGCCCGAGCAGCTGGCCGGCCAACCGCTGCTGCAGATGGTGGCCACCTGGGCCGAATGCTTCACCCGCGGGCCCTGGCAGGCGCTGCAGCGGCTGCGCGCCAGCGGCTGCGAGACCAGCGAGGACGCCGCCGTGCGCGCCCATGTCAACGGCCTGCAGCCGCTGCTGCTGGCCATGCAGGACCATCCCGAGGACGCCTACCCGGTCGGCCAGGCGAACCTGCGGCGGCTGCCCACCTGCCGCGCCTTCGCCGACAGCGCGCTGGCCAATGCCATGGCCTACATCGTCTCGGTGATGGGCGAGCAGCACGAGGCCCACCGCCTGCTCGACGCCGCCCGCCGCAGCCAGGCCGGCAGCATCTTCAACCGCATGTACACCGAGGCCATGGAAGGCGTGCTCGATCTGGCCGAAGGCCGGCTGCGCCAGGCCGCCGCGCGCTTTCGCGTGGCCCTGTCCGCCACGCCGCGCAGCGCCTCGTACAACCCCACGCAGGGCAATGCCTGGGCCGGCGTGCTGCATGCCGGCGTGCTGTACGAAAGCGACGACCTGGCCGGCGCCGAGCACCTGCTGAGCGTGTACCTGCCGCTGGCCCGCGACGTCGGGCTGCCCGACCACGTGATCGCGGCCTACCGCATGCGGGCGCGCATCGCCTTCCTGCAGGGCGACGTGGACAGCGCCTTCCAGCTGCTGACCGAGCTGGAATACCTGGGCCACGACCGCCAGCTGCCGCGCGTGGTGGCCAGCGCCAAACTGGAGCACGCGCGCCTCCTGATGCTTCAGGGCAACCGCGACGCGGCCGCCGACATGCTGGAGCGCGCGGACGACGCCGCCGTGTGGGACCGCGTGCGCCGCCTCAACCTGCCGGCCCACCCGGTGGACGACATCGCCATCGGCCGCTGGCGCTGGCAGCTGCGCTTCGGCGACACCGAGGCCGTGCGGCAGGCGCTGACCCCCGCCATCGCCGAGGCCGACACACTGGCGCGGCGGCACCGGGCGCTCAAGCTGCGCGTGCTGCTGGCGCTGGCCCAGGCGCGCGCAGGTGCGGCGGCCGAGGCGCAGGCAGTGCTGGCCGCCGTGCTGGCCGAGACCGCGCGCGAAGGCTTCGTGCGGCTGCTGCTGGACGAGGGGCCTGCATTGGCGCCGCTGCTGCGCGCCCTGCAGGCCGACCGCGCCCGGCTGGACGAGGCCGGGCCCATCTATGCCGACCATGTGGCGCGCCTGGCCGCCGCCTTCGGCGAGGTGCACGAGGACGAGCCGGCCGCCGGCGACGCCCCGCCCGCACCGCTGGCCGAGCCGCTGACCCGCAAGGAGATCCGCGTGCTGGAACTGCTGGCCGCCGGCTATTCCAACGCGGCCATGGCAGAGAAGCTGTTCGTCTCGGACAGCACCGTGCGCACCCACCTGCGCAACATCAACCTCAAGCTCGGCGCCCGCAGCCGCACGCAGGCGGTGGCGCTGGCGCGGCAGGCGGGGGTGGTGCGGTAGGGCAGGCGCCTCCCCGACCGCGAACCTCATCAATCAGGAGCCCCGTCCATGACCGATCTCTCCTCCTCTGCCCCGCAGACGAGCGTGCACTACGCCGCCGACGGCCCCGTCTGCACCATCACCCTCGACCGGCCGCACAAGCGCAACGCGGTCGACGGCGCCACCGCCGAAGCGCTGCGAAAGGCCTTCGAACGCTTCGAGGCCGACGACGCGCTGCGCGTGGCGGTGCTCACCGGCGCCGGTGGCCACTTCTGTGCGGGCGCCGACCTGGCGGCCGCCACCGACCCGGCCGCGCGCAATGCGCTGGATGCCCGCGGCGAAGGCCCCGGCCCCATGGGTCCGACGCGCATGGCGCTGGCCAAGCCGCTGATCGCCGCCATCGAGGGCTACGCCGTGGCCGGCGGCCTGGAACTGGCCCTGCTGGCCGACCTGCGCGTGGCCGCCGACGACGCGGTGATGGGCGTCTTCTGCCGCCGCTGGGGCGTGCCGCTGATCGATGGCGGCACCGTGCGGCTGCCGCGCCTGGTGGGCATGGGCCGGGCGATGGACCTGATCCTCAGCGGGCGGCCCGTGCCCGCGGACGAGGCGCTGGCGATGGGCCTGGTCAACCGCGTGGTGCCCCGTGGCGACGCCCTGGCCGCCGCCCACGCCTGGGCGCGCGAGCTGGCGGTCTTTCCGCAGCAATGCATGCGGGCCGACCGCCGCTCCGCCTATGCGCAGTGGGATCTGCCGCTGGACGAGGCACTGCGGCAGGAGGGCGCGAACGGCGTGCCGGCCTTCTTCGCCGAGGGTGAGGCGGGCGCTGCGCGCTTCGCAGCGGGGGCGGGGCGGCACGGGCGCTTCGGCGAGATGCCCCGGTGATGACGAGGTACTGACAAAATAGAGACATCGTCCCTACGTTTTCAGGAGCCGCCATGCCCAAGGAAGCCGTCTTCACCATGAAACTCGAGCCGGAACTGCGCGACGCCTTCATGGCGGAGGCGCAGGCCAGCGACCGGCCGGCTTCGCAGATCGTCCGGGAACTCATGCGCGACTTCGTCCAGCGCCAGCGAGACGCGAGGGACTACGACGCTTTCCTGCAGGACAAGGTGGCCACGGCCCGCGCACAACGCGCCGCCGGCCAGCACGCCAGCGCCGACGAGGTCGAGGCCCGATTTGCCGAGCGCCGCGCCCGGCTCCAAGCCCGCGCGGACGCAAACAAGCCTTGAAAGTCTTCTGGACCTCGGCCGCAGAGCAGGATCGGGCGGACATCCTGGACTTCATCGGCCGGGACAAGCCCCTGGCCGCCATCGGCATGGACGAGCGTTTCGGCGACGCGGCTGGCCGCCTGTCGGCGCACCCGCTGCTGGGGCGCGCAGGCCGCGTTGCCGGCACGCGCGAACTCGTCGTGCACGAGAGCTACAGGCTGGTCTACGAAGTGCACGACGACGCGGTCTGGATTCTGGCGCTCGTTCACACGGCCCGCCGGTGGCCACCCGCCTGATCGACGCCGGGCGACGCGGCCCTGCGCCGCCCCCTCATCCAACAACGCCGCCGCTCGCATGAGCATCTCCGACATGGCGCCGCATCACGCGCCGCCCTTGCCACTGAGCATCGCCAGCGGGCCGACGCGGCCTTGGATGCGGCGCGGCGGCTCCTATGATCCGCGCGCGCATTCCCGCTCCCTCTGCATCGCTTTCCACCATGCTCAACGGCCTGTGGCTGTCCTTCTTCCTCGTCGCCGCCGTGGCGGGCTTTTCGCGCTGGCTGGTGGGTGGCGACGCGACGGTCTTCGCCGCCATGGTCGAGGCACTGTTCGCCATGGCCAGGCTGTCGGTGGAGATCATGCTGCTGCTCTTCGGCACGCTCACGCTGTGGCTGGGCTTTCTGCGCATCGCCGAAGCGGCCGGCCTGGTGGCGCTGATGGCGCGGGCGCTGGGGCCGCTCTTTCGGCGGCTGATGCCCGAAGTGCCGGCCGGCCATCCGGCACTGGGGCTCATCACCATGAACTTCGCGGCCAATGCGCTGGGCCTGGACAACGCGGCCACGCCCATCGGCCTGAAGGCCATGCGGGAGCTGCAGACGCTCAACCCACAGCCCGACACGGCCAGCAATGCGCAGATCCTGTTCCTGGTGCTCAACGCGTCCTCGCTCACGCTGCTGCCGGTGACCATCTTCATGTACCGCGCACAGCAGGGCGCGGCCGATCCGACGCTGGTCTTCCTGCCCATCCTGCTGGCGACCAGCGCGTCGACGCTGGTGGGGCTGCTGTCGGTGGCGCTGGTGCAGCGCCTGAAACTGTGGGATCCGGTGGTGCTGGCCTACCTGCTGCCCGGCGCGGCGCTGCTGGCGGGCTTCATGGCGCTGCTGGCCGCGTTGTCGGCGCAGGCGCTGGCGCAGCTCTCGTCGCTGATGGGCAATCTGCTGCTGTTCGGCATCGTCATCGTCTTCCTCGTGGTCGGCGCGCTCAGGCGGGTGGCGGTGTACGACCGCTTCATCGAGGGCGCCAAGGAAGGCTTCGACGTGGCCAAGGGCCTGCTGCCCTACCTGGTGGCCATGCTCTGCGCCATCGGCGTGCTGCGGGCCTCGGGCGCGCTGGACCTGCTGCTGGACGGCATCCGCTGGTGCGTGGCGCAGACGGGCTGGGACACGCGCTTCGTCGATGCGCTGCCCACCGCGCTGGTCAAGCCCTTCTCGGGCAGCGCGGCGCGGGCGCTGCTGATCGAGACCATGAAGACCCACGGTGTGGACAGCTTCCCCGCGCTGGTGGCCGCCACCATCCAGGGGAGCACCGAGACCACCTTCTACGTGCTGGCGGTGTACTTCGGCGCGGTGGGCATCCAGCGGGCGCGGCACGCGGTGGGCTGTGCGTTGCTGGCCGAGCTGGCGGGCGTGGTGGCCGCGATCGCCGTCTGCTACTGGTTCTTCGGGTGAGGCGCCGGGCCTTCTTCAACCCCCTTCATCGGCCAGCGGCGCGCAGCGCCTGACGCCTGCATCTGCACCTGCCTGACCCTGTCACTGCCCCCGGCAAGCGGCCTGCGGGACAATGCCGGCCGACCGCCTCCCGCCACCAGGCCCTCTTCCGTGACCGCACCCCTCCAGGCCCAAGCGCCCGACTTTTCCGCCGCCGAGTTCCGCGCCGCCCTGGGCATGTTCGCCACCGGCGTGACCATCATCACGGCGCGGGCCGCCGATGGACGGCTGGTGGGTTTCACGGCCAACTCCTTCAACTCGGTGTCGCTGACGCCGCCGCTGGTGCTGTGGAGCCTGGCGCGCAGCGCGGGTTCGATGCCCGACCTCAGCGCGGGCTCGCACTACGCGGTCAACATCCTGGCCGCCAGCCAGAAGGCGCTGGCCGAGCGCTTCGCCGCACGCGGAGTGGACCGCTGGGTGGGCGTGGACTGGGCCCCAGGCGTGGCCGGTGCGCCCGTGCTGGAGGGCTGCGTGGCCAGCTTCGAATGCTTCAACCGCAGCCGCTATGAAGAAGGCGACCACGTCATCTTCGTCGGCGAGGTGGAGCGCTGCGCGCATCGGGCCGGTGTGGCCCCGTTGCTCTTCCACGGCGGCCGCTTCTATACCGAGCACCCGCTGTAGGCGCGACGAATCCGGCCTCAGCCGCGACGGCGCATTGCGGCCAGCAGCCGCTCGGTTCGGGGACCGTAGGGCGGATGCAGCAGGCTGCCCAGCGACCAGCGCGACTGCACCAGCACCGCCTTCTCGTGCGTGAAGCGCAGGAAACCCGCCTCGCCATGGGAGGCGCCCCAGCCGCTGTCGCCCACGCCACCGAAAGGCAAGCGCGGATGGGCGATGTGCACCAGCGTGTCGTTGATGCTCACACCGCCGCTGGTGGTCTGCTGCAGCAGGGCATCGCGGGCCGCGCGATCCTCCCCGAACCAGTACAGCGCCAGCGGCCGTGGCCGCGCGTTGATGAACTGCACGGCCTGCTGCGCGTTCTCGCAGGCCAGCACGGGCAGCACCGGACCGAAGATCTCCTCCTGCATCAGCGCCATGTCGGGCGTGGCACCCAGCACCAGGCGCGGCGCCATCTGGCGCGCATCGGCACCGTCGGCGCCCAGCACGCGCACCTCGGCGCCGCGCGAGACGGCATCGTCCAGCAGGCGCGCCAGCCGCTGGGCGTGGCGGTCATCGATCAGCGCGGTGTAGTCGGGATTGCCGCCGACGGTCGGGAACATGCGCCCGGCGGCCCGCCCGATGGCATCCGCCAGTGCGGCATGCATGGCTGCCGGGGCGAGCAGGTAGTCGGGGGCAATGCAGGTCTGCCCGGCATTGAGCAGCTTGCCATGCGCGATGCGCGCTGCCGCTTCGTCGATGCGGCAGGACGGGTCGACGACGCAGGGAGACTTGCCGCCCAGCTCCAGCGTGGTGGGCGTGAGGTTGGCGGCCGCCGCCGCAGCCACATGCCGCCCGACGACGGTGGAGCCGGTGAAGAAGAGGTGGTCGAAGGGCAGGCCGGCGAATTCCGCAGCCAACGCCGCGTCGCCATTGACCACGCAGAACTCGTCGGCCGCGAAGTGCTGCGCCACCAGCTCGCCCGTGAGCGCCGAGGTGCGGGGCGTCCGCTCGCTGGGCTTGAGCATCACGCGGTTGCCGGCCGCCATGGCCGTGGCAGCAGGCCCGAGCGACAGCAGCAGCGGATAGTTCCAGGGCGAGAGCACGCCCACCACGCCCAGCGGTTGCCGCTGGATCCATGCACGCGCCGGTTGCAGGGTGAGCGGCGTGCGCACCCGGCGCGGCCGCGACCACGCGCGCAGATGGCGCAGCGCGTCGGCCACGCCTTCACGCAAGAGGAGCATGTCGGCGATCTCGGTCAGCGGTGCCGAGCGCACGCCGAAATCGGCCTGCACCGCCTGGGCGAGCGCCGCGCCGTGCTGCTGGAGCAGGCCGCGCATCCTCAGCAGGCGGTCGCGGCGCAGCGCGAGCGGCGTCTCCGGCTGGGCGCGGCTGGCGGCGTGCTGGGCGTCGAACATGGCGTGGAGCGCAGGCGTCATGGCAAGGGGCGGTGTCGAAGAAGGTGCCGCATGATGCCCCGTGCCGGACGGCGGCGGTATGGGTCATGCCCACCGCCGCCGCACGCCACACCATCGCAGGGCCCAGGTGGGCCTGGCGAGCAGCCGGCGCCTGCCGCTGCTCAGCCAGCCGGCGCCGTCGCTGCGGCGCCGTAGGTGGCCGCAAAGCGGGCCTGCAGATAGGCCTGCGTGGTGACCGGCGAGTGCCGCGGCGTCTCGCCCGGCGGCACGCAGCTGGGGATGGCGCTGACCAGCGCCTCCGGATTGGGGTCGAGGAAGAAGGCGATCGAGTAGCGCTCGGCGGCCGGCCGCACGACCCGGTGGGGCGTCGACAGGTAGACGTCGTTGGTCCAGCGCATCAGGCAGTCGCCGATGTTGCAGACGAAGGCGCCGGGCAGCGGCGGCACGTCGATCCATTCGTCGCGGGCGCGGCCCTGCACCTGCAGGCCCGAGACGCCGTCGGTCGCCAGCAGGGTGACGTTGCCGTAGTCGGTGTGGGCGCCCGCGCCCACGCCCTGGTCGGCCGCCTGCCCAGCGGGGTAGTGCAGCAGGCGCAGTGTGGCCAGGGGCCGGTCGATCTTGTCGGCGAAGAAGTCCTCGGGCAGGCCCAGGTCCAGCGCGAAGGCCGCATGCAGGCGGCTGGCGGCGGCAAACACGGCATCGAAGTAGGCCTGCACGGGCGCACGCCAGCCGGGCAGGGCGGGCCAGGCATTGGGCGGGCGCGTGGCCTCGTCGGTCCAGATGAGGTTGAAGGCCTCCTTCTGGTCGGCGCCGCGCTTCTCGTCCAGCGCCTCCACGCCCATGCCCACATAGCCGCGGTTGTGGCTGAGCGAGGCGTAGGCCAGCGCGGCCTTGTCGGCCACCGGCTGGGCGAAGAAGTCGCGGCTGGCGGCGAAGGCGCCGTCGATCACTTCGGCCGGCACGCCGTGGCCGGTGATGGCGAAGAAGCCGATGTCCCGGCAGGCGGCGCCCACCTCGGCCGCCACGCGGCGACGGGCGTCGGCATCGGGCGAGGCGAGGGCGGCGATGTTGATGACGGGGATGGTGGAGGCAGCGGTCATGGCGGCGGGCAAAGGCGTTGAGGAAGGTCGGCGGGCAATCGTGACGCGGCGGGCTGCGCGGGCAGGTTGGCGGGCCCTTCTAGCGTTGCAGGCTCAGCCGGTAGCGGAAGGTGTCGGCGCGGTAGACGGCGCTTTCCACATGCACCGGCGTGCCGGTCTGGTCATGCACGACGCGTTCCACCTCCAGCACGGGCGCGCCAGTTTCGAGCTTGAGCAGGCGGGCATCCGCCGCGCGGGCGGTGCCGGCGCCGATCTCCAGGTCGGCCCGGCCGACGGCGATGCCGCCCTCGTGCTCGAACACGTCGATCAGGTCGCGCTGGGAAAAATCCACCCGCGACAGCCGCTCGCCCAGCGTCACCAGCAGCCAGGAGTTGTTGACCGACAGCGGCTCGCGCTCCAGGTAGCGCACGGTCTGCAGGTGGTAGACGGTGGTGTTGCCTGACAGGCCCAGCTTCTGCGCCACGGCGGCGGGGGCCCGCACCTCGCGCCAGGCCAGGCGCTTGTTGCTGACGGCGCGCGCCTCGGCGGCCAGCGCCTCGTTCAGGCCCTGCAGGCGGTTGAGGCTCTGCGCCGCTTTCGGGTGCGAGACGAACGCACCCTTTCCGTGCAGCTTGACGATCAGGCCCTCGGCCTGCAGCGCGCCGAGCGCCTGGCGCACGGTGATCCGGCTGACGCCATGGGCCGCCTGCAACTCGGATTCGGACGGCAGCTTGTCGCCCGGTTTCAGTCGGGCGTCGAGGATGGCGGCGCGCAGTTCATCGCGCAGGCGGGCATGCAGCGACTGGGGAATCTCAGCCAAGGCGCGGCCCTTCCGCACGGCTGGCATGCCGCTTGCATCGCTTGTTATAACTTGTCATAACGAGTAGATTCTCGCACCGTCGAGGTGCTTTTCCATCCTTCAACACTGCCGAACGAGGAACGACCATGGCCCATCCCGCCCGCACCGCCCATTCCCTGAGCTCCACCCGCCGCACCCTGGCTGCCGCCCTGGCGGCGGGCATGGCCCTGGCCGCATGGCCCGGCGCCGCACAGGCCCAGGCCTGGCCGGCCAAATCGGTCACGCTGATCGTACCGTTCGCGGCAGGCGGCGGCGTCGATGCGACGGCCCGCCTGGTCAACGCCAAGCTGGGCGAGGTGCTGGGCCAGCCGATGGTGATCGACAACGTGGCCGGCGCCGCCGGCACCATCGGCACGCAGAAGGCGGCCCGTGCGCCGGCCGACGGCTACACGCTGCTGTTCGCCGTGGCCAGCCCGCTCAACGTGGCACCGCTGGTGGCGCCCTCGGCCGTGCGCTACGACACCTTCAAGGACTTCGCGCCCATCGCCACCGTCGGCTTCTCGCCCTTCGTGCTGGTCGGCAAGCCGCAGCTGCCGGCGCAGAGTGCCGCCGAGCTGATCACGTACGCCAAGGCGCACCCGGGGCAGCTGAATTTCGGCACCGACGGCGTGGGTACCTCGCTGCATGTGACGGCCGAGCTCATCAAGCAGCGCGCCGGCATCGACATCGTGCATGTGCCCTACAAGTCGGGCCCGCAGGTGCTGACCGACGTGGCCGGCGGCCAGCTGGACCTGGCGGTGCTGCCGCTGTCGCTGGCGTTGCCCTTCATCAAGGACGGCAAGATCAAGGGCCTGGGCGTCACCTCCGCCGCCCGCGCGCCCATCGCGCCGCAGGTGCCGGCCCTGGCCGAGACGCCGGCCCTGAAGGGCTTCGAGCTGGACTCCTGGCTGGGCATCCTGGCGCCCGCCAACGTGCCGGCCCCAGTCGCCGCGAAGCTGGCCGAGGCCATCCAGACCACGATGAAGGACCCCGAGGTGGTGCGCCGCCTGGGCGAGATCGCCGTGCGCCCCGTGGTGACCACCGGCCCGGCCTTCGGCGACTACCTGAAGAAGGAGCGCCAGACCATTCAGGACGTCGTGAACAAAGCCGGCATCAAGGCCGAATGACGATGAGGCCACCGACATGCCGCTGATCGCCCACGCCTGGATCGTCACGCCGCTGCTGCTGGCGGCCGGCGCGCTGATCGGCGCGACGGGCATCGGTGGCGTGCTGGTGGTGCCGCTCTTGACCACGCTGGGCGGCGTGCCGGCACCGCAGGCCATCGCGGCCTCGTCGCTGGCCTTCCTGCTGCCGGCGCTGGTGGCGCTCGGCCGCCTGCGGCAGCGGCCCGAACTGGCGCGCCGCTGCGTGCCGCTGCTCGCGGGTGCGCTCGTGGGTGCGGTGGTCGGCGCGCTGGTGGTGCGCTGGCTGCCGGTGCAGGTGCTGCTGGCGGGCGTCACGGCGCTGGTGCTGCTGGCAGGCTGGCGCGGGCTGCGGCCGGCGTCGGCCGGCGTCCACGAAGGCGCACCGACGCTGGGCAGCGGGGCGCTCGCGGCGCTGGGTGTGGCAGTCGGTGCCGGCTCGGCGTTGACGGGCACCGGCGGCCCGGTGCTGCTGCTGCCGCTGCTGATGCTGCTGCGCCAGCCGCTGGTCTTCGCGGTCGCCGCGGCGCAGGCGGTGCAGCTGCCGGTGGCCGTGTCCGCCAGCACCGTCCACGCGCTGGCCGGCCGGCTGGACTGGCGACTGGCGCTGATGTGCGGCCTGCTGCTGATGGCCGGAAGCCTGCTGGGCCAGCGCGCCGCGCGGCGGCTGCCCATCGCGCAACTGCAACGCGGCGTGGCCGTGCTGCTGCTGGCCACGGGTGGCTGGTTCGCCCTGCTGATCCTGAAGTGACACGTCCTTTCTGCGCCACGTTGTGAGCGCGCCTTTCCGAGCACCTTCTCCCATGCTGTCCGCTGACCAACTCCGCCTCGCCGGCGATGCCCCGCTCCTGATCGCCCCCGGCCACCTGCTGCAGCGGGGCGGCATGAGGCAGGGCCTGGCCGTCGCCGTGCAGCACGGCCGCTTCACGCAGGTCGGCCCGGTCGACGAGGTGCGGGCCGCCCATCCGGGCCTGCCGGTGTACGAGGCCCCGAACCATCTGCTGATGCCCGGCCTCATCGACACCCACACCCACCTCACGCAGGCCTTCGGCAAGTCGCTGGCCTTCGGCGAGCCGTCGGAGATCTTCCGCCGCATCTGGGTGCCGATGGAAGGCGTGCTGGACGAGCACGCCGCCTACCTGTCGGCCAAACTGGCCGCGCTGGAGTCGCTGCGCGGCGGCTTCACCACCGTGGTCGATGCCGGCACGCGCTCCGAAGAGGGCCTGGGCGGCGTGGCGCGGGCCGCGCGCGAGGTGGGCATCCGCTGCGTGCTGGGCCTGATCTGCAACGACGCCGGCAACACCGAGGGCGAGGCCGGCGCGCGCCGCATCCTCGACCGCGCGGCGGGCTTCCTTGCGGCGCACGAGCACGACCCGCTGGTGCACCCGTCATTGGCCATCTCCATCCCCGAGGCCGCCACCGACCGCATGCTGCACGACGTGGCCGCGCTCACCCGCGAGGCCGGCGCGCGCTTCCAGACCCATGTGAACGAGCACCTGGCCGCCGTCGAGCGCTCGCTGGTCGCGCGCGGCCTGCGTCCGCTGGAGCTGCTGCACGCCGTGGGCGCACTCAACGAGAGCGCGCTGCTCGCCCATGCCACGCTGCTGACTCCGCGCGAGCTGGGCCTGCTGCGCGACAGCGGCGCCGCCGTGGCCTACAACCCCGTGGCCAGCGCCTGGAAGGGCAATGCCGTGCTCGACGCCGGCCTCTTGCAGATGCTGGGCGTGCCCTTCGGCCTGGGCACCGACGGCACGCGCGCCGATGCGCTGCGCCTGATGGACGCCGCCGAGATGGCCCAGCGCCTGACCCAGGGCATCGCCAAGGGCGACTCCTCCTGCGGCGGCGGCTGGACCTGGCTGGACCATGCCGCGCACGAAGGGGCGCGCGCCGCCGGACTGGGCCACATCACCGGTCGCATCGAGGCCGGCCATGCCGCCGACTTCCTGCTGCTGGACGTGGACGTGCCCGAGTTCCTGCCCAGCTGGGACCTGGGCTGGGAGCTGGTGCGCTTTGCCAACCGCGACCAGATCGACGCCGTCTTCGTGCAGGGCGCGCTGCGGCTGTGGCAGGGCTGGCCGGTGGACTGGGACGCCCGCGCGCTGATGCGCGAGGTGACCACCATCGCCCGGCGCGACGTGGCGCGGGCGCCCATCCAGCGGGTGCATGCCACCTCGGACGCGCACCGCGCGCAGGCCCTGCACGCGCCCAGCAGCATTTAGCCCCGCGGGCTAGGATCGGCGGCTGACCCCAGAAGACCGCCGAGACAACGCCGCCCGCTGCATGACCGATCGCAAAGACCACCTCGACACCCGTGCCCTCCTGATCCTCGTCGCCTGCTGTGCGTTCTGGGGCCTGCAGCAGATCCTCATCAAGACCACCGTGGCCGAGGTGCCGCCCATGTGGCAGGCCACGCTGCGCATGGTGGGGGCCACCGTGCTGCTGCTGCTGTGGTGCGCGGTGCGCGGCGTGGCGCTGTTCCGGCGCGACGGGACGCTGGCGGCCGGGCTGCTGGCGGGGCTGCTGTTTTCCGGCGAGTTCATCTGCATCTACCTGGGCCTGCAGCTGACCACCGCCTCGCGGCTCACCGTCTTCCTCTACACCTCGCCCTTCTTCGTGGCCCTGCTGCTGCCGCGGCTGGTGCCGGCCGAACGGCTGCGGGGCGTGCAGTGGATCGGCCTGGCCCTGGCCTTCGCGGCCGTGGTGGTGGCCTTCAGCGAAAGCCTGGGCCATGCCCAGCCCGGGCAGTTGCGGGGCGACGCGCTGGCCCTGTTGGCGGGCCTGCTGTGGGGGCTGACCACGCTGGTGATCCGCAGCAGCCGGCTGGCCACCGCCAGTGCCGAGAAGACGCTGTTCTATCAACTGGCCGTCACGGCCGTGGTGGTACCGGTGGCCTCGCTGGTGCGCGGCGAGACCTGGGGCCTGGGCTATTCGGCCTACGCCTGGACCTCCATCGCGGCCCAGACCTTCATCGGTGCCTTCGCCAGCTACCTGGCCTGGATGTGGCTGCTGCGGCACTACCCGGCCACCCGCATCTCCCCCTTCACCTTCCTCACGCCGCTGTTCGCGCTGCTCTTCGGCGTGCTGCTGCTGCGCGAGCCGCTGACGGCGCAGCTGGTGGCGGCGTTGGCCGGTGTATCGGTGGGGCTGGTGTTGCTGAACCGCAGAGGCTGAAGCTCGACGTACAAACTGAAGAAAGTTTCTTCCATATGCAGGGGCGTCCGAACGGGCAGCCACCACCCCCTTTTCCATGAACAGCTCCCTCGACTTCCAGGCCGTCCTCGACGACATCGTCCACACCCTGCAGCCCGAGGCGGGGCGCGAGGGCAAGGTCGCCAGCTACATCCCCGCCCTGGCCCGCGTGGACGCCCACCGCTTCGGCATCGCGCTGCGCACCTGCGACGGCCACGAGGCCGTGGCAGGCGATGGCGATGTGCCTTTCTCGATCCAGAGCATCTCCAAGCTCTTCTCGCTCACGCTGGCCATGCGGCACATGCCCGAGGCCGAACTGTGGGCGCGCATCGGGCGCGAGCCTTCGGGCAATCCCTTCAACTCGCTGGTGCAGCTGGAGAGCGAGCAGGGCAAGCCGCGCAATCCCTTCATCAATGCCGGCGCCATCGCGGTGGCCGACCGCATCGTCGACCTCTACGGCGCCGATGCGCGGGACACGCTGCGCGGCTTCCTGAGCCACCTCGCGGGCGAGCCGGTCGTCTTCGACGAGGAGGTCGCCGCCTCCGAGGCCGCCACCGGCCACCGCAACCTGGCGCTGGCCCATTTCATGAAGAGCTTCGGCAAGCTGGACCACCCGGTGGCCGAGGTGCTGGACCTGTACTTCCACCAGTGCGCGCTGGCCCTGAGCTGCCGCCAGCTGGCCCGCGCCGCCAGCTACCTGGCCCGGGACGGCGCCCATCCTGCCAATGCCGACGAGCAGGTGGTGACCGAGCGCCAGACGCGGCGCATCAATGCGCTGATGCTCACCTGCGGCACCTATGACGCGGCGGGCGAGTTCGCCTTCCGCATCGGCCTGCCCTGCAAGAGCGGCGTGGGCGGCGGCATCGTGGCGGTGGTGCCGGACCGGCTCACGCTGTGCGTGTGGTCGCCCGCGCTCGATGGCACGGGCAATTCCCACCTGGGCATGAAGGCCCTCGAACTGTTCGTGGCCCGCACCGGGCTGTCCGTTTTCTGAGGATGCGAAGGAGCGAAAGATGAAGGTCGCAGTGATGGGCGCCGGCGCGGTCGGCTGCTACTACGGGGGCATGCTGGCCCGCGCGGGACATTCGGTGGTGCTGATCGGCCGGCCGGCCCATGTGGAGGCGGTGCGCGCCAAGGGCCTGCGCATGCAGACCACGCGCTTCGACGAGCAGGTACCGCTGCAGGCCGCGACCGGGCCCGAGGCCGTCGCTGGTGCCGACGTGGTGCTGTTCTGCGTGAAGTCGCCCGACACCGCGGCCGCAGGCGAACAGATGCGCCCGCACCTGCCGCCCGGCGCGCTGGTGCTGAGCCTGCAGAACGGCGTGGACAACGCCGAGCGCCTGCAGGCGGTGCTGCCGCAGCAGACGGTGGTGCCGGCCGTGGTCTACGTCGCCACCGAGATGGAAGGGCCCGGCCATCTGCGCCACCACGGCCGCGGCGAACTGGTGATCGGCCCGTCGGCGCGCAGTGCCGAGATTGCGGCCCTGCTGGAGGCCGCCGGCGTGCCCACCGAGGTGTCGCCGCAGGCCATCGGCGCGCTGTGGGCCAAGCTGATCCTCAATGCCGCCTACAACGCGATCTCGGCCATCACCCGCCAGCCCTATGGCGTAATCCATCCGGCGCCGGGCATCCTGCCGACGCTGCGCGCCATCGCCGACGAGTGCCTGGCCGTGGCGCAGGCCGACGGCGTGCAGGTGCCGGGCGATCCGTATGCCGCGGTCGACGCCATCGCGGCCACCATGCCGGCGCAGTTCTCCTCCACCGCCCAGGACCTGATGCGCGGCAAGCCCACCGAGATCGACCACATCAACGGCTATGTGGTGCGGCGCGGCGATGCGCTGGGCGTGCCGGTGCCGCTGAACCGGCTGCTGCACAGCGTGGTCCGGCTGCTGGAGACGCCGCCGGCGGCACGATGAACCGCAACCTCTGGCTGCTGACGGCCCTGCAGGGGCTGTTCCTCACCAACAACGTGACCTTCATCGCCATCAACGGCCTGGTGGGGCTGGCCCTCGCGCCCCATGGCTGGATGGCGACCTTGCCGGTCATGGGCTATGTGGTGGGCGGCGCGCTGTTCACCGCGCCGGTGGCCTGGGTGCAGGGGCGCCTCGGGCGCAAGACGGGCTTCTTCCTCGGCCTGCTCGTGGCGCTGGGCTCGGCCCTGCTGTGCGCCTTCGCGGCCTTCACGCGCCAGTTCTGGCTGCTGTGCGCCGCCACGCTGCTGGCGGGCTACTACTCGGCCAACGGCCAGCTCTACCGCTTCACTTCGGCCGAGCTGTGCGCGCCGGCCATGCGCAGCAAGGCGGTGTCGTACGTGATGGCGGGTGGGCTGATCGGCGCCATCGTCGGGCCCAACCTGGCGGCCCGCACGCGCGACCTCACGGCCGCGCCCTTCGTCGGCGCCTACCTGGCGCTGGCGGTGGTCGCGCTGCTGGCCATGGGCCTGCTGGCCCTGATGCGCTTTCCGCCGCCGCTGGCCACCTCGTCGGCCTCCGCCGGCCGCAGCGTGGCGCAACTGCTGCGGCAGCCCACCTTCCTGGTTGCGGCGATGGGCGGCGCGCTGGCCTATGGCGTGATGAACCTGCTGATGGCGGCCACGCCGCTGGCCATGCAGCAGTGCGGCCTGCCCTTCTCGGACGCGGCCTTCGTGCTGGAGTGGCATGTGATCGGCATGTTCGCGCCCGGCTTCTTCACCGGCCACCTGATCCAGCGCTTCGGCACGCTGCCGATCATGGGCACGGGCGTGCTGCTGAACATGCTGTGCGTGGCCATCGCGCTGTCGGGCGTGGAACTGCACCACTTCACCATCGCGCTCTTCCTGCTGGGCGTGGGCTGGAACTTCCTGTTCACCGGCAGCACCACGCTCTCGCTGCAATCGCACACGCCGCAGGAGCGCAACCGGGCGCAGGGGGCGATGAACTTCCTGCAGTTCGCCGTGCTGGCGGGCACCTCCTTCGCGTCGGGTGCCCTGGTCACCACGCGGGGTTGGACGCTGCTGAACCTGGGCTCTGTGCTGCCGCTGGGCCTGATCGCGGCGGCGCTGCTGTGGCTGGGGCTGCGTCCGGCTCAACCTTCCGGCAGCGCAGCGAACCAGTCGCGGTAGGGCGTGTTGCGGGCCATGCGGCGGTTGAAGTCGGGCGCGCCGTCGGTCCACCACACCGGACCGCGCTCGCCCAGGGCCCGCTTGGCCTGGTCGACCTGTTCGCGCGCGGCCTGGCGCTCGGCTTCGGAGCGACGGCCGCGCAGGGCACGGCGGGCGTCCATCAGTTGGCGCACCAGGGCGTCGCGCTTGTCTTGCGGCAGGTCCGGGTTGGCCTTGCGCCAGAGCCGGCCCCGCACGACGAAGTAGCGCCCGTCGGGCGTGGTGGGATGGCCGCCGGTGTGTGCACCAGCGGCGGCGGCCGAGCTCGTGCGGCCCAGCCGGATCGGGCCGCGCAACGCCGCTTCGGGTGACAAAGCTCGGCCATGCTGGCGGATCTCCAGATTGCCCTGCCTCGCCATCTCGATGGCAACAGCCCGGACCTGCGGCATGAGCGGTCGCCAATCGTCCGCCGACAGCGCACGGGCCACCTCCGAGGGGCAGACCGTCGCCTCGGTGGCACGGCGTTCAAGCAGGTCGGCGATGGTGAGGCGGACGGTGGCGTCGGTCGGGCGCATGACGGCATCGTCACACGGGCGGGCCCCCCACGCTGTCGGCGGAAGCCGGGCCCAGATCCAGCCTCTTCCACGCCGCCATCACCTCGATCTGCTTGCGCAGCCAGTCCTCGGGCGCCACGCTGGTTCCCCAATGGTGCAGGCGCCCGACGCCCTCGCCCAGGTTCCAGAGATGGCGCAGCTGGATGAACAACGGCAGGGCCGCCAGATCCGCGTCGGTGATCAAGCCACCCGCAGCGCGGTAGCCGGCCAGATAGTGCGTCCAGCGCTCGCGCAGCAGGTCGTCGGCTTCGCGCAGGCCCTTGCGGAGCAGGTAGGACCAAGGCATCACGCCCAGGTCGTAGGCCAGGAAGCCCGGCCCCGCATCGTCGAAGTCGAAGAGGACCGCGCGCTTGCTGCCCGCTTCGTCGGCCACCACATGGTTGTTGAAACCATGGGTGTCGCCGTGGCACAGCACGCGGGTCAGCGCGGGCTCGGCCGCGGCAAGCTCCTCCAGCAAGGAACCGATCAGCGATTCGTAGCTGGCGAGCACGCCGGCATCGAGGCCGGGATAGGCCCGCAACCAGGCGAGCGTGCGGCCGGCCAAGCCGTGGCCATCGAGTGCGTAGAGGCTGGGCGGGCCGGCGTAGTCCCGCGCGGCGGCATGCATGCGGGCCAGCACCTCGCCGGTCGCGGCGAAGTCGTCCAGAGCGTCCGGCACGGCGCCTTCGACGTGGTGGAAGAGTGCCAACCCGCGCTCGCCTTCGGGACACGGCAGACGCACATGCGAGCCGCCCGCCGTCGTATCGACGGGGGCGGCCACGCCCACGCCGCGGCCTTGCAGGTGCTTCAGCAGCGCGGTCTCGAAATCGACGTTGAAGGGGCCACGCGGGCGGATGGTATAGAGCCGCGCCACGTGGCGCACGCCACCCGCCACGCGCAGGGCGTAGTTGTCATTGAGACCACGGCGGATCAGCACACAGTGCTCCACCGCCAACCCATAGTGCCGCTGCGCCCAGCCCGCCACGGAACGCGCGGCGACGGTGGTGTGGGCGGGGACAAGCTCGGGATCGCACGCGTCGGAAGTGGCCATGGTTCGCTTTCTGCAGCCCATGCCGACCCGCGGCGGATGCACGCAGGTCGACACGGGGCGCGGAGTCTAAGTGGCACCGGCTTCGGCGATGCCAAAGACGCGCGCTCACCATGGCCCACCCCAACGACTTCGAGCAACTGTCGTCAGGCAACCGCCGGCTCGGCCACCTTGTCAGCCGCCGCGGGTGCCGGCCCCACGTACACCGACTGCGGCCGGATCAGCCGCCCGCGCTGCACCTGCTCGCGCGCATGCGCCACCCAGCCGCCGACCCGGCCGGCCGCGAAGACGGCGGTGAAGGCCTCGCGCGGCAGGCCCACGGCTTCGAGCAGCAGGGCGGTGTAGAACTCGACATTGGTCTCCAGCACCCGGCCCGGCTTGCGGGCCTGCAGCGAGGCGAGGGCGGCGCGCTCCACGGCCTCGGCCAGCGCAACGCGGCCGGCTTCCACACCGCCAGCCTGGGCCAGTTGGCGCAGCGCCTTCTTCAGCGCGTCGGCACGCGGATCGCGCACCCGGTAGATGCGGTGGCCGAAGCCCATCAGCCGCTCGCCGCGGTCCAGCGCGGCGTCCAGCCAGAGCGCGGCCGCATCGGCATGGCCGATGGCATCGAGCATGTCCAGCACCGGCCCGGGCGCGCCGCCATGCAGCGGGCCCTTGAGCGCGCTCAGGCCCGCGAGCACGGCCGAGGCCAGGCCGGCGCCCGTGGACGCGACGACACGCGCGGCGAAGGTCGAGGCGTTGAGGCCGTGGTCGGCCACCGTGACCAGGTAGGCGTTGAGCGCCGCCGCCTGGGCCGACGTGGCCGGCCGGCCAGACACCATGCGCAGGAAGTCGGCCGCATGGGAAGCCTCGGGCTCGGGCGCAAGGGCCGACTCGCCCGCCTTCCAGCGCAGGACCGCTGCCGTGAAGACGACGGGCGCCGCCACTAGGCGCAAGGCCGTAGGCAGATCGTCGCCGTCGGGCACGCGGGCGAGAAGGGCGCGCATGGCTTCCAGCGGCGTCAGGGCCGACAGCGCGGCGCGATCGTCCGCGCGCAGCAGGGCCGCCACGTCGGTGCGCGCACGGCCCAGCGCGAGGGCCAGCTCCGGCGCCGCAGGCAGCTGCGCGAAGAAGCCCTGCCAGAGCAGCGCCAGCACCTCTTCGTAGCGCCAGCGGCCAGCGATGTCGTCCAGCACATGGCCGCGCAGCACCAGCCGGCCCGCGGCGCCGTCCACCTCGGACAGCACCGTGTGGGCCGCCACCACGCCCTCGAGCCCGTTGTTGTCATCGTCCGTCATGTCGCCGCCTTTCGTGTGTCGTTGGGGATGCGAGGCATTGTGGAAACCGCACAATGTTGACGTCAATCTTGATTCATTTCATCAACATGACCGCTGCCGAGAAGCTGCCGCTGTGGCTGCCTGCCGCCGATGCCCTGGCCTTGCTGAAAGTGCGTCCGCAGACGCTCTATGCCAACGTGAGCCGCGGGCGCATCCGCACGCAGGCTGACACGGCCGACCCGCGGCGCAGCCTCTACCACCGCGACGACGTGCAACGCCTGGCCGCGCGCCGGCAGGGCCGGCGCAGCGACGCAGCGCTGGCGGGAGAGGCCATCCAGTGGGGCGAGCCGGTGCTGGCTTCGGGCATTTCGACGGTGGTGGCCGGGCGGCTCTACTACCGCGGGCAGGATGCCTGTGCGCTGGCAGAAGAGGGCACGCTGGAGCAGGTGTCCGCGCTGCTGTGGGACGGGCCGGCGTATCCCTTTGCCTCTCCGGGACCGACGGGCGCACCGGCTTCGTTTACTGCCCCGCTCGCGAGCGCGATGACGGCGCTGGCCGTGAGGGCCGCGGCGGATCCGCCAGGGCGGGGGCGGGGCCGCCTCGCGCTGCTCCATGAAGCAGCAGGACTCATGGGCCTGCTGGCCGATGCACTGGCCGGCCCGTCGCGCGGCGAGCGGGTGCACGAGCGCCTGGCCGCCGTCTGGCGCCGGCCGAAGGCCGCCGACCTGATCCGGCGCGCGTTGGTGCTGCTGGCCGACCACGAACTCAATGCCTCCACCTTCGCGACGCGCGTCACGGCCTCCACCGGCGCCTCGCTGGCTGCCAGCGTGTTGAGTGGCCTCGCGGCGCTGAGCGGCCCACTTCATGGCGGCGCGGCCCGTGCCACGCTGGGCCTGGTCCGCGCGGCCGAGCGCGAGGGCGTGGACGCGGCGATGCACGAATGGCTGTCGCTGGGCCGGCGGCTGCCCGCTTTCGGCCATCCGCTCTATCCGCAGGGCGATGTGCGATGCCAGGCGCTGCTCGCCCGCATCGATCTGCCTGCGCCCTATGCCGAATTGCGGGAGGTGGGCGAGCGATTGATGGGCGAAAAGGCCAACGTGGACTTCGCACTCGCAGCGCTCACCACCGCCCACCGGCTGCCGGCGCATGCGCCGCTGGTGCTGTTCGCCCTGGCGCGTGCCGTGGGCTGGATCGCCCATGCACTGGAGCAGCAGGCCACGGGCACGCTGATCCGGCCGCGTGCACGCTATACCGGGCCGGCGCCGGGCGCCTCCGCCGCACGTTGAACGAGGCGCCGCAGCCGGCGCGGACCAGCACGGCGTGACTGCATGGACGGCACGAGCCGGCGCGCCCTTCAACCCACCTGGCCCGCCATCTCCATCAGCATGTCCACCACCCGCCGCACCGGACCGCCGGCGGGCTCCTGGGTTCGGTGTCCGATCACCAGCTGACGCACCAGCCGGGGGCTGAGCGGCAGCACCCGCACGCGCGAGCCGGCGGCCTCCTCATGGCTGGCCCGCAGCGGCAGCAGCGCGGCGCCATAGCCGGCCTCGACCAGGCCGCGCATCGCGACGTCGTAGTTGTGCTCGATGCGGGCCCGCGGTGAGAAGCCGGCGCGACCGAACCATTCGAGCGTGAGCGTCTGCATGCGCGTGCCGGGCTCGTTCATGATGAGCGGCCGCTGCGCCAGCCAGGCCGGCGTGGCGCGCTTGGGCAAGGCCGGCCACACCGCCGGCACCAGCGCCCGCATCTCGTGGCGCAACCAGGGCGTGAAGCGCACGCCGGGCAGAGCCGGCTGGGGCAGGGCGACCACCGCCAGGTCCACCGCGCCGCCCACCAGCCCGGTGGCCGAGTCGGCCGAGCCCACGAACACGGGCGACAGCTCGATGCCCGGGTAGCGGGCGGCCAGCGCCTCGAAGACCGGCGGCAGCAGGTCGACCACCACGCTGGTGGTGGAGACGCCGATGCGCACCCGCCCCTCCAGGCCCGCATGCCGCCGCCGGGCGGCGTCCATGGCTTCGTCGGCATCGCGCAACAGGCGACGGCCACGCTCGACCAGCTCGGCGCCGGCTGGCGTGGGCTGCACATGCCGCGGTGAGCGCAGCAGCAGCGGCACGCCCAGCCGCGACTCCAGCTCGCTCACATGCAGGCTCACGGTGGGTTGGGCCAGGTGCAGGGCCTGGGCGGCGGCCGAGAAGCTGCCGAGGTCGGCGATGGCGACCAGGGTGCGCACCTGGTCGAGGTTCAATTGGCGCATCAGGCATTCTGATCGCAGCCCTCAGAACTCTCAACTTCTCCGATGCTGCGCCGCGGCGCATGATCGCGGCTCCTTTCACCACCTCGTGCCAGAAACACACGCCAGGAGCCGATCATGAACACCCTCGTGCTGCAACCCGCCACCGCCTGCCCGAGCGCCGCCACACCCCGTCGCGCCATCGTGCCGGGTGCCGTGCCGCGCGAGGCCATGGTCGAGGCTACGGCGAAGCCGGCCCGCGCCGGCCTGCTGCAGCGTCTGCGCGATGAAGCAGCGCAGCAGCGCGTTCGCCGCATCCAGGCGCGACGCCTGCGGGAAGAGGGCGCGCTGCTGATGGCGATGGGCCAGCACGAGCTCAACGACCTGGGCGTGGGCCGCTGCGAACTGCTCGGCCATCTGGGCCGCTGAGGCGGGGCCTCAGGGCCGCTGCGTGGTGGCGATCAGCCGCGCATCGCGCAGCGCCGCCGTGCGGTGATGCACGATGGCCCGGTACTCGGGCGACTGGATCATGGCGGCGAAGGCGTCGCGCGTGGGGTACTCCACCAGCAGCACTTCGTCCCAGGACTCGCCGGGCGGCGCCACCAGCGCATGACGCGCATCGCCGACCCAGCGAACCTGCCCGCCGACCTTCGCCAGCAGCGGCACCACCGCCTCGCTGTAGGTGGCGTAGGCGGCGCGGCCCGAGCGCACCGGCGCGCCCGGTGCATCGGCGGCCTGCGCGCGGAAGGCCAGCAGGTTGAGCATGAGCACCGGGGTGTCCGCCGGCACCTGGTCGAACAACTGCTTGAAGCTGTCGCGCGTCGGATCGATGGCGACGCGGTCGAAAGGCAGCGACATGGACATTCAGGTCTCCGTTCAAGGTGCCTCCACGCAGGGCCGTGGATGGGCGCTCGCCCATGTTGACCGGCGCGCGCGCCCGGCGCTGTTGCGCCGGTGACAGCGCGGGCGGCGCGGCATCGACGCGAACGCCCGATGGCCCTGTTGGGCGAACGCGGGCTCAGGCCGGCCGTCCCGCGCCCGCCCAGCGGGCCACGATGCGCGCCGCTTCGGCGATCACGGCCTCGTCCGCCGGCGCATCGGCCTTCGGCCGCGTCGTGTAGATGGCCAGCGCCAGCGGTGCCATGCCCGGTCGCCACACGATGCCGATGTCGCTGGCCGAGCCGTGAGCGCCGGTGCCCGTCTTGTCACCCACGGTCCAGGCCGCCGGCACGCCCGCGCGGATGCGCCGTGCGCCCGTGGTGTTGCCACGCAGCCAGTCGGCCAGTTGCTGGCGCTCGCGCGGCGGCAGGCCCTCGCCCACCACCAGCCGCTGCAGCAGCCGGGCCATGGCCTCGGGCGTGGTGGTGTCGCGCTCGTCGCCCGGAATCGCGCTGTTGAGTGCGGGTTCGATGCGGTCGAGCCGGAAGGCGCTGTCGCCCTGGCTGCGCGCGAAGGCGGTGAGCGCCTGCGGGCCGCCACTCTGGGCCATCAGCAGGTTGGCGGCGCCGTTGTCGCTGTACTGCACCGTGGCGGCGCAGAGTTCGGCCACGGTCATGCCCTCGCCCACATGGCGCTCGGTGACGGGCGAATAGCTGACCAGGTCGGCCTTGGCATAGCGCACGCGGTGGGCCAGCCAGTCCGGCTGCCGACGGCTGCGGTCCAGCATGGACGCCGCCAGCACGGCCTTGAAGCTGCTGCACATGGGAAAGCGTTCGCCCGCACGATGGCCCAGCGTGGCGCCGGAGCCGGTGTCGAGCGCGAACACGCCGAGCCGGTCATCGAAGCCTTCGTCCAGGGCGTTCAGCGCGGCCTGCGCCTCGCGGTCGGCGGGCGCGGCGGCGGTGGCGCATGCTGTCGTGGCCAGCACCAGCGGCGCGGCGGCGAGGGCGGACAGAAGGCGACGGCGCTGCGCGAGTTCAAGAGAAGCAGCCGGGTAGTGGAAGGTCATGGAGATCCTGTGGACAGATGATGGGTGCGGGAAGGCCGCCCACAATGCGGGGCAGGCGGTCAAGGGCAAGGGCAAGGGCGTCGCGACGAGCCCGCATCGTAGGAAGGCCCGCCCCGGCCACCAAGCCCGCGGGGCCGCCCGCGCCGCACTGCTGTCACACCTGTCACATCGCCGTCTTCCCCATGCCATTGCCCTCCATCGACATCGAACTCAGCTCGCCCCAGTCGGTGGGCGGCCGGCCGGCGGCCTATCAATCGCTGTGGCTGCTGGTGCGGCTGCACCATGCGCAGCGAATTGGCGAGGTGGTGGCGGTCGATGCCCTGCGCGGGCAGGTGTCGTCCGCGCGAACCCTGCGCATGGTGGTCAGTCGCGCCTTCCGCGACTTCAAGGCCTGGGGCCTACGCGTGGGCTGGGGCCCGGACGCGGCGCGCGACCCGCGCTTCCTCAATGCCGAGGGCCGCAGCCAGGGTCCCTTCTGGCTGCCTGCCGCCGAGGCGCGGCGCCTGCGTCTGCGCGTCGACGGGCAGGCGGCCCGGCCGGCCGATGTGGCGGCGTTCCTGGGTCTTTCCGCATCGCCGCGGCGCGCTCGTACCAGCGCCGCAGAAGCACAGGCCAGCGCGGTGCAACTGCAGGACGCCCGCTTCTGGCACCAGCTCGCCGCCGCGCAGCAGGCCATGCGGCAGGGCCGCTGGGCCGCTCCGGTGCAAGGCCGGCGCGATGCCAAAGCGCCCACCAGCGCGCTGGCCGCCATGCGCCAGGCGGCCGACCTGGCCCAGGACGACTACCAACGCGCGCTGGTCACGCTCAACGAAGCGCTGCTCTGGCGCCGCCTGGGCGACGACGCACAGGCCCGCAAGCGCCTGGCCGCCCTGCAACGCCAGCGCCTGGCCCGCCAGGTGGCCAGCCACGACTACCTGGGCGCGATGGCCGCCATCGTGGGCGCGTGGTGCAGCTACACCGCCCGCGATCTGCCGCAGGCCCAGGCGCAACTGGCCGCCATGACGCGCGATGCGCAGCAGGCGCCGCTGCTGCGCCACCATCCGCAGGTGCGCTTCGAGTGGAGCAACCTGTGGGCGCTCGCCTGCCGCTCGCGTGCGCTGGGCCTGGCCACCACGGACGCCGCCACCGCCGCACTGCAAGCCGACGAGGCCATGCAGCACTTCGGCCGCGCCCTGGCCGCGGCCTTCGAGTCGCATGCCTTCGATGCCGCACAGCATGTGGCGGCCAACATGGGCATGGCCGTGTGGCTGTTCGACCGCGTGGGCCTGGGCGTGCAGGCGGCGGCGCAGGCACGCGGTGCGCAGGCGCGCCGGCATGCGGTGCAGTGGATCGCGTTCAGCGAATGGCTGTGCAGCCTGGCCGATGGGCAGGGCCGCTCGGCGTGGAATGCCATCTACCTGATGCGCATCGCTCGCGGCGACTGCCAGCCGCGCCCCGGCCTGCCATTGGCCGAGTTCGCGGCCTTGCGACCGCTCACGCCCCGCGCCCTTGCCGAAGAGAGCGCGGAGGACCGCCTCGCGCCCGGCCTGGACGGCCCCGCCATGCGCGGCGGCTGGGCCGGGGTGGCCGCGCAACATCTGGCCGATCACGACGCGGGCCAGCGCCGCTACCCCGGCCTGCAGCTGGCGGGCCTGCTGTTCGAGCAGGCCTGGTTCGCCGCCCATGGCCGCGACCTGGGCACCGCGGCCGCGGCCCTCGCCCGGCTGCGCGCCGTGCTGCCGCAGCTGGTGGCCAGCGACCGCGCCTACTTTCGCGACGTCTGGAACGACGCGCTGCCCGCCGAGCTGCTGGCGCTGGAGCCACCGCCACGGCGTGCCGTCCGACGCGCGGCAATGGGATGATCGGCCGACCCATGCCCTTCGAGGCATCCCCCACCTTCCCCCAGAACCCGACCCCCCATGAGCCCCACCATCCTCTACGCCCTGCTTCTTCTGCTGCATGTGCTCGCCGCCGCCTTCTGGGTGGGTGGCATGGCCACGCTGCACCTCGCCGTGCGGCCGGCCGCGGCCGCGCTGCTGGCCCCGCCGCAGCGACTGCCGCTGATGACCGCCGTGCTGCGCCGCTTCCTGATCGGCGTGGACATCGCGATCGCCACACTGTGGCTCAGCGGCTTCGCGATGCTGGGGCAGATGGGCGGCTTCGCGAACGCCCACTGGCGGGTGCATGCGATGGCGGGGCTGGCGGCGGTGATGACGCTCATCTACATCACCATCCGCGCCAGCGCCTTCCCGGCACTGCGCCGCGCGGTGGCTGCCCACCAGTGGCCCGAGGCCGGCGCGGCGCTCAACCGCATCCGGCTGCGCGTGGCCTTCAACCTGGTGCTGGGTGTGCTGGTCTTCGTCGTCGCGCTGCTGGGTCGCGCTGGATGAGGGCGCATTCGCACGCGCATCCCGCCTGGCACGGCGGGCCGGGTCGGTGAGCGGCACCTTCGTCGCCACCCGCCTGTCGGGCACGCTGCGCGGTATCGTCGCCATGCTGGCCGCCTGTGCCGCCTTCGGCGTGGTGGACGCCATGCTCAAGGTGCTGGGCGGCCACTTCGCGCCGGCCCAGGTGGTGGCGCTGCGGGGCTGGAGTTCGCTGCCCATGATCGCGCTGTACATCCTGTGTCGACGCGAGGGCGGGCAGGTGTTCCACCGCGGCATGCGCTGGCGCCTGCATCTGATGCGTGGCGTGCTCAGCGTGTTGATGCTGGTGCTGTACACCTCCGGTCTGCGCACGATGGGGCTGGGCGAAGCCTACACGCTGAGCTTCGTCGCGCCGCTGCTCATCAGCCTGCTCGCTGTGCCCCTGCTGGGCGAGCGGATTCAGCCACGGCACTGGGTGGCCATCGTGGCGGGCTTCGGCGGCGTGGTGGTGGCGCTGCGGCCGGACGGCGAGGCCTTCCTCACGACCGGCGCCCTGGCCGTGCTGGGCGCCGCCGCCTGCTATGCACTGAGCAATGTGCTGGGCCGTCTGGCCAGCCGTACCGAGCCGAGCAGCGCGCTGGTGTTCTGGACCACCGTCAGCCTGGCCGTGGGCGGCGGCGCACTGGCGCTGCCCGTGTGGACGCCCGTGTCCGCGCAGCATGTGCCGGCCATTGCGACGCTGGCCGTCGCGGGCTTCCTGGCGCAGCTGGCCATTTCGGAGGCCTTCCGCCACGGCCAGGCCGCCGCCGTGGCGCCCTTCGAATACAGCGCCCTGGCCTGGGGCCTGCTGCTGGACTGGCTGATCTGGCGCGCCACGCCCGACGCGTGGACGCTGGCGGGCAGCGCCATCATCATCGCCAGCGGGCTGTACCTGGTGCGGCGCGAGGCGCCGCGGGCGGCCGCCTGATCAGACGACCTGGCTGGACTTCAGCCGGGCGACCTCGTCGGCCGAAAAGCCCAGCTCCGCCAGCACCTCGTCCGTGTGCTGACCCAGGGCCGGAGGCGCGCGGCGCAGCACGGGCGGCGTGGCGGTCAGCCGCAGAGGGCTGGCCACGCCGGTGATGGCGTCGATGCCGTCGCCCGCATCGCGCGGCAGCGTGACGGCCAGACCACGTGAGCGCACCTGTGCATCGCCGAAGGCCTGGCCGATGTCGTTGATGGGGCCGCAGGGCACGGCCTTGTCTTCGAGCAGGGTCACCCATTGCGCCGTGGTGCGGGTGCGGGTGACGGCCTCCATCAGCGCGATCAACTCGGCGCGGTGCTTCACGCGCAGCGTGTTGCTCGCAAAGCGTTCGTCGGCCGCCCATTCGGCATGGCCGGCCGCCTCGCAGAAGCGCGCGAACTGGCCGTTGTTGCCGATGGCCAGCAGCATCGATCCATCCTGTGTCGCGATGTCCTGGTAGGGCGCGAGGCTGGGGTGCGTGTTGCCCTGGCGCTGCGGCGGCTTGCCGGTGTTGAGGAAGGCGGTGGCCTGGTTGGCCAGGATGGCCATGGACACATCCAGCAGCGCCATGTCGATGTGCTGGCCCTCGCCGCTGGCCTCGCGCGCACGCAGCGCGGCCAGGATGGCGGTGGAGGCATAGCAGCCGGTGAACAGGTCGATCAGCGCCACGCCCACCCGCAGCGGACCGCCGCCGGGCTCGGCATCGGGCCGACCGGTGATGCTCATCATGCCGCTCATGGCCTGGATCATCAGGTCGTAGCCGGCGCGCTCGGCATAGGGGCCGTCGTGGCCGAAGCCGGTGACGCTGCAGTACACCAGCCGCGGGTTGAGGGCGCGCAGGCTGGCGTAGTCCAGCCCGTACTGGGCCAGGCCGCCGGTCTTGAAGTTCTCGACCACCACGTCGGCCTCGGCCGCCATGCGGCGCAGGATCTGCTGGCCCTCGGCCGAGGCCATGTCCACCGTCATGCTGCGCTTGTTGCGGTTGCAGGCGGTGAAGTAGGTGGACTGCGTGGTGTCCTGGCCCTCGGCGTCCTTGAGGAAGGGCGGGCCCCAGCTGCGGGTGTCGTCGCCCACGCCGGGCCGCTCGATCTTGACCACGTCCGCCCCGAGGTCCGCGAGGATCTGGGTGCACCAGGGGCCCGCGAGCACGCGGGACAGGTCGAGGACCTTGATGCCGTCAAGCGCGGCGGCTGGGCTGCTGGGCATGCTCAGTTGCTGAATGCTGCAATACCCGTGATCGCGCGGCCGAGGATGAGCGCGTGCACGTCGTGCGTACCCTCGTAGGTGTTGACCACCTCCAGGTTCACCAGGTGGCGCGCCACGCCGAACTCGTCGCTGATGCCGTTGCCGCCCATCATGTCGCGCGCCAGGCGGGCGATGTCCAGCGACTTGCCGCAGTTGTTGCGCTTCATGATCGAGGTGATCTCGACCGCGGCGATGCCCTCGTCCTTCATGCGACCCAGGCGCAGGCTGCCCTGCAGGCCCAGCGTGATCTCGGTCTGCATGTCGGCCAGCTTCTTCTGGATCAGCTGGTTGGCGGCCAGGGGACGGCCGAACTGCTTGCGGTCCAGCACGTACTGGCGGGCGCGGTGGAAGCAGTCCTCCGCGGCGCCGATGGCGCCCCAGCTGATGCCGTAGCGGGCGCTGTTCAGGCAGGTGAAGGGGCCCTTGAGGCCCTGCACCTCGGGGAAGGCGTTCTCCTCGGGCACGAAGACGTCGTCCATGACGATCTCGCCGGTGATGGAGGCGCGCAGGCCCACCTTGCCGTGGATGGCCGGGGCCGACAGGCCCTTCATGCCCTTCTCGAGCACGAAGCCTCGGATCGGGCCGACGGCGCCGCCTTCGCTCACTTCCTTCGCCCAGACGACGAAGACGTCGGCCACCGGCGAGTTGGTGATCCACATCTTGTTGCCCTTGAGGCGATAGCCGCCGTCGGTCTTGTAGGCGCGGGTGGCCATGCTGCCGGGGTCGGAGCCGTGGTCGGGCTCGGTCAGGCCGAAGCAGCCGATGAACTCGCCGCTGGCCAGCTTGGGCAGGTACTTCTGCTTCTGCGCCTCGGTGCCGAATTCGTAGATGGGCACCATCACCAGCGAGGACTGCACGCTGGCCATGGAGCGGTAGCCGGAATCGACGCGCTCCACTTCGCGCGCGATCAGGCCGTAGCAGACGTAGTTGAGGCCGGGGCCGCCGTACTGCTCGGGGATGGTCGGGCCCAGCAGGCCCAGCTCGCCCATCTCACGGAAGATCGACAGGTCGGTCTTCTCGCCGCGGAACATCTCCAGCACGCGCGGCGCCAGCTTGTCCTGGCAGTAGGCATTGGCCGCCTCGCGCACGGCGCGTTCGTCGTCGGTCAGTTGCTGGTCGAGAAGGAAGGGATCGTCCCAGTGGAAGGCGGCTTTGGTGGCCATGGCGTGCGGTCTCCGTGCGCGTGAGCGGCTGCAGGTTGCGGGGGATGCGAGGCATCGTACGCCCGGCGCCAATGGCGGCGCAAACGAGAAATCGGCACCCAGGCATGCGTATTGGGCATATCTGGCGACAATGCGCCGCAGATGGTCCAAGGCGACAGGTGGCCATCAACTATGTAGCGACGGCATACCTTCACCGTTGAACTGGACCATGCGACGCAAGATCCCCTCCACCCAGGCGCTGGCCTGCTTCGAGGCCGCGGCCCGGCACGAGAGCTACACCCGCGCCGCCGAAGAGCTGGCTCTGACGCAGAGCGCCGTCTCGCGCCAGATCGGCGCGCTGGAGGCCTTCATGGGCCTCGCGCTGTTCCGCCGCACCCGCCACGGCGTGCAGCTCACGGCGGCCGGTGCCGACTATGCGCGGCAGATCCGCCGCCAGCTCGACGCCATGGAGCGCGACACCCTCGACGCCATGGCCCGCCAGGGCGCGGGCGGTTCGCTGCAGCTGGCGGCGGTGCCAACGCTGGCCACGCGCTGGCTGATCCCGCGGCTGCCGCTGCTGGCGAAGGCGCATCCGGACATCACCGTCCACATCGAGACGCAGACCAGGCCCTTCCTCTTCAACGACACGCCCTTCGATGCCGCGCTCTACACCGGCACGCCGCAGCAGGCCGCGACCTGGGCCGGCACGCGCCACACGCTGCTGCGGCACGAGGAGGTGGTGCCGGTGTGCTGTCCCGCGCTGATGGACGGCCGCGCCGCCCTCACGCCCGCGCAGGTGGCGCGCCTGCCGCTGCTGCAGCAGAGCACCCGGCCCGACGGCTGGCGGCAGTGGTTCGAGGCGCAGGGCGTGGACAACCCGCGCGGCGGCGCCGGGCCGCGCTACGAGCTCTTCTCGATGCTGGCGGTGGCGGCAGCGCACGGGCTGGGCATCGCGCTGCTGCCGCCGCTGCTGATCGAAGCCGAACTGGCCCGCGGCGAACTGGCCATCGCCTGCCCGCGTCCGCTGCGCGGCGAACGCAGCCACTACCTGGTGGAGCCGGCGGTGGACGATGCGCGGCCGGCGCTGGCCTTGTTCCGGCAGTGGCTGGTGGCGCAGGCGGCAGGCTGAGAGGCAGGCTGCGATCGCTCAGCCGTCCACGCGCCCGCGCAGGAAGTCGCTGAGCGCCGAGGCCGCCTCACCCATGCCCGACTGTGGCTGCAGGAGGCCGATGGGCTCGATGGCGGCCATGTCGGCCAGCGGCAGCTCGCGCAGCTCACCGGTGGCCAGCCAGGGCCGCGCCAGGTTCAACGGCAGCAGTGCCAGCAGCGGCTGGTGGCGCAACAGCCAGCCCATGAGCGGCAGCGAGCGGGTGCTGACCGGATAGATCGGCGGCGTGCGGCCGAAGCGCTCGCACAGCGCGTCGAAATGCCCCCGCGCGGCCACGCCGGCAGGCAGCAGCAGCCAGGGATGGGCCGCGAGCGCTGCCCAGGCCTGGTCGGCCGGCAGACCGGCCGCGGGTGAGCCGCCAGGGACGGCGGGATCGGCCAGCAGCGGATGGTCCGCGCGGCAGACCACGGCAAAGCGGTCCTTGCGCAACGCATGGAATTCCCAGCCCTGCGGCATGGCCCCCGGCCGGCGGCAGACCACCAGATCGACCTCGGCACGGGCGATGGCCAGCAACTGGTCCTCGCCCTCGGCCTCGGCCAGCTGCACCCGGATGGCCGGCTGCGCCTGCGCGAACGCGGGCAGCGCATCCACCAGCACGCCGTGGATGGCGGAGACCGACGCGAGCACCCGCACGAAGCCCAGGCCCTGGCGCCGCCGCGCATCCACCGCGCCCGCCACGTCGGCCATGCCCAGCATCAGCTGACGGGCCACGGGCAGCAGGTCGGTGCAGGCGGGCGTGGGCCGCACGCCGCGGGCGTGGCGCTCGAACAGGCGCACGTCGAGAAGCCGTTCCAGATAAGCCAGCGTCTGGGTGACGGCGGACTGCGTCATGCCGATGGCATCGGCCGTGCGCTGCACGCTGCCCAGTTCGGCCAGCTGGAGCAACACCTGCACATGGCGGAACTTGCCGCGGGAAAGCAGGCGATTGAGCAGGGTGGAAGCCGGAGGTGGAGGGGTCATGCCATCGCAAAGTCTAATGACCAGCCACCCGATTTAATTGGTCACTGATCGCTGGGACGATGAAGATGCCGGCTCGATCCGCAGACACACGAGCGCGTTCACGCGCCATCCCAGGAGACATGACCATGCATTCCTTCGATCGCCGGCGCGCGCTCGCCACGCTGGGCGCCCTGCTCGCCACGGCCACCACGGCGCAGGCCCAGGGCAGCGCCGACTGGCCCAGCCGCCCCATCCGCATCATCGTGCCGGCCCCGGCCGGGGGCCCCTATGACCGCACCATCCGACCGCTGGCCCAGCACATGAGCCAGGTGCTGAAGCAGCCGGTGGTGATCGACAACAAGACCAGTGCCGGCAACATCGTCGGCACGCAGATGGCCGCCGCGGCGCCGCCGGACGGCTACACGCTGGTGGCCACCGGCATGCTCAACACCATCGCCCAGTCCATGTACGACGGCATCGGCTTCGACATCGTGCGCGACTTCGAGCACATCGGCACCATCGGCGAAGGTGCGCAGTGGCTGGTGGTGCGGCCCGACGCCGGCGTCAAGGACTTCGCCGACCTCCTGCAGCAGGCCAGGCGCGAGCCCGGCAAGTTCGACTACGCCAGCTCGGGTGCCGGCAGCACCGGCCACCTGGTGATGGAGCAGTTGCAGCGCGCCACGGGCGTGAAGCTGACGCATGTGCCCTACAAGGGCGGCGCACCCGCCCTGCAGGACGTGCTGGCGGGCGTGGTGCCGCTGACCGTGATTCCGTTGAACAGCGCGCTGGCTCCGGTGCAGGCGGGCAAGCTCAAGGTGCTGGCGGTCTCCAGCGCGCAGCGCAGCCCGCTGGCGCCGCAGGTGCCCACCTTCGCCGAACTGGGTTATCCGCAGCTGACGATCAGCGCCTGGATCGGTCTGTCCGCGCCCAAGGGCACGCCCGCGCCGATCGTGCGCCGGTTGCATGCCGCACTCGCGGCCGCGCAGGCCGACCCGACAACACGCAAGCAGCTGGAGTTCGAGGGCATGACCGCGCTGTCCACCACGCCGGAACAGTACGCGCAGCTGGTGCGCAGCGATACCGAACGCTGGGGCCAGCTGGTCCGCAGCCTGAACCTCAAGGCCAACTGAGCCTCCTCCCTTCGCCTTTCCGACCATGCCCTTCGTCACTTCCCACGGCCGCGCCATCTACTACGAACGCCAGGGCGACGGCCCGGCCATGCTGTTCTGCCATGGCGCCGGCTCCAATGCCGCCACCTGGTGGCAACAGCTGCCCGCGTTCGCGTCCCGCTACAGCTGCCTGACGATGGACATCCGCTGCTTCGGCCGCTCGGCCGCGCCGCTGGCGGAATTCGACCTTGGGCTGTTCGTGGACGACGTGATCGCCATCCTCGACCACGAGGGCATCGACCGTGTGAGGCTGGTGGGCCAGTCGCTCGGCGGCATGATCGGGCTGAAGCTCGCCCTCTCGCATCCCGGGCGGGTGGCAGCCTTCGCGGCCTGCGACACGTCGATGGCGGTGGACCATCCCGTGCTGCTGGACATCCTGGCCACGCGCCAGCTGTCGCAGAAGGCGGTGAGCATCGAGCAGCGTTCGCTGGGCCGCTGGTTCCTGGACCATGAGCCGGAAAAGGCCGCGCTCTACGCGCAGATCAACCACTTCAACCCCAGCGCCCATTCGATTCCCGCCGCCGACTGGGGTGCGGCGCTGCAGGGTCTGATGGCGCCGGACCGGCTGATTCCGCTGGCGGCGCTGGACGCGTTGGCCTGCCCCACGCTCTTCCTGGTGGGCGACCAGGATCCGATCGTGCCGGTGGCCGTGGCCCGCGAATTCCACGAACGGGTGGCCGGCAGCGAACTGGTGGTGGTGGCCGATGCGGGGCACTCGGCCTACTTCGAACAGCCGCGGGCGTTCAACGCGGCGGTGCTGGACTTCCTGGCGCGGCGCGCAGCCTGAGCGTCCGGCGTTCGCTTTCAGCCCACGGTCTGCGGGCCATCCGCATGCCGCAACCGAAGCAATAGCCGAAGTCGCGAGCCGCAGCGCAGACGCGCGCTCAGCCGCCCGCCGAGAGTTCGACGGCGCGCCGGTGCGCCGCCTCGGCCGCCTTCTTCACCAGCACCCGCAGCGCCTCGCCCTCTTCGAACACGGCGATGGCCGCGGCCGTGGTGCCGTTGGGCGAAGTGACGGCTCGGCGCAATGCCGCGAAGTCGGCATCCGGCTGGTGCTGCAGCGCGGCGGCGCCCCAGGCCGTGTCGGCCGCCAGGGCACGGGCCAGTTCGGGCGACAGGCCGAGCGCCAAGCCGGCCTGCGCCAGCGCCTCGCTGAACAGGTGATAGTAGGCCGGACCGCTGCCGCTGATGGCGGTGACGAGGTCGATGTGCGATTCCTGGTCCACCCAATGCGCGCTGCCCACGGTGGCGAACAGGGCGCCGACCTGCTCGCGCCGGGCCTCGTCCACGCCGGGCGCGGCGTAAAGGCCGGTGCAACCGGCGCGCAGCATGGCCGGTGTGTTGGGCATGACGCGGATGACCGGCGTGCCCAGGGGCAGGGCTGCTTCGAGCGTGGCGACGGTGACACCGGCGGCCACGCTCACCACCACGGCCTGGGCCAGCCAGTCGGCGGGCAGGGCGCGCAAGGCGTCGGCCGCCATGGCCGGCTTGACGGCCACGACCACCAGGTCGACACCGCCCGCCGCATCGCCCGCCGATTGCAGCGACTGCACGCTGGCATGCCGGCCGGGTACCGGCGCAGCGCCTTCAGGCAGAGGCGCGGGATCGATGGCCAGCAGGGTCTGGACGCGACCGCTGTCGCGCCAGGCCTCGCCGAGGGCGCGGCCCATGTTGCCGTAGCCGAGGAACAGGACTTTCATGAGGGGTGCCGTGAGAAGGAGGGGAGGAAAGGGGTCGGTCGGCATTGTCGTGCGCCCCGCGCCTGCCGCTTCCTGCCGCCGGCCCCGCCGGCTGCTCACCGAGGCCTTGCCCACAACGAAAAAGCCGGCACGCTTTCACGTGCCGGCTGCAGTCAGGCGCCTCCCAGGCCCCATCCCGGACCTCTTTCACAGGCGGTGCCCGCCTGAGGGGACGAAGACGAACCCGGTGTCAGGCCCGGTCCGCCTCCATCCCGTTCTGCCGGGGGTTCGCCACGCACGGCCGATCCCTCAGGAATCGCACGGCGTGGCGTGGCGGCCTGATTACAGGCCGGCCTTGCGGTAGACGGACAGGCTGCCCTGGGTGTACTGGGCCGGGATGGTGCTGTTCACGAAGGCCTTGGAGTCCAGGTTCCAGGTCGGGCTGTGGGCAGCGGCGACGGCTTCGGCCTGCACGGCGGCACGGCTGCGGGGAGCGGCCGGGGCCACGGCGACCTGCTGGCCGACGTATTCCAGGTTCTGCTCGGCGCGAGCGGCCTGCACAGCCTGGGCGTTCACTTCGGCGCGGCTGAAGGCCGACACGGGGGCGACGACGCCTTGGTATTCCTCGGCGCTGGCGCCGGCAACGGCGGCGAACGACAGGGCGGCAAGGGCGATGATCTTCGAGGTCTTGGTCATGATTTTTCTCCTAAGCAGAGCGTTGAACAGAGCGGGCGGGGCACCTGCCCCACCGGCTTCGGGTCTGCGTTCAATCGCTGGCCCGTGAGATGAATTGTGGACCGTTGAGCTAGGGAAAACCCTGGTCGTTGCCGAACGTGCTGTTCACGATCAGGAAACAATGAGGCCAGGCAGCCTGTGGGATTGTTCCTACGTCGCCGCGCCTGGCGCGGGGGGCGGCCCCCAGCCGTGGCATTCAGTCAGCGCGCGGGCGGGGAGGGCGGCAGGTTGCCCGGCCAGGGGTAGCGCGCCTGCGTCACGTTGCGCAGCAGGGCCTCTCGCTGGCCGCGGCTGATGCCGCGGATGCCCTCGGCCACCCACTGCACGCGCTGCGGGTCCAGGCTGCCCTCACGCTGCCAGCGCTCGGCGGCGGCGCTGGGCGCATGCAGCATGGCCGCCAGCCAGACCGCCTGCGCCGGCTCCAGCCGCGCCGCCGGGCGGCCGAAATAGAAGCGCGCTGCCGCCTCGGCGCCGCAGACCCGGCCCCAGGGCGCATGGTCCAGGTACAGCTGCAGGATGCGCGCCTTGCCCAGCTGCTGCTCCATGTCCACCGCGTAGAGCAATTCGCGCAGCTTGCGCTGCAGGCTGCGCTCGCTGCCGGTCACCAGCACCTTGGCCAACTGCTGGGTGAGCGTGCTGCCGCCGCGCTCGACCGCACCCTTGTGCTGGTTGCGGTCGAAGGCGGCCTGCAGCTCGATCAGGTCGAAGCCGGGATGCTGGAAGAAGCGCTGGTCCTCCGCCGCGATCACCGCGCGGGCCAGCCAGCTGTCGGCCTTGAGCTGGGCGGAAGGCCCGCACTGGCTGCGCGCATTCAGCAGCGCCTCGGTGCCCAGGCCCTCCACGGTGAAGCCGCTGATGCGCGGCTGCAGCCCCAGCGTGCCCGAGGGCAGCTGCACTTGCAGGCGGCCCGACGCCGTGCCGCCGATGCGGGCGCGCTCCAGCTCGGGCAGGCCCGTGGCCAGCACGGCATACCAGCGCGCGATGGGTGCCTCGTCGAAGCTGGCATCGATGTGCAGGTCACGCTGCGTGAGCCGGCCCTGCCAGCGGCCGTGCAGGCTTTCGGTACTCGCGCTGGCTGGCACCGCGTCGAGCTCGCCGCGCAGCACATCCACGTCGCGCCGTGCTGTCAGGCGCAGCTCGGTCAGCTGAAGCGGCTGCGAGCCCATCGCCGCGAGCCCGAGGCGACAGGGCGCGCAGCGCAGGCCGAGTTGCGTACGCGGGGCGTCCCAGTGCAGGTCGATGGGGCCCTGGGCCGTCTGCAGCCGGCGGCCGTCCAGTCGCGGCGCGATCCAGGACGAGGTGGCCAGCCGCAGCACCGTGGGCACGCCCACCGGCACCGTGAAGGGACCGACGCGCCAGTCCACCGCCCATTCGTCCTTGGCCGGCGCGAGCGCGATGCGCACCACCGCCACGGCCGCCACCGCTGCCGTCAGCAGCAGGGCCAGCAGGCCCCACAGCAGCAAACGCAGCCCCTTGTTCACATCGCGTCCCGTTGTCTGTCGTGTCGTTCATGGCGGCGAGACCACGGTCACCGCCGTCCAGGGACCGGCGGCGCTCGTGCGCCAGCTGGCCCAGTACCAGGCGGAAGTGTCGGTGAAAGATCGGCCGGCGGCATCCTCAATGCGCTCGCACACGCGCTGGGTGCTGCTCCCCGCGCGCTCGGCGTGGAAGCAGCGCCACAGCCGGCCGCGCGCATCGTGTTCGAGCCGGGCCTGGAGGATGCGGTAGCCCAGCGCGCGCCAGCAGTCCTCGGCCGGATGCAACAGGCGCGTGGGACGCTCGACCTGCCGCATCACCAGCACCTGCCGGCCGTCGGTGAAGCGGGCGATGTGGCCGGGAAAGTGGCGGACGAAGCGGGCTTCCACCTCGCCCAGCGCCTGCGGCCTCAACGGCACGCCGCCCCAGGTGGCGGGCCATTCGGGCGAGGCGGCATGGGACGAAGACGGCACGACACCGTCCTGCGCCAGCGGCCAGAGGCTGGCCACCAGGCTCACCACCAGCACGAGCGCGAACGCCAGCTTGTGCAGCACCCGGTGCGCGAAGTGGTTGCGCCATGGCGAAGGCGCGAAGACATCAGGCCAGCGCATGGCGATCCTTTCCGAGGGCAAGGCCCTGCGGTGCCGCGCGCAGCATCCGCCGCCCGATGGCACCGCACACCACGGCGAGCAGCGCCAGCCCCAGCGCCTGGTGCAGCAGCGGCCCGGGCGCATGGCCGGCGCCCTCCAGGCCCACCAGCAGGGCATTGCGCAGCACATTGCCGCCGAGCACCACCAGTCCGACCACGGGCAGCCGGCGCAGGAAGGCGCGGTCGTCCATCCGCGTCATGAACAGCGCCACCACGCAGGCGGTGAAGTAGCCCATCCACACCATCTGCACGCCGGAGCAGGGCGCATCCACGATCACCAGCCGGCCATCGACCCACAGGCTGCTGCCGGCACGCTCGACGACGAAGAACGGCGCCAGCAGCCAGCGCGCCGCCTCGGCCGTGACCAGCCGCAGCGGATAGCCCGCATAGAACTGCAGCGAGGACAGCAGGGGCAGGGCGAGCACCGCCAGGCCCAGCACCGGCAGGGCAGGCTGCCCATTGGGCAGAAAGGCGAGCAGCACGCAGGCCAGGGCCAGCACGGCCAGCAGGCCGGTGGCCAGCGGCGGCAGCGCAACGCCGGCCCGCAGCAGCGAAGAGGCCAGCACGCCGAACGCCGCCACGGACAGCAGCCCCAGCCGCGGCGAGGCACGCAGCGACCGCCGACCCTGCCAGGCGAACAGGCCCAGCGCACCCAGTGCCAGCAGGCCCAGCGGATCGTCCGAACGGTCCAGCATGCGGGCGCCCATCCAGCCCCAGGTGGGCCAGAGCACCAGGGCGGTGGCCAGCAGCCACAGCACAGGCGGCAGGCGGTCGAGACGGATCGCCGCCTCCAGGCTGCGGGGATGGCGGCCCGCCCAATCGACGAGGTTCATTGGCGTTGCTCCCTCGATCAGGCGGTCATGCGCCGCGCGTCGTGCCGACGCAGCCGGCGGCGCAGCATGGCGAGCATGCCCAGCGCCACGGCCACGGCACCCAGCGTCTCGGGCTCGGGCGTGGCGGGCACCGGCATGCCCAGCGCGAGTTCGCTCACGCCTTCGGGCAAGGGTTGCGGCTGGTCGACCGTCGTGCCGGCATCGCCCGTGCCGCGCACCACCTGGTCGACGGCGATGAAGCTGGTGTAGGCGGTGAGCAGGCTGTACTTGAGCCCCAGCGCGGTGATGGCGTCGCGCTGCTGGCCGCTGCCTTCCAGGCCCTCCTGGTCGTCCAGCGCCGCGATGCGGTCGCGGGCCCACAGGGCGCGCAAGGCCGTGGCCTGAGGGGCCAGGCTGCCTGCGTCCACCGGCAGCACCTGGCGCCACGGGCCTTCGGCGCTGCGGCCTTCCACCACCAGCTGGCCGCGCGGCGTGCCGCGCCACTTGCCGAACAGCACCACGGGCCGCTCGCCCAGCACGTCGGGCAGCCGGGCCGGTTCCACGTCGTACACCTCCAGGCCGTCGAAGCGCGCCTTCAGGCCGGTGAGCACCGGCGACTCCACCATGCGGCGAAAGCGTGCTGCCTGTTCGGGCGCCTGCCGTTCATCGGTGATGACGAAGGGCTCGCCACGGCCAGCCCGGGCCAGGCCCTCGATCAGGTGCCGGTTGACCGAGGCGCCGATGCCGAAGGCGAACAGGTTGGCCTGGTCCAGGTGCTCGCGCACCAGCGTGAAGGCCTCGCGTTCCACCGTGACGTAGCCGTCGGTCACCACCACGATGCTGCGCGAGACACCCTCGGCCTTGGGCTGGGCATAGGCCTGGCGCAAGACCGGGATCAGCTCGGTGCTGCCGCCGCCCTGGATGTCGGTGAGCGTCCTGAGCGCCCGCTCGATGTTGGGCCGTGTCGCCGGCACCGGCCTGGGCGACAGCATGCGGTTGCTGCCGGCGAACAGCATCACGTTGAAGGTGTCGCTGGGCCGCAGGCCACCGATCAGCCGCTCGAGCAGGACGCGCGCCGTGTCCAGCGGAAAGCCGTGCATGGAGCCGGAGATGTCCACCACGAAGAGGTAGTCGCGCGGCACGATGCGCTCGGCGGCCACGGCGCGCGGCGGCTCGACCATCGCGAGGAAGAAGTTCTCCGCATCCGGCCCGCTGCCCGGATAGAGCATCAGGCCCGACTGGATGCGCTCACCGGCGAGGGCGAAGTCGAGCACGAAGTCGCGGTTGGCCAGCGGCCGGCCATCCTCGCGCAAGGTGAGGGCGGCATGCCGGTCGTCGGGCCTGGGTTGGATGGCCAGCGCATGGCTGGACGAACGGATGTCCGCCAGCGGCAGCGGCGCATCGAGGCTCAGCTTGAGCGAGAAGGCCGCGGCACTGGCCGTGCCGGCGGGCAGCGTGGGCTGGGCGCTCCACGGTCCCCCGCCACCACCGGTGCCCACGTAGCGCGGGCCCACCACGGTGGGGTAGACGAACTGGTAGCGGCCCGACTGCGGCAGCAGCAGCTCGGTGTAGCGCAGTTCCACACGCACCTCGTCGCCCGGCCGGATGTTGGCCACGTTCATCTGGAAGACGTTGGGCCGCTCGGCCTCGAGCAGCGCAGCCGTCTGGCCGGCCTGCTTCGCTTCCTGGTATTCCAGCCGCGCCTGCTGCTTCTCGCGGATCTGCGCGGTGATCAGCCGGTCGGCGATGCGCACGTTCATTCCACCGACGGCGGCGCGCGTGGAGCCGGGAAAGACGTAGCGCGCCTCCAGCGTGCGCTCGCCTTCGTTGCGGTAGGTCTGCGTCACCCGCACGTCGGCGATGACACCGGCGATGCGCACGTCGACGTCGGTGCGCTTGAGGGGCAGGCGGTCGGTGCCGGGGGTGTCGCTTTGCACCACCAGATAGGGACTCGCGGTGGCATCGTTGCCAGCCTCCTGTGCAAGGACAGGCCGGCACACCAGCAACGCAAAGGCGGCCAGCGCCATCAGCGCCGTGAACGCCCACAGGCCGCAGCCGCGGGCTTCGGGACTGCGCCGGGGGCGCCAGGACAAGTTCGGATTCATGGTCGGTTCCTTCCTCGGTGTGTGCGATGGGAAGGACTGTCCGCGCGGCATCCGAAGCCAGAAGGAAGGGCCGATGAAGCCCCACGCGCCATGTGAAGCCTGTGTGAAGTCCGTGTGCAGCGCCCTTCAGCCTCCTTTCAAGATCCGCGGCGACGATGGCCCTGCCGACGGCGTGGCACCCGCCGCACCGAGAATGCTGCCGCCGTCCGACAGCGTGGCTGCCGTGACAGCGCGAGGCTTGCGCGCCTGCCGGCGTGCAGGCAACGCCTTGTTACGGCGGCCTTCCGGCGGGCGGGCATGCTCGCCTTCCCTCCCGCCGGCCGACCTCTTCCTGTTTCTTTCCCATGTCCTTCAAAGACCGTCTGTCCGATCCCCGCCTGCGCCGAGCCGCCAAGTGGACCGCCATCGGCAGTGCCACCGCGGTGGTCTGCGGCGCCGCCATCGTCGGCATTGCCGCGGCGCTGATGTCGCGCCAGCTTCCCGACGTGAGCACGCTGCAGAACTACCAGCCCAAGCTGCCGCTGCGCGTGTTCACCGCCGACGGCGACCTGATCGGCGAGTTCGGCGAGGAACGCCGGCAGCTGGTGCCCATCGACAGGATCCCCAAGGTGCTCAAGGACGCGGTGCTGGCCACCGAGGACGCGCGCTTCTACCAGCATGGCGGACTCGACACCATCGGCCTGACGCGGGCGGTGATCTCCAACGCACTGCATGGGGGCGTGCGGCAGGGCGCTTCCACCATCACCCAGCAGGTGGCGCGCAACATGTTCCTGAGCTCGGAGCGCACCTTCACCCGCAAGCTGAAGGAGGCGCTGCTGGCCTGGCGGCTGGAGGACGAGCTGACCAAGGACCAGATCCTCGAGATCTACCTGAACCAGATCTACCTGGGCAACCGCGCCTACGGCTTTGCCGCCGCGGCCCAGACCTATTTCGGCAAGCCGCTGCAGGACATCACCGTGGCCGAGGCCGCCATGCTGGCCGGCCTGCCCAAGGCGCCCAGCAGCAACAACCCGATCGCCAATCCCCGCCGCGCGGTGGCCCGCCAGCAGTACGTGATCAGCCGCATGGTCGAGACCGGCTACCTGAGCCAGGCCGATGCCGAGAAGGCGCGCCAGGAGCCGCTCAAGCTGCGCGACGCCGCCGAGCCATCGGGCCTGCATGCCGACTACGTGGCCGAGATGGTGCGCCAGCAGATGGTGGCCAAGTACGGCGACGACACCTACACCAAGGGCTTCAAGGTCTACACCACGGTGGCGCGCAACGACCAGAGCTCGGCCTATGAGGGGTTGCACGAGGCCATCGTCGACTATGAACAGCGCCAGCCCTACCGCGGTCCGGAAGGCTATGTCGAACTGCCCGCCGAAGCGCAGGATCTGGACAGCGCGGTGGACGATGCCCTTTCGGACAAGCCCGACAGTGGCGGCATGATGGCTGCGGTGGTGCTGGAGGCCAGCCCGCGCAAGGTGGTGGCGGTGCGCGCCAACGGCGACAGCATCGAGATCACCGGCCGCGGCCTGCAGGCCGTGCAGCGCGGGTTGGTGGAGAAGGCGGCCGAGCCGCTGCGCATCCGCCGCGGCAGCATCGTGCGCATCGCCCGCACCGGCCCGCAGAACAGCTGGGAAGTGACCCAGCTGCCGGAGGTCGAAGGTGCCTTCGTGGCCATCGACCCGCGCGATGGTGCCATCAAGGCACTCGTCGGCGGCTTCGACTTCAACAAGAACAAGTTCAACCATGCCACGCAGGCCTGGCGCCAGCCGGGCTCCAGCTTCAAGCCCTTCATCTATTCGGCCGCGCTGGAGAAGGGCTTCACGCCCGCCACCATCGTCAACGACGCGCCGCTGTCCTTCGACGCCGCCGCCACCGGCGGTGCGCCCTGGGAGCCCAAGAATTACGACAACACCTATGCCGGCCCGATCACGCTGCGCCAGGCGCTGGAGCAGTCGAAGAACGTGGTGACCATCCGCGTGCTGGACGCCATCACGCCCGCCTATGCGCAGGAATGGATCACGCATTTCGGCTTCGCGGCCGACAAGCATCCCGCGTACCTGACCATGGGCCTGGGCGCCGGCTCGGTGACGCCGCTGCAGATGGCCGCGGCGTACTCGGTGTTCGCCAACGGCGGCCTGAAGGTGGAGCCGCGGCTGATCGCCCGCATCACCGACGCGCGCGACCAGGTGCTGGAGGACACCCCGCCCAAGCCCGCCGACGAGGCCGGCCGCGTCATTCCCGCGCGCAATGCCTTCGTGATCGACACGCTGCTGAACAGCGTGGTCAAGAACGGCACCGCCCGCCGCGCCTACGGCACGTTGCGCCGCGACGACCTCTACGGCAAGACGGGCACCACCAACGATTCGCACGATGCCTGGTTCGCCGGCTTCCAGCCGACCCGCGTGGGCGTGGCCTGGATCGGCTACGACACGCCCCGCCAGCTCGGCGTGCGCGGCGAGACCGGCGGCAGCCTGGCGCTGCCGGCCTGGACGCGCTACATGCAGGGTGCACTCAAGGGCGTCCCGGTGGCCAAGCTGGACGTGCCGCCGGGCGTGACCAACGCCAGCGGCGAATGGATGTACGACGAATACGCCAACGGCCAGGGCGTGCAATCCCTCGGGGTGGAAGCCGCCCTGACGCCGATCACGCCGGTGGAGGTGAACAGCGGCGCCCCGACGACCGGCCCTGCGCCGTCGTGGGGCAACCAGCCGGTCATCCCGGCCATGCCCGGCCAGCCAGCCCAGCCTGGGCAACCTGCAGCGCCTGCGCAGCCGGACGAGCGCAACCGGATCCTGAACATGTTCCGCTGAGGCGCCCCGCGCCGCTTGCCCCGACAACCCGGCCTCGGCCGGGTTTTTTCATGGCACGCGGCTGCGTCGTCAGCGCAGGTCGACCACCAGCCCGGTCAGGCGGCGCACCGTGGGTAGCAGCACCACGACCAGCGGAAAGGCCACCGCCCAGGACAGCATCCAGGCGCCCAGCCAGAGATGCAGGAAATCGGGCGTCCAGCCCGCGCCGCGCAACGTGCTGATGGCCGACACGACGCCGCTCATCAGCAGCGACAGCAGGAGGGGCACGACGATGGCGGCACTGCGTGCCGGCAGCTTGGGAATGCCGGCCACGATGGTCGGCCGCGAAGAGGGAGAGGATGCACGCATGGGAGAGAGGGGAGAACGCGGCCCGCGGGCCTGGATGACTCCGGCCATGCAAATGCCGGGCCGGCGCAGGCCCGAATCGGGGCGCCCCCACCCTCAGTCAGCGGACGCCGCTGGCGTTCCCTGGTGATAGCGCAGCTGCCACGCCAGACCCTCGCGCTTCCACAGCGAGACCCGCAGCGTCTGCAACAACGGGCCGCCGTCGGCCGCCCGCTGCGCCGAGCGATAGCTGAGCAGTGCCAGATCCGGCGCCAGCCGTTCCAGCCGGAAGTCGCTGGAATGCACCGCCGGCGGCGTCAGCACCTGCGACAGGTAGCGCACGACAGTGGCGCGGTCGTAGGGACGGCCGGAACGGCCCACCTCGTGGAAATCGGCATGGAGCAGGGCCTCCAGCCGCCCCGCGTCGCAGGGCGTGCCGGGATGGTGCAGTTCCACCTCCAGCTGTTGCAGGTGGGCGCACAGGTCTTGGGGGTCGTCGGGGGTCATGGCGGCGTGGATCGTCGGCAGGCGGGGAAGGTGCGGGTTGGCGGACATCGGCCGGGTCGCCTCATCGCAGCTGCCCACTGATCAGCGGCAAGGTCAGCGTGGCCTGCGCGCCACCGCCTTCCGCATTGCCGAGCGCGATGCTGCCACCGTGCAGCGCCGCGATCTCGCGCACGAAAGCGAGGCCCAGGCCGGTGCTCTTCTTCTGGCTGTGCGGCCGCGCCAGCGAATAGAACTTCTGGAAGACCTGCGCCTGCGCATAGGCAGGGATGCCCGGCCCCTGGTCGCGCACCGCGATCACGCCGCGCCGGCCCTGCAGCCGCAGGCTGAGCCGCACGGTGCCGCCCTCGGGCGAGAAGTCGATGGCGTTGTCCAGCAGGTTGCCCACGGCCTGTCGCAGCAGCAGCGGGTCGCCGTCGGCATGCACCTCGCCCAGGTCCTCGCGCAGGCCCTGCACGTCGATCACGACGCCACGGCGCGCGGCGGCCGGCGCCACGCCCTGGGCGGCCTCACGCAGCAGGGCGCCCAGGGCCACGGGCTGCACCTGGTCGAGCACGCGGCGCGTCTCCAGGGCCGTGAGTTCCATCATGCGGTCCACCAGCTGCTGGATGCGCTCGCTCTCGCGGCCGATATTGGCCAGGAAGCGCACGCGCTCCTCGGGCGGCATGCCGGCTTCCTGCAGCAGCTCGGCGGCGCCGCGGATGGCCGACAGCGGGCTCTTGATCTCGTGGGTGAAGGTCTGGACGTAGTCGGCCACGTAGTTGCGGCCGGTGAAGGCGTCGCCCATCTCCTGCACGGCGCCGCGCGCCATGGCGGCGGCACGGCGCAGCATGCGCAGCGGATGGAAGCCACGCTGGGTGCGCAGCCAGCGGATGTAATCGGCCGTGAGGCCGAAGGGGCGCACCAGCCACACCGAGACGATCAGCGCCAGCACCAGCAATGCCGCCGCCGAGCCGGCACCGACCCAGATCACGCGCTGGCGGGCGTCCTGCACGAACTGGCCGAAGCTCTGTACCGGCTTGCCCACGCCCACCATGCCGACGATCTCGCCCGCCCAGCGGATGGGCGCCCCCACATAGAGCACCGAACTGAGCGGGTCGGACTCCACGTCGCGCGTGGCGCGGGCGCCATAGCCGCCTGCCAGCGTGCGGCTGACGTCGATCCAGCGCGAATAGTCGGCGCCCACGGCGCGGCCGGTGGAGTCGTAGATCACCCGGCCGCTGCGGTCGGTGACGTAGACCCGCAGTTCCACCTTCTGCTTGTGCAGGTTGTAGATCTGGGCCGAGAACTCGCGCGCATAGAGGGCGCGGAACAGCGGCTCCAGCCGCCGGGTGTCGATGGCGCCGGCGATCACGTCCTGCTCGACCAGCGTGGCCATGAGCTGGGCGATCTCCACCTGCGCTTCCTCGGCCGATTCGCGGTAGCGCGGATCGATGTCGCCGACCACCCGCCACAGTAGCCAGGTGATACCGGCCACGTAGATCAGCAGCACGGCCAGGAAGATGCGGGTGCGCCGGCTCGGCGAACGCCTCATGGGACGAGGGACGTGGAAGGCGGCAGGTCTTCGTGCAGCGCGTAGCCGGTGCCGCGGTGGGTGCGGATGGCCTCGACCTCGGGCGCCACCGCGCGCAGCTTGGCGCGCACCGTCTTGACGTGGGCGTCGACGGTGCGGTCCAGGCTCTCGCTGTCGCCGCCCCACACGCGGTCGAGCAGCTCCTCGCGGCTGAACACGCGGCCCGGGCGCTGCACCAGCAGGCGCAGCAGGCCGAATTCGTAGCGCGACAGCTCGAGCACGCGGCCGTAGTAGCGGATCTGCAGGCGTTCGTCGTCGACCACGAAGGGCAGGGCGGGTGCCTGCGGCGCCGTGGCCAGTGTCGTCACCGGCATCGAAGGCACCGGACCCGCCCGCTGGCTGCGCCGCAGGATGCCCCGCACCCGGGCCACCAGTTCGCGCGGCGAAAAGGGCTTGGCGATGTAGTCGTCGGCCCCCAGCTCCAGCCCCACCACGCGGTCGATCTCGTCGGTACGCGCCGTGAGGAAGACGATGGGCACGTCCGCCGCGCCCGGCAGGGCCTGCAATCGCCGGAAGAGATCGAAGCCGTTCATGTCGGGCAGGCCGATGTCCAGGATGGCGAGCGCCGGCGGCTCGGCGGCGAATTCCGCCAGGGCTGCGCCACCGGTGGCACACCACACCGGCGCAAAGCCGTCGCTGCGCAGCACGTACTGCACCGTGTCGGCGATGCCCGGCTCATCCTCCGCCACCAGGATGCGCGGCCGAACCCCGACCGATGGCGCGGTCGGGGCCGTGGCAACGGCAGGGGGTGGATTCGGCATGGGGGCGGATCGTAGCGGTGCGGACGCAGGGCACCCAGCGATTTCGGAAAGACCGTGAATTGCGCTTTGACGCCCGGCGCAGGAGTTGTCCTGACTTTGTTCTTTTCTTTTATTTCAACATTAGTCGTCATAGATAAGGATGCACCCGGCCTGTGGATAACCATGGTTTTCCCCGGCCTGCCAAGGATTTGGCGCCGAGCGACGGATGTGGGCAACCCTGCGTCCGTGCTGTCGTGGGCGGGCGAACAACCTCGGCCGAAGCGCCCTGGCTGTGGATAAGACGGCGCTTGTTCCACAGCCGTCCCCAGAGTTGTTCTTTGACAGGACGTCTGCTTTCTGGCTGCCAAGCGCCGATACCGGCTCAAACTATGCACTGCCAAAAAAATGAGCAGCCCAAAGATACTTGTTGTAAATCAAAGAGTTGCGATGGCTTTACAAGGCAGTCCGACAGTTGCCCACAAAGTTGTCCAACGAATATGGGGACAGACGGCGGTTTCGGCGTCCCCCAGCCGGCGTCGCTTCGGTCGTTCTCCATCGGATCGGCGCGCCGCGACATCTCCACTTTTTTTTGCGGGCGCCCGTTGTCCCGGTTTTCCTTCCTTCATCTTCAATATCTGAATAGTCGTAATAGATAAGGAAGCCACCGGCCTGTGGAAAACCCACAAATCCCTCGGCCGGACAGGCATTTGGCCTTCCTTGGCCCATGTGGGCAGGGTTGCTTCGTGGATGTCGCACCGATGGGGACAAATGCCGGCCGTCCGTCCTCGGGTGTGGATAACCGGGCAGTTGTGCCGGATTCATCCCCACAGTTGTCCTTTGACAAGGGGGGTGCAAATGTGGGATTGGGCTTTGGACGCCTTAAATATGCACTGCTGATTATTTGTGCAGATTGTTGAAAGTTCATTGATATCAAGGACTTGCAGTGGCTTTACAAGACAACGCGCGAGTTGCCCACAAAGTTATCCAGTCCAGCTGGGGAGAAGCGGATAACACGGCGTCTTGAGCGCCGTCCGGGGGTAGGGCGGCCGCTTTTCCACAAACGGGGGCTTTCCGCGGCTTCGCGCAAGCGTTCGTGTGGCGTGATCGAGAGACACGATGGGCACATTCGCCCGGCCGGATCACCGGGCCTGGGCGATCCGACGCGTGTTCAGCGCGGTAGGCCGCTTCCTGCCAGGTCTTCGAGGATGGGGCAGTCGGGCCGATGGTCGCCCCGGCAGCCATGGACCAGGTGGGCGAGCGTGCCGCGCATGGCCTGGAGTTCGGCAATGCGCCGGTCCAGGTCGTCCAGGTGGGTGCGGGCAATGCGTTTCACCGCCGCGCTCGGGCGGCTGCGGTCATGCCAGAGGCCGACGAGCTGCTGGATCTCGTCGATGGAGAAGCCCAGGTCGCGGGCCCGCTTGATGAAACGCAGGGAATGGACGTCGGCATCGCCGTAGAGGCGATAACCGGCGTCGGTGCGCGAGACGGCGGGCAGCAGCCCCAGCGTCTCGTAGTGGCGCACCATGCGGGCCGACACGCCGGAGCGGGCGGCGGCCTGGCCGATGGTGAGCGGTGGGGCCGTCGCTGTGGACGGCGAGGAGGAACGGGGGGCCACGGCCGGACCGGGTTCCGTGAGGAAAAAGGCGTCAGCCCTGGACGGTATAGCCCGCTTCGCGGATCGCGTCCTGCAGTGCGGCGGGGGCTTCGGCGCTCTGCACCTCCACGCGACCGGCGGGCAGATCGATGCGCACCTCGGCATCGGGATCGACATCCTGGACCGCCTGGGTGACGGCACGGACGCAGTGTTGGCAGCTCATTCCGCTGACCTGGAAGACGTGGAGAGGAAAAGTCATGAAAAAAACCTGTGAGAGGGCCTAAAAAAAAGGGAACACCCTGGAGTGTGGACCTTGACACGATGTGAAGGTCAAGGCAACAAAACCCTTTTGGCGCCGTGCTGCGCATTTCCGATGTCCGTCGACGTGGCGAGGACGTCTTGACCTTGCCACCGTGTCAAGCCGTAGCCTTGCGTCCATGAATGCATCTTCGATCGACACCGCGCCCGTCCCGGGGGCCGCGCAGACGCTGGACCTCGGCATCGGCGGCATGACGTGTGCCTCCTGTGTGTCCCGTGTGGAAAAGGCCCTGCGCCAGGTGCCGGGTGTGCAGGAGGCCAGCGTGAACCTGGCGACGGAATCGGCCCGCGTCCGTTGGTCGGGCGACGACGGTGCCGATGCCGCACTCCGGCTGCGACGCGCCGTCCGGCAGGCCGGCTACGAACCGCGCAGTGCCGAGGCGACGCAGGCAGAAGCGGGGGTGGGGCCATGGGCAGGATTCGGCCCGGTGGCCGCGGCGCTGCTGCTGTCCTTTCCTCTGGTGCTGCCCATGCTGGGGATGCCCTTCGGGCTGGACTGGATGCTGCCTGCCTGGCTGCAACTGTTGCTGGCGGCGCCCGTGCAGTTCGTGCTGGGCGCGCGCTTCTACCGCGCAGGCTGGCATGCGGCCCGGGCCGGGACCGGCAACATGGACCTGCTGGTCGCCCTGGGCACCAGCGCTGCCTTCGGGCTGTCGCTGTGGCTCTGGTGGCGCGCCCGCCTGCATGGCGCGCACGGCGGCGAACCCCATCTCTATTTCGAAGCCTCGTCGGTCGTGATCGCGCTGGTGCTGCTGGGCAAGTGGCTGGAGGCGCGCGCCAAGCGGCAGGCCACGTCGGCCATCCGTGCGCTACAGCAACTGCGGCCCGAGACGGCGCACCTGTTGCAGTCGCGTGGTCGCCGCACCGAGGAAAGCGATGTTCCCTTGGCCGAGGTGATGGTGGGCGACCGGCTGGCCGTGCGGCCCGGCGAACGCATCCCGGCCGATTCCCGCGTGCTGGAAGGCGAGTCGGAAGTGGACGAATCCATGCTCACGGGCGAACCTCTGCCCGTGGCCAAGTCGGCCGGTAGCCGGCTGACGGGCGGTTCGGTCAATGGCGCCGGCCGCCTGGTGGTGGAGGTGCTGGCTGTCGGCACGGAAAGCGTGCTGGCCCGCATCATCCGGTTGGTGGAGGACGCGCAAGCCGCCAAGGCGCCCATCCAGCGGCTGGTGGACCGGGTGGCTGCCGTCTTCGTGCCGGTCGTGCTGGGCCTGGCGCTGCTGACGCTGCTGGGCTGGCTGTTCCTGGGCGGTGCGCCGCTTGAAACGGCGCTGATCCACGCGGTGGCCGTGCTGGTGATCGCCTGCCCCTGCGCGCTGGGCCTGGCGACGCCGGTGGCGGTGATGGCCGGCACCGGCGTCGCCGCACGCCACGGCATCCTGATCAAGGACGCGACGGCGCTGGAGCGCGCGCACCGGGTGGACACAGTGGCCTTCGACAAGACGGGCACGCTGACGCGCGGACAGCCGCAGCTCAGCCGGCTCGACGCGACGGGGACCTTGGACGAAGGGCAGGTGCTGCGCATCGCTGCCACGCTGCAGCAGGGCAGCGAACATCCGCTGGCCCGGGCGGTGATGGAGGCCGCGAAGTCGCGGGACCTCGCGCCCGACGAGGCACTCGAGGTTCGCGCCGTGCCGGGCCGTGGGATCCGCGCCGTGATCGATGGCACGCCCTGGGCACTCGCCAGCCTGCGCTGGTGCGAGGAATTGGGTGCTGCCTTGCCACCGGAAAAGGTCGAGGCGCTGTTGTCCACAGGTTCCTCGGTGTCCGCGCTGCTGAGCCTCGATGCGGAGGGTGAGCGGGTGAAGGCGGTCGAGGCATTGCTCGGCTTCACCGATGAGCCCAAGCCGGGGGCGGCGGAGGCGGTGGCGGCCCTGCGTGCGCGCGGGCTGCGGGTGGTGATGATCTCCGGCGACAACGCGCGTGCCGCGCAGGCGCTGGCCCGGCGCGTGGGCATCGCGGCCGAGGACGTGCGGGCACAGGTGCTGCCGGCCGACAAGGCGGCCGCCGTGGCGGCCTTGAAGGAAGGCGGCGCACGCGTGGTCGCCATGGTGGGCGACGGCGCCAACGACGCACCTGCGCTGGCCGCGGCCGATGTGGGCCTGGCCATGGCCAACGGCACCGACGTGGCCATGGAAGCCGCGGGCATCACCCTGATGCGCGGCGATCTGGCCCTCGTGGCTCAGGCCTTCGACCTGTCGGCCCGCACGGTGGCCAAGATCCGGCAGAACCTGTTCTGGGCCTTCGCCTACAACGTGGTCGGCATCCCCTTCGCGGCCTTCGGGCTGCTCAGCCCGGTGGTGGCCGGTGCGGCCATGGCGGCGTCGAGCGTCAGCGTGATGGCCAATGCCCTGCTGCTGCGCCGCTGGCAGCCGGCATCGTCGGGCCAGCGGTCGGAATGACGGAAGGGCAGCCGAAGCTGCCCTTCCGGTCCATGCCTGCAAGCGCGCACGCCGGCAGTCTCTGACGCTTCAGCTCAGCGTCGGATAGTCCGTGTAGCCCTTCTCGCCGCCGCCGTAGAAGGTCTTGGTGTCCGGCGTGTTGAGCGGGGCGTTCTCCTTCAGGCGGCGCACCAGGTCCGGGTTGGCGATGTAGGGGCGGCCGAAGGCGACCAGGTCTGCGCCCTTCTTCACGGCTTCCTCGGCCAGCTCGCGGGTGTAGCCGTTGTTGACCATCCAGGCGCCCTTGCCGCCCGCCTCGCGATACGCCTTCTTCAGCGCCTCGTAGTCGAAGGGCCGGCCCTCGACGTCGCGCGGGCCGCCGGTGGCGCCTTCGATCACGTGCACATAGGCCAAGCCCAGCGGGCCCAGTTGGCGCACCACATGGTTGAACAGCGGCTGCGGATCGCTGTCGACGATGTCGTTGGCCGGCGTGACCGGCGACAGGCGGATGCCCACCTTGCCGCCGCCCACCGCGTCGACCACGGCACGGGTGCATTCCAGCAGCAGGCGTGCGCGGTTCTCGATGCTGCCGCCGTAGTCGTCGGTGCGCTTATTGGCGCCGTCCTTGAGGAACTGGTCCAGCAGGTAGCCATTGGCGGCATGGATTTCCACGCCGTCGAAGCCGCAGGTCTCCACGGCGTTGCGGGCGGCCGCGGCGAAGGTGTGGACGATGCCGGGCAGCTCTTCCAGGTCCAGCGCGCGGGGCGTGGAGGTGGGGGCGAAGCTGCCGTTGCCCTGCGCGTCGATCAGGTAGGTCTTGGTCTTGGCGGCGATGGCCGAGGGCGCGACCGGCGGCTGGCCGTCGGGCTGCAGGCTGTCGTGCGACACGCGGCCCACGTGCCACAGCTGGGTGACGATCTTGCCGCCGGCATCGTGCACGGCCTGCGTGACGCGCTTCCAGCCGTCCAGCTGCTCGGTGCCATAGAGGCCCGGCACGTCGGCATAGCCCTGGCCCTGGTGGCTGATGGCGGTGGCCTCGGTGATCAGCAGGCCGGCGGTGGCACGCTGCGCGTAATAGGTGGCCGTGATCGGCTTGGGGATGGCGTTGGGCGAACGGTTGCGCGTCAGCGGTGCCATCACGATGCGATTGGCGAGCTGGAGGTCGCCGGCCTGGACGGGGTCGAAGAGGGAAGAACTCATGGCTCGGGTGTTGAAGTGGGGATGAGAAAGACGAAGGCGGCAGGGTAGGTCACGGCCAGTGACGGCGCTACGGCAGGGTTGTGGTTTTCGGTGTAGGCGTGCCGGCCGGGCCGCCCAAAAAAAGGCGGGCGTCGCGCTTGGCACGTCGCCCGCCCTGATCGGCCAATGGACCCTGCCTTACTTCAGCAGTCCTTCGGCCTTGAGCGCTTCCTGCACGGCCGGACGCGCGCCCACGCGCGCATGCCAGGCCAGCAGGTGCTTGTAGGCGCTCAGGTCGATGTTCATCGGCTTGGCCCAGTTGACGGTGGTGAACAGGTAGCCGTCGGCGACGCTGAAGTGCTCGCCCATCAGGTAGTCCTTGCCTTCAAGCTGGCTGTCCAGCCACTGGAAGCGCGTGCGCAGCTTGTCGGCGAAGACCTTCTTGGTGTCTTCGGGCACGGCCGGGTTGAACAGCGGGCTGAAGCCCTTGTGGATCTCGGTGCCGATGAAGGTCAGCCATTCCTGCAGGCGGTAGCGCTGCAGCGTGCCGTTGGCGGGCGCCAGATTCTTGGTGGGGACCTGGTCGGCGATGTACTGCACGATGGCCGGGCCTTCACGCAGGCGGGTACCGTCGTCCAGTTCCAGCATCGGCACGTAGCCCAGCGGATTGATGCCGTAGTAGTCGGTGCCATCCTGCAGCTTGTGCGACTTGGTGCTGGCGAGCACCGGCTCGAAGGCCAGGCCGGCTTCGCGCAGGGCGATGTGCGGGGAGAGCGAGCAGGCGCCGGGGGAGTAATACAGCTTCATGGAGAGGGCTCCTTCTGTTGGAAAAGGTCTGGAAGCGAGAGCGTGGCGTGCAGTCCGGTGGCGGCCTGCACGGCAGCGCGAATGTACTTGGATCGGCGCGCGAGCTTGTCCTACGGGGTCATGCGGGCGGCACTGTCCAGCTTGGTGCACAGGCCGCAACTACGCTTCAGGCACCGCGGCAGGCTCAGTCGAATGCTCGCCGCACAACGAGACGACAAAGGAGTCAACCATGCTCAAGTACGCACTGATCTTTGCCCTGATCGCTCTGGTGGCGGGTGCCCTGGGTTTTGGCGGCGTGGCCGCCGGTGCCGCCGGCATCGCCAAGCTGCTGTTCGGCCTGTTCCTGCTGATGGCCGTGGTGTTCGTGGTGCTGGCCGCCCTGGGCGTGGGCGCCGCCAAGAAGGTGCTGGATTGAACACCGTGGACACGCTGGACATCCTCCGTTCCATTGCAGGGACGCGCCGGATCGGCGCGTTGGTGTCTCCAAAGGACCGGGTGCGCCATGTGATCGAGGTCACCCAGCGCAACTGGCAGCTGCCTGTGAGCCGCCGCAAGCGCGCGGCGACCACAGCGGCTCAGCCCGTCCGCGAACTGGCCACGGCCTGAGTTGCCGGACCTGGGGCCCGAAGTCCCCTCCCCGATAAGAGAGCGCAGGCGATCCCTGCGCTCTTTTGTTTTGGGGCCGGTCCGCGCACCCTTAGGCCGGCAAAGGGATTGCGGTCTTTCCTAAAATGTACAAAACGCTGATTTTGTACATTCATGCACACCCTTCCTCTGAGTGAGTTCCGTGCCAATGCGTCGGCCATGCTCGATCTCGTCGAGCGTGGCGAGCGCGTGCGCATCCTGCGCCACGGCCGGCCGGTGGCCGATCTGGTGCCGGTGGGCGAGGCGGCCGAGCCGGTGGCCCGCGTTCCGCGTTGGAAGCAGCCCATCGAACCGCTGCAGCTGGTGCGCCCCGATGGCCGCACGGGCGCCCAGCTCATCATCGACGAGCGCGAGCGGGGCGCCTGAGCCATGCGCGTGCTGTTCGATGCCTCGGCGCTGGCCAAGCGCTACATCGCCGAACCCGGCCGGGAGCAACTGCTCGCACTGAGCGACCAGGCCTCCGCCGTGGTGGTGGCGGCCCATTGCAAGGCCGAGATCGCCAGCGCCCTCAACCGGCAGCGCCACGAAGGCGTGCTGGCCGATGAGGACTACCGCCGCATTATGGCGATCATCCACGAAGACTTTGCCGAGCTGGAATGCATGGCCATGGACCGGCGCGTCGAGGCGCTGGCCATGGCGGCCATGGAAGCGACCCGGCTCCATGCCTTCGATGCGCTGCCCATCGGCACGGCACAGGCGGCCGGCGTCGACCTGTTCGTGACGGCCGACCGGCGCCAGGCGGCTGCCGCCGCGGCCGTCGGCTTGCGCACCGAGTTGATCGAGGCCTGAGCCACCTCCGACACCTTCTTTTCGAGACATTCCTCATGTACATCCATCCCGATTCCTTCGACGTGATCGTCGTCGGTGGCGGCCACGCCGGCACCGAGGCGGCGCTGGCCGCGGCCCGCATGGGCTGCCGCACCCTGCTGCTCACACACAACATCGAAACCCTGGGCCAGATGAGCTGCAATCCGTCCATCGGCGGCATCGGCAAAGGCCATCTGGTCAAGGAAGTGGACGCCCTGGGCGGCGCCATGGCCATCGCGACCGACGAGGCGGGCATCCAGTTCCGCATCCTCAATTCCAGCAAGGGACCGGCCGTACGCGCCACCCGGGCGCAGGCGGACCGCATCCTGTACAAGGCCGCGATCCGGCATCGGTTGGAGAACCAGCCCAACCTCACGCTGTTTCAGCAGGCCGTGGACGATCTGCTGCTGGAGGGTGACCGCGTGGTCGGCGCGGTCACGCAGGTGGGCATTGCCTTCCGCGCGCGGACCGTCGTGCTGACGGCCGGTACCTTCCTGGATGGCCGCATCCACGTCGGCCTGGACAACTACCAGGCCGGCCGGGCAGGGGACCCGCCTGCGGTCAGCCTGTCGGCGCGGCTCAAGGAACTCAAGCTGCCCCAAGGGCGCCTCAAGACCGGCACACCACCACGCATCGATGGCCGCACCATCGACTTCTCCCAGTGCACGGAACAGCCAGGCGACGGCATGCCGGGCGGCGGCAATCCTGCAATGCCGGTGTTCAGCTTCATGGGCCGGGCCGACATGCATCCGCAGCAGATGCCGTGCTGGATCACGCACACCAATGCGCAGACGCACGACATCATCCGCTCCGGCTTCGACCGCTCGCCCATGTTCACCGGCCGCATCGACGGCGTGGGCCCGCGCTACTGCCCCAGCGTGGAGGACAAGATCAACCGCTTCGCGGACAAGGACAGCCACCAGATCTTCCTGGAGCCCGAAGGCCTGACGACCCACGAGTACTACCCCAACGGCATCTCCACCAGCCTGCCCTTCGATATCCAGCTGGCCATGGTGCGCAGCATGCCGGGCCTGCAGAACGCCCACATCCTGCGGCCGGGCTATGCCATCGAGTACGACTACTTCGACCCGCGCGGTCTGAAGAGCAGCTTCGAGACGCGCGCGATCCAGGGACTGTTCTTTGCCGGGCAGATCAACGGCACCACTGGCTACGAGGAGGCCGCGGCGCAGGGCCTGTTCGCCGGTCTGAACGCCGCGCTGCTGTGCCAGGAGAGGGAGGCCTGGGTGCCCCGGCGGGACGAAGCCTACCTGGGCGTGCTGGTGGACGACCTGATCACCAAGGGCGTGACCGAGCCCTACCGCATGTTCACCAGCCGGGCCGAGTTCCGACTCCAGCTGCGCGAGGACAACGCGGACATGCGCCTGACCGAAGCGGGCCGTCAGCTGGGGCTGGTGGGCGATTCGCAATGGGACGCTTTCTGCCGGAAGCGCGACGCTGTTTCACGTGAAACAGAGCGGCTCAAATCGACCTGGGTGAATCCCCGCAACCTGCCGGCCAGCGAGTCCGAACGGGTTCTGGGCAAGGCCATCGAGCACGAATACAACCTGGGCGATCTGCTGCGCCGGCCGAACATCAGCTACGACAGCCTGTTGTCGCTGGACGGCGGCAAGTACCGGCCCGCGCAGCCGTTGGCACCGGACGAAGTGGAGCAGGTGGAGATCGCGGCCAAGTACGCGGGCTACATCGAGAAGCAGCACGAGGAGGTGCAGCGCGCGGCGCACTTCGAGAGCCTGCGCCTGCCGGACGACCTCGACTACATGCGGGTCCAGGCACTCAGCATCGAGGTGCGGCAGAAGCTCAGCAAGCATCGGCCGGAAACCCTGGGGCAGGCGTCGCGCATCTCCGGCATCACGCCTGCGGCGATTTCCTTGTTGATGATTCATCTGCGCAAGGGTGGCTACAAGGCCTTCCAGCAGAAGGACACGGAGACGGTGCCCGCATGAGTGTCGTGAGCCAAGCGCAACGCGAACAACTGGAGGAGGGCGCGCGGACGCTGGGACTGGACATGACCGATGCGCAGATCCGTCAGCTGCTGGACTACGGCAGTGCCATCCTCAAGTGGAACAAGGTCTACAACCTCACGGCACTGCGCGATCCCACGCTTGTCATCACCCACCACCTGCTGGACAGCCTCGCAGCCGTTCCGGCCCTGGGGCGACAGCAGCCGGGGGCAGGGCGCCTGCTGGACGTGGGCTCGGGTGCCGGCCTGCCTGGGGTCGTGATTGCCATCTGCCGGCCCGACCTGGAAGTGCATTGCCTGGATGCCGTCGCCAAGAAGATGGCCTTTGTGCAGCAGATGGCGGGCGCTCTGCAACTGCCTCGACTTCGCGGCCTCCACGCGCGCGTGGAGACACTGGAAGGTCGCTACGACGTGATTACTTCGCGGGCCTTTGCGTCGCTGGTCGATTTCGTGGATGGCTCTGCCCAGCTTCTGACTCCCGAAGGCGTCTGGATGGCGATGAAGGGAAAGCGGCCAGAAGAGGAGATCGAGCGCCTTCAGACCTCCGTGGATGTGTTTCACGTGGAACAACTCGTCGTCCCCGGCCTGGATGCCGAGCGCTGCATCGTCTGGATGCGCAAAAAACAAAGCTGACTCGCCTGCAAGCGGCTGCCAAACGGCAGCTCCGTCGCCTTGCTCGCGTAGACTCCCCGCTCCCTCCCGCAGCTCACTCCCATGTTCGGCATCTCCGACTACGGCGCCTTTGTCGCCGCCATCCTCGTGTTCCTGGCCATTCCCGGTCCGGGCAACCTGGCCTTGGTGAGTTCCACGGCCAAGGGCGGCGTGCGTGGGGGTCTGGCGGCCACGCTGGGCGTGATCCTGGGTGACCAGGTGCTGATGTGGTCCGCCGTCGCGGGCGTGGCGGCGTTGCTGGCGGCCTACCCGGCAGCCTTCCACGCCGTGCAATGGCTGGGCGCCGGCTACTTGGCGTGGATGGGGCTCCGGATGCTGCGGGCACGTCCCGGTGACAAGGCGGTGATCGACATCCGTCCGGGCCACTACCTGCGGCAATCGTTGGCGATCACCTTGCTGAATCCGAAGGCCATCGTGTTCTACATGGCCTTCTTTCCCCTCTTCATCGATCCCGCCCACCATCGGGGCATGCTGACCTTTGCCGCGATGTCACTGACCATCGCGGCCCTCACCTTCGGCTACGGATTGGTGGCCGTGCTGCTCACCCGCCATCTGGCCGACAAGCTGCGCGCCAACCGCCGCCTGTCCAGCCTGCTCGAAAAGACGGCGGGCGGCGTGCTGGTGGCTTTCGGCGTCAAGCTGGCACTGAGCCAGTAAACCCTCCCACCCCGCCGCCGACATCAGGAATCCAGCGACATGGCCCGCATCTTCTGCATCGCCAACCAGAAAGGTGGGGTGGGCAAGACCACCACCACCGTCAACCTCGCCGCCGGCCTGGCGAAGGTCGGCCAGCGTGTGCTGATGATCGACCTGGATCCGCAGGGCAACGCGACCATGGGTTCGGGCATCGACAAGCGAAACGCCGAGTACACCGTCTACGACGTGCTGCTCGAATCGGCCTCGGTGGCCGAAGCCCGCGTATCGGTCGAGGCCTGCGGCTATGACGTTCTCGCCGCCAATCGGGAACTGGCGGGCGCCGAGGTGGAGATGGTCGCCCTGGACCGCCGCGAGAAGCGTCTGCGCACCGCGCTGGCCGCCGTTGGCGCCGAGTACGACTTCGTGCTCATCGATTGCCCGCCCTCGCTCAGCCTGCTGACGCTCAATGGCCTGTGCGCCGCCCATGGCGTGATCGTGCCCATGCAGTGCGAATACTTCGCGCTCGAAGGCCTGACCGATCTGGTCAACACCATCAAGCAGGTGCACGCCAACCTCAACAAGAACCTGCAGATCATCGGCCTGCTGCGGGTGATGTTCGATCCGCGCATCACCCTCCAGCAGCAGGTGAGCGACCAGCTCAAGGCGCACTTCGGCGACAAGGTGTTCGACACCGTCATTCCCCGCAATGTGCGCCTCGCCGAGGCGCCGAGCTATGGCCTGCCCGGCGTGGTCTTCGACGCCGGCGCGCGCGGCAGCCAGGCCTATGTGGCCTTCGCCGAGGAACTGGTGCGCAAGATGCCGCCGGCCAGCGCCACGGCCGCGCCCACGCCGCCCGCACCGCAGACGGTGCCGGTGCTGCATGCCGTGGCGGGCGAGGAGCAGGCGGACGCGGCCCCGGACGAGGCGGGCGACGTGCCTCCGCCGGCCGCCTGATCGCTACGCTTTTCATAGCAATGAATCCACATCCTACCGAGCCGGCCACCGTGTTCCTGCTGCCAGGTTGGCAGAACAGCGGACCCGGCCACTGGCAGACGCGCTGGGAGGCGCTGCATGGCGACCACCGCGTCGAGCAGCACGACTGGATGCGCCCGCTGCGCGGCGACTGGTGCGCGCGGCTGGAGGAGGAGATCCTCGCGGCGCCCGGGCCGGTGGTACTGGCCGCCCACAGCCTGGGCTGCATCCTGACCGCGGCCTGGGCCGCCCATTCGCGCCATACGGCCCGCGTGCGTGGCGCGTTGCTGGTGGCGCCCGGCGACGTCGAGCGCGAATCGCTGCGCCACCAGATTCCCGGCTGGGCGCCCATCGTGCGCCAGGCCTTGCCCTTCCCGGCCGTGCTGGTGGGCGCCACCGACGACCCTTATTGCGACGCCGACAAGGCCCGCGAGCTGGCGCGCCACTGGGGCGCCCGCTTCGTGGATGCCGGCGCCCGCGGCCATCTCAACGCCGACTCGGGCCTGGGTGACTGGCCGGAAGGCCGCGCCCTGCTGGATGCGCTCATCCAGCCCCCGCAACCCACTTCTTCTTCCTGCTGATGGCAACCAAGAAACCCAAGGGCCTCGGACGCGGCCTCGAAGCCCTGCTGGGCCCCGCCGCAGGCCGCAATACCGACGACGCGGCCACGGCCGAGGCAGAGTCCGCCACGCCGCGGCGCGACGGCAATCCCAGCACCCTGGCCCTGAACCAGATGGTGGCGGGCGTCTACCAGCCCCGCACCCGCATGGACGAGGGCGCGTTGTACGAGCTGGCCGAGAGCATCAAGGCCCAGGGCATCATGCAGCCGATCCTGGTGCGCCGGCTCGATGCCGAGCAGGCCGCTGCCAAGAACGCCGAATACGAAATCATCGCCGGCGAGCGCCGCTTCCGCGCCGCCAAGATCGCCGGCCTGGACAGCGTGCCCGTGCTGGTGCGCGACGTGCCCAACGAGGCCGCCGCGGCCATGTCGCTGATCGAGAACATCCAGCGCGAGGACCTCAATCCGCTGGAAGAGGCGCAGGGCCTGCAGCGACTGGTCAACGAGTTCGGCCTGACCCACGAACAGGCCGCCCAGGCCGTGGGCCGCTCGCGCAGTGCCGCCAGCAACCTGCTGCGCCTGCTGAACCTGGCCGATCCGGTGCAGGGCCTGCTGATGGCCGGCGACCTCGACATGGGCCATGCCCGCGCGCTGCTCGCCCTGGACCGCGCCGCGCAGATCACCGCCGCCAACCAGATCGTGGCCCGCAAGCTTTCGGTGCGCGAGACCGAGGGCCTGGTCAAGAAGCTGTCGGCCGAATTCAGCCTGCAGCCCCAGGCCCAGCGCGCCGCGCCCGAGAAGCCGCGCGACCTGCAGCGCGTGGAGGAGGAACTGGCCGACCTGCTCACCGCCGCGGTCGAGGTGCGCATCAAGAAGCAGAGCAAGCGCGGCGGCCAGACGCAGATGAGCGGCGAGCTGGCGATCCACTTCGGCTCGCTGGATGCGCTGAATGGCCTGATCGAACGGCTGCGTGGCTCCACGGCGGGATAGGCGACCCGCAAGATGGGCGCGGCAGTTCTATGCCGCCGCCTTCCACTTTCGTCGGATGCGTGGTGCACAGGCGCACCGATAAGCTGCGGCCGCACCGTCTGCCCTGGCACGACGGCATGTCTCCAACCCGCGAGAGGCCGACCATGAATTCGACGACGCCCATTCTTCCCCGCCTTGCCCTGGCATTGACCGGCCTGCTGGCCCTGGCCGGCTGCCAGACCACCGACCTGCAGATGGGCAGCCAGTCCGCCAAGACCGTGGCCACCGGCGGCGCGGCGGGTGGCACCAGCGTCAATGCCAGCGGCCAGTTGGAGCGCTGCGAGTCGCCGCTGGGCACCGTCTCCCTCATCGAGAACCAGTCGGCCGGTTGGTACACGGTGCTGACCAACCAGTACAAGCTGCCGTCCACGGCCAACCTGCTGCGGCTGATGATCCAGCAGTCCAACTGCTTCGTGGTGGTGGAGCGCGGCGCCGCCGGCATGAACGCCATGAGCCGCGAGCGCGCATTGATGCAGTCGGGCGAGATGCGCCAGGGCAGCAACTTCGGCCGCGGCCAGATGGTGGCCTCGGACTACGGCCTGTCGCCCGAGGTCGTCTTCAACAACAACGACGCGGGTGGCATCGGCGGCACGCTGGGCGGCCTGATCGGCGGCAACCGGGGCCGTGCCCTTGCGGCCGTGGGCGGCAGCATGCAGACCAAGGAAGCCAGCACGATGCTGACCCTGATCGACAACCGCTCGGGCGTGCAGATCGCGGCGGCCGAAGGCAGCGCCTCCAAGACCGACTTCGGCGCCATGGGCTCGCTCTTCGGCAGCCGGGCGGGCGGTGCGGTGGGCGGCTATGCCAACACGGCGCAGGGCAAGGTGATCAGCGCCGCCTTCATGGATGCCTACAACCAGATGGTGGTGTCGCTGCGCAACTACCAGGCGCAGACGGTGCGCGGCCAGGGCCTGGGCGGCGGTGGCCGGCTGGGCGTGGATGGCGGTGTGGCGCCGTCGCAGACCTCGGCGCCGCGACAGAAGAAGTAAGGGCGGAGCCGGTGGACGCCGGCTTCTTCCCACCACCGTTCAGGCTGAGCTTGTAGAAGCCGCGGTCCGCCGCGGCATGCGCTACAGACTGAAGATCTTCCCCGGATTGAGGATGTTCTTCGGGTCCAGCGCCTTCTTCAGCGTGCGCATCATCGCCACCGCGCCTTCGCCGGCCTCGTCGATCAGGAAGCCCATCTTGTGCAGCCCGATGCCGTGCTCGCCGGTGCAGGTGCCGCCCATCGCGATGGCGCGCGACACCAGGTTGTGGCTCAGCTGCTCGGCGCGCAGGCGCTCGTCGGGGTCGTGCGGATCGATCAGGTAGCCGAAGTGGAAGTTGCCGTCGCCCACGTGGCCCACCAGGAAGTAGGGGATGCCGCTGGCGTCCACCTCGTCCACCGAGGCCAGCAGGCAGTCGGCCAGGCGCGAGATCGGCACGCAGGTGTCGGTGGTCACCGCGCGGCAGCCGGGGCGCGACTGCACGGCCGCGAAGTAGGCGTTGTGCCGCGCCGTCCACAGCCGGGTGCGCTCCTCCGGCGTCGTGGCCCATTCGAAGTCGTTGCCGCCCATCTCGCTGGCGATGGCCTGCACCGTCTCGGCCTGCTCCTGCACGCCGGCGGGCGAGCCGTGGAACTCCATCAGCAGCATCGGCTGCTCGCGCAGGCTCAGCTTGGAATGCGCATTGACCATGCGCACCGAGTTCACGTCGATCAGCTCCACCCGCGCGATCGGCACGCCCAGCTGGATGACCTGGATGGTGGTGTGCACCGCCGCCTCGATGCTCGGGAAGGAGCAGATGGCGGCCGAGACCGCCTCGGGCAGCGGATAGATGCGCAGCGTGATTTCGGTGGCGATGCCCAGCGTGCCTTCGCTGCCGACGATCAGCCGCGTGAGGTCGTAGCCGGCCGAGGACTTGCGGGCGCGCGTGCCGGTGCGGATCGTCTCGCCTCTGGCCGTCACCACCTCCAGCGCCAGCACGTTCTCGCGCATGGTGCCGTAGCGCACGGCATTCGTGCCGCTGGCGCGCGTGGCGGTCATGCCGCCGATGGAAGCATCCGCCCCCGGGTCGATGGGAAAGAAGAGGCCGCTGGAACGCAACTCCTCATTGAGTTGCCGGCGGGTCACGCCCGGCTGCACGGTCACGGTGAGGTCCTCGGCATTCACCGCCAGCACCTGGTTCATGCGCGACAGGTCGATGCTGATGCCGCCCTGCACGGCCAGCAGGTGGCCTTCCAGCGAAGAGCCCACGCCGAAGGGGATCACGGGCACGTCCGCGTCCGAAGCGAGCTTCACCGCATCGGCCACGTCGCGCGTGCTTTCGGCAAAGACGACGGCCGCGGGCGGCGGCACGTCGAAGGGCGACTCGTCGCGCCCATGCTGCTCGCGCACGGCCATCGCCGTGGAACATTGCGTGCCGAAGCGCTCGCGTAGCGCGGCCAGCAGCGACTCGGGCACCGGGCGCGGTGCCACGGCGGGATGCAGGCGGGCGAGGTCGGCGGGGGCGTTCATGGGGTGTCTCCTTCAGGCGGCCGGGCGTATGCCGGCGCGGGTCTACCATTCTAGGAACCGCAGTCAAGGAAGGATTCCGCATGGGCAACCGCCTCACCCAGATCGCCACCCGCACCGGCGACGACGGCAGCACCGGCCTGGGTGACAACACCCGCGTCTCCAAGGGCCACCTGCGCGTGCATGCCATGGGCGACGTGGACGAGCTTAATTCCCACATCGGCCTGTTGCTCTGCGAGCCGCTGCCCGCCGACGTGCGCGAGCTGCTGGTCGATGTGCAGCACCAGCTCTTCAACCTTGGCGGCGAACTGGCCATGCCTGGCTACACGCTGCTCAAGGACGAGGCGCTGCTGCAGCTGGACCAGGCGCTGGAGACACACAACGCCGCGCTGCCGCGCCTGGCCGAGTTCATCCTGCCGGCCGGCACGCGCGCCGCATCGCAGGCCCATGTGTGCCGCACCGTGGCGCGCAGGGCCGAGCGCGCCATCGTCGCGCTGGGTGCCGTGGAGGTGGTCAACGATGCGCCGCGGCGCTACCTCAACCGGCTGTCGGACCTGCTCTTCGTGCTGGCCCGGGTGCTCAACCGCATGGATGGCGGCGACGACGTCTACTGGAAGAGCGAGCGCATGGCACGCGCGGCGCAGGACGCGTCGGCCTCCGGCGACTGACAGCGCCGCATGCGCCTGCGCCACATCGAGGTCTTCAATGCCGTGATGCTCACCGGCAGCGTGAGCGCGGCGGCGCGGCTGATCAACGTCACGCAGCCGGCGGTCAGCCGCACCCTGCAGCATGCCGAGCTGCAGCTGGGCTTCGCGCTGTTCCGGCGTGCCAAGGGGCGGCTCATTCCCACGGCCGAGGCGCAGGCGCTGTATCCGCGCATCGAGCGGCTGTTCGCGCAGCTCGACGAGGTGCAGCGCCTGGCCAGCCAGCTGCGCCATGGCGGCGAAGTGGCGGGCGAGTTGCGCATCCTGGCGGTGATGGCGCTGACCCACGAGGTGCTGCCGAGGGCGCTGGTCGCCTTCCGCGCCCGGCATCCGGCGGTCGCGATCCGCGTGGAGGCCCTGCACACGCCGCAGATCGTCTCGGCCCTGCTGCTGCGCGAGGCGGACATCGGCTTCGCCTTCAGTGCGCTGCCACATGCGGGCCTGGTGAACGAGCCGGTGGCCGACAGCCGCATGGTCTGCGTGGCGCCGCGCGGCCTGCTGCCGGCGACGTTGGTGAAGGCGGGCCGGCTCTCGCTGCCCGATCTGGCCGACGTGCCTGTGATCGCGCTGGATGGCCGCGACCCGCTGGGCCTGGGCGTGGCCCAGGCCTGCCGCGAGGCCGGCGTCGGCCTGCAGGCGGTGGTCACGGTGCAGACCTACCACGCGGCGCTGGCCATGGCCCACCACGGCCTGGGCGCGGCGCTGGTGGACGGCTGCACGGCGCTGTCGGCCGACTCGGCCAAGGTCGACCGCCTGGCGCTGGCGCCGGCCTTGCCGGTGCCGGTGCGCGTGCTGCGGGCCGAGCAGGCCGGCGAGTCGGTGCCCATGCGCACGCTGCTCGCGTGTGTAAGACAAGTCCTGACGGCGTCCACCCCGGAATTGGGATAAAAAGCGAACGGTCGTTCGCATCGTCGGCTCCGCCCCGGAGCCGACCCGGGGACGGCACGCATCCCTCATCCAAAGGACTCTTCCATGCAGAGACAACAACGACTCCTCCAGACTCTGACCCTCGCCGCCCTGGGCGGCCTGGCCACCACCCCGGCGCTGGCCCAGCAGGCGGGCGACTGGGTCATGGGCGCCGGCTGGCTCCATTTCTCCCCGCGCGACTCCAGCAAGCCGCTGACGGTGACCTCGCCCATTCCCAGCGTGGTACCGGGCTCCGGCGCCGGTGTCAGCAGTGCCGACACCCTGGGGCTGAGCGCCGTCTACTTCATCGACCCGAACTGGGCCGTGGAAGGCGTGCTCGGCGTGCCGCCCAAGTTCAAGCTCAATGGCGAAGGCACGCTGGCGCGGGTCGGCCAGCTGGGCGAGGCGCGGCAATGGAGTCCCACGATCCTGGGCAAGTACTACTTCGGCAACGGCAACGACGCCTTCCGGCCCTTCGTCGGCGCAGGGGGCACCTATGTCTGGTACAGCGACGTGAGCCTGACGCCGGGCCTGCAGAGCGCGGTCGGCGGCCTGGCCGGCCGGCCGCCGCTGAGCACCGTGACCTCGGCCAAGCTCGACAGCTCTTTCGCGCCGGTGTTCAACGTGGGCGCGGCCTGGCAGTTCGACCGGCACTGGGGCATCTCGCTGTCGGTCTCGTACATCCCGCTCAAGACCAAGGCGACGCTGACCACCACCACGGCGACCGGCCTGCCGCTGCTCACCAGCGAGGCGCGGCTCAAGCTGAACCCCGTGGTGACCTACCTGTCGGCCACCTACCGCTTCTGACGCAGCCCAGGGGCGTGCGCAGGCCTGCGTCGTGCCCGCGGACGGGCGTGCCGGCGCCGTTCCCGTGGTTCCTTCAGGCCGGTACCAGGGCCGTGTCGGCCGCCAGCCGGTGCGCCACCTGGCGCGCCGTGCCGAAGGCCAACGTGAAGCCCAGCGCGCCATGGCCGACGTTGAACAGCACGTTGGCCGGTGCGCGCCCGGCATGGCCCACCAGCGGCAGTCCGCTGGGCGTGGCCGGCCGTAGGCCCGCCCAGGGCTGCGGGTCGGCGCCCTGCACCGCGGCATGCGGAAACACGGTCTGCGTGGCCGCCTGCAGCGTGGCGATGCGCGCGGGCGGGATGCGCAGGTCCTCGCCCACCAGCTCCGCCATGCCGGCCACGCGCAGCCGCTGGCCGATGCGCGCGAACACCGTCTTGCGCGTCGTGTCCGTCACGCTCACCACCGGCGCGGCGCCGGGCGTGTCGTGCACCGGCAGCGTGATGCTGTAGCCCTTGAGCGGGTAGACCGGCAAATAGGCGCCCAGCATGCGGCCGAAGCGCGCCGCGGCGGTGCCGACGGCGACCACGAAGGCATCGGCGGCGATGGCGCCTTGCTCGCGCGTGCGCACCGCCCTGGCACGGCCACGCGAGGCTTCGAAGCCCTGCACCTCGGCCGTGACCAACTGCACCCCGCGCGCCTGCAGCGCCGCAGCGAGCGCCTGGCACACCTTCAGGCAATCGGCCACACACTCGCTCGCGGTGTAGACCGCGCCGGCGAAGCGGCCGCGATAGCCGGCGAGGGCGGGCTCCAGCGCGACGGCCTCGTCCGGCGTCACCACGCGCTGCGCCGCGCCGCCCAGCGATTGCTGCAGCGCCACCTGCCGACGTGCCGCCTCCACGCCCGCGGCACTGCCGTAGAGCACCAGCTTGCCGGCCTCGGCAAAGTCGCAGTCGGGTTGAAGCTGCGCGCGCATGGCCTCGAAGCCCTCGCGGCTCGCAGCGGCCAGCTGCAGCAGGGCCTGCGTCGTGCGTGCCGCGCTGCGGTCGTTGCAGGCCGCCATGAAGCCCAGTCCCCAGCGCCACTGCTGCGGGTCCAGCTGGGGGCGCAGCTTCAGCGGTGAATCGGCCGAGAACATCAGATGCGGCAACTGGCCCCAGATGGAGGCATCGGCCAGCGGCGCCACATAGGAGTAGCTCAGCTGCGCGCCATTGCCGCTGCTGGTGCCGCTTCCGGGCGCTGCACGGTCCAGCACCGTCACGGTATGGCCTTGGGCCTGGAGTTCCCACGCGGTGGCCAGGCCGACGATGCCGGCGCCGAGGATGCAGATGTGCATGGTGGTGTGCGGACGGAAGAGAGGGGACGCGGAAGAGGGCGGCGGGCTGGCCCGTCAGGGTGAACCCGCACTCTACGGAGCGTGCCTGCGCGCCGCCAATGCCAAAGCCATCCAGGGCCATGCCGCGAGCTCATGGGGCGCGGCGCGCATCCATAAGCTTTGGGCATGGCCGGCCGCGAAAAAACCATGAGCGGCGGCCCGGTCCTGCGGCCACACTGGCCGGCGCCTTGCTTGGGTCCCTGACGAGTCCGTCTTCTTCCGTCGTGCTCGCTTCCTTCACACGCATCTTCGACAGAAAGGTTTCCATGAAGCTTTCCCCCCTCATGACCGCCGCCCTGCTGGGCATCGCCAGCCTGCAGGCCGCCCAGGCCCAGGGCCAGGACACGCTGGCCAAGATCGACAAGGACAACAAGATCACCCTGGCCTACCGCGAGTCCTCGGTGCCCTTCAGCTACCTGGAAGCGCCCGGCAAGCCCATCGGCTTCGCGGTGGAACTGAGCAATGCCGTGGTGGCCGAGGTCAAGAAGCAGCTCAACAAGCCCAACCTGGAAGTGGCGCTGATGCCCGTCACCTCGCAGAACCGCATCCCGCTGCTGACCAACGGCACCATCGACCTGGAGTGCGGCTCCACCACCAACAACACCGCCCGCGGCAAGGACGTGGCCTTCGCCATCAACCACTTCTACACCGGCACCCGCGCGCTGGTGAAGAAGAGTTCCAACATCAAGGACTGGGCCGACCTCAAGGGCAAGAAGGTGGCCATCACCACCGGCACCACCAACATGCTGGTCGTGCGCAAGTACAACGAGGAGAAGAAGCTGGACCTGGACATCATCGGCACCAAGGACCATGCCGATGCGCTGCTGCTGGTCGAGAGCGATCGCGCCGCGGCTTTCCCGATGGACGACATCCTGCTCTTCGGCTTGAAGGCCAACGCCAAGGATCCGGCCAGCCTGGAGGTGGTGGGCGAGGCGCTGCAGGTGGAGCCCTATGCCTGCATGCTGCGCAAGGACGATCCGAAGTTCAAGGCGCTGGTGGACGGCGTCTTCACCGGCCTCATGAAGTCGGGCGAGTTCGAGAAGATGTACGCCAAGTGGTTCATGGGCCCGATCCCGCCGAAGAACCAGGCCATCGGGCTGCCGATGAGCAAGGAGCTCAAGGACAACCTCAAGGCCTTGAGCGACAAGCCAGCGACATGAGCTCGCCCCCCAGGCTGCGCGGCACTGCGTGCCGCTTCGCCGACCCCCCTGCCGGGGGGCGCTCCCAGCGGCCCGGCAGAGCCGGTTCCGCGGGAGCCGCTGGCGTGGCCTGCTCCGCGGCCTCTCGTGCAGTCGTGGGGTCGAGGTTGTCGGCGAGCGGATGATCGTGCGTTCTCTACCAACCAAATAAAAGAGCCTCCCGCGGGAGGCTCTTTTCATGGGGTCAGAGGGTTGCAGACTCAGCGCTTCTTGTGCGCGTCCATGCCCTGGGCCAGCAACTGGCGGGCCTGTTCCACGTTTTCGTTGACGCGCTGGCGCACGATCTCGAAGGCTTCAGCCTGGGACTTCGCGGTGAGGTCGGCCAGTTCGCGGATGTCCTCCAGCGCCTGCTGGAAGCCGGCGCGGCCCATGCTGTCGATCTTGCCGAGCTGGGCCTTCATGTCCTGGCCGGGCATGGACTGCAACGTGTCGCGCCACTGCTCGATGGACTGCTTGAGCATCTCGGTCTGGCGCTGGACCACGCTCTGCAGGCCCTCGCGCGCCATCGAACTGGCCTTGACCATCGCCTCCATGTCCTTGCGGCCGTTCTCCAGCAGCAGGGCGGCGGTGCCGGTCACGTCCATGCCCTGCATGCGCTGGGCCATCTCCTGCAGCGACTTGGTCGCGGCCTCCTGCATGCCGGCCAGCGCGGCCATGGGATCGGGCAGCGGGCCGGCGCCGCCGGCGGACGTGGACGAGGAGGTCTTGCGGGTGGCCATCGGGCGTCTCTCCATGGAGTGTTGCGGGGAGCGGCCACGATAACCGCAGCCGCCGCGGGCGCAAAGCCCGGGCGTCAGCGGGCCGCGGGCGTGGAGCCGGCGGTCGGCAGGTCCGGCAGCTCGATCTTGACCTCGAGCACTTCCAGTGCGTCCTGCTTCTCCAGGTGCACCTTGATGTCCTCGGCCTTGATCGACACGTACTTGGAGATCACCTCCAGCAGTTCGCGCTGCAACTGCGGCAGGTAGTCGGGCCGGCGCGCGTTGATGCCGCGCTCGTGGGCCAGGATGATCTGCAGCCGTTCCTTGGCGACGGCCGCGGACTTCTTCTTCTCGCCCAGCAGGAAGGAGAGGAAGGACATGCGCCTTACCTCCCGAAGATTCGCTTGAAGAAGCCGGGCTTGGCCGCTTCGGTGAAACGCATGGGACGGTCTTCGCCGAGGAAGCGCGCCACCACGTCCAGGTAGGCCTGGGCCACGTCGCTCTCCTTGTCGTGCACCGCCGGGATGCCCTGGTTGGAGGCCTGCAGCACCGACTCCGACTCCGGGATCACGCCGATCAGCGGAATGCGCAGGATGTCCTGGATGTCCTCCAGCGACAGCATCTGGCCGTCGGCCACGCGGCTGGGGTTGTAGCGGGTGATGAGCAGATGCTCCTTGATCGGCTCGGCGCCGTCCTTGGCCCGCTTGGTCTTGGAGCTGAGCATGCCCAGGATGCGGTCGGAGTCGCGCACCGAGGACACCTCGGGGTTGGTCACCACCAGCGCCTCGTCGGCGAAGTGCATGGCCATCAGCGCGCCGGTCTCGATGCCGGCGGGCGAGTCGCACACGATGTAGTCGAAGTCCATCGTCTTGAGCTCTTCCAGCACGCGGCCCACGCCTTCCTGCGTCAGCGCTTCCTTGTCGCGCGTCTGCGAGGCGGCCAGCACGAACAGGTTGTCGCACAGCTTGTCCTTGATCAGGGCCTGCGTCAGGTTGGCCTCGCCCTGGATCACGTTGACGAAGTCGTACACCACGCGGCGCTCGCAACCCATGATCAGGTCCAGGTTGCGCAGGCCCACGTCGAAGTCGATCACGGCCGTCTTCTTGCCCGCGAGGGCCAGGCCCGACGAGAAGCTCGCGCTGGAGGTCGTCTTGCCGACGCCGCCCTTGCCCGAGGTCACCACCACGATCTTGGTCATTTGCCTGAATCCTTTTTTGACTGGTTCGCGCCGCTTGTTGCGCTGGGGAATGGGGGGTTTTTTGCGGGGAGCCATCAACCGGTGATGGCTTCCAGCAGAAGCTTGTCGTCCTGCAGGCGGATCTGCGCGGGCTTGCCGGCCACGTCGGGGGGCAGGGCCACTTCGGAGGTGCGGTAGACGCCGGCCACGGCCACCAGCTGCGCTTCGAGGCAGGTGGTGAAAATGCGCGCGCCGGTGTCGCCCCGCGCCCCGGCGATGGCCTTGCCGCGCAGCGGCGCGTACACATGCACATTGCCGTCGGCAATGACCTCGGCGCCGAAGCTCACCAGGCCGGTGACGATCACGTCGCCGCCGCGGGCATAGACCTGCTGGCCCGAGCGCAACGGCCGGTCGATCAGCAGCGTGCCACCTTGCGGCACCGGCACCTCGCGCACGATCTGCGGCGCGGGGCTGGGCGGCTCGGGCGGCCGTGCGGGGGCCGGGCCGGGCAGGGCCGCGATGGCCAGGCCCGCGGCGCGCGCCGCCTGGGCGTGGCGCGCATCGGCGCCGCGCACGGCCACGGGCTGGGTCTGGTGCCGCGCGAGGATGGTGCGCAGCTTCCTGAAGTCGATGCTGCGGGCGGCCTCGTCCTCGGGCAGCTGGGAGAGGTCGATCACCACCGGCTCCTGCTCGAAGAAATCGGGCGAATCGGCCAGCTGCGCGTCGAGCGCGGCCGTCAGCACGGACAGGTCGGCGGTCTTGAGGATCACGGCCACCAGGGGCAGCGTGGCGCTCTTGAATTCGAAAACCGCGCGTGCGCGTGCGGCGGAAGCATCGGCCATCGAGGGACGGTGGGGAGAAATGGAGGGTGAATGAAAAAAAGGTTTCGCCACACTGGCGAAACCTTCGAAGTCTAACGGCGCAGCACCGCCCGGCGGCGCCGCGAAGGGGCCCTCAATGTGACCGGGCGTTTGCGTTGCGGCCCAGCATGGCCCACAACAGCAGCGCCCCGAAGGTGGCGGTGCCGATGCCGCCCAGCGCGAACTGGCCGAACTTGAGCGTGAAGTCGCCCGTGCCCAGGATCAGCGTGATGGCGGCCACGATCAGGTTGCGGTTGTCCGCAAAGTCGACCCGGTTGTCGACCCAGATCTTGGCGCCGGCCACGGCGATCAGGCCGAACACCACGATCGACACGCCGCCCATCACCGGCAGCGGAATGGCCTGGATCAGCGCGCCGAACTTGGGGCTGAAGCCCAGCACCAGCGCGATCACGGCCGCCACCACGAACACGGCGGTGGAATAGATGCGCGTGGCGGCCATCACGCCGATGTTCTCGGCATAGGTGGTGACGCCCGTGCCGCCGGCCGCGCCGCTCACCATGGTGGCCAGGCCGTCGCCCATGAAGGCGCGGCCGATCAGCGGGTCGAGGTTGCGGCCGGTCATGGCCGTGACGGCCTTGAGGTGGCCCAGGTTCTCGGCCACCAGGATGATGGCCACCGGCGCGATCAGCAGCATGGCGCCCGTGTCGAAGCGCGGGCCGGTGAAGGCCGGCATGCCCACCCAGGCCGCGGCGGCCACGCCCGACAGGTCCAGCGGCTTGCCCATGCCCAGGCCATTCGCCAGCACGGCGTAGATCACGCTGGCCAGCAGCAGACCGGCCAGTATCAGCAGGCGCTGCAGCATGCCGCGCGCGAACACCGCCACCAGGCCCACGCACAGGAAGGTCATGGCCTGCATCCAGCTGTCGAAGTTGCCGGCCGCCATGTTCTTGATCGGCACGCTCGCCAGGTTGAGGCCGATCACCGCCACCACCGCGCCGGTAACCACCGGCGGCATGAAGCGCTCGATCCAGCCGGTGCCGATGGCCTGCACCAGCAGGCCGATGCCGAAGTACACCAGCCCGCAGACGATGATGCCGCCCAGCGCCACCGGCAGGTTGGCATTGGGCCCCTGACCGCCATAGCCGGTGGCGGCGATCACCACGCCGATGAAGGCGAAGCTCGAGCCCAGGTAGCTCGGCACGCGCCCGCCGGTGAGCAGGTAGAACATCAGCGTGCCCAGCCCACTCATCAGGATGGCCACGTTGGGGTTGAAGCCCATCAGGATGGGCGCCAGCACCGTGGCGCCGAACATGGCGATGACGTGCTGCACGCCCATGGCGCCGGTCTGCGGCCAGGACAGGCGCTCATCGGGCGCGACGACGGTGTTGCCCGTCATGGCGACTTCGCGCCACTGGAAAAGGCTCATGGGTTTCTCCTCGGGGTGTTTGTTGTTGGTTGTTCGGTGGGGGCGCGGCGCCGGCCGCTCAGCGCGGCTGCAGCACCGCCATGGTCAGGCGGGAGACGCAGGTCAGCTCGCCCTCGTCGTTGCGCAATTCGATCTGCCACACGTGGGTGCTGCGGCCGCGGTGCACCGGCCGGGCGGTGCCTGTGACCCAGCCCTTGGAGGCCGCGCGCAGGTGATTGGCATTGACGTCCAGCCCGACCGTGCGTTCGCCTTCGGGCACCGAGTAGTGCGCGCCGCAGGAGCCCAGCGTCTCAGCCAGCACCACCGACACGCCGCCGTGCAGGATGCCGTAGGGCTGGATGGTGCGGGCGTCCACCGGCACGCGGCCGACGATGTAGTCGTCGCCGATCTCCACGAACTCCAGGCCGATGTGGCCGCCCACGGTGCCCACATGGCTGCGGGTGAGTTCCTCGATCGAGATGGGTTTCTGCCAGATACGCATGGGTGTCTCCGTCGGCTGTCGGGTTGGATGAAAGAGCCGCGGAACTATAGCCAGCGCACCTCGGCGGTGCAGTCGCCTGCGGGTGGCCGCCGCCGGTGGCGGGCTTGCCATCGCCCGCGGCTCGCAGACGCGGCACGGTTCCTACCCCGTTCGCGGCGTGGTCCCACAGTCTGCGCCCGCGGACGCGCTAGGCTGGTCCGCCAGCCCGCACTGCGGGTTCTCTACACCCCATGGAACGAGGAGCCCCCATGAGCCAGGACGACAAGAACACCCAGCCCGACGCCTTTCGCTTTCCCACGGCCGCCGACCCGCAGGCGGCGGAGAAGGTGGCGCCGCCCGAGAAGCGCGAACCTGACGAGGACGCCCTGGACCAGGGCATTGCCGAGTCCTTCCCGGCCAGCGACCCGGTGTCGGTGACTGTTAGCCCACCGCCACGCAAGCGGGAGCAAGGCATGCGTCGGCCCGTCAAGGGGCTGGTCGTGTCCAAGTCCTTCGCGCTGATCGCCTCGGCGGCCATCGCAGGCCTGGCCATCGCCGCGATCAGCCGGCCCGTGGTGCGGCGCCGGCTGCATCTGCGCTGATCGTCTACTTGGCGGGCGCGCCCGGAATGCCCAGGCCGCGCACGACCGCAGGCCGTGCCACGAAGGCGTCCAGCACGCGCTGCACCTGCGCGAAGTCGCCGAAGCCCACCAGTTCGCGCGCCTCGTAGAAGCCCACCAGGTTGCGCACCCAGGGAAAGATCGCGATGTCGGCGATCGAATAGTTGCTGCCCAGCACCCAGTCCTTGCCCGCCAGGTGCTTGTCCAGCACGCCCAGCAGCCGCTTGGATTCGGCGACATAGCGGTCGCGCGGCCGCTTGTCCTCGTAGTCCTTGCCGGCGAACTTGTGAAAGAAGCCCAGCTGGCCAAACATGGGTCCGATGCCGCCCATCTGGAACATCAGCCATTGCAGTGCGTGATAGCGGCCGGGGGCGTCCTTGGGGATGAACTGGCCGGTCTTGTCGGCCAGGTAGACCAGGATCGCGCCCGACTCGAACAGCGCCAGCGGCTGGCCGTCCGGCCCGTTCGGGTCGAGGATGGCCGGGATCTTGTTGTTCGGGTTGAGCGACAGGAACTCGGGCGAGGTCTGGTCGTTGGCGCCGAAGTCCACGCGGTGCACCTCGTAGGGCAGGCCGCATTCCTCCAGCATGATTGACGCCTTCACGCCGTTGGGCGTGGGCAGCGAATAGAGCTGCAGCCGGTCCGGATGGGTGGCCGGCCACTTGCGGGTGATGGGGAAGGCGGAAAGGTCGTTGGACATGGGGAGTCGAAGTCTTGGGGAGCGAGCGCGCCAGCATGCCAGAAGGCCGGTTGCGGTGCCGGCATGGCTGCCAAAGCGCCCACGCGGCGACCTCCTGCCCGGCCCGCGCTGCAGGCGCTCAGGCCGCGGGCCGGAATCCGGGCAGGCGGTGCATGCGCCGCCGCAGCGCATCGATGAAGGCCGTGACGCGCGCGGGCCGATAGGCGCCCGGTGGCATGGCCACATGGATGCTCACCGGCTCCAGCCACCATCGCGGCAGCACGCGCCGGACGCGGCCTGCGTCGATATCCGCCTGGCACATCCAGGGCGCTGCGGCGCCGATGCCGTCGCCGTTCAGGATGGCGCGGTAGCTGGACAGCAGGCTGTCGGTGCGCAGCGGTGTGTCGATGGGGACCATCTGCGCCCGGCCGCTCCTGTCCAGCAGCCGCAGCGTGCCCATCACATGCGGCACCAGGCCCACGCAGGGCAGGGTGGGCAGGCGTGCCAGCGTGACGGGACCGGTTCGTGCCAGCAGGGCCGGACTGGCCACCAGCACACGCTCCATCGAACCCAGCGCACGACTGACCAGCCCGGGGTCGCGCACCTCGCCCACGCACACCCAGCATTCGGCACCTGACGCAGCGAGGTCCACCACGCGGTCGGTCAGCGTCAGCTCGACCCGCAGTTGCGGCCAGGCGGCGCGCAGGTCGGTCACGGCATCGGTGAGAAAGCCCGTGCCGTAGCCCGATGGCCCAATCACGCGCAGCGTGCCCTCCGGCCGGCTGCGGGCGCCGGAGATGCGCTCGGCCAGTCCAGCCCACCGGTCGGCCAGCGCGCGCGCCTCGGCCACCAGCTGCCGCCCTTCGTCGGTGAGCGAAAAGCTGGCCGTGGTGCGCAGGGCGAGCTTGCAGCCCAGCATGCGTTCCAGCTCCAGCAGGCGGCGGCTGGCGGTGGGCTGTGTGATGCCGAGCGTCCGGGCGGCCTTGCTGAGCGAGCCGGCCTCGGCCACACGCACGAAGGTGTCGAGCAGGTCGAGGCGGTCATGGATCGGCTTCATGCGGCGAGCGTATAGGACTTCATCGTTCCATGCGACTACTGCAATTGCCGGGCCCGCCTTATCGTGCGGCCCCATGAACCGCGCCGCCTCCGACATCGACCCGCTGCCTGCCAGCGCTGACCCGCAACCTGCCCGCCTGATCGGCGACACGCCGCGCGGCGGCTCCGTGCTCAGCTTCTACAGTCCCCGCGGCGCGGCGCGACCGCCGCGCGTGGGCCGGGGCGAGGGCGTCTGGCTCTGGGATGCGGATGGCCGCCGCTACCTCGACGCCACCGCCGGTGCCGTGGTCGCCAACATCGGCCATGGCAACCGGCATGTGATCGCGGCCATGCAGGCGCAGGCCGAGCGCGTGAGCTTCGCCTATCCGCGCTTCTTCGAAAGCGAGCACAACATCGCGCTGGCGGATCGGCTCTGTGCGCTGGCCGGGGAGGGCTTCGACCGGGCCTTCTTCGTCTCGGGTGGGTCGGAGGCCAACGAATCGGCCCTCAAGCTCGCGCGGCAGTACGCCGTGGTGACGGGCCAGGCGGGGCGCTGGAAGGTGATCTCGCGCGACCCCAGCTACCACGGCTCCACCCTGGGCGCGCTGGCCGTGACCGGGGACGCGCACACCCAGGCCATCTACGGTCCCATGGTCAAGCCCATGCCGAAGGTGCCGGCGCCGCTGAGCTATCGCCTGCCGGAAGGCCACACGGCCGAGAGCTACGCCATGGCCTGCGCCGACGCGCTGGAGCGCACCATCGAGCAGGAAGGTCCCCAGACCGTGCTGGCCTTCATCCTGGAGCCCATCGGAGGGCTTTCCACCGGCGCCGTGGTCTCGCCGGCCGCCTACTTCCAGCGGGTGCGGCAGATCTGCGACCGCCACGGCGTGCTGCTGATCTACGACGAGATCATGAGCGGCGCCGGCCGCACCGGCGAATTCCTCGCCGCGCACCACTGGCCGGGCGCCCGGCCCGACCTGGTGACGCTGGCCAAGGGCCTGGCGGCCGGCTACACGCCGCTGGGCTGCCTGCTGGCACCGGCGCGCATCGTGGACGCGGTGGCAGGCGCAGGCGGGTTCGTGCACGGCCATACCTACTTCACCAATCCGATGTCCTGCGCCATCGCCAACGCGGTGATGGACGAGGTCGAGCGCCTGGACCTCGTGGCGCGGGCCCGGGAGCGCGGTGTCGGCCTGCGCCGCCGCCTGGAGGCCGTCGCTGCGCGCTCGCCGCTCGTGGGCGATGTGCGCGGCCTGGGCCTGTTCAGCGCCATCGAGCTGGTGGCGGACAAGGCCACGCGGCGTGCGCTGCCCGCTGCATTCAATGCGCCGGCGCGGCTCACCGAACACGGCCTGCGCCACGGCATCGCGCTCTACAACCGCCGCGCCAACCTCGGGGCCTTCGGCGACTTCCAGATGATCACGCCCCCGCTGACCATCAGCGAGCCCGAACTCGACGAGCTGGCCGACCGCCTGAGCCGCGCCCTGGACGACCTGGCGGACGAAGTGGTCCGGCGCGGTCTCGCCTGAGCCCGGATCGGCCATCGACAACCCTACAACCAGCCGTCTCGCGCTCCTTGCAGGGACGGCGCCCTTGCCGGCCCCGGCTGCCAGCACGCCGACGGGCCGATCCCGCCTTTTCTTCCACGACCCGCGAAAAACACCATGACACTGCCTGCCTTCCTCCGCCTCGGCCTGGCCTGCGCCGGCCTGGCCTTCGCCTGCGCCGCACCGGCGCAGGTGCCCACGGGCAAGGGCCCGCTGCGCCTCGTCGTCGGCTATCCGGCCGGCGGCTCTGCCGACGTGCAGGCGCGCACGCTGGCCGACAAGCTGGCGGCCGACCTCGGCGTGGCCGTGGTGGTGGAGAACCGCACGGGCGCCGGCGGCCAGATCGCGGCCGACTATGTGCGCGGTACCGCACCCGACGGCCTGACGGTGCTGCTGGCCAACATGCACATGATGGTGATGCTGCCGCTGACCTCGCGCTCGGTGCGCTACGACCCCGTCAAGGACTTCGCCGCCGTCGGTCGCATCGCCACCTTCTACGAAGGCCTGGCCGTGCCCGCGGCCCTGCCGGCCAAGGACGTGCGCGAATGGCTGGCCCTGGCACGCACCGACGCCTCGCGCGGCAGCTACGGCGTGCCGGCGCCGGGCAGCGTCTCGCAGTTCATCGGCCTCCGCCTGGGCAGCGAGGCCGGCGTCAAGCTCACCGCCGTGCCCTACCGCGGCGCCGCGCCGCTGGTGCAGGACCTGCTGGGCAACCAGGTGGCGGCCGGCATCACGCCCATCGCCGATCTGGTGCAGTACCAGCAGGCCGGCAAGATCAGGATCCTGGCGGTCAACGGCGCCCAGCGCGCGGCCCAGCTGCCGGACGTGCCCACGCTCAAGGAGCTGGGCCAGCCGCATTTCGACAACCTCGAATGGACCGGCCTGTTCGTGCCGGCCGCCACCCCCGCCGCCACGGTCGCCCAGCTGCATGCCGCCCTCGGCAAGGCGCTGGCGCAGCCGGACGTGAAGGAGCGGCTGGCCAAGCTCAGCAGCGACGCCAACCCGAGCACGCCCGAGGCCCTGACGCGCCTGATCGCCGAGGACCTGCAGCGCTGGGGGCCCGTCATCAAGGCCTCGGGCTTCTCCACCGAATGACGGCGGCGATCCCGCCCCACCGTGCGCTGGCGCTGCCGGGTGTCCATGGCTACACGGGCGCCAAGACCGTGCATGCCGGCGAGGCCATCGACCTCCACCTGAGCGTGGACCGGCCCTGCCGGCTGGGCATCTACCGCCTGGGCGACGATCCCGAGGACCGCGCCAGCGATCGCCTGGTGGCCGACCTGGGCAGGGTGCAGCCGCACATCCAGCCGATTCATCCCGGCTCCTATGTCCATGTGCCACGTGGGCTGCCGGCCGGCATCGCCCTGCCGGGCCTCAGCCTGGAGTGCTGGGTGATGCCCTGGCGCGTGGACGGTCCGCGCCAGGCGCTGATCACGCAGTGCGATGACCCGGCACAGGGCGGCTTCGGCCTCTTCATCGCATCGGACGGTGCGCTGGGCCTGGACCTGGCCGATGCCGGAGCGCCGTCGGCCGGCGCTGTCCCGACCCATCGCTGGACCGCCGGCCGGCTGAAGGCCCGCGCCTGGCAGCATGTGGCCGCGACCTGGGACGGCCGCACGTCGGCGCTGTGGATCGACGGCATCTGCGTCGGACGCCAGGCCTGGACCGGTCCGCTTCGTCCCGGCGCCGCGCCGTTGCGGCTGGGCGCTTGCGGCGACGGTGGCGTGGCGCAGGCCTTTGCCGATGTCGACCTCGCCCTGCCGGCCATCCACGAATGCGCGCTGCCGGCCGAGGCGCTGGCGCAGCGCGTGACCGACCGCGGCCGGCATCTGCCCGCCCATCCCGCCCTGCGCGCCTGCTGGCCGCTGCGCGAGGGACGGGGCGAGGCGGTCGCCGATGCCAGCGGCCATCAGCGCAACGGCCGCATCGTCAACCACGGCACCTGGATGATCCGCGGCCCCGGCTTCGACGAGGCCGTGGCTGCCCGTGACGGCGACCCCTTCGCCACTGCCGGGCAGTGCCACGGCCTGCGGCTGGCGGCCGACGACCTCTACGACTGCCGATGGGCCATCACCCATCGCGTGACGCTGCCGGTGAACGCGCAGCCCGGCCTGCATGTGGCGCGGCTGGGCTTCGAGCTGGACGGGCGCGAGGCGGTGTACGACATCACCTTCCTGGTCAGGCGTCCGGCCGGTGCCGCGGCGGCGCCGCTGCTGGTGCTGTGCGCCATGAGCAGCTGGCTGGCCTATGCCGCGACGCCCTTCGCACGCAACACCGTGGACGACCCGGTCTGGCCGCGCCGATCCACCGGCCTGCCCAACAGCCATCCCGATGCGCCGGCCTACTGCAGCTACACCTTCCACCGCGCAGGCCAGCCCAGCTACTTCACCGGCCTGCGCATGCCCTGGCCCAACGCCAGCCCGGCGGCGCTCTACGACCCGGCCGGCAGCGGCTTCGCCCAATGGACGCGGCTGGAGCGCCGCCTGCATGTCTGGCTGGAGAAGGAAGGCTACGACTTCGACCTGCTGGCCGATCTGGACGTGCATCGCGACCCTGCGCTGCTGGCGCACTACGGCACCGTGGTGGTCAATGGCCACAGCGAGTACTGGTCCACGCCCGTGGTCGACGCCTTCGACGCCCTGCTGCGGCGCGGCGGCAGCGCGCTCGTGCTGTCGGGCAACACCATGTACCTGCGCGTGAGCTTCGACGAGGACATGGCGGTGATGGAGCAGCGCAAGAACGAGGAGCGCGGCGCCGATCCGGCCCAGGCCGCGCTGCGCCCGCCCGCGGGTCCCTTCGGCGAGGAATTCCACAGCCAGGACTGGATGCGCGGCGGCCAGTTGCGCGGCGTGGGCCGTTCGGCCGCGAGCATCATCGGGCTGGAGACCGCGGGCTGGGGCTTTGCCGATGCCGGCGACTTCGGCGTGTACCACGTGACGGCCGCGCAGCATCCCTTCTTCGCCAATCCGCTGCCCGTCGGCCTGGCCGAGGGCGACACCTTCGGCCATGCGCCCGGTGGCGGCCTGCCGCGCGCCATCGGCCACGAATGGGACCTGACGGTGGCCAGCCTGCGGCGGATGACGGGCACTGCGCCTCCGGCGGGCGAGGCCCTGCCCGAGCCGCCCTCGGGCCTGCAGGTGATCGCGCAGGGCCGCCGCCGCGTGCCAGGCGCCCTGGACGCCTACCTGGACTGGTTCTCGCGACCCACCGAGGCGTTGGACGGCGGCCTGTCGGCCGAGATGATCGACTGGCAGCGGCCCCAGGGCGGGCGGGTCTTCCATGCCGGCGCGGTCGGCGCGGCCTGGGTCGTGGGGCACGATCCAGCCTTCGACCGGCTGCTGCGCAACGTGCTGCACCACTTCGACGTGCCTGCACCGCATGGCAGGCGCCCACCCGGCGGCCCGACCGGCTGATCGCACGCGCGGTGGCAGCCGGACCATCGCGTCGGCATCGCTCGATTCAAGCGGCGATCACCTCGGCATCCGCCACCGCCGCATGCAGCCGCGCCACGGCATCGGCGCGCCGCGTGAGCACGGCGCGTTGGTTGAGGTAGCCCTTGTCGGTGATCTCGCCGTGGTCGGCATCGGGGGGCGTGCCCAGCACCAGTGCGCGGGTGGGGCAGCGGGCCGAGCCCAGCCCGGAGGCCATGCGCTGGCGCATCGCGGCCTGCAAGGCCTCGCGCAGCTTCGCCGGTTCGGCGGCGCCCTGCGGACTGGGAAAGACCAGCAGGCCCACGGCCTCGCGGTCATGGCCGGTGAGCACCAGGTCCTGCACCCAGGGCGCGAGCTGCGACACCAGCTCGATGCGCAGCGGACCGACCGACACCCAGGTGCCGCTGCCGAGCTTGAAGTCCTCGGCCACGCGGCCGTCGAAGACGATGCCGCGCTCGGGCCGCGCCGCATCCACCAGGTAGCCCGCATCGCCGATGCGGTAGTAGCCCTCGGCGTCGAAGGCGGCGGCCGTCTCGCGCGGCTGGTGCCGGTAGCCGGGGGTCACCGTCACGCCCTTGATGCGCATCTCCAGCTTGCCGCCGTTGGGCACGAAGCGCACCTCCATGCCGGGCAGCGGATTGCCGATGCAGCCGGCGCCGTCGAGCGCCCAGTGGGCCGAGGTGATGGCCGGCGAGGTCTCGGTGCAGCCCCAGGAGGTGGTGAGCCACAGCGGCCGGCCCGGCCGCACGCGCTCGGCCAGCGCCTGCAGCCGCTGCCAGGTGGCGGGCGACAGCGCGGCCGCCGCGTAGAACGCCAGCCGCAGCCGCGAGAGGATGTCCGCGGCCAGCGCGGCGTCGGCCTCCATCAGCGGCAGCAGCATGTCGAAGCCGCGCGGCACGTTGAACCACAGCGTGGGCCGCACCTCGCGCAGGTTGCGTGCCGTCTTCTCGACCAGACCCGGCGCTGGCCGGCCCTCGTCGATGTACAGCGCGCCGCCACGGGCCAGCACCATGTTGAGGTTGTGGTTGGCGCCGAAGGTGTGGCTCCAGGGCAGCCAGTCCACGAGCACCGGCGGCTCCTGGGTCAGGAAGCGCCAGGTCTGGGCCATCATCTGCTGGTTGGCGCACAGCATGCGGTGGGTGTTGATCACCGCCTTGGGATGGCCGGTGGAGCCCGAGGTCAGCAGGTACTTGGCGTGCGTTTCGGGGCCGACGGCCTCGAAGGCGGCCCGTACGGCGGGCGTCTCGGGCGTGGCGCACAGCGCGTCGAAGTCCAGCGCGCCGGGCCAGGCACCGGCATGGGCGCTGAACACGCAGGGCACGTCGAGGTCGCAGGCGGCGATGGCGGGGCCGTAGACCTGCGCATCCGAGGCGTAGATCAGCGCGGGCCTCAGCAGCCGCAGCATGCCGGCCAGGCGCGTGTGGTCCTGCGTGAGGCGCGAATAGGCGCTGGACAGCGAGCAGCTGGGCCGGCCGATGTGCATGGCCGCCAGCATCATCACCGCATGGTCGACGCTGTTGTCCGACAGGATCACCACCGGTGCATCCTCGGGCAGCCGCAGATCGAGCAGCGCCTGGGCCATGCGTCCGACCTGCGCGCGCAGCTGTGCGTAGCTGACGCGCCGCCAGTCGGCGCCATCCGGCGTGCGCTCGGCCAGCGCCAGGGCATCGGGCGTGCGCTCGGCCCACTGTTCCAGCCACTCGCCCACGCAGCGGGCATAGGGTTGCAGGGCGACGGGCGATCGCAGCGAGAAGCTGCCGTCGTCGAAGTCGATGCGCACGGCGCGCGGCGGTGCGACCTGGGCCGGATCGGCAAGAAAGTCGATGGGGGACATGGATGTCTCTCTAAAGGGCGGACGCAGTCAGGGCAGGGTGCCGTCCCCGGCCTTGGCGCGCATCAGGTCGATCAGCAGGTCGTCGCGGCTGCGGGCCAGTGCGTCCTCGCGGCGTTCGCCGAGGGCCTCGGCCACGCCCTGCACCACGCGGGCCTTCAGCGCGGGCGTCATCGCCGGCTGGCCCAGGTCGCGCCACCAGCTCTCGATGGGCCCGCCCAGGTGCGCCAGCAGATGCTCCATGCCACCTTCGCCACCCGACAGGTGGAGGTTCATGAACGGCCCCATGACTGCCCAGCGCAGGCCCGGGCCATGGGCGATGGCGGTGTCGATGTCGGCCACGCTGGCCACGCCCTGGTCGACCAGGTGGAAGGCTTCGCGCCACAGCGCGGCCTGCAGCCGGTTGGCGATGTGGCCCAGCACCTCGCGCCGCACATGGATGGGCCGCTTGCCCAGCGCCGCGTAGAAGGCCATGGCCCGTTCGATGGACTCGGGCGCCGTGGCCTCGCCACCGCCCACCTCCACCAGCGGGATCAGGTGCGGCGGGTTGAAGGGATGGCCCAGCACCACGCGCTGGGGCGCATCGCAGCGCACCTGCATGCCGCTGACCGGCAGGCCCGAGCTGCTGCTGGCCAGCAGCACCTGCGGCGGCGTGGCGGCGTCCATGCGGGCATAGAGCTCGGCCTTGAAGTCGGCGCGCTCGGGACCGCTTTCCTGCACGAAGTCGCAACCTTCCAGCGCCCGCTCCAGCGAGTCGTCGAAGTGCAGCCGGGCGGGCGATGCGCCTTCGGCCAAACCCATGCGCTGCAGCGTGGGCCAGTGGCGATCAACCGCGGCGCGCAGCCGGTCCTCGGCCCCGGGCGCGGGATCGGTGGCCGACACGTCCAGCCCGCGCGCCAGGAAGAAGGCCGCCCAGCTGGCGCCGATCACGCCGGTGCCGACGATGCCGACGCGGCGCACGTACACGTGCCCGTTCATGACGCCTTCCAGCGTGCGCAGCGGCTTTCGGCGCGCGTGGTCCAGGCGGCCTCGCCGCGGATGGCCTCGACCACCTTGTAGTAGTCCCAGGGCTCCTTCGACTCCGCGGGCGTCTTCACCTGCATCAGGTGCATGTCGTGCACCATCAGGCCGTCGTCGCGCAGCCAGCCGCCCTGCACGAACATGTCGTCGAACTTGGTCTTCTTCAGCTGGGCCATCACCTTCTCGCCATCGTCGCTGCCGGCCGCCTGCACGGCCTTGAAGTACTGCAGCGCGGCTGAATAGTCGCCGGCATGGAAGGAGGTGGGCATGCGCTTGTGCTTGTCGAAGAAGCGCCGCGCCCAGGCCCGCGATTCGGGGCTCTGGTTCCAGTACCAGCTGTCGGTCAAAAACATGCCCTGCGCCGTCTTCAGGCCCAGCGCATGCACGTCCTGGATGGTGATGATCATGCCGGCCAGCTTCATCTTCTGCGCCAGGCCGAACTCGGCCGCGGACTTGATGGCGTTGACCGTGTCGCCGCCCGCGTTGGCCAGCGCCAGCACGTCGGGCCTGGCGCTGGTGGCCTGCAGCATGTACGACGAGAAGTCGCTCGCGCCCAGCGGATGCTTGACCGCGCCGGCCACCGTGCCGCCGCTGGCTTCCACCACCTTGCTCGCATCGGTCTGCAGCGCATTGCCGAAGGCATAGTCGGCCGTCACGAAGAACCAGCGCTTGCCGCCGCCCTTGACCACCGCACTGGCCGTGCCGCGGGCCATGGCCACCGTGTCGTAGGCATACATGACGGTGAAGGGCGAGCAGTGCTCGTTGGTCAGGCTGGAGGCGCCGGAGCCGACGACGAAGTAGGGCTTCTTCTTGTCGCGCGCCACGCCGGCCATGGCGATGGCGGCGCCGGAGTTCACGCCGCCGATCAGCATGTCCACCTTGTCCACGTCGAACCACTCGCGGGCTTTGGCGGCGGCGATGTCGGGCTTGTTCTGGTGGTCGGCCGTGAGCAGCTCGATCTTCTTGCCGGCGATGCTGCCGCCCATGTCGGCGATGGCCATGCGGATGGCCTCGGCGCCGGCCGGGCCGTCGTAGTCACGGTACACGCCGGACATGTCGCTGATGAAGCCGATGCGGACGGTGTCGTCCGAGATCTGGGCCGAGGCGCCGGTCGCGCAGGCGAGCGCGGCCGCCGCGGCCAGCAGCGCGCGGGTAAAGGTCATCGGTGGTCTCCTCGTGGTGGTCGGAATCAGGCGGCTGCGCCGGCGAGTGCCCGCGGCGCGAACTCGGGCCGCGGGCTGCCGGTGCGCGGCAGCCCCATGAGCTGGCGGGCTTCGTCGGGGGTGGCCGGTTCCATGTCCAGCTCGCGGATCAGCCGCACGATGCGCTCGGTGAGCTGCACGTTGGTGGCCAGCTCGCCCTGGCGGTAGTAGAGGTTGTCCTCCAGGCCCACGCGGGCATGGCCGCCCAGCAGCAATGCGGCCACGTTGGCCTCCAGCTGCGAGGGGCCGATGCCGCTGACGCAGAACAGACTGTTGCGCGGCAGCACGTCCACCATCTGCTGCAGGTAGCGCGGCGAGAAGGGCATCGCGTTCTGGAAGTTGCGGTGCACGTTCATCACCAGGTTGATGAAGTGCGGCGCCTCGTCGTGGCCTTCCTCGATCAGCGTGGTCACGTCCTGCAGGATGTGCGTGTGCGCGAAGACTTCCCACTCGGGCTTGATGCCGCGCGCCTTCATGCCTGCGGCCAGTTCGCGGCCCTTGGACAGCGGCGTGTCCATCAGGATCTCGCGGCCGCCGAAGCTGAGGTTGAGCGTGGTGGCGTCCAGCGTGCACATCTCGGCGCCGGCGTCCATGCCCTTGATGCGCTCCTCCCACGCGATCTCCCAGCGGTCGCCGGGCAGCGGCCGGATCATGTCGCCATGCACGCCACCGCCCGTGGAGTTGTTCAGCACGATGTCGCAGCCCGCGTCGCGGATGCGCCGGTTGATGTCGCGGTAGATGGCGGGGTTGCAGGTGGCGCCGTCGTCGGGCCGCCGTGCATGGATGGCGACCACGCTGGCGCCGGCGTTCCAGCAGCGCAGCACGTCGGCGGCGATCTCGTCGGGTTGCGTCGGCAGATGGGGGCTCTGCGACTTATGGGCCATGCCGCCGGTGGGGGCGATGGTGACGATGACCTTGCGCTTGCTCATCGTGTCTCCTGATGTGTTCGTGGTAGGCGCGGCTATTATTTTTTTGGGGCCCCGCGCACTCAGTCGTTGCGATGACATTTGCGCTCGGGGTTAGTACCGGCCTTGCGTCGTGCCACGGCGGGCGCCATCGATTTCCAGGAGACCACCATCCGCCACCGTCCCGCGCCCGTGCGCAGAAGCCTCGACGACCTGCTGGCCCACAGCGCCTGGTACCCGGCATTGCCCGAGGCGACGCGGTCGCACGTGCGAGAGCGGATGCGCGAGGCCGAGGTGCCGGCGGGCACCGCGCTGTGCCGCATGGGCGATGCGCCGCTGCACTGGTATGGCGCCATCGAGGGCCTGCTGAAGTGGTCGGTGGGCAGTGCCGACGGTCGCTCGGTCACGCTCGGCGGCCTGTCGGTGGGCAGCTGGTTCGGCGAGGGCACGGTGCTGCGCGGCGCCGCCCGCACGGCCGACGTGATCGCGCTGCGCGACAGCCGCGTGGCGCTGATGCCGGCCGAGGTCTTCGACTGGTTGCGCAGCCACGAGCCCGGCTTCGCCGACTACCTGCTGCGCCAGATCAACGAGCGCATGCACTGGTTCCTGGGCAACTTCGCCGCCCACCACCTGCTGGACACCGACAGCAACGTGGCGCGGGCGCTGGTGGGGCTGTTCCATCCGTGGCTGCATCCGGGCAGCGACCCGCACCTGCAGGTCACGCAGGAGGAGATCGCGCACCTCTCGGGCGTGTCGCGTCAGCGCTGCAACGCCGCGCTCAAGCGCCTGGCCACCGACGGGCTGGTCGAGCTGGAGTACGGCGGCATCACGGTGGTCGACCTGGCCGGGCTGCGCGCCCGGGTGCCCGGCGCCTGAGCGCCGACGGGCGGCGCGCTAAACGCCCAGCCGCTGTGCCAGTGCGTCGGGCTGCGCCAGCAACTCGGCCGAGGCGCCGGCCAGCACGATGCGGCCCTTCTCCATCACCACCGCCTGGTCGGTGTGGTGCAGCACTTTGTGCCAGTCGCGGTCCACGATCAGCGTGGCGATGCCGCTGGCACGGATCTCGGCGATCACGCGCCAGATCTCGGCCACGATCAGCGGCGCCAGGCCCTCTGTGGCCTCGTCCAGGATCATGAGGCGCGGATTGGTCATCAGCGCGCGGCCGATGGAGAGCATCTGCTGCTCGCCGCCCGACAGCTGCTGGCCGCCGTGCGACAGCCGCTCCGACAGCCGCGGGAAGGTGGCCATCACCCGCTCGAAGGTCCAGGCGCGGCTGCCGTCGATGCCGGGCCGCGCGGCCATCACCAGGTTCTCGCGCACCGACAGGTTGGGGAAGATGCCGCGGCCTTCGGGCACGTAGCCGATGCCCAGCCGCGCCATCTTCTCGGGCGCCCAGCCGGTCACGTCGCGGCCATCGGCCAGCACCTGGCCGGAGGCGGGTCGCACATAGCCCATCAGGCTGCGGATCAGCGTGGTCTTGCCCATGCCGTTGCGGCCCAGCAGGCCCACGGCACAGGCGGCGGGCACCTGCGCATCGACGCCGCGCAGGATGTGGCTGTCGCCGTAGTAGGTGTGGAGGTCGCGGATGGAGAGCATGGAAGGCGGCTTCGCTTCAGGTTTGCGCAACGCAGCGCGGCACTTGCATCGCTTGGGATCGGCGCGGCGACGAGGATCGAGTGGCCGCGGAGCAGGCCAAGCCAGGGCACCCGCGGAACCGGCTTTGCCGGGCCGGGGGGTGCGCCCCCCTCCAAGCCGAAGGCGCCAGAGAGGGGGGAGCCGCGAAGCGGCATGGGGGGTGCTTCATCTCAATGTTCATCGCCAAGATAGGCGGCGCGCACGTCGGGATTGGTGCGGATGGCCTCGGGCGTGCCGGTGGCGATAACGGCGCCGTTGACCATCACCGTGATGCGGTCGGCCACGCGGAAGACGGCGTCCATGTCGTGCTCCACCAGCAGGATGGCGTGGCGGGCCTTGAGCCGCTGCAGCAGCGCGAGCATGCGGTCGGTCTCCTCGGCGCCCATGCCGGCCAGCGGCTCGTCCAGCAGCAGCACGCGTGGGCGCGTGGCCAGGCACATGGCGACCTCCAGCTGGCGCTTGGCACCGTGGCTCAGCGTGCCGGCGATGCGGTGCGCTTCGGTGCTCAGGCCCGCGGCCTCCAGGGCCTCGCGCGCGGCGGCATTGCTCGCCTGGCAGCGTGCCGACGATTCCCAGAAGGCCCAAGCCCGCGGCGTCGCCGCTTGCGCAGCCAGGCGGCAGTTCTCCAGCACGGTGAACTCGCCGAAGATGGTGGTGCGCTGGTAGCTGCGGCCCACGCCGCCCAGCGCGCGGCGCGGCTGGGGCAGGGCGGTGATGTCGCGGCCATCGAGCGTGATGCGGCCGGCCGAGGCCTCGATCTCGCCCGAGAGCATGTTGATCAGCGTGGACTTGCCGGCACCGTTGGTGCCGATCACCGCATGCACCTCGCCCACGTGCAGGTCGAGCGAAACCTCGCTCACCGCCACGAGGCCGCCGAAGCGGCGCGTCAGGCCCTGCACGCCCAGCAGAGCCCCAGTGGATGCAACGGCGTTCATCGTGCCGCTCCCTTGCTGGCGCCCAGCGGCGACAGCCGCTCCCGCAGGCCGATCAGGCCCTTGGGCAGCAGCGCCACGAAGACGATGATGACCAGCCCCAGGCTCAGCTGCCAGTGATCGGCCAGCGGGCCCACGAGGCCGTGGGTGGAGAGCACTTCCTTCAGCAGGGTGAAGGCCACCGCCCCCAGCACCGCGCCGCGCAGGTGGCCGAGGCCGCCGAGGATGATCATCAGCAGCACCTCGCCCGAGTTGTGCCAGGCCATCAGCTCGGGGTTGACCACGCCGTCGCGCGCCGCCACCAGAAAGCCCGCCAGCCCGGCCAGCGCGCCCGCGATGACGAAGGCCGCCAGCTTGTAGGCATAGGTGGGAAAGCCCACCGCACGCATGCGCTGCTCGCTCACGCGGATGCCCGCCAGCGCGGCCCCGAAGCGCGAGCGGCGGATCAGCGCCAGCAGGCCGTAGGTGCCCGCCAGCGCGGCCAGCACCACATAGAACAGCACCAGGCGGTTCTCCATGTCCAGCACACCGATGGCTGGGCGGATGTAGAGGTAGATGCCGTCGCTGCCGCCGCCCACCGGCGTGTCGTGGAAGACGAAGAAGGCCATCTGCGCGAAGGCCAGCGTGACCATGATGAAGTAGACGCCTCGCGTGCGCAGGCTCAAGGCGCCCACCACCAGCGCATAGAGCGCCGCGCCGCCCATGGCCAGCACCAGCAGCACCAGCAGGTTGCCGCCGTCCTTGCCCGAGGCCAGCACGGTGATGTACGCGCCGATGCCGTAGAAGGCCGCATGGCCCAGGCTCACCAGCCCGGTCATGCCCACCAGCAGTTCGAGGCTGAGCGCGAAGATGGCAAGGATCATCACCTTCACCACCAGGTCGGCCGCATAGCCGCCCAGCAGCGGCCCGGCGATGGCCAGGATCACGGCGGCGGCCAGCGGCAGCAGTGCGCCCTGCGGCAGGCCGCCGGTGCGGGTTGGGGTGGAGGAGGGCAAGGGTGGGGTCATCGCGGAAGACGTGGAGGTGTTCATGCGCGCTTGCCCATCAAACCCTCGGGGCGCCAGATCAGGATGATGGCCATGAGGAGGTAGATGCCGATGCCGCTCAGCTCGGCGAAGAAGACCTTGCCGAAGGTGTCGACGAAGCCGACCAGCAGCGAGGCCACGAGCGCGCCGGTAATGGATCCGATGCCGCCGATCACCACCACCACGAAGCAGATGATGAGCACGCTGGCGCCCATGTTGGGATAGACCGAGGACATGGGCGCCGCGATCATTCCGGCCAGGGCCGCCAGCGCCACACCGGCTGCGAAGACGATGCGGTAGAGCTTGCGGATGTCGATGCCCAAGCCGCGCACCATGTCGCGGTTGCTGGCGCCGGCGCGGATCATCATGCCCAGACGGGTGCGGTTGACGACGGCATACATGGCCACGGCCAGCACGATGCAGGCCACCGAGGCGAAGATGCGGTACCAGGGGTAGCTCATCACGTCGCCCAGCGCGAAGCTGCCCGCCAGCCAGCCCGGCAGCGGCACGCCGTGCACGTCGTTGCCCACCAGGATCGAGCGCAGCTCCTCGAACACCAGGATCAAGCCATAGGTCATCAGCACCTGCTGCAGGTGGTCGCGCTGGTAGAGGTAGCTGAAGAAGGCCCATTCCAGCGCATAGCCCAGCGCCGCCGCCAGCAGCACGCCGGCCACCAGCATCAGCAGGAAGCTGTCGCCGAATAGCGGCGCCAGCGAGAAGGCCATGTACGCGCCGATCATGTAGAAGCTGCCGTGCGCGAGGTTGATGACGCCCATGATCCCGAAGATCAGCGTCAGGCCCGAGGCAAGCAGAAACAGCAGCAGCCCGTACTGCACCGAGTTCAGGCATTGGACGAGGAAGGTCGAGAGATCCAAGGTCGGCCTCGCGGGCAATGAGAAGTGGAGAAGGCGCCGGCTTCAGCGGAGGCAAGGCGCCAGATATCGGAAGGCCGCGGAGCAGGCCAAGCCAGGAACCGCCGCGGAACCGGCTTTGCCGGGCCGCAGGCGGTGCCCCCGCGAGGGGGTTGCCGAAGCGGACGCAGTCCGCGCAGGCTGGGGGCGGTCTCTTACATCCGGCATCCACGCCCAGGGTCTGCCAGGCCCTTGATCGCCACATTCACCATCTTGTTCTCCTTGCCCTCCACCTTGCGCAGATAGATGTCCTGCACCGGGTTGTGCGACTTGCCGACGGTGAAGGCACCGCGCGGGCTGTCGATCTTCGCCTTCTCGACCGCGGCGGCGAATTCGGCCTTCTTGCTGGCGTCGCCCTTGGTCGCGGCCAGGCCCACGCCCAGCATCTGCGCGGCGTCGTAGCCCTGCACGGCGTACACGTCGGGCTGCAGCTTGAAGGTCTTGGCGTAGGCGGTGCGGAAGGCGTTGTCCTTGGGCGTGTTGAGGCCGTCGGCATAGTGCAGCGTGGTCAGCATGCCGGCGGCGGCATCGCCCTGGGCGTCCAGCGTGCCGTCGGTCAGGAAGCCGGGGCCGTACAGCGGGATCGTCTTGTTCAGGCCGGCGGCTGCATAGTCCTTCACCAGCTTGACGGCACCGCCGCCGGCCATGAAGGAATACACCGCGTCGGGCTTGGCCGCCGCGATCTCGGTCAGCAGCGCTTGGAACTCCACGTTGGGGAAGGGCAGCGTCAGCTGCTTGACCACCTTGCCGCCGCCCTTCTCGAAGCCTTCCTTGAAGCCGGCCGTCGACTCGTCGCCGGCCGCGTACTTCCAGGTCAGGGTGACGGCGGTCTTCTTGCCTTCCTTGGCTGCGACCACGCCCATGGCATAGGCCGGCTGCCAGTTGCTGAAGCTGCTGCGGAAGATGTTGGGTGCGCACATGGGGCCGGTCACCGCATCGGCGCCGGCGTTGGGCACGATCAGGATCGTGCCGCTTTCCTTCGCCGCCTTGGCCATGGCCATGGCCACGCCGGAGTGGACGGTGCCGATGATCACGTCGACGTTGTCGCGCTTAATCAGCTTGTTGACGTTGTCGGTGGCCTTGGCCGGGTCGGACTCGTCGTCCACCTTGAAGTACTCGATCTCGCGGCCGCCGAGCTTGCCGCCCTGCTCGTCCACGTAGAGCTTGAAGCCGTTCTCGATGGCCACGCCCAGCGCGCTGTAGGTGCCGCTGAAGGGCAGCATCAGGCCGACCTTGAGCTTGCCGGTGCCTTGGGCCGACGCGGTGACGGCCAGGCCGGCCAGGGCAAAGGCGGCGAGGGTGTTGCGGGGGAAGCGGATGGGCATGCGTCTGTCTCCTGGATTGTCGTGAAATTACTTTACAACTAAAGTAATGTGGGCGGCTTCGGTGTTTACCTGGGCGCGCGGGCAGCTGCCCCGCGCAAGGAAGGCGCGAGCATGCGGCCTGTGGCCTCGATCACCTGCTCGGGTTGATCCCTATGGGGCGAGTGGCCGCAGCCGGGCACCGGCAGCAGCTGGGTGCCGGGCACGCGCGCCGCGATGCCCTCGATCTGCGCCAGCGTGCCGTATTCGTCGTCCAGGCCCTGGATGGCGAGCACCGGGCAGCGGATGCCTTCGATGTCTGCCTCGATGTTCCAGGCGCGGAAGGCGGGCGCGAGCCAGATGTCGTTCCAGCCGCGGAAGGCCGAGTCCACGTCGTCGTGGTAGCGGGCCAGGCGCGCGCGCAGGTCCGCATGCTCGTAGGCCTGGCGGGCGAGTTCGATGTTGTGCACCGTCACGTCTTCCACGAAGAGGTGCGGCGCCAGCAGCACCAGCCCGGCGACGGCCTGCGGATGACGGGCGGCGAAGAGCAGGGCGATGGAGCCGCCGTCGCTGTGCCCGAAGAGCCACACGGGCGTGTCGATGCCCAGCGCTGCGAGGAAGGCCGGCAGCACCTCGTGGGCCTGGCGGTGCATGAAGTCCACGTCCCAGCGCTCTTCGGCCGGCCGCGGCGTGGAGCGTCCGTAGCCGGGCCGCGAGTAGACCAGGCCGCGTACGCCGAGCGTCTGGCACAGACGATCGGGAAAGTCCTTCCACATCGCCACCGAGCCCAGGCCTTCGTGCAGGAAGACGACGAGAGGCGCCGCCTCCGCACCGGGCGGCACGATGAGGCGGTGCTCGATGCGCACCGACCTGCCGCGCCAGTCGATGTCGGCGAAGTCGACGGTGCTCATGGTCTTGCTCCTTCCCCCGCTGGGGGAAGGTGGGGATGGGGGCCCGTGCGGACGCAAGGGGCGCTGCCGGCCCCCACCCCAGCCCTCCCCCAGCGGGGGAGGGAGCAAGACAGCGCGCCTGCTCTCGGTAGCGCGTGATCGTGCATGGCCATTCGACTCATGCCTGCTCCCGCTCTCGCAGCCGGAAGCGCTGAATCTTGCCGGTGGCGGTCTTGGGAAGCTCGTCGATGAACTCGATCAGCCGCGGGTACTTGTAGGGCGCGAGCCGGTCCTTCACGAAGGCCTTGAGTTCGGCATCGGTGGCGGGCTGGCCGGGCTTGAGCACCACGTAGGCCTTGGTCTTGGTGAGGCCCTCGGCATCGGCCACGCCGATGACGGCGGCCTCCAGCACGGCCGGGTGCTGCACCAGCGTCGCCTCGACCTCGAAGGGCGAGACATAGATGCCGCTGACCTTGAGCATGTCGTCGCTGCGGCCGGCGTAGGTGTAGTAGCCCTCGGCATCGCGCACGTACTTGTCGCCGGACTTGGTCCAGCCGCCCAGGAAGGTCTCGCGCGTCTTCTCGCGGTTGCCCCAGTACATCAGCGCGCTGCTGGGGCCGCGGATGTAGAGGTCGCCCACCTCGCCGTCGGGCACGGGGCGGCCGTCCTCGCCGCGCAGCTCCACCTCGTAGCCCTCGACCGGACGGCCGGTGCTGCCGTAGCGCACGTCGCCCGGCCGGTTGGAGAGGAAGACGTGCAGCATCTCGGTGGAGCCGATGCCGTCGATGATGTCGCAGCCGAAGTGCGCCTTGAAGCGCTGGGCGATGTCCGCCGGCAGCGCCTCGCCGGCCGAGGAGCCCATGCGCAGCGCGACCTGATCGCGCGCCGGCAGCAGCGGCGAGGCCAGCATGCCGGCATAGCCCGTCGGCGCGCCAAAGAAGACCGTGGGCTTGTGCTCGGCCTGCGTCCAGCGCTTGAAGGTGGCCTCGGGCGTGGGCCGCTCGGCCATCAGCACCACGCTGGCGCCCACCGACAGCGGGAAGGTCAGCGCATTGCCCAGGCCGTAAGCGAAGTAGAGCTTGGCGGCCGAGAAGCACACGTCCTGCTCGGTCAGCTGCAGCACGGCCTTGCCATAGAGCTCGGCCGTCCACCACAGGTTGCCGTGGGTGTGGACGGTTCCCTTGGGCTTGCCGGTGGAGCCGGAAGAATAGAGCCAGAAGCCCGGGTCGTCGGGCGTGGTGGACGCGGGGGCGGACCGTGGCTCGACGGCGGCGATGGCGTCTTCCAGCGCCTGCATGCCGCGCGGCAAGGCGGCAGTGGGCTGGGCCACGATCACCGACTGCAGCTCGTGCGTGCCCTTTTCCATCGCGCTCTGCAGCAACGGCAACAGCGCGCCGCCCACCAGCGCGGCCTGGGCGCGGCTGTGCTCGAGCATGTAGGCATAGTCGTCGGCCGTCAGCAGGGTGTTGACGGCCACCGGCACCACACCCGCGTAGAGGCTGCCCAGGAAGCACACGGGCCAGTCCTGCGTGTCGTGCATCAGCAGCAGCACGCGCTCCTCGCGCCGCACACCGGCGGCGGTGAGGGCCGCCGCCAGGCGGCGGGCGCGGTCCTCCAGCTCGCCATAACTGAGCACGCCGCGGTCGTCGATGTAGGCGGCCTTGGCGGCGCGGCCGCGGTTGAGGGCGAACAGGTGTTCGGCGAAGTTGAAGCGGGCGGGCAGGCTCATCGTTGTCTCCTAGTCACTCCCTGGGGCTCTTTTTTCTTGTCAGGCGCGCGTCACGGCACCAGCGCATCCAGCACCGCAGGGCTGGCCTGCACCGCCGCACGGCGGTGGTAGAAGTCCAGCGCCCGCAGGCCGCCCAGCTCGGCGCCGCCACCGGCGCGGCCCGGGCCGCCGTGCAGCGACATGGGCATCACGTTGCCGTGGCCGGTGTGGGCCTGCGCCACCTCGGGCGTCACCGCATGCACGCGGCCGTGGCTGGCCGCCAGCGCGAGGGCGGCGCGGCCGATCTCGGCCGGATCGCTGCCGTAGACCGAGGCCACCAGCGAGCCCAGCCCGCGCGCGGCCAGGGCCAGCGCATGCGGCAGGTCGCGGTAGGGCAGCAGCGTGGACACCGGGCCGAACACTTCCACGTCGTGCACCACGCCCGCGCCGTCGGCATCGCGCGCACCCAGCAGCACCGGGCCGATGCAGGCGGCGACAGCCGGGTCGCAATCCACCAGCGCCGTGCGGCGGCCGTCGTGCAGCACCTCGGCCGCGGCCTCCAGCTGCTGCAGACCCTGCTGGACGGAGGCCAACTGCTCGCGGCTGACCAGCGAACCCATGCGCACCGACTCGTTGCGCGGATTGCCCACGCTCACCTTGGCCAGTCGGGCGGACACGGCCTCGGCCACCGGTGAATACAGCGCCTCGGGCACCAGCACGCGGCGGATGGCGGTGCATTTCTGACCGGACTTGACCGTCATCTCGCGCACCACCTCCTTGACCAGCAGCTCGAACACCGCATCGCCCGGCGCGGCGCCGGGCAGAAGCAGGGCGCTGTTCAGGCTGTCGGCCTCGATGTTGGCGCGCACCGAATGGCGGGCCACGGCCGCATGGCCGCGGATCAGCGCCGCGGTGTCGGCCGAGCCGGTGAAGGAGACCAGGTCGAAGGGCGTCAGCGCATCCATCAGCCCGGCCGAGCTGCCGCACACCACGGACAGCGCGCCCGGCGGCAGCACGCCGGCCTCGATCACGTCGCGCACCATGCGCTGCGTCAGCCAGGCGGTGGCCGTGGCAGGCTTGACGATCACCGGCACGCCCGAGAGCAGGGCCGGCGCGGCCTTCTCCCACAGGCCCCAGGCCGGGAAGTTGAAGGCATTGATGAACAGCGCCACGCCCTGCACCGGTACCTGCACGTGCTGCGACTGGAAGAGGGGCTCGCGCCCCAGCCGCACCGGTTCGCCGTCCTTCAGGGCATGCGCGTCGCCCAGCGACTCGCCCCACTTGGCGTACTGGCCCAGCGTGAAGATGCCGCCGTCGATGTCCACCGCCGAGTCGTTCTTCACCGTGCCGGAGTTGGCGGTGGCGATCTCGTAATAGGCGTCGCGGTTGGCCTGGAGGACCTTCACTATGGCGGCCAGCAGGCCGGCGCGCTCGCGGTAGCTCAGCGCCCGCAGGGCACCGCCGCCGGCCTGGCGCGCGAAGGCGAAGGCGGCGGGCAGGTCCAGGCCGGTGGCGTCCACGCGCACGAGGCCGGTGCCCAGCACCGGATCGAGGAGCGGTGTGCCGGCGCCGGTGCCCGCCTGCCAGCGGCCGGCGACGTGGTTCTGGAGGAGTTCGAGGCTCATGGCTCAGGCGCCTTTGGTGAATTCGATGCGCCCTTCGGGCAGCAGGTAGAGCACCAGCGCGCGGCCGTCGCTCACGGTGGGCCGGTGCGCGCTGCCCGGCGGATAGACGCACCAGCCGGCGGGCCGGCCGTCGAAGGCGGCGCGGCTGTCGGCCAGCGGCATGATCAGGTCGATCTCACCGTGGGGGTGGACATGGTGCGGACCGGCAATGTCCTGCATGTCGACCACGTCAACCGAGAAGCGATGCAGGGCGTCCTCGGCTTTGAAGACGCGGCCGTAGCGGATGCCGCCGCCCTCGCGCTCGCACAGCCAGCCCTCGGCCACGCCCGCTTCGCAGCTGGCCTTGAGCTGGGCGTAGGTGGCGCTGCCCGCGCCGTGTTCGGCGTTGAGCCAGGCGTCCAGCGCGGCATCGAGTGGCCGGCCGGCGATCTGGGCCGTCAGTGCGGCCACTTGGGCATGGAAGGCTTCCTTGGACATCGTGGGTCTCGCTGGCGGAATGCTTGTCTCTCTGCGGGTTGACGCCAGTGCTTGCCGGCGTCGTTGATGTGCAGTATCTTGCTTGCGTACGAACCATAGAAGCGCGCCTGATGCATGTCAAGCAACATAGTGCATGTTGGGTGTTATCCCTAGGTTCGGCGAAGACGGAAAGGCCGGCGATGAATCCGCCGACGCGAGGGCCAGTGGCGCCTCGCGACAATGGCGTTGTGAAGGACGATGCAATGAGCGAACCCGAGAGCGCGCTGCTCCCCCGCGTGGCGGAGGCAGGCGCGCATCCGCCGGAGGCGGCCAACACCGCGGCGGGCGGCGAGAACCGCCATCCGCTGCTGGCGGCCGTGGGTGAGCGCGCCCGCAGCCTGCGCGCGCGCCGCGGCCTGACGCGCAAAGCAGTGGCTCAGGCAGCCGACGTGTCGGAGCGCCACCTGGCCAACCTCGAATACGGCATGGGCAACGTGTCGATCCTGGTGCTGCAGCAGGTGGCCGGCGCGCTGCAGTGCTCCATGGCCGAGCTGCTGGGCGACGCGACCACCAGCTCGCCCGAATGGCTGCTGATCCGCGAACTGCTGGAGAACCGCAGCGAGGCCGACCTGCGGCGCGCGCGCATGGCGCTGGGGGAGCTGCTGGGCACGGCGGGCATCGACCCCGCCCGCAAGCGCCGCTTCGCGCTGGTGGGCCTGCGCGGCGCGGGCAAGTCCACATTGGGCCAGATGTTGGCCGAGGACCTGGGGCTGCCCTTCATCGAGCTCAGCCGCGAGATCGAGAAATTTGCCGGCTGCAGCGTGCGCGAGATCCACGACCTGTACGGCACCAACGCGTACCGCCGCTACGAGCGCCGCGCATTGGAAGAGACGGTGCAGATCTACGGCGAGGTGGTCATCGCCACGCCGGGCGGCATCGTCTCCGACCCGGCCACCTTCAACGAACTGCTGGCCCACTGCACCACCGTGTGGCTGCAGGCGCGGCCCGAGGAGCACATGGGCCGCGTCATCGCCCAGGGCGACATGCGCCCCATGGCCGCCAGCCGCGAGGCCATGGACGACCTCAAGCGCATCCTCGACGGCCGCGCGGCCTTCTATTCCAAGGCCGACCTCACGGTCGACACCGGCGGCACCACGCTGCAGCAGGCCTTCGAGGCGCTGCGGGCGGCGGTGCAGAAGGTGATGGCGGAGCCGGTGGGCGGCTGACGAGCTGCGGGCACAGCGTCCTGCCTGTCCCGCGCCGTTCAGGGGGCGAACACTTCCTGCAGCGTTGCCAGCGTCTTGGCGAGGGTCTTCGCGGACAGCGCGCCCATCTTGCGGACCAGGCGGACCTTGTCCACCGTGCGAAGCTGGTCCAGCAGGATCAGGCCTTCGGTGCCCGCGTGCGTCACGGGGATGCGGAAGGGCGCGGCAAAGCCCTTGGACGTCATCGGCGCCACGATCACGGTGCGCAGGTGATCGTTCAGCTCGGCCGGCGAGACGATGACGCACGGCCGGGACTTCTGGATCTCGCTGCCCACTGTGGGGTCGAGGTTGACCAACCAGATTTCTCCGCGCTTCACCAGGCCAGGTCCTCGTCGCCTTCGTTGCCGAATTCGCCCATGACCAGCGCATCGCCGCCCTGGGTGTTCACGCGGGCTGCGGCATCCGCCCAGCCTTCCCGGACGCGGGGGGCGGCTTTGCGCAGCAGGATGACGCCGTTCTCGACAAGCAATTCGGCGTCAGTGACGTCCTCCAGACCGGCCTGAGCCAGCACAGTCTTGGGAAGCACGACACCCTTGCTGTTGCCGATGGCGCGAATGGTGACGGCGATAGCGGGCATAGTAATAACAATGTTATTACGTCCAGCGCCGGCCTGTCCAGAGCCCCTTGCAACAACGTCATCTGGCCTTGCTGCCGTTCGCCCTGAGCTCGTCGAAGATGGCTCGGCGCGCAGGCGAAGGAAGTGCCTCGGATCACGTCGCGGCCCTGGTTGCTCCCTCGGGATTCCCCCAGCCCGAAACCCGGCAGGCCTTCTCCGCCTTGACTTGACGCGCCCGTAAACATGCATGATGATGCATGTCATCGACGAAGCAACATGCAAATTGCTTCCGGTTGACCCACCCAGGAGACACCCCATGAGCGAGAGCGCAGTAGCAGCAAGCAGCACCTCGGCGGCCCAGGCGCCCGTCGACTACCGTACGGACCCCAGCCAGTACAAGCATTGGACGCTCAGCACCGACGGCGCCATCGCCCGGCTGGTGCTGGACATTGCCGAGGACGGCGGCCTGCGCCCCGGCTACAAGCTCAAGCTCAACAGTTACGACCTGGGCGTGGACATCGAGTTGCACGACGCACTCAACCGCATCCGCTTCGAGCACCCCGAGGTGCGCTCGGTCATCGTCACCAGCGCCCGTGACCGCATCTTCTGCTCGGGTGCCAACATCTTCATGCTGGGCCTCTCCAGCCATGCCTGGAAGGTGAACTTCTGCAAGTTCACCAACGAGACGCGCAACGGCATCGAGGACTCGTCCAAGCACTCCGGCCTCAAGTTCCTGGCCGCCGTCAACGGCGCCTGCGCCGGCGGCGGCTACGAGCTGGCCCTGGCCTGCGACGAGATCATGCTGGTGGACGACCGCTCCTCGGCCGTCAGCCTGCCCGAGGTGCCGCTGCTGGGCGTGCTGCCCGGCACCGGTGGCCTGACCCGCGTGACCGACAAGCGCCATGTGCGCCACGACCTGGCCGACATCTTCTGCACCAGCGTCGAAGGCGTGCGTGGCCAGCGCGCCGTGGACTGGCGCTTGGTCGATGCCGTGGCCAAGCCGGCGCAGTTCGGCGCGGCCGTGCAGGAGCGCGCCATGAAGCTGGCCGAAGGCAGCACCCGCCCCGCCAGCGCCCGCGGCATCGCGCTGCCGCGCCTGCAGCGCGAGGAATCGGCCGACAGCGTGCGCTACTCCCATGTCGAGGTCTCGGTGGACCGCACCAAGCGCACCGCCACGCTCACGCTCAAGGCCCCGCAGTCCGCGCTGCCCGCCGACATCGCGGCCATCGAGGCGGCCGGCGCCGGCTGGTGGCCGCTGGCCCTGGCCCGCGAGCTGGACGACGCCATCCTGCACCTGCGCACCAACGAGCCCGACATCGGCACCTGGCTGCTCAAGACCCGCGGCGAGGCCGAGGCCGTGCTGGCCGCCGACCGCCAGCTGCTGGCGCACCAGGACCACTGGCTGGCGCGCGAGACGCTGGGCGCGCTGCGCCGTACCTTCGCGCGGCTGGATGTGTCCTCGCGCACCCTGTTCGCCGTGGTGGACGAAGGTTCCTGCTTCGCCGGCCTGTTCGCCGAGCTGGCCTTCGCCGCCGACCGCAGCTACATGCTGGCCCTGCCCGACGCGCCCGAGAAGGCGCCGAAGCTGGTGCTGGACGAACTCAACTTCGGTCTGCTGCCCCTGGTCAACGACCAGAGCCGCCTGCAGCGCCGCTTCTACGAAGAGTCCGGCCCGATGGAGGCCGTCCGCGCGGCCGCCGGCCGTCGGCTCGATGCCGACGAGGCGATGACGCTCGGCCTGGTCACCGCTGCGCCCGACGACATCGACTGGGAGGACGAACTGCGCATCGCGCTGGAAGAGCGCGCCGCCATGTCGCCCGACGCCCTGACCGGCCTGGAGGCCAACCTGCGCTTTGCCAGCCAGGAGAACATGCTGACCCGCATCTTCGGGCGGCTGTCGGCCTGGCAGAACTGGATCTTCCAGCGCCCGAACGCCGTCGGCGAGGCAGGCGCCTTGAAGGTCTACGGCACCGGCCAGAAGGCGGGCTTCGACATGAAGCGCGTCTGACGCCCAGGCTCTCCCATCCATTTCTCCAAGTAAAGAGGTCGAGACATGAGCAGCATCAACTACAGCGAGAAGATCCCCAACAACGTCAACCTGGCCGAGGACCGCACGCTGCAGCGCGCGCTCGAAGGCTGGCAGCCCAACTTCATCAACTGGTGGGACGACGTGGGCCCCGAAGGCTCCACCAACTTCGACGTCTACCTGCGCACGGCCGTAAGCGTGGACCCCAACGGCTGGGCCCAGTTCGGCCACGTGAAGATGCGCGACTACCGCTGGGGCATCTTCCTGAACCCGGGCGACGCCAGCCGCGAGATCCACTTCGGCGACCACAAGGGCGAGAAGGCCTGGCAGGACGTGCCCGGTGAGCACCGCGCCAACCTGCGCCGCATCATCGTCACTCAGGGCGACACCGAGCCGGCCTCCGTCGAGCAGCAGCGCCACCTGGGCCTCACGGCGCCCAGCCAGTACGACCTGCGCAACCTCTTCCAGGTCAACGTGGAAGAGGGCCGCCACCTGTGGGCCATGGTCTACCTGCTGCACAAGCACTTCGGCCGCGACGGTCGCGAAGAGGCCGAAGCCCTGCTGGAGCGCCAGAGCGGCGACGAGAACAACCCCCGCATCCTGGGTGCGTTCAACGAGAAGACGCCGGACTGGCTGGCCTTCTTCATGTTCACCTACTTCACCGACCGCGACGGCAAATTCCAGCTGTCGGCCCTGGCCGAGTCCGCCTTCGATCCGCTGGCGCGCACCACCAAGTTCATGTTGACCGAAGAAGCCCACCACATGTTCGTGGGCGAGTCGGGCGTCAGCCGCGTGATCCAGCGCACCTGTCAGGTGATGAACGAGCTCAAGACCGACGACCCGAAGAAGGTGCGCGAAGCCGGCGCCATCGACCTGGAGACCATCCAGCGCTACCTGAACTTCCACTACTCGGTGACCATCGACCTGTTCGGCGCCGACCAGTCCAGCAACGCCGCCACCTTCTACAGCTCGGGCCTCAAGGGCCGCTATGAAGAAGGCAAGCGCACCGACGACCATGTCCTCAAGAACCAGACCTACAAGGTCCTGGAGGTCAAGGATGGCCAACTGGTGGAAAAGGAAGTGCCGATGCTCAATGCGCTCAACGAGGTGCTGCGCGACGACTTCATCAAGGACTCGGTGGCCGGCGTTGGGCGCTGGAACAAGGTGATCGAGAAGGCGGGCATCCCCTTCCGCCTCACGGTGCCGCACAAGGCCTTCAACCGCGCCATCGGCGCCCTGGCCGGCATCCGCATGTCGCCGGACGGCCGCGTGGTGAGCGAGACCGAATGGGAGGCGAAGAAGAAGGAATGGCTGCCCACCGACGAGGACCGCGCCTTCGTCGCCTCGCTCATGGGCCGCGTGGTCGAGCCCGGCAAGTTCGCCAACTGGATCGCGCCGCCGGTCATGGGCATCAACCGCCAGCCCGTCGATTTCGAGTACGTGCGCTTCGCCTGAACCCACAATGCGCCGAGGCCGTCCTGAAGAGGGACGGCCGACGCCGGGGCCCGGATTGCCGGCCCACCCCCACATCGGTCGCCAAGGCCGGCAAGGAGACACACGATGGACATGGCTGTGGACGTGGCCGTGATCAAGCAGCACCTGATCGACCCCGAGATCTGCATCCGCTGCAACACCTGCGAGGCCACCTGCCCCATCGGGGCGATCACGCACGACGACCGCAATTACGTGGTCAAGGCCGACGTTTGCAACGGCTGCATGGCCTGCATCTCGCCCTGCCCGACGGGCTCCATCGACAACTGGCGCACGGTGCCGGCGGCCAAGGCCTACCCGATCGAGGAACAGCTGCTGTGGGATGAGCTGCCCGCGGAACTCACGTCAGAGCAACTGGCGGCCGAAGGCGTGCCCGCCGATGCCGCCGAGGTCGCGCCCGCGGCTGCACCGGCGAATGCGGACGCCGTGGCCGAGCCGGGCACCGCGCCCTTCCACTCGGCCAGCTACGGCGCCACCCGCCCGCCCTGGTCGGCCGCGCATCCGTACACCAACCTGCATGCGCCCAAGAGCCCCATCACCGCCACGGTGACGGGCAACTTTAACTGCACCGAAGCGGGCTTCGACAGCGAGACGCACCACATCGTGCTCGATTTCGGCGCCATGCCCTTCCCGGTGCTGGAGGGCCAGTCCATCGGCATCGTGCCGCCGGGCGCCGATGCGCTTGGCCGCGCGCACCAGCCGCGCCAGTACTCGGTGGCCAGCGCGCGCAACGGCGAGCGCCCGGGCTACAACAACCTGTCGCTGACGGTGAAGCGCGTCACGCAGGACCACCAGGGCCAGGCCGTGCGCGGCATCTGCTCCAACTACCTGTGCGATCTCAAGGTGGGCGACACGGTACAGGTGGTCGGCCCCTTCGGCAGCAGCTTCCTGATGCCGAACCACCCGAAGTCGCACATCGTGATGATCTGCACCGGCACCGGCAGCGCGCCGATGCGGGCCATGACCGAATGGCGGCGGCGCCTTCGCAAGAGCGGCAAGTTCGAGGGCGGCAAGCTGATGCTCTTCTTCGGCGCCCGCACCCAGCAGGAACTTCCCTACTTCGGCCCGCTGACCAGCCTGCCCAAGGACTTCATCGACATCAACCTGGCCTTCTCCCGCACGCCCGGCCAGCCGAAGAAGTACGTGCAGGACCTGATGCGCGACCGCGCCGCCGACCTGGCCCTGCTGCTGCGCGACGAGGCCGCCCACTTCTATGTCTGCGGGCTCAAGAGCATGGAGGAAGGCGTGGTGCTGGCCCTGCGCGACGTGGCCCACGAGGCCGGCCTGGACTGGGAACAGATCGCCGCGCGGCTCAAGCAGGAAGGGCGGCTGCACTTGGAGACGTACTGACGGACAGACGGCCGGGGGCACGTGCACGATCGAGCCCATAGAGAACGTCGGCTCGCCAGAGTGCCATCGGACGCGAGACACTTGCGGGTCGCCGTTTCCGGCCCACCTCGCCACGGAGCCCCTGATGAATCCTCCCGCCAGCGTCACCTTCCCCGCCCCCATCGCCCCCGATGCGCTGCCCAGCTTTTCCGCCTACGAGGCGCAGGCGCGCAAGCGCGGCTTCGACGAGGTGGCCGAGCGCATGTGGGAGCCGGACACGCAGGTCGCCAGCCACGGCCATCCCTTCGCGGTGGAAGCCTTGATGGTGCAGGGCGAGCTGACCCTCACCGTCGGTGGCGAGACCCGGGTGCTGCACCGCGGTGACCGTTTCGTGCTGGCGCCCGATCAGCCGCACGAGGAGCGCTATGGCCCCGACGGTGCGACCTACTGGGTCGCCCGGCTGCATGCGCAGGCCATGCCGCCGCTGGAGGAAGCGCCCCGCTGAGGCGGTTGCGCACCGGATGAAGTTTGCCGAGTTCCGCCCGGGTCAGGTCATCGAGGCCGGTCCGCATGCCGTTACCGAGGAAGAGGTGCTCGGCTTTGCCCGCCAGTGGGACCCGCAGTGGTTCCACACCGATCCCGAGGCGGCGGCCGAGGGCGTGTTCGGCGGACTCATCGCCAGCGGCTGGCACACCTGCGCCATCGCCATGCGGCTGGTGGTGCAGGCGGCGCTGCACGACTCCGAATCCTTCGCCTCGCCGGGCATCGACCAGATCCGCTGGTCCCGGCCCGTGCGGCCCGGCGACACGCTGCGCCTGCGGGCCGAGGTGGTCGAGGCGCGCCGCTCCGACACCAAGGCGCACCTGGGCATCCTGCGCTGGCGCTGGCAGCTGTTCAACCAGCACGACGTGCAGGTGCTGGACGCCATGGTCACCAGTCTGTTCCGACTGCCCTGACCGAGCGGTCCGGCCGGCCATTGCCAGCACTGTGCTGGATGGGCTGAACGGCTGGCGCTGCTGACGTCGATGCGCCGCCCTCGCTATCCCACCGCCGGCAGCACCTCGCCCCGGCATTCGCCGAAGCCGATGCGGGCATGGCCCTCGCGCTCGCACCAGCCGCGCAGGATCACGGTGTCGCCGTCCTCCAGGAAGGTGCGCGTCTCGCCGGTGGCCGGCAGGTCGATGGCCTGCGTGCCGCCGCGCGACAGTTCGACGATGGCGCCCGCCTCGCCCGGCGTGGGCCCGGAGATGGTGCCGGTGCCCAGCAGGTCGCCCGGCTGCAGGTTGCAGCCGCCCACCGTGTGCTGCGCCACCATCTGCGCCAGGGTCCAGTACTGGTGGCGGAAGCTGGTGGCCGACAGGCGGTCGCCGGCATGCCCCGCCTCACGGTGCCGCGGGCTCTGCAGGCGCACTTCCAGCTGCACGTCCACGCCGCCCGCTTCGCGGTTGGCGGGGCTGTCCAGGTAGGCGAGCGGCTGCGGCTCGTCGTTCGAACGTTCGAAGGCCACGCGGTAGGGCGCGAGCGCCTCCATCGTCACCACCCAGGGCGACACGCTGGTGCAGAAGTTCTTGCCCAGGAAGGGGCCGAGCGGCGCCATTTCCCAGAACTGGTGGTCGCGCGCCGACCAGTCGTTGAGCAGGCACATGCCGAAGATGTGCGATTCGGCCTCGCCGATGCCGATGGGCCGGCCCTGGGCATTGCCGGGGCCCACGTAGAAGCCCATCTCCAGCTCATAGTCCAGCCGGCGGCAGGGGCCGTACTGCGGCGCGCTGGCGCCGGGGGGCATGGCCTGGCCCATGGGCCGGTGGAAGGCCGTGCCGCTCGGCACCACGCTGGAGGCGCGACCGTGGTACGCGATGGGCAGCCAGCGGAAGTTGGGCGTGAGCGGATCGTCGGGCTTGAGCACCCGGCCTACGTTCACCGCGTGGTGCACCGAGGTGTAGAAGTCGGTGTAGTCGCCGATGCGGCTGGGCAGGCCCATCTCGGCCTGGGCCTGCGGCACGAGCGCGGCGCGCAGCGCGTCGGCGGCCGGGCCCGTGGCGCCGTCGATCAATGCATCGAAGAGCGCAAGGCGCAGCGCGTGCCAGGCCTCGGGGCCCATCGCCATCAGCGCATTGAGCGTGGGTTGCGATGCGGCCTGCAAGGCCTTCGCGGCCATTCCCGTGAAGGCGCCGGTGGCGGCAGCGGCCTGCAGGTCGATCACCTGGTCGCCGATGGCCACGCCGCCGCGGAAGGCCTCGTGGCTGCCCGCGCGGCGGAACACGCCGAAGGGCAGGTTCTGGATCGGGAAGTCACCGCCCGATGCGTTGGCGCTGGCCAGCCAGCTGCGCGCGCGGGCGTCGTGGGTGCGGTCGAGCGTCATCGATGCCGCTCCTCAGGCTGAGGCCATCAGGGTGTCGTCGAAGATGGCGACGGCGCGCGTCCAGCCTGCGGACGCGCCACGGATCTTGTGCGGGAAGCAGCTGATGAAGAAGCCATCGGGCGGCAGCGCCTCCAGGTTGTGCAGCTTCTCGATGTGGCAGTAGCCGATGTCGCGGCCGGCCTTGTGGCCTTCCCAGATCAGGCCGGCGTCCTTGGTCTCGCCGTATTTCTGCGCGGTGTGGACGAAGGGCGCGTCCCAGCTCCAGCCGTCGGTGCCGGTCAGGCGCACGCCGCGCTCCAGCAGGTACATGGTGGCCTCGTAGCCCATGCCGCAGCCGCTGGAGACATAATCGTTCTGGCCGTAGCGCTCGCCGGCGCGGGTGTTGACCACCACGATCTCCAGCGGCTTGAGCACGTGGCCGATGCGCGCCAACTCGGCCTCCACGTCGGCGGCCGTCACCACGTAGCCGTCGGCGAAGTGGCGGAAGTCCAGCTTCACGCCGGGCTGGAAGCACCACTCCAGCGGCACGGCATCGATGGTGATGGCGGGCTTCTTCTCGCCCAGCGCCTTGTCCATGGTCGAGTGGAAGTGGTAGGGCGCATCCAGGTGCGTGCCGTTGTGCGTGGACAGCTGCACCTGCTCCACCGCCCAGCCCTCGCCGTCGGGCAGGTCGGCCTTCTGCAGGCCGGGGAAGAAGGGCACGATCTGTTCGACCGTGTTCTCGTGCGTGAAGTACTGGATCTTGGGCGCGAAGGGCGGCGGGTCGCTCACCACGTCGTTCTCGAGGTAGATGGAAAGGTCGACGAATCTGCGGGGCATGGCGGGTCTCCTTGTGGGTGTGTGTGGTGTGTGGGGTTCAGGGCCGCTGCCAGCGCAGCAATTTGTGTTCTGCGAAGGCCAGCAAGCCATTGCTGACGAAGCCGATCAGCCCCAGCAGCACGATGCCGGCGAACAGCTCGCTGGCCCGGAAGGCGCGTGCCGCCAGCAGGATGGCCTGGCCCAGGCCGCCCTGCGAGGCGATCATTTCGCCCACCACCGCCACGATCAGCGCGACGGTGAGGGCCAGGCGCATGCCGGCCAGGATGTCGGGCATGGCGTGCGGCAGGCCGATCTTGAGGATGAAGGCGGTGCGGGACAGCTGCAGGCAGCGCGTGACCTCGGCCAGCCGCGCATCGACGGTCGCCAGGCCATGCACCGTCGCCAGCAGCACCGGCCACATCGCGCCGAATGCCACCACCACCAGCACCATGCGCGGGCTCAGCCCGAAGATGGCGATGGCCACCGGCAGCACGGCCGAGGCCGGCAGCGGCCGGATGAACTCCAGCATGGGCTGCAGCCATGCCCGGGCCGCGGCCGAGGCGCCGATGAACACGCCCAGCGCCACACCCGCGAGCGAGGCCAGCAGCCAGCCCTGCAGCATGCGGCCGACGGTGTCCAGCGTCCAGCCTGCCAGTTCGCCATGGCCGTTGCCGCGCAGGTTGAAGCCCTCGGCCAGCGCGTCCCACGTCGCCTGCGGCGTGGGCAGGAAGACGCGGCTGACCCAGCCCAGGTTGCTGGCCAGCCACCACAGCGCGATCAGTGCGCAGAGCACCAGGGCCGAGCCCAGCCAGCTGCTCATCTTCAGGCGCTCGTTCATGCGGCCCCCATGCGACGACCCACGCGCTGCTGCAGCCGCAGCATGCCCGCGTTGATCGCATAGCCCACCACGCCGATCCAGCCCAGCCAGGCCAGCATCAGCGCAGGGTCGAAGCTCTGCTGCGCGATCATCATGGCGTAGCCCATGCCGTTAGGGTTGGCGGCGATCTCCACCGTCACGGCCACCACCAGCGCCACGGCCACGCCCAGGCGCAGCGCGACGAAGAGCCGCGGCGCGATGGCCGGCAGCACGATCTTGAAGGCGCGCTCGCGCGCCGACAGGCCGAGCACGCGGCTCACCTCCAGCAGCCGCGGCTCCACCTGTCGCACGGCGGCCTGCACCAGCAGCATCAGCGGCCAGAAGGTGGCGAAGGCGACCACCGCCATCTCCATGCGCACGCCGAAGCCGAACATCAGCATGGCCAGCGGGATGAGTGCCACCGAGGGCACAGTGCGCAGCAGCTCGGTGGTCATGAAGCCCATGCGGGCCGCGCGTGCCGAGAGGCCCAGCGCGATGCCGCCGGCCAGGGCGAGCAGGGCGCCGACCCCCAGGCCGAGGGCGGCAGTGCCGAGGGTGAAGGCGGTGGCCTGCCAGAGCGAGCCGTCCAAGGCTGCGCCCCACCAGGCTTTCACCGCCGCACTCACGGGCGCCAGCGAATCGCTGCCCAGGGCCGACGCGCGGCGGGCGTAGAGCTCGAATGCGAGCAGCAGCAGGGCGGGGATGGCCCAGGGGCGCAGGCGTGCCAGGGCGCGCGGGATGGTCGAGCTGCGGGGCGGCGCTTCGACAGGCCCGGCGCGAACGGCCGTGTGGTGCGCAGCCCGCTCAGCCATGGCCTTCCTCGATGAAGGTGAAGAGTTCGCGACGCAGGCGCACGAACTCGGGATGCTCGCGCGTCGTCAGCTGGTCGCGCGGCCGGGGAATGGGCACGTCGATCATGCGCGCCAGGCTGGGCCGACCGGGGCCTGGGTTGGCCTGCAGGGCCACCACGCGGTCGCCGAGGTAGATGGCCTCTTCCAGGTCGTGGGTGACGAAGATCACCGTCAGGCCGTCGTCGCGCACCAGGCGGGCCAGCTCGTCCTGCAGGCCCTGACGCGTCATCGCGTCCAGTGCGCCGAAGGGCTCGTCCATCAGCATCAACTCGGGCTGCTGGGCCAGGCAGCGGGCGATCTGCACACGCTGCTGCATCCCGCCCGACAGCTGCAGCGGAAACTTCTGCGCATGCGCCGCCAGGCCGACCTTGGCCAGCACCTTGGCCGCACGGGCGGCATGTTCGGCCGAGGGCACGTGCGCGGCCTCCAGCGCGAGGCGCACATTGCCTTCCACCGTGCGCCACGGCAGCAGGGCGCGGCCGTAGTCCTGGAACACGAAGGCGATCTCGCGCGCGGGTTGGGTGATGGGCACGCCGTGGCGCAGCACGCGGCCCGTCGTGGGCGCGACCAGTGCGCTGGCGGTGCGCAGCAGCGTCGTCTTGCCGCAGCCGCTGGCGCCGACGATGCACACGAACTCGCCGCGTCGCACCTCGAAGCTGGTGGGCGAGAGGATCTCGCGGCCGCCCAGGCGGATGCTCACTTCGTCGAAGCGCAGCAGCGGCGCGGCCTTGGAGGACGTCGCCGGCGTCGCCTCGGCGGCCATCCGGGTGGCCATGAAGTCGGGAGCTCCCATGACGTGCGAACCGCCTCAGCGCGCGATCAGCCGCGCCACGTCGGGCGCGCCCTTGAGCATGTCCTGGTCCTTCATCAGCCCCACCCAGTAGGCCAGCTGCTTGTCGGTGACCACCGGCCCGGGCGGCGAGATCTGCACCTTGGCCAGCACCTCGGGCGGCAGCTTGATGTACTTGCCGATGGCGGCGCGCACGCGGGCGTCGTTCTTCGCCTGGCCCATGAAGGCCGCCGCCTCCACCAGCGACTCGCGGAAGCCGCGCACCGCCTGCGGGTTCTTCTCGGCCCAGTCGCGGCGGGCGGCGTGCACGATGGTCTGGTTGCCCTCGGGCAGGAAGGTGGAGTAGTAGCTCGCCACGTAGCCCGCGCCCGATTCGGTGATGCGGCTCATGAAGGGATCGGCCGACACCACCGCGTCCACCGAGCCGCCGCGCAGCAGGTCCGCATGCTGCGGGAAGGCGGCCTCGACGAAGTTGACCTTGCGGTAGTCCACGCCCTGGTCCTTGAGCCAGGCGCGGAAGGTCACGTGCAGGAAGGCGCTCAGGCCTGGCACGCCGATCTTCTTGCCCACGCAGTCCTGCGCATTCTTGATGCCCGAGCCGGCGCGCGCCACCAGGCCGAAGCCCGTGATGCTCTTGGCCGTGAGGCCGCCGCCGGCCACCAGCACCAGGTCCAGGCCGCCATCCACCGCCTGCAGGAAGACCGAGGGCGTGGGCCCCCCGATGGTGAGCGAGTCGGACTGCAATGCGGCCGGGATGGTCGAGTTGAGCGGGATGAACTTGGGCTCCACGTCCAGCGCGCGCTTGGTGAAGTAACCCTCTTCCTTGGCCACGAAGACCGTGGCGAAGTCGGTCACGGCCGTGAAGCCGAACACGATCTTCGTCGTGCCCTGCGCGCGGGCGGGCAGCGCCGCGGCGGTCAGTGTGGCGGCGCCGAGCGCCGAGAGTGCGGTGCGTCTTTTCATCAGGCTTGTCTCCGTGGGTTGGTCTTCTTGGCAGGCGCCGCGGTCGTGCGGGCGGCGCGGGGACGGGGCATGGCGGCGCGCAGCCCGCCGGCGATGAAGGCCACCAGCAGTGCGCTGCCGGCCGCATCGTTGGCCTGGGCCTCGCCGCCGGACAGGCGCTCCACCCGGGTATCGGTCAGGTGGTGCAGCAGCGCGCCGAGCGCGAACTGATAGCCCCAGGCCACCTGCGCCCGCGTGGCATGGGGCAGGGCGCGCTGCAGGGCGTCGATGAAGGCGTTGGCCAGCGGGTCGAAGTAATGGCGCAGCACGCGGTCGGCCTCTTCGGTGACGTGCGAGAGCTCGCGGGCCACCAGCCGCGCGTAGTACTCGCCTTCGCTGCTGGCGCGCAGGGCCAGCACCGGCGCGGTGAAGGCGTCGATGATGCGTGGCAGGGTCTTTGCGTTGGCCGGGTCGATGGGCACCGCGGCCAGCGCGGCCAGCCGACGCTCGATGGTCTGGTTCCAGTGCTCGAAGATGGCCTCGAACAGCGCATTCTTGGGGCCGAAGTAGTAGCCCACCAGCGCCAGCGGCACGCCGGCTTCGTCGGCGATCTGGCGGATGCTCACGGCGTGGTAGCCGTGGCGGGCGAAGAGCTTTTCGGCCGCCAGCAGGATGGCGTGGCGGCGGTCCGGACGGGGCTCGGCGGCTGCGCCACGGGCCGCGCGGCGCGCGGTAGGAGCGGAGGTCGGCCGGGCACTCATGCGCCTATTGAACGACCGTACAACAGTCTTGCACACACGTACAAACCATGAGCCGCCGCTCCCTGCCACGGCACCGGGTGGGCGGCGCCAGTCGCGCAGACGACGCGGCTGGGGCCAATCCGCATTGAGCGTGCTGCACTGCCGCACTACGCTGGCCGGATGACCGCTCCCGCCTACGTTCCCCAGATCCGCCTCTTCCAGAACTGGCTGCGCGACCACCGCGGCCTGGTGTTCGACAGCTACGACGCGCTGTGGCAATGGTCGGTGACCGACCTGCATGGCTTCTGGCAGGCCATCTGGGACTATGCGGGCATCCAGTCGCCCACGCCGCACCGCGCGGTGCTGGCAGACCGACGCATGCCGGGGGCCGTGTGGTTCCCGGGCGCGCAGGTCAACTACGCGTGGCAGGTGCTGCGCCACGTCGAGCCCGCCCATGCGGCGGGCATGCCGGCCATCGTCAGTGAGAACGAGGCGGGCGAGGTGCGCGAGATGTCCTGGCCCGAGCTCCAGCGCCAGATCGCATCGGTGGCGCTCTCGCTCAAGGCTCTGGGCGTGAAGCGCGGCGACCGCGTGGCGGCCTACCTGCCCAACATCCCCGAGACCATGGTGGCCTTTCTGGCCTGCTCCAGCATCGGCGCCGTGTGGAGCGTGTGCGCGCCCGACATGGGCACCGCCGCCGTGGCCGACCGCTTCCGGCAGATCGAGCCCAAGGTGCTGATCGCCGTCGACGGCGTGCACTACGGCCAGAAGGCGCTGGACCGCAGCGCGGTGGTGCGCGAGCTGCGCGCGCAGCTGCCCACCGCCGAGCGCCTGCTGCTGCTGCGCACGCCGCATGCGGCCGAGCCGTTGCCGCATGACATCGACTGGACCACCGCCAGCGGCCGGGACGATGCCGAGGTCGCGGCCTTCGCGCCCGAATGGCTGCCCTTCGACCACCCGGTGTGGATCGTCTATTCCAGCGGCACCACCGGCCTGCCCAAGCCCATCGTGCACGGCCAGGGCGGCATCCTGATGTCGATGGCGCTGTCGCAGATCCATTACGACCTGGGCAGCAGCTACGCGGCCAACAGCTTCGGCGAGCGCTTCCACTGGTTCAGCTCCACCGGCTGGGTGATGTGGAATGCGCAGCTGTCGGGCCTGGTGTCGGGCACTACCTGTGTGCTCTACGACGGCCATCCGGCCCACAGCAAGGAGCAGCCCGACTGGTCGGTGCTGTGGCGCTTCGTGGCGCGCCACGGCGTGACCTTCTTCGGCGCCGGCGCGGCCTACTTCAGCAACTGCATGAAGGCCGGCGTGCGCGCGGTGGATTGCGGCGACATCTCGCGCGTGCGCGCGCTGGGCAGCACCGGCTCGCCGTTGGCGGAGGAGGTGCAGCGCTGGGGCAGTGCGCAGATGCAGGAAGCGAAGCTCGCCGCCGGCCTCGTGCCGAAGGCCGGCGCGCTCAAGGGCGGCGCCGATGGCGAGGCCTGGTGGTGCAACATTTCTGGGGGCACGGACTTCTGCGGCGCCTTCGTCGGCGGCAACCGCGAGCTGCCCGAGGTGCCGGGCCAGATGCAGTGCCGCTTCATGGGCGCCGCCGTCCATGCCTGGAACGAGAACGGCCAAGCCGTGATCGGCGAGGTGGGCGAACTGGTCTGCACCGAGCCCATTCCCTCCATGCCGCTGTACTTCTGGAACGACCCGGGCAACGCGCGCTACCTGTCGAGCTACTTCGACACCTATCCCGGCGTCTGGCGGCATGGCGACTGGCTCAAGGTGGGTGCGGACGGCGGCTGCGTCATCTACGGCCGCAGCGACGCCACCATCAACCGCCAGGGCCTGCGCATGGGCACCAGCGAGATCTACAACGCGGTGGAGTCGCTGCCCGAGGTGCTCGACTCCATGGTGGTCGACCTGGAGTACCTGGGCCGCGACAGCTACATGCCGCTCTTCGTGGTGCTGCGTCCCGGCGTGGCGCTGGACGAGGCCATGCGCCGCAAGCTCAATGACGCCATCCGCGCCAGCCTGTCGCCGCGCTTCCTGCCCGACGACATCTTCCAGGTGGCCGAGATCCCGCGCACCCTCTCGGGCAAGAAGCAGGAACTGCCGATCAAGAAGCTGCTGCTGGGACAGCCCATCGACAAGGTGGTCAACAAGGAGGCGATGGCCAACCCGGGCTGCCTGGGCTGGTACGTGGCGCTGGCGGAACGGCGGGCGCAGGCCGCAGCCTGAGCCAGCGACGGCGGCCGGGCGACCGGCCTGTCGCGCCGGTGGTCGATGGCGCTGCGGCGGGGGCCGGACAATGGCCCTCCACATGCCGTCCCCGTCAGCCACCTCGCGCGGCCTCGTCGCGCTGACCTTCGCCTTCTCCCTCAGCCAGTTCTTCCGCAGCTGCCTCGCGGTCATCGCGCCGGAGCTGCAGCACGACCTGGCGCTCTCACCCGCCGGCTTCGGTGCGTTGTCTTCCAGCTTCTTCCTGGCCTTCGCCATCGCCCAGGTCCCGGTCGGCGTGGCCTTCGACCGCTGGGGCGTGGGCCGTCCCAGCCGCTGGCTGCTGGCCATCGGCGTGGTGTCGGCGGCCCTGCTGGTCGGGGCGCCCAATGGCGCCGCCGCCATGGTGGCGCAGGCGGGCCTGGGGCTGGCCTGCGCACCGGTCTTCATGGGGCTGATGCATTACGCGGCCGAGCAGTTGCCGCCCGCGCGCTTCGCCGCCTTCATCAGCCGGGCCAATGCCGTGGGCATGGTGGGCTCGCTGGTGGCCACGGCGCCACTGGGCTGGGCGGCGCATCGCATCGGCTGGCGGCCGGCCATCGCGCTCGGCGGCGTCGCGATGCTGCTCGCCTGCATCGGCGTGTGGCGGCATGTGCGCGACCAGGGCCATGCCCTGGCCCGGCAGGAAAGCCCGGCCGCCATGGTGCTGGCCAGCGCCGGCCTGCTGCGCCGCAGGGCGCTGTGGACGCTCATCCCGATGTGCATCGCCATGGCGGCAGGCACCAGTTTCCGCAATGCCTGGGGCGGGCCCTACTTCGCGCAGGTCTTCGGGCTGGGGGCCGATGCGCGGGGACTGGCGCTGATGGTGGTGAGCGCTGGGGGCATCCTGGGCGCGCTGACCATTCCGCTGGTGGTGCGCCGCAGCTCGCTGCGTACCACCGTGGCGGGCTGGACGGCCTTCTCGTTCTCGGCGGCCCTGGCGCTCACGGCCTGGCCCGCGGTCGGTCTGGCGCTGGACCTGACCCTGCTGACCTTCGTGGTCACGGCCGGCATGCTGCATCCGCTGGTGATGAGCCACGGCCGCGCGCTGGTGCCGGCGGCGCTGCGCGGACGGGGCCTGGGCGTTCTGAACACCTGCGTCTTTCTGGGCTCCGCCGGTGCCTCCTGGGCCTTCGGCCTGATCGCCGAGGCGGGCCAGCGCCGCGGCTGGCCGGTGGATGGCGCCTTCGCCGCCATCTTCGGCTGTGCGGCGGCGCTGCTGCTGGCGGGCCTGCTGCCCTACCTGTTCAGCCCTCCGCCGGTGGAAGAGGCGCCCTCGCGCCCGTCCTGAGTCAGGCGCTCTTCTCAGGCCGCCGGCGCGAGGATCGACGCGCGCAACCGGTACTCGGCCTGGACATGCGGCATGGGCTGGCCGCGCTGCAGCGACTCGATCCAGGGCCGCAGCACGGGCCGGGGCCGCCACGTCACGCCCAGTGCGAGCAGCAGCGGCCTGGAGGCCCGGCCGAACGGCAGCAGCTGCACCCGCCCGTCGGGCGCGATGAGCGCCACCACATGCCGGGCGCCCATCACCGGCGCCAGGCGCCAGGCGGACAGGTCGGGCGCCGCGTACAGGCTGAGCCTGCCCACCCGTGCGCGTCCGGCCAGGCGGTAGAGCTGACAGCGGTTCTTGCCCTCGCCGGCCCAGAAGAGGGGGATGCCGGCCAGGCCATGGGCGGTGGCGTCCATGGCTTCGGGGTCCGCATGGAGTTCGTCCACGAGGGCGCGCAACCGCGCCTGTGGCCGCTCGGGCGTGAGGCGATAGGCGTCCTTGCGCACCCAGCCGAGCGTGCACCAGGGGGGCAGGCTGCTGCGCTCCCAGGTGCCGACGGGCTCGCCGGTGGCGGCGAACCAGTCGCCCAGCAGATGCCGGGCAAAGCGGTCGGGCAGGTGGGAGGTCCGGAGCGCGGCGGCCTGTTGCAGCGTCAGGCCGTGCGTGGCCAGGACCTGTGCGGCACGGCCGTGCCGGGGCATGTGCTCGGGCCAGCGCACGGCATGGTCCAGCGCCTCCTTGAGTTCGCACAGCGGCTCCACCAGGCTGCGCCAGCCGTCCGGGACGAAGGGGCCCGTGCGTTCGAGAGTGGGTGAGGGGGGCGAGTCGATCATGGGGATGGGAGGGAATCGGGGTGAGGCGCGAGGGGCCGGTCAGGGCGTTCCGGCGGTGCGGAGCGCGGGCGTCGGGAGGCTGGGGAAGTTCTTGCGCATCACGCCGGGAAGGGTCGCGAACAGCGCCTGGCGCAGGCCGTCGTAGGCGGTGCGGTTCTCCTTCAGCAGCGTGTCGTAGTCGTAGTAGCGGGGCTCGGCCGACCGGAACGACACCGAATCCCAGGCCAGCGGCGCCAGCTGGTCGTCGCGCAGCGCGTACTCCACCCGGGCATAGGGTCGGAAGCTCGAACCCAGGTCGGGCGCCCAGTAGGCGGTGGAGATGCGCAACAGCAGCACGTCATGGCCCGGCGTGGGCGTCAGCCCCTCCAGGTGCAGTTCCCCGGCCGTGCCCAGGGCGCGTGCCGCGGGCGTGAGCTTGACCTCGCGGCCGGTCGAACGCAGCGCCTCGGCCAGGCGCTGCGCGTACTCGTGGTTGAGGGCGAGGTCACTGCCCTCGCCGCGCACGGCCTGCGTGAAGCGCTGGCTGCGCTCGCCGGCCTGCTGGGTCGCGTTGCCGCGGCTGAGGGCATCGACGCCCATCGCCGCCAGCGCACCCACGGGGCCCAGCAGCCCGATCAGGCCCACGGCGGGAATGGCCCCCGAGTCGCGCACCACCAGTTCGGGCTCGGCGTTGTAGAAGATCTCCACGCGCGGATGCGGCAGCGGATGGCCCGGGGTGGCACTGACGGGCGTGTTGTCTGGCTGTGGTCGGCCCGCGCATGCGGCGAGCATCGCAGCGACCACGCAGATCGAAATGGCGCGTCTCATGACGTCTCCTTGCCGGCTCCCTGTGAATCGTTCTGTCGATTCTGGGCAGCTGCACGGCGATCGCCATGGCCTGTTGTCCTGAAAGCCGCACTCGGCGGCCCAACACCGTCAAAAGCGGCGCGCACACGCGTCGCTTCTTTAACAGGCTTGCAGATTGGTGAACGGAAAGCGGGCGGGCGTGACGTGTGTGACGACCGTGCCCCGCGGCAGGCGCGGCAGGCGCGGCAGGCGCGGCGGGCGCTAGAGCCAGTTGCCCGTGCCTTGCGGCAGCTGGATGCGGGTGGCCGGGTCGCCGCCGTCCACCAGCGTGCCGATCAGCATGCTCAGCAGCGAGATGAAGATGCTGGCGAACAGGGCGGTCCAGAAACCCGACACCCGGAAGCCCTTCACCAGCGCCGCCACCAGCAGGATCATCAGCGCGTTGATGACCAGCAGGAACAGGCCGAAGGTCAGCAGCGTGAGCGGCAGCGTCAGGAAGATCAGCAGCGGCTTGACGATGGCATTGGCCAGGCCCAGCAGCAATGCCGACACCACCAGCGAGCCCGTGCCGTCGAACTGCAGCCCGCGGAAGATGTGGCTGGCCACCCAGAGCGAGAAGGCGGTGATGGCCCAGTGGAGGAGGAAGGGCGTGAGGTTCGCGAGCATCGGCCGATGATAGGTCGGCGCCCGGCGGGCGGCGCCGCGGCCGCCGTACCCCGCCAGCCGCGCACAGGGCCGTTTCGCTTCGGCCTACAGGCGCAGACGGCCACGGGGCGAGCATGTGCTTTCTTGCAACACAGGAGATCACCATGCCCCGTGGCGACAAGTCCGCCTACACCGGCAAGCAGAAGCGGCAGGCCGAGCACATCGAGGAAGGCTACGAATCGCGTGGCGTGCCCGAGAAAGAGGCCGAGCGCCGCGCCTGGGCCACCGTGAACAAGGAGTCCGGGGGCGGCGAGAAGAGCGGCTCGGGCCGCGGCCATGCCGCGAACCATGCACCGTCGCGCAAGGGCGGCCATGCAGGGGGCCAGGCGTCGGCCTCGCGCACGGCGGCCGAGCGTTCCGCCTCGGCGAAGAAGGCGGCGGCCACGCGCAAGCGCAACGCCGCAGCGAAGCACTGAGCGTCCGTCGGCCCGCTTGGCAGCGAGGCGGCGCGGGGCTGGGTGTGGACAGCGGCTTGGCTTGCCTTGCGCCCCGTCAAGGCGGTGGCTGCCATGCCGGCCTACCCTGCAATCTCCCCCAACCAACTGCGTGGAGAGACGACGATGGCCACCCTGCAATGGTCCGAAGCCCTGGTGCTGGACGCCCCCGTGATGGACCGCACCCATGAGGAATTCGTGTTGCTGCTGGCCGACGTCGAGCAGGCGCCGGACGAGCAACTGCTGGCGTGCTGGAGCGGGCTGATCGACCACACCGATGCCCATTTCTCGCGCGAGGACCAATGGATGCAGGCCACGGGCTTTTCCGTCGCCAACTGCCACAGCGTGCAGCACAAGGTGGTGCTGCACGCCATGCGCGATGGCCTGGCGGCCGGGCAGCGCGGCGATCTCGCCCTGGTGCGCGAGCTGGCGCGCCAGCTGGGCGCCTGGTTCGTGCACCACGCGCAGACCATGGACGCCGGCCTCGCGCTGCATCTGCGCAGCGTGGGCTTCGACATGGAGACCGGCGAGGTCGGCCGGCCCCACGCGCTGCCGGCAGAGCCGATGAAGGGCTGTGGCTCCACGGCCTGTTCGCCCGCTGCCGAAGAGGCGGTGGCGACGCCCGCCTGAGGCGGGCTGGCGCTGGCGTGCGCGCCGGCGGCAGGGAATGCCTCGCGCCTTGCGCGGCACGCGTGCCCGCAGCGGTTGCCCGCGGCCGAAGGCGCGAAGCCCTCGACATTTCCTCTCTTCAGTCGCTCAGAAACGTGCGGGACCGGCTCCGATCAGCTGCCGCGTGATGGCGGCGCGCACCGGCGGCAGCCGGCGTGCGGCTTCGAGCACCAGGCTGCGCAGCAGCCGGTGCGGGCCGGTCTGTCCGGCATAGAGGCGCGCCACGGCATTGGTGCCGTGGTAGATCGGCGCCGTCTCGCGGCGGTGCACCCGCTCGTACCGTTGCAGCCGGTCCGCCCGGCCCGGGTCGTCGGACAGGGGCCGCTGCGAGAGGGCGGCACACAGGCTGCGCACGCCTTGCAGCCCCAGGTTGAAGCCATGGGCAGTGACCGGGTGCATGCCCACGGCGGCATCGCCCGCCAGCGCGAAGCGGTGGCCCGCAAAGCGTTCGGCATAGGTCGCCACAAGCGGATAGGCGTTGCGTTCGCCGGCCACGCGCAGCGGGCCCAGCTCGTCGCCGAACTGGCGCTGGATCTCCTGCGCGAACGCGTCGACCGGCAGGCTGCACAGCCGAGAGGCCTGCGCGCCCGGCACCGTCAGCACGGCAGAGCTGAAGCGGCCCGGCAGGGGCAGCATGGCCAGCGTGCGCTCCGGACCAAAGCATTCGTGCGCCACCTCGCCATGGTCCGCGGCCTCGTGGGCCACGCGACAGACCACCATGGTGCGGCCGAAGTCCTGCAAGGCAGCGCCCACGCCGAGCTGGCGCCGCAGGCCCGAGAAGCGGCTGTCGGCCGCCACCAGCAGCCGTGCGCGCAGCGGCGCGCCGCCTTCGCGGGCGATGTGGGCATGGTCCGCGTCGATGTGCACCTGCTGCACGCGCTGGCCGGGATGCAGCCGCAGGCGCTCCTGCGATGCGGCCGCCGCAAAGCATGCCCGTCGGATCGCATGGTTGGCAACGATGGCGCCCAGCGCCTCGCAGCCTGTTCCCGCCGTGTGGAAGCGCAGGGCGGGCGAGGCGGGGCCGCCGTCCGTCACCCGGGCTTCGCGGATGCGGCCGATCGCCGCGGCCGGCAGGTGTGGCCAGATGCCCAGCTCGCGCAGCAGCCCGACGCTGGCGTGGGTCAGGGCGATCTCGCGGCCGTCGTCGGCGGGCGCGGCGAGGGCGTCGGCGTCCTGATGGTCGAGCACGTCCACGCCGTAGCCCTGGCGGGCGAGGGCGATGCCCAGGGCGAGTCCGGTGGGGCCGGCGCCCACGATGGCGATGTCGAGCGGATCGGTGGAGCGCATGGGTCTCGCGGCGGAAGTCGGGCCGTCCATTGTGGCCAGCGCCCTGCCACATCGGCTTGACCGGCCTCAACCCGTGGCAGCCCGGTCCTCGAGCAGTTCGTACACCGTCAGGGGCGCCTGCCGGCCGCGCAGCAGGGTTTCGGTGGCGATGCGCCGCACGGGCAGGCGCTCGGCCACGCCTTGCCAGGTGGCCTCGGAGATGAGGATCCGCGTGCCCAGCGCGGTGTTGAGTTCTTCCACCCGGCTCGCCACGTTGACGGCATCGCCGATGGCCGTGTAGGCCAGCCGGTCGTTGGAGCCCAGCACGCCCGCGATCACCGGCCCGGTGTGGATGCCGATGCGCGTGGGCAGCGGCGCGCGGCCCGCGGCCCGTGCACGGTCGTTGAGGGCGTCCACCTCGGCCTGCAGGTCGAGGGCGGCGCGGCAGGCGCGCAGCTCCGCGTCGGGCAGCGCGGTGGGGGCACCCCACAGCACCATCATCCCGTCGCCGATGTACTTGTCGATAGTGCCGCCATGGCGCGCGATCACCGCCGCCGTCAGGTTGAAGTAGTCCGTGAGCTGCGCCACCAGCACCGGCGCGGGGGTGCCTTCGGCCAGCCCGGTGAAGCCGGCGATGTCGGTGAACATGATCGTCACCCGCCGCAGCCGGCCGCTGGCGCCCAGCGGCAACCCTTCGGCCATGAGCTGCCGCACCAGCTGCACGGGCACGAACTGCCGGAAGGCGCGCAGCCCGCGGGCGGAGTCGTCCAGGGCCTGCGCCAGGTGCTGGATCTCCAGCACGCGGCTTTGTGCGGGTGCCGGGCCGTCCAGCTCCAGCCGTCCGATCCGGCGCGCGAATTCGGCCAGGCGCTCCACCGGCGCCGTCACGCGGCGGGCCAGGCGCAGCGACAGCAGCAGCACCACGCCCAGTAAGCCCAGCGCGGTGGCCATCGCGCCGCCGACCGCCCGGTGCACGCCGCCCAGCACGCGCTCCTCGGGCACCCAGCTGACCAGCCGCCAGCCGGTGGCCACGATCACCGAACTCTGCACGAGGTAGCGCTCGCCGCGGTAGGTGATCGTGAAGCTCGCGGCCCCTGCGCGGGCCAGCGGCTCGCGCAGGGCCGCGAGCACGCCGTCGGCGGGCAACTCCAGCCGGGTGATGCGGCCGGGCCGGTCGCTGCGCGCCAGCACGCGCAGGTCGGCGCTGAGCAGCGCGCTGTCGCCCTCGCCGGCGCGGGCGAACTGGCGCACGAAGTCCGACAGCCGGCCCAGGGTCACGTCCCCCGCCGCCACCTGGTCCGGGGCGTCGTTGTCGCGCGTGCGCAGATCGGGCCGCGCGTAGGTCACGCCCAGCTCGTGCGCCACCTGGAACTCTTAGGGCGCGGTCCACACCGGGCGCCCCGCCTGCGTGGCCTGCCGATACCAGGGAGCCGCCAGCGGGTCGTAGCTGCTGGTGAGCATGCGCCTGCGCGTGGTGGCAAAGCGCTGCGCCGGCATCAGCCGAAGGTCGGGGCGCACCTTGTAGTCCCAGGTTTCGGTGGTGGCGTCGTGCGCGCGCACGATGCGGCGCACGGCGAGGTCGGGGTAGCGCTGCACCATCAGCATGCGGGCGCGCGCGTCGGCCACGTACAGGCTGTCGAGTTCGGGCGCCTGCTGCAGCAGCACCCACAGCAGCTCGGCGGTGTCGTCGGCGCTGCTGCCGGCAGGCGCAAGGTGGGGCGCCTGCACCATCGCGTCCACCGCCGTGGCGGCCCGCTCCAGGAAGGCCTCGACCTTCTCCTGGACCCGCTGGTGGCTGGCCCGCTGCGCTCCCTCGCCGAAGGAGGAGACCAGCCGTTGCGCGCCCCAGCCCACGAGCGCGATGAGCACGAGCGACTGCGCCAGCACCAGGGCCGCGATGAGGGTGCCAACGTCGACCCGGAAGCGACGGGAGCGGGGCAGGGGGGACGCGAGCGACATGCGAGCGGGGCAGGGTTGCCGCAGCAGGATCGTCGGCGGCCCATGATCTTGCGGGCCGCGGACCGCCGTCCTGCTGATTCCGCAGCGGTGCGGGCCGGATGGCGCAAGGCGTCGTGGGCTCGTACAGACGCAGCGTCAACAGAGGTGGAGGAGGGCGGACGCGTGTTTGCAGTTCTCCAGGCTGTCGGCGCGGGCTTACCGCGCAAGGCGGCACGCGCGCCGGCCCCGGCCCCGGAACAACTCCTACGCTGGCGCGCATGAACGATCCCCACGCCCCCCGCACCGGCCAGGCGCCGCCCACCCTCTCGCGAGAGGCCTTCCACGTGCAGTTCATGCAGGTCTTCCACGATCCGGCCTTCCGCGCGGAGGCCGAGGCGATCGGCCGCATCGAACAGGTGGCCTGGGAGGCGTACGAAGACGGGCGCAAGGCGCCGGTGACGCGGGAGGCGGGGCCGGGGTATGCCGATCCGGACTATGCGCTGTCCGTGGACTGGATGGAGGCGCGTGCGCGCATCGACGCGGCGCAGGCCGCATGGAGCCGGCCCGAGACGCGCTCGCGCGTGCTGCTGATCAACGGCTCGCCGCGCAACGACGGCAGCTGCCCCGGCGAGATGTCCAAGAGTTGGCGCCTGCTGCAGCTGGCGCGTGAGGTGCTGGAGGGCCAGGGCCTGCAGTGCGACGTGCTGGACCTGAGCCGGGTCACCTCCGACTATGGCCGGCACATCCATCCGTGCAAGGGCTGCGCCTCCACCGCCATGCCGCTGTGCCACTGGCCCTGCAGCTGCTATCCCAACCATTCGCTGCGGCAGACGGGCGACTGGATGAACGAGATCTACGAGCGCTGGGTGGCGGCACACGGCGTGATGATCTTCACGCCCACCCACTGGTACCAGGCGCCCACGCCGCTCAAGGCGATGATCGACCGGCTGGTCTGTGCCGATGGCGGCAATCCCGATCCCACGTCCACCCACGGCAAGAAGGCCGCGCAAGCCAAGGCGCTGGAGCTCCAGGGCTGGGACTATCCCAAGCACCTGGAAGGTCGGGCCTATGGCGTGGTGGTGCATGGCGACGTGGCGGGCATCGAAAGCCTGCGTCGCAACCTCTGCGACTGGCTCGACTGGATGGGCCTCATCGACGCGGGCACCCAGGCCAGACTCGACCGCTACATCGGCTACTACGAGCCGTACGCGACCAGCCACCAGACACTGGACGCCGACGAGGCCATGCAGGAAGAGGCCCGCAATGCCGCCCGCGCGGTGGCGACGGCCGTAGGGATGCTGCGCGCCGGTCGCCTTTCCCCGCCCGATGCGCGCCTGAAGAGGCCGCGGCCCAAGTAAGCAGCTGCAACGCCCGCGCGAGGGTCGCGGGGTTGCGGCTCCTCGATTCCTGCCCGATCACGCGGCAGGCTTCACGCTTCTTTACCTCGACACACCTGTCGCTTACCGAGGGCGAACGCCGTCTTGACCTGCGGGGCGCACAGTCGTCTCCACGCTGCCGATCCGGTGGCGGTCTTCGGAAAGGAAGCACCATGAAATCCCGTCGTCATTCCCTCCTCGCGGCCGGCCTGCTGGCCTGTGCCGCCTTCGCCGCCTCCGCGCAGCCCGCGCCGTCGGCCCCGGCAGAGGGCGCCCCGCCGCCGGCCGGCATGCACGGCCAGCGCCATGGCAAGGCCATGGACCCGCAGCAGCGCATGGAGCGCATGAAGGAGCACCATGCCAAGCGCATGGAGGCCCTCAAGGCCAAGCTGCAGCTGACGCCGGCCCAGCAGCCCGCCTGGGACGCCTATGCCAGCGCCTTCACGCCGCCAGCGCGTCCCCCGGCGGCGCGTGAAGATCTGGCCAAGCTCAGCACCCCCGAGCGGCTGGACCGCATGCAGGCCCGCCAGGCGGAACGCCAGGCCCGTTTCGCCAAGGTGGCCGATGCGACCCGCGGCTTCTATGCGCAGCTGTCGCCGCAGCAGCGCCAGACCTTCGATGCCGAGACGCTGCCGCGCATGCATGCACGGGGCGAGCATCCGCACGGCCACGGTCCGCGCCCTGGAGACGCTCCCCGCGGCTGACACGCTGAGCGGCTGCCCATGAAAAAAACCCCGGTCCATCGGCCGGGGTTTTTTTCGTGCGGCACCGCGGTGCGGCGCCGATGCCGATCACTTCGGCGTGCCGGTCATGTTCTTGGGGTTGGTGGGCACGTCGGGACGTTCGCCGGTGTTGCCATAGGGCCGGCGCTGCATGTCGGCCTTGGTGTCGGCACGGACTTCGGCGCGGGTGTTCTGGTTCACCGGAGGCGTCGGATTGGGCTGGCCGTTCATCACGGTGCTCGGCTGGCCGCTGGGTGTCGTGGTGTTGTCGGGCATGCGGTTGTTGGCCCGGGCCTCGGCACGCACGTTGTCGCGCTGGGCGGGCATGGTGCCGTCGGGGCGCTGCGTGGGGTTGGGCACGCCAGCCGGCGTCATGGTGCTGGCCTGGCCTTGCGTCGCGGGCACCGTGGTCTGCGCGATGGCGCTGGCGCCGATGGCCATCAGGCCGGCGGCGGCGAGTGCGGACAGGGTGCGAGTGGTGCGGGTCATGGGTCTCTCCTTCGATTGGATGAAGTTGCGGGATGACGTCGCCATCCCGACGACGTGCAAGCACCGTAGCGGGGCCGATTGCGACACCCGTGTGGGCGTCGGCTGCGCGCCCCTGTAGGAGCCGCATCCGCAAGGGCCGCTGCCGAAGCGAAACCGGCTGGCGAAAAAATGGGCGTGGGGAACCGGACGCGCTCCTACAGGGCGTTTCCGGCCCTCGGCCTACAACACGGCCCGTGTCCTCACTGCTCCGATCCGATCTGTCCATGCCCCCGCCCGAGCCGGCCGCGGCGCCCGCGCCCGCGCGTCGCCTCAAGGTGATGACGGTGAACACGCACAAGGGCTTCACCACCTTCAACCGGCGCTTCATCCTGCCGGAACTGCGCGAGGCCGTGCGCACGGTCGGTGCCGACGTGGTCTTCCTGCAGGAGGTGCTGGGCACGCACGAGCGGCATGCCCGCCGCGTCGACAACTGGCCCGAGGCACCGCACTACGAATTCCTCGCGGACACCATGTGGCCGCAGTTCGCCTATGGCCGCAATGCGGTCTATCCGCGCGGCCACCATGGCAATGCGCTGCTGTCCAAGTTCCCGATCGTCCAGCATCGCAACCATGACGTGTCGGTGGCGGGGCCGGAGAAGCGCGGCCTTCTGCATTGCGTGATCCGCATGCCCGGCCTGGCGGGCGACCTGCATGCCATCTGTGCCCACCTGGGCCTGGCCGAGGCGCACCGGCAGCAGCAGCTGGAGCTGCTGTGCCACATCGTCCGCGACGAGGTGCCCGCCGATGCGCCCCTGGTCGTGGCGGGTGACTTCAACGACTGGCGCAGCCGCGCCAATGCCGTGTTGGAAGACGGCGCCGGCCTGAAGGAGGTCTTCATGACCGCCACGGGCAAGCCCGCCCGCACCTTCCCGGCCCGCTTTCCGCTGCTGCCGCTGGACCGCATCTACGTGCGCAATGTCGGCGTCTCTTCGCCGGTGGTGCTGCCGCGCACGCCCTGGTCCCACCTGTCGGACCACGCGCCGCTGGTGGCCGAAATCCATTTCTGATCCCTTGCCCATGGAGCGACTGCCCTCATGACCGCGCCCGCATGGCACGCTGACAACGACGTCGAACTGCTGGAGAACGGCGAGGCCTTCTTCCCGCGTGTCTTCGAGGCCATCCGCCGCGCCGAGCGCGAGGTGGTCATCGAGACCTTCATCCTCTTCGAGGACAAGGTCGGCCTCGCGCTGCATGAGGCACTGTGCGAGGCGGGCCGCCGTGGCGTGAGCGTCGACCTCATGATCGACGGCTTCGGCTCGCCCGACCTGTCGGCGCGCTTCCTCGGCGAGCTGGCCTCGGCCGGCGTGAAGGTGCGCGTGTTCGACCCCGGCGAGCGCTTCTTCGGCAAGCGGCTCAACGTGTTCCGCCGCATGCATCGCAAGATCGTCGTGGTCGATGGCTGGCGCGCCTTCATCGGCGGCATCAACTACTCCGCCGACCACCTGGCCGACTTCGGCCCCGAGGCCAAGCAGGACTATTCGGTCGAACTGCGTGGCCCCATCGTGGGCGAGCTGCACCGCTTTGTGCTGCGCGAGATCGCGCTGGGGGCACGCAAGCCGCGCTGGTACCGGCGGCGCATGAAGCGGGTGCAGGCGCTGCAGCAGTCGCCCGCCCACCATGACGCACCGCCCACGGCCACCCGGCTGCGCGGGCCGCAGGCGTCGCAGGGCATGCAGGCCCTGCTGGTCACGCGCGACAACCGCCATCACACGACGGACATCGAGCGCCATTACCTGGAGGCGATCCGCAAGGCGCGTCGGCGCGTGGTGATCGCCAATGCCTATTTCTTTCCGGGCTACCGCTTCATCAAGGCCTTGCGGCAGGCGGCGCGGCGGGGCGTGGATGTGCGGCTGATCCTGCAGGGCGAGCCCGACATGCCCATCGTGAAGAAGGCGGCGAGCATGCTCTACCACCACCTGCTGCATGCCGGTGTGCGCATCTACGAATACTGCGAGCGCCCGCTGCACGGCAAGGTCGCGCTGGTGGACGACGAATGGAGCACCGTGGGATCGAGCAACCTCGATCCGCTGTCGCTCTCGCTCAACCTCGAGGCCAACGTGGTGCTGCGCGGCGAGGGCTTCAACCGCGTGCTGTCCGAGCGGCTGGAGCACCTGATGCGCCACAGCTGCAAGCAGATCGCGCCCGAAGACCTGGCCGAGGAGTGGAGCGGCTGGCGCCTGGTGCGCAGCTTCTTCGTCTTTCACTTCCTGCGCTGGTATCCCTCGCTCACCAGCTGGCTGCCGCGCCACGCGCCGCAGCTCAAGCCGGCGGTGCCGCCGGCTGCGGCCGCGCCCCTGGGCGCGCAGCCGGCCGACGCCGTCTGACGGCCATGCCGACGGCCGCCTCTGCACGCGCGCCAGCCCGGCCGGCGGCGTCCGAGCGGCGCTGGTGGCCCTGGCTCCAGCGCGGCGCGCTGTGGGCCTTCCTGCTGGGGGTTGGATGGCTGATCGTGCGGCAGGCCCGCACCATCGAATGGGACGAGGTGCTGGACGCATTGCAAGCGCTGCCGCTCGCCCTGGTGGCCGCCGCGGCGGCCCTCGCGGCCCTCAGCTTTGCGCTCTACACCACCTTCGACCTGCTCGGCCGTCACCTCACCGGCCATGGCCTGCGCGCGCCCACCGTCATGGGCGTGGCCTTCATCAGTTACGCCTTCAACCTGAACTTCGGCTCGCTGGTGGGCGGCGTGGCCTTCCGCTATCGGCTTTATTCGCGGCTCGGGCTGCGCGCCTCGGACATCACGCGGGTGCTGGGCTTCTCGATGCTCACCAACTGGATCGGCTACCTGCTGGTGGCGGGCGCCGCCTTCGCGCTGTCGCCGCTCGCCCTGCCGCCGGAGTGGCGCATCGACAGTGGTGGGCTTCGCGTGCTCGGCGTCGTGCTGGCGGCCGTGGCCCTCGTCTACCTGCTGCTGTGCGCCTTCGCGGGCGGGCGCTCGATGACGGTGCGCGGCCATGCGCTGGAAGTGCCCTCGCTGCGCATGGGTGCGCTCCAGCTGCTGCTGTCCGCGGCCAACTGGTCATTGATGGGCGCCATCGTCTGGCTGTTGCTGCAGGGGCGTGTCGACTATCCGCAGGTGCTGGCCGTGCTGCTGGTCGCGGCCGTGGCCGGCGTCATCACCCATGTGCCCGCGGGGCTGGGCGTGCTGGAGGCGGTCTTCGTCGCGCTGCTGTCGCACCGGGTGCCGCAGGCGCCGCTGCTGGGGGCGCTGCTCGCCTATCGGGCGGTGTACTACCTGCTCCCGCTCGTCGTGGCGGTGATGCTCTATGGCGTCACCGAGTGGCGGGCGCGCCACCGGCACAAGACCTGATCGCGCGCGGGGCCTTCGCGCAACGGCGGCGCGGGGCTGTATATTCATCCAGTGGATCTCCAGCGCAAACTCGCCATCCTCGCCGACGCGGCCAAGTACGACGCCTCCTGTGCCTCCTCCGGCACGGACAAGCGTGACTCGCGCGGCGGACGCGGCATGGGCTCGACCGAGGGCATGGGCATCTGCCACAGCTATGCGCCCGATGGACGCTGCATCTCGCTGCTGAAGATCCTGCTCACCAACTTCTGCCAGTACGACTGCCTCTACTGCATCAATCGCGTGAGCAGCAACGTGCCGCGCGCACGCTTCTCGGTGGATGAGGTGGTGCACCTCACGCTCGACTTCTACGCCCGCAATTGCATCGAGGGCCTGTTCCTGTCCAGCGGCATCATCCGCAGCCCCGACTACACCATGGAGCAGCTGGTCGAGGTGGCGCGCATCCTGCGCGAGGCGCACGATTTCCGCGGCTACATCCACCTCAAGACCATCCCCGATGCCGATCCGGTGCTGCTGGCCCGCGCCGGGCGCTATGCCGACCGGCTGAGCATCAATGTCGAGCTGCCCACGCCCGCCGGCCTCGAGGCCCTCGCGCCGGAAAAGGACGCCACGGCCATCCGCCGCTCGATGGCCCGCATGGCGGTGCACATCGGCGAGGCCAAGGGCCAGGCCGGCGACGACGCGGTGGCCGCGGCCAAGGCCGTCTCCCTGCCCGTCACTGGCCCGCGCCGCGGCAAGGCGCCGCGCTTCGCGCCCGCCGGCCAGAGCACGCAGATGATCGTCGGCGCCGATGCGGCCACCGACGTGGCCATCCTCGACACCAGCGCCAACCTCTACGGCGCCTATCGGCTGCGGCGCGTGTACTACTCGGCTTTCAGCCCCATCCCCGATGCGGCCAGCCGCCTCCCGCCCGCAGCGCCCCCGCTGATGCGCGAGCACCGCCTCTACCAGGCCGACTGGCTCATGCGCTTCTATGGCTTCGAGCACCACGAGATCGTGCCGGCCTCGCAGCAGGGCATGCTGGCGCTGGACGTCGACCCCAAGCTGGCCTGGGCGCTCGCGCACCGCGAGCGCTTTCCCATTGACCTCAACACCGCCCCGCGCGAGCTGCTGCTGCGCGTGCCCGGCCTCGGTGTGCGGGCCGTGCAGCAGCTGGTGGCGGCGCGGCGCCACCGGCGCCTGCGGGCCGAGGACCTGCGCCGCCTGCGCGTGCCCGTGGCGCGCGTGATGCCCTTCGTGCAGCTCGATGGCCATCGTCCCGCACGGGCGCTGGAGTCGCCCGCCTTGCGCGCCACGCTCGCCGCGCCCGCGGCGCCCGTCCAGGCCAGCCTGTTCTGAGCATCCGGCGTGGCGCGTCAGGGCGGCGGGCGCCACGTCCGGGCGCAGCGTGCAGGTCCGCGCACGCGCTGCAGTCCCCCGCTGACCCGGGTGCATGAATCCGACCTGTGCGCCGCGGGTCACCTGCCTACAGAACGGGCGCTTCCGCCTCCCTACCTTGCATGCCATGAGTCCCCGTGTCATCACCCTGGAAAGCGAGATCGATTGGCCGGGCTTCCGTCGTGAGGCACGCACGCTGCTGGCGTCCTTGGTCCCGCCCGACGAGGTGGTGTGGCAGACACCGGGCCACCCCGCGCCGCAGCTGTGGCAGGCCGAGGCCGCGCCTGCGCCCCTCGCCCCTGCGGCGGCGCATCGTCCGCTCAGTGCGTCGCGGCCCGGGAGGCTGGTGGTGCCACCCGCCTTCATCACGCTGTGTGAGAAGGTGGTGCTGCATCAGGACCCGCAACGCTTCGCGCTGCTCTACCGCCTGCTGTGGCGGCTGGTGCACGAGCGCGGACTGCGGCAGGACCCGCTGGACCCCGATCGCCTGCGCGCGCGGCAAATGCTCCAGTCCGTGCGGCGCGACATGCACAAGATGAAGGCCTTCGTGCGCTTCCGTCCCGTCGGCCAGCCCGAAGGCGAGCCGGCGCTCTCCGTGGCGTGGTTCGAGCCGGAGCACCACATCGTCGAAGCCGTGGCGCCCTTCTTCGTGCGGCGCTTCACGCAGATGCACTGGGCCATCCTGACGCCCGAGTGCTCCGTCCGCTGGACGCCGGCGCCCAGGGACACGCCGCCCCTGGCGGGTGACGAGGCCCTGCCCGGCGAACTGGAGTTCGGCCCAGGCGCCTCGCGGGCCCAGGCTCCGGGGCCGGACGAGGGCGAGGCGCTGTGGCTCACCTACTACGCCCACATCTTCAATCCCGCCCGGCTCAAGCTGTCGATGATGGCGCGGGAGATGCCGCGCAAGTACTGGGCGAACCTGCCGGAGGCGCAACTCATCGCGCCCCTGGCGGCGCAGGCGGCCGAGCGCACGGGCCGGATGGTGCAGACCGTGCCGGCCGAGCCGCGCCGACGCATTCCCGCCCGCGCCCCGCTGCCGCCGGTGGACACGGCCCAGGACCCCGCGCTGACGCTCACCTCCCTCGCCAAGGCCGCCGATCGCTGCCGCGACTGTCCGCTCGGCGAGCACGCCACGCAGGTCGTCTTCGGCGAGGGCGCGCTGCGTCCGCCGCTGATGCTGGTGGGCGAACAGCCCGGCGACCAGGAGGACCTGGCGGGTCATCCCTTCGTTGGTCCGGCCGGTCGCCTGCTGGACCGTGCACTGGAGGAGCTGGGCTGGCCGCGCGAGGCGCTCTTCCTCACCAATGCGGTGAAGCATTTCAAGTTCGAGCTGCGCGGCACCCGCCGCATCCACAAGAGCCCGGGCCAGCGCGAAGTGCTGGCCTGCCAGCAGTGGCTGGAGCGGGAGATCGCGCTGGTGCGTCCCCAGGCCTTCGTGGCCCTGGGCGCCACCGCCGCCCGTGCGCTGGTGGGGCGCGCCGTGCCGGTGATGAGCGAGCGCGGGCAGTGGCTCACCGGACCGGACGATCTGCCGGTGCTCGTCACGCTGCATCCTTCGGCGCTGCTGCGGGGCGACCCCGCCGACCGGGAGACGGCCTGGCGCGCTTGGCTGGACGACCTCGCCCTCGCCGGGCGCTATCTGCGCGGAGAGGATCCGGCCTTCAATCGTCCGCGCGCCGCAGCGTGACGAGCGTGATTTCGGAGGGGGCGCCCAGGCGCTTGGGCGGTCCCCAGTAGCCGGTGCCCCGGCTCACGTAGACCCACATGTCCTGCAGTCGGTGCAGGCCTGCCGTGAAGGGCTGCTGCAGCGGCACGAACAGGTTCCAGGGAAAGAACTGTCCGCCATGCGTGTGGCCCGACAGCTGGAGCTGGAACCCGGCCTCGGCCGCCGCAGGCGCGCTGCGGGGCTGGTGGGCGAGCAGGATGCGCGTCGCCACCATCGGAGGCGCATCGCGCAGCGCCTCCTGGGGATCGCTTTCATGCGCGGCGTCGAAGTGGCCGGCGGTGTAGTCGGTCACGCCGGCCACCAGCAACGCGCTGTCGAGGATCTCCTCGTCGGTCTGCGCGCCGTGCACGCTGCGCGTCTGCAGTACGACATGCTCGTTCAGCAGCACCTTCAGGCCCAGGCGGCGCAGTTCGTCGATCCAGGCATGGGCGCCGGCGTAGTACTCGTGGTTGCCGGTCACCACGAAGGTGCCGTGGCGCGCCCGCAGCCGTGCGAGCGGTGCCACATGCGCGCGCAGCTCGTCCACCGAGCCGTCGACCAGGTCGCCGGTGATGGCCACCATGTCGGCGCCGAGCCGGTTCACCTCCTCCACGATCCGGGCGATGTGGGCGGCGCGGATGGTCGGGCCCACATGCAGGTCGCTCAACTGGGCGATGGTGAAGCCGGCCAGGCGCGCGGGCAGCCCGGCGATGGGCACCTCCACGCGGCGCACCGGCGGCGTGCGCCGGGCAAAGAACAAGCCCACCAGCGAATCGGCCGTGGCCAGTGCCATGACGGCCAGGGCGCTGCCCTGTTCCCACGAGGCGCGGTCCATGGACAGATCGGCGAGCCGCGTGACGGCCCAGGCCGAGAGCAGCCCGATGTCGCGCAGCACCGCCAGCACGAACACCGAGGAGAACCAGCCCATGGCCAGCAGGCCGACCCAGCGCACCGGGGCGCGCAGCACGTCGGGCAGGGGCAGTCGGCGAAGGAAGGGCAGCGGCATGGTCACGGCCGACAGCAGCAGCAGCAGCGCAAAGACCGGCCAGGCGCCGGTCGCCTGCGCCAGGGCAGGCAGCAGCCGCACGGCCAGGAAGACGTGCAGCAGCGTGGTCAGAAAGGCGATGGGAGCGAGAGGCATGGCAGGCGGGCGCCATTTTGCTGCGCCGCAGCAAACTGCGCACGTGGGGAAACCCGCTGTCCTTGCAGAAGCGGGTAATAAAAAGCGCTAAAGGTAAGAAATTACCGCCGGCGTGTGAGCCAACCGGCGGGCGACCCCGGACGCCCCGCGCTCACAAGGTGTGAATGAATCCGGCGTGGCCGAGCGGGCATGTCGGGGTCGTTCACACCTTGTCAGTGGTCGGCCTGCGGACCTTGGGCCAGGGCCTGCGGCGGATGTGTGGCGGCGGCGATGTCGAAGTTGGACGGCCACAGGAACAGCGTCCGTCCCGGAGCGCCCAGCGCCACGTTGAGCGTCTGCGTGAGCGTCAACGGCCCGAGCGTCGCCTGCACGTCGTAGGTGCCGGGAGCCAGCCGCGCCAGCATGTAGGGGCCATGGGCCACCGCATCGAGCACCTGTTCGCCGTTGTACTTGTTGACCACGCGCACCTTCACGGGCTCGTCGAACTGGCCGCGCTGGCCGCGCGAGACCGCGAACTCGAGCGTGGCGCCCCAGCGCGGCGAGACCATCTCCATGAAGGCCTGCTGTTCTCGACCCACGCCACCGCACATGTATTCGGTGCCCTGCGGCGCCATGAGGATGTCCGGCAGCGGCGCGGCGGAGGCAGGGCCCGCAGACAGGACGCAGGCGCCGGCGGTGACGGCGGCGGAAAGAAGACGGGAGAGCCGGAAGGACATGGACTTCTTCAACAACGGTGGACGGTGCGCGGCCCGGATCGACCCGGCCTTGCGGGCCGCAACGGCGGCCGGGCCATTGTGCTCAGCAAGAATCGGGCGCAGTCTGGGGACTGCTCCCCTTGACAGCAGGCGCCGGCACGGGCGGGCTTTGGCGCCGGAATGCGCCAGCATGGGGCATCGGCAGCGGGCGTGCACCTACAGGCGGGGGCCGCCCGGCGGTCTACAAGCGTCGCTTCTCTGCCTATTTCCGATGCCTGCCATGACCCAGCCCGGTTTCCCCCAGACGCCCGACTCGCCCGTCGAGCCCGCCCGCACCGACGGCCAGCAATCCTGGCTCGACGCGATGAAGGCCTTCGATGCCCGACGCCCCGACCTGCCGGGCGAGCACCTGGTGGTGCTGGGCCTGGGGGTGGCCCTGCTGCTGTCCTCGGGCCGGAGCCGCTCGATCCTGGGCCGGCTGGTCAAGGCGGCGGCCGGCGGTGCCCTGGTGGCACGCGCCGCCAGCGGCACCGGCGGCGTGGCCCGCGTGGCGCGGGTCATCTCCAAGGTCACCTGAGGAAGGGCGCGCCCGTCAGGCCACGACGGACGCGCCTTCGAGGCGGCCGGGCGGCATCGCGCCGGGCCTCCCTGCGCGCTCAGCCCTTGACCAGTCGGTACTGGACGGGGTCTGCGGTGAGGTAGCCGACCGCGCAACCGTCGCCGTAGTTCGAGCGGATCAGCGGCTCCAGCGTGCCCTTGACGACGTTGTGGATGCTTCCCCAGTCGCCCGGGTGCTGGAAGTTGCTCATGATGTAGGTCCAGCCATTGATCTCGTCCACCGCATGCAGGCCGGTGGATTCGGCGCCGGCCGGCGTCGAGAGGATGCGCGACAGCTTCTTCGTGTCCACGTTGTACGCCCACAGGAAGTTGTTGACGTGGTGGCCGCTGTCTTCACCGATGAAGAGCGTGCGCATCTTTTCGGAGAACTTCAGGTTGTCCGCGCTGGAGATCTTGTCCGGGTTGGTCGTGTTGCCCAGGCTGTCGGGGGTGCTCAGGTCCTCGCCCGTGAGCAGCACGCGCGAGCTCACCGCCACCCATTCGCTGTCGATGGCCGCGCCGGAGGAATCCTTGGCACCGCCGCCCAGCTTGTGCTCCAGCACCACGCCGCAGTTCAGCACCTTGGGGAAGGTCACGTTGGCGCTGCTCATCCAGGCGCTGTTGCCGTTGACCATCGAGCTCTGCACATTGGCAAGCGCCGAGTAGGCCACCTTGTCCTTGACGTTCACCGTCGTGCCTTCCATCTTGGTGAAGGCCATGCTGCCGCCCTTGAGGGCGGCATAGCGGTGGGTTTCCAGGAAGGCGGCGGCCTTGTCCTTGTTGGTCTTGACCTTGATCCAGTTGGCCTTGCCGCTGTACATGATCCGGGTGTACGTCGCGTCGGCCGGATCGGCGGTCTGCACGTCCATGATGTCCGTGGGCACCAGGGCGTTGGCCAGCGCCTCGATCTCCGCGCTCGTGGCATGGCCGAGGTTGATCCACGTGAGCCTGGCGGTGCTGGTGTCCGTCAGCACCTCGTCGTAGCGCGCCACGTACAGCGTGCCAGCCGACAGATCACGGGCCTTGTCGGCCACGAACATGAACAGGCCGCCGTTGGTGGCGTCGTCGCCCATCAGCGCGGTGCGCTCGTCGGGCATGACGTGGATCAGCTCGTGCGAGATGCGGCCCAGGCAGTAATGCTTCTTGCAGCTGCCGGTGCCGTCGGCATTGACGGTGATCTCGGGCAGATGGCCGTAGTGGTACGGGTTGGCCTTGGTCGCATCGCCGAACACGTTCTTGCTGTAGGCCTGGAACATCGTGTTGGAGGCGATGGTGAAGGCGTCCGGCTCGTACTCCTCGCTCGACAGATGGGTGCCCCAGGGCGACAGGCTGGCGCCGCAGGTGATCCACAGGCCATGCGCGGCCGAGGTGTCGACGTTGTGGTACTTGACCAGCGACAGCTTGCCCGTCTTCGGGTCCTGATCGAGCGTGAGCACGGCGATGGGCGAGGGCAGCTTGCCATACATGTCGGTCTTGCGATCCTGCGCCAGGCTGGTGTACTCGAACTGCACCACGGCGAACACCGCATTGCCCTTGACGCCGCTCACCTTGGCGCCCGGCACCGTCAGCAGCGAGCTGCCATCGGCGCAGTCCGAGAAGAACTGGCGCTCCTTGCCGGCCACCGAGCTGTCGATGATCGGCTTGTTGTTGATGTCGTAGTAGCCGCCGGCCAGGACGGTGCCGCCCTTGCCGTCCGGCACCATCTGCCCGCTGATGAAGTAGGGCTGGTAGGCCAGGTTGTAGCTGACGCTGCTGCCGTCGTTGAACGCGACCTTCATGACCGAGTTGGTCGTCGTGGTGGCCATCTCGGCTGGCTTGACGAGCGATGGCGCGGGCATGCTGCTGAACTCGGTGGACACGTACTGCGCGGCGGGTGCCGGAACGGGCGCAGGGGCGGGCGCCGGGCTGGGCGTCACGCCCGCGAAGTTGAAGTTGCCGTCGCTGCCGCCGCCGCAGGCGGTCAGCAGGGCGGCGCCGCCCAGCGGCAGCAGCGGCGCAGTGCCGAAGAGCTTCAGCGCCTTGCGGCGCGTGGGGACGGAAAGGGTGCTGTCGTGGGTCGTCATCGTCGGACTCTCTAACGGGGGAGAACAAGGCCGGGCCGCCGCGGAGGTCGGGCGCTGGCCGAAAGCCGTGACGATGGCGCCGCTCGATGACAGCGGCGTGAAATGGTCAGCCTGGTGGCAGTTTTTTGCGATAAGCGCCAGGCCGGCCGGGGCCCCTCAGAATCCGGCGCCCGAGGGATCCACCCCGCGCGGCCACAGCGCCCACAGCCGCAGCGGCTGCTTCATGCGCGCCGCGAAGCGGCCGGCCTCGGCGCCGGTGCCGGCGAAGAAGTCGGCGCGCACGGCACCCAGGATGGCGCTGCCCGTGTCCTGCGCCACCACCAGCCGCGACATCTGCGCCACCGGCCCGCTGGTGGCCAGCCACACGGGCGTGCCGTAGGGGATGGACTCGCGGTCCACCGCGATGGAACGGCCCGCCGTCAGCGGCACGCCCTGGGCGCCGCGCGGACCAAAGGCGGCGTCCAGCTCGGTCAGCGGTTCCTCGCGGAAGAAGACGTAGCGCGGGTTGCTCCACAGCATCTGCTGCACGCGCTGGGGGTTCTGGCGCGCCCAGTCCTTCACGTCCTCCGGCCAGCGGCCGATGGGCGACACGCCCTGGCTGGCCAGCCACTGCTGCACGCTGCGGTAGGGCTGCTCGTTGGTGCCGGCGAATGCCAGGCGCACCGTGCGGCGGCTGCCGTCGGGCTCGGTGACCTGCAGCCGGCCGGAGCCCTGGATGTGCAGCATCAGTGCATCGACCGGGTCGGACAGCCAGGCGATCTCGCGCCCGCGCAGCGCCGCCTGGGCCTCGGGCAGGGTGTCGATCTGCTGGCGGGTGTACCAGGGCCGGCGCGGCGCCCAGCCGGCCGGCGTCTGGTAGAGCGGCACGGCATAGGTCGAAGAGGGCGTGCGGCTGGCCTCGAAGACGGGCTCGTAGTAGCTGGTGAGCATGCCCTGCGACTGGCCATCGGCCGCCTCCACGCGGTAGGGCTGCAGCCGCTCCATCAGGAAGGCGCGCTGCTCCTCGGGCGTGCCGATCGACAGCCGGCGCAGCTCCTGGCACAGCGGCGAGATCACGGCGTTGGGACGCTGGCAGTTGGCCATGAGCACGATCCAGGCCTCGTGCATGGCGTCGTCCTGCACGCCGGGCAATTCGGACCAATCGACGGGGACCCAGCGGCTCTTGGGATGGGTGAGCGGCCCCGTGAGCGGCGCCAGCGGCGGCTGGGGCGGTGGCGCGGTGGGCGCCACCGTGCGCGCGGGAGGTACCGGCGCCGAGGCGCAGCCGGCCAGCACCGCTACGATGGCCGCCGCGGCCACGGCCGCCAGGCCGCGCCAGCGCCCGGGGCCGTGCCGGCGCAGGGCCGTGCCGCTGCGCGAGGGCGTTGGCTCGGGCGAAATGGCCAGGCGGCCCTCCAGGGTGAGCAGCCGCGAAACTTGTGGAGCATTGGGACGCATGTACTTGATTTTGCTGGAGGCATTCGCCGCATTGGCGGTGTTGGTGCTGATTGTGTGGTGGACCATGTTCCACGGTCGTCGCGGGGGTGAACTGCCCCCGGACGAGGACCCCGAGCAGAAGCCCTGAACCCTGTCGGACAGGCGGCCAGCGCTCTGTGGGAAGGGCATGCGACCTGCCGGGCGCCAAAGGGTCGGGCGGTTCATTTTTGATAGCAATCAAGTCTTGCCGACAAAGAAAGATCCGCATATTGAGGGGGCAGGACCCGCTGCTTCCGATGCCTCGCCGCCATGCCGGGTGCCTCCCATAATGGCGCCAACCCGCCGGGTGGACGGACGTCCCGGCCATGGTCAGGCGGGTGCCATCCAAGGAGAAACAACCATGCAAAGACTTTCCGGCAAGCTCGTCCTCAGTGCGGCCACCCTGGCCGTGGCCCTGACCGGCTGCGCCAACATGAGCGACACCCAACGTACCACCGGCATGGGCGCCGGCATCGGCGCGCTGGGCGGCGCGGCCATCGGCGCCGCCACCGGCAACAGCCGCACGGCCGCCACCGGCGCGGCCATCGGGGCCGGCGTGGGCGCCCTGGGCGGCTACCTGTGGTCGCAGCGCATGGAGAACCAGAAGCGCCAGATGGAGCAGGCCACCCAGGGCACCGGCATCGCCGTGTCCCAGACCGCCAACAACGAGCTGAAGCTGGCCATCCCGAGCGACGCCGGCTTCGACACCGGCCGCGCCAATATCCGCCCGACCCTGGCGGGCGTGCTGGACCAGTTCGCCACCGGCCTGCGCAACAACCCGAACGCCGAAGTGCGCATCATCGGCCACACCGACAACACGGGCACCGACGCCATCAACGACCCGCTGTCGGTGCAGCGCGCCGCCGCCACCCGGGACTACCTGACTTCGCGCGGCGTGCCGGCGCGGGCCATCCAGATCGACGGCCGCGGCTCGCGCGAGCCCGTGGCCAGCAACGCCACCGACGCCGGCCGCGCGCAGAACCGCCGCGTCGAGATCTACGTCGGCGAGCGCGCCCCCAACCGCGGTTGATCCACAGCGCCGCCTGCCTTCTCCGTGGGCGGCGTCGGACGACCAAACGCCGTGGACCGGTCCCTCGGGACTGGCCGCGGCGTTGTCGCGTCCGGCCGGGCGCGGCGCACTCAGGCGTCCGCGCCGCGCAGCAGGTTGGCCAGCTCGACGGCCGACTTCACTTCCATCTTGTCGAACACGCGCGCGCGGTGCACTTCCACCGTGCGCACGCTGATCGACAGCTCGTCGGCGATCAGCTTGTTGGGCAGTCCGCGCACCACACGGCGCAATACCTCGCGCTCGCGCTCGGTCAGCTCCTCCAGCCGCTGCTGGATGCGCTGGCGCTCCTGCCGCGCGTCGATGGCAGTCTGGGAGAGGCGCAGCGCCTCCTCCACCCGGTCCACCAGGGCGTTGTCCGAAAAAGGCTTCTCGCAGAAGTCGAAGGCGCCGCGCTTGACGGCGTCGACCGCCGTGGGCACGTCGGCATGGCCGGTGAGGAAGATCACGGGCATCTCGTTCAACTGGCCCGCGCCGGCCAGACGGTCGAACAGCGCTAGGCCACTGGTGCCGGGCATACGCACGTCCAGCAGCAGGCAGCGGGGCTGGTTGCGGAAGGCGGTGCTCTCCTCCAGCCGGGCGGTGAAGGCGTCGGCACTGGCGAAATGCTCGCTGGCCAGGCGGCGCGAGCGCAGCAGCCAGGCCAGGGCCTCGCGCACGCTCGCGTCGTCGTCGACGATGAAGATGAGGGCGTCGATGAGGGGTTGCATGGGGGTCAGAAGGAAAGGGGCGCCGCCTCGCCGCGGCCCGTCGGCAGCGTGAAGCGGAAGACGGTGCCGCGCGGGCGGTTGGGCGCGTGTCCGAGGGCGCCGCCGTGCTGCTCGACCACCGTGCGGCACAGGCTCAGGCCGAGGCCCATGCCGTCGCGGCGGGTGGTGAAGAAGGGGGTGAACAGGCGTTCCTGCACTTCGGCGTCGATGCCGCAGCCCTCGTCGGCGACGCTGAAGGCGATCCAGCGGCGGGTGTCGCCGGCACCGCCATCCGCAAGTTCTGCGCCGAGCGTGAGCACGCGGCGCCGCAGCTCGGGCCGGTCCATGGCCTGCATGCCGTTGCGCGCGAGGTTGAGCAGCACCTGCTCGACCAGCGAGCGGTCGCACAACACCGGCGGCAGATTGGCGGGCACCTTCAGTTCGACACGCACGTCCAGCTTGCGGGCCTGCAGCTGCACCAGCGGCATCACGGCTTCGAACAGCTGCAGCGGCGTCACCGGCTCGCGCGCGCGCTCGCGGCGGCGCACGAAGTCGTGCACGCTGCGGATCACGCGGCCGGCGCGCTCGGCCTGCTCGGCGATGCGGCGCATGGCCAGCGCCAGCTGATGGCGGTCCTCGGCCTCCTGGCCGGGCAGCGGCGGACTTTCGAGCAGATTGATCGACCCGGTCGCATAGCTGGCGATGGCGGCCAGCGGCTGGTTGAGCTCGTGGCTCAGCAGCGAGGCCATCTCGCCCACCGTGGCCAGGCGGGCGGTGGCCTGCAGCCGCTCCTGGCTGGCGCGCGACATCTCCTCGATGCGGCGCTGCTCGCTCAGGTCGACGATGGCGCTCATCCAGCCGGTCTGCACCCGCCGGTCGTCGATCAGCGGCGTCTCGAAGATCAGCACCGGGAAGCGACTGCCGTCCTTGCGGCGGAAGACCGACTCGTAGCCCTCGCGCGCGGTGCCGCCGCTGGCCTGGCGCATGTGCTGGCGGTTGCGGTATTCCGCGGCCAGCTCGGGCGGCCAGTAGGGCATCTCGTCCGCGCGGCCCAGCAGCTCTTCGGCCGTGAAGCCCACCATGTCGCAGAAGGCGGCATTGACGTAGGTGACGCGGCCGTCCAGATCGCGGGCGCGCAGGCCGGTGAGCACCGAGTCCTCCATCGCCTTGCGGAAGGCGAGGGTGTTCGACAGGTCGTGTTCCACGCGCAGCCGCCTGCGCGTGTCGCGCGCCAGCAGCACCAGCACCGACACCAGCGCGATGGACATGGCCGTGACCAGGCCGGTGAGCAGGTTGGGGAAGAGGTCCGGCGCGCTGCGCCAGCCATCCACGCGCAGCATCAGCGTGAGGCCGGGCAGCTCCAGCGCCTGCTGCGCCGTGAACACGCGGTTGCCGGCGCGCCGGGCGGTGCCGATGCTGGCCAGGCGCGTGCCGTCCAGCTCCAGCAGCGAGACCTCCTGGCCGCGGGTCATGCTCGCGTCCAGCATCTCGGAGAGCACGCCGCGCAGCGAATAGAGGGCGATCAGGTAGCCGCCGTGGCGCGAGGGCAGGCAGACCTCCAGCACCTCGATGCCGCCGCCGCCGGGCAGTGGCAGGTAGTGCGAGGGCGCATAGGCGCCGCCGCGCTGGCGCTCGGCCGCGGTGCAGGCCTGAACCAGCTCCGGCAGGCTGGACGGGCGCTGCTGCAGGTCCAGCGGATGCGGCCGGTAGGGCGTGTCCTCGGCCGTCTGCAGCACCAGCGAGGCGTCGCGCCGCTCGATGCGCAGCCACTCGCGGTGCCCGCGCAGCAGCTGCGCCGCTTCATTGGAAAAGCGCTGCGGGTCGGCATCGGTGGCCTGCAGGCTCTGCAGGTTGCGCGCGAGCGCGGAGCGCAGCTCGGACGTGGCGTCGGCGGTGTCGCGCTCCAGCCGTTGCTGCACCTGCTCGATCTCGTGGCGCCCCGCCAGCCAGACCACCGTGATGAGCAGGCCCATCACCAGCAGCGCCATCAGCACCCACAGGAACCAGCGGCGCCACATCGAGCGCAGGCGCCGCCAGCCCGGCGGCGGCAGTGCGGCGGCCTCGGTCGGCAATTCGGCAGCGGGCAGGCTGGCGCTCATCGACGAAGGGCCCGGCTCACAGCACGCGGTGGCCCAGCGCCGGCAGCTGTTCGCGGCAGGCGGCCAGGCGCGCGATGTCCAGCTCGGCGATCACCACGCCTTCGCCCTCGTCGCGACGTTCGGCCAGCAGCTGGCCCCAGGGCTCGGCCACCAGCGTCTGGCCCCAGGTGCGCCGGCCGTTCTCGTGCCGCCCGCCCTGGGCGGGCGCGGCCACGAAGGCCAGGTTCTCGATGGCGCGGGCGCGCAGCAGCAGCTCCCAGTGCGCCTCGCCGGTGGTGTGGGTGAAGGCGGCCGGCACCAGCAGCAGCTCCGCGCCCTGCGCCGAGAGTTGGCGGTAGAGCTCCGGAAAGCGCAGGTCGTAGCAGACCGACAGGCCCACCTTCCAGCGATGGCCGTCGCGCGAGGGCAGCTCGAACAGCGTCGGGCTGCCGCCCGGCGCAATGACGCGCGCCTCGTCGTAGCGCTCGCGGCCGTTGTCGAAGCAGAAGAGATGGATCTTGTCGTAGCGCGCCACGCATTCGCCCGTCGGCGCATAGGCGAGCGAGGTGTTGAACACATGGGCCTCGTCCGCCGCCTGCAGGGGCAGCGTGCCGCCCACGATCCACAGGCCGAACTCGCGGGCGCAGGCCGCCAGGAAGTCCTGCACGGGCCCCTGGCCGGGCGCTTCGCGCAGCGGCAGCTTGTCGGTGTCGCGGTGGCCCATGAGGCAGAAATACTCGGGCAGCGCGGCCAGTTCGGCACCCGCCTCGGCGGCCTGGGCGAGCAGGGCGCGGGCCCGCGCGAGGTTGTCCTCGCGCACGGGGCCCGAGACCATCTGGATGGCGGCGATCTTCATGGTTTGGCTTCGTTGTCGGTGGCAGTGCCGGCGCCCGGTTGTGCCGCCGCGCGCGGCACCTTGACCACGCGCGGATCGGCCCAGGTGCCGTCGATCAGGAACTCCTGCGTGGTGGCGGCCACCAGCGGACGGCTCAACACCATCTGCGCCAGGAAGGTGCCCAGGCCGATTGCCGGATTGATGGCCGTGGCCACCAGCGCGGCCGTGCCGGCGTTGATCTCGGGAATCACCACCACCCGCAGCTGCTGCGTCTCGTGCGCGATGTCGGCCGAGCCGTCCATGAAGACGGCGGCATTCACACCCTTCATCTGCAGGTTGTTGGTGCTGGCGATGCCGTTGGCGATGCGCGCGTCGCCGCGGATCTGGTCGAAGGCGAAGCCGGCGCTGAACAGGTCGCGGAAGTCCAGCGTCAGCCGGCGCGGCAGCGCCTGCAGGTTGATCACGCCCAGCAGCTTGGCGATGCCGGGCTCGGCCTTGAGGAACTGGCCGCTCGTCACGTCCACGTGCAGCTGGCCGCCCAGCGAGGCCAGGTCCAGGTCGAAGGGCGAGCCCTGCCAATGGACGTCGCCGCCCAGCCGGCCCTTGCCGGAGGCCAGCACGCCCGGCATGCCGAAGCGGCCGAGCAGCGCGCCGGCATCCTGCATGTCGAGCGTGAAGTCCAGCATCATGTGGCGCTTGGCGCCCGTGGAGGTGGGCGGTGCCCAGCGGCCCTTGGCCTCCAGGCGCGCCTCGGGCAGCGTGAAGGCCAGCTTGTCGAGCCGCCATTCGCGCCGGCCGCCTTCGGCGGACTGCGTGGCCGCCACGATCTCGGCCCGGCCCAGGTGGCGGCCGAGCAGTTCCAGGTCGTCCACCACCACGTCCAGCGCCGGCAGGTCCTCGGGCGGGGCGGTGTCGAGCAGCGACTCCACCTGCTCGCGCGACTCGCCCGGCGCGATGCGCAGGTAGGCCAGCCGCGCCTTCACCTGGGCGGGCGCCTGGTTGCGGTACTCGACGCTGCCGCTCAGCTCGCGGGCCTGCACCTTGGCCTTGTACAGATTACCTTCGATGGTGCCGTCCACCGTCAGATCGTGCAGCGTGCGGCCGGCCACCTGCAGGCGGCCGGCCTGCAGCGCAACGCGGTTGGGCAGCCAGGGCGAGGCGGCCACCGCCTGGGCGGTGCCCGGCGGTGCGGGCGTGGCCGGGGCGGCCGGCGCCTTCTGCGTCGCCAGGGCGCGCCAGGCGTCCACGTCGATGTCGTCCAGGTGGATCTGCGCCAGCACGCCGTTGGCCGGCAGCGTCTTCGAGCCGGCCACGGCCGTGCCGACACGCAGCGCGCCGCGCACCACGGTGGGCTGCGGCGTGTCGAGCTCGCGCACGTACTCGGCCGAGGCCACGTCGCCCAGGCGCACGTCGATGGTCTCGGTGCGGCCGCGGCGCGCTTCCTCGGCCTGGCGCAGGCCGAGGCGAAGCGGGCGCGTCGCTTCGGCAGATTTGCCCAGGGGCGCCGGCAGGTCCATGCCCAGGCCCTGCAGGCTGCTCTCGAACTGGAAGTCGGGGACGCCGTTCTGCAGCTGCAGGCTGGCCGTGTAGCTGCTGCCGCCCTGCAGCCGGCCGGCCAAACCGTTGAGTTCGGGCTGGCCTTCCACCGTGCGCAGGCCTTCGGCCGTGAACTGGCCCTGGGCCTTGAGCGCAAGCGGCTTGGTGGTGCCGCCGTAGCCGCCCTGGCCTTCGATGCGGATGGGGCCGCCGGCCAACTGGGCCTGCACGCCGGCCAGCGAGAAGCCGCTGTCGGTGAACTGCAGCGTGCCCTTGACCTGCGTGAACGATGGCGAATTCGGCACCAGCCGCACGTCGTTGCCCGGCAGGGCGACGCTGGCCTTGACCTGCGTCTGCGCCATCTGCGTGAGCGGCATGTCCATGTCGAAGCGGTAGTCGGCGTTTCCGCTGGCCTGGATGCCCCCGATGAAGCTGCGGGCGTCGCCGGTGAGCGGCGCGCCCTGGCGCAACAGGTCGGCCACCGGGCCGCGGGCCTGCAACTGCAGCAGCAGCCGGGGCGCATGGGCGAGGTCGGGAATGCGGGCCTCGCCCTTGACCAGTTCGATGGAGGGCGCCCCCGCCATGCGCCCGCGGGCGTTCAGCACCTGCATCGTCTGCCGGTCGAACACCAGTTCGCCCGACAGGCCGGTAACGGCCGGCCAGGCCGCGTGGCCGGTGGGCACATGCGGCACGTAGTTGAAGTGCACGTCCTGCACCTGGGCTGTGATGCGGAAGGCGTCCTGCGGCGCCGCCGAAGGCACATGGTGCAGGTCGCCGCGGATGCGGAACTGCACGTCGCTGGCGCGGCCCTTGACCACGGCGTCGCGCACGTAGTGGCGCGTCTCGGCCGGGATGCCCAGCGGCAGGTAGCGGTGCACACGGGTGCCGTCGGCGCGGGTGAGCTGGGCCGTGAGATCGAGCACGCCCGGAAAGCGGCCCTGCCCGGCGGGTGCGGGCTGCCCGGTGTGCCAGCGGATCTGCGCGCTGCCTTCCGCGTCGGCATTGGTCAGGCGCAGATCGGGCAGCTGAACCTCGATGTCCTCGTCCTTGCGGCTCCAGTGCACGGTGGTGTCGAGCCGGTCGACCGGCACCGAGGGTTCCTCGAACACGCCCGGCACGTCGACCGCGCCGTTGCGGATCGCCAACCGGGCGGTGCCGCCGGCCTGGTTCAGGTCGACCTCGGCATCCAGGCCACGCACGCCAGGCGAACCCAGTTGGTGGCCATCGGGCGTGGCGTTGCGTCCGTCCGCCGCCACCGCCAGGCCCTTCACGCGCAGCCTGGCCTGGTAGCGCGTGGGCGAATCGGCCGGGCCCTGCCAGCTGCCCTCGATGTGTTCGAGCAGGCCGCGCGGCGCCCGCACCGCGAGCAGGCGCCGCACCTGGGTGCCGATGGGCAGCCGGTCGGCAATGAGGGCCATCGCGCCCAGGTCCAGCTGGTCCGCGCGCAGGGCGCCGCTCTCGGGCGTGCGCCCGTTGGCCGGCTGGGTGCGCAGCCAGAAGTTGCCGCCGGGCCAGCGCTGTCCGTCGCCGGTGGCGAACTGCAGGTTCTGCGTCGAGAACTCGAACAGCTGGTCGGTGGCGCGTACCGCGAGGCGCCCGGTCAGGTCGCGCAGTTGCAGGGGCTCGAGCTGGGCCCCGAGCACGGCGTCGATGCGCGACAGGGCCAGGTCGGCCGCGCCGCCCACGGCCCGGCCGGATTCGACGTCGATCCAGGCCCGCACGGCACCTTCGCCCTCGCGGATGCGGGCGTCGAGCTTGACGTACTGGCCCAGCCGGGTGACGTCGATGGCGGGCAGGTCGGCATAGAGCTGGCCGCTCCAGTCGCGCCAATCGCCGCTGCGCAGGCTCAGCAGCGGCTGGCGGAATCGGCCGTTGATGGAGAAGCGCTGCCCCCAGCCCTCGGGGGGCGTGGCGTCCAGCCGCATCGCGTGGCTGCGCACGCCATTGCGCACCACGAAGCGCACGTCTGCCAACGTGAGCGTGGGCGCATCGCGTGTCTCGTCGGTCCAGCGCACCGTGCCGTGCTCGACCACCACCTCGCGCTGGGAGAAGAGCCAGTCGGCGCCCGGGCTGTCGTCCTTGCGGTCGTCGGGGTTGAGCACCACGCCGGCGATGCGCAGCCGGCCGTCGGCATCGCGCCGCACGTCGAGCTCGGGCCGCTCGATGTAGAGCTGCTCGAAGCCGCGGTGCCACAGGGAGCGCGGCGACACGCTGGCCACGACGCGCGCCAGCCGCAACGCCTCGCCGCGGCCGGGGTCTTCCAGCACGACGTCGTGCAGCTCGATGGTCGGGAACAGGCTCCTGGAGTACGCCTCCAGCGAGCCGATGCGAACGGGTACCCCTGCGAGACGGCTGGCTTGCGCCTCCAGCGCGCCGCGCCACTCGCCGATCCGCGGCACAATCCACGCGTGTAGGACGACGACGCACAGGCCGACGAGCAACCAGCCGGCCACCACCAGGGCCAGCAGCCAGCGTGCTGCGGCAGCTGCGATCCTGAGCAGACGTGGAGGAGATGGCGTCGTGACATTCATGAAGGATCGCGCTGTGTCGGAAATTATGACCGGCCGCCCCTGGCCCGGTTCCGAGCCGGCCGGCGGAGAAGGCCCCTCAAACCGTCCGATTTCGGAGCATGCGCAGCCGGCTGTCTCGTCGGCCGCCATGCCGCCCTCGCGAGGGCTTTCATCGGGCTCTCGTTTCGTGCAGCGGCTGCGCCGGCGCTACGCCGACGAACTGACGCTGCTGCCCCCCGGGGCGCCCCGCCGCCCCCATATGGAGAGCGCGCTCGCCGCATTGCGCGCGGCCGGCCGGCCCACGGGCGATGCGCTGCGCATCGTGCGCCAGCTGGTCATGGAGCGCCTGATCGCCCGCGACTGCGATGAGCGCGCGCCCCTCGAGGAAGTGCTGCTGGCCGTCACCGAGCTGGCCGAGTTCGCCCTCGACACCGCCTGCCGCGAGGCCTGCGCCGAACTCGACGCCGTGCATGGCGCGCCACGCACCGCCGACGGCCAGCGGGCCCAGCTGTGGATCGTGGGCATGGGCAAGCTGGGCGCGCGCGAGCTCAACGTCTCCAGCGACATCGACCTCATCTACCTGTACGACCAGGACGGCGACACCGCCGGCGACGCCCAGGGCCGCGGCAGCATCGCCAACCAGGATTACTTCGGTCGCGCGGTCAAGCGCATCTACCAGCTGGTGGGCGACACGACCGAGCACGGCTTCGTCTTTCGCGTCGACCTGGCGCTGCGGCCCAACGGCAACTCGGGCCCCAGCGTGGTCTCGCTCGATGCCCTGGAGGAGTACTTCCAGGTCCAGGGCCGCGAATGGGAACGCTTCGCCTGGCTCAAGAGCCGCGTGGTGGCGCCCACGGCGGCCATCGAATCGGGCAGCGCCCAGGCCCTGCGCGGCGTGGTGCTGCCCTTCGTCTTCCGCCGCTACCTGGACTACAGCGTGTTCGACGCGCTGCGTTCGCTGCACCGCCAGATCCGCGAGCAGGCCATGCGCCGCAGCGCTGGCCGACCCGAGCGGGCCAATGACGTCAAGCTCTCGCGCGGCGGCATCCGCGAGATCGAATTCATCGTGCAGCTGCTGCAGGTGGTGCGCGGCGGGCAGTTTCCGGAGCTGCGCACGCGGCCCACGCTCGACGCCCTGCAGCGTCTGGCGCGTGCCGGCCTCATGCCCCAGGCCACGGCCGACGAGCTCGACCGCGCCTACCGCTTCCTGCGCCAGGTGGAGCACCGCATCCAGTACCTGGACGACCAGCAGACCCACATGCTGCCCGTGGCCGACGAAGACCTGCGCTGGATCTCCGCCACGCTGGACTTTCCGGACTGCTGTGCCTTCCTGGAGAAGCTGGACACCTACCGCGAGTTCGTGGCCCAGGAATTCGACACGCTGCTCGGCGGCGAAAAGCGCTGCAGCGGCGGCAGCTGCCAGCGCGGCGGCGCCGGCCAGCGTGCGGCGCCGCAGGATCTGGGTGAGCTGCTGGCCAGCCTGCCCGCGCCCTTCGCCGAGCGCGTGCGCCATTGGGCGGACAACCCGCGCATCGCCGCCCTGCGCGACGAGGCCCGCGCGCGGCTGCGGCAACTGGTGATCCGCACCGGCCGCTGGCTGCAGGAGGCCGAGGCCTCGACCGCAGGCGACCGTTGTGCCCATCCCGTGGACGCGGCGCTCCGATGGGCCGACTGGATCGAGCCGCTGCTGCGCCGCGAAAGCTACCTGGCGCTGCTGGTCGAGCGCCCCGGCGTGCACGAGCGCCTGCTGCGCCTGCTGGGCGCGGCCAAGTGGCCGGCGCGCTACCTGCTGCAGCACCCCGGCGTCATCGACGAACTCGCCAGCCCCGACATGCTGGCCGCGCGCTTCTCGGCCATCGAGTTCGACGCCGAACTGGAAGCCCGCCACCGCTCGCTCTCGCGCACCGGCGAGGCCGATGAGGAGGCGCTGATGAACCTGTTGCGCCGCGCCCACCATGCCGAAGTCTTCCGCATCCTGGCGCGCGACCTCGAAGGCCGGCTGACGGTGGAGCAAGTGGCCGACGACCTGAGTGCGCTGGCCGACACCGTGCTGGCCATCACCGCGCGCTGGTGCTGGCCGCATGTGCGCAATCGCCACCGCGAGCTACCGCGCTTCGCCGTCATCGGCTACGGCAAGCTCGGCGGCAAGGAGCTGGGCTACGGCAGCGACCTGGACATCGTCTTCGTCTATGAAGACGAGGACGAGCGCGCGCCCGAGGTCTACGCGGCCTACGTGCGCAAGCTCATCAACTGGCTGACCATCAAGACGCGCGAAGGCGACCTGTTCGAGATCGACACGGCGCTGCGGCCCAACGGCAACTCGGGCCTGCTGACCATCACCTTCGACGCCTACGAGAAGTACCAGCTGGGCCGCGGCAGCAACACCGCCTGGACCTGGGAACACCAGGCCATGACCCGCGCCCGCTATGTGCTGGGCAGCGCGGAGCTGGGCGCGCGCTTCAACGCGGTGCGTCACGCCGTCATCGCCGCCCCGCGTGACCGTGCCGCCCTGCGCAAGGAGATCGTCGCCATGCGCGAGAAGGTGCGCGCCGCCCACCCGGTGCGCCCTGGCCGCTTCGACGTCAAGCACAGCGCGGGCGGCATGGTGGACGCCGAGTTCGCCGTGCAGTACCTGGTGCTGGCCCATTCGGGCGAGGTACCGGCGCTGCTGGACAACGTGGGCAACATCGCGCTGCTGCAACGCGCCGAGGCCGCCGGCCTGCTGCCGGCCGGCGTGGGCCGCGCAGCCGGCGATGCCTACCGCGAGCTGCGCCGCCTGCAGCACCGCGCGCGCTTGGACGAGGCGCCCACGCAGGTGTCGCCCGAGCTGGCGGCCCGCGAGCGCGCCGCCATGCTGGCGCTGTGGGAGGCGGTCTTTGGCTGAGGCGGGCATGCGCGGCCACGCGCTCGTCGGCATGCCTTTGCGGTGGGCGACCTGGACGGCGGCCTGCGTCGCCGCCGTGCTGGCCGGATGCGCCAGTGCGCCGCGCGATGGCCCGCCCCGCAATCCACCCGCGGGCCTGGCGCAGACGCCCGATGCCGAGCCTCGCGTCGAGCCCATCCGCGCAGAGGGCGGGACCAGCCGGCCCTACACCGTCGCCGGCCGCAGCTACACGCCCCTCACCGACGACCGGCCGCTGGTCGAGCGCGGCCTGGCCTCCTGGTACGGCCAGGGTTTCCATGCGCGCTCCACCGCGAACGGCGAGCCCTACGACATGTATGCCATGACGGCCGCCCATCGCACCATGCCGTTGCCGAGTTACGCGCGGGTGCGCAACCCGGCCAACGGGCGCGAGGTGATCGTGCGGGTGAACGACCGCGGCCCCTTCCGCGACGACCGCATCATCGACCTGAGCTACACGGCGGCGCTGCGGCTGGACCTGCTGCGCGGCGTGGCGCCGGTGGAAGTGGAGCGGCTGACCAACGAGGCGATCCGCACCGGCGCCTGGCGCCGGCCGTCGGACACGCAGCTGGCCGCGGCGCCGACGGCCGTCGCGTCGTCACGAGCGGTGGCGTCGTCGGCGCAGGCCGAGGCCGTGCCAGTGCCAGTGCCGGCGGCCTGGGTGCAGCCGGTCGTGGCGGTCCCGGCGAACGCAGCGGCGTCGCCTTCGACATCCGCACCCGTGCCGGTCTGGCGGCTGGCCCAGGCGTCCACGGCCGTGACCAGCGATGCGGCACCTGCACCAGCGGGGCCCGAACTGCCAGCAGCCATTGCGCCTGCAGCGTCACTGCCCGCCGAGCCGCCGCCGCGTTTCCGCAACATGGAAGTCGCGCCCCTGGCGCCGATGACGCCAGCGCCTGTGCCGGCGCCCGCGGCTGCTGCGCCAGCCTCGCCTGCTGCACCGACCGCAACGCTGCCCGGCTCGGCGGCCGCCCCTGGCGTGTCGCCACCGTCCGCCGCAGGCGCGGCAGCGTCTGCCTCGTCAGCCATCGCTGCAGGCGTATGGATGCAACTCGGTGCCTTCCGCGAACGCGATGGGGCGCAGACGCTGCTGGCGCGCGTGGCCGCCTCCCAGCCCGAACTGGCGGGCCGCCTGCGCATCGTCGAAGAAGCGGGGGCGCACAAGGTGCAGGTCGGCCCCTATGCCACGCGCGACGCCGCGCAGGCGGCGGTCGGACCCCTGCGCGGTGCGCTGGGCCTGTCGCCCTTCGCGGTGGAACGCCGCTGAAGGCCTGCCCCGACGGCTTCCGCCCCGGGCCGATCCGGGCGCAGCGGCCGAGTGCGGCTCAGGTGCCCTGCGGGGCGGGTCCGGCCGGCGAGCCGATCCGGCTCGTCAGTTCCTTGCGGTAGCGATTCAGGTCCTGCACCGTCTTGAAGCTGCGGTTGAACAGCAGCCCCAGGTTGTGCAGGATGCGCTCGCCCACCTTGCCTTCCCACACGGCGTCGAAGCGGATCTGCTGGTCGAGCCAGTGTTCCAGCCAGTCCGGATCGGGCATGCGGCTTTGCACCGTGTCGCGCGGGAACAGCGCCTTGTTGACGTGCAGGTTGGTCGGGTGCAGCGCCTGGGCGGTGCGGCGGGCGCTGGCCATCAGCACGCCGACCTTGGCGAAGGCCGCGCGGGCCTCGTCGCCGCACTTCTCGAGCGCCCGGCGCATGTAGCGCAGGTAGGCGCCGCCGTGGCGCGCCTCGTCCTGCGAGAGCGTGGTGTAGATGTGCTTGATGACCGGCTCGCTGTGCCACTCGGCCGCGCGGCGGTACCAGTGGTTCAGCCGGATCTCGCCGCAGAAGTGCAGCATCAGCGTCTCCAGCGGCGGCGCGGGGTCGAAGTCGAAGCGCACCTGATGGAGTTCTTCCTCGCTGGGCACGCAGTCGGGCCGGAAGCGCCGCAGGTATTCCATCAGCACCAGCGAGTGTTTCTGTTCCTCGAAGAACCAGATGGACATGAAGGCGCTGAAGTCGCTGTCGTGCCGGTTGTCCCGAAGGAACATCTCGGTCGCCGGCAGCGCCGCCCATTCGGTGATGGCATTCATCTTGATGGTCTGCGCCTGTTCGTCGGACAGGCGCGCGCCATCGAAGTCCTGCCAGGGGATGTCGGTCGCCATGTCCCAGCGAACCGATTCGAGCTGCTTGAAGAGATCGGGGTAAAGCATGTCCGAAGGTCTGTGGGTGAACCTTGCATTGTCCCGGTCGCCCGGGTGCATCGGTGCCGTTGTCCGAGCCGCCGCGGGGTCTTCCGCCGTGCCGCGAAGACGGGCTTACGGAAATTTACAGACTCCCACGGGAACCATGGAAGTCGGCCTACGCTCGGAGAAAGGGTGAGCGCGGACCATTCCCCTCAACGGTTTTCGATGCTGCGAGATCTTCCGGATTCAGAGCCGGTCGAAGCATCCCGAGGCGACTCTTCTCCTCCTCCCTCCCTCCCTCCTTCGTGTCGGGATATCTCGCAGCATCTTTTTAACAATTGGCACTGGTGCCCGGCAGCGTCGCAGTGCCCTCCCCGAGGCGCGATTTCCATCGCGCCTTTTTCTTTGGTGCAGGGGCGCCGCTGCGACGGGTGAGGCGGCGCTCAGCGAGGGGCCGTGTCCTTGATGCTCGGCCGCTGGTGGAGCTTGTCGCACAGGCGGGCCAGCGAAGGATGCTCCGCCCGCCAGTCCAGGTCGGGAAAACGGAAGCCGATCCAGTCCAGGGCGCAAACGACCGCGATGTCCGAGAGGCTCAGATGGATGCCGCTGCAGAAGGGCTTGTCGCCCAGGCCCTTGGCCATGGCGGCGATGCCGGCCTCGACCTTGCCGCGCTGGCGGTCCATCCAGGCCTGGCTGCGCTCGCTGTCGGCGCGCTTGGGCCAGACGGCTTCCATGCGCCAGAGCACCCCGGCGTCCATCACGCCGTCGGCCAGGGCTTCCCAGGTCTTCACCTCGGCGCGCTCCCGGCCCGAGGCGGGGATGAGCTTGCCCACCGGCGACAGGGTGTCGAGGTACTCGACGATCACGCGCGAGTCGAACATGGCGTCGCCGCCGTCCATCACCAGGCAGGGCACCTTGCCCAGGGGGTTGGAGGTGGCGATGGTGGTGTCGTCGGCCCACACGTCTTCCTGCACGAACTCGTAGTCCAGGCGCTTCTCGGCCATGACGACGCGCACCTTACGCACGTAGGGGCTGGACGTCGATCCGATGAGTTTCATGCAGGCAGGATCCTCGAAAGTGGGCCAGGGGAGGCGGGGCGCGGCGGATTCTAGAGGGAGCGCCGCCGGGCCGCCCCAGGCGCCTGCCGCCAAGGCGCCACCTACAATCCCGGGATGAGTTTCGCGCCCGTTTCCGCCCTTTCGCCCCTCGATGGCCGCTATGCCGGCAAGCTCGCGCCGCTTCGCCCGCTGATGAGCGAGCAGGGCTACATGCACCGCCGCGTCCAGGTCGAAGTGGCCTGGTTCATCGCCCTGTCCGATGCCGGCTTCGCGGAGTTCAAGCCGCTGACGCCGGGCGCCCGCAAGTACCTGATGGGCCTGGTCTCGCATTTCTCCGAAGCCGACGCGCTGGCGATCAAGGAGATCGAGAAGACCACCAACCACGACGTCAAGGCCGTGGAGTACTGGATCAAGTCCAAGTTCGAGGCCCGGCCCGAGCTGGAGTCCGCCGCCGAGTTCGTGCACTTCGCCTGCACCAGCGAGGACATCAACAACACCAGCCATGCGCTGCAGATCCAGGCCGCGCGCGACCAGGTGGTGCTGCCGGCGCTGGACGGCATCCTCGCCACGCTGCGCAAGATGGCTGGGGACTTCGCCGCCGTGCCCATGCTCAGCCGCACCCACGGCCAGACCGCCAGCCCGACGACCGTGGGCAAGGAGATCGCCAACGTCGCGGTGCGCCTGGCCAAGGCGCGCGAGCAGATCGCCGCGGTCAAGCTCATGGGCAAGATGAACGGCGCCGTGGGCAACTACAACGCCCACCTGGCCGCCTGGCCCGACTTCGACTGGGAGGCCTTCAGCCGCAAGGTGGTCGAGACGCCGGCGCCGCAGGGCCTGGGTCTGGTCTTCCAGCCCTTCAGCATCCAGATCGAGCCGCACGACTACATGGCCGAACTGTTCGATGCGCTGGCGCGGGCCAACACCATCCTGGTCGACTTCTCGCGCGACGTCTGGGGCTACATCAGCCTGGGCTACTTCAAGCAGCGGCTCAAGGCGGGCGAGATCGGCTCGTCCACCATGCCGCACAAGGTCAACCCGATCGACTTCGAGAACGCCGAGGGCAACCTGGGCCTGGCCAATGCGCTGCTGCGCCACCTGTCGGAAAAGCTGCCCATCAGCCGCTGGCAGCGCGACCTGACCGATTCGACCGTGCTGCGCAACGTTGGCGTGGCCTTCGGCTATGCCGTGCTGGCGTATGCCAGCCTGGCCACCGGTCTGGGCAAGCTGGAGCTCAACGAGGCCGCCCTGGCCGAGGACCTGGACAGCAGCTGGGAAGTGCTGGCCGAGCCGATCCAGACCGTGATGCGCCGCTACGGCGTGGCGGGCGCCTACGAGAAGCTCAAGGAAGTGACCCGCGGCCAGGCGGTGACGGCCGAGGCGCTGCACGGGCTGATCCGCTCGCTCGAGATCCCCGAGGCCGAGAAGGAGCGACTGCTGGCGATGACGCCCGGCAGCTACACCGGCAAGGCGGCCGAGCTGGCCCGACGCGTGGGCGGCGGCCAAGCCTGATGGCGCTCAAGTCCACCATCTTCAAGGCCAACCTGGCCGTGGCCGACATCGACCACGGCTACTACGCCGACCATGCGCTGACCCTGGCCCGCCACCCGAGCGAGACCGACGAGCGGATGATGATCCGCCTGGCGGCCCTGGCCCTGCAGGCGCACCAGCTGCAGGCCATGTGCGGCGGCGACGGCCAGCTGGCCTTCGGCGCCGGCCTGTCCGACCCGGACGAGCCCGACGTCTGGCTGCGCGACTTCACTGGCCGTGCGCGGCTGTGGATCGAGGTGGGCCAGCCCGAGGACAAGCCGGTGACCAAGGCCTGCGGCAAGGCGGACCAGGTGGTGGTTTACGCCTTCGCCAGCTCCGCCGAGGTCTGGTGGCGCGGCATCGAGACCAAGCTGACCCGGCCGCAGAACCTGCAGGTGTGGCGCATTCCCACGGCGGCCTCGCAGCAACTGTCGGCCCTGGCCCAGCGCAGCATGCAGTTGCAGGCCACGGTCCAGGAGGGCGTGCTGATGCTTGGCGACGGCGAGCGCTCCGTCGACATCGAGCCACAGCGCTTGAAATGAACACCCCCCATGCCGCTTCGCGGCTCCCCCCTCTCTGTCGCCTTCGGCTCGGAGGGGGGCGCACCCAGAGGCCTGGCGGAGCCAGTTCCTCGGGTGCCCTGGCGTGGCGTGCCGAGAGCCCTCGGCGACTGCCTACGTAGAGCTGTTGGGGGGCAGTAGGGCGCTCAAAGCCCCGGCATCGGCGCGCCGCAGTTCCAGCACTGCTCGAAGCCGCCTTCCACGAACTCCCCGCAGCGGCAGTGCCACTGGCGCTGCGGGGGTCGCTGCAGCGCGCCCAGCAGGCGCAGGGCGCGGCTGTGGTCGTCGTCGTGCTCGACCCACAGCTCCGGTAGGCACTGGTCCGGCGGCAACTGGCCTGCGGCGGCGCCCAGGTACTCGCGCTGCACGCTCACCGACAGCCCCTGTGCCCGCAGGGCATCGGCCCACAGGGTGGCCAATGCCAGATTGGGGGCCTGGGCGAGGCGGCGCATGGGCGTACGGGGATTCGGTCAGGGCGTCGGATCGCCGACCGCCGGCGCGGCGGGGTCCGAGGGCGGTGGCTCGTCTGCGGCAGGCGCATCCGCCTCACGCGCACGTTCGGCATAGCGGTTGAAGCGCCACGCCGTGTCCTGCATGGTGATGCGGCGCCAGGTCTGCCGCTTCTCGGCCGGGCTCATCGCCGGCCAGTGCTGCACCTCGTCGAAGCTGCGTCCGCAGCCCTTGCATTCGTCGTCGCCCTGGCTGGTCGAGCAGATGGCGATGCAGGGCGTGTCAGGGGTGGTCTCATACCAGGCCGCCCACGCCGCCCAGGCCTTCGGCGGAAAGCCGAACTCGTCGGCCTCGTCCTCGCGGTGGAAGACCATCAGCGCATAGACCTCGGCCAGCGCGCGCACCTCGGGTGCCAGGCTGATGCCGTCGGGCGATGGCTTCAGTCGCCGCCAGTGGTTGATGGCGGCCTCGATGTCGGTGATGTGGATGCCGGCCATGCAGGAGGAAACGTGGCGACCGCGACGGCCGGAATGCCGTCTTGATCGAAATGAGGGCCGGCGATCTTATCGCCATGGTTCCCGCCTTGCGCCTCGCGAGGGCGCTGTGTTCCAATCGCGCCGTTCGAAGGGGAGTAGCTCCCGGCCCGGCCCCACGCCGGCGCTGTCGGTCCTGTCGTCAGTACGAAGCGCAAGCTTCCGGCAGTTCCGGGTCCGGTATCCGCAAAGGAGCCGTTCCGAGCAAGACCTTTGATGAGCCCGCTTCGGGCTGATCAAGGCCGTCCTTCGGTTCCATGGTGCACCCCTCGGTGCACCTTCCTCGATCAGCCCGCAGCGGGCTGCCCTCCCCGGCAGGCGCCAGCCGCCTGCTCATCGGTCACAGGTATTGAGGAATCTATGGACTTTCTGACTTCTCCCGAGTTCTGGGTCGCACTCGGGCAGATCATCATCATCGACATCCTGCTGGGTGGCGACAACGCGGTCGTGATCGCGCTGGCCTGCCGCAAGCTGCCGCCCGCGCAGCGCACCAAGGGCATCATCTGGGGCACCGCCGGTGCCATCATCCTGCGGGTGGTGCTCATCGCCTTCGCGATGACGCTGCTGAATCTGCCCTTCCTGAAGCTGGTCGGCGCATTGCTGCTGGTGTGGATCGGCATCAAGCTGCTGGCGCCCGATGAAGAGGGCCACGGCGAGGTCGCGAGCAGCGACCGCCTGTTCGCCGCCATCAAGACCATCATCGTGGCCGACCTGGTGATGAGCGTGGACAACGTCATCGCCATCGCCGGCGCCGCCCAGAACGCCGGCGACCACTCGCTGCTGCTGGTGGTGCTGGGCCTCGTGATCTCGATCCCGATCATCGTCTGGGGCAGCCAGCTGGTCATCAAGCTGATGGAGCGCTATCCGCTGATCATCACCCTCGGGGGCATGCTGCTGGGCTGGATCGCCGGCGGCATGCTGGTCACCGATCCGGTGCTGGCCAACCCCGACCGCTGGCAGTGGATGCTGAAGCTGCCGCAGACCGACGTGATCAAGTACGGTGCCCAGATCGCTGGCGCGCTGCTGGTGCTGGCCATCGGCAAGGCCGTGCTGGCCCGCCGCAGCAAGCAGGTGGCCGTGCATTGATCGCGTTCGAGGCCGGCTGAACCTTTTCGGTGGGCCGGCCTCCTTCTGTCATCCCCACTTTCCCGGCCCAAGGAGCCCCTCGATGGACAAGATCATCCTGTACGTGGACGACGCGGCCTATGCCGTGGAACACCTGGACCAGCTGGCACCGGCCGCGCCGGACCGGCACTGGATCGTGGTGGCCTGCGCGCCGCGCATGACCCACCGCATCAGCAAGTGGGTGAGCCACAGCGCGCGCGAGAACTGGCGCGCCAAGTGGTTCGCCCGCGTGCAGGAAGCGCTGGGGCCCCTGCTGGCCCGCGAGGGCGCGCAGACCACCGCCGTGCTGGCCAAGGGGCCGCTGGTCGAACTGACGCAGCGTCTGCATCTGGAGCACGGCGCGGCCCGCGTGGTGGATGCGCGCCGTCCCCGCATCGGCTCGGCCATGGAGCCCCTGGTGCCGGCGGCGGCGGATTCGGCGCCTCGCCGTCCGCTCGTTCCGGGCGCACGTGCGCTGCCGGGTGGCCTGGCGGGGCTGGCCGCCTTCCTGCTGCTGGCGCCCGGCCTGGCTGACTGAGCGGCGTGCCGGCCGGGCCGGCATGCGGCCCGTCGTCAGGTCCACCGGCTATGCTGGCGCCATGCGATTGATCCTCAAATGGGTGCTCAGCGCCTTGGCGCTGCTGATGGTCACCTACCTCTACGGCGGGGTGCAGATCTCGGGATTCGGCAGCGCGATGATCGCGGCAGCCGTGCTCGCGCTGCTCAACGTCTTCGTGCGGCCCGTGCTGGTGATCCTGACCCTGCCGGTCACGCTGGTCACGCTCGGGCTGTTCCTCTTCGTCGTGAACGCGCTGATCTTCTGGATGGCCTCGGGACTGCTGCCCGGTTTCCATGTCGACGGCTTCTGGGCGGCGCTGTTCGGCTCGCTGCTGTACTCGATCTTCGGCGTGATCATCGAGGCCGCCATCGGCGCCAGCCGGCGCTGAATAGTGAAACACCCCCCATGCCGCTTTGCGGCTCCCCCCTCACTGGCGCCTTCGGCTTGGAGGGGGGCGCACCCAGAGGCCCGGCAAAGCCGGTTCCTCGGGTGCCCTGGCATGGCCTGCTCCGCGGCCACTCGATCCTTGTTGCTGCGGCGCTGACGCGGCCAGCCTACATCGGCTTCTCTTCCATCTGCTCGCGCGCGAGGCGTTCGATCTCGCGCGCACGCACGTCCACGATCGAGGCCTCGATGTGGTCGACGCGGCCGCCCTTGGCGGTGGTCTCGCGCACGTAGTCCTGGGCCGCGCGGAAGCGGTCGCGTGCCGCCACGTAGTCCAGCTGGGCGACCTGCGCCTCGGCTTCGGCGCGGATGGCGCGCAGGGTGTCGCCTTCCACGTCGTACAGCCCGCCGAGCAGCCGCCACACGGTCGCGTCGCGCGGATGCGTGGCCACCCAGTCGCGCAGCACCGGCGCGGCCTCCGCGGCATGGGTCCGGGTCAGCAGGGCGGCCTGGCCGGCCATCAGCATCTCGCCACGGGTTCTGGCGCGCACGTCGAGCAGGACGACGGCCGCGGGCGCATTGCCGGCGCCCATCTCGATCTCGGCCGCCAGCAGCCGCGCCAGCCGGGCCGGCTCGCCGGCCGTGCCGACCTGCGTGCGCAGCTTCTGCGCCAGGCTGCGCGCAGCGGGCAGATCGCGCAGCTCCCTGGCGGCCATGGCGCCCGCATAGAGGGTGCCGGCGGTGGCCGCACTGGCAGGTGCCGTGCTGCCCTGCGCGGCCTGCACCCACTGGCGCAGCAGGTCCACGCCCGGGCGGCCCAGAACGCGGGCACGGGCCGCGATCATGGCGTGCTCGGGTGTCAGGGCCACGGTCGGCGGGGGCGCCCCTTCGCGGAACTGCACGCGTGCCTGCATCTCGGTGATGCGCTCGCTGGTCAGCGGGTGGCTGCGCAGGTAGGGATAGCTGCCGTTGTCGTTCAGCCGCGAGGCGTACTGCAGCTTCTCGAACATGACGGCGGCGCCCTGCGGCGCGAAGCCAGCCTGGCTCATCACGCCGAAGCCGATGCGGTCGGCCTCGCGCTCCATGTCGCGCGAGAAGTCCAGCTGCTTCTGCATGGCCATGGCCTGGCCGCCGACCATCATGGCCGAGCCCAGGTCGCCCCCGCTGCGGCCGCTCTTGCTCATCGCCAGGCCGCCCAGCAGCATGGCTGCCAGCATCAGCGGCATCTGCCGGCTCTGCTGCGTGAGCATGCGCGAGATGTGTCGCTGCGTGACGTGGGTGAGCTCGTGGGCCAGCACCGAGGCGAGCTCGTCGCGGCTGCCCACCACGGCGATGAGCCCCGTGTTCACGCCGAGGTAGCCGCCGGGCAACGCGAAAGCATTGATGCTGCGGTCGCGGCCGATCAGCAGCACCCAGGCGAAGCGTTCGTCCAGCTCGGGCGTGAGCTCGCCGCGCTGGCGGGCCGCGGCCAGCAGCGGCTGCCAGATGCCCTGGACGTAGTCGGCGAGCACCGGGTCGTCGATGAAATCCGGGTCACGGTAGAGCTCGCGGGCGATGCGGTCGCCCAGTTCGCGCTCGGTGCCGGTGCTCATTTCGGCGCCATCGCCCAGGCCGGGCAGCGGGCGGGCCGGCGTCAGGGTCTGGGCATGGAGGGGCACAGCAGTGAGTTGGGCGCCCGCCAGGGCCACGGCCAGCGCGACGCGCGCAGCCCGCCGCGGTCGTCGCGGCCCAGGCAGCGAAGAGATACCGCGCGCAGCGGCGGACGGCGGGGCAGGCATGTCGCGGAGGGTGGCAGAAGACGGCATCGGACGCGGCATCGGTGGCTTTTTCCGGCCCGTATGATGCGCCTCCCGCCGGATCGTTCAGCCCCATGTCCTCACCCCTCACCCATTTCGACGCCCAGGGCCAGGCCCACATGGTGGACGTGGCGGCCAAGCCGGCCACGCACCGCACCGCGATTGCGGAAGGGCGCATCCGCATGCAGGCGGCCACGCTGGCGCTGGTCGAGTCGGGCACGGCCAAGAAGGGCGACGTGCTGGGCGTGGCGCGCATCGCCGGCATCCAGGCGGCCAAGAAGACCAGCGACCTGATCCCGCTGTGCCATCCGCTGGCCATCACCCGCGTGGCGGTCGAGTTCGAGACCGAGCCGGGCGACGTGCCCGCCGTGCGCTGCCGCGCGACGGTCGAGACGGTGGGCCCGACGGGCGTCGAGATGGAAGCACTCACCGCTGTGCAGGTGGCGCTGCTGACCATCTACGACATGTGCAAGGCCGCTGATCGGGGCATGGTGATCGACGGCGTGCAGGTGCGCGAAAAGCATGGCGGTAAGTCCGGCAGCTGGGTTGTCGGCGCCTGAGGGGCGAGAGTTAACACCGACATCTACTTGCGTCAGCGAGGCTGCGCCTAGGCTGGGGCATTTTCCGCCGCGGTGTCCTAAAAGGTCGTTATTGCACCGGCCGTCGGCTAGCATTGACTAAAACGGTTCACATAATCATGCCAATCCACATCCGCGCCTTGTCCATCGACCGAGATGATCGGCTTGACTCGTTCTGCGTCACGGCAAGCACGACCTATCGCGATTTCCTTGCACTGACGGAAGGAGCTGAGGAAAACCTGAAGATTCAACGGACCATCATTCGGGGCTCAAAGGCATACGCAACTCTACGTAGCGATTTAAAGCGCGGCTGCGTGCTTCCGCCGATTGTTCTCGCGGTAAACGTGCAGCTGTCTCGCGCTGCCGATGTCGTTTTCCAGGATCAGCAGCTGAACTCGTTGACTACCGATTTCGCAACGATCAATTCTGGTTCTGTCTACGTCATCGACGGCTTGCAAAGGACAAACGCACTACGGCAGGCCGCGGAGGAAATCGAACCAGCACAGCTAGACCAGTTTCTAGATCGGTCTCTGCGTCTTGAAATGTGGCTAAACATTCCGTTCGGGGCTATCGCATATCGCATGCTGTTGCTGAACGCGGGTCAGCGGCCGATGTCCGTTAAGCATCAGGTCGAGATCCTAAGCTCAAAGCTGACCGATGATCTAAGCGGCGTGCAGGGCCTTGACATTTTCCGCATCTCCGATAGCCGGCGACGCACGCAGCCCGGGCAATTTGCCTTAGCTAAGTTGGCCCAGGCCTTTCAAGCGTGGCTACAAGGGCAACCGAACCTTGACCTCCGCAACACGGTGATGGAAGAACTACTGGCCGAGTCGGCGATAGAGGTTTTGGGGAATGCCGTGCCTGAGAATGTGGCTGCTGGAGGTGGCGGCGACGGCTTTAGGCAGTTTGTTAATTGGCTTGTTCAGTTGGATTTTGCCCTTGGACCAGAGCGTATTGGCTTCCTGGGGGCTGAGACAACGCTTTGGGGTCTAGCTGCGGCGGTTGGCTGGCTCGAGCGCAGCGAGGCTCTGAAGCCCCGCCTTTGGCAATCGTTGAATACGCTGCTTGCTGCCGCGAAAGCCAACCCTAGCGCTCTAGCGCTCGAGGACTATGACTTGCTGCGACTCGGCTCTGACCCAAATGCAGTGAATGTGGGTAGCGCGACGCGCGAAATGGTTTTCAACGCGTTCAAAGAGTACGTTCGCGGCGGGGGTGACACTCCCATGACTGAATGCTGGCGGTTCGCAGCGGCTCGGTAAAACAGTATGGAGCCACTATCCGCAGCCACCTGCGCTGCAGTAGGCCTTGCCCAGGGTTCGACTGCCGTCGATTTAATAGGCCATTTGCGCGTATCGCATGACTTCCTTGATGGCTTGTTGGCCAATGAACAGGCTAGGCAAGACGGAGAAGCCTCGTTTCCGACGCGCGACCAATACGAGCTTCGACTTGTTGACCAGGTGGAAGCGCAGGAGCGGTTCTGCAGCATTGCATTCGACGGACTCGCCGCACCTGTACTGGTCGGTCTCTTGTCTCAAAATTCAGCCGACGCGCTGTCGAGCAGCGCTTTGGAAAACTTGGTTCTCTGGGCCATAGTTGATCCAACGCTGCCTTTGCATGACCAGTGGGATAACCCTGGCGTTGGCGTGACAAGCGCGTGGCGGACGGTACTCAAAGGAAAGGCAATACTGGCGCTTCCGACGCTGTTTCCGCCTCAGGGTTTGCAATTGCTGTCGGCGATGTTCGGTCTGCATCACGGCGACTTGAGTAGACCACTACCCGTGCCCAGGCTGGTGCCAACACGCTCAACGCTCGCAATAGCAGCCGGCTATCAAAATCTGACATCCGTTCAGGCTCGTCTCTTAAGCGAAGCGGGATCAGTGAGCCACCCGAAGTGGCGCTTCATGTCTCTATATCGCATTCTTGAAAATAGCTATCTCACTAACATCAAGAACATCCTGATGCAGGAGTTCGATGCCGATGCGACTAGGGCATTGAAGGACGCTAGTGAGAAGGTGGGCGCCGAAGTAAACCAACTCGTTGCACTTGCCGATACGCTCAACATGCAGGCCGACTTCATTGCGTTCAGCGCGGAGGTGGACACACAAATTGCAGCAAACAATCGCTTCATGACTGCTCTGGACAGGAACGCAGCGAAAGACGGGAAGCTGTATGGGTCGCCTTTGCTGCATCACAAAGGCGTCCTTAGGTTCTACAAACTCAGGTGCGCGATTGCACACGCAGGAACCTCGAGTGTGGTCTATGAACAGTTCGCCGATGCTGATGCAGCGGTGACGACGCTCCTGCCTGTGACTGAAACCATCGCGCTCAAATGCCTATGGGTCAGTTGAACGCAGCAGCGAGTAGTTATTGGTCGCGGTCCTAGAAGAACGATCTGCGATAAGTGAAAGTTCCTAGAGAGGGCGGGGACGCGTATGCCTGCTGGCTGATGCTGATACAGCCGATTTCCCGCCCAAGGCGGGAACCTTAAAGCCCGCATCGCAGTAGTAGTGGTAGCCGCACCGCTTGCGCAAATTCTTGTCCAAGTTGTGTCCAACTGCGTTGGTCAACGATCAAATTTTCGCGGCAGTTCTGACGTCCCAGAATCACGATAAGTCGTTGATTTATGGGCCGTGTAGGTGGCACTGCTCACGGTCTACGACATGTGCAAGTCGGCTGACCACGGCTTGGTGATCGATGACGTGCAGGTACCGGAGAAGCATGGGGGGCAAGTCAGGCTCTCACATCAGTCCGCCCCGCCGAGCCCGGAGCGGGCCTGGTTTGGCTTAGACGTCCTGAAATCCTGACCTCGGGGCCGACCGCTCGACGAAGAACGCCTTCAGTTTCCGTCACGCTCCTTCTCTCCCGGCCGCTTGCGCCGCAGCGCCTCGATCACCTGCCGCGCCCCTAGCCCCAGCGGCCGCTCCTTGGACCAGACCACATCCACCCACAGGTCCAGCCGGTTGCTGAGGTTCTCGAAGGGGATCTCCACCAGCGCACCCGCCGCCACATGCGGCTGCACGGAGGGCCGGGGCAACCAGCCCCAGCCCAGGCCGGCCGTCAGCAGGCTCAGCGCCGCCAGCGCGTTGTCGGTGCGCCAGGTGTGACGGGCGAACACGGTGCGCGGATCGCGCTGCGCCGGGTCGCGGCCGGCCACCACGATCTGGCGGGTGTCGATCAGGTGTTGCTCGCGCAGGCGGCCGCCGGCGGCGACCAGCACCGGATGGTCGGGTGCCATCACGGCGACCAGCGTCTCGGTCGCCACCTCCTGGAAGCCCTCGCGGCCATCGAGGCTGGGCCGCTCGAAGACCAGTGCGAGCTGCGCCCGGCCGCTGTGCAGCAGGGCCAGCGCGTCGGCCTGCGGGGCCGCGAGCACCTCCACCTCCAGGGATGGATGCGTCTGCGCCAGTGCGGCCAGTGGCTGGCTCCAGGGGCCGCTCAGCAGTTCCGGCGCGATGGCGAGCGTCAGCCGCTCCTCCAGCCCTTGCGTCAGGGCCAGCGCCTGCACCTCCAGCGCCTTGAGCTGGGCGGCGAGCAGCCGGGCCTGCGGTTCCAGCGAGCGGGCGGCGGCGGTGGGGCGCGGTTCGCGGCCGCCGCGGTCGAAGAGCGGCAGGTCCAGCTCGGCCTCGAGCTGGGCGATGCCCATGCTCACCGCCGAGGGCACGCGCCGCAAGGCGCGGGCGGCCGCCGAGAAGGAACCGTGGTCGAGCACCGCGAGGAAGAGGGCGACGTCGTCGCTGTTGAGCATGTCGATCTTTCAGTGAATCTGAAAGAAGCTGACTTTATGTGTCAGTGCGGGAGAAATAAAGTGACACCGTCATCCAACGTGTTTCGAGCAGACAGAAAGAAGAAAGCCATGCAGGGCATCAAGCGCCGCGTCGTCTACATCAGCCTCTACGAAGGCATCGCCATCGTGGTGGCCAGCCTGGGGCTGGCCTGGATGTCGGGGCAGGGCGTGGGCCATTCCGGCGTGGTGGCGGTGATGGCCTCGGCCATTGCCATCGCCTGGAACCTGCTGTTCAACACCCTGTTCGAGCGCTGGGAGGCGCGCCAGGCCAAGCGCGGCCGCAGCTTGGGCCGCCGGGTGGCGCATGCCATCGGCTTCGAGGGCGGGCTGGTGATGCTGCTGGTGCCCACCATCGCCTGGTGGCTGGAGATCAGCCTGTGGGACGCGTTGGTGATGGACCTGGCGCTGGTGGTGTTCTTCCTGGTCTATACCTTCGTCTTCAACTGGGTGTTCGACGCGGTGTTCGGGCTGCCCGCCTCGGCGGCCGCACGGCCGGCCAGCGCCACCTGAGGGCTGCCGCGCCGCGCTGACGGAGGCCGGGGTGCGCGCCGGTCTTTCGGGGTTATCCCGGGTCGAGCCCTATAAAATCCGCGCTCCCCGCGCAAGGAGCGTTGCAACGGCGGGCCCCGGCACACCACCTGCGGTGGCGCCCGAGCGGCCCGGACCGTGAGGCTTGGCGGGACCGGACGCCGGCCGCCAGGCGCCGGCTGCAACGACGCTCACCTGATTCCCGCCCCCAGGTGTGCCGTCCATGAGTTCCTCTGCCCCTTCCGTTCCCCCGATGCTGCTGTCCGGCCTGGAGCCGGTCGTCATCGACACGGGCACGCTGTTCGTCAACATCGGCGAGCGCACCAACGTCACCGGCTCCAAGGCCTTCGCCCGCATGATCCTGAACGGCCAGTTCGAGGAAGCACTGGCCGTGGCCCGTCAGCAGGTGGAGAACGGTGCCCAGGTGATCGACATCAACATGGACGAGGCCATGCTGGACAGCAAGGCGGCCATGGTGCGCTTTCTGAACCTGATCGCCAGCGAGCCCGACATCGCGCGCGTGCCGATCATGGTGGACAGTTCCAAGTGGGAGGTGATCGAGGCCGGCCTGCGCTGCATCCAGGGCAAGGGCATCGTCAACTCCATCTCCATGAAGGAGGGCGTGGACAAGTTCAAGCACGAGGCGCGGCTGATCCGCCGCTACGGCGCCGCCGCCGTGGTGATGGCCTTCGACGAGCAGGGCCAGGCCGACACCTATGCCCGCAAGATCGAGATCTGCGAGCGGGCCTACCGCGTGCTGGTCGACGAGGTGGGCTTTCCGCCCGAGGACATCATCTTCGACCCCAACATCTTCGCGGTGGCCACGGGCATCGAGGAGCACAACAACTACGCCGTCGATTTCATCGAGGCCACGCGCTGGATCAAGCAGAACCTGCCGGGCGCCAAGGTGTCGGGCGGCGTGTCGAACGTGAGCTTCAGCTTCCGCGGCAACGACCCGGTGCGCGAGGCGATCCACACCGTCTTCCTGTACCACGCCATCCAGGCGGGCATGGACATGGGCATCGTCAACGCCGGCATGGTGGGCGTGTACGACGACCTGGAGCCGCAGCTGCGGGAGCGCGTGGAAGACGTGGTGCTCAACCGGCGCCCCGACGCCGGCGAGCGCCTGGTCGAGATCGCCGAGACCGCCCGCAGCGGCGCCAAGGACGAGAGCAAGAAGCTCGAATGGCGCGGCACGCCCGAACAGCCGAAGTCCGTGGACGAGCGCCTGGCCCACGCGCTGGTGCACGGCATCACCGACTTCATCGTCGAGGACACCGAAGAAGCCTACCAGGCCATCGTGGCCCAGCCGGGCGGCCGGCCGCTGCACGTCATCGAAGGCCCACTGATGGACGGCATGAACATCGTGGGCGACCTGTTCGGCGCCGGCAAGATGTTCCTGCCGCAGGTGGTCAAGAGCGCCCGCGTGATGAAGCAGGCCGTGGCCCACCTCATTCCCTACATCGAGGAAGAGAAGAAGCGCGACGAGGCCGCGGGCCGCGACGTGCGCAGCAAAGGCAAGATCATCATCGCCACCGTCAAGGGCGACGTGCACGACATCGGCAAGAACATCGTCACCGTCGTGCTCCAGTGCAACAACTTCGAGGTGGTGAACATGGGCGTGATGGTCCCGTGCCACGAGATCCTGGCGCGCGCCAAGGTCGAGGGCGCGGACATCGTGGGCCTGTCGGGCCTGATCACGCCCAGCCTCGAAGAGATGCAGTACGTGGCCGGCGAGATGCAGAAGGACGAGCACTTCCGCGTCAAGAAGATCCCGCTGCTGATCGGCGGCGCCACCACCAGCCGGGTGCACACGGCCGTGAAGATCGCGCCGCACTACGAGGGCCCGGTGGTCTATGTGCCCGATGCCTCGCGCAGCGTGAGCGTGGCGCAGAGCCTGCTGTCGGAGCAGGCGGCCCACTACATCGCCGAGCTCAACGCCGACTACGACAAGGTGCGCCAGCAGCATGCCAACAAGAAGCAGGTGCCGCTGTGGCCGCTGCCCAAGGCGCGCGCCAACAAGACGCCCATCGACTGGACGGGCTACCAGCCGCCCAAGCCCAAGTTCATCGGCCGGCGCATGTTCCGTAACTACGACCTGGTGGACCTGGCGAAGTACATCGACTGGGGCCCCTTCTTCCAGACCTGGGACCTGGCCGGGCCCTTCCCGCAGATCCTGAAGGACGAGATCGTGGGCACCGAGGCCCAGCGCGTCTTCAGCGACGGCAAGCGCATGCTGCAGCGGCTGATCGAAGGCCGCTGGCTCACGGCCAATGCGGTGGTGGGGTTCTGGCCGGCCAACACCGAGCGCGACGACGACATCGTGCTGTATGCCGACGAGTCGCGCCAGACGCCGCTGCTCACCTGGTACGGCCTGCGCCAGCAGACCGAGAAGCAGGCGGTGGACGGCGTGATGCGCCCCAGCCGCTGCCTGGCCGACTTCGTGGCGCCGCGCGATTCGGGCGTGGCCGACTACGTGGGCGCCTTCGCCGTCACGGCGGGCATCGGTGCCGAGAAGCGCGAGAAGTACTTCCTCGACGACCTGGACGACTACTCGGCCATCATGTTCAAGGCCCTGGCCGACCGCCTGGCCGAAGCCTTTGCCGAGGCGCTGCACCACCGCGTGCGCCTGGACCTCTGGGGCTATGCCGCCGACGAGCAGCTGAGCAATGACGAGATGATCAAGGAGCAGTACCGCGGCATCCGCCCGGCGCCGGGTTATCCGGCCTGCCCGGATCACAGCGTCAAGGGACCGATGTTCGAGCTGCTGCAGTGCGCCGAGATCGGCATGGGCCTGACTGAATCGCTGGCGATGACGCCGGCGGCCAGCGTGTCCGGCTTCTACCTGAGCCATCCCGAGAGCACCTACTTCAACGTCGGCAAGATCGGGCACGACCAGCTGCAGGACCAGGCAGCACGTCGCCGGCTCGCGGAATCCGAGCTAGAGCGGCTCTTGGCGCCGAACCTCTGAAGCGGAGGCTGCCATTCTTCTCCTGCTGCAGAAGCTGAGCTTCACGGCCGTGCACCTGCTCGGCCTGGCCGTGGTGCTGCTGGCGCTCTGGGGTGCGGGCGATGCCGTCATGCGCCGGCTGTGGGCTGGCGCGCCCGGCACGCCGGGGCGCGACGACCCCTGGCTGCGCATGGCGCTGTCCGCCGCCACCGGCCTCGGCCTGGCGATCGTGGCGCTGCAGGCGCTGGGCGTCGCGGGCGCGCTGCGGCCGCCGGGCACTCTGGCGCTGCTGGCCATCGGGCTCGTGCTGGCCCTCTGGCGCCTGCCTGCCCAGTGGCGGCTGCTGCTGACCCTGCCGCCGGGCCCGCCGCTGGGCCGCGCCGAGCGCGTGGCGACCGTGGTTGCCATCGGGGCCTTCGTCATCAGCCTGTTCGAGCCGATGGCACCGCCGCATGCCTTCGACGAGATGATGTACCACCTGCCCTATGCGCGGCAGGTGGCCGAGAGCGGCGCGCTGGGCATCCACGACTGGCTGCGCTACCCCTGGTTCCCCTACAACTACGACCTGCTCTATGCGGCGGCCCTGCCGCTCGCGGGGGACGTGTTCCCGCATCTGCTGCACGCGCTGGGCGGCTGGCTGGCGGCTGCGCTGGTGTGGCGCCTGGCCGTGACGCACACCGACCGCATCTGCGCCGCGATTGCGGCGGCGGTGTGGCTGATGATGGGCGAGTTCTTCAACGCCCTCATCGACATGGGCGTGGCACTGTTCGTGGTGGCGGCCTTCACCGTGCTCTGGTTGTGGTGGAGCACGCCGGTCACGCCGGCGCAGCCGCGGCGGCCGGCGCGCTGGCTGGGCCTGGCCGCCTTCTACCTGGGCGTGGCGGCGGGCAGCAAGTACCAGGCGCTCACCTTCCTGCCGCTGGTGGCCGTGTGCGTGGCCTGGCGCGAGCGCCGGCCAGGGCCCTGGCTCCTGGCCCTGGGCTGCTTCCTGCTGCCGTGTCTCTACTGGTTCGGCCGCAACTGGCTGCAGACGGGCGATCCGTTCAATCCCATCGGCGCCAAGGTGTTCGGCTTCACCAACTGGAACCTGGACGACTACCAGCGCCAGGTCGACGACGTGCGTGCCCACGCAGCCCTGCCCAACGTCATGCTGTGGCCGGCGCTGCTGGTGCCCTTCGCGGCGGTCTGGAAGACGCGGCCCGCGGTGCGCGCCGCGGCGCTGTTCGGCGCCTGGTCGGTGCTGGTGTGGCTGGCCACCTCGCGCTATCCGCGCTACATGGCGGCCTCGTTCCCGATCCTGGCCTGGCTGGGGGCGATCGGCTGGTGCCAGCTGTGGCGCTGGGCCGCTGCCGCGCTGCAGCGGCGCGTCGGCGACCGGGCGCGCGCCCGGTCGGTGGCCGGGCTCGGCGTCGCCCTTCTGTCCGTGCTCGTCGTCGCCGGCGGGGTGCGGCTGTGGAACCACATCCGCCAGATCGCGCCCACGCCCGAGACGCGCGAGGCCTTCCTGGCCCGCAACGTGCCGGGTTACGTGGTGCTGAGCTGGCTGCGCGCGCATCCGCAGCCCGGCCGCCTCTATCAGGTGGGTCTGAGCGACGCGATCTACTTCGCGCCCAACCCGGTCTGGGGCGATGTGTTCGGTCCCTACCGCTACGTCGACTTCCTGCTGCTGCCCGCCCCCGAGATGGCGCGCAAGTTGGTGCAGCACGGCTTCGGTACCATCGTCGTCCAGACGGCGCTCGGGCCCTATGTCGATGGCAAGCCCGGCTTCGAGCACCACTTCAAGCTGCTGGTCGAGCGCGATGGCGTGAAGGCGTACCGGATCGTCCCGGACCCGTCCTGATGCCTCGGCCGCTCTTCCGCTGCCTCGTCACCACCACCGATCTGCCCGCATGCGCATTGCCGCCGTCATTCCCTGCTACAACGAAGCCCTGGCCATCGCCCAGGTGATCGAAGGCTTCCGCACCCATCTGCCGCAGGCCCAGGTGCATGTGTTCGACAACGCGTCCAGCGACGACACCGCCGCCGTGGCCCGGGCCCATGGGGCGCGGGTGACCACCGTGCGCCTGCGCGGCAAGGGCAACGTGGTGCGGCGCATGTTCGCCGACGTCGAGGCCGACATCTACATCATGGTCGACGGTGACGCCACCTACGACCTGGCCCGGCTGCCCGAGATGATCGACATGCTGGTGCAGGGCAACCTCGACATGGTGGTGGGCGCCCGGCAGGACGATCAACAAGACGCGCAGACCTACCGCCGCGGCCATCGCCTCGGCAACCGCATGCTGACGGGGGCCGTGGTCAAGCTCTTCGGCGGCGAGTTCAGCGACATGCTGTCGGGCCTGCGCGTCTTCTCGCGCCGGTATGTGAAGTCCTTCCCGGCGCTGTCGCAGGGCTTCGAGACCGAGACCGAGCTCACGGTGCATGCGCTGGAACTGCGCATGCCCTGGGACGAGCTGCCGGTACGCTATCTCGCGCGTCCCGAAGGCTCGGAAAGCAAGCTGTCGACCTACCGCGACGGCTGGCGCATCCTGGTCACCATCACCAAGCTGTTCGTGAGCGAGCGGCCGCTGCTGTTCTTCATGATCGTGACGGCGGTATTGGCGCTGGCCTCGCTGGGCCTGGCCTTCCCGCTGCTGCTGACCTACCTGCACACCGGGCTGGTGCCGCGCCTGCCCACCGCGGTGCTGGCCACCGGCCTGATGCTCGCCGCCATGCTGTCGGCCAGCTGCGGCGCCGTGCTGCGCACCGTCACGCTGGGTCGCCGCGAGGTCAAGCGCATCGCCTACCTCGCCATTCCCGGCGCGGCGCGGCTGGCAACGCCGGCGAGCGTGCAGTGAACGTCCGCCCGGCTGGTCCGGCGAAAGTGCTGCGGTGATCTCCGGCCCGCTGCTGCGCCGCCTGCTGAGCTTCGGCATCGCGGGCGTCATCGGCTTCGCCGTCGATGCCGGCCTGCTGTACCTGTTGGCGCCGCATGTGGGCTGGTATGCGGGGCGGGTGCTGTCCTTCTGGGGCGCGGCCACGGCCACCTGGCTGATCAACCGGCGCTTCACCTTTGCCGATGGCGCGCGGCGCCTGCCGCTGTGGCACGAATACCTGCGCTACCTCGCCGCCATGCTGGGCGGCGCCCTCGTCAACTACGCGGCCTACGTGGCCGTGCTGCATGCGCTGCAGGGCCCGGCGGCACCGCTGCTCGGCGTGGCCGCCGGCAGCATCGCCGGCATGGGCGTCAACTACCTGTCGGCGCGCTACCTGGTCTTCAGACGCTGAGCCGGGCGGCGCGCCGGCTCAATGCGCGCCGGACACGACCACGGGCACTTCCGTGGCGGGCGGCGTGTTGCGGCTGCGGCCGCAGCGCACGATGCCGTCGATCATCACCATGCCCACGCCCGGCAGGTCGCCCAGCTGCACGCTTTCGAGCAGGGTGCGGCCGGCCGTGTGCTGGGCGCGGTCCAGGAAGACGAAGTCGGCCGCATAGCCCTTGTCGATCAGGCCGCAGTTGAGCTTGCGCATGCGGGCCGTGTTGCCGGTGGCGAAGCAGAACACCAGCTCGGCCGGGATGTTGGCCAGCGACGAGAGCATGGCGATCATGCGCAGGATGCCCAGCGGTTGCACGCCCGAACCGGCGGGGCCGTCGGTGCCCAGGATCACGCGGTGCGGGCACTTGAGCTCCAGCGCCGCACGGGCTGCGGCGATGGCCACGCGCTCGTTGCCGTTGTGCACGATCTCGATGCCGCGGGTGCTCTTCTCGCACAGCTCGCACACATGCGCCTCGGGCAGCGAGGTATGGCCGCCGTTGATGTGGCCGATGATGTCGGCGTCGGCCTCCAGCACCACGTCCTTGTCGATCAGGCCCGAGCCCGGGATCGACGGGCCGCCCGTGTGGATGGTGCTCTGGATGCCGTACTTGCGGGCCCAGGCCACCATCTCCTTGGCCTCGTAGCCGGCCTTGACGCTGCCCAGGCCCACTTCGCCCAGCAGGCCGACGCCGGCCTCGGCCAGTTCCTTGAAGTCGCTCTCGACCATGCCCTTTTCGATGACCGGCGCGCCGGCCAGCACCTTCACGCCGCCGGGGCGGAAGGCGTCGAAGGCGCGCTGCGCGGTGATGGCCAGGGCCTTGAGGCCCACGATGTCCTTGGGCCGTCCGGGGTAGTGCACCTCGCCGGCGGAGATCATGGTGGTGACGCCGCCATTCATGCTGGACTCGATCCAGTTGAGCTGGCTCTGGCGCGGCGTCCAGTCGCCGGCCACGGGGTGCACGTGGCTGTCGATCAGGCCCGGCGCCACGCAGGTCTGGCGCGCGTCGATGACGGTGGTGGCGCCTTCGACATCGCAATCCTTGTAGCGGCCGACGGCGGCGATCAGGCCGTCCTCGACCACGATGGTGTCGGCCTGCAGGATGGGCTGGTCGATGTCGCCCGAGAGCAGCAGCCCTATGTTCTGGATGACGACCTTGCCCGACTTGCCGGCGGCGGCGACTTCTGCCATTTTTGGATGTCCTTGTCGTGGGGGGATGGGGATTCGTTCGTGTCGTCCTGCCGCACTGCGCGCAGCACCGTCTCGGTCACGAAGACCTCCCAGTGCTGGGCGGCGTCGGGCGCATCGAGCTGCTCGCCCAGGAAGCTGGCGAGCGTGTAGCGGTTGGACATGTAGAAGTAGCCCGTCGCCGCGATCAGCAGGTACACGTCGCGCGCGGCCAGGTCGGGACGGAACAGGCCCTGGGCCGCACCGCTTTCCAGGATCGAGGCGATCACCGCCACCGCCCGCGACGAGTATTCGCGCGCGCGCACCGACTTGGCGATGTGCCGGCCCTTGTGCAGGTTCTCGGTGTTGAGCAGGGTGACGAAGTCGGGATTGCGCCGGTAGTAGCCCAGCACGAAGCGGATCACCTCGGTCAGCGCTTCGACCGGGCGGGCCATGTCCAGCGCCATGGCGGCCTCGGCCTCGTCCATGCGCTGGTAGATGCCCTCCAGCACGGCCACGAACAGGCCTTCCTTGCTGCCGAAGTAGTAGTAGATCATCCGGTCGTACGACTTGGCCGCGCGCGAGATCTTCTCCACGCTGCCGCCCTCGTAGCCGTACCTGGCGAACACCTTGGTGGCCGCACGCAGGATGGCCTCGCGCGAGGCCTGCGCCTGCGCCTCGCGCACGCCGGTCTTGCGCTGCGGCTTGGCGGGCGTCTTGCGCGTGGCCACCTGGGTTACTTCTCTACAAAGGCACGTTCGACAACGTAGTCGCCGGGGGTGGTCGTGTTGCCTTCGTGGAAGCCGCGCTGCTCCAGGATCAGCTTCATGTCGGCCAGCAGCATGGGGCTGCCGCACAGCATCACGCGGTCTTCCGCGGGGTTGAGCGGCGGCAGGCCCAGGTCGTCGGTGAGCTTGTTGCTGGTGATCAGGTCCGTGATGCGGCCCTGGTTGCGGAAGGGCTCGCGCGTGACGGTGGGGTAGTACAGCAGCTGCTCGCTCACCATCTCGCCCAGGAACTCGTGGTGCGGCAGGTCCTGCGTGATGGTGTCGTGGTAGGCCAGCTCGGCCACCTCGCGCACGCCGTGCACCAGGATCACCTTCTCGAACTTCTCGTAGGTCTCGGGGTCGCGGATCACGCTCAGGAAGGGCGCCACGCCGGTGCCGGTGCCGAACAGGTACAGGCGCTTGCCGGGCAGTGTGTAGTCGATCAGCAGCGTGCCTGTGGGCTTGCGGCCCACCACGATGGTGTCGCCGACCTTGATGTGCTGCAGCCGGGAGGTGAGCGGGCCGTCGGGCACCTTGATGCTCAGGAACTCGAGGTGCTCCTCGTAGTTCGCGCTCACGATGCTGTAGGCACGCAGCAGCGGCTTGCCGTCGACCTTGAGGCCGATCATCGTGAAGTGCCCGTTGGAAAAGCGCAGGGCAGGGTCGCGCGTGGTGGTGAAGCTGAACAGGCGGTCGGTCCAGTGGTGGACGGTCAGGACGCGTTCTTCGGCGAAGGCACTCATAAGCTAATAACCAAATGAAAGGGAAGCTGGCGGGTGGCACGAGGGCATGCGCATCAGGCTTGCGGCGCCACTGGCTGGTGCTGCCCATTTTCGTTCACGACGCACCAGGAAGGGGAGTCGTGCACTCTGGAAAACACCCATGCAAGCATCGCGCCGGGCCGCTAGATTCGTTTCATGTAGCGATCACAACATGAATATGGAGCGGATGCTACACAAACGGTGCATCGCCGCCAAGCCGATTTCCGGCATGCTTGTTGCACACACAGGCCGCGTTGCACGAAAGCCCACGATGACAGAACACACCAAGACCGACGGCCTGCCCGGCATCGACGTGCCGGCCCTGCCCACCACGCCCGACGGCCTGGGCCGCGCCCCCGCGCGCAACGAGCGCATGAGCACGAGCAAGGTCGAATGCAATGCCTGCCCGGTGCTGTGCCAGATCTCCGAAGGCCGCACCGGCGCCTGCGACCGCTACGCCAACCGCGAGGGCGTGCTGGTGCGCACCGACCCGGTGGTGATGCTGCGGCGCGAGCTCGACTCGCCCGAGCCGGCCCTGGTGCCCTTCGCCCGGCCGGCGGCCGACACCGTCGAAGCCGCCGCGGCCGATGCACCGCAGGACGACTGGAACGGCGACCTGCTGCTGGCCGACCAGGTCTTCGTCACCGGCATCGGCAGTTCCACCACCTACCCCGACTACAAGCCGGCGCCCTTCATCGTGGCCTCCAAGGCGCAGGGTGTGGACATGGTCACCGTGGTCACCGAAGGCATCTTCAGCTACTGCAGCGTGAAGGTGAAGATCGACACCGACCGCTTCCTGGGCAGCGAGCAGGCCAACGTCCGCTACAAGGGCGAGGTGGTGGGCCATGTGACCACGGCCGAGTACGGCTCGCAGATGCTGTCGCTGGGCGGCGTGCACCACCTCACTGGCGGCAGCAAGAAGGAAGGCCGCATGACGCTGGAGATGATGCAGCGGCTGTGCAACAAGCAGGCGGCCGAATGCACCATCGACGGCGGCGCCAGCTTGGTGATCCAGGCCGGCCGCGCGCCCATCGTCAACGGCGTCGAAGAGCAGCGCATGCGCGTGGGCTGCGGCTCGGCCACGGTGGGCATCTTCGCCAAGCAGCTGCTGGGCCTGGCCGACGAGGTGGTGGTGGTGGACGACCACATCACCGGCGTGCTCACCGAGCACCAGGCCGGCCGCTGCCTGGCCATGCCGCCTTCGGGCATCCAGATGCGCGGGCGCAAGTCCACGCCGGGGCGCTACTTCCAGGTCGCCAATCCGGGCAGTGGCTGGGGCGGCACCGACATCGCCGACCCGCTGGCCATCATCGAAGGCTGGGAGCCCGGCGTGGCCAAGCCGGGCCTCAAGCTGCTGATGACCTCCACCACCGGCGAGCAGGCCGAGTGGTACGTGCTGGACGACGAGCTGCGCCCCGTGCCGCAGCCCATGCCCGAAGCCGTGCGCAAGGTGGTCGAGCGCATCGGCGAGAACTGCGAGCCCTCGCTTACCACGGTGCTCTTCCTGGGCGGCGCGGGCGGCAGTCTGCGTGCGGGCGTGACCGAGAACCCGATCCTGCTCACGCGGGCGATCAAGCGCGCGCTGGTCAACGTGACCTGCGGCGGCGCGCCGGCCTATGTGTGGCCAGGGGGTGGCATCACGGTGATGGCCGATGTCATGCGCATGCCCGACAACAGCTTCGGCACCGTGCCCACGCCGGCCATCATCGCGCCCATCGAGTTCAGCATGCGGCTGCAGGACTACGCAGACCTGGGTGGCCACATGGAGCATGTGATGTCGCTGGAGCAGGCACTGCGCCGCGGCGCCTGGCAGGACGACGGCGCGCCGCTTGCTCGCCGCTTTGTCGGCCAGGCCAGCGACAACCCGTGGCCGCTGGGCCACAAGCCCATGCTGGGCTGATCTCTCGCGCCGCAGCGACGCATGCCCGCCCAACTCCAAGCCCTCGACGACCAGCGCTGGCACTGGCACCACGGTCCCATCGACCTCGTGGTCCAGGCCGAGGGTGAGGCGCGCGCCGTGGCCGAGGCGCACGAGGCGGCCTGGGCGCGCTTCGAAGGCCTGCTGGACGAGCTGGTCGCCGAGCTGCCTTCGTTGCGCCGGCCGGTGTCGGAGCATGCAAGCCTGCGCGGCCCAGTGGCGCGGCGCATGCAGGCCGCCTGCCTGCCCTTCCTGCCGGCCTTCATCACGCCGATGGCGGCCGTGGCCGGCGCGGTGGCGCAGGAGCTGATCGCCTTCTACCAACGTCCCGGCATTACCCGCGCCTGGATCAACAACGGCGGCGACATTGCGCTGCATCTGGCGCCTGGCACCGAGGCGCGGGTCGGCCTTTATGCGGACCTCGCCCGCTTCGACCCGCGCGACGCCGAGCGCCTGCGCACCGACGGGCAGTTCAGCGTTGCTGCGGCAGACCCGGTGCGTGGCATCGCCACCAGCGGCTGGCGGGGCCGCAGCTTCTCGCTCGGCATCGCGGACAGCGTGACCATCCTCGCGGCCACGGCCGCGCAGGCCGATGCGGCGGCGTCCATCGTTGCCAACGCCGTCGATGCGGACCACCCCGCCATCGAGCGTCGCCCCGCCAACGAATGCAAGGACGACAGCGACCTCGGTGCGCTGCCCGTCACCGTGCAGGTGCCGCCGCTGCCCACCACCGTGGTGCGCGATGCGGTCGAATCGGGGCTGCGACGCGCGACGGAACTGCAGTTGCACGGCCTCATCCACGCCGCCGTGATCGTGTGCCAAGGGCAATGGAGAGTGCTGTCGGCACGCGACGAGGCCGTGCTCGCGCCGGCCGTTGGTTCAGTATTTGCTTAACGAATTGCACACCCCTTCACCACGATGATCGACATCCGCCGCGTCTTCACCCAAGTCGAGCACATCCACCACGAGTTCGGCCCCCGCGCCGAGCAGCCGCTGGTGCGCGGCGCCATCGCAGCCGTGCTCGCCAACCCGTTCGCCGGCCGCTACGAGCCGGACATCCTGCCCATGATGGCGCTGCTGGACCCGGTGGGCGTGGACATGGCCCAGCGCCTGCTGGCCGCCATGGACGTGCCGCGCGAAGCCATCGCCACCTACGGCAAGGGCGCCATCGTCGGCGCGGCGGGCGAGCTGGAGCATGGTGCGCTGTGGCATGTGCCGGGCGGCTACGCGATGCGCGAGTTGCTGGGTTGGAAGGGCGACCGTGCGGCCTACACTGCCGGCCAGGGCGAGGCCAAGAGCGGGCAGCCGGGCAACGCGCTGTCCATCGTGCCGTCCACCAAGAAGGTGGGCCCCCCCGGCGCCGCGCTCGATGTGCCGCTCACCAACATCAACGCCAGCTATGTGCGCGGCCAGTTCGATGCCATCGAGGTGCGCGTGCCCGGCGCGCCCGCGGCCGACGAGATCGTCTTCATCCTCGCCATGACCACCGGCTACCGCGTGCATGCCCGCGTCGGTGGGCTCCGGGCCGAGGACATCAGCCAATGGAACGGCCTGCGCTGAGGCGCTGGCCACACATCCCGCAGAACGAGGAGCACCCATGCCAGCAGACATCCGCAAACTGATCGTGCAAGTCGATGAGACGCGCAAGGAGATGGGCCAGACCATCGACCCGCCCACGCGCCGCGCCGTCGCCATCGCCGTCATCGCCAACCCCTATGCCGGCCGCTACAGCGAGAACCTGGACGAGCTCATCGCCATCGGCGAGGAGCTCGGCGGCCTGCTCGGCCAGAAGGCCGTGGCCGCGCTGGGCATCGAGCCCGGCCAGGCCCAGAGCTACGGCAAGGCCGCCATCGTGGGCGAGGCCGGCGAGCTGGAACATGCCGCCGCCATCCTGCATCCCAAGCTGGGCGCGCCGCTGCGCGTTGCGGTCGAGAAGGGTGCCGCGCTGGTGCCTTCTGCCAAGAAGCAGGGCACGCTGGGCACGGCCATCGACGTGCCGCTGGGCCATAAGGACGCCGCCTTCGTGCGCAGCCATTTCGACGCCGTCGAGGCCCGCGTGAGCGACGCGCCGCGCGCGGGCGAGATCGTGGTGGCCGTGGCGGTGACCGACAGCGGCCGGCCGCTGCCGCGCATCGGCGGGCTGCAGGTGTCCGAGATCAAGGGCGTGGACGGTCTTCGCTGAACGCGGCGCGGCTATTCTTCGCCTGCTTCATTTCCCCCGGTTTTCCATCCCATCCGACGAGGAGTTCCCCATGCAACCCTTCCGCCTCCATTTCGGTGCCGCCGCGGCGCTGGCCCTGGCTGCCGGCACGCTGATGCCGGCCCACGCCCAGAACGTCATCAAGATCGGCGAGGTCAACAGCTACAAGGCCCAGCCGGCCTTCCTGGAGCCCTACAAGAAGGGCATGGAGCTGGCCGTGGACGAGATCAACGCCAAGGGCGGCGTCAACGGCAAGAAGATCGAGCTGATCACCCGCGACGACAACGCCAACCCGGGCGATGCGGTGCGCATGGCCGAGGAACTGGTCTCGCGCGAGAAGGTGGATGTGCTGGCCGGCGCCTTCCTGTCCAACACCGGCTTGGCGCTGGCCGACTTCGCCAAGCAGAAGAAGTTCTTCTACCTGGCCGGCGAACCCCTGACCGACAAGATGACCTGGCAAGGTGGCAATCAGTACACCTTCCGCCTGCGCCCCGGCACCTACATGCAGGCTGCCATGCTGGTGCCCGAGGCCGTCAAGCAGAAGAAGAAGCGCTGGGCGCTGGTCTACCCCAACTACGAATACGGCCAGTCGGCCGTGGCCGCCTTCAAGAACCTGCTGAAGGCCGCGCAGCCCGACGTGGAGTTCGTCACCGAGCAGGCCACGCCGCTGGGCAAGGTCGACGCGGGCAGCGTGGTGCAGGCCTTGGCCGATGCCAAGCCCGACGCCATCTTCAACGTGTTGTTCGGCGCCGACCTGTCGAAGTTCGTGCGCGAGGGCAATACCCGCGGCCTGTTCAAGGACCGCACCGTGGTCAGCGTGCTGACCGGCGAGCCGGAGTACCTCGACCCGCTCAAGGACGAGGCGCCCGACGGCTGGATCGTGACCGGCTACCCGTACTACGGCATCAAGACCGCCGAGCACAAGGCCTTCCTCGATGCCTACCAGGCCAAGTTCAAGGACTATCCGCGCCTGGGCTCGGTGGTGGGCTACAGCATGATCAAGTCGGCCGCCGCCGGCATCGCCAAGGCCGGCAGCACCGACGCCGACAAGCTGGTCGCCGCCTTCAAGGGCCTGCAGGTGGACAGCCCCTTCGGCAAGATCACCTACCGCGCCGAAGACCACCAGTCGACCATGGGCGCCTTCGTGGGCAAGACCAAGAACGACGGCGGCAAGGGCGTGATGGTGGACTACGTCTACTACGACGGCGCCGATGCGCGCTTCCAGCCGCCCGCCGCCGACGTGAAGAAGTCGCGCAGCGCGGACTGACCACTGCTGCCCCCTGAAGAGAGCCTTGCCATGAGTTTTTCCGGCCTGATCGTCCAGCTCCTCAACGGGCTGGCGTCTGCGTCCTCGCTGTTCCTGGTGGCGGCGGGCCTGTCGCTGATCTTCGGTGTGACGCGCATCGTCAACTTCGCGCATGGCTCCTTCTTCATGGTGGGCATCTACGTCGCCTACACCCTGGCCGACAAGCTGGGCGGCGCGGGCTTCTGGGTGGCGCTGCCGCTGGCGGCCGTCGCGGTGGGCGTGCTCGGCGCGGTCATCGAGGTCGTGCTGCTGCGGCGCATCTACAAGGCGCCCGAGCTCTTCCAGCTCCTGGCCACCTTCGCGCTGGTGCTGGTCATCAAGGACGCGGTGCTGTGGCTCTGGGGGCCCGACGAGCTGCTGGGCCCGCGCGCGCCGGGCCTGCGTGGCTCGGTCGAGATCCTGGGCCGGCAGTTCCCGGCCTACGACCTGTTCCTGATCGTCGTCGGCCCAGTGGTGCTGGGCCTGGTGTGGCTGTTGCTCACCCGCACGCGCTTCGGCACCCTGGTGCGCGCCGCCACGCAGGACCGCGAGATGGTCAGCGCGCTTGGCGTCAACCAGGCCTGGCTGTTCACGGCCGTGTTCGCGCTGGGTGCGCTGCTGGCCGGCCTGGGCGGCGCGCTGCAGTTGCCGCGCGAGCCGGCCACGCTGGAGATGGACCTCAACACCATCGGCGCCGCCTTCGTGGTGGTGGTGGTGGGTGGCATGGGTTCACTCCCTGGCGCTTACGTAGCCGCCTTGCTCATCGCCGAGATCAAGGCCCTGTGCATCTGGCTGGGCGTGGTCGAGATCGCGGGCATCGCCATTTCCTTCTCCAAGCTCACGCTCGTGGTCGACTTCCTGGTCATGGCCGCGGTGCTTGTCTGGCGGCCCTGGGGCCTGATGGGCCGACCGCAGGCGCCCAGCCGCTATGTGGGCATGCAGGAAGAGCCGCTGCGCCGCGCGGGCGGCTCCTACGTGGCGGCGGTGGGCGTGCTGGCCCTGGTGCTGGCCGCCATGCCGGTGCTGACGGCCAGCTCGCCCTACACCACGGTGCTGATGATCGACCTGCTGATCGCGGCGCTCTTCGCGGCCAGCCTGCACTTCATCATGGGTCCGGCAGGCATGCATTCCTTCGGCCATGCCGCCTACTTCGGCCTGGGCGCGTATGGCGCGGCGCTGCTGGCGCGCGCCGCCGGCCTGCCGATGGAACTCACGCTGGTGCTGGCACCGGTGGTGGCGGGCCTCGGGGCGCTGGTCTATGGCTGGTTCGCCGTGCGGTTGTCGGGCGTGTACCTGGCCATGCTGACGCTGGCCTTCGCGCAGATCACCTGGGCCATCGTCTACCAGTGGGACAGCTTCACCGGCGGCAGCAACGGCCTCACGGGCGTGTGGCCGTCGGAATGGCTCAATGACAAGCGCGCCTACTACTGGCTCACGCTGGTGCTGGTGGGCGGTGGCCTGTGGTGGCTGCGCCGCGTGCTGTTCTCGCCCTTCGGCTACGCGCTGCGTGCAGGCCGCGACTCGGTGCTGCGCGCCGACGCCATCGGCATCGACGTCAAGCGCATGCAATGGGCGGCCTTCGTGGTGGCCGGTGCGGTGGCGGGTCTGGCGGGCGGGCTGTTCGCGTACTCCAAGGGCAGCATCTCGCCGGAGACGCTGGCGGTGGGCCGCTCGGTCGACGGCCTGGTGATGGTGCTGCTGGGCGGCATCCAGACGCTGGCCGGCCCGGTGGTGGGGGCCTTCACCTTCACCTGGCTGCACGACATGGTGGCGCGCAACACCGACTACTGGCGTGCCATGCTGGGCGCCATCATCCTGATCCTGGTGCTGCTGTTCCCGCAGGGCATCGCGGGCTCGATCAAGCAGTTGGCCGACAAGTGGCGCGGCCGGCGCGACGACGTGGCGGCCGACGAGGCGGCCAAGGCGCCGATGCAGGCCGCAGCTGCGGCGGGGGAGGGCGCGCGATGAGCCGACCCTTCAACTTGTTCTTCATCGGCCTGGAGGTGCTCTGATGTCCCTGCTGCATGTCCAGAACCTGGGCAAGTCCTTCGGTGGCGTGAAGGCCGTCGACGGCATCAGCTTCACGCTGGCCAAGGGCGAGCTGCTGGCGCTGATCGGCCCCAACGGCGCCGGCAAGTCCACCACCTTCAACATGGTCAACGGCCAGCTCAAGGCCGACCAGGGTTCCATCACGCTGGACGGCACGGAGCTGGTCGGCAAGAAGCCGCGCGAGATCTGGCGACTGGGTGTGGGCCGCACCTTCCAGATCGCCGAGACCTTCTCGTCGCTGACGGTGGTGGAGAACGTGCAGATGGCGCTGCTGTCGCACGACGCCAAGCTGTTCGCGATGTGGCGTCGGGCGTCCGACCACAAGCGTGACGAGGCGCTGGCGCTGCTCGACCAGGTGGGCATGAAGTCGCAGGCCGACCGGCCCTGCAGCGTGCTGGCCTATGGCGACGTCAAGCGGGTGGAGCTGGCCATTGCCATGGCCAACGACCCCAAGCTTCTGCTCATGGACGAGCCCACGGCCGGCATGGCACCGAAGGAGCGCAATTCGCTGATGGCGCTGACCAAGCAGCTGGTGATCGACCGCGGCATGGCGGTGCTGTTCACCGAACACAGCATGGACGTGGTGTTCGCGTACGCCGACCGCATGATCGTGCTGGCGCGCGGGCGCCTGATCGCCGAAGGCAAGCCGCTGGAGATCCGGGACCATCCGAAGGTGCAGGAGGTGTACTTCGGCTCGGGCAAGACTTTCGAGAAGAAGGCGGCTTGATGTTTTTGGGCCTCGTCGTCGGGACTCTTCGGGGCGCGCCCTGGCCGGGGCCTGGCCTGGGGCGGCTGCGAGTTCGTAGGTCGGCCCTGCGGGCCGACTCCCCTGCGATGCTCGGGCAGCCGGGCCGCGGCATAACTCGCTGCGCTGCCTGCGGCAGCTCCGCTCAAACAAACGCCGCGAGTCAGTTCACGAAGCGGGCCTGTCCTTCGGCAGGCCCGCAGCCCGGCCAACCTCCGCTTCTCGGCGACGCACACGCAGCCGCCCCAGGCCAGGCCCCGACCAGGGCGGGACATGCGGTGGTCAGTGACGGCGGTGACGCTGGCGCTTCCGCCTCTGCCTGCGCCCAGGTGCGTGTCCGTGCCTCAGCGCGTGCTGTTGCGTTGACCGCCGTCTCCATCCCCGTCGGCGCTTCCGCCTCCGCCCCCACCTGCGCCACGAGCCAGAACTCAGTTCGCGCGGTTGCCTCGCCAGAGCCGCGGGCACGTGTGCGTCCCATCGAGCGCAACGTATCCGCGCGGCGGGGCTGGGCTGCCAGGGGCGATTTCGGTGGTGGCGAGAAGCGCAGGGCAGGGGGTGGCGCGCGTGCGAAGACACGCGCGCTTCGTGATCTGACTTGTCGCATTTGTCTGAGCGGAGCTTGGAGTGAACCCCTGCGGCTGGACCACAGAGGTGGCACAGAACTAAGCTGCTTGCCGGGCGAGTTGATCTTCGAATTCGTTGGGTGGGACGTAGCCCAGCGCCGAGTGCAGTCGGGTGGCGTTGTAG